>NZ_JBHZGI010000010.1:0-16689 GCF_051900535.1 Frateuria sp. GZRe12
TCGCGTCGTAGGCCTTGAATTCACCACCGAAGCGCTCGGCACCAACCTTGGTCAGCGCCGCCGTCAGCGTCGTCTTGCCGTGGTCCACGTGGCCGATCGTGCCGACGTTCACGTGCGGCTTGGTGCGCTCGAATTTACCCTTTGCCATGACTTCAAACCTCTAGGAAAGAACGATGTTATTGAAGGAGGAAAGCCTTATCAGGCCTTCTTGATGACCTGCTCGGCGATGTTGTTCGGCGCCTCGGCGTAGTGATCGAACTCCATCGTGAACGTGGCGCGGCCCTGGGTCAGCGAGCGGATGGTGGTCGCATAACCGAACATCTCGCCCAGCGGCACCATCGCGTTGATGGTCTTGCCCGAGGGCGTGTCGTCCTGACCCTGCAGGAGGCCACGACGACGGCTCAGGTCGCCCATCACGTCGCCGACGTACTCTTCGGGCGTGACCACCTCGACCTTCATCACGGGCTCGAGCAGGACCGGGTTCGCCTTGGCGAAGCCCTGCTTGAACGCCATCGAGGCGGCCAGCTTGAACGCCATTTCGGACGAGTCGACGTCGTGGTACGAACCGAAGACAAGCTTCGTCTTGACGCCCACCACCGGGAAGCCGGCCAGCGGACCGCTGGTGATCGTCTCGCGCAGACCCTTTTCTACCGACGGAATGAATTCCTTCGGAATCACGCCACCGGTGATCTCGTTGACGAACAGGAAATCGTCCTTGACGTCCGGGCTCTTGCGCTCTTCCTCGGTCATCGGCGACAGCTCGATCACCACGTGACCGTACTGGCCCTTGCCGCCCGACTGCTTGGCATGCTTGTAGTCCGACTTGACGTCCGACGCGCGGATCGTCTCGCGGTAGGCCACCTGCGGCTTGCCGACATTGGCCTCGACATTGAACTCGCGCTTCATGCGGTCCACCAGGATGTCCAGGTGGAGCTCGCCCATGCCCGAGATGATGGTCTGGCCCGACTCTTCGTCCGTGCGCACGCGGAAGGACGGATCCTCCGCGGCCAGGCGACCGAGCGCGATGCCCATCTTCTCCTGGTCGGACTTGGTCTTGGGCTCGACCGCCATCGAGATCACCGGCTCCGGGAACGTCATGCGCTCCAGCGTGATGATGTGGTCCTGTGCGCACAGCGTGTCGCCCGTCGTCACGTCCTTGAGGCCGACCGCGGCGGCGATGTCGCCTGCGCGGACTTCCTTCAGTTCGTGACGCTCGTTCGCGTGCATCTGCAGGATGCGGCCGATACGCTCCTTCTTCGACTTGACCGGGTTGTACACCTGGTCGCCGGCATTCAACGTGCCCGAATAAACACGGAAGAAGGTCAGCGAACCGACAAACGGGTCGGTCATGATCTTGAAGGCGAGCGCGGAGAACGGCGCGTTGTCATCCGCCGTGCGCGTCGCATCCTTGTCGTCGTCGTCCACGCCGGTGACCGGCGGACGATCGGCGGGCGACGGCAGCAGGTTAACCACCGCGTCGAGCATCGCCTGGACGCCCTTGTTCTTGAACGCTGTGCCGCAGTAGACCGGAATGATCTCGCTGGACAGAGTGCGCTGGCGCAGACCCTCGACGATCTCGGCCTCGGAGAGCTCACCGCCCTCGAGGTACTTGTTCATGAGCTCCTCGGACGCCTCGGCGGCCGACTCGACCATATAGCTGCGAGCCTCGGCAGCCTTGTCCGCGAGATCGGCCGGGATGTCCTGGTACTCGAACTTCATGCCCTGGGACTCCATGTCCCAGATGATCGCCTTCATCTTGAGCAGGTCGACCACGCCGTCGAAGTTTTCCTCGGCGCCGATCGGCACCTGCATCGGCACCGGGTTGGCACCCAGGCGCGCCTTCAGCTGGTCGACGACCTTGTAGAAATTGGCACCGGTGCGATCCATCTTGTTGACGAACGCAAGGCGCGGCACCTTGTACTTGTTGGCCTGGCGCCACACCGTCTCGGACTGCGGCTGAACGCCACCGACCGCGCACAGCACGAACACGGCGCCATCGAGCACGCGCAGCGAACGCTCGACTTCGATGGTGAAGTCGACGTGCCCGGGGGTATCGATGATGTTGAAGCGGTGCTCGGGCAGCGAGCGATCCATGCCCTTCCAGAACGCCGTGGTGGCCGCGGAGGTGATGGTGATGCCGCGCTCCTGCTCCTGCTCCATCCAGTCCATGGTGGCCGCACCGTCATGCACCTCGCCAATCTTGTGACTGACGCCGGTGTAGAACAGGATGCGCTCCGTGGTTGTGGTCTTGCCGGCATCGATGTGGGCCATGATGCCGAAGTTGCGGTAGCGCTCGATGGGAGTGGTGCGTGCCATGGATGTTTACCTGTTGCAGGGCAACCCTGCCCTCGATTCGTTGCGGCCGTCCGGGCCACAGCTTTTATGAGAAATCCGCCGCGAGCGACGGAGTGACTCCTTGCCGCCGCGGGCAGCGGCAAGGCAAACCGCTTACCAGCGGTAGTGCGAGAAGGCCTTGTTGGCTTCCGCCATGCGGTGCGTTTCTTCGCGCTTCTTGATGGCGCCGCCGCGGTTTTCCGAGGCTTCCAGCAGCTCGGCGGCCAGCTTGCGCGGCATCGAGGTTTCGCCACGCTTGCGGGCGGCATCGATCACCCAGCGCATCGCCAGCGCCATGCGGCGACCCGGGCGCACTTCGACCGGCACCTGATAGGTGGCGCCACCGACACGGCGGGACTTCACTTCGACCGCCGGAGCGACATTGCCCAGCGCCTTCTCGACCAGAGCCACCGGCTCGGCATTCTTTTCACCCAGATGGGTCAGCGCGCCATAGACGATGCTTTCGGCGACCGACTTCTTGCCGCTCTTCATCACCATGTTGATGAAGCGGGCGATCAGCTGGCTGCCGTGCTTGGGGTCCGGCAGGACCAGGCGGGCGGGATGGGAACCTTTACGCGACATGTTTGGAGTCCGTTGTTTTCTTGCGGACCGTCCCGTCCGCGCCGAAAGCGACCGTCGTGGCCGCATCTCATTATCTTTGCGAACATCCTGTCCGCTTCAAAAAGCAGCCATCCGTGACTGCACTCTTCGATGAAGAGCCGCCGGAATGACCGACGGTTACTTCTTCGGGCGCTTGGCGCCGTACTTCGAGCGAGCCTGGCGGCGCTTGGTCACACCGGCGCAGTCGAGGCTGCCGCGCACCGTGTGGTAGCGCACGCCCGGGAGGTCCTTTACACGGCCGCCGCGGATCAGCACGACCGAGTGCTCCTGCAGGTTGTGGCCTTCACCACCGATGTAGCTGATGACCTCGTAACCGTTGGTCAGGCGCACCTTGGCGACCTTGCGCAACGCCGAGTTCGGCTTCTTCGGGGTGGTCGTGTACACGCGCGTGCAGACGCCGCGGCGCTGCGGGCTGCTCTGCAGGGCCGGCGAAGCGCTCTTGTAGGTCTTCGGGCTGCGGTTCTTGCGCACCAGCTGGTTGACTGTCGTCATGCGAAGCTTTTCCTGAGAAACATAAAGGCAGACCGAAACTCGGTCTGCCAAGAAGCGGGAATTTAACATGGGCGCCTTGCACCAGGCAAGAAAACGCCCTGTCGTCCGTGACCCGAACACGAGGTGCATCCGTGCACCTCATTTCGTATGTCAGCGAGCAAAGCCCCTCAAGGCTTACTCGGCACCTTCATCGCTACCGGCAGTGGCTTCCGCAAAACTCATCGCGGAGGAGGAACCGGAAAGGGTTTCCAGTTCCGAGGCGGTCAACCCGCCCTGGCGACGACGCTGCGCGTGGTACGCCAGACCCGTACCTGCCGGAATCAGACGGCCGACAATAACATTTTCCTTGAGACCCCGCAAGGTATCGCGGGTGCCGCGGACGGCCGCCTCGGTCAGCACGCGGGTGGTTTCCTGGAAGGAAGCCGCGGAGATGAACGACTCGGTCGCCAGCGATGCCTTGGTGATGCCCAGCAGCACCGACTGGTACTCGGCCGGACGCTCGCCTTTGCCCTCGGCGCGATCGTTCTCCTCGTTGATCCGCACGCGCTCGACCTGCTCGCCGCGCAGATAGTGGCTCTCGCCCGGCTCGGTGATCTCGACCTTGCGCAGCATCTGGCGAATGATCGCTTCAATGTGCTTGTCGTTGATCTTCACACCCTGCAGGCGATAGACGTCCTGGATCTCCTTGACCAGGTACGCCGCCAGCGGCTCCACGCCCAGCAGACGCAGGATGTCATGCGGATTGGGCTCGCCGTCGACGACGGTCTCGCCCTTCTCCACGTGCTCGCCTTCGAACACGATGACCTGGCGCCACTTGGGAATCAGCTCCTCGTGCTCGTTGCCGTCGGCGTCCTTGATGATCAGGCGCTGCTTGCCCTTGGTGTCCTTGCCGAAGCTGACCACGCCGGAACGCTCGGCCAGGATCGCCGGCTCCTTCGGCTTGCGTGCTTCGAACAGATCGGCCACGCGCGGCAGACCACCGGTGATATCGCGGGTCTTGGAAGTTTCCTGCGGGATACGTGCCACCACGTCACCCACGCCCACTTCCACGCCGTTCTGGATCGAGACGATCGCGCCGGCCGGCAGCATGTACTGCGCCGGCACATCGGTGCCCGGCAGCTTGAGCTCGCGGCCCTTGGCATCTTCCAGGCGAACGATCGGGCGCAGATCCTTCGCGGCAGTACCGCGACGCTTCGGATCGGTCACCACCGCCGACTCCAGGCCGGTCAGTTCGTCGGTCTGGCTCTGCACGGTGACACCATCGAGGAAGTCGATGAAGCGCACGGTACCGGCCACTTCCGACACGATCGGATGGGTGTGCGGATCCCAGTTGGCCACCGTCTGGCCAGCCTTGACCGCCGCGCCGTCCTTGACCGAAATGGTGGCACCGTAAGGGACCTTGTAGCGCTCGCGCTCGCGGCCGTTGGCGTCGATCACCGACACCTCGCCCGAACGCGACACGGCTACCAGGTGGCCCTGTGCGTGCTGCACAGTCTTCAAGTTGTTGAACTTCAGCGTGCCGGTGGTCTTGACCGAGACGTTGTCCACCGCGGCGGCACGGGAAGCCGCGCCACCGATGTGGAAGGTACGCATGGTCAGCTGGGTGCCGGGCTCGCCGATCGACTGCGCGGCAACCACGCCCACGGCCTCGCCCATGTTGACCAGGTGGCCACGGGCCAGGTCGCGGCCGTAGCACAGGGCGCACACGCCATGGCTGGCCTCGCAGGTGATCGGCGAACGGACCTTGATCGACTGCACGCCGGCCTTGTCCAGCTTCTCGACCAGTGCTTCGTCCAGCAGCGTGTCGCGGGTGACGATCGCATCGTCGTCGTTGCCCGGGCCGTAGACGTCCTCGACCACCACGCGGCCGAGCACGCGCTCGCGCAACGGCTCGACGACGTCGCCGCCTTCGACGATCGGCTGCATCAGCACGCCGTCCTCGGTACCGCAATCGTGCGAGGTCACCACCACGTCCTGAGCGACGTCGACCAGGCGACGGGTCAGGTAACCGGAGTTGGCGGTCTTCAGCGCGGTATCCGCCAGGCCCTTACGGGCACCGTGGGTCGAGTTGAAGTACTGCAGCACGTTCAGGCCTTCGCGGAAGTTGGCCTTGATCGGGGTCTCGATGATCGAGCCGTCCGGGCGGGCCATCAGGCCACGCATGCCGGCCAGCTGGCGGATCTGCGCCACGCTACCGCGCGCGCCGGAGTCGGCCATGATGTACAGCGAGTTCATCGACTTCTGGTTGACCGTCTTGCCCTCGGCGTCGGTCACCTTCTCGGTACCGATGCCGTCGATCATTGCCTTGGCGACCAGCTCGTTGGTGCGCGACCAGATGTCGACCACCTTGTTGTAGCGCTCGCCGGCGGTGACCAGGCCGGACTGATACTGCTCCTGGATCTCGACCACTTCCTTCTCGGCCTCTTCCAGGATCGGCTTCTTCTCGTCGGGGATGATCATGTCATCGATGCCGATCGAGATGCCCGCGCGGGTGGCGAAGCGGAAGCCGGTGTACATCAGCTGGTCCGCGAAGATCACCGTCTCCTTCAGGCCCAGGCGGCGATAGCACGCATTGATCAGGCGCGAGATGTTCTTCTTGGTCAGCTCGGTGTTGGCCAACTCGAAGGGCAGGCCCTCGGGCATGATCTCGGCCAGCAGCGCGCGACCGACGGTGGTGTCGACCAGCGCCACCTTGCTGGTGCGCTCGCCGTTGTCGGCGATGGTGACCTGCTTCAGGCGCACCTTGACCTTGGCGTGCAGCTGCACGGCGCGGTTGTCATAGGCGCGACGGACCTCGGAGATGCCCGAGAACACCATGCCGGTGCCCTTGGCGTTCACCAGCTCGCGGGTCATGTAGTACAGGCCCAGCACCACGTCCTGGGTCGGCACGATGATCGGCTCGCCGTTGGCGGGCGACAGGATGTTGTTGGTCGCCATCATCAGGGCGCGCGCTTCCAGCTGCGCCTCGATCGAGAGCGGCACGTGCACAGCCATCTGGTCGCCATCGAAGTCCGCGTTGAACGCGGTACACACCAGCGGATGCAGCTGGATCGCCTTGCCTTCGATCAGCTTCGGCTCGAACGCCTGGATGCCCAGACGATGCAGCGTCGGCGCGCGGTTGAGCAGCACCGGATGCTCGCGGATCACCTCTTCGAGGATGTCCCACACCATCGGCTCTTCGCGCTCGACCAGCTTCTTGGCCGCCTTGATCGTGGTGGCCTCGCCACGCGCCTGCAGCTTGGCGAAGATGAACGGCTTGAACAGCTCAAGCGCCATCTTCTTGGGCAGGCCGCACTGGTGCAGGCGCAGCGTCGGGCCGACCACGATCACGGAGCGGCCGGAGTAGTCGACGCGCTTGCCGAGCAGGTTCTGGCGGAACCGGCCCTGCTTGCCCTTGATCATGTCGGCGAGCGACTTCAGGGCGCGCTTGTTGGTGCCGGTGATGGCACGGCCGCGGCGACCGTTGTCCAGCAGCGCATCGACCGACTCCTGCAGCATGCGCTTCTCGTTGCGCACGATGATGTCGGGCGCATTGAGCTCGAGCAGGCGCTTGAGGCGGTTGTTGCGGTTGATGACGCGGCGGTACAGGTCGTTGAGGTCGGAGGTCGCGAAGCGGCCACCGTCCAGCGGCACCAGCGGACGCAGGTCCGGCGGCAGCACCGGCAGCACGGTCAGCACCATCCACTCGGGCTTGTTGCCCGACTCGAGGAAGGCCTCGATCAGCTTGACGCGCTTGGTCAGGCGCTTGAGCTTGGTCTCGGAGTTGGTCGAGGCGATCTCTTCCTTCAGGCGGATGACTTCGCCCTGCAGGTCGATCGACTTCAGCAGCTCGTAGACCGCCTCGGCACCCATGCGGGCGTCGAACTCGTCACCGTGCTCCTCGGTCGCTTCGAGGTACTGGTCCTCGCTGAGCAGCTGACCCTTCTCCAGCGCGGTCAGGCCCGGATCGATGACCACGTAGGCCTCGAAGTAGAGGATGCGCTCGATGTCGCGCAGGGTCATGTCCAGCATCAGCCCGATGCGCGAAGGCAGCGACTTCAGGAACCAGATATGCGCGGTGGGGCTGGCCAGCTCGATGTGGCCCATGCGCTCGCGGCGTACCTTGGCCAGCGTCACTTCCGTGCCGCACTTCTCGCAGACCACGCCGCGATGCTTCATGCGCTTGTACTTGCCGCACAGGCACTCGTAGTCCTTCACCGGGCCAAAGATGGCGGCGCAGAACAGGCCGTCACGCTCCGGCTTGAAGGTGCGGTAGTTGATCGTCTCGGGCTTCTTCACCTCGCCGTACGACCACGAGCGGATCAGCTCGGGCGACGCCAGCGCGATCTTGATCGCGTCGAAGTCGGGCGTGGTGCGCTGCTGGTTGAAAAGGTTGAGCAGGTCTTTCATGGGTGTCTCCGGTCGGAGCAAATTCGGTAGAGGTCCGTGATGCGAGCTGAGGCTTGGTCAGCGGCCCGGCGCCAGGCGCCGGGGCCGCTTTCGATCACTTCACCTCTTCCAGGTCGATGTCGATGCCCAGCGAGCGGATTTCCTTCACCAGCACGTTGAAGGACTCCGGCATGCCGGCCGCCATCTCGTGGTTGCCGTCGACGATGTTCTTGTACATCTGGTTGCGGCCCTGCACGTCGTCGGACTTCACCGTCAGCATTTCCTGCAGGGTGTAGGCCGCGCCGTAGGCTTCCAGCGCCCAGACTTCCATTTCGCCGAAGCGCTGGCCGCCAAACTGCGCCTTGCCGCCCAGCGGCTGCTGGGTGACCAGCGAGTACGGGCCGGTGGAGCGCGCGTGCATCTTGTCGTCGACCAGGTGGTTGAGCTTCAGGTAATGCATGTAGCCCACGGTCACCGGACGATCGAACGCCTCGCCGGTGCGACCGTCGAACAGCGTGGTCTGGCCCGACGTGGGCAGATCCGCCAGCTTCAGCATCGCCTTGATCTCGGTTTCCTCGGCGCCGTCGAACACCGGCGTGGCCATCGGCACGCCTTCCTGCAGGTTGTTCGCCAGGGTCAGGATCTCCTGGTCGGACAGCGTCTTCAGGTCCACGTGCTGGACGGCACCGGCGGCGTGGCTGTTGTAGATCTGGTCGAGGAACTCGCGGATCTTGGTCACCTTCTCCTGCGCCTCGAGCATGCGCTGGATCTTGCGGCCCAGGCCCTTGGCGGCCCAGCCCAGGTGCATTTCCAGCACCTGGCCGATGTTCATACGCGAAGGCACGCCCAGCGGGTTCAGCACGATGTCGACCGGCTCGCCGTTCGCCATGAACGGCATGTCCTCGACCGGCACCACGTTGGACACCACGCCCTTGTTGCCGTGGCGACCGGCCATCTTGTCGCCCGGCTGGATGCGGCGCTTCACGGCCAGGAACACCTTGACCATCTTGAGCACGCCCGGGGCGAGATCGTCGCCCTGGGTGATCTTGCCCTGCTTCTCCTTGAAGCGACGGTCGAACTCCTCCTTGTGACGCTTGACCTGGTCGGCCGCGCGCTCGAGGAACTCGGTGACGCTCTCGTCCTTGACGTTGATCTTGAACCAGTCGTCCTTCTTCAGGCCGTCGAGGTACGCATCGGTGATTTCCGCACCGCGCTTCAAGCCGCCGGGACCGCTCATCGCGGACTGGCCAACCAGCTGGGCGCGCATGCGGTTGTAGATCGCGCCTTCGAGGATGCGGAACTGATCGTCGAAGTCCTTGCGGATCCGCTTGATCTCCATTTCCTCGATCTGCTTGGCGCGCTTGTCCTTCTCGATGCCATCGCGGGTGAACACCTGCACGTCGATCACCGTGCCGTCCATGCCCGGCGGTACGCGCAGCGAGCTGTCCTTCACGTCGGACGCCTTCTCGCCGAAGATCGCGCGCAGCAGCTTCTCTTCCGGCGTCAGCTGGCTCTCGCCCTTCGGCGTCACCTTGCCGACCATGATATCGCCGGCCTTGACCTCGGCACCGATGTAGACAATGCCGGACTCGTCCAGACGCGCCAGCGCCTGTTCGCCAACGTTCGGGATGTCGGCGGTGATTTCCTCGGCACCGAGCTTGGTATCGCGCGCGATGCAGGACAGCTCCTCGATGTGGATCGAGGTGTAGCGGTCCTCCTGCACGACACGCTCGGAGAGCAGGATCGAGTCTTCGAAGTTGTAGCCGTTCCACGGCATGAAGGCGATCAGCATGTTCTGGCCGAGCGCGAGCTCGCCCAGGTCGGTGGACGAACCGTCCGCCAGCGTATCGCCCTTGGCCACGATGTCACCGACGTTCACCAGCGGACGCTGGTTGAGGTTGGTGTTCTGGTTGGAGCGGGTGTACTTGGTCAGCGTGTAGATGTCGACGCCGGCGTCGTTGTCGCCGACCTCTTCCTCGTTCACGCGCACGACGATACGGCCGGCGTCGACCTGGTCGATCACGCCGCCGCGCCTGGCGGACACGATGACACCCGAGTCGCGCGCCACGGCGCGCTCGATGCCGGTTCCGACCAACGGGGTCTGCGAGCGCAGCGTCGGCACGGCCTGACGCTGCATGTTCGCGCCCATCAGTGCGCGGTTCGCGTCGTCGTGCTCCAGGAACGGCACCAGCGCCGCCGCGACCGAGACGGTCTGCATCGGCGAGACGTCCATGTAGTCGACCTCGGCCGCCGGACGCAGCTCGGACTCGCCACGGAAACGGCAGGACACGAAGTCCTCGATGAAGCCGCCGTTCTTGTCCAGCGGCGAGTTCGCCTGCGCGATGACGTGGTCGCCCTCCTCGATCGCCGACAGGTAATCGACGGTGTTGGTGACCTTGCCGTTGGCGACCTTGCGGTACGGCGTCTCGAGGAAGCCGTAGGCATTGGTGCGCGCGTAGACGGCCAGCGAGTTGATCAGGCCGATGTTCGGGCCTTCCGGGGTCTCGATGGTGCAGACGCGGCCGTAGTGTGTCGGATGCACGTCGCGCACTTCGAAGCCGGCGCGCTCGCGGGTCAGGCCGCCCGGGCCCAGCGCCGAGACGCGGCGCTTGTGGGTGACTTCCGACAACGGGTTGTTCTGGTCCATGAACTGGGAGAGCTGCGAGGAACCGAAGAACTCCTTCACCGCCGCCGCGACCGGCTTGGCGTTGATCAGTTCCTGCGGGGTCAGGCCCTCGGACTCGGCCAGCGACAGGCGCTCGCGCACGGCGCGCTCCACGCGCACCAGGCCGATGCGGAAGGTGTTCTCCGCCATCTCGCCGACCGAACGCACACGGCGGTTGCCCAGGTGGTCGATGTCGTCGACCGTGCCGTGGCCGTTCTTGATGTCGATCAGCACCTTGAGCACGTCAAGGACGTCGGACTGGTCGCCCAACTGCTGCACCAGCGTCTGCGCAGCCTCTTCCTTGCGCTCGGCGAAGTACTTGTGGTCGTACAGCACGCCCGGACCCAGGATCTCCTGGCGGCCCACGCGGCGGTTGAACTTCATGCGGCCGACCGCCGACAGGTCGTAGCGGTCGAAGGTGAAGAAGAGGTTGAAGAACAGGTTCTGCGCGGCGTCCTTGGTCGGCGGCTCGCCCGGGCGCATCATGCGGTAGATCTCCACCAGCGCCTCGAGCTGCGTCTTGGTGTTGTCGATGCGCAGGGTGTGCGAGATGTACGCGCCGCGATCCAGGTCGTTGACGTACAGCGTCGGCACCGTCTCGATACCGGCCTTGCGGAATGCTTCCAGCTGTTCGGCGGTGATCTCGTCATTTGCCGAAGCCAGCAGCTCGCCGGTCTTCGAATCGACCATGTCAATGGCGACGATGCGGCCGATCAGGTAATCGTCCGGCACTTCGAGCGCGGTGATTTTCTCGGCCGCGAGCTGGCGCACGTGGCGCGCCGTGATGCGCTTGCCCGCCTCCACCAGCACCTTGTCGCCGATCATCAGGTCGAAGGTCAGCGTTTCGCCGCGCAGGCGCTCGGCGACCAGCTCCAGCGTGGTGCCACCCTTCTTGCCCAGGTGGAACACGTTGTGCTCGAAGAAGATGCCCAGCATCTCCTCGTTGTTGTAGCCGAGCGCACGCAGCAGCACCGTCACCGGCAGTTTGCGGCGACGGTCGATGCGGGTGAACAGCGCGTCCTTCGGGTCGAACTCGAAGTCCAGCCAGGAGCCGCGGTAAGGAATCACGCGGGCGGAGAACAGCAGCTTGCCCGAGCTGTGCGTCTTGCCGCGGTCGTGATCGAAGAACACGCCCGGCGAACGGTGCAGCTGCGAGACGATGACGCGCTCGGTGCCGTTGATGATGAAAGTGCCGGTGTCGGTCATGAGCGGGATCTCGCCCATGTAGACCTCCTGCTCCTTCACGTACTTGACGGCCTTCTTGGAAGCCGGGCTGTCCTTGTCGTAGATCACCAGGCGCACGGTGGTGCGCAGCGGCGCGCCGTAGGTCATGCCGCGGTTGCGGCACTCGCGCTCGTCGAACGCCGGCTCGCCCAGGCGATAGTCCACGTACTCGAGGGCGGCGTTGCCCGAATAGCTGGCAATCGGGAACACCGACTTCAGCGCGGCGTGCAGCCCCTTGTCCTCGCGCTTCTTCGGCGCGACGTGCTCCTGCAGGAACTCACGGTAGGAATCGGTCTGGATGGTCAGCAGATTGGGCACGCCCAGCACGGGCGGGCGCTTGCCGAAATCCTTGCGGATGCGCTTCTTCTCGGTAAACGAGTAGGTCATGGGGTGACGCCTCGGTTCGCAGTGGCGCCGGTGGTGCACACACCGGCAAAATGGTTGAAGACTAGAAATTGGGAATCACGATTGAGGACTCCGATGAATCCGCAGTCGAGATGCCCAAACTTCAGAGCGTCCGTGCCTTGTGTGTTCGGAAAGGGCTCCGCCCTCTTCGAACTCGCCGGTCCAAGGGCCGGCTCCAACAACCAGGCGCAGGCACCTGGTTCGCAGCGAACCATCCTCCGGTCCGCAGGTGGCGGCGAGCCGCCATCCGTAACGGGCAAAGCCCGGGGACTTTCGTCCCCAGGCTCGCTTGACGCTAAGCCAAACTGACGGCGCGCAAGGCGCCGATTACTTCAGTTCGACCGTGGCGCCGGCAGCTTCCAGGTCCTTCTTGAACTTGGCAGCGTCTTCCTTCGAAGCGGCTTCCTTCACGACGCCACCGGCTTCGGTCAGGTCCTTCGCTTCCTTCAGGCCCAGGCCGGTGATGGCGCGGACAGCCTTGATCACGTCGACCTTCTTGTCGCCGGCGGACTTCAGGATCACGTCGAACTCGGTCTGCTCCTCGGCAACCGGGCCGGCGGCGGCCGGGCCGGCGGCCATCATGACCGGGGCGGCGGCGGTGACGCCAAACTTCTCTTCGATGGCCTTCACCAGGTCCATCACTTCCATCAGCGACTTGGCGGCGACGGCGTCGACGATCTGTTCGTTGGTCAGGGACATTTTGTTTTACCTCTGGAAATTATTTCGTTTGGAAAGGTCGGCGAATCAGGCTTCGACAGGGGCTTCTGCGGCGACTTCGCCACCACCCTGCTTGTCGGCCACGGCCTTGACCACGCGGGCGAACATCGAAGCCGGCTCGGCCAGCACGCGGGCCAGCATCGCGAGCGCCTGCTCGCGGGTCGGCAGCGAGGCCAGCACTTCGACGTGCTCGGCGGGCAGCAGCTTGCCCTCCACCGAGACGAGCCGCGGCTTGAGCTTGTCGTTGGTCTTGGCGAATTCCTTGATCAGACGCCCGGCGGCACCGGGTTCCTCGGTCGAGAACGCGTACAGCAGCGGACCGGTCAGGGCGTCCTTGACGACCTCGAACTCGGTACCGGCCACGGCGCGCGACACCAACGTGTTCTTGACAACCTTCAGGAACACGCCCGATTCGCGGGCCTTCTTGCGCATCGCGGTCATCTGCTCGACCGTGGTGCCCGCGTACTCGGCGGCGACCAAGGAGTGGGCCTTGGCGGCGACGTCTGCCAGCTCGGCGACTACTTCTTGCTTCTGGGACAGATTGAGAGCCATTGCACTCCTCCACTTAGAACTCCGCTCACGGCTCCTGCCGCTTGCGGTCCTGAGCGACGCCGTCCATGACGTCGGGGACACGACGTGTCCCGGGTGATGGCCTTTCCAGAACGTGCATTCCAGAAAAGGGCAGCACCATCTACGCCGGCTGGCCTTGCGGCCGATTAAGCGATCGAGGTGAAGCGGCGACGGCGATTCCCTGCCATCAACGAGCTCCCTGCCCGTCGTCGTCGCGCATCGATCACGCCTGCGGTCTTTGACGGCTGCCCCGGCCGGAGCCAGGGCTGCCCTCAAAAACTTGCCTGCGGACCCGACCGGGCGCGCAGGGCTTGAACTTGTCTTACTTCGCGGCGGCCGCGCTCAGCGAGGAGGTGTCCACCGGCACGCCGACGCCCATCGTGCTGGACAGGGCAACCTTCTGCAGGAACTGGCCCTTGGCCGCGGCCGGCTTAGCCTTGAGCAGGTCGCCGATCAGCGCATTGAGATTGTCCGCAAGCTGCGCGGCCTCGAAGTTGGCCTTGCCAATGGTGGCGTGGATGATGCCCGCCTTGTCGTTGCGGAACTTCACCTGGCCGGCCTTGGCGTTCTTCACCGCGGTGACCACGTCGGCGGTGACCGAGCCGTCCTTCGGGTTGGGCATCAGGCCGCGCGGGCCAAGCAACTGGCCCAGCTTGCCGACCACGCGCATGGCGTCCGGCGTGGCGATCACGCGACCGAAGTCGAGGTCACCGCCCTGCATGCGCTCGGCAAGGTCGTCCATGCCGACCGCATCGGCGCCGGCGGCCTTGGCGGCCTCGGCCTTCTCGCCCGCCGGGCAGAACACGGCGACCTTGATGGTCTTGCCGGTGCCGTGCGGCAGCAGCGAGGAACCACGCACGCCCTGGTCCGACTTCTTGGCGTCGATGCCGAGGCGCACGGCCACGTCGACCGACTCCACGAACTTGGCGGTAGCGTTCTTCTTGATGATGTTCAGGGCGTCTTCCAGCCCATAAACCTTGCCCGGCTGCACAGCGGCCTGGGCGGCCTTCATACGCTTGGTGATCTTTGCCATGTCTTAACCCTCCACCACCAGGCCCATGCTGCGCGCGCTACCGGCAATGGTGCGCACTGCAGCGTCCAGATCCGCAGCCGTCAGATCCGGCTCCTTCTGCTTCGCAACGTCTTCGAGCTGCTTGCGGGTGATCTTGCCGACCTTGTCGGTGTTCGGCTTGGACGAACCCTTGGCGACGCCGGTGACCTTCTTGATCAGCACGGTGGCGGGCGGGGTTTTGGTGATAAAGGTGAAGCTGCGGTCCGAATAGGCCGTGATGATCACGGGGATCGGCAGGCCCGGCTCCATCTTCTGCGTGGCGGCGTTGAACGCCTTGCAGAATTCCATGATGTTGAGGCCGCGCTGACCGAGGGCGGGGCCCACCGGTGGCGACGGGTTGGCCTGGCCGGCCTTGACCTGCAGCTTGATGTAACCGACGACTTTCTTTGCCATGGGATTTTCCTTGCGAGTGCTGGCGCCTTGCGGCTCCTCGCGTGCTTGCCTTCCAGGCGGTGGAGAGCCCGCTTCCATGCAGGCCGTCGAAAAACGAACACGCCGAGTCGAAAGACTTCGGCGTGGAACCGCGTAGTTTAAGGAGTGATCAAGTTTTAAGCAAGTGGCGGGCCAGCGAACGCTTGGCTCCCTCTCCCCTCCGGGGAGAGGGCTGGGGTGAGGGGCGGCTCTTTGCCAGGAGAGCGGATCGGAGCGGGACCTTGATGGGGCTTTCCCGCGAGCCCCGACCCCTCACCTCAATCCTCTCCCCGGAGGGAGAGGAAGCAGAGCGGCCTCCCGCCAGCCTCAGGCTTTCTCGACCTGCCCGAATTCGAGCTCGACCGGGGTCGAACGACCGAAGATCAGCACCGCGACGCGCAGGCGACTCTTCTCGTAATTGACCTCTTCGACCACGCCGTTGAAGTCGTTGAACGGGCCTTCGGTGACGCGGACCATCTCGCCCGGCTCGAACAGCACCTTGGGCTTGGGCTTTTCCACGCCCTCGCGAACGCGGCTGAGGATGGCGTCGGCCTCGCTGTCACGGATCGGCAGCGGGCGGTCGGCCGTACCACCGATGAAGCCCATTACCTTGGGCGTTTCCTTGACCAGGTGCCAGCATTCGTCGTCGATGCGAGGCGACTTGCCCTCGGTATCGGTCTCGATCTGCACCAGCACGTAACCCGGGAAGAACTTGCGCTCGCTGCGGCGCTTCTGCCCGCCGCGCATCTCGATCACTTCCTCGGTCGGCACCAGCACTTCGCCGAACTTCTCTTCCATGCCAGCACGTGCAATTCGCTCCGACAGCGACTTGCGGACCTGGTTCTCGAAGCCCGAGTAGGCGTGCACGACGTACCAACGCTTGGACATGGGCTACTCCTTACGAACCGAGTTTCAGCAGCCAGTCCAGCACGACCGACTTGAGGATCAGGTCGATCAGGCCCAGCAGCAACGAAAGCACGATCACGACCGCAATGATGACGAGCGTGGTTTTGAGGGTCTCGTCGCGCGTCGGCCAGACGACCTTGCGCATCTCGAACTGGGACTCGGCGATGAAATTGCGAGCCTTGCGACCTGGGCCTGTGAACGCACCGATCGCCATCGCTACTACCAGCGCGACAAGCACGCCAGCCAGCCGCACGGAGCCAGGGACCGTGTTGTCGAACCAGGAGTAGGCGAAGATGCCCGCCGCCAGCACCAGCACTGCCAGCACCAGCTTGCCGATATCCGCCGCACTCGTGCCGCGGGGCTGTTCTGCCTTGGTATTCATTGCGCAGTGACCGGTGGAAGGAGTCGCCGAAGCCGGATGGCCCATCGACGCCTACCCGCACCCGTCATCGGTCCTCGAAAGATGGCACGCCAGGAGGGACTCGAACCCCCAACCTGCGGTTTTGGAGACCGCTGCTCTGCCAATTGAGCTACTGGCGTATCGGTAAAACGGATCGGAAGCGGGAGCCGGCGTCGACAGGCGCGTTGCGCTCGCGATACCGGCTCCCGGTTTCCGTATGTACAGCTTACTTGATGACCTTGGCCACCACGCCGGCGCCGACGGTACGGCCACCTTCGCGGATGGCGAAGCGCAGGCCCTCGTCCATCGCGATCGGGTGGATCAGGCTCACCACCATCTTGATGTTGTCGCCCGGCATGACCATCTCCACGCCCTCGGGCAGCGTGACCGCGCCGGTCACGTCGGTGGTGCGGAAGTAGAACTGCGGACGGTAGCCCTTGAAGAACGGGGTATGACGGCCACCCTCGTCCTTGCTCAGCACATAGACCTCGGCCTCGAAGTCGG
>NZ_JBHZGI010000011.1:0-5318 GCF_051900535.1 Frateuria sp. GZRe12
GCGGTTGGATGGACCGATGTTCGATTAGCTTGTTGGTGAGGTAATGGCTCACCAAGGCGACGATCGATAGCTGGTCTGAGAGGATGATCAGCCACACTGGGACTGAGACACGGCCCAGACTCCTACGGGAGGCAGCAGTGGGGAATATTGGACAATGGGCGCAAGCCTGATCCAGCAATGCCGCGTGTGTGAAGAAGGCCTTCGGGTTGTAAAGCACTTTTATCAGGAGCGAAATACTACCGGTTAATAACCGGTGGGGCTGACGGTACCTGAGGAATAAGCACCGGCTAACTTCGTGCCAGCAGCCGCGGTAATACGAAGGGTGCAAGCGTTAATCGGAATTACTGGGCGTAAAGCGTGCGTAGGCGGTTTGTTAAGTCTGTTGTGAAATCCCCGGGCTCAACCTGGGAATGGCAATGGATACTGGCAAGCTAGAGTGTGTCAGAGGATGGTGGAATTCCCGGTGTAGCGGTGAAATGCGTAGAGATCGGGAGGAACATCAGTGGCGAAGGCGGCCATCTGGGACAACACTGACGCTGAGGCACGAAAGCGTGGGGAGCAAACAGGATTAGATACCCTGGTAGTCCACGCCCTAAACGATGCGAACTGGATGTTGGTCTCAACTCGGAGATCAGTGTCGAAGCTAACGCGTTAAGTTCGCCGCCTGGGGAGTACGGTCGCAAGACTGAAACTCAAAGGAATTGACGGGGGCCCGCACAAGCGGTGGAGTATGTGGTTTAATTCGATGCAACGCGAAGAACCTTACCTGGCCTTGACATGTCTGGAATCCTGCAGAGATGCGGGAGTGCCTTCGGGAACCAGAACACAGGTGCTGCATGGCTGTCGTCAGCTCGTGTCGTGAGATGTTGGGTTAAGTCCCGCAACGAGCGCAACCCTTGTCCTTAGTTGCCAGCACGTAATGGTGGGAACTCTAAGGAGACTGCCGGTGACAAACCGGAGGAAGGTGGGGATGACGTCAAGTCATCATGGCCCTTACGGCCAGGGCTACACACGTACTACAATGGTCGGTACAGAGGGTTGCAATACCGCGAGGTGGAGCCAATCCCAGAAAGCCGATCCCAGTCCGGATCGAAGTCTGCAACTCGACTTCGTGAAGTCGGAATCGCTAGTAATCGCGGATCAGCTATGCCGCGGTGAATACGTTCCCGGGCCTTGTACACACCGCCCGTCACACCATGGGAGTGAGTTGCTCCAGAAGCCGTTAGTCTAACCGCAAGGGGGACGACGACCACGGAGTGGTTCATGACTGGGGTGAAGTCGTAACAAGGTAGCCGTATCGGAAGGTGCGGCTGGATCACCTCCTTTCGAGCAAGGCAGCACCGCTGCCGCAAGACGTCCACACAAGGCACCTGCACATCCACACGCTTCGATCGAGAGATCGGTTCAGCGTGTTTGGTCGTTAGACCGGAAAGCTTATGGGTCTGTAGCTCAGGTGGTTAGAGCGCACCCCTGATAAGGGTGAGGCCGGTGGTTCGAGTCCTCCCAGACCCACCACCACCATGGTTTTACGGGGCCATAGCTCAGCTGGGAGAGCACCTGCTTTGCAAGCAGGGGGTCGTCGGTTCGATCCCGACTGGCTCCACCAGTACCTGGCACGACCGCCAACGGATGTGTAGCAGCGCACACAAAGATTGATGTGAAGCCAACCGGCGCTGAGGCCGGCGTGGTGTTCTTTGAAAACGTAAACGAGTGACAAGCGTTTTGGTTCGAAACCGAACCGAGATGTGTCGAAACAAGTTAAGGCAACGAATGCGTTGTTTGGCATCGATCCTCACAAGGGATCGGCCCCGAGGCGACTTGGGGTTATATGGTCAAGCGACCAAGCGTATACGGTGGATGCCTTGGCAGTCAGAGGCGATGAAGGACGTGGCAGCCTGCGAAAAGTGTCGGGGAGCTGGCAACAAGCTTTGATCCGGCAATGTCCGAATGGGGAAACCCACCGCTTAGGCGGTACCGTGCACTGAATACATAGGTGTACGGAGCGAACCCGGGGAACTGAAATATCTAAGTACCCGGAGGAAAAGAAATCAACCGAGATTCCGTAAGTAGCGACGAGCGAACGCGGAGCAGCCCAAAAGCGCACAGTGTTTTAGTGGAAGGATCTGGAAAGGTCCGCCATAGACGGTGATAGCCCGGTACGCGAAAGGGCACCGTGCGTGAAATTGAGTAGGGCGGGGCACGAGAAACCCTGTCTGAACATGGGGGGACCATCCTCCAAGGCTAAATACTCCTGACTGACCGATAGCGAACTAGTACCGTGAGGGAAAGGCGAAAAGAACCCCGGAGAGGGGAGTGAAATAGACCCTGAAACCGTATACGTACAAGCAGTGGAAGCCCGCAAGGGTGACTGCGTACCTTTTGTATAATGGGTCAGCGACTTACTGTCAGTGGCAAGCTTAACCGTCTAGGGGAGGCGAAGGGAAACCGAGTCTGAATAGGGCGCATAGTCTCTGGCAGTAGACCCGAAACCGAGTGATCTATCCTTGGCCAGGTTGAAGGTGCGGTAACACGCACTGGAGGACCGAACCCACATCTGTTGCAATAGATGGGGATGAGCTGAGGATAGGAGTGAAAGGCTAAACAAACTCGGAGATAGCTGGTTCTCCTCGAAAGCTATTTAGGTAGCGCCTCGGACGAATCTTCCTGGGGGTAGAGCACTGTTATGGCTAGCGGGTCATCGCGACTTAGCAAACCATGGCAAACTCCGAATACCAGGACAGACTATCCGGGAGACACACGGCGGGTGCTAACGTCCGTCGTGAAAAGGGAAACAACCCAGACCCGCAGCTAAGGTCCCCAAGTTCTAGCTAAGTGGAAAACGATGTGGAAAGGCATAGACAGCCAGGAGGTTGGCTTAGAAGCAGCCACCCTTTAAAGAAAGCGTAATAGCTCACTGGTCGAGTCGGTCTGCGCGGAAGATTTAACGGGGCTAAGCTAGACACCGAAGCTCGGGGTGCACACGCAAGTGTGCGCGGTAGAGGAGCGTTCCGTACGCCTGTGAAGGTGGATCGAGAGGTCTGCTGGAGGTATCGGAAGTGCGAATGCTGACATGAGTAACGATAATGGGGGTGAAAAGCCCCCACGCCGAAAGCCCAAGGTTTCCTCGCGCAACGTTCATCGGCGCAGGGTGAGTCGGCCCCTAAGGCGAGGCAGAAATGCGTAGTCGATGGGAAGCAGGTTAATATTCCTGCACTTTTCTTAAGTGCGATGTGGGGACGGAGAAGGTTAGGTCTACCCGGCGTTGGTTGTCCGGGGGAAAGGCGGTAGGCGGTGATCTTAGGCAAATCCGGGATCACTTACGCCGAGCACCGAGACGAGCCCTATTGGGCGAAGTGACTGAGACCACGCTTCCAGGAAAAGCCACTAAGCTTCAGCTTAAGAAAAACCGTACCGTAAACCGACACTGGTAGGCAGGGTGAGAATCCCAAGGCGCTTGAGAGAACTCGGGTGAAGGAACTAGGCAAAATGGCACCGTAACTTCGGGAGAAGGTGCGCCCATCGGGGTGGCTACATGCGTAGCTGAGCTCTGATGGGTCGCAGTAACCTGGCCGCTGCGACTGTTTATCAAAAACACAGCACTCTGCAAACACGAAAGTGGACGTATAGGGTGTGACGCCTGCCCGGTGCTGGAAGGTTAATTGATGGGGTCAGCCGCAAGGCGAAGCTCTTGATCGAAGCCCCAGTAAACGGCGGCCGTAACTATAACGGTCCTAAGGTAGCGAAATTCCTTGTCGGGTAAGTTCCGACCTGCACGAATGGCGTAACGACAGCGGCGCTGTCTCCACCCGAGACTCAGTGAAATTGAAATCGCTGTGAAGATGCAGCGTTCCCGCGGCAAGACGGAAAGACCCCGTGAACCTTTACTATAGCTTTACACTGAACGTTGAGTTCTTCTGTGTAGGATAGGTGGGAGGCTTTGAAGCGCAGACGCCAGTTTGCGTGGAGCCATCCTTGAAATACCACCCTGAAGTGCTTGACGTTCTAACCTAGGCCCGTAATCCGGGTCAGGGACCGTGTATGGTGGGTAGTTTGACTGGGGCGGTCTCCTCCCAAAGCGTAACGGAGGAGCACGAAGGTACGCTCAGCGCGGTCGGACATCGCGCACTGTGTGCAAAGGCATAAGCGTGCTTGACTGCAAGATCGACGGATCAAGCAGGTACGAAAGTAGGTCTTAGTGATCCGGTGGTTCTGTATGGAAGGGCCATCGCTCAACGGATAAAAGGTACTCCGGGGATAACAGGCTGATACCGCCCAAGAGTTCATATCGACGGCGGTGTTTGGCACCTCGATGTCGGCTCATCACATCCTGGGGCTGTAGCCGGTCCCAAGGGTATGGCTGTTCGCCATTTAAAGTGGTACGCGAGCTGGGTTCAGAACGTCGTGAGACAGTTCGGTCCCTATCTGTCGTGGGCGTTGGAGATTTGAGGGGGGCTGCTCCTAGTACGAGAGGACCGGAGTGGACGTTCCGCTGGTGTTCGGGTTGTCTCGCCAGAGGCATTGCCCGGTAGCTACGAACGGAAGTGATAACCGCTGAAAGCATCTAAGCGGGAAGCACGCCCCAAGATGAGATCTCCCGAGAGCTTGACTCTCCTTAAGGCACCATCAAGACTAGGTGGTTGATAGGCGCGATGTGGAAGTGCAGCAATGCATTGAGCTTACGCGTACTAATGCGCCGTGCGGCTTGACCATATAACCCCAAGACGCTTCGTCGGTCTTAACAGCACATCTCGATTCACCAACTCGCTTGTCACTCGTTTACCCCTTTTGAAGCCAGGCGCTCCATGCGCTGCTTCAACCCCTTCCCTGGCGGCCATAGCGCTGTGGTCCCACCCGATCCCATCCCGAACTCGGAAGTGAAACGCAGCCGCGCCGATGGTAGTGTGGCTTGTCCATGCAAGAGTAGGTCACCGCCAGGGGCTTTATCCCGAAACACCCTCACCGGCAACGGTGGGGGTTTTTCTTTGCCTGCGTTTCCGGCAGCGCTTCAGGCGCACCCGCGGCGTGTTCGCACGATCCCGCAACGGCCGCGATCGCATGCGCGACCTGCGCCCGTCGGACACCGCCGCCGGGCGTTGTCGAGGACACCCGCTGCTATCGGATCGCGGCTTCTGTAGGCGCGCTCCTGGGCGCGATCCGCCAGGCATCCACCTGCCATCACCGCCTCGGGCCCTCCATGCCCGTAGCGGCGCCCTGCGTACGGCCGGCGATCTGCGGTCGCGGCACGGCGCCCACCCGGGCAACCCGAACACCAAAACCGCAGGGCCGGACCGGGACACCGCTTGGTCGGTGCATCGCGT
>NZ_JBHZGI010000012.1:0-1253 GCF_051900535.1 Frateuria sp. GZRe12
GTCACCGGGACCTGCCTGGCGGAAATGGGCAACCACGTCCTGTGCGTGGACGTGGACGCGGCCAAGGTCGCGCGGCTCAAGGGCGGCGAAGTGCCGATCTACGAGCCGGGCCTCGCGCCGATGGTCAAGCGCAACCACGAGGGCGGCCGGCTGGATTTCACCACCGACGCGGAACCGGCGGTGCACCACGGCGACGTGATCTTCATTGCGGTGGGCACACCACCGGACGAGGATGGCAGCGCCGACCTGCGCTACGTGCTCGAAGTGGCGCGCAGCATCGGCAAGCACCTCAACCGCTACGCCGTGGTGGTCAACAAGTCGACCGTGCCGGTGGGTACCGCCGACAAGGTGCGCGCGACCATCGCCCAGGCGCTGGCCGAGCGCGGCGCGGTGATCCCGTTCGACGTGGTCTCCAACCCCGAGTTCCTCAAGGAAGGGGACGCGGTGGAGGATTGCCTGCGCCCGGACCGCATCGTGATCGGCAGCTCCAGCGAGCGCGCCACGGCGGTACTGCGCAAGCTGTATGCGCCGTTCAACCGCAACCACGACCGCACGGTGGTGATGGACGAGCGCTCGGCGGAGCTGACCAAGTACGCGGCCAACGCGATGCTGGCGACCAAGATCAGCTTCATGAACGAGATCGCCAACATCGCCGAGCGCGTCGGCGCGGACATCGAACAGGTGCGCCGCGGCATCGGTTCGGACCCGCGCATCGGCTACCACTTCATCTACCCCGGCGCCGGCTACGGCGGCTCGTGTTTCCCCAAGGACGTGCAGGCGCTGGAGCGCATCGCGCGCACGGTGGACTACGAGGCGAAGCTGCTGGGGGCGGTGGAGGCGGTCAACCACGCGCAGAAGGGCAAGCTGTTCGAGCTGATCGAGCGCCACTGCGGCGGCCAGCTGAAGGGCAAGACGGTGGCGCTGTGGGGCCTGGCGTTCAAGCCCAACACCGACGACATGCGCGAGGCCTCCAGCCGGCGGCTGATGGAACAGCTGTGGGCCGCGGGCGCGAAGGTGCGTGCGTTCGACCCGGAGGCGCGCGCGGAGACCACGCGCATCTACGGCGAGCGGGCGGACCTCACGCTGTGCGAGGACGCGTACGAAGCGCTGGAAGGGGCCGACGTGCTGGCGATCGTGACCGAGTGGAAGGCGTTCCGCGCGCCGGACTTCGCGCGCATCCGCGGCGCGTTGAAGGACCCGGCGATCTTCGACGGACGCAACCTGTACGACCCGGCGCAGGTGGAGGAGGCGGG
>NZ_JBHZGI010000013.1:0-1110 GCF_051900535.1 Frateuria sp. GZRe12
GTGGGCTGGTCCCGCTCTCTCGGACACCACAAAGCGAGGACAATCCTCGCACGGAGGTGTTCGATGGAGAAACGGCAGCGATTTACTGCTCAGTTCAAGCGTGAGGCGATCCAGTTGATGCGCCGGTCCGGCCGCCCGGTGGCCGAGGTGGCGCGCGAGTTGGGCATCCCTCGGAACCGGCTCTACAAGTGGGCCGAGGAGCTGGAGTCCAAGGGCGAGCAGGCCTTCCGCGGCAGCGGCAGGCCCAAGGCCAGCAGCGACGAGCTGGCAGCTTTGCAGCGCGAGGTTGCGCGCCTCAAGGAAGAGAACGAGATCCTAAAAAAAGCGGCGGCGTACTTCGCGCGGGAGCTGCGGTGAAGTACGCCTGGATTGCAGGCCAGGCGGAGTATCCGGTGCGTTCGCTGTGTCGGGCGCTACGCGTGTCGCCGAGCGGCTATTACGCGTGGCGCTCGCGCCAGCCGAGCCGCCGGGCCTGTGAGGATCAGCGGCTCCTGGAGCGCATTCGGTGCCTGCATGTGCAGACGCGCGAGGCCTATGGCACCGAGCGGTTGTGGCGTGCCCTTCGGCAGCAAGGGGAGTCCTGCGGGCGTAACCGCGTGCGGCGGCTTCGCCGTGACCACGCCATCCAGACCCGCCGTCGCCGCCGCTACGTGCAGGCGCGTGCGACCTACCAGCGTATGCCTGCAGCGTCCAACCGCCTCACTTGGCCTTTCCATAGCCCGCGTCCGAACGCGGTATGGGTGGCCGACATCACCTTCGTACCGACGCATCGCGGCTGGCTGTACCTAGCCGCCGTGCTCGACCTGCACAGCCGTCGAATCGTCGGCTGGGCCATGGGCGAGCGTGCCGATCAGGCGCTCGCCAGCGAGGCGCTTGCCATGGCCCTGGGGCGCCGCAAGCCGGCCAAGGGCGCCATCCACCACAGTGACCAAGGCTCGCAATACACCAGCAGGGCCTACCAGCAACAACTGCAGCAAGCGGGCCTCACGGCGAGCATGAGCCGCAAAGGCATGCCCTACGACAACGCAGCCATGGAAAGCTTCTTCAGCTCCCTGAAACAGGAGCTCACCCACCACCAGCCCTTTGCCACGCGCGAGGAGGCGCGCACCG
>NZ_JBHZGI010000001.1:0-1276461 GCF_051900535.1 Frateuria sp. GZRe12
TGGCGATCGTGACCGAGTGGAAGGCGTTCCGCGCGCCGGACTTCGCGCGCATCCGCGGCGCGTTGAAGGACCCGGCGATCTTCGACGGACGCAACCTGTACGACCCGGCGCAGGTGGAGGAGGCGGGACTGGCTTATTACGGCATCGGGCGAGGGCGTTCGCTGAGGCCAGCGAATGTCTGACATCGAGCGCCGCCTGGAAGAACTCGAGGTGCGTCTCACCTTCCTCGATGACACGGTGACCGCGCTGGCCACCGCAGACGCCGAGCAGGCCATGCGGCTGGTGGCGCTGGAGCGCGTGCTGCACGATCTGCGCGCGGAACTCGCCTCGATGCGCACGTCGCAGGGCAGCGATCCGCATAGCGAGCCACCGCCGCCCCACTACTGACAAGCACCGGAGGCGCGTGGCGCTTCCGGAAGACCAACGCAACACTGGAGCCGGATCATGGCCGACTCTCTTCGTGACCAGCTGCTCAAGAGCGGCATCGTCAAGCAGGTGCGCGAGGAACAGCGCGCGAAGTCGCCGTCCCCGGTACCCCGGGGCGGACGTCCGCCGCAGGGCAAGGGCAAGGCGCACGTGCCGAAGCCGCGGCGCGACAACGGCGAGGTGGACCTGGCCAAGGCTTACGCCATCCGCGCGCAAGCGGAGGCTGCCGAGCGCAAGCGCGCCGAACAGGAGGCCGCCGAGCAGGCGCGCATCAAGCGCGAGCGCAAGGCGAAGATCCAGAAACTGCTGGAAGGCCAGGCGCTGAACAAGGCCGAGGCCGACCAGGTGCGTCACTTCGAATACGGCGGCAAGATCCGGCGCGTGCACGTGGATGCGGACCAGCTATCGGCGATCAACGACGGGCGGCTTGGCGTCGTGCAGCAGAACGGCCGCTATCTGCTGGTCAGTCAGGGGATCGCCGAGCAGGTGCGCGGGATCGATCCGCACCTGCTTGCTCTATTGGTCGATCCGCAGGCGGTGACCGACGATGACGGCGTGCCCGACGACCTGATGTGGTGACGTGGGGCAGCCTGAAGCCCACCACGTCGGTCGGGAGCGCTCGAAGGAGGGCCGAAGCCCACCCAATGAGGGCTACGGCGTCATCGGCTGGCTGAGCGCCGGCGAGTCCCAACCCTGCTTGGGCAGGAACCGTTCGCCATGCCGATGCGCCAGTTGTTCCAGGCGGCCGCGGACGTTGGCGGCACCCTCGCTTCGGATGTACTGGATCGGGCCGCCGCGGAAAGGGGCGAAGCCCGTGCCGAAGATCACGCCTGCGTCCAGAAGCTCGGCATCGTCCACCACGCCATCGGCGAGGCAGGCGACCGCCTCGTTGACCATCGGCAGGATCATGCGGTCCTGGAGGTCAGGCGGCGGCGTGTAGTCCGGATCGACTTCCGGTTTGACCGGCTTGCCGTCCTGCCACACGTACAGGCCCTGGCCATCCTTCTTGCCACGCTTGCCGGCTTCGAGCTTGTCCTCGATGCCGGGCGGCAGCTCCAGCCCCAGGAACGGTGCCAGTTCCTTGCCGACCGAGGCGCACACGTCAAGGCCGACCGTGTCGGCCAGCTCGATCGGCCCCATCGGCATGCCGAATTTCTTCGCCTCGCGGTCGAGCACCGGACAAGGGACGCCTTCGCTGTACAGGCGCAGGGCTTCGAGTAGGTAGGGCATCAGGATGCGGTTGACCAGGAACCCAGGCGTGCCCTTGACGGCCACGGGCACCTTGCCCAGCGCCTTGCAGAACGCCAGTGCGCGCTTTTCGACGGTCGGGTTCAGCTGGTCATGGCGCACGACCTCGATCAGCGGCATCTGAGCCACCGGATTGAAGAAGTGCAGGCCCAGGAACCGTTGCGGGGCGGCCAGTCCCGGACGCAGTTCGTCCAGCGGAATGCTGGAGGTGTTGGTGGCGAGTATTTCCTGCGCCCTGAACTGAGGCTCGATCTTCGCGTAGAGCTCGCGCTTGGCCTCGGGGTTTTCGTAGATCGCCTCGATCGCGAGATCGGCCGTAGCCACGCCGGCGCCTTCGACATCCGCCCGCAGGCGGCCCATCGCGGCTTCCACCTTCTCC
Source organism: Frateuria sp. GZRe12 (assembly GCF_051900535.1). Classification (NCBI taxonomy): domain Bacteria; kingdom Pseudomonadati; phylum Pseudomonadota; class Gammaproteobacteria; order Lysobacterales; family Rhodanobacteraceae; genus Frateuria; species Frateuria sp. GZRe12. The sequence goes on from NZ_JBHZGI010000001.1 coordinate 2,054, forward strand.
GGCGTCTTGAGTTTCTTCTCGTAGAAGTTGCGGGCGCGATCCAGCGCGGGCTGGACGAACTTCATCTCGCGGTCCTGCAAGGTCACGTCGAAGCCCTTGTAGGCCGCCCAGGCGGCAATGTCACCGCCCATTACGCCGGCACCGACCACGTGCACGCGTCGGATGCCCGGGTCGACGCCGCCGCCGGCGCCCTTGAGGCGCTCCTGCAGCAGGAACACGCGGATCAGATTGTGCGCCGTGGGCGTCTGCGCCAGTTTCGCCACCGAGCGGGCTTCGAGCTTCAATCGCTGCTGGATGCCAGAGCCGCCGTTCTGCCAGACGTCGATCAGCGCGAACGGCGCCGGGTAGTGCTCCTTGCGCACCTTGGCCGCGGTCTGCTTGACCACCATCGGCGCCAGGATCTGGCGTACCGGCCACCAGTTGGTCGCCCAAGCCTTGGCACGCTGGGCGAACGGCCGCGCATGCGGGCGGCGCAGCAGGGCGCGGGCCTCGGCCAGCAGTTCGGCTGGCGGCGCCACCCGGTCGACCACGCCCAGCGCCAGCGCTCGCCGGGCCGAGAGCGGCCTGCCAGTGAGCATGATCGGCAGTGCCTCGGTGGCGCCGATCAGGCGCGGCAGGCGCGCGGTGCCGCCCCAGCCGGGATGGATGCCCAGCATCACCTCCGGCAAACCGATTTTCGTCTGCTCGTCGTCGGCGGCGATGCGTTGACGGCAGGCCAGGATCAGCTCCGCCCCGCCGCCCATGCAGGCGCCGTGCACCGCTGCCACGGTCGGGCAGGGCAGGCGGGCGAGCGATTCGAACACCTGCTGGCCGTGCCGGATGTTCTCCAGCACCGTGTCCTGCGCGGCGTAGCGTACGAATTCCTTGATGTCCGCACCCACGGCGAAGCCCGAGGCCTTGGCCGAATGGAGGATCACGCCGGCGGGCTTCTCGATCGCCAGGCGCTCGACGATCTGCGCCAGTTCGTCCAGCACCTCGCGCGAAATGGCGTTGACGCTGCTGTCGGCGCGATCGAGCGTCAGGGTGACGATGCCGCCCTCGTCCACACTCGTCTTCCAGTGATTGAAGCGCAATCCTTCGAACATGGCGTTGGGAGGGTGGCCGGGGAGCGTTGAACCATACCGCTGCGTGCGGATGAATGCGAGTTGAGGGGCGGGTCGCGATCGGGGCCGATCTTCCGGAACGGTGACCTGGCGCTATTGCGCTTCGCCCGCAAGTCCGTAACTTACGCTCGATGAACCCCTTGCTGGCCTCCGCCCCGCCCCCTCCCGGCATCGAGATCTTCGAGCGCATCCTGGCCGCGCCGGCCGGGCTGATCCTGCTCGAGGGCTGCGACAGCCAGGCGCTGATCGAGCAGTTCCGGGCGGTCGTGCGCCGGAGCGGGCAGACGGTGTATCTGTGGCAGCCGGACCTGGGCCTGGGCAATCTGATCGACGCCCATGCACGCGTGCCAGGCAGCCAGCGCCTGGGGGCGGCCCTGCGCTACATGCAGCAGAGCATGCACTTCGGCGTCTACCTTCTGATGGGCCTGGAGCCACCGTTGTCGGCAATGGACAGCACCCTGCTGCGCCAGCTGGCCAAGCCGCCGACCGGGCACGTGCGCCGGGTCGTATTGCTGGACGCCTCGCCCGCGCTGATCGACCACCTGGGCGACATGGCCATGCGCATGAAAGGCCAGCCCGATGCGCCGCTGCGCCCACGCTTGCGCGACGGCCGCTGGCTGGTTGCCTGAGGACCACGTGAGCGCCGGCATCCTGGTGGTCGCTGCCCAGCGCGATTTGCGCCGGAACGTGTTCGACGCCCTGGACGGCGCCGGCCACCCGACCATTCATACCGCCCGTGGGGTGCCGCACGCCGAGTTGCTGCTGGACGGTCGCCCCCCGCTGGTGCTGGTAGTGGTGGCCTTCGACGGCGACGAAATCGATGCGCAAACGGCCTGCGAGCAACTGCGGCGCATTCCCGCCTGTGTCGACGCTCCCATGATCGCGGTGCTGGGCGAGGGCGCCACGGTCAAGCCCGGTCAGCTTCCGCCTGGCGTCTCGGACTGGCTGTACGCCTCGCAGGTGGAGCTGGAACTGGTTGCCCGCTGGCGCCGGACCCGTCCGCAGGCGGCCCTGCCGATGCTGGCCGGGCCGGACCAATACCGCTTCGCATTCGAAGAGGACGCGAGCGAATGGTTGATCGTCGATCCGCAGACCGAGCGCGTGCTGGAAACCAGTTCGGCCGTTGTCCGGCACAGCCACCTCGAGGTCGAGCAACTGGTCGGCCGCGGCCTGCGGGAGCTGCTGGCTTTCGAGGGCATCGCGATCGAGCACGTGCTGCAGCAGGCCGACCGGCGCTGGTACGCCTGCCAGCGGCGCTCCAGCCGCGGTGCGGACACCGGCCAGGCCAGCGCGCGGCGGGTCCGCCATGGCGGACAGGACGCGATCGCGCTGCTGTTCCGTAGCGACCGGGCCGACATCCGCGCCGAGGCGGCGCTCAGCCTGCTCTCGCGCATGTTCGCCTCGGCCAGCGGCATCGATACGCAGAAGGTGGCTGCCCGTCTGCTGGTGGACGAGCTGGGCCTGGACTATCTGGCCCTGTGGTCGTCCCGACCCGCGGAGGGTGCTTCCGGACCTGGCCTGTTGATCCAGCTGTGGCGCGGCGAGGACCAGCCCTGGCCCGCGCCCGCCCAGCAGGGTGTGCTGCGCCAGGTGCTGGACGGCAAGGCGATCCTGCATCCGGTCGACGCGCGCAAGCTCGGTGCAAACGACCCGCTGATCGAAATGCTGGGCGTCTCCGGTTTCGCGGGCCTGCCGCTGTTCGACGAGCGGCGCTCGGTCCTGGGTGCCCTGCTGGTCGGCAGCCGCACGCCGTTCGGCGACATGGGCCTGGTCGAGCCGGTGCTGCGTTGCGCGGCGGCGCGCTTCGCGCATGCGCAGGAGCTGCGCCTGACCCGTGAACAGGGCCGCGCCGAAGGCTTGATCGATTCGCTCACCGGCCTGCCCAATCGCCTGCTGTTCAACGACCGCCTGGACACCATCATCCGCGAGGCGCACCGCACCCGTGAAACCTTCGCCGTGCTGTTCGTCGACCTGGACCGCTTCAAGGACATCAACGACACGCTGGGCCACGCCGCCGGGGACCATGTGCTGAAAACGGTCACCCATCGCCTTTGCTCCAGCGTGCGCGCCTCCGACACGGTGGCCCGCTACGCCGGCGACGAGTTCGTGGTCGTGCTGCGTCACATCATCAAGAACGACGACGTCCTGCGCGTGGCGGAGAAAATCGTGCAGGTGATGGAAGCGCCGCTGAAGATCGCCGGCGAGGAAGCTCCGCTGAAAGTCACCGCCTCGATCGGCGTGAGCTTTTACCCGGACGACGCGCTCGATGCCGAGACTCTGCTCAAGCACGCCGACGAGGCGATGTATGCGGCCAAGCGCCAGGGCCGAAACAACTTCCAGTTCTACGAGATCAGCCCGGAACAGGCGCAGCAGCACGATGTGCTGCTCAAGACCCGCCTGCGCCACGCCGAAGGCAACGGCGAACTGCGCGTGTTCTACCAGCCGCAGGTGGATGCCGAGAGCGAGGACATCGTCGGCATGGAAGCGCTGGTGCGCTGGGAACACCCGGAACTGGGCCCGATCAGCCCCGGCGTGTTCATCCCGCTGGCGGAGGAGACTGGTCTGATCGTCTCGCTCGGCGCCTGGGTGCTGCGCACCGCCTGCCGCCAGGCGCACGAGTGGGAGGAGAAGTACGGCCTGCGCCTGCGCCTGGGCGTCAACCTCTCGGCCGTGCAGCTGATGGAACCTGACCTTCTGGACACCGTGACCGCCGCGCTGGCCGAGACCGGGCTGGATCCGCGCTTGCTGGAGCTGGAAGTCACCGAGAGCATCAGCATCAAGGCGGTGCCCAACCTGGTGGAAAACCTGCACGGTTTGCACCGGCTCGGCTGCCGCATCGCCATCGACGACTTCGGGACCGGCGCCGCTTCGCTGGACTACCTGCGCAAGCTGCCGGCCGACCGCATCAAGATCGACCAGAGCTTCGTGCGCAACATCGGCATCGACCCGGACGATGAGGCCATCGTACGCGCCACCATCGAGATGGCGCACCGCCTGAAGCGTGGCGTGGTGGCCGAGGGCGTGGAGATCGAGCAGCACCTGAAATTCCTGCGCGCCAACCACTGCGACGAGCTGCAGGGCTACCTGTTCTGCCGTCCGCTGCCGCATGCCAGCTTCGACCGCCTGCTGGCCGAACGACAGCGCCTGCTGGTCGAGCCGCAGGCCAATGTCGCCTGATCGCCGGGCGTAGGACGGGCCTGAGCCCACCGCTCTCCGCGGCACCGGGCAAGGGCGGGCTGGAGGTCCCTGCAACCCACCTTGATCCGCGCGATCCAAGCCGCATCTGGAACATGTGCCGTCGCTTGTCGACGGTTTTTTTTGGACCGGCCTGCCGTGGTGATGCCCGTGTGAACTTGCGCGTGCCCCGCTTGTCTGAGGGCGGCGCGTTACCATCCGGCTGGCGCCACTGAAGCGGTTATCGAAGGAGACGGCCCGGATGGGCGAAAACGAACTGGATAGCGCCCTGGTCGAGCGTGTTCAAAACGGCGACCGGCGCGCTTTCGACCTGCTGGTGCGCAAGTACCAGCACAAGGTGATCGGGCTGATCTCCCGCTACGTCAACAATTACGCCGAGTGCGAGGACGTGGCGCAGGAGGCCTTCGTGCGCGCCTGGCGGGCGATCGGCTCGTTCCGCGGCGACAGCCAGTTCTATACCTGGATGTACAAGATCGCGGTCAACACGGCCAAGAACCACCTGGTGGCGATGGGGCGGCGCCCGCCGATGGACGACATCGCGGCCGAGGACGCGGTTTTCCTGACCGGCGCCGAGCGGATGCAGGAGGGCGCCACGCCCGAGCGTGAATTGCTTCGCCAGGAAATTGAACAAACCGTCTTCGCCACTGTCCAAGCGCTGCCAGAGGAACTGCGGACCGCCATCACGCTGCGCGAGGTGGATGGCCTCAGCTACGAGGAAATCGCCGAGGCGATGGGCTGTCCCATCGGCACCGTGCGTTCGCGAATCTTCCGTGCGCGCGAAGCGATCGATCAGCAACTGCGGCCACTGCTCTCGGACCGCGAGGATCAACCGACATGACCCAAGACCAACGTGAACATCTTTCGGCCGGCATCGACGGCGAACTCGCCCGCGAGGAGCTGCGTTTCCTGCTTCGCCGGTTCGAGCACGATGCCGAACTGGGAGAAGCCTGGGCGCGCTACCACCTGGCGCGTGACGGCCTGCGCCGGCAATTGCCGGCCGTGGCATCGGCTGGGTTCGCGGCACGCGTGGCACAGGCAATCGCGCAGGAGTCCGAGACCAGGGGTGGGCGCCGCGCGCCGCACTGGTTGCGGTGGTCGGCCGGCGGCGCGATTGCGGCCAGCGTTGCCGTGGCGGCGTTGATGATCGCCCGCCCGGTGACGGACGACGATCGCGCATCGACAGGGCTGGCGCAGAGCGCGCCTGCCGCCGAAGTCACCCTTCCGACCGAGCCGGCCGCTCCGGCCGCCGTGCCGCCGTGGCTGAGCGGAGATACCGCGTCGCGCTACAGCCAGCAGGCTGCCGCGACCCTCGGGGAGAGTTACGGCGAAGCGTTGATGCCCTATGCGCGCAGCCTGTCGCCCTATCGCGTGCAGCCGGTGCGCACTCCCAGCGAGGAACCCGGTTACTTCCTGCTGATCGACCCGCAGCGGGCGGCCAATACCCGTTATCCGCGCCAGGCGGCTGCCGGCGCCCAGTGATCAGCGTCCGCGTGTCCTTACCGCGGACGTCTTCCCTCTAGCCATCGGCCGGCCCGTCCTGCGGGCCGTGCGCGGTCGCGTCCTTGGTTTTTTGCCTGAAGGAGGAGAGTCCATGTATCGAATTCCCTTGCGCACCCTGGCCTGTTGCGTGCTGATGGGCCTTGTGACGGCCGGCTGCGCGCAGGCCGAACCACCGACAGCACAGGCGAACGCGCCGGCGGCCAGGAGCGCTTCAGTGCCAGCGATGGCCAGCTTGCCGGACTTCACCCAGATCGTTAAGAAGAATGCGCCAGCGGTGGTGCACGTGGAGGCCAAGTACAACGGTCAGCGCCGCGAGTCGCGCACGCAGGCGGGCATGCCGGACGATCCGCAGATGGAGCTGTTCCGTCGCTTCTTCGGCATGCCGATGATGCCTTCACCGGAAGAGCAGGAACACACCTCGCTGGGCTCGGGGTTCATCATTTCCAGTGACGGCTACATCCTGACCAACAACCACGTGGTCGATGGCGCCGACGCGGTGACCGTGCGGCTGCAGGACCGGCGAACGCTCACCGCCAAGGTGGTCGGCACCGATCCGAGTTATGACATCGCACTGCTCAAGGTGGACCAGGGCGGGCTGCCCGCCGTGTCGATCGGCGAATCGCGCTCGCTCGAGCCGGGCCAATGGGTGCTCGCGATCGGCTCGCCGTTCGGCCTGGACTACACCGTCACGCAGGGCATCGTCAGCGCCGTGGGCCGCAACCTGGGCAGCGGCGACCAGCCCTACACCTCCTTCATCCAGACCGACGTGCCGATCAACCGCGGCAACTCCGGCGGACCGCTGTTCAACCTGCAGGGACAGGTGGTCGGCATCAATTCGCAGATCTATTCCAACACCGGCGGCTACCTGGGCGTGTCGTTCTCGATCCCGATCGACGTGGCGATGAACGCCGTGCAGCAGATCAAGGACCACGGCTACGTCACCCGCGGCCAGCTTGGCGTGCAGGTGCGCGGCGTGGACAGCCAGATCGCCAAGGCGCTCAACATGGACAATCCGCGCGGCGCCATCGTCGGCGTGGTGCAGGACGGTAGCGCGGCCGCCAAGGCAGGCATCGAGGTTGGCGACATCATCACCGGGTACAACGGCCAGCCGATCATGGATGCCGGCGATCTGCCACCCGCGGTGGGCATGACCAAACCGGGCACCAAGGTGCCGGTGGAGATCCTGCGCAACGGCAAGAAGCAGACCATCCAGGTAACGGTTGGCGAGGCGCCGCACGACAAGGCCGGTGCCACCGGCAACGACCATTCGTCGGTGCAGTCCGGTTCCGACGCGTTGGGCCTGAGCGTGCGCGAGTTGGACGAGGACGCCCGCCAGCAACTTGACCTGAAAAGGGGCGAGGGCGTGCTGATCGCCGACATCACCGGCCCGGTGGCTGCGCGCGCCGGCCTGCAGCCGGGGGACGTGGTGCTGCGCGTGGGCCAGCAGAACGTCGGCAGCGTGGCGGCCTTCCGTGCGGCGACCAAGGGCGTCAAGCCGGGCGACACCGTGCTGTTGCTGGTGCGGCGGGGTGACGACACCCGCTTCATTGCGCTGACGGTGCCTTCGGACAAGTAGGCGCCCGACTGCCTCGGCAGGAGCCCACACGTGGGCTCCTGCCGAGGCAGGGCTAACGTCCGATTCCATGCGACAATACCGGGTTCGTATCGCCATCCCGGCGATGCGCGGCCTTTGCAGGCCGCCAAGCCCGACCAGCGTATTCCATGGAACTGATCCGCAACTTCTCCATCATTGCCCACATCGACCATGGCAAGTCGACGCTTGCCGACCGGATCATCCAGATCTGCGGCGGCCTGAGCGAACGCGAGATGGAAGCCCAGGTGCTCGACAACAACCCGATCGAGCGCGAGCGTGGCATCACCATCAAGGCCCAGTCCGTATCGCTGCCGTACACGGCGCGCGACGGCAAGACGTACCAGCTCAATTTCATCGACACGCCCGGCCACGTCGACTTCTCCTACGAAGTGTCGCGTTCGCTTGCCGCCTGCGAGGGTGCGCTGCTGGTCGTCGACGCTGCCCAAGGTGTGGAGGCGCAATCGGTCGCCAACTGCTACACCGCGGTGGAGCAGGGGCTGGAAGTCGTGCCGGTGCTGAACAAGATCGATCTGCCCACCGCCGACCCGGAAAAGGTCAAGGGCGAGATCGAGGCCGTGATCGGCATCCACGCCGACGACGCCGTGGCGATCAGCGCCAAGACCGGCCAGAACGTCACCGAGGTGCTGGAAGCCATCGTCGCGCGCATCCCGCCGCCCAAGCCGCGCGATACCGACCGCTTGCAGGCTCTGATCATCGACTCCTGGTTCGACAACTACCTGGGCGTGATCTCGCTGGTGCGCGTGATGCAGGGCGAGATCAAGCCAGGGGACAAGCTGCTGGTGATGTCCACCGGCCGCGTGCACGAGGTCGACGACGTCGGCGTGTTCACGCCCAAGCGCAAGAAGCTGGAAAAGCTCGGCGCCGGTGAAGTGGGCTGGATCAACGCTTCGATCAAGGACGTGCATGGTGCGCCTGTGGGCGACACGCTGACCCTGGCCGCCAAGCCGGCGGACAAGCCGCTGCCGGGCTTCCAGACCATGCAGCCGCGCGTGTTCGCGGGCCTGTTTCCGGTGTCGGCGGACGACTATCCGGCGATGCGCGAGGCGCTGGACAAGCTGCGCCTGAACGATGCGGCGCTGTTCTTCGAGCCCGAGTCCTCCGAGGCCATGGGTTTCGGCTTCCGCTGCGGTTTCCTCGGCATGCTGCACATGGAAATCGTGCAGGAGCGCCTGGAGCGCGAGTACGACCTGGACCTGATCACCACCGCGCCGACCGTGGTGTACGAGGTGCTCAAGACCGACGGCAGCGTGATGGATCTGGACAATCCGGCCAAACTGCCGCCCGTGCCGCAGATCCAGGAGATCCGCGAGCCCATCATCGTAGCGAACATCCTCACGCCGCCCGATTACATCGGCAACATCATCACCCTGTGCGAGGAGAAGCGCGGCGTGCAGCGCTCCATCCAGTACATGGCCACGCAGGTGCAGATCAGCTACGAGATGCCGCTGGCCGAAGTCGTGCTCGACTTCTTCGATCGGCTGAAGTCCGTCTCGCGCGGCTACGCCTCGATGGATTACCACCACGAGCGCTTCGAAGCCGGTCCGTTCGTGCGCGTGGACGTGCTGATCAACGGCGATCGCGTCGACGCGCTCAGCCTGATCGTGCATCGCAGCCACGCCGACCGTCGCGGTCGCGACCTGGTCGAACGCATGAAGGACCTGATCCCGCGCCAGCAGTTCGACGTGGCGATCCAGGCCGCCATCGGCGCGCAGGTCATCGCCCGTTCCACGGTCAAGGCGCTGCGCAAGAACGTGCTCGCCAAATGCTACGGCGGTGACGTGAGCCGCAAGAAGAAGCTTCTGGAGAAGCAGAAGGAAGGCAAGAAGCGCATGAAGCAGGTGGGCCGCGTGGAAATCCCGCAAGAGGCCTTCCTTGCCGTCCTGAAAGTGGATAAATAGTCGCGCCGGGATCGGGATCGGGATCCGGATTCGAGGTGCGGCCTGCGCTTCGATCCCTGGATCCGGAGCCGATGCCGCGTCCAAAGGGAGTCACCATGGAATTCGATTTCTCCGCCATCCTGCTCGCCCTCACCGTGCTTTTCGGCGTGGTGTGGGGTCTGGATCGGCTGTTCCTGTACAACAAGCGCAAGGCACGCCTGGATGCGGCCGGCGAGGAGTACCACGACCCGGTACCGGTGGACTGGGCGCGTTCGCTGTTCCCGGTGGTGCTGGTGGTGCTGGTGCTGCGCTCGTTCGTCGCAGAGCCGTTTCGCATTCCTTCCGGCTCGATGATGCCCACGCTGGACGTGGGCGATTTCATCCTGGTCAACAAGTTCGCTTACGGCCTGCGCATGCCGGCCTTCAACAACAAGTTCCTGGACCTGGGCGAGCCCAAGCGCGGCGACGTGGTGGTGTTCCGGTTCCCCGGCTACCTGTGCCAGGACGAGGGGGGCAAGTGGGTGCGCAGCGGCGACATCAGCTGCTCCGACCCGCATGCGCCGGTGCCGAACCAGAACTGGATCAAGCGCGTGATCGGACTGCCCGGCGACACCATCGAGTCGCACGGCGACCAGTTGGTGATCAACGGCAAACCGGTGCCGGCCGACCTGATCGGGCCATTCCAGGGCCGCCCCAACGGCGACGAGTCGCGGTTGATGCGCGATTATGGCGCCGCAATGTGGACCGAGCACCTGCCCCGCTCGGAAGGCCAGGGCAACATCGACCACATGATCGCGCGCATGCCGGCCTACTCGGTCCCGCTTTCGATCCCCAACGACAAGGTGCCGGCCAGGGTGCCGCACGGCTGCTATATCGTGATGGGCGACAACCGCTACAACAGTACGGACAGCCGCTGGTGGGGCTGCCTGCCGGAGCAGAACCTGGCAGGCAAGGCCTTTTTGATCTGGCTGAGCTGGAAGGGGACCCAGGACGGCTGGATCGATTTCGGCCGTATTGGCAAGATCATCCACTGACGAAGGACGTGACGGGCGCCACCTGCGGCACCCGTGACCCGCGGCCAGGGCGGCGCGCAGAATACAGACGAGGTAGCCGCCGCAGCGGCATAGCGAGGGGACTATGAAAAGCAAGCAAGCAGGTATCACCCTGATCGGGTTTTTGGTCGTCCTGGTCGTCGTAGCCTTCTTCGGCTACATGGCGATGAAGCTGGTGCCGGCCTACACCGAGTACATGGGTGTGGCCAAGGCGATGACGCAGGTTTCGACCGAGGGCGCGGAGGGCAAGTCGCTGGACGAGATCCGCCGCGACCTGATGTTCAAGATGGGTTTCCAGTACGTGGATGACGCCACCATCCAGCCGCAGGACATCACCATCGACCGCACCAACGGCACGCAGCTGCACGTGGCCTACGACAAGCAGGTTCCCTTCATCTACAACATCGATTTCCTGCTGCACTTCGAAAAGAGCGTGCCGTTGCAGGGCAACGTACCCACGCTCTGATACCAGTGAACTTGGATTACCGTTTCCGGGACCCCGCGCTGGCCGAGCTGGCACTGACCCATCGTAGCGCTGGCCGGCCGAACAACGAACGGATGGAGTTCCTGGGCGATGCGCTGCTCGGCGCGATGGTCGGGGAAATGCTCTTCGATGCCCACCCTCGCGCCAGCGAGGGCGAGCTTTCGCGGTTGCGCGCGCAGTTGGTCAACGGCCAGGCCCTTGCATTGGTCGCGCGCGAGCTGGAACTGGGCGAGGGGCTCAAGCTGGGTTCGGGTGAATTGAAAAGTGGCGGGTTCCGTCGCGATTCGATCCTCGCCGATGCGTTCGAGGCGCTGGTCGCGGCGGTCTATCTCGACGGAGGTTTCGATGCCTGCCGGGATGTCGTGCGAGGGCTGTTTGCCCAGCGCGTGGCCGATTTGCCCAAATCGTCCAAGGACGCCAAGACCCGCCTGCAGGAATGGTTGCAGGCGCGAGGCCTGCCGCTGCCGATCTACGAACTGGCCGGCAGCCACGGCGAAGACCACGCCAAGGTATTCGAAGTCAACTGCAGCATCGTCGAGCCGGTGCCGCTGAGCGCCGCCGCAAGCGGCCCCAGCCGTCGCGCCGCCGAGCAGGACGCGGCCGAGATCGTGCTCGGCCAGCTGACCGAGCCGCTGCCACCCGCCTGAACCCTTCATCCCCCGCCGCTGGCGCCATTGGCGCGGCGGCGCCATGCTTTGCCCTCTGCCCGCCGGAAAACCTTCTGCCATGAACGTCGAAACCGAATCCGCCGGCGATCTGCCGCACGAGAACTATCGCTGCGGCGCGGTAGCGCTGGTAGGCCGCCCCAACGTGGGCAAGTCGACCCTGCTCAACGCCCTGATCGGCTTTCGCCTGTCCATCGTCAGCCCGCGCCCCCAGACCACCCGCCACCGCATCCTGGGCATCGCCACCAGCGAGGCGGGGCAGGTGATGTACGTGGACACGCCCGGCCTGCATCGCGGCGCCAAGCGCGCCATGAACCGCAGCCTCAATCGTGCCGCGCGCACGGCGATGGCCGAGGTCGACCTGGCCGTGCAGCTCATCGAAGCGGGGCGCTGGACCGACGAGGACGAGGCGCTGTACGCCGCGCTGGTCGAGCAGAACGTGCCGCGCCTGCTGGCCATCAACAAGGTCGACCTGGCCAAGGACAAGGGCGCGCTGCTGCCCTTCGTCGCCGAGCTGACCGCCAGGCACCAGTTCGAGGACATCCACTACGTCAGTGCCCTCAAGCAGAAGGGCCTCAAGGAACTGGAGAGTGCGATCCTCAAACGCCTGCCGGTGCGCCCGCCCGTATTTGGCGAGGATGAGATCACCGACCGCAGCGAACGCTTCCTGGCCGCCGAGATGGTGCGCGAGCAACTGATGCTTCGACTCGACCAGGAGCTGCCGTATGCCACCACGGTGGAGATCGAGCAGTTCACGGATCGCGAGGACGGCGTGGCCGAAATCCATGCCATCGTCTGGGTGGAGCGCGATGGCCAGAAGGCGATCGTGATCGGGCAGGGCGGTGCCCAGCTCAAGGCCATCGGCAGCGCCGCGCGTCGACACATGGAGCGGTTGTTCGAGCGCAAGGTCTTCCTCAAGCTCTGGGTGAAGGTGCGCGAGGGCTGGGTGGATGACGAGGCGATGCTGAAGAAGCTTGGATACACCGACTGACAGCCGATCGCCGGGGTACGATCTGTGGCTTCCGAATCCTGTTGCCGCCCCGGCCCCTGATGCATGCTCCTGGACCAGCAGCCCGCCTACGTCCTGCACGCGCGGCCCTACCGCGAAACTTCGCTGCTGCTTGAATGCCTCACCCGCGACCACGGCCGATTGGGCGTGGTCGCGCGCGGCGTGCGGCGTGAGCGGGCGCGTTTGCAACGCGCGCAACTCGAACCTTTCCAGCCGCTGGCGCTGGATCTGCTGTTACGTGGTGAACTGGCCACCCTGCGCGGTGCCGAGCCAGCCGGTGCTCCCGGTCGCCTGACCGGTGACGCTGGCCTGGCGGGGTTGTATCTCAATGAGCTGGTGGTACGCCTGACCGGCCGCCAGGATCCGATGCCCGATCTTTTCGAGGCGTACGCGCGTACCCTGCCGCGCCTTGCCGGGCCGGGGACGCTGGCCTGGCAACTTCGCCGCTTCGAGCGCGACCTGCTCATGGCGATCGGTTATGCCTTGCAACTGGAGACCGAGGCCGACAGCGGCGAGCCGCTCGCGCCTGAAGGCTCGTACCGCTATCAGGTCGAACATGGCCCGGTGGCCTGTCCGGTGGACGCACCGCGGGCGATCCGCGGTGCCGACCTGCTGGCGCTCGCCGCGGACCAATGCCCCGATGCCGCTGGCCTGGCGGCGTTGCGCCGGCTCATGCGCGAGGTCATCCGCTTCCATCTGGGCGGTGGCGAGCTGCACGCCTGGCGCGTGCTCGCGACCGCCATGTCACGCCGGCAGCCAGACTGAGCCGAGCACCCGATGTTGCACTACATGGGGAAGTCTGCCCGGCTGAATACGTTGCCTTCAGTGGCATTCAGCGATCGAGCACCGCCAACGTAGCGACGAGCGCCTGCCGGAACCTTTCCCGCGCGCCGTCGCCCACGCAAGCGTCGGTCTCCACCTGGCGCTGCAGATGCTTCGCCTGCAGCGCCAGTGCCGGCGCGCCGCAAAAGCCGCAGGCCGAACGCAACCGGTGCAGCCGCTCGACCAGTCGGGTCGGCTCGCCGCACAGGTGCGCCAGTTCCTTGAGTAACGTCACCAGTTCCTCGCGCAGCAGGCCTCGCAGGGCCTGCATGGTGCGCGCGTCACCGCTGCTGGCCAGCCCGGCCGCATCGTCCAGCAGCGGCGCGTTCCGGCCGCTGTTGCGGGCGAGCGTGACAAGCGCACGCAGCGCGTCCAGCTCGCAGGGCTTGAGCAGCACGTCGCTGAAGCCGGCGGCCAGCAGCTGCTGGCGGTCCTCGGTCGAGACCTCGGCGCTGGTTGCCACGGCGGGCGCGTCGGCGGAACGGGCCTGGGCATCGGCGCGCAAGGCGAGCAACACGTCGCGGGCACCGGCCCCGGGCATGCGGCAGTCCAGCAGCAGCAGGTCGAAGGTCTCGATGGCGGCACGCGCCAGCGCCATCTGACCGTCGACGCACTCGTGAACCTGTGCGCCCAGCGCGCGCAGGCCGTCGCCGAGAAAGCGGCGGCTGGCCGCGTCGTCGTCGGCCACCAGCACGTAGGGCAGGGGAAGATTGTCAGGCGGCGGATGGCGCAGGAAGGCGGCTGTGTTCATTGACGAATCCATGTCGTTCAGCTGGCTTTGGCAGAATGATGGTACATGGCCTCCCCCTCCCGCCGCCTCCTGCTGTGCCTTGGCCTGCTACTCGTCACCCTGTGGACGAAGCCGGCCTGGGCGGACGTCGACCTGACCGCCAGGGTGGTCGCGGTGCCAGGCGTGCGCCTGCAGCAGGTGAGTTTGCACATCGGCGAGGACGGCAAGGGCAGGTTGGCGCTCAAGCTCCACGCTGCGCGGGCGGACATCGCGGCGATGGGCTGGCGCCGCGTCGGGCTGGACCTGGAAGGTGCGCTGTCGCGCGACCTGCAGATGCGCTGGCTGCTGGATGGCTCGATCGCGCTGCGAGGCGCCCCGGGCGGGGCGCTGGGCAACTCCGACGTGCACCTGGTGATCGACGAGCGCGCCAACACACTGCAGGCGGATATCGCCCAGGCCACGGCGACCGCCAGTGCCTGGGTTCCGCTGGACCAGACCAGTCATGCGCAGATCACCCTGAAAAACCTGCCAGCGCAATGGCTGGCCGGGTTGCTCGGTACCGTCTGGTCAGGCAAGCCCACGGGCGGGCGACTGGACGCCGAGCTGGCGCTGGATGTGCACGGCAACGGCATCCAGTCCTCCGGGGAGTTCAGCCTGGATGGCGTGGGTTTCGATACCCCCACCGGTACGCTGGCCGGGCAGGGGGTCGATGGCACGGGCCGGCTGGGCATCGATACGGAAGGCGGGCCGGCCCGCTTTACCGTGGACGCCACCCTGCGCGGCGGTGAACTGCTGCTCGGCCCGATCTACGCGAAATTGCCGGACCACGCCGTGCAGCTCAACGTGGCGGCGGTCGGGCAGGGTGGCGTGCTGGCGATCAGCCGCCTGCGCGTCAACGATGCCGATGCGCTGCAGTTGGACGGCGCGCTCGCCTTCGATGCGAAGGGCAATCTGGACAGATTGCGCCTGGAGCGCTTCCAGGCCCGCTTCCCCGCCGCCTACGACCGCTATGGCGCCGCCTGGCTGGACACGTTGGGTCTGCATGGGATGAAGGTCACCGGGGCATTGAGCGGCAACCTGGATTTGCGTGAAGGCGGCCCGCGCGGGTTCGCTTTCACCGCCGACCATCTCAACCTCGCGACGGCCGACGGCCGGCTGGCGATCGACGACCTCAACGGTGGCCTGGACTGGTCCGCCGACGACGATCGGCCGACCACCAACCTCGGCTGGCGCTCGCTGCGTATCTATCGCCTGCCGTTCGGTCCCGCCAAAGCGCAATGGCGCAGTCGGAACGGCACGCTCGGGCTGACCCAGCCGCTAGCGGTGGCACTGCTGGGAGGAACGGTGCAGATGGGCCAGCTCGACTGGCGTCCCGCTGCCGCCCGGGGTCAGCGACTGGAGACCTCGCTGGCTGTCACGGGCGTGGACATGGCGTCTTTCAGCAAGGCGATGGGCTGGCCGCAGTTCCCCGGCACGCTGGGTGGCGCGATTCCTTCATTGCGCCTCGTGGACGACACGGTGGAACTGGCCGGCGGGCTGTCCGTCAATGTCTTCAACGGCTTCGTGGACATCACCCAGCTCGCGTTGACGCAACCGTTCGGCCCCAGCCCGGTATTGGCGGCGAATGTGGGTCTCCGCCAGCTGGATCTGGGCTCGATCACCAGCGTTTTCGACTTCGGCAGCATCACCGGCCCCCTGCACGGCAGCATCGACAACCTGCGCCTGGTCGACTGGCAGCCGGTCGCGTTCGAGGCGCACCTGCTCGCCGACGAAGGCGGACGGATCAGCCAGCGTGCGGTCAACAACCTCACCGCGGTGGGCGGCGGCGGCATCGCCGCGGGCCTGCAGGGCGCGGTGCTCAAGCTCTTCAAGACCTTCGGCTACGCCCGCATCGGCCTCAACTGTGCACTGGCCGGCACGGTCTGCCACATGAGCGGGCTGGAGAATACCGGGGACGGTTACACTATCGTCGACGGCAGCGGCTTGCCGCATCTGAAGGTCATCGGCCACCAGCACGAGGTCGACTGGCCTACGCTGGTGAGCCGGCTGAAGGCGGCCACCGAAGGCGGCGGCCCGCAGATCCGCTGACGTCCACACCCTCAGGAGCCCTCCATGCGCAAGCTCGTCTACGTCCTGCTGACCACCGCAATGGTCGCGCTCGTCGGTTGCGTAACGATCAACGTCTATTTCCCCGAAGCTGCCGCGCAAAAGGCGGCCGACCGCTTCATCGGCACGGTGATCGACCAGGGCAGCGCGCCGGCCCAGGACGCCAAGCCAGCCCCGCCTGCGCACGAGCCCGGCCAACCTTCGGCCATGCTGCTCGACCTGCTGGTGCCGGCCGCCTATGCCGCCGATACGCCCGATATCCGCGTGCAAACGCCGGCCACCGAAGCGATCCGCGGCCGCATGCAGGCGCGCTTCCAGACCATTCTCCAGGGCTTGCTCGACTCGGGCGCGATCGGCTTCACGAAGGACGGTCTGGTGGCCGTGCACGACGCCGGCAAGATCCCGCTCAGCAAGCGCGCGCAGGCCACCGCCGCGGTGGCCGACGAGAACGGCGACCGCAATGCGCTGTATCGCGAGATCGCCCGCGCCAACGGTCATCCCGAGTGGGAGTCGCGGATCCGCGCCACCTTCGCCAAGGGCTGGATCGAGCGCGCGCACGCCGGCTGGTATTATCAGGACGCTTCGGGCGCCTGGAAGCGCAAGTAAGCCGCGCCCGTCCTTCAAAGCTTTGACCGCTGCGCCCGGGTCGCCGATCCGGGCGCAGGCGTTTTGCGAGTGCCATGAAAGAATTCGAAGCCACCATTACCGACCTGGGCCATGACGGCCGGGGCGTCGCCCGCATCGACGGGAAGACCGTCTTCGTCAGCGGCGCGCTGCTGGGCGAACAGGTTCGCCTCGGGATCCGCAAGCGCCACCGAAACTTCGACGAGGCGGAGACCCTCGAGGTGCTGGAGCGCTCGCCGCATCGGGTCGAACCGCGTTGCGCGCATTTCGGCCAGTGCGGCGGTTGCTCGCTGCAGCACCTGGACGCGCCGGCGCAGATCCAGGCCAAGCAGCGCGTGCTGTCGGACAACTTCGCGCGCATTGGCAAGGTCGAGCCCCGACGCTGGCTGGAGCCGCTGACCGACGCGCCCTGGGGTTATCGCCGCAAGGGGCGCCTGTCGGTGCGCGCTGTGGCCAAGAAGGGTCGCGTGCTGGTGGGTTTTCGCGAGGAGTCCAATCCACGCTTCGTGGCCGACATCAGCCACTGCGACGTCGTGCATCCGATGCTCGGCGGCCGGATCGGCCAGATCGCCGAGCTGATCGGCGGCATGGATGCGGCCAACGACATCCCGCAGATCGAATTCGCCGCGGGCGACGACACTGTGGCGCTGGTGTTCCGTCACCTGAAGCCGCTCAGTGAGCGCGATGCCCAGGCGCTGGTGGCGTTCGGCCAGGCGCATGGCTTTGCGATCTATCTGCAGCCCGGCGGCGTCAGCAGTGTCCACCCGCTTTGGCCCGAGCAGCCGCGCCTGGCCTTCCGGCTGCCGGCGGGCGAGGGCGTGGCCGATGTGGAACTGGAGTTCCAGCCGCTGGATTTCGTGCAGGTCAACGCCGGCATGAACCGGCGCATGCTGGCGCTCACGATGGAACTGCTCGATCCGCAGCCGACCGACCGCGTGCTCGACCTGTTCTGTGGCCTGGGCAACTTCACGCTGCCGCTCGCACGGCGCGTGGCCGAGGTCGCCGGCGTGGAAGGCGAGCACGGGCTGGTCGAGCGTGCCGCCGCCAACGCCGCCCGCAACGACATCGCCAACGCGCGGTTTCACGTCGCCAACCTGTTCGAGGACCAGCGCGGCAGCGCGTGGGCACGCGCCGGGTGGGACAAGATCCTGCTCGACCCGCCGCGCGCCGGCGCCGAGCACGTACTCGAGTACCTGCCGCGCAAGGGCACCGACCGCATCGTCTACGTCTCCTGCCACCCGGCCTCGCTTGCGCGCGACGCCGGTCTGCTCGTGCATCGTCACGGCTTCGACCTCACCGCGGCCGGCGTGATGGACATGTTCCCGCATACCGCGCACGTGGAATCCATCGCACTGTTCGAGCGCCGCTGAGCCTTCCGCACCCTCCGCAGGGTCATGTGCGGGCGATGACCTTGCTGTACGCGTCGCCCACGAGTGGCTCCTGCGAACGGCAGTGTGTGTCGACATAACCTCGCACCGGCCGCGCTATCCTTCCCGTTCCCTTTTGCCGATCTTTCGTCATGGCCGTCGAAATCGAACGCAAGTTCCTGCTCGCAAGCGATGCGTGGCGCCACGCGATCGTGCATAGCGAACGGATCGCCCAGGGCTACCTGATTGGCGCGCAGGCGCTGCACGATGGTCACGCGCGCGCCTCGGTGCGCGTGCGTCGCGCGGGCGAGCGGGCGTGGTTGAACATCAAGAGCGCCACGCTCGGCATCGAGCGCGCGGAGTTCGAGTACCCGATACCGCTGCAGGATGCCGAGGCCATGCTGACCTCGCTTTGCGACGGCCTGCTGGAGAAGGTTCGCCACCACGTCGAGGTCGACGGCACGCTGTTCGAAATCGACGAGTTCCTCGGCGACAACACTGGGCTCGTGGTTGCCGAGGTCGAGTTACCCGCCGCCGACGCAGCGTTCCCGCGCCCAGCCTGGCTGGGTCGCGAAGTGAGCGCGCTCGGCCGCTACTACAACGTCAACCTGATCGCGCATCCGTTCGCCCGCTGGTCGGACGCCGAGCGCATCGCCGCCGACGGCGCGGAAGCCGCAGGAGAGCGGGCATGCTGCTGATCGGCCTCGCCGGACTGGAAATCGAACCGCGCGAGCGCGACTGGCTCGTCGCGCCCGGCGTGGCCGGGGTGATTCTATTTGCGCGAAACTACGCCAATCGCGCGCAGCTGATGGCGCTGGCCGAATCCATCCGCGAGATCGGCGGAGAGCACCTGCTGATCGCGGTCGACCAGGAAGGCGGTCCGGTGCAGCGATTCCGCGAGGGATTCACGCGCCTGCCGGCCCTGTCGAAAATCGGCGCGACGTACGAGCGCGACCCTGAAAACGCCGTCCGCCTGGCCGAGGAACATGCCTGGGTAATGTCCAGCGAGCTGCGCGCCTGCGGCGTGGATTTCAGCTTCGCGCCGGTGGTGGACCTGGCCCGCGGCAACACCGCGATCGGCCCGCGCGCCTTCCACGACGACCCGGGCATCGCCGGCGAGCTGGCGCAGGGCTACGTGCGCGGCATGCACCTGGGTGGTATGGCGGCGGTGCTCAAGCATTTTCCCGGCCATGGTTCGGTCGCGGCCGATACGCACAAGGCGCAGGCGATCGACCCGCGCCCGCTGGAAGCCATCCGCGACGCCGACCTGCGTCCGTTCGTCGAAGCCATCGAGGCGCATGCCGAGGCGGTCATGATGGCGCACGTGATCTATCCGGCCGTCGACGAACGTCCGGCCGGCTTCTCACCGGTGTGGATCGAGGACATCCTGCGGGACGAGCTGGGCTTCGCCGGCATTGTCATCAGCGACGACATCAGCATGGCCGCGGCGGGCGCCGCCGGCGGCGTGGGCGCGCGGGTCAGGGCGCACCTGGCTGCCGGGTGCGACCTGGTGCTGGCGTGCTTTCCGGAGGTCGTGGACGAGGCGATCGCCGCGCTGCCACCGCCATCCGACGACGCCCTCGAGCGCCTCGCGCCGCTGCGTGGCGCCATTGGCGCGACCTGGGCGGGCCTGTTGGACAACCCGCAACGCGACCGTTTCATCGCGCGGATCACCGCGCTGGACGAACCTGAAGGAAACGCATGACCACTCCGCTTCCCCCGCTGGCGCAGGCGCTCGCCAATGCCGACGTGCTGTTCGAGCGCGAAGAACTGGAAACCGTGATCGCCGATCTTGGCCGGCGTATCGATGCCTCGCTCGATGGCGAGCGGGCGGTGTTCCTGACCGTGATGAACGGTGCGCTGATGTTCGCCGGCCAGCTGGCGCTGTCGATCCGCACCGACCTTGAGTTCGACTATGTCCATGCCACCCGCTACCGCGGCGCCACCGCCGGGCGCGACCTGTGCTGGCTGCGCGAGCCGCAGGCGGCGCTGGCCGGCCGCACCGTACTACTGGTCGACGACATCCTGGACGAGGGCCACACGCTCAAGGCCGTGCGCGACGATTGCATGAAGCGCGGTGCGAAGCGCGTGCTGATCGCCAGCCTCTGCCGCAAGCTGCACGACCGCTGCGTGGAAGGCATCGCCTCGGACTTCAATGGCGTGGAACTGCCGGACCGTTACGTGTTCGGCTACGGCATGGACTACTACGAGCAGGGCCGCAACCTGCCGGCCATCTATGCACTGAGGGGCGAATGAGCCCGGGAACGACCATGACCGAACCGACCATCGACCTGGCCGTTATCGGCGGCAGCGGCCTGTACCAGTTCCCCGGCCTGGAAAACATCAGCCGGCGCACGACCGAAACCCCCTACGGCCCGGCCTCGGGCGAGGTGGTGCTTGGCGACTTCGCCGGCAAGCGGCTGGCCTTCCTGGCGCGCCATGGCGAAAGCCACACGCTGGCGCCGCACCGGGTCAATTACCGCGCCAACCTGTGGGCGCTGCATGCGCTGGGGGCCCGGCGGGTGATCGGCGTCAACGCAGTCGGCGGCATCCGCGCCGACATGGGCCCGCGTGTGCTGGTGGTACCCGACCAGTTGGTCGATTACACGCACGGCCGCGTCACCAGCTTCTGTGACGTCGAGGGCAGCGAGGTCAGGCACATCGACTTCAGCGAGCCCTATACCGCCTCGCTGCGGCAGGAGCTGCTGGCCGCGGCGGGCAGGGCGGGCATCGCCGTGATCGACGGCGGCTGCTATGGCGCCACCCAGGGCCCGCGGCTGGAAACCCGTGCCGAAATCGCACGCATGAAACGCGACGGCTGCGACCTGGTTGGCATGACCGGCATGCCCGAAGCGGCCCTGGCGCGCGAACTGGAGCTCGAATACGCCTGCCTGGCGCTGGTGGCCAATTTTGCCGCCGGCTGCGGTGACGAGGCGGAAATCAGCATCGAAGAGATCTTTGCCCACCTGGCCGCGGCCACGGCGCAGGTTCCGGTGTTGCTGAAGGCAATGCTGTCCTAATCAGCTATTTTCAGCGGGGTTTTGTGAGCAGTGCGGCCATGGATGGTCGCTATTGGTGCTGCCGGGCGCGAACCGGTGACATTACTGCGATCCGCGAGATTGTGCGCTCATGGATGAGCGCAAAAAATTAATCCGACATATTGCGCTTTACCGGTAAACATGCTGATACTTTTGCCCGTGCCAGGGGCGGCCGACCAGGGGAAATGGCGGTCAGGCTCCAAAGCCCTGGTGCATCCAGTCCTAGTCAGAGGTTCACGCAATGCGTTTCGGTACGGTCAAGTGGTTTAACGACGCCAAGGGTTTCGGCTTCATCGCACCCGAGGACGGTGGGGAGGACGTGTTCGTCCATTTCTCGGCCATCAACTCCAAGGGCTTTCGTAGCCTGCAGGAAGGTCAGCGCGTGAAGTTCGAAGTCACCACGGGTCCGAAAGGCGCCCAGGCTTCGGGCGTGGAAATCGCAGCCTGATCCGCGCTTAGCGCATCATGATGAAAGAAAAGCCCCATGCTCGCGCATGGGGCTTTTTTTCTGCCTGATGCAGAGGCCCGCAGTGGCCTCCACGCGAGCCGGAGCCCGGATCAGCCGAGCATGTGCTGCTGGTCCAGCCAGCGCTCGGCATCCAGCGCGGCCATGCAGCCGAAACCGGCCGACGTGATCGCCTGGCGGTAGACGTGGTCGGCCACGTCGCCGGCCGCGAATACGCCCGGCACGGAGGTCAGCGTGGCCATGCCGCTGGTCCCGCTGCGGATCTTGATATAGCCATCGTGCATTTCCAGCTGGCCTTCGAAAATGCCGGTATTGGGCGTATGGCCGATGGCGACGAAGAAACCGGTGGCCTCGATATCGCGGGTGGCGCCGGAATTGACGTCCTTCACGCGCACGCCGGTCACGCCGGACTGGTCACCCAGCACTTCGTCGATGGTGCTGTTCCAGACCAGCTCGATCTTGCCGGCAGCGGCCTTCTCGAACAGCTTGTCCTGCATGATCTTTTCAGCGCGCAGCTTGTCGCGGCGATGCACCAGGGTGACCTTGCGCGCGATGTTGGCCAGGTACAGCGCCTCCTCCACGGCAGTGTTGCCGCCGCCGACCACCACCACATCCTGCTCGCGGAAGAAGAAGCCGTCGCAGGTGGCGCAGGCGGACACGCCGCGGCCCTTGAACTTCTCCTCGCTGGCAATGCCCAGGTACTTGGCGGTGGCGCCCGTGGCAATGATCAGCGCGTCGGCGGTGTATTCGCCGGAATCGCCCTTCAGGCGGAACGGGCGCTGGTTGAGGTCCACCACGTGGATGTGGTCGAAGATCATTTCCGTGTGGAAGCGTTCGGCGTGCTCGGCCATGCGCTGCATCAGCGCCGGGCCCTGCAGGCCCTCCACGTCACCCGGCCAGTTGTCCACTTCCGTGGTGGTCATCAGCTGGCCACCCTGCTGCAGGCCGGTGATCAGCGTCGGCTTGAGGTTGGCGCGCGCGGCGTACACCGCAGCGGTGTAGCCGGCGGGGCCCGAGCCGAGGATCAGCAGGCGGCTGTGCTTGGGGGTGGTCATCGTTATAATCCTTGGGTTTGCTGGCGGCTTTGATCGTTATTTGCCCTGCGCCGGGCGCGACATGGATGCTGCCGCGCCGAAAGCCGGCGCTTGGAACCCGCAAGGATGGGGAAGGGCGACGGGCGATTCAAGGCTTTCCGCTTTCCGGTTTCCCACCCGTCGACGCGTTTGCGCCGGCCCAACCCCACAGGATTGCTAACTGCCATGCGTATCGGTATTCCTTCCGAAACCAAGACCCTCGAAGGGCGTGTCGCCCTCGTCCCCGCTGCTGCCGCCGACCTGGTCCGCCGCGGCCATGAGGTGTTCATCCAGGCTGGCGCCGGCGAGAAGAGCGGCTTCTCCGACGAGGCCTACACCAAGGAAGGCATCACCGTCGTTCCCGACGCCGCAGCGCTGTACGAGAAGGGCGAGCTGATCGTCAAGGTCAAGGAGCCGATCGCCGGCGACCTGGCCCTGCTCAAGAAGCATCACTTGCTGTTCTGCTATCTGCATCTGGCGGCCGAGCCGGCGCTGACCAAGTCGCTGCTCGATATCGGCCTGACCGGCGTGGCGTTCGAGTCGGTGGAAGAGAACGGCGGCCTGCCGCTGCTGCTGCCGATGTCGGTGATCGCCGGCCGGATTGCCACCCAGATCGGCACCACGCTGCTGCACCGTCCGCAGGGTGGCAAGGGCAAGCTGCTGGGCGGCATGGCTTCCACCCCGCGCGGCAAGGTCGTCGTGCTGGGCGCCGGCGCTGCCGGTGGCAACGCTGCAGCCCTGGCCGCGGCCGCCGGCGCCAACGTGGTGGTGTTCGACAAGCGCCAGGACCGCCTCGCCGAGATGATGGCGATGGGTCCGAACGTGACCGCGCTGTACGCCTACGAGTCGTCGGTGGCTCAGGAAGTGCGCGACGCCGACCTGGTCGTCGGCGCTGTGCTGATCCCCAGCGCCAAGGCCCCGCGCGTGGTCACCGAAGACATGGTCAAGACCATGGAGAAGGGCTCGGTGCTGGTCGACATCTCGATCGACCAGGGCGGCTGCTTCGAGACCTCCAAGCCGACCACCTGGAAGGAGCCGACCTATGACGTGCACGGCGTGACGCACTTCTGCGTGACCAACATGCCGGGCGCCGTGCCGCAGACCTCGTCGGTGGCGATTTCCGCCGCCATCCTGCCGTATGTGCAGCGCCTGGCGGCCGGCAACCAGTGGCGCGAGCATGCGCCGTTGGCCGGTGGCATCAACGTCGATGGCGGCAAGCTGGTGCATCCGGCGTTGCAGGGCATGGTCTGAACCTTGACGCCTGGCGCCTCTCCCTCCCGGGAGAGGGTGCCGACTGGCGGGTGAGGGACGGGCGGAGCGCGGCATTTGCGCTCTGCCCGTACCCTAGCCACCAGCCCCTCTTCCAGCGGGAGATGGGTGCTTCCGGACACCTGCGCCTTTCCAGAAAAATCAAGCTACTACCCCCTCCGCGCCCTGTGTAGACTTGGGGCGAAATCTCGAGGGGAATCCACTCTGGTGGCGCGAAGCGCAGCAAACGTAAAGAAGGCACCCGAATCGGCCGGTCTCAGCGAAGAAGCCAAGCGCCGCCTGCGCGAAGCCGGCGCGCTGCTGCTTCTGCCACTCGCGGTCTACCTGCTGGTCTGCCTGGCCAGCTACAACGATCAGGACCCGAGCTGGGGTCACGTCGGCACGGTCGAACACGCGCGAAATTTCGGTGGCGCAGTCGGTGCCAACATCGCCAACCTGCTGCGCTACATCTTCGGCTGGGTTTCCTATTGTTTTCCGCTGCTGCTCCTGTTGCTGGGCGTGCAGGTGCTGCGCCAGCGCGGAGAGAACGCCGAGCATCCGTGGGAGTCCTCGCTGCGGTTGATCGGCTTCGTATTCTTCTTCATCACCGCGCCGGCGTTGATGTACCTCAACTTCAGCGAGCCCGTGCTGCCGCAGGGAACCGGCGGCATCATCGGGCAGTGGGCGGGCCACGGCCTACTGCAGGCCTTCGGCGAGAAAGGCGCGCCGCTGTTGCTGCTGGCGCTGTTCCTGATCGCGGTGACGCTGGCCACCGGCCTGTCCTGGTTCAAGGTGATGGACTGGACGGGGCAGGGCACGCTCATGCTGGTGGCCTGGTTGCGCGGCAAGCTCAAGCAGGCGCCCGAAGTGGCCAAGGCCCAGCAGGCGCGCGCCGAGCGCGAGGTCGTCAAGAAGGCCGAGGCGGTCAAGCAGGCCAAGCGCGAGCCGGTGCGCATCGAGACGCCGCCCGCGCCCGTGGCCAAGAGCGAGCGCGCCAGGCTCGAAACGCAGATCCCGCTGTTCGTCGGCGCTTCGCAGCCCGGCGAATTGCCGCCGCTGTCGCTGCTGGACGAAGCACCGGAGCAGGGCCCGGGTTACTCGGATGAAACCCTCGAAGTGCTCTCGCGCCAGGTCGAGCTGAAGCTCAAGGATTTCCGCATCGAGGCCAAGGTGGTCGGCGTTTACCCCGGCCCGGTGATCACCCGCTTCGAGCTGGAGCCTGCCGCCGGCGTTCGCGGTTCGCAGGTGTCCAGCCTGGACAAGGACATTGCCCGCGGCCTTTCGGTGGTCAGCGTGCGCGTGGTCGACGTGATCCCGGGCAAGAACGTCATCGGCCTGGAAATCCCCAACACCCGCAAGCAGATCGTGTACCTGTCCGAGATCCTGCGCTCGGACAAGTACGACCAGATGAAGTCGCCGCTGGCGCTGGCGCTGGGCAAGGACATCGGCGGCAAGCCGGTGGTCACCGACCTGGCCAAGATGCCGCACCTGCTGGTTGCCGGCACCACCGGTTCGGGCAAGTCGGTCGCGGTCAACGCGATGGTGCTTTCGCTGCTCTACAAGGCGAGCCCGAAAGACGTGCGCATGATCATGATCGACCCGAAGATGCTGGAGCTTTCGGTCTACGAGGGCATCCCGCATCTGCTCGCGCCGGTCGTCACCGATATGAAGGAGGCCGCCAACGCCCTGCGTTGGTGTGTCGCCGAGATGGAACGCCGCTACAAGCTGATGGCCGCGGTGGGCGTGCGCAACCTGGGCGGATTCAACAAGAAGGTCAAGGACGCCGAGGCGGCCGGCCAACCGTTGCTCGACCCGCTGTTCCGCCCGAATCCCGACATGCCCAACCTGGCGGCCGAGCCGCTGGAGCCGTTGCCCTACATCGTCATCATCATCGACGAATTCGCCGACATGATGATGATCGTCGGCAAGAAGGTGGAGGAGCTGATCGCCCGCCTTGCGCAGAAGGCGCGCGCCGCCGGCGTGCACCTGGTGCTGGCCACGCAGCGTCCCTCGGTGGACGTGATCACCGGCCTGATCAAGGCCAACATCCCGACCCGCATCGCCTTCCAGGTGTCCTCGAAGATCGACTCCCGGACGATCCTCGACCAGTCCGGCGCCGAGGCGCTGCTCGGCCACGGCGACATGCTGTACCTGCCGCCGGGAACCGCCACCCCCGAGCGCGTGCACGGCGCCTTCGTCGACGATCACGAGGTCCATGGCGTGGTGGCCTGGCTCAAGGCTCAGGGCGCGCCGCAGTACATCGAAGGCGTGCTGGAGGAGGTGCAGGCCACCAGCGACGGCAAGTTCATCAACGATTCGGGCCTGCCGCAGGATGGCGAGGAAGGCGGCGACGCCGACGCGCAGCTGTACGACAAAGCGGTCGCCGTGGTGACCCAGACCCGCCGTGCCTCGATCTCTGGCGTGCAGCGCCACCTGCGCATCGGCTACAACCGCGCGGCGCGGCTGATCGAACAGATGGAGCAGGACGGCGTGGTCAGCGCCCCGCAGCACAACGGCAACCGTGAGGTTCTCGCGCCGCCGCCTCCGAAGTAGCCTTGTCGCACGGGGTCTCGCGAGCCCGCGCCGCTGGGCCTCCCGGATCTAGATCCCTCCTCCGTCCGGGGAGTGGGATGGGGTGAGGGGGCACTCTCGCCGGATATACCCCTCATGCGACAGTCGGCCACTGTGAGCCTCGCGCCGCGCCCCTACAATGGACCTTGTGTCGCTATTAAGCCGCAGCCACTCAGACTTTCCTGCACGTTCTCCAGGAACAGGGCCTCCATGAACCGTCTTGCCGTCATCCTTCTCGCCTCGCTCGTCCTGTCTTTGGCGAGCTTGGTCCACGCCGCCACCGGCCCAGCCCGGCAGCGCCTGGACGCCTTTGCCACCGACCTGCATTCGCTCAAGGGCCACTTCACCCAGACCCTCGCCGATGCCAGCGGGCAGGGCGCCAAGACGAGTTCCGGCACGCTTGCGCTGCAGGCTCCGCGCCAGTTCCGCTGGGACACGCTCGAACCGTACAAGCAGACCATCGTGGCCGACGGCAGCCGCGTGTGGCTGTACGACCCGGAACTGGAGCAGGTCACGGTGCGCGTGCAGAGCACCGAGGAGGCGCACAGCCCGCTCACCGTCATCACGGACCTGAAGCAGCTCGACAAGGACTTCAGCGTGGCCGAGCGGGGCGAGCGTGATGGCCTGGTCTGGCTGCGCCTCAGTTCCAGGGCCAAGGATCCGCAATTCGACTACGCGGACCTCGGTTTCGACGCGCAAGGCCTCAAGCGCATGATGTTTCGCGACCAGCTCGGCGCAGTCACCGACATCCGCTTCTCCGACTGGCAACGCAACGTCGATCTGCCGCCCTCGACCTTCAACTTCACCCCGCCGCCGGGCGCCGACGTGATCGGCGACCTGCCGGTGATGACCACCCATCCGCTGAAGGACTGATCCGGCCATGCCCGTGCTGCGCCAGCTGCCGCGCTGGGCGTGGGTGGGCGGCGGCGTGCTCGCTTTCATCGCGGGCCTGATCAATGCCGCGGGCTACATGGGGTTCCGCCACCAGTCGATCAGCAACCTGACCGGCTCGACCACGCTGCTCGGCATTTCCCTCGGCACCGGCGACCGCGGCGAGGCGTTTCATTGGGCCTTGTCGCTGCTGGCGTTCGTGTTCGGCGCGATGGCCAGTGGCGCGATCGTGCAGAAAAGCACACTCAAGCTCGGACGTCCCTATGGCGTGGCGCTGCTGCTCGAATCGCTGCTGCTGTTCGCCGCCGTGCCACTGCTCCAGCACGAATGGTCGATCGGATTGTGGCTGGCCTCGATGGCCTGCGGCCTGCAGAACGGCATGGTCAGTGCCTACAGTGGCGCCGTGTTCCGCACCACCCACGTCTCGGGCATGTTCACCGACCTCGGCATCTACCTCGGGCATCGCCTGCGTGGGCTGGAGGTCGATATTTTGCGCGTGCGCGTCTGCCTGCTGGTGATCGGCAGCTTTCTGTTCGGTGGCGTCGCCGGCGCCCTCCTGTTTGCACACCTGCGCGAGCGCAGCCTGCTGATCCCGGCAATCTTGACCGGTCTGTGCGGCACGCTCTACAGCCTCTACCGCCAGCGCACGGCAACCCAGTAGGCGCGCGCCCGGCCGCCAGCGCCCGCCACGCGGCGGGCGGTATCATCCGCCGATGCCCGAGACCGCCTCCCTGTTCCCCGAGTCCGATGCGCTCAAGCCGCTGGCCGAACGCATGCGCCCGCAAAGTTTCGGCGAGATCGTCGGCCAGCCGCGGCTGACCGCCACCGGATCGCCGCTACGCCGTGCGCTGCAGGCGGGCAAGGTGCATTCGATGGTGCTGTGGGGGCCGCCGGGCTGTGGCAAGACCACGCTGGCGCTGCTGGTGGCGCGCTACGCCGATGCCGACTTCCGCGCCATCTCGGCGGTGCTTTCCGGCTTGCCGGACGTCCGCAAGGCGTTGGCCGAGGCGGAGGCGAACTTCGCCCAGGGCCGGCGCACCGTGCTGTTCGTGGATGAGGTGCACCGCTTCAACAAGGCCCAGCAGGATGCCTTCCTGCCGCACATCGAACGCGGCGTGATCGTGTTCATCGGCGCCACCACAGAGAACCCGTCGTTCGAGCTCAACTCCGCGCTCCTGTCACGCTGCCGCGTGCACGTGCTGGAGGCGGTGTCGGCGGACGCCATCGTGGCGGCGCTCGAACGGGCGCTGGCCGATGAGGAACGCGGCCTGGGCCGCCTGCACCTGCAGATCGAAGCCGAGTCGCTGAGGCTGATCGCACAGGCGGCCGACGGCGACGTGCGCCGCGCACTCACGCTGCTGGAGATCGCTGCGGAACTGGCCCACGAAGGACACATCGACGAATCCACCCTGACCCAGGTACTCGCCGATCGCACGCGACGTTTCGACAAGGGCGGCGAACAGTTCTACGACCAGATTTCCGCCCTGCACAAATCGGTGCGTTCCTCCGATCCGGACGCCGCGGTGTACTGGTTGTGCCGCATGCTCGATGGCGGGTGCGACCCGCTCTACCTGGCGCGCCGCATGACTCGCATGGCGGTCGAGGACGTCGGCCTGGCCGAGCCGCGCGCCTGGCGCATGGCGCTGGATGCCTGGGACACCTACGAGCGCCTTGGGAGCCCGGAGGGCGAACTGGGCCTGGCGCAACTGGCCATCTGGCTGGCCATCGCCCCCAAGAGCAACGCCGCCTACATGGCCTACAACAAGGCCCGCGCCGCCGTGCGCGACTCGGGCACGCTCGAAGTCCCGATGCACCTGCGCAACGCCCCTACCAAGCTGATGAAGGGGCTGGGTTACGGCAAGGGCTACCAGTACGACCACGATGCCAGCGGCGGCATCGCGCTGGGCCAGCAGTGCCTGCCCGACGCCCTCGATGGCGCGGTGTTCTACGAACCGGTCGACCGCGGACTGGAGCAGAAGCTGCGCGAGAAGCTGCTGGCCCTGCGCGAAGCCCGCAGCCAGGCGCGCAAGTAGTGGTTCCGCAACGCCGGTCCGATATCGGCGGCGCTTGATCTGCGGCCTGCCGCCTGCCTAGAGTCGGCCCACCAACCGGGGAGGGGAGACCATGCGTATCCTGATCGCGGCATTGATCGGCGGCATCGTGATGTTCATCTGGGGCGCCGTGGCGCACATGGCGCTGGGGCTGGGCAATCCTGGCATACGCCCGCCGGTCCACGAGGACGTGGTGCTGTCCAGCCTGCACGAAGGCCTGGGCAACGAGCCGGGCGTCTACATCCTTCCCTGGCTCGGCCCTGACGCCATGGGCGACGAGGCAGCCGTCAAGGCCTACGGGGCCAAGGCCAGAACGACTCCGTATGCCTGGGTGGTCTACCTCCCGCAGGGCGACGACATGACCCACATGGGTCCCCAGTTGGCCACTCAGTGGGCGGGCGATACGCTGGCGGCGCTCGTGCTGGCGAGCCTGATGAGCGTGCCGGGCCTGGGATTCGGTCGGCGCTTTGGCCTGGCCGGCGCGGCGGCGGTGTTCGCCTGGCTGAGCACCATGGTGCCTTACTGGAACTGGTACCGCTTCCCGGCCAGCTTCACGGCGGCGGCGCTGATCGAGCAGGTGATCGGCTGGCTGCTCGCCGGTGCCGCGATGGCCTGGTGGCTTGGCCGCCGCGAACGCAGACCCGCCGAAACCTGATTCCCTTTCGGGCTCTTGCCGGCTTCCGAAGCGGCCGCGCGTTTGCTAGCGCGTGGCCCCCACGGCGATAATCGGCGGTTCAAGCACTTCGACGGAACGCTCCCATGCTGGACCCCGCCCTCCTGCGCTCGCGCCTGGCCGACACGGCCGCGCGCCTCAAGCAAACCCGTGGTTTCGATCTGGACGTTGCCGCCGTCGAAGCGCTGGAGGCCGAGCGCAAGCGCCTGTCCACCGAGACGCAGGAGCTGCAGAACCTGCGCAACACCCGCTCCAAGGCAATCGGGCAGGCCAAGGCCAAGGGCGAGGACGTCGCGCCGCTGATGGCCGAGGTCGCCGGTATCGGCGACAGGCTCAAGGCCAACGAGCAGGCGCTGGGCGAGGTGCAGTGCAAGCTTGCCGGCATTGCGCTGGGCATCCCCAACATCCCGCACGAGTCGGTGCCGGTCGGCAAGGACGAGCGCGACAACGTCGAGATCAGCCGCTGGGGCCAGCCGCGAACTTTCGACTTCCCGGTCAGCGACCACGTCGAACTGGGCGAGCGCCACGGCTGGCTCGACGGCGACGCCGGAGCCAAGCTCTCCGGCGCCCGCTTCACCGTGCTGCGCGGCCAGCTGGCCCACCTGCACCGCGCGCTGGGTCAGTTCATGCTCGACCTCCACACCGGCGAGCACGGCTACCTCGAGTGCAACGTGCCGGTGATCGTCAACGCCGACAGCATGCAGGGCACCGGCCAGTTGCCCAAGTTCGAGGAAGACCTGTTCGCCACCGAAGTCGGCGAGACCCGGCGCTATCTGATTCCCACCGCCGAAGTGCCGCTGACCAACCTGGTGCGCGACACCATCCAGGATGTCGAAGCGCTGCCGCTGCGCATGACCGCGCACACGCCGTGCTTCCGCGCCGAGGCTGGCAGCTATGGCCGCGACACCCGCGGCATGATCCGCCAGCATCAATTCGAGAAGGTCGAGATGGTGCAGATCGCCCGTCCCGACCAGTCGCACGAGCAGCTGGAAGAAATGGTCGGACACGCCGAAGCCGTGCTGCAGAAGCTCGGCCTGCCGTACCGCAAGATGCTCCTGTGCAGCGGGGACATGGGTTTCACTGCTGCCAAAACCTATGACCTGGAAGTGTGGCTGCCCAGCCAGAACACCTACAGGGAAATCTCCAGCTGCTCCAACTGCGAGGATTTCCAGGCCCGCCGCTTGCAGGCGCGCGTGCGCAATCCGGAAACGGGCAAGCCCGAGCTCGTCCATACCTTGAACGGCTCCGGCCTCGCTATCGGCCGGACCCTGATCGCGGTCATGGAGAACTACCAGAACGCGGACGGTTCGATTACCGTACCCGACGCACTCAAGCCCTACCTGCGGGGCCTCGATCGCCTCGCCTGACGCGCACCGCGCGCAGACCAAGTCAAACGGAGAGATGGCCGAGCGGTTTAAGGCACCGGTCTTGAAAACCGGCGAAGGGTCAAACCTTCCGTGGGTTCGAATCCCACTCTCTCCGCCAATTCCGCTACAGGCGCCGTTACCGCCAGTTTCCGACCCACGCGGCTGGGTTCCGGCCACCGCTGCGATCATGCCGGCCTGCTGGCAACGGTCAGGTAATTCGACCCGACACCTCGGTACCCCACCGGGGCAGGCCAGCCTGGGTACGGCTGCCATCCTCGGACGGGTAGACACCTTTGAGGACATCGTCGAAGTGACGGCGAACGGTTTCATTGCATCGACACGACAGCCGCCGGAGTTCGGACAGGTCATGGACTTTCACGGCCCCGCGTCGCGTCTCGAGAACGCCCCGCGCCTTCATGTTCTGCACGACGCGGCTGATGTAGCTCCGCCCGACGCCGAGCATCGATGCCAGTTGCTCCTGGGTCATCGGTACGTCGCCATCGCCGGTGCGGTCGAGTGCCGCGATCAACCATTTGGCCGCCCGCTGCTCGATGGTGTGCGCGGCGTTGCAGGCCACCGACTGGAATACCTGCGCCACCATGCAGTCGGCATACCGGGCGAACTGCAGGCGAAGCGTCGGCGAACTGATCTTCGCCAGCTCCAGTTGGCGAGTTCCCATGCGATAGAACAACCCAGGGAACTGGACCAGCGCATGTGCATAGGCCGGTAGCCGCCCCTGGCTGACGATGCCGCCCACGGCACCCTCCCGGCCCACCAGGGCCGTTTCCACCCCACGGCCGTCGTCAAGCATGACCCGGTAGGAAACGAGGCTCGGGCCGCAAGGGAAGTAAACCGTGCCGACGTGGTCGCCGGGTGCGTACAGCGCCGCCCCGGACTCGCCCAGCCAAGGCGAAAGATGGGTCGCCAGGAGCGCGATGTCATCCGGACACAACGAGCCAAGAAGGCTGTTTGCCGACCAGTTGGGTGCTGAAGTGCCGGGTAACGCCACCGTGTTCCGTATCCGCTCTCGAAGCTGTGCGACCTCCCGTAGAAACACGGTCCATGCAGCATGCTCGCGCCGCTATCGTCATGGATGATGCCTTGCAGGCATCGGCAGGTATTGATCCGCAAGAGCTTGCCTGCAAGGCAACGTCCTGCCTATCCACTTGTGGACACAAGGGACGGATTTCGTATGGCCGCCACGGAAACGCACTGTCGGCTGCCATCGAGGGGAAACAGCGTTTGATCCGCGTATCGAGCTGATCGTTTCGGAGCGCCGCCCATGGTCGGCTGCAACGCGCGCAAGCGTGCGGGCGCCACGCCGCGCCGACAAGCGAAGCGGCCATCCGGCAGGCCTCCCGCTTGGGCAGGCACCGGTTTCGGCCGCATGGCGGCTGCGAGCCCCCTGGAGGAACGCCTACTGCAAGGGCTCCCCACGTCCCTCGAGAACGTCGCGGACCTTGCTTGCGAGCCCGGCGGAGGTGAAGGGTTTGGGAATGATCGTGATGCCGGCCTCCAATCGTCCGCCGCTGGCTATTGCATCCCGGGTATAGCCGGAGGTGAAGAGGATCTGCAGCCCGGGATGGGTTTCTCGAGCGCGATCCGCCAATTCCCGACCGGACATGCCCGGCATCACCACATCGGTGAACAGCAATTGCACCGAGCCCTCCTGGCGTTCCAGCAAGCGCAGAGCCGAAGCACCGTCGTGTGCTTCAAGTACCCGGTATCCAAGACCGCGCAGGCATTCGACCGTGTAGGCGCGCACGTCGTCGTCGTCTTCGGCGACCAGCACGGTTTCCTCGCGGAGGCTTTCTTGCGGCTCGGTGCCGCAAGGAGATTCACACTCGTACTCGGCTTCTCGATCGAGCCGCGGGAGGTAGAGCTTTACGCTGGTTCCCCGCCCAGGCTCCGATTCGATC
This sequence comes from Frateuria sp. GZRe12, assembly GCF_051900535.1. Taxonomy (NCBI): domain Bacteria; kingdom Pseudomonadati; phylum Pseudomonadota; class Gammaproteobacteria; order Lysobacterales; family Rhodanobacteraceae; genus Frateuria; species Frateuria sp. GZRe12. The sequence goes on from NZ_JBHZGI010000001.1 coordinate 35,500, forward strand.
TGCACGTGGCCACCGGACTGCTTGATGAAACCGTAGACCATCGATAGTCCGAGTCCCGTGCCTCGACCGACCTCCTTGGTGGTGAAGAAGGGTTCGAACACGCGTGCGCGCGTTTCCTCGGACATCCCGCAGCCGGTATCGGTGACGCAGACGACAGCATGGCGCCCGGGCGTGGTCTCGCCGTTGTTCCCCACGTAGGACGCGTCGAGGTATGCGTTGGAAGTCTCGATGATCATGCGGCCACCGGACGGCATGGCGTCGCGGGCGTTGACGACCAGGTTGAGGATGGCTGCCTCCAACTGGTTCGGATCGGCTTCGACCCGCCACAACCCGGGACCGGTTGAAACCTCGAGTTCGATGGTTTCCCCAAGCGAGCGGCGCAGCAATTCGCACATGCCGAGGACCAGTTTGTTGAGGTCCAATGGTCGCGGCTGCAGAGGCTGGCGACGGGAAAAGGCAAGCAGTCGCTGGGTGAGCGCAGCGGCCCGCTCGGCACCCCGTTGGGCGTTTTCCAGGGCGGCGGCGACGCGTGGCTCCAACTGGCCGGCGCGTTCGGCCCTGGATTTTGCCATGTCGATGTTGCCCCCAATGACCGTCAGCAGATTATTGAAGTCGTGGGCGATCCCGCCGGTGAGCTGTCCTACCGCCTCCATCTTTTGCGACTGGCGCAATGCCTCCTCGGCCTGGCGACGGGCAGTCGTCTCTACCGCCTCGGGAACGATGGCGATGAGTTTTTCGTTCTGGTCGCGCAACGGGCGCATGGAGTAATCGAACGAGCGTTCCCCTGTCGGGAGCACGAGCGTCAGCTCCTGTCGCACGGTCTCGCCCGCCGCGGCGCGCTCCACCATGGCGCGGGCAACCTCGGGTGCGCCCGGAGTGCCCGAAAACCAGGGGGTTTCCCAGAATGCGCGACCGACGATTTCCTCGCGGGTGCAAAGAATGCTTTCGAGAGAGGTCGAGTTTGCGTCCAGCAGCAGGCCTTCCGGTGAAACCAGGCCATGATGCTGCAGGCTGGTCTCGAACATCGCACGCAGCCTCGCCTCGCTTTGCAGCAACGCCCAGGTACGCTCGCGCACCTGGCTTTCGAGCGTCTCGTTCAGCTCACGAAGTGCCGCCTCGGCCGCCTTCCGCTTGCTGATGTCCGTGCCCAGGGCGTAATACCCGGTGATCGTGCCGTCGGGCTCGCACTCGGGTACGTAGTCGATCTGCATCTGCCGCACGGCAGCGTTCCTGTACGAAACCGACGTTTCGAAACTCTGGCGTTCGCCGGCCAGCACGCGCTCGATGGCCGGCCGCACACGTTGGTAAGTGGCTTCGCCGACGACATGGTTCACGTGTTGGCCGACGATCTCCCGCGGCGTCAGCGCGAACCACTCTTCGTAAGCCCTGTTTGCGAAGCGGTAATGCTGATCCGTATCCACGTAGGCAATCAACACGGGCAAGGCATCGGCAATCTGCCTAAGCCGGTTCCGGCTCTGGTGCAACTCGACCTCGGTTGCGCGCAGCGCTTGGCGCTCGCGCGTTTCGGTGATCGCGCGGCGCACCGCCTCCGGCAGTCGATGCAGCCTCTGCTTCACCACGTAATCGGTGGCGCCCCGCTTCAAAGCCTGCACGGCCAACTCTTCGGTAAGGGTGCCGGAGACAAAAATGAAGGGAGTTTCCGGCGTCCGTTCCTGGGCTAAGGCAAGTGCGCTGTCGCCATCGAATTGTGGCAGCACGTGGTCGGCGAGGATCACATCGGGACGATCATCGAGCGCCTGCAGGAACTGCTCGCGGTTCCAAACCCTGTGCAGGGTATAACGCAGGCCGGCTGCGCCAAGCTGGCTGGTGACCAGTTCGGCATCCAGTGCGCTGTCTTCCAGCAGCAGGATGCGGATGCAGGACGCAGGATCCAGAGTTTCGGCTTGCGCTGTCGTCATTCAGCCGGGTTCCTTTTCGCGCGGTGCGGTGGTGGTTCGTTGGTGATGCCCCAGAACATGCCAAGTCCCTGGATCGCTTCGAAGAACTCGCGAAAGTCGACCGGCTTGACGACGAAGGCATTGACACCAAGTTCGTAGCTTCGGATCAGATCCTGCTCTTCCCGCGAGGAGGTCAGCATGACGATCGGAGTGCTGCGCAGATGCGCATCGCGCCGGATCTCCTCCAGTACCTCCAGGCCGTTCATCTTGGGCATCTTGATGTCCATCAGCATCACGACCGGGCCGGGATCCTCCCGCCCCGCGTAGCTGCCCTCGCTGCGAAGGAAGTCCAGTGCCTCGGCGCCGTCGCGCACGAGGATCACGTCGTTGCAAAGCTTGCAACGCTCGAGCGCCGCGAGGGTAAGCTCCGCGTCCTTCGGGTTGTCCTCCACGAGCAATATGGGCCTCAATGCCTTCATGGCTGTGCACCCGGTGCCGTCGGAAGCGTGAAATAGACGCTTGCACCCTTCCCGACATCGCCCTCGGCCCATGTGCGCCCTCCGTGTCGCTCGATGATTCGCCGCACGTTCGCCAATCCGATGCCCGTGCCTTCGAACTCTTCGACATGATGCAGTCGCTGGAACACGCCGAAAAGCTTGTGCACGTAACGCATGTCGAAGCCGCATCCGTTGTCCCTCACGCAAAACACGTGCTCCTCCCCATTCTTTTCGCTACTGACCTGGATGACAGCCCTGTCGGCCTCGCGGGTGAACTTGATCGCGTTTGAAAGGAGGTTCTGAAACACCAGGCGAAGCATCATGGGGTCGGCCTCGACTGTCGGCAGCGGGGCAATCTTCCATTCGATGTCTCGCCCGGTGGTGTCCACCTCGAGCAGCCGGCGGACTTCGTCCAGAAGGTGGTGCATGTTCACCTTGATCTTGCCGAGCGTGGTTCGGCCCATTTGCGAGAAGCTCAGCAGGTTGTCCACCAGGACGCCCGCCGAATTGGCGGATTCGATGATCGTTGCCACGAACCGCTTTTCCTGGTCCCCGAGATTCTCGCCAGCGGACTGCAACAGCAGTTCGGAATAACCCACGATGTGCCTGAACGGTGCCCGCAGATCGTGGCTCACCGAATAGGAGAAGGCCTCGAGTTCCTTGTTGCTGCGGACCAGCTGCTCGTTGAGGTCCGCCATTTCCTCGGCCTTGCGGAGCACGATGTCCACGATCGCCGTGCGCAGCTCCAGCGCAGCTTCCACATCTGCCTGCGACCACGGGAGGGACCGCAGACGCACGGTCTCCTTCCAGGCTTCGAAAGACGTGCGCGGGTTCAGCTGCGAGTGATCGGCCTGTTTGCGTGGGTCGCCGCCCCATTTGACCGTGTGGACGATTTCGGGACGGAACCACAGCACATAGCTTGCATGCATCTGCGAGATCGAAACGGCAAGCAGGCCACTGGCCACATCCTTGTAGCCCATGGTGGCCGGCAACTCGCTGGCGAGGCTGTCACTCGAAAACAACTCTTCTTGCCTGGCCGAATCCAGCCAGTTCACCAGCTCCATCACCTCGTGCTCGCCCGGCGTGCGCCCGAGCAGGATGCAGCGGCCGAGGTGGACGATCGCCGCGCCCTCCGACTGGGTGACCGACAGCAATTGCCCTGGTTCCCTGGATAGCCCCTTCTGGAAATCGTCCTCCGAGGCCATAAGCGCCAGCAGCCGCGCCTGAATGGCACGCCTGGCCACACGCTGCTCCACGTCGGCCGCGTGCTCCTTGGCCGCGATCTGCAGCGCAAGGACCTGGCCCAGGAGATCGCAGGCAGTTCGAACGTTGTATGGCACTCGACACGGAGCCCGGTTGTGGCAGGAAACCAGACCCCACAGCCGCCCTTCGCGCAGGAGGGAAATGGACATGGACGTCCCGGTGCCCATGTTGCGCATGTACTGCAGGTGCACCGGAGAGACGCTGCGAAGAAGGGCCTGGCCGAGGTCGATGGGTTGACCGGTCGATGGATTGATTGCCGGCTCGATCGGTACCGGCGTGTAGTCGCAGTTTGCGATCAGGCGCAACCGACTCGTGCGATACAGTTCGCGCGCCTGGGCAGGAATGTCCGACGCCGGGAAACGCAGGTCGAGGTAGGAAGGCAGCTGCTCGTTGCGCGCCTCGGCAATGACCGTTCCGTTCCATGCGGCATCGAAGCGGTAGATCAGCACGCGGTCGAGGCCAGTGATCCGGTGCAACTGCCGGGCTGCCAGATCGCACAGCGCGACCGTGTCGGGCGCGCGCTCCAGGTCGGCCATGAACTCCCGGATGAGAGGGTAGAGGTCTTCGAGCGATCCCAGTTCAGTGGGTCGGGCTTCCTCCAATTCAAGCAGGATCATGCCCTGGGCACGATGGGCCGTCGCGTGGTGCGCAACGCCATCCAGCGAAACGACGCCAAGATGGATCGTCCCGCGGTCGGGTGTGGCCAGGACAGATGGCGCCAGATCGGAAAGCGCCCCACCCAGGACGCGCTCGAGCGTGAGCCCGAGCGCCGTACCGTAATCCTTCGACGGCGGCGTGCGTGGAATGGCGCTCTGAACGATCGCCCCGCTTTCCGGTTCGATCACGAGCAACAGGCCGTTGGGTTGGATGAAGCCGGGGGTGTGGATCTGTTCGCGCGCGCAGGCGTCGAGATCGAGCAGGGCTGGTGTATTGGGGGCAGCGTTCATTTCGTACATTTGTCGTATGCATGTTTGAGGCTGCGCTCCATGCAGGCGAAGGCTTGGTGCGCGCCTTCCGCCATGCATGCGAGAGCGTCTTGTCCTCGTCCATAGATCTCGATGCCCGAGCACACCGCTCGCCATCGCATTGCACTGTCCGGCAGGGGCTGGAAGAACCGACGGCCTTCCGTGGTCTCGCCAAAGAGCGAATCCAGCGCGCGGTGAATGACGCGGGCCCCCAGGACGGAACCCTCCACGACCCAGACCCAACCTACGGTCTGCGGCCTGGTGCTGGCCCGCGCCACTGTGAGGTGCACAGGGGACGAACCGCCCAGCGCGCCTAGATCTCCGGCGAGCAGAGCCAGAGGGGAACTAGCGGGAGCGCGGACTCCCAGGCCCTCCAGCTCTTGGTAGCCAAGCTCAAGATTTAGCGAAGCGCACGTATAAAAATCGTGATAGGCCCCCAACAACCTGACGACATCTTCCGTTTCCGCCCCGCCAGCCAGGACCGGGGAGAAGATTGGCAAGCTTTCCAGGCGGGTGTGTATTGCCGCCGTCGAGTCCCGAAGGTATCCGCGAACGGAATGTTGGCCGCACGCCGTTTCGGGTGGGGCGGTTTGCATCGGGACGTACATTGGCATCCTTGAGCGTGTTGGCTGGGTCGGGGAAAGACTGCAGGCGCATGTCTTGGTTCGGCGTCGGCATTCGCGGTGGATGCCTCGATGGAGCCTGCCGCGTCTAATGTTACCGGCGGTCCTTCCGGTGCAACGGTTTGGTCGAGCCGAGATGCGGGCAGATCCTGCTACGCCGGCGTGGTATGGCGTTGCGCGCATTTTGTCAGCGGCACCGTGATCGTCACGGTCGTGCCGCTAGCGCCGGTCAGGGTTTCCGCCTGACCGCCAAGCTGGGCGGTGAAGATGCGGATCAGCTTCGAACCAAGCCCTCCGCCCTGGACCTTGCCTTGCATGCCGAGCCCGTAATCCCGGACCACGAGCCGCAGCCCGTCGCTTGCGCGATCTGCCCGTACTTCGACTGGACCGGGTGAACCGGCGTAGGCGTACTTGGCCGCGTTGGTCAGCAGTTCGGTGACCAGCAACGCAAGGGTGACGGCAGTCTGGCTTGGAATGGCCGCATCCGTGGCTTCGACCGCCACGCGGCCAGACCAGCCATCGCCCCACGAGAACATGAGATCGGCGCAGAGCTCCTTGAGATACGGTCCCAGGCGAACATTTTGCGCGTCGCTGGATCGCCACAGGTGCCGATGCACGGCGCTCACCGCCATCAACCGGTTGACGGCGCCCTCGAACTGCCCGCGCACTTCGCGATCGGTGGTCTGGCGCGCCTGCAACTGCAGCATGGAGTTCACGATCTGCAGGCTGTTCTGCACCCGGTGATGCACTTCCTGCATCAGCACGTTCTTCTGGGCGACCAATGATTGTTGTTCGGCCAACGTGTCGCGCAGTCGGTGGTTCAGTTCCCGAAGCGCCTGTTGCTGGAACAGTGCGGTCAAGGATCGTCCCAACTGGCGCGCGGCGTTGACTTCGGCCCGCGACCAGCTGCGCGCCGTCTGGCGAACGGTCTCTTTCCACGTGGCGAAGGAGGCCGGTGGCGTCGGCCCTACCGGCGAATGCCCGTTGCCGCGGAACTCGTGCGGGTTACCGGCCCACCGGACATGGGTGCTTTCCTCGCTGCGAAACCACAACACCACGAGAGGATCGGGCGCGTCGATCGACGTTGCCAGCACGCCGCTCGCTTCCGTCGCATACGACGCCGCTGCCGCCAACTCACCGGACAGATGGTGGGTGGCGAACACGTCGCGGCGCAGCCGATCCTTTAGCCAATGGGCGAGTGCCGCGGTTTCCGTTTGGTCGGGCGTATGTCCGCGCAGCTCGATCCGTCCTGGCGACACCAGCGCGACCCCGTCGCACGGAACCATCCCGGCCAGCCGGGCCGGATCGAGCTCCAGCGGACGGTCGCCTTCGAGCGCCACGCGCAGATCCTCGAGCCAGACGGTCCTGAGATGTCGCAGGCCGGCGCTCTGACGGTGGTGACGGGTTTCTTCGCGCGCCTCGATCTGGCAGGAGAACGCCCGTCCCAAGTGCCGACACGCCTCGCGCACCTCGTAGGAGATATGCCTGGGGGCGCCGTGATGGCAAGCGACCAGGCCCCAGAGTTCGTTTTTCACCACGATCGAAATGGACATCGACGATGCCGCGCCCATGTCCCTCAAAGACTGCAGGTGCACGGGTGAAGCGCTGCGCAAGTTGCAATCGCTCATGTCGAGCGCTTCTGCTTCCCGGAACCCCCGCGTGCGCAGGGGGGCAGGAACGTAGTTCGCATCGGGGATGATTCTGAATCGGTTCCTGAGATAGAGCCGGCGGGCCTGGCCCGAAATGTCGGAACCCTGGAAGCGATGGTTGATCAGCGGGGGCAGGGCGCCGGAACGAGACTCGCCGACCACCTCGCCGACCTCGTCGTCCAGGAACCGGTAGACCAGGACGCGATCGTAGCCCGACAGTCGGCGCATCTCGGCCGCCATGGTGCCGAACAACTCATCCGGTTTCCGCGGAAGATCGAGCGAGGCAATGGCGCGCGCCAGTTGCGCCATGCTATCGGCGGCCTCGGCGGGTGGCGCCGCAGCTGGCTCGAATTCGATGATGGCGCCCTCCTGGTTGGAGTGCGCCGTGATATCCCACGCACCGTTTCCCGGAGGCTCGGGATGCCACCTTGCCACGTAGCCCTGCAGCGGCGAATCGAATCTTTCCATCATCTGCGCGAGCCCGTAGCCCTTGCTGTCGATCAGCGCGTCGATCGACTGCCCAAGCAAGGCTTCGGGGGCCATGCCGACAGCCCGCGATGTATCGCCGGCAAGCCGGGTAACCACGCCCAGGCCGTCGAGCCAGAGCAGGGCGCCGTGTGGCTGTATCGCGGCGGGAACATGGATGGGTTCCCGATCGAACAGGATGTGGTGGTGCTCTTCGGGGGAATAACCCATGGACTGGCCGGTAAGGCCGCTTGGCGTTTGCGGCGTGGGTTGCGGGCGTACGCTTCGCCGGGTGCTTCGACGATGGGCGTGGCGCGAGAGTGCTTCCCGACTGTAGGTGAGTTGCGCGTGGAAGTATGTCCAATTGTGGACATAGAACTGACGAGGTACTCACGCGAAAGTTACGTGCCGCGCCTTGAGATAATGTCATAAGACCGTGGGCAAACGGCCCTCTCGTCGTGTGCATGGCCACGGCCATCAGGGGGTTTATGGCTAGCCAATACGAGCGTGTGCAGACACCCGGCGAGACGAGCGAGATCGCACCGCCGAACAACCTGCTGCGTGCGCTGCACCAGGACGATCTTGTCTTGCTCCAGCCTCACCTCGAGTCCCAGCGGGTGGAGGTGGGTCGCGTGCTTTTCGAGCCCGGCGATCAGGTGCGGTACGTCTACTTCCCTTGTGGTCCGACGCTGATCTCCTTCATGGTGTTGCTGGAGGACGGTCGCGGCATCGAAACCGCGCTGGTGGGGCGGGAGGGGGCGGTGGGTGGCATCGTCAGCCAGGGTAGGCTGCCCGCCTATTCGCGCACCGTGGTGCAATTTCCCGGCCCTTTGCTCAGGATGGGGGCGCTGGAGCTCGAACAGGCCAAGATGCAGTCGCCGAGCCTGCGTCATCTGTTCGCCCGCTACGCGGACTGCCTTATGGCCCAGGTGTTCCAGTCCGTGGCCTGCAACGCGGCTCACTCCATCGAGCAGCGGACGGCAAAATGGCTGATCGCGGCGCTTGATCGCACGGGCGACCACGACGTGCCCCTCACGCAGGAGCAGCTCGCTTCCATGCTCGGTGTCGGGCGCAGCTACATCAGCCGCGTGATCAAGCAGCTGAAGGACCGAGGCATCCTGGAAACCCGCCGCGGTGGCGTGCGCGTCACCGAGGCCGGCGGGCTGGACCGCATCGCCTGCGGCTGCAACCGGGCGGTTCGATCGCACTTCGACGACGTGCTGCGTGGGGTGTATCCGGGGGAGGAAGAAAGCGACGCGATCAAGGCAAGTGCCGGTGACCTGCAGCCTGGGTCGCGCATGCCTGGTTGATGGCATCGGACCTTTCCGCTGGATGACGCACGCTGCGACGGAAAGCGGGGGCGTCCCGCGGTTCGTTTGCAGGCCCGCGGTCGTCGGCCTATCTCCTCTGTCATCGCCGGGCAAGAAATCTCCGGCAAGCTGCCGTCGCCTTTCAGCTCGGGTCGGCGCATGCGAATCGAAGAACTTTTCGACTGGGTGGGTGCGTTGGCAACCCTCGTGTTCGTTGCGCTGGTTCTTGGTTGGCTCGCTTGTGCGGCATCGGCCACGCTGGCGTGACTTGCGAATCTCCGAACGATCCGGCGGCTGCCTGCGCCCACAGCATGATCAGATTTCCCCTACGGCGGCCAATAGGGTGGACCCTCATACTTCGCGCCAATCGGAGCCGGTGCACGCCGACAGGCGTCAGGGGTTGCCGACAAGCCTCGCCCGCAGCGGCGACCGCTTCCTGTCACAAATACGGCGTAGCATGGGCCTCCCGCGGGCCGCTCGGTGTCATGACCATGGCCATTGACGAGAAGATCCAGGAAAGGTTGGCGCAGGCGCATCGCCTTTTGGCTCTCGAGATCGAGCATCGCGACCGGGTGCGGGCAGCACGCCTGGACGACTCGGATGCGGAGAAGGCCGTCCGGCTGCGACAGGCCTGCATCGAGCGCATCCAGCAGGTGCTTGCACGGCACCATCCGATCATTCGGCTCCGGACGGGTTGACCGCCACCGGATAACGTTCCAACAGCCAAGCCAGCACCGGCGGCGTGACCATCGCGGTGAGCAGTGACATGGCCACGATCACCGCGTAGATGCGGTCGCTGAACACGCCGGCCGCGAGACCCAGGCTGGCCACCACCACACCCACCTCGCCGCGCGGCACCATGCCGAAGCCGATGATGGTCGCGGCGCGTCGGCCCAGCGCCAGCGAGCCGAGCCATCCGCCAACAAGCTTGGAAACGATCGCGATCACGGTGACGATCGCCAGCATTCCCATGGCCTCGGCATTGGCCAGCTGGGCCAGGTCGATCTTGCTGCCGGTGATGACGAAGAAGAACGGCGTGAGCAGGGCCAGCAGCGGCTGGGTCTGTTTTTCCAGCGTGTGCTGCTGGCGCGTTTCCGAGGCAATCATGCCAGCCAGGAAAGCGCCGATGATCGCGGCGAGGCCCAACAGGGTGGAGAGCCACGCCAGGCCCAGGCAAATCGCCAGCACGATTGCCAGCGGCGAGTGCGCGCTGTGCGGTTTCTCAAGCCATCCGGAGTTCCAGCGCATCACGCGTGCGCCGCCGAGCCCGACCAGCACGATGAAGCCGACCGCGCTGCCCAGCACGACCAGCAGCTTGACCGGCTCGAAGCCCGGGCCGCCCTGCAGCGACACCACCACGCCGAGCAGCAGCATGGCCAGGATGTCATCGATCACCGCGGCGCCCAGGATCACCTTGCTTTCCACCCGCTGCAGCGCACCCAGCTCCTGCAGCACGCGCGCGGTAATACCCGCGGAGGTGGCGACGAAGGCGGCGGCGATGAACATCGACTTGCCCCAGGGGAAGCCGCTGCCGTGCGCCCAGATCCCGCCCATGGCGAAGGGAATCAGCACTCCCAGCAATCCGACCAGGAAGGCGACCTTGCCGACCTTCTTCAAGTCGTCCAGCCGCGTTTCCAGGCCCACGGAAAACAACAACAGCACGACACCGATTTCGGCCAGCACGTCCAGCGGCGTGCCGGGCAGGACCTGGTCCGGACTGATCCAGCCGAGCAGGGAAGGCCCGATCACGCAGCCCGCCGCGATCTCCCCGACGACGCCGGGAAGCCTGAGTCGCTGGGCGATCTCGGCGCCGATCTGGGCGGCGACGAAGACCAGGAACAAGGTGAGCAGGATGTCGCTGGCGTGGTGCATGACGTTCCTTTGGTGACAATTGCATGCGCCTGTGCGCACGCGACGACCGGCGCATGACGGCCGCGCACGGGATGCGCCGCTACAGGGCTTTACGCGCCGTTGAGCGCAAGGTGAAGGGCGATGCTCGCCCCGTAGCCGAGCGCGATCGCCCAGCTCCAGCGCAGGTGGCTCATGAAGGTGTAGCGGCCGCTGGAAGCTCCCATCAATGCCACGCCGGCGGCGGAGCCGACGGAGAGCAGGCTGCCGCCGACGCCGGCGGTAAGGGTGATCAGCAACCACTGCGACGCGTCCATCGGCGGGTTCATCTGCAGCACCGCGTACATGATCGGGATGTTGTCGATCACCGCCGAGAGTACGCCCATGGCGGTGTTGGCCAAGGTTGCACCGAGCGCGCCGTAGAGCGTGTGCGAAGCCAGTTCCAGGTAGCCCAGCGCGGCCAGCCCGCCGACGCAGCCGAACACGCCGTAGAAAAACAGCAGCGTGTCCCATTCGGCGTTGGCGATGATGCGGAAGATCGAGTACGGCTCCTCTTCCACGCCTTGCGCCAGCGCATATCGGCGCTGGCTGCGATCGATGCGCGAAGCGAGCAGGTTGAGCAGCGCCAGCCCCGTGAGCATGCCGTAGGCGGCCGGCATGCCCAGCCACTGCTTGCCAAGCACCGTGATCGCGATAGTCAGCGCGAAGGTCAGGCAGATGCCGATGCCACCGGGTTTGACGCGCACGCTCCCGGGTACGGGCTCGGGCAGCCCTTTGGGTACTGCGAAATGCAACGCGACGGCGGGCACCAGCCAGTTGACCAGCGCAGGCAGGAACAGGCGGAAGAAATCGAAGAATTCGGCCTTGTGCGCCTGCCACACCATCAACGTGGTGATGTCGCCGAAGGCGCTCCACGCGCCACCGGCGTTCGCCGCGACCACCAGGTTGATCAGCGAGAGCGTGGCGAAGCGCGCCTGCCCGCCGCCCACCGCCAACACGACCGCCGACATCACCAGCGCGGTGGTGAGGTTGTCCAGCACGGGCGACAGGAAGAAGGCGATGGTGCCGGTGATCCAGAACAGCGCGCGGTAACCCAGCCGCCGTCGCGTCAACTGCGCGCGCAGGGCTTCGAACACGTTGCGCTCGCCCATCGCGGTGACGTAAGTCATCGCCACTACCAGGAAAAAGAAGATTTCCGCGTACTCCAGGAACACCGCCTGGAAAGCATCGCGTGCGGCAGCCGAGCCGCCGCCGGCATCGCGCGTTTCCCAGGCGATGAGGCCCCAGATCAGCGCCGCGGCCAGCATCACCGGCTTGGACTTGGCGATCTGGATGCGTTCCTCCAGCACCACTGCCACGTAGGCGAGCACGAATAGCGCAAGCGCCAGCCAGCCGACCGGATGGTCGGTCAGATGGAAATTCGCGCCGGTGTCGGCGGCGACGGCCGAGACCGGGAAAACCCCGGCCAGGATGGCGAGGAGCAAGGTCGAACGCATGGGTCGCTTTCCTGGGGAACGCCGGACAAGCCTATCAGGCGAGTGCTCGGCGGCCGTGCCTCAGGCGGAAAGTTCCCTGCGTGCCGGACGATCGACCCGCAGGCGGCTGAACACCCGGCTGGCCGAGGCTGTGACCACCGCCAGGATCAGCACCGTCCAGCGGAACGCGGCGACGTAATCCGAGTGCGCATGGCCTTGCAATAGCGACTCCATCAGCAGCGTGGCCAGCGCAATGCCGAAGCTCATCGACAGGTACTGTGCGGTGGATGCCATCGACGAGGCCATCGAGGCGTGCTCGATGTCGAGGTCGTGGTAGATCAGCGTGTTCATCGCCGTGTACTGAAGGCCGCCGAAGCTGCCGTAGAGGAACACCATCACCGCGATCAACCACCCCGGCGTGTCCCGACCGAAGGTGGCGAACGAGGCCAGCAGCACCGCCACGATCAGCGTGTTGCCGATCAGCAGGCGGCGATAGCCCAGCCTCGCCAGTGCGCGATTGACGATCCACTTGGCGCTGATCGAACCCAGGGCCTGCGGCACCATCATCAGGCCCGCCATCAGCGCAGACCAGCCGCAGCCGACCTGCAGGAACAACACCAGCAGCAGGAACATGCCGGAGATGCCCAGGCGGGTGAACAGGTTGCCGGCCAGCGCCACCCACACGCTACGTACCTTCAGCAGCGACAGGTCGGCTACCGGGAACGCCGTGCGCCGGCTGTGCCAGACGTAGATCACGCCGATCAGCAGCGCCAGCGCCGTGCATTCGACGATGCGCGCCCAGGCCACGTGTGCGGCGCCGACGAGCTCCGAGGCCGTCAGCAGCAGTGCCGATGCGGCCGCGAACAGCAGAAACCCAAGCAGGTCGAAGCGGTTGGCGTGGTGCATCCGGTACTCGGGCATGTCCTGCTTGTTCATCCACAACCCGCAGATGCCCACCGGCACGTTGATCAGGAAGATCAGCCGCCAGGACGTGAACTCCACCAGCGCGCCGCCCAGCAGCGGCCCCAGCACCGAACCGAGCAGGCCGAAGGTGGCCACCGTGCTCATCACCGCCACGAACTCGTGCTTGGCGATGCTGCGCACCAGCACATAGCGGCCCACCGGCATCAACGCCGCGCCGCCGACGCCCTGCATGACGCGCGCGGCGACCAGTTGAGGCAACGTCTGCGCAACCCCGCAAAACAGCGAGCCCACGCCGAACACCGCAATGGCGGCGCCAAAGACCTTGCGCGTGCCGAAGCGGTCGCACAGCCACGGGCTGGCCGGGATCAGGATCGCCAGGGTCAGCACGTAGCTGGTAAGCGCGCTTCGCATGCCCAGCGGTGTGACGCCCAGGGCATTGGCCATGGCGGGCACGGCGGTATTGACGATGGTCGAGTCCAGCGCCTGCATGAAGAAGGCGGCCGCGACCAGCCAGATCAGGCCGCGAAACCGTTCGCGCGAGGATTCCCCGACCGGCTCGCCCGCGTGCAGGAGAGGGGCGGGCGTGACGGCATCGTTCGGCATGGGGGCGCATGATACGGGCCCGCCTGCCTTTGGTGCGTGCATGATCGCCAGTCCGTGACGGGCTTGCCTTTTCGTGCTGGCGTCACCAGATTTCACCCAGGCCTGCGCTTTTTCGCGCATCGCCGTCCGTCTGTTTTAAGCGCGCCGGCATGACCGCCGGCTTTTTCCGTGGAGAACCCCATGAGCCGGCCCGCCATCGTCCTGTCCCGCCTGGATGTCGAACGCATCGAGAACCTGCTCGATCGCCTGCCAGCCGGGGAGGCGCAGAAGCACGCGTCGCTGCGGTCGGAACTGGAACGGGCGGAAGTGCGTGAGCCGGCGCAGATGCCGGCCGATGTGGTCACCATGAACTCCACGGTGACCTTCAGCGAGGAGGGCACCGGCGAGCGCATCACCATGTCGCTGGTGTATCCCGGCGCCGCGGGCAAGCCCGGCACGGTGTCGATCCTCGCTCCGGTGGGCAGTGCCTTGCTGGGACTGGCGCGCGGCCAGGAGATCGACTGGCCGATGCCGGGCGGGCGGCCCCGGCACTTGCGCGTCATGGAAGTGGACTACCAGCCCGAGGCCTCCGGCCACCTGCATCGCTGAGCGTAGGCCGATCCGGTGTCATGGTTTGAAATGGTGCACGTAGCCCACGCTGAAACCGCCGGGTAGCCAGCCCACGACCAGCGGCGAGTCGCGCCGGGTGGCCCACAGGCCAACCCCGGTGCCGACAAGTGCGCCGACCAGCACGTCGCTCTGCCAATGCGCGTGCACTTTCATGCGTGCGACGGCGTCATAGGCCGGCAGCAGGGCCAGTGCCCAGACCGCAGGATGTTCGTCGCCGTAGTTGGCGATGAAGGGCGTGACCGCGGCGGAGAGCGCGGCCACTTCGCCACTGGGGAAGCTCTGGCCGTGGGTGAAAAAGCGGTTCGGATCGTCGGTCTGCGAAGGACGCTCGCGACGGAAGGTGTACTTCATTGCCTGCGTACCGACGCCGGTGATGACCATGGCATCGACCGAGCGCCAGAACGTATCGCCGAGCTTGTCGTTGTCGCCGAAGGCGATGGCGCCGGCGCCGATCGTGACGATGCTGCCGTACAACAACACTTTCTGGTTGCTGCGCTTCCAGATGCCGCTGTTGTCGTAGTGCAGGCGGTGGTCGATGCCGAGCGGGCCGCCGCTTGCGAAGGCGGCGCCGGAGGCGAGAAAAAGCAGGCAGGCAAACCATCGGAACGGGCGCATGACCTATCTCCCGCGGCGATTCGGGGTCGCCGGCACCGGCACGCTAACGCCGCGCCCTTTAAGTTCCCTTAGCGACCGCCTGCCGCCCGCACGGGCCTGTCGCTACACTCGCGCCATGCATCCGAACACTCCCCACTGGCGGGCCCGCGCCGCTGAACTGCGCGAGCGCATCGAACAGGCCAACTACTGCTACCACGTCCTCGACGAGCCGGAGATCACCGACGCCGAGTACGACGCGCTGATGCGCGAACTGGAAGCGCTCGAAGTCGCGCACCCCGAGCTGGCCACGCCCGATTCGCCCACCCGACGCGTCGGCGCCCGCGCGCACGGCGGCTTCGCCGAGGTGCGCCACGCGTTGCCGATGCTGTCGCTGGGCAACGCCTTCGAGCAGGAGGGCGACACCGAGCGCGAGCGTTTCCGCGAGATCGCCGAATTCGAGCGGCGCGTCGAGCAGACGCTCGACCGGCGCCAGCCGGTGTTCTCGGTCGAGCCGAAGCTGGATGGCCTGGCGATCAGCCTGCGTTACGAACAGGGCACGTTCGTGCAGGGCGCCACGCGTGGCGACGGCGAGACCGGCGAGGATGTCACTGCCAACCTGCGCACGGTGCGGGCAATTCCGCTCAGGTTGCGCGGCACCGGCTGGCCCGGCGTGCTGGAGGTGCGTGGCGAGGTGATCATGCTGCGGAAGGATTTCGAGGCGTTCAACGATTACTCCCGCACGCGCGGCGAGAGACCACTGGCGAACCCGCGCAACGGCGCGGCCGGCTCGCTGCGCCAGCTCGATCCCGCGATCACCGCCAAGCGCAGGCTGAGCTTCTTCGCCTATGCGGTCGGCGTGGTCGAAGGTGGGGAGCTGCCCGCGACCCACTCGCAGACGCTCGCACGCTTGCGCGACTGGGGTTTCCCGGTCTCGCCCGAGGCGGACGTGGCGCGCGGCTTCGACGGGCTGATCGCCTACTACAGGCGCATCGGCGCCAAGCGCGACACACTGCCTTACGACATCGACGGCGTGGTCTACAAGCTGGACGACTACGAGGGCCAGCGCGAGATGGGCTTTGTCTCGCGCGCGCCGCGCTGGGCCATCGCGCACAAGTTTCCGGCGCAGGAACAGAGCACCCAGGTCGAGGCGATCGAGATCCAGATCGGGCGTACCGGCGCAGCCACGCCGGTCGCGCGGCTCACGCCCGTGCAGGTGGCGGGCGTCACGGTGACCAACGCCACGCTCCACAACGCCGACCAGATCGCGCGGCTGGACGTGCGCGTGGGCGACACGGTGATCGTGCGCCGCGCCGGCGACGTGATCCCCGAGGTCGTGCGCGTGCAGACCGAACATCGCCCTGCCGGCACGCAACCGTGGACGATGCCCGCGCAATGCCCGGTATGCGGCTCGGCGCTGATGCGCGAAGAGGGCGAGGCGGCCTGGCGCTGCAGCGGCGGCCTGGTCTGCCCGGCACAACGCAAGGAAGCGCTGATCCACTTCGCGTCGCGCCGCGCGATGGACATTGAGGGTCTGGGCAACCGCTTCGTCGATGCCCTGGTCGAACTGGACATGGTGCGCACGCCGGCCGATCTCTACGACCTGACGGTCGAACGCTTCGTGACCATGAAGCAGGCGATCGACGAGCGTGATGGCACCACGCCGGAGACGGTCAAGGCCGGCAAGATCGCCACCAAGTGGGCGGAAAACCTGGTCGAGGGCATCGACGCGAGCCGCCGCACCACGCTGCCGCGGTTTCTGTTCGCGCTGGGCATCATGCACATCGGCGAGAGCACCGCGCGCACTCTGGCCACCTGGCTCGGCAGCCTGGACATGGTGCGCAGCATGCCGGCCGCCGTGCTGCGCGTACTGCCGGACATCGGCGAGGAAGTGGCGTCTTCCATTGCCGGGTTCTTCGCGCAGGAGGGCAATCAGCGCGTGGTCGATGCACTGCTGGCCGCGGGCATCACCTTCGCTGACGAGGCGTCGCCATCACCGCGCCTGCGCGAGAAACTGGGCCTGGCCGCGCTGCTCGACCAAGCGAAGGTGTCCAAACTCGGGCCCAAGAGCACGCAACTGCTGGTGGAGCACTTCCCGACGCTCGAGCGCCTTCTCGCGGCGGGTGAGGCGCAATGGATCACCCATGGTCTGCCGCAGGCCGCCGCCACCAACCTTGCGGCCTTCCTGGCCGACGAAGCCAGCGTTGCGCCGTTGCGCGAAGCCGCAGCGGCCATCCAGCGCCTGCTTGCCACCGTCCCCTTGGCCGACGTCAGTGCCGCACCGCTGGAAGGGCAGACCGTCGTCCTTACCGGCACGCTGCCGACCTTGAGTCGCGACGAAGCCAAGCAACGGCTGGAGGCGCTCGGTGCCAAGGTTGCGGGGTCGGTGTCGAAGAAGACCTCGTTCGTGGTGGCGGGCGAGGCGGCCGGTTCCAAGCTCGACAAGGCGCACGAGCTCGGCGTGCCGGTGTGGGACGAGTCGCAGCTTCTGGCGTTGCTGGCGGAGCATGAGGCGTCATGAAGGGCGCAGTCATGCGCGTTGCGCGAGCATGCCGCGATATCGAAGCGATCGCCGCCCAATACGTCGGCGGACTCGGTTTCGACTTGCTTTCCGCGTTTGGGGATCACGAAGGCTTCGACGGCATCATCCTCGGACACCCGGGTGGGCCCTACCACCTGGAGTTCATCCGCGATCGCCGGGCGACGCCTCCGCCATCGCCGCACGAGGAACATCTGCTGGTCTTCTATCTGGAGGACGTGGCGGACTGGCAGCGCCGCTGCGACGCGATGCTTGCGGCAGATTTCACCGTCGTGCAGAACACCAACCCGTTCTGGGAGCGCCATGGGCGCACGTTCATGGATATGGAAGGCGGCCGCGTGGTGCTGCATCGCGGTGCCTGGCCCCGATGAACGTGCATTCCCAGCAGACGGCGTTGCACCTGCGTGCCGGGCTCTACCGGCTGCTGCGAACCTTCTTCTTCGAACGCGACGTGCTCGAGGTCGAAACGCCCATCCTTTCCGCCGCCGGCAATACCGAGCCCAACATCGAAAGCTTCACCACGGTATTCCACGGGCATGTCGACGCCGGCGCGCGCGAGCGGTGGCTGCGCACGTCGCCCGAATATCCATTGAAACGCCTGCTTGCCGCCGGCGTAGGCGACTGCTACGAGTTGGGCCGGGTGTTCCGCAACGGCGAGGCAGGCGGCCGGCACAATCCCGAGTTCACCATGCTGGAGTGGTACCGCGTCGGTTGGGACCATCGGCGACTGGCGGGAGAAGTCATCGAACTGGTGCAGGCCGCGCTCGCCCTCGTTGGCCGACGCGCCGACGTGCGGGAGTGCAGCTATCGCGAACTGTTCCTCGATGCGCTGGGCCTGGACCCGCTCACCGCGCCGCTCGAAGCGCTGCAACAGGCGCTGGCCCAGTCCAGCATCGATCCGGAAGGGCTCAACCGCGACGACTGGCTGGACCTGCTCATCACCCATCGCCTGCAACCGGATTTTCCGCGCGATCGCATGACGGTCATCCACGACTATCCGGCCAACCAGTGCGCGCTGGCCAGGATCCGTCGCGACGATCCGCCGGTGGCCGAGCGTTTCGAGCTGTACCTCGGCCCCTACGAGCTGGCCAACGGTTACCACGAACTCAACGATGCCGCCGAGCAGCGAGCGCGCTTCGAACGTGACAACTCGTTGCGCCACGCCCGCAACCAGCGCGAGGTGCCGGTCGACGAGCGCCTGCTGGCCGTTCTCGATGCGATGCCCGACTGCGCCGGCGTTGCGCTGGGCGTCGAGCGATTGCTGATGTGCCTGGCCGGCACCGACGCCATCGCCGACGTGCTGGCGTTTCCGTTCGCCGGGGCGTGATGCCGCCCCTACGGGCATGGATTCGGGCTGACTTATACTGCGTAGTGGGGGCATGGAACTGGACCGTTCCTCGGGCGTGCCGCAGGCCGGCCGGCGTGGACGTCCGGGTCATGCAGGAAGCATTGCCGAAGGGGGAAACACCGTGTCAGTACGTCTGTGGTTGCGGGCCTTGATGTCCGCTGTGTTGCTGTCGTGTGCCAGCGGAGCGCTTGCCGCACCGCCCGATGTGGAGAGCTTCGCCAAGCTTCCGATGCTGCGTTCGCCGAGCCTGTCGCCGGATGGCCAGTACCTGGCGCTTTCGCTCCACAACAACAACGCCAGGTGGGATGAGGCCGACTACCAGTTGGTGGTGTTCCACCTCCCCGACCTCAAGGGCGTCAGCCGACTCGACATGGCGCCGCATTACCAGCCGGCGCAGATCGTCTGGGTCAGCAACACGCGGCTGGCCGTGTCACTCGCCTATACCTCCGGCTCGCTCGAAGTGCCGCAGCAGACCGGCGAAGTCATCGCGGTGGACTACGACGGCAGCCACAAGCAAACGCTTTACAGCGCGCGCGAACGCGGCGCGGCAGGTAGCGGCATCCATTCGATGGACATGCCGCGCGGCCTCGCCTCGATCGCCGGGCTGCCATACCCGCGCAACGGCCATATCTACCTGCACCTGTCGCGCTGGCCCGAGCGCCAGATCACCAACGACTGGGATGCCGTGCGCAGCGAGGTGTACGACGTCGATGCGTCCAACGGGAAGGCCAGCCTGGTCGGCAGTATCGACAAGGGCAACATGGCGTTCGTGCTCCACGATGGCGTCGCCCGCTATGCCTATGGGCTGGTCGACGCCCACACGATGGATGTGTACGCGCGCGAGGCTGCTTCGCAGCCTTGGCGCAAGCTCGACGCCAGCGTCACCGGACGCGAGATGACGCCGCTAAGGATGAGCCGCGACGGCAGCAAGTTGTGGTCGCTCTACAGCGCCGACGGCGGTCCCGAAGCGCTGGTCGTCACCCGCCCCGATGGCAGCGATCGCCAGGTGCTCGCCAGCGACGCATTCGCGGCGGTGGACGAGGTGTTGTGGGACGAAGCCACCGATACGCCCTATGCAGCCGTCTTCGCCGACGGTCGCCCGCATCTGGCATACCTGGACCAGAGCGTCCACGCGCAGGTGCTCAAGGCGCTGAACGACAAGTTCGCCGACCACCTGGTCACCATCGGCAGCATGGACCAGAGCGGCAAGAGCATGCTGGTGGTCGCCACCAGCGACCGTGATCCCGGCAGCGTGGCGCTGTTCGATACCCGCACGATGAACCTGCGCCCGCTCTATCAGGTCGAGGACTGGGTCCATCCTGAACAGATGGCCGAGCGCCGGCCGTTCCGGTTCAAGGCCAGCGACGGCATGGAGCTGGCCGGTTACATCACGCTGCCCCAAGGCAGGGCGCCGAAGAAGTTGCCGACCATCCTGCTGCCCCATGGCGGGCCGATCGGTCCCAGCGACGGCTGGAATTACGATCCGGATTCGCAGTTCCTGGCCAGCCTTGGCTATGCGGTGGTGCAGATCAATTATCGCGGTTCCGGCGGTCGCGGGCCGGATTTCCAGCAGGCCGGTTACCGCCACTTCGGCGACCGCATCCAGCAGGACCTGCTCGATGGATTGAACTGGGCGATCGGGCAGGGTTACGTGGACCAGGCGCGCCTGTGTGTGTACGGAGGCAGCTTCGGCGGCTATTCGTCGCTGATGCAGCCGATCCTTTCGCCGGGTCTGTTCAAGTGCGCGATCGACTATGCCGGCGTGTCCGACTGGAGCATCGGTTTTCGCAAGAGCGATACCTCGCACCTGAAGCTAGGGCGCAAGTACTTCGCCGAGGCGATCGGTGACGAGACCGCCGCTCGCGCCATCTCGCCGCTGTACCAACTGGACAGGTTCAACGTGCCGGTGCTGATCGCGCACGGCGAGGACGACCCGCGCGTTCCCTACGAAAACGCGAAGGTTCTGCGCAGTGCGCTGGAGAAGGCGGGCAAGTCCTACGAGTGGTTGAGCAAGCCGAAGGAAGGGCACGGCTTCTATACCGAGGAGGACCGCGCCGACATGTACCGGCACATGCAGGCCTTCCTGGCCAAGTATCTCGGCGACTGACCGCCGCCGCGTGCGTGTCGCGCTTCATTCGCGACACGCACGCGCGAGCCGATCCGGCCTCGGGCTCCACAATTGACCGTTCCATTCCCGGGGTTACCCGCATGTCGAACCCGAATCCCATCTCCTCGCCGGCTGGAACCGAACGCCTGCGTTCGAGCGATGTGCGTACGCTGGCGCTGGCAGCACTCGGCGGGGCGCTGGAGTTCTACGACTTCGTGGTCTTCGTGTTCTTCGCGATTCCGCTCAGCAAGCTGTTCTTTCCGCCCGACAGCGTGGCCTGGCTGGCGCAGGTGAAGATCTACGGCATTTTCGCGGCCGGCTATCTCGCGCGGCCACTCGGCGGCATCGTGATGGCGCACTACGGCGACAAGCTCGGGCGCAAGCGGATGTTCACACTGAGCGTGTTCCTGATGGCGCTGCCCACGCTGGGTATCGGCCTGCTGCCGGCCTATGCGCAGATCGGCATGCTGGCGCCGTTGCTGCTGTTGCTGTTGCGGGTGGTGCAGGGGATCGCCGTGGGTGGCGAGGTGCCGGGGGCGTGGGTGTTCGTCGCCGAACACGTCCCGCCGCAAAGGGTGGGCTTTGCCTGCGCCAGCCTGACCTCGGGACTCACCGTGGGCATCCTGATCGGCTCGCTGGTTGCCGCGGGCCTCAACCGGTCGCTCTCGCCGGAGGCGATGCTCGACTACGGTTGGCGGTTGCCGTTCCTCGTCGGCGGCGTGTTCGGCTTCCTGGCGGTGTGGCTGCGACGCTGGCTCAGCGAGACGCCGGTGTTCGAGGCAATGCAGGCGCGGCACGAGCTGGTCGCCGGGGTACCGCTGGCGCAAGTGGCGGCACGTCACCAGCGGGCCATCCTGCTGTCGCTGCTGGTGACCTGGATGCTCACCGCGGCGATCGTGGTGCTGATTCTGATGACGCCTTCGCTGGTGCAGTCGGTGTTCCACGTCGCGCCGGCACGGGCGTTCCTTGGCAACAACGTGGCGTCGTTCGCACTGGCGGTGGGCTGCCTGTTCTACGGCGGCCTGTCCGACCGGATCGGTCCGGCGAGGGCGCTGTTGTTTGGTGCCGCGGGGCTGCTGCTGGCCTCGTACGCGTTGTACCTGGACCTGGCGGCGGGGGGCACGCACTTCGTAGTGTTGTACGCCCTGGCTGGATTCGCCGTGGGCGTGGTCGGCGTAGTGCCGGTGCTGATGGTGCTGGCGTTTCCGCCCGCGGTGCGCTTTTCCGGATTGTCGGCCTCGTACAACGTAGCCTACGCACTGTTTGGCGGACTGACGCCGCCGCTGATCGGGCTGCTGGTGAGGCGTTTCGGCGTACTGGCGCCGGCTCACTACGTGGCGGCGACGGCGGTGCTCGGGATGGTGGTGGCGCTCGTGCTGCTGCGTCGCCAGCGGGCCTCCCACAGGAGCTTGGGCTAGAACTCGAGTTCCTGGGCGGCGCACAGGTAGTCGACCATCGGCGCCACACGACGAAAGCTCTCCACCGCCCACGGCAGTAGTTCGGACGAGCAGGCGAAGACGTCGTCGAAGTTCTCGCCGGCGGCAAAATCCTTGCGCTTGAGATCGTCGATCAGCTCGTGATCCGGATCGAAGCCCCGCGGCGGGCGAGTCAGGCTCTCGCCCCAAAAGCTCAGACCCTGGAATGACTTGCCACGAGTGGCCCGCTTCCAGGCTTCGGGGTTGTCGGCAAGGAAGCCGCGGATGTTCTTGAGCGTATCCGCTTCCGGATGCCACATGCCGCCGCCGGCGAAGCAGTCGCCCGGCTCGATGTGCAGATAAAACGACGGCGCCGGGATTTCGTGGCGGCGCGCGTGGAAGAAGCGGGAGCCTTGCCAGGTCTTGTACGGCAGCTTGTTGTTGGAAAACCGCGTATCGCGGTGGATGCGGAACAGCGAGCCGCCGTTCTTGCGTGCGTCGGCGCGATAGTGCGGGCTGATCTTTCCCAGCGGCGCGGCCATGTCCGCGATCAGCGCCAGGAACGGCTCGCGCACGTGGCGCTCGTAATCGGGCTTGTGTCCCGCGAACCACTCGCGGCTGTTGTTGCGGCCGAGGGCACGCAGGAAGCGGAAGGTGGCGGGGGTGAAATAAGGCTGTGGCATCTGTCGATTATCGGTCATCCGCGCTCGCCGGCAGAAGCGCACCCTGTGCATGACGCGGCTGGCGGCTGCGCACAGATGCGCTCCTGCCGATGCTGGCGTGCACGACAGGGATGACCCACGGTCGCGCCCAAGGGTGCTCCTACAGGAGGTCTGCCGCCATGGCCGGGAGCGGGGCGAGTTCGCGGCCCCAGGCTTCGAGCTGGTCGAGCAGGGCGGCCTGGTCGGGGCGTTCGGTCCGCAGGGTGGCGATGCGCGCGAAATAGTCATCGAGCGTGCGTGCGGTGAGCGCGGTGGGGCGAGTGAGGCGCGCCAGCCGGAAGGTTTCCCAGCGGGCGTGTTCCGCGGCATCCAGGCTATCGGGCCAGTTGCGCGCGCGGTAGCGGAACAGCAGTTCCGGGTAACGCGGGTCGCGGAACGGAAAGCTGCGCCGGCCCAGTTGCTCCGGGGGCGTGGCACGGACCTCGGCCAGCAGGCGCTTGTCGGCATCGGGCAGGAAGCCGCTGTAGAGGGCGAGCTCCGGATCCTCCGGCGCGGCCATCTCGGCGGCACGGGCGAACACGTGGCGCAGTTTGTCGACTAGGCCCTCGGT
The DNA here is from genome assembly GCF_051900535.1 of Frateuria sp. GZRe12. Classification (NCBI taxonomy): domain Bacteria; kingdom Pseudomonadati; phylum Pseudomonadota; class Gammaproteobacteria; order Lysobacterales; family Rhodanobacteraceae; genus Frateuria; species Frateuria sp. GZRe12. The sequence continues at coordinate 58,901 of NZ_JBHZGI010000001.1, forward strand.
GGCGCGCAGCAGCGCGTGGTGGCGCAGGCAGCGCTCCAGGTCGAGTTTCAGGCGGCCGCGGTCCAGGTCGCGCAGGACCGACAAGGGTGCCAGCGCGGGCGCGCGGTTGGCGCGCACCGTGCGCAGCGGAATGCGTTCGATGCCTTCGGGCAGGTCGGCGCGGGCGGTGAAGATGCGGTCGGCGATGTCGTCCTCGTCCAGGTCGAGCCACGTCGCAGGATCGGTGTCCAGGTCGTAGACGATCACCTCGCCGGGCCGCGAGGGATGCGGCGCCAGCGGCGCGATCACCGCCAGGCAATGGCGGCTGGCCGGGTAGCGCGAGGACACGTGCACCAGCGGCGTCATGCCCGCCACGTCGAGCAGGCCGAATACCTTCTGCTTGCGGCGCAGGTCGAAGTGCCAGTCCCACAGCCGCGGCTGGCGCACGCGGATCAGCCGCGCCAGGTCGATCAGCGCGTAGACGTCGGACAGTGCGTCGTGCGCGCGCTCCTGCTTGAGGTGGTTGGCCGCGGCCAGGTGTTCGAGCCTGAAGCTGGGCGTGCCGTCCTCGCGCGTGGGCCAGGCGATGCCCTCGGGCCGCAGCGCCTGGCACATACGCACCAGGTCGATCAGGTCCCAACGCGAGTTGCCGTTCTCCCATTCGCGCCCGTACGGATCGAAAAAGTTGCGGTACAGGAGCTGCCGGGTGAACTCGTCATCGAAGCGCAGCGAGTTGTAGCCCACGCCGCAGGTGCCGGGCAGGGCCATCTGTTCGTGCACGCGGGCGGCGAACTCGGCCTCGGATACGCCTTCGCGCTCGGCCTGCTGCGGCGTGATGCCGGTGATCAGGCAGGCGTCCGGGTCCGGCGCCATGTCGCGCGGAGGCCGCGCGAAGAACATCACCGGTTCGCCGACGATCTCCAGTTCGGCCGTGGTGCGGATGCCGGCGAACTGCGCCGGCCGGTCGCGCCGGCTGTCGGCGCCGAAGGTTTCGTAGTCGTGCCAGAGGAAGGTCTGCATGGCTTCGATCATCGCATGGCACGGGGCTGCGGACGGGCTCCTGCGCTAGACTGCGCGCTCCAAGGAGGATGCATGAACCAAGCGAACGACGACAACCTGATCTGGATCGATCTGGAGATGACCGGCCTGGATACGGACAACGATTCCATCCTGGAAATCGCCACGATCGTGACGGACAAGGAACTGAACCTGCTGGCCGAAGGGCCGGTCTTCGCGATCCGTCACGAGGTCGACCGGCTGGAATCGATGGACAGCTGGAACCGCAACCAGCACAGCAAGTCCGGCCTGTGGCAGCAGGTGCTCGATTCGACCACCGATCACGCGCAGGCCGAGCAGGCCACACTGGAGTTCCTCAAGGCGTGGACGCCGGCCGGCAAGTCGCCGATGTGCGGCAACTCGATCTGCCAGGACCGGCGTTTCCTGCATCGCCAGATGCCTCGGCTGGAGCGGCATTTCCACTATCGCAACCTGGACGTCTCCACGCTCAAGGAGCTGTCGCGCCGCTGGTCGCCGACGATCGCGCGCGGCCTGAGCAAGGAATCGGCGCACACCGCGCTGTCGGACATCCGCGATTCGATCGACGAGTTGCGCTACTACCGCCAGCACATGGGCGCGTTGGGCGGCCAGGCCTGAGCCAGACGATGTTCGACGATCCCTTCGCCACCGTCCTGGACTGCGCCGGCCGGCGGCTCGTGCTCGACCGCCCGCGCGTGGTCGGCATCCTCAACGTGACGCCCGATTCGTTCTCCGACGGCGGCGCTTACGCCAACACCGACGCGGCCGTGGCGCATGGCCTGGCGATGGCGGAGCGGGGCGCCGACATGCTGGATGTCGGTGGCGAGTCCACGCGGCCCGGTGCGGACGATGTCCCGGTCGACGAGGAATTGCGCCGTGTGATCCCGGTCATCGAGCAACTGGTCACACGCACCGCGCTCCCGATTGCCATCGACACGTCAAAGCCCGAAGTGATGCGTGCGGCGGTGGCTGCAGGCGCGGGCATGATCAACGACGTCTACGCGTTGCGCAGAGAGGGCGCGCTGGATGCCGCTGCCGAGCTGCGCGTGCCGGTCTGCCTGATGCACATGCAGGGCGAGCCGCGCGGGATGCAGGACGATCCGCAGTACGACGACGTGGTGGGCGAAGTCCACCGTTTCCTCACCGACCGCCTGTTCGCATGCGAACTGGCCGGCATCGACAAGCGGCGCGTGCTGGTCGATCCCGGCTTCGGTTTCGGCAAGGCGCTGGAACACAACCTCGCGCTGCTGCGTGCGCTGGAGCGTTTCGCCGAGCTTGGCGCGGGCGTCTATGTGGGCCTGTCGCGCAAGTCGATGATCGGTATGCTGACCGGCCGTCCTTCCGGCGAAGCGCGCGCCGCCGGCTCCGCCGCCGCGGCGTTGATCGCCGTACAGCGTGGCGCGCGCATGGTGCGTGTACACGACGTCGCCGCCACCGTCGACGCCCTGGCTGTCTGGCGTGCGGTGCACGAAGGCGACACGCCACCACGACGTGACACGCGTCCGCCGGCTCCACGCTGGCCAGACGAAGACTGAGTTATCTAGGTGACGCCCACCCCGTGGCGCCACCACAAGGAAAGATGATGAGCACACGCAAGTATTTCGGCACCGATGGAATCCGTGGCCAGGTCGGGGAGTGGCCGATCAGTGCCGATTTCATGCTGCGCCTCGGTCGCGCCGCGGGCGCGGTGCTGGCCCGCGGATCAAGCCGCAAGCCGATGGTGTTGATCGGCAAGGACACCCGCGTATCGGGCTACATGTTCGAGTCCGCGCTGGAAGCGGGCCTGGTCGCCGCCGGAGTTGACGTGGGGCTGCTCGGCCCGATGCCCACGCCGGCCGTGGCCTTCCTTACGCGCTCGATGCGGGCGGCCGCGGGCATCGTGATCAGCGCCTCGCACAATCCGCATACCGATAACGGCATCAAGTTCTTCTCGGCGATGGGCGAGAAGTTTTCCGACGAGGTGGAGCAGGCGATCGAGGAAGAACTGGACGCGGAGTTCGTCACGGTGTCCTCCGAACAGCTCGGCAAGGCGACACGGGTGGCCGATGCGGTGGCTCGCTACGCCGAGTACTGCAAGGCAACGGTGCCGGAGGAATTCACTCTGCGCGGCACGAAGATCGTGCTCGACTGTGCGCACGGCGCGACCTACCAGGTGGCGCCCAAGGTCTTCGCCGAACTCGGCGCCGACGTCACTGCCATCGGCGACCGGCCGGACGGTTTCAACATCAATCGCGACGTGGGCTCGACCCATCCCCAGGCGCTGCAGCAGGCCGTGCTGGCGCAGCGCGCCGACGTCGGCATCGCCTTCGACGGCGACGGCGATCGCGTCATCCTGGTCGATCGCAACGGCACCATCGCCGACGGCGACGATATCCTTTACGTGCTGGCGCGCAGCCTGTTCGCGCGCGGCTGCCTGCGCGGGCCGGTGGTCGGCACGCTGATGAGCAACTACGGCCTGGAGCAGGCGTTGGCCGAGCTGGAAGTGCCACTGATCCGCGCCAACGTGGGCGACCGTTACGTGCTGCAGCAGCTGAAGGCCAACGGCGGCATGCTCGGTGGGGAGACCTCCGGCCACATCCTGTGCCTGGACCGCGCCACCACCGGCGACGGCATCATCGCCGCGCTGGCCGTGCTGGAGACGCTGGCAGCGTCCGATCAGGACCTGGCGCTGGCGCGCCGCGGCCTGCAGAAGCTGCCGCAGGTGATGGTCAACGTGCGCGCGCCCGGTGCGCGCGAGGCGCTGGCGAGCGATACCGTGCGCCACGCGCTGACCGAGGTCGAGCGCACCCTGCAGGGACGCGGGCGCGTCGTGTTGCGCGCGTCCGGCACCGAGCCGTTGGTGCGCGTCACCATCGAGGGCGCCGATGCGGGCGAGGTGCAGCAGTTGGCGGGTTGGCTGGCCGACGCCGTAAAATCCGCCGCGCATGTGCACATGACGGAAAACCCATGAAGCAGGTCCCCACGCTCGACATCCGCCGCTACGACACCGACCGCGACGCTTTCGTCGCCGAATTGGGCGCGGCCTACCGCCAGTTCGGCTTCTGCTGTATCAGCGGCCACGGCATTCCGCGCGAGCTGATCGACGGCGCCTATCAGGCATTCGAGCAGTTCTTCGCGCTGCCTGCCGACACCAAGATGAAGTACCACGTGCCCGGGTCCGGCGGCGCGCGTGGCTACACACCGTTCAAGGTCGAAACGGCCAAGGACAGCCGTTATCCGGATCTCAAGGAGTTCTGGCACGTCGGCCGCGAGATCCCGCGCGATTCGAAATTCGCCGAGGTGATGCCGCCGAACCTGTGGCCGGAGGAAGTGCCGCAGTTCAAACCCTGCGGCTACGGCTTGTACGAAGCGCTGGACCAGCTCGGGACCCGCGTGCTGCGCGCGCTGGCGCTGCACATCGACCTGCCCGAGAACTATTTCGAGGACAAGACCGACCAGGGCAACTCGATCCTGCGTCCGATCCACTATCCGCCGATCACCCAGGAAAACATTCCCAACGTGCGCGCCGGTGCCCACGAGGACATCAACTTCATCACCCTGCTGGTTGGCGCCAGCGCCGAGGGCCTGGAGGTGTTGAGCGAGGGCGAGTGGTTGCCGATCACCACCGAGGGCGATGCCATCGTGGTCAACATCGGCGACATGCTGCAGCGGCTCACCAACCACGTGTATCCGTCGACCTCGCACCGCGTGGTCAACCCGCAGAACGAAAACGCGCGCAAGCCACGCTACTCGGTGCCGTTCTTCCTGCATCCGAACCCGGACGTGGTGCTCGACCCGTTGCCCGGATGCGTCACGCCCGACAATCCGAGCCGCTACGACACCTCGCTGACGTCGCATGAATACCTGATGCAGCGGCTGCGCGAGATCAAGCTCATCTGAAGCCGGGCGCATCCCCCTCCGGGACGGAGTCGGTGCAGACAGGCCGGAAGTCGTGTTCCTTCATTCCGGAAACATGACTTCCGGTCGATGCGTCGCCGCATCTTCCCACCTAGCGTTGGCTCTCCCACGACGCGGTGATCCCATGCGCCAGAGCTTGCTGTGGCTCCTGCTTGCGACAACGACGACAAGCGCCGCTGAAGTCTCCCCCATGCGCGCCCTGGATTATTTCCGGGGCGGCTGGCATTGCGAAGGCTTCTTTCCGGCAAGCGGAAAGATCATCGCCTCGGACATGCGTTACGCGTCCGACCTGCATGGCGCCGCGATGGTCAAGCATCACGACGATGTGGCGCCGGCAAGCTACAGCGCCATCGAAAGCTGGGGCTACGACACCAAGGGCATGCATTACGTCGCCACGCTGCTGGACAACTTCGGCGGCGTGCGCCGCTTCCAGTCGCCCGGCTGGCAGCATGAAGTGCTGACCTGGGAATCGGCCGCGGACGTGATGCCGGCTCAACGTTTCGTCTACACCCGGCTGGACGGACAGCGCTATCGGGTTGATTGGAAGATCGAGCGCGACGGCAAGAGCTTCGTGGTCGGCGATACGCTGACCTGCACGCGCGGACGATAATCGCGCGGTGCGCGCGCGTCGCGCGACCGGACGATCGCGTTCATGCCATCCAGAAAAATACCGCCGTCATCCGCTTGCTGGCCGCATCCTCCAGTCCCCAGTAGGCGCTGGCGCTGTGCACGATGTTCGCCTTGTAGACCAACAGTCGGTTGAAGCGGTGTGCCACGCGCACGTCTTCGGCAAAAGCGTTGGGCATCACGAAGCGATTGCCGAGCGCGTCGACCAGGTTGCGGTGCGGCGGCGCCACCATGTTCCCGCCCAGCTGGCCATTGGGCATGCGCTGTCGGAAGAAACTGGTGCCACAGCTGTCCGGGACCGCCGGGTTGAGGTAGAGCACGGCCGCGTAGCGGCAGAGGTTGAGCGAATCGGTGTGCGGCTTGACCGCCCCTTCGACCGCACCGACCACCTGCACGCAGTTGTGGTTGAGCTTTTGCCCGGCCTCGGTCTCGCCGACCCACAGCTTCTTCGCGCCCGTGGCCTGGCGTACCTTCGCCTCGATGGTCGCCAGTTCGTCCAGCTCCAGCGCGGGCATGGTCCGCATGCCCGGCCAGACTTCGCCGGTGGTGGGGAAGCCATACTCCCAGTCCGTCCTGGCCAGGCAGCGTTCTCGCACTGCCATTGGGTCGGGCAAGGCATCGTCGATCACCCAGTAGTCGCGCCCCTCGGTGGGCTTGCGGTAGGGCAGCGGGCGCATCTGGGTAGGAAACAGGCTCATGGTGGGCTCGCGAGCGGCAGGCGGGTGACGTTAGCGCAGTCGGGGCGTGTCCGCGTCAATCGAGTTGGCGATAGCGCCTGGACTCGCGGGCCGAAAGCCAAAGTGCGAGGCGATCGGGCGTCAGCTTGGTAAGCGCCTTGATCGCGCGGTTCACGCGCCCGGTGACGTGCACCGCTTCACCGCGCTCGACCGCCTCGATGCCCTCGCGCACGACCGCCTGCGCGTCCTGCCACATGAAACGCGGCAACTTGCCGACCAGCGCGCGAGTGCCGGTGACGTCATGGAATTCCGACCAGGTAAATCCCGGGCACAGCGCGCACACGTGCACGCCCCGGTGCCGGTTTTCCAGGGCGAGCGATTGCGAGAACTTGATCAGGTACGCCTTGCTCGCCGCGTACAGCGTGTGACCAGCTGAACCCGGCACATGGCCTGCCAGCGATGCGACGTTGACAATGCGGCCGTAGCCCCGACCGCGCATTCCCGGCAGCAGTCGCCACGCGAGCTCCGTCGGCGCGGTGAGCAGCACCTGCAGGAAGTCGGCATGGACCGGCCAGTCGCTGGCCTCGAAGGTGCCCGGCACGCCGTAGCCGGCGTTGTTGACCAGCCAGTCCACCTGGAGCTTTTGCTCGTGCAGGACGTCGACGAGCTGGCGCGGCGCGGTCGGATCGGCCAGGTCGGCGGGCAGGACGTGCGCCTGCACGCCGCGGTGCTCGTGCAGTTCCGCCGCCAAGGCGTGCAGGCGCTCGGTGCGGCGCGCCACCAGGATAAGGTCATGCCCGCGTGCCGCGAGTTGCCTCGCGAAGGCCGCACCGATGCCGGCAGAAGCGCCGGTGACCAGGCTCAAGGGACGATGGGCAGGCATCACGGCTTCCGGGAGAAGGACCAGGCCATGATCGCCGAGCGCGAACGTGGCGGCCAGCACCCGTTTGCCGGCCTGCAGGGCGATCGCTATGCTTGCCGTTTTTCATCGGACGACTCCGGATGCGCAGGAAACTCATCGCAGGCAACTGGAAGATGCATGGCAGCCGCTCGATGGCGCAGGCCCTGGTGGCCGAGATCGCCGCGCAGCGACCGCAGGATGCCGACGTCGTCGTGTTCCCGCCGTTTCCCTATCTGGCCGAGCTCACCGCTCGCCATGGGACCGCCGGGGTGGGTTTCGGCGCACAGGACGTCAGCGAACACGAAGGGCAGGGTGCCTATACCGGCGAAGTCTCCGCGGCCATGCTGGCAGACGTGGGTGCGCAGTGGGTGCTGGTCGGCCATTCCGAGCGCCGCCAGTACCATGGCGAGAGCGACGAGCTGGTAGCGCGCAAGTTCGCTGCCGCCTGCGCGGCCGGCCTCACTCCTGTCCTGTGCATCGGCGAAACGCTCGACGAACGGCAGGCCGGCCAGACCGAAGCGGTGCTCTCGCGCCAACTAGGCGCCGTCATCGCGCAATGCGGCGTTGCGCCGTTCTATACCGCCGTGATCGCCTACGAACCGGTGTGGGCGATCGGCACCGGCCAGACCGCTTCGCCGGAACAGGCGCAGCAGGCGCATGCGTTCATTCGTAGCCAACTGGAACGTGAGGATGGTATGATTGCCCGTCTGACCCGGCTGCTTTACGGCGGCAGCGTCAAGGCGGCGAATGCCGCGGCATTGTTCGCGCAGCCGGACGTGGATGGGGGCCTGATCGGCGGTGCTTCGCTCACCGCAGACGATTTCCTCGGCATCTGCGCCGCAGCGCATTGAAGCCTACGGATCCCTAAAGAACATGTTCGTCATCTTCAGCGTGTTTTACATCCTGATCGCCGCGGCGATGATCGTGCTGATCCTGATGCAGCGCGGCGCCGGTGCCGACGCAGGCTCCGGTTTCGGCGGCGGTGCATCGGCGACGGTGTTCGGTGCGCGCGGCTCGGCCAGCTTCCTCACCCGCGCAACCGCGGTGCTGGCCGCGCTGTTCTTCGTGCTGAGCCTCGGCATGGGTATCTACCTGAGCCGCAACGGCGCGCCGCAGGCGACGCAGGCCGATCTCGGCGTGATGTCCGGTCTTGCCAAGAAGCCCGCGCCCGCCCAGAATGCGCAGCCCGCGGCTCCGGCCGGCAGTGACGTGCCGCAGGCCCCGGCCAAGAACAATAGCGATGTGCCGGCTGCCGGCGCTCCCGCGAAGTCTGACGTTCCCGCCCCGGCGGGCTCGACGAAGTAACAGGCAACACACCTGCCCAGGTGGCGGAATTGGTAGACGCACTACCTTGAGGTGGTAGCGCCGAGAGGCGTGGGGGTTCGAGTCCCCCCTTGGGCACCAACACTAGATTCTGAACAGTCCTCTATCGTTCGGAATTGCACACAACCCCGCGATTCGCGGGGTTTTTTATGCCTGAACTATCCGAAGTCGTCCGATCGTGTCCGAGGGTGTCCGAGAATTTTGGGTATAAATTTGGGTACAATTTGCATCGTTTGTACCCAAGTAGGTCCCAAGCCATGCCCCGCCTCGCCGTCTCACTGACAGAGCTACAAGTTCGTCGGGCCAAGCCAGGCAACAAGCCTTACCGCATGTCCGATGGCAACGGGCTGGTGCTTTGGGTGAGCCCGGCTGGCCTCAAGGCTTGGCGGGTGCGCTATCGCCTTCCAGATGGCTCCAGACCCGCTCCCGCGACGATCGGGCACTACCCAGAGGTGTCGTTGAGCCAGGCGCGCATCAAGGCGATCGAGATACAGCGCGCGGCCAAGCAAGGCAAAACTGCGGCGGGAATTCGAAAGGCGCAGCAGGAGGCGAGGGCTGCACTCGGGGCCCGACAGGATGCCGTAGCGCAAGAGCGCTCTGAAATTGAGCACGCGTCCTTGCGTGCTGTGTCGGCCCGATGGATGGCGGAAAAGCGTGCAACTTGGGCGATGGAGACCTACCGCAAGGCCCGCTTGGTGGTGGAGTCCTACCTCGTACCCAAGGTCGGCGACCTCGACGTTCGAACGATGGAGACGAAGGATGTCCGCCCTTTGCTGGTCGAGATGGCCAAGGAAACCCCGCAGCTTGCCCGGAAGGCACGGCAATACATGGCCAGCATCGTGGAGCATGCCATCAACGAAGGCCTGCGCCCCGACGACAGCCGGCTGCGGCTGGACCGCATCCTGCCGACCCATCGCAGCGGCTATATGCCCGCGGTAACCGACAACGCCAGCAAACTGGGCGATGTCATGCGGGCGATCGATTCGCACGAAAACCGTGTCGTACGTGCCGCTCTGGTCTTGGCCGCCTTGACCGCGATGCGATCAGGCGTAGTGGCCAGCGCTCGATGGGATGAGATCGACTTGGAGGCCGCCGAATGGCGTGTACCGGGGAAGAATCCGGATGGCACCCATCGCATGAAGACGGGGAAGGACTACAGCACGTCGCTGCCTCGGCAGGCTCTCCAAGTGTTGCGTGAGATGCGGGAGCGGAACATGGGAAGCGAATACGTGTTCCCTCCCCAAGCTCGCCAGAAATCGGCGCATCTCAGTCGAGATGCCTTGAGCAAGGCCTTGCGCGAGATGGGCTTTCAGGGCGAACACACTACCCATGGCTTCCGGGCATCACTGCGGACACTTGGCCGTGAGCGACTCGGCATTGATGTGGACGTGCTCGAGGCCCAGCTCGCGCATGCCCCGAAGGACGAGGTCGAAGCTGCCTATGCGCGCGTCAAATTTCGCGAAAAGCGCCGAGAGGTCATGCAGGCATGGGCTGATTACTTGGATCAGCTCAAGGCAGGCCGCACCGAGCTCGGATGGGTACAAGCTTGGGTATAAATGTCGAACGGTCGCCAGGCGACTTCCTTGAACTCAATCGCTTGAGCCTCGCATCGAGCCCTGTGCTCGGACCAGCTTCGGCTTGAAGGTGCCATCAAGGCTACGGGCTGGCTTGCTGCGTGGATTTAAGACGCCTCGTAACAACATTGAGCATCTCTGCAGCCAACTGCTTGACTCCCTTCGGGCACTGGCTGGCATGCCTGAATTGCTCCCGCGACCTCTCGTCATGCGCTTCACTTTAGATGTCGAAATTTTCCTCGGACGCATCGCCAGTTGGCCGCGCCAGCTTTCGCAGGCCCATCGATGAAAGATCAAGAACCAACGGTTGTAGCAATCGATGCGTTGCTTCCCCGCCCCGCGAAAGAACGGCAATGAAGTCCTCTTGGTTCGGCTGACCAAGCGCCAAGCGGTAGATCATCCGTTGTTCTCGGAGCTGTGCAAATCGCACCTGATCCCTGCCAAAAGGTCGCTGGAAGATGTGGCGCTGGATCTGCGCGCCATCGAGCACCCACCATGGCCGAAGGCCGCTCGTATCCGCCAAACGTTCCGCGTGACGCGCGACGCATTGCCAGGGGGAACCATGAAGCACGGTGAGATCGCGAACAACGTCGTCCCACAAGAGTTCTTTCAGCCGGCGACGGATGACCAATCCCGCATAGCGCTGTATTCGGCCCTCACGCTGTTCTAAGTCCAGCGGGTTTGACGACAGATCCCAGTGAACCACGCGCGAGCACCAAGGATGGAAGTCCAGGCCTTCTTGTCCGACGGAGGTTGTCGTGAGTACATGGGGCCAGAACGGTGTGTTGAAGCTGCGACGGACTTCGTCCGGACGCGCCGGCGCTGTAGGCGCCGCGCCGCTGCCTGCCGTTGTCGAGGGCTCCGCTTCGGCGTCACCAAACGGCATAGCGACGTGGCATCGAACGGAAACCTTCTCAGCACTTCGTCCCAGGCCATGGAAGGTAAAGCCGCCGGCACGTAAGCCCAGTGCCGCCTTGAGATCCTTCGCGAGTCCCGCAGAACCCTCTTGCAACTGCGGCGTCCGAAGCCAGAAGTGCTCATCGAGCACGCTCTCCAGGCCCCCGTCCACCACGGCCTTCATGACCTGGTCAACGGCGGTTTTACCTGGCAGCGTTGCAAGGATGATGGGATTATCGAGATAGGCACGCAGCCCTTGCCAGCTTAGTTGGACGAGTTCAGGGTACCGAGCCTCGTCCAGTATCGTTCGATCGTGCCGGAATAGCGCTCGCCCCAGCGCCACGCCAGGTGCTCCAATGGCGTAATCGACGAGGTCTGCCAACTCCATGGGTGATAAGCGATCGATCGGTCGCGCCTTTCCCCACCGTGCTGCCGCCGATTGCGCGGCGCGATCATCACCAAGGGTCAACTTCCAAGCCCTAGTCGATCGCGTCGCCAGCTCCGCAGAACGCTCGATCGACGCGAGCACCGCCGCACCTGATCGGTGGCGCTTTCGCGCCTTGGCAGTACTACGGTCAACGATGCCCTTAGGCAGCGCGGCAAGAATCTGGCGCTGAACTTCCTTGCGAATCGCGGCCATCGACGATCCGGCCTTAGCGAGAGGGTCCGTATGGAGGATCAGCCATGGCGACGGATGGAACGCCACCATTACGGGTCCGGGAACTGCCGCCAGTTTAAAGCGGCGACGGCGCATCACCTTCGTGTAGTTGCCGCGGCGGTGCAGGCAATAGCTCTCGACATCGAAACTGAGCAAGGACGCGACGCTCGGCGGTGTTGCGCGAAAGCGGCTAAACATCAGGAGCTTCGGATCAGCGGCGACCTTTTGCCAGGCTCCCGCCATCGGCCACCAAGGGAGTGACGGCGCGACCCACGGCAGTGACAATACCTCCGGTGGCGCAACACGACGTATCGCACGGAGCTTGGCATCCGGCCACGCGGCCGGCGCGTGGATCCGATTGCGACGCTCAAGGGTCATGCGCACGAGCTTCTGACCCGCCGTAAACGTGGCATGTTTCCAGGCAACGTAACCGTGACCGAGGGACTGGGCCGGAAGAGGGACAGACGACCAATAGGGCAAAGCCTCATGGCGCTGGCGCTCCCCGAAACCCTCCGCCAGATGTTTATAGATGGCAAAATCCTCAGGGGACGGGTCGGCCTTAAGGATATCGGTGCTGGCTGAGGAGTCTGGCGATGCCACGCTGTCTCGTTCCGTGCGTGACATCAGCGGCGTTAGCAGGCGGCGAAGACGATCCCCGAGCTCCTCCGCGTCCAAGACTTGGGCCTTCAGCTCTGGGTGATGTCTGTCCACGCGAGTGGCGATATCGCGTAACTTGTTGCCGAATGCGGAGAAGAGGGCGCCAGCCTCATCTTGCAGCTTAGGCCCACCGAGGAATCCGATCAATTTCAAGAGTTCCACGTGCGCCAGCGCACCCCGGGACTCTTCCCAGCGCGTGGTCAGGTGGGGGTACGGCGTAGCACTCAGTAGAAGGATGGCCGGAGGTGGCCGTAAACCCTTTTTCTGAAAAAGAGCTTTGAGGAGAGGGTTTGTTTCGCTTTCTTCAAGGAGGTCTCGATAGCGTTGAAACTCATCAAGGATGACAACATCGGGCGGCTGGTGAAGAAGGGTAGCCATGGCGAGCGCCCGGCGGAGACGTCCGACAAACGCCGTTGGTCGCAGGTCTTGTACGGCCTGTTCGAGCGTAGTGCGCACGGGGCCACCAAACTCGGCTAAAAGTGCATCCCGAAATCGGTGCACGAGCCCGGCTGGAGCCGCATCGAATCGCCTTCTTGCATCGTCGACGGCCCAGCCCCAAGAACCCCGAGCGTTGAGTCGCAAGAGATCAGGATCAAGTGCACGAGAGAGGGCCGGATAGGCTTTTTCGAGGAGCAGACTCAGGAATGCCCGTTCTTCCTTGCGTCCGCCGGTGAGGCGAGCACGTTGGCCCGGAAATGAAGTGGTCGGTGTAAGCGCATAGATAACGACCGGCTCGTCCGGTCGCTTCTCAATCGCGATTAGGGAAAGCCGGTCCGGCGTCTTGGTCGCCTTCTTAATGTGCTCGCTATCCAGAAAGCCAACGATACGGCTCTTATTCTGGTGGGCAACAGAGTGCCCGTTGGCGATGTAATAGACCACCAAGGGGCGCTGTCCATCGTCAGACAGTTGGCGTACCAGCTCTCTGGCCACCACCGTCTTTCCGAGGCCCACCTCATCGGCGACTAGAAAGCGGCGACGCCCTTGGTGACTCGAAAACGCGCTGATCGCAGCGCCGATCGTTGCTTCCTGAAACGGCCGGGGCGCACTCACTGATGCTTTCCTTCTGTAGTCGCCACACTAAGTCCATGCCGGATCTTTCGCCACAGGTCTTCGAAGCTGCGAAGCGTTTCTGCGGCCAGTGGTTCTTCATGCCTGACCTGCTCAAGAATCGCCGGCAGATATCGCGAGATCCGTCGATCGATATCACCAAATCGGGCAGGGTCGCGCGCCCATGCCGTTAGCATTTCCTCGAGCGTGGGAAGCTCGATATCGGCACCCACATTGGGTGCTGGTGCAAGCTCCCCATTCGTCCCGTCAGCGGCCCAGTCGCCCTCTCCCTCACGCCCATCGTCCGCGAGCAACCCTCCCAGCCAGAGAAAGAACCCGCGGGAGCCCAAGAAACGTACAAACGCGGTGCGGTCCCGATCCTCCCCGAACGGTGGATCGGCCGGGGCACGCTGCAACCATGAAAGGCGTCGATCGCCCCGACGTACCTGTAGACGGACAAACTCGCTCCGATCGGCCGCTTCCATGGACCCAAGATCAACGACAACCTGCTCGCGCGGCCACGTCAGGAGTTCGCCATGAAGCGAGCCCACCTCGAGCAGGATATCCGGCGCATCAGGATGCGGGCCCTGCGGATGACCAACAACATGATGGGTAAGGAGGGTCCGTTCGCCTTCTTGATGTAAGGTCGCGCCCCATCGTGCCGCCACTTGCGCGCGAGCCTTCTCGAGGGCCTTCGCCTCCTGCTCGGAGTCATCCGGGGCATGGATGAGTTCGGGGGCCGTCGTCACGCGGGCCGCGCCAAGCAAGGCCTTCAGGCCGTTTTCAACGGACTCCTTGATTAGGAGTTCAGCGACGACTTCGGCATTGCGCCCAGTCCATGCGCGCATCGTCGCGTTCGCACTTCCCATCCACAGTCGGCGCTCACGACCTGTTCTCATGAACAGCAGTTTTGCGTGAAGACCGCTGCCGAGATCCGCCTCCTCTTCATCATTCGGCGGGCTCGAGGCGTCTTCGAACGATTCAATGTTCGGCTCCCCCCGCTGGAAGGCGGCTGGATAATTCGGCGCATCAAGGGCCAGCAACTCATCGAACATGCCCATCTCTGGACCCACACGCTCGATTTCACTCATCGTGGTCAGGAGCGTTCGACTTACATTTCGCGCCCCCTTTTTCGCTTGCAACGCTAGGAACGTGACATCGACGAAAGGGCTCACCACGATGATTTCGGTCGTGCTTTCCGTGGGTATGGGAATCGTTTGGCGTCCGCTGCCACCTGACCAATGGATACGCTCGACGCTTACGCCAGGGGGTGCTACCCAGGTGACTTTCGCGATGGCCGACGCCAGGGTCGCAGGGCGTGCGCCCTTGAGCGAAGCCCTAGAGGCCAGATCGCGGGCCAAATCGTCGACGCCTGGAATGCGATCGCCACGCTTGTCGCCCGACACCAGAAGGAGGCCAAGGTCGCGATTTGCACATTCCGTGAGGTTCCGGCTCCCGAGCCAGAGGCGCCAGCTCGTTGTACCGTGCGAGTTCCGCAAGCGAACAAGAGCGACTTTGGGGTGCCAACTTTGCACAGCTTCATCGAAGCTGACTTCCCGCACGAATTGATCTAACACGGACGCGATGCGCGGCGTTTTCCGCATCGTGGCCAAACGGCCACGTTGAATGACGAGGCGGACCTTTCCGCGTAAGCGCTCAACGGCTTCTGCAAAATCGGATGGACTGCCTCGGCCTGAATCCGTGGCTTTTCTGGCCAAGGCAAGCAACGTTGCACCCATCGTCCCAAGATCTGCCGAATAAGACGCGAGGAGGGCCAGATCGACGCTCTCGTCCGGGCCAGGACGCAGACACTCCAAAAAAGAGATGGCTGGCCAATGACGGGAGGTATCTTTCATGCGGCATCCGCCAAGTCGTCGAGCAGCGTGCGTACCTGCTCCCATCGGTAGTGAAGCGGCCCAGCGAAACCATGTAGGTCGGCCGACCACTCCAGGCGCCTTGCCCGTCCGTCAGGGGTCAAGGCAAGACGCGCGCGAGCCCCTTTGCGCGACTCCGCCACCGTATAAACCTCGAGGAGCGATGTGACGTCCGTTGCGCGCTTCGTCATCCAGTTCAGCGTTTCCGTTAGGACAATGCGCAAGGGAGGCGGCAGCGCGCCGATGTCATCTTCGAGCTTGTCCACGTCCAGTTGAGAGGCCGTCGAGCCATGCGCTTCCAGTGCACGTTGGAGGTGTTCTCGATACACCTCCGTACTGATGCGTTTATCCTGGTGGCCAACGAGGTGTTGAACAAGCGCGTCATAAATCGACCGACCGATGCAAGCGAGGCTGGCGGCGCGTTCCGCTTGTACTAAAGCGCCTTTGTCCGGACCGGCCACCGCGCGAATGTCTTGGGCCCACATACTCGATGGTGTTCTGATTGGGCTACCTGCCAGGCGGGCGAGTAACGACAGCTGATCACACCCTTTGGGACGTAGGCGCGATAACCGATCACGAAGAAAATCCGCTTCGGATGCTGTCAGGCGGAGTGTGAGATCACCGGAACGCCACTCGCGAGGTCGTTCGGGAAGCCGAATAAACGGCGGATCCAGCCCATGAAGTGGTTGGCCATCATCGTCTTTCGTCGCGCTCATCCTACTCAGCCGCTGAAGCACCTCCGTTCGGGATAGCGTCCGCCCGTTCCGGCCTTGTCGAAGAATGCCCCACACCGCAAGCGCATTCCAGTAGACCACCGATGGCGGCTGGCTCGCCGGGCGAGGGTGGACCCGCCCTCCGATCACTTTGTGCTCCTTCGCTTCCCGAAGGCGCCCGGCGATTTCTTTTTCGCGATCCCTCAGTGCACGTTTCGCCGCTGTCACTGTCAAACCTTGGAGGTCTTCGAGTAACCAAGGCACGAACAGTGCATACCGAGCGCGTGCGTGAAGTACCGATGTGCCAGGGAAGAAGTGATCGGCATATCGTTGCTGGATAACTAGGAAACCCACCTCATCGCGCACGCCTGAGGACTCGTCATCCATCTGCGCTTTGGCGCGAGATAGCGCCTCGCGTGAAAGCCACGTCCATCCCAACGATGGTTCGGTCGATGTGCTTGTTCGGCGACGAGAGGATGTGTCCATACGTGGTGATGGCTATTCAGCAGTAGTGTTTCGATCACGTGGCGGTCCCGACAGGGCTTTCTCCAACCCTATTGGCGTTGGCCTCGCATGAATTCGTGGGCCAACGTTCGTCGCTCGGTCGCTGCCTAGATCTGTCGCTGATTTTCTATAAATCATTGATCTTAATGTCCTTGATGCGCGAGAGCTCGTATCAGATGGGTGGCTTGGAAAAAGGCGTGCGCACGGAGCGTCTTGGCTAGAGGGCGGTGGCTGGTGGGTGATGCCACACTCAACCAAGGTCGATCGCAATCTCCTTGGTGGTCACGAGGTTGGCTACTTCCGTGTGGAGATCGATGGCCAACCCCGGGGCAGAAATCGAAATGATCAGCGAATAGCGACCCTTGTCTTCCATGCGGCGCTGGCCAATGTGTGATTTCCACCAGCCTCCGACGGGGTAGATTGCAATCGCATCGTGACCGGCCAGGTCGATCGCATGACCACGCCAGAGGTCGCTGTGAAGGGATCCTGCCTGTATGGCCTTGGATCCGAGCAGCCAGAAATCCGATTCACCTTCGCTCGTGGATTCATCGCGCTCTTGGGCTGCATTGACGCGTGCCCGAAACGCGGCATCCGTTTCGGTACGCTTCTTCATCGCGAATCGCAGGCCGAACGAGCGATAGGTGTTGGGGCGTGTCGCGGCCTTGCCGGTGAGGTTGGGTTCGATAAAGTAGGAGAGTGTCACCTTCATGGTGACGACCTCATTCTCCAGTTGTTCTAAGGCTTGCCTTGGCCAAGGTAAGTCATAGAAGTGCATCTCGTTGTACACGGCGGAGCGACCATCCGCGCTGACGGCGAACGGTTGAATCTCTGCTTGAGCGATCATGCTCATGTCGTTGCGAGCTGACCACATCGCCCGCTCAATATCGGGGACGCCGTAGCCGACTTCGCGAAGAATCTTCTGCTTTTGACGCTTCGTTCCCGTTTTCCAATGCGCGCCCGTGCCGATCAATTGTTTGCGAATGGGCTGCGGCCATGCGGCGGCATCCACGGTCAAAGCGCGCAGGGTTTCCGGCCATAGATCGGGATGGGCCGCATGCAGGCGACCGATGAAGTGTGCTGCCATACCGGCTGCGGCGCTCGTCGCCCAAAACGGAACGAGCGGCTCGTTAGTCACATCCGAGCCAGGTGCAAGCAGCGAAACGGCCGGGTGCCATGCGCAGAAGCCAGTGTTGTCCGAGACCATGTTGCCGGCTTCGAACAAGACTTCCGGTTTAATCGGGGTCAAGTCGTCGGGTAGTGCTTGAGAGCCGCGACTATAGGGGCTGCGGTGGTTCGCCGGCACCACTGGCCGGTAGGTCGGCGGCGGGGTAGGGACTTGCTCTTTGCGCGTGAAACCACCAATGGTCAGGGCATTCCAGCTCTGCGATGGATCTTCGATGGGCTGTGATGCCATGACGTCCACCAACATGCCGCCACCGACATTTCCCGTTGCAACGAGGAGCAGCCGTTTGGGCGATTGGCTTGACGAAACATCTTCAGCCACGTCACCGGGCAGGGAGCCTGCCGCAATCTGATCGAGCGCGCCGCTCCAGCTGGATGGCCTAGCAGGCGAGAAGTCGGTGGCGGATGTGGCGAGGCAGAAAGATCGCCTGGCACCCGGTTGTTCAGCTTCCACAAGTGCCACGGCGCCTTGAGTCACGACGCCGTAGCTCGGAGGTTTTGTGGCGGGAAATCCATGAGGTGGAAGCAGCTTCATGGATTCCACCCCATGGCTGAGGACCACGGGGCCTGTCGTGTTCATGTGAGGTTCGAGGTCGCCATAAAGGGCCAGCCCCGCAATCGCCGTTCCGTGGCCGCCATCGGGATCATGGTCGTCGGTTCCCCAAGCGGCGTCATAAGCCCATGCGCCTCGGAGACCCGGTTGTACGAGTGGGTGAGCGCCGGCCACACCGGTGTCCAGTGCGCAAACAACGGGAGCATCGTGAGGCGGCGGCACCACACGCCGAGCGAGCTCCGCGATCCAGTCGGCCGGTTCTGTGCCTTCGGTTGAATGATCAAGGAAGGGCTCGATACTGCCCGTTGCCGGACGAATCTCGGTGACGGCGCCAGGCAAACGCTCCGCAAACGCGGCGATATTTCCTGCCGAGGCGTGAATAAAGACGACGGTTGTCTCGGGAAAAACGAGTTGGTCGGAGTGAACGTCCAAGTTGGCGTCTCGCGCGAGTGTCCCCATGCGCGCCGCGCGGTCGTGGCCACCAGGGAGCCAGAGTTCCCACCAGGCGATGGTGGTATCGCTGAAATCGACGTGGCCGACAAACAAGGAGGTGATGGGCGCCGCTGCAATCGTTTCGATGGCCTCGAAACGTTCGAGATCGGTCCTGGCCGCCTCGCCCGGGTCGTTGCCGTAGGCGACAATGCGCTGCTGAAGAAAGGCGCGTGCATCGTCGGGCACGAACAGGACCGCACCTTCTGACCCGTCGTCTCGGCGATCCGTACGAAGCACAGCAATCTGTTGGGTGGGGAAGTCCAGGTTCGCCGGGATCTTCACCGCCTTCGACCGGGATCCTGCCGCAGGCGGTAGAGTCGTCAGTTCGACCATCGTGCCCGGCTTTAGC
Organism: Frateuria sp. GZRe12; assembly: GCF_051900535.1. Classification (NCBI taxonomy): domain Bacteria; kingdom Pseudomonadati; phylum Pseudomonadota; class Gammaproteobacteria; order Lysobacterales; family Rhodanobacteraceae; genus Frateuria; species Frateuria sp. GZRe12. The sequence goes on from NZ_JBHZGI010000001.1 coordinate 77,840, forward strand.
CCATCCACATGAAGGCGGGGGTCGTCCGTGAGAGCAGGGATATCGCCAAATGCCCGGGTTAGCTGATCAAGCAACGCGTTGGCGTGCGCAGCGTAATCGTCGCGAAGCGGCCTGCGCCGCATCTGTCGCGAAGGGAACTCGTATTGTGCTCTCTCACGAAACGCGTTGATCGAAAGGTGCTGGCGATCGCGCGCCCCAAAATCCTCGGGTTCTGTCATGCCAGCCTAGTTCCGAACGACCCTGTCCTCTTCACGCCAACGCCTCCTAGCTGTGTGTATGACGGCGGAACCTATTCTTCAATGTTTGGCGATTCTCAAGCGCTTGCTTGAGGGCTGTGGCCGAGATCTTTGGCGATCCTTCGAGGATGGCGTCCTTAACCACCGCGTCAGCAGCGCGAACAAGCTCGCCCTGGCTCAGTCCGCCGAGGGCAGGCGTAATCGAGGACCAGGAGCGCGTACTTGGCTTTAACTTGCCCAGTCGACGTTCGATGATCGCGAGTGCCGCAGCTCGGTCGGGAAGTTCGTACCCGATCACGTCGTCAAATCGGCGTGCGAGGGCTTCATCCAGTATTTCCACGTGGTTCGTGGCCGCAAGAACGAGGCTGTCCGTGCTGTTCGGCTCTTCCATGAAGGCGAGCACGGAATTAAGGACGCGTCGGATCTCGCCGACATCATTCGGGTCACCGCGGCGTGCGCCTATCGCGTCGAACTCGTCAAACAGATAGACGCCGCGCGTCTGCGCCATCTGGTCAAAGATCAACCGGAGTTTTCCGGCGGTTTCACCCAAGAATCGGCTAAATAGTGATTCAAGTCGAACCGTGAACAACGGTAGGTGCAACTCGCCTGCCAGTGCGGCGGCGGTCATCGTCTTGCCGGTGCCCGGAGGACCGACCAGCAGCATATGCGTGGTCGGCGTCTGCCCGTGGTCCCTGAGCATGGCGCGCTGCTTTTGCTGATTGACCACGCGAACCAGCCGGTCCAGCACCTCATCAGAGAGCACCATGCTCGAAAGCGTAACCTTGGGGTACGCGCTCTCGATCAGTCCCTGCAGCTCACCTCGCGGGCGAGCCAGCGGAATCGGCGTTTGACCACTGGCCGGTCGGCCATTTCGTTGCTGGTCCCGTGCCCTTTGCACCAGGCGCTTGAGTTTTTCCGCTTCGTCCACACGCCCCTGGCGAGCCTCCTGAGCGGCCGCTTGGAGGACGATAGACAAAAACTGCTCTTCGTCGCCCTCAATGTGCGAATTAAGGAGCGCAAGCAGATGCTTATTGGACATTGGCGCCTCCTTCTTTTCTGCGGGTGTACCACACCGTTGGTTGCCACATTGAGGGCGTGGTCGGGCGCTCAAAACACTAACTGAACGGTCCCATGCTCGCCGGCCCATTTTAACCAGATTGAGGGCGGCGGGCAGCGTAGGGGCCGAGCCGCTCGGCGTCGCATTGGGTATTCACGACCGATGTATCCAACGCGGTAAGGCAAGAGGCAACGGCGCGCCTGTTTGGCGGCGTCCTGAGCCCCGCTGTGAGCCCGTCGCGGGTAGCTCTTCTGCTGTGGTTCGATGCCCACTTGGAGACTCACATAGACTCTGTGAGACGTTGCGCGTGTGATGGCCAACAGTCTTAAGCAATGGCTCGAAGTTGGGTACAAAACTGGGTATATAACGAGCTGGATGCCATAAAAGCTTATATCAATCAATGACGTACAATGATGCTCGGGTCTCCCCTTGGCACCAACATCGGAAGCGGACGATTCGTGCGTTTCCCGAGAGACCCGCCGTAAGGCGGGTTTTTTGTTTGCGTGGCGCGTGAATGCTTGCATTGCGGAGAGCGCCCGCCTACTTTTCGTTGACTATTCCCAAGGAGGGCTTGAAGTGATCAACATCGTGCTCGTGGACGATCACGAACTGGTACGTACCGGCTTTCGCATGATCCTGCAGCAGCAGCCGGACGTACGCATCAAGGGCGAGGCAGGGACGGCGGAAGAGGGGTTGCGGCTTATCCGCACGCTGGCGCCGGACGTGGCGCTGGTCGACGTACACATGCCGGGCATGAGCGGCATTGAGCTGACCGAGCGGGTCATCCGCGCAAAGCTCAACACTCACATCATCATCATCACCGTGGTCGACGACGCGCGCTTTCCCAAGCGGCTGCTCGACGCCGGCGCGCTGGGATATCTCACCAAGGGTTGCTCGGCCGACGAATTGCTGGTGGCGGTACGCCAGGTGGCCAGTGGGCGGCGTTACCTGGCGCCGGCGGTCGCGCAACAACTGGCGCTGGCCACGCTCGACGGCAACAGCGGCTCGCCGTTCGACGCGCTGTCCAGTCGCGAGCTGGAGGTCGCCATGATGCTGGTTCGCGGCAAGCCGTTGACGGTGATCGGCGACCAGCTCAACCTCAGCCCGAAGACCGTGTCCACCTACAAGCAGCGGCTGATGGAGAAGCTGCAGGTGGAGCACGTGATCGGCCTGGCGCACCTGATGACGGTGCACGGCCTGCTGGACGCACCCAACCAGGTGGGCTGAGGCCTGCAGGTGGGCTGAGGCCTGCGCGCACGGCTACCGGCAGGCAGGCACGGCCATTCCAGACTGATTGCGGGAGAGCATCTGCGCGCGACCATCATGTCCGGTCGCAGCTGCGCTCTTGCAATCGACGTTCGCTCTGGCCGGGGACGAAAAAAAGCCGGACTTGCGTCCGGCTTTTTTTCTTGCTCCAGGTTCGGCGGGGTCTCAGCCCTGCGCAGCATCCCTGGGCGGATGCTGGTCATGTGACGGTGCCGGCTCATGCGGGGCTTCCGTGGGCGGGACGACCGTCGCGCGCGGTGTTGCCTGACCAAGCAGATCGCCCTGCTTCGGCAGCGGTGCCGTAGCGGCAGCTTCGGGCGGAGCCGGCTGTTGTTCGGCTTCCACGCGAGCTGACGTTTCCGCCTCCGTCGTGGGTTCGGCGGCCGCGACCGGCGTTGCGGGCGAATCCTGCACCGGTTCCGGTGCGGAAATGGCCAGCGGGGCCTCCGGCACGGATTCCTGGACCGGCGCCGCTGCCGCGGGAGCAGCCGGCGCAGGTGCGGACTCCTCGACCTCGGTCGCCGCCGGGATCGGCGGAAGCGGGGGCAGGTTGAATGCAGTGGGCGTCGGCGCGGGAGTGACCGCCTCCGGCACCGCGGATTCGCCTCGCTGGAACTCGACCCGCGATGTGACCGCCGGCATGGCATCGGTCTCGACCTGGATCGACTGCTGGGTCAGGCCAGCGGTCACGGCGGCAGTGACGGCCGCAGCTACCGGTGCACTCGACGGCGCCTGATCTGCCCGGCCCGCCGGCGCTTCGGATTCGCCACCCTCGCGATCCTCGTCATCCAGCTCTTCGAGCTGTGCCGACGCTCCATCCTGGGCGACCGTGCCATCCTCATGACGGCGACGGCGACGGCCACCACGACGACCACGGCGGCGACGCGGCTGACTGCCTTCCGACTCGGGCTTGGCTTCCGGAGCGACGATACCGGTGTCGGCCTGGGTCACGACCGGTGCCTCGATCTCCTTGACCGGCTCGCTGGCCGGCGTCGGAGCGGAGGCTGCCGCCGGCTGCTCCGCCCGTGGCGGACGCGGGGCGCGTTCCGGCCTGGCTGGCGTCTGCTTGCGCGGCTCCTGGTTCTCGTTGTTGGCGGAGACCTCGGGGACGGGTTTGGGCTGGCGCGGTTGTTGCTCCTTGGCCGGCTGCTGCTGCGATTGGCGCGAACCCGACTCGTTGCCACGCTGGCGCGGGTTGTTGTTCTTCCCCGCGCCGCCCTTCGGTTGCTGCTGCGATTGGGCCTGGTCGCGACGTCCCGGGCGCTGGCCGTTCTGGCCCTGCTGCTGCGGTCGGTTGCGGTCGTCACGACGACCCTGGCGGGCGGCCGGCTGCTCAGTCCGTTTGCGTTCGCTGGTTGCGACGGGTGCCGGTTCGGCGGTGCCGCGGAACCATCCCAGCAAGCGCGAAATCACGCCGCCCTGCGGGGCAGGGGCGCTTGCCGGACGCGGACGCTGCGCGGCGGCGGGCGCGGGCGCCGGAGCCGGGGCTTCCTCGCGCACCGGCGCCGGGGTGGCTGGCACGATGCCACTGACCGCGGGCTGTTCGGAACTACCCAGCGCCTGGCCCATCTTCGGGATCGGCGCGGCCTCGACTGCGGTCAGCCGCTCGTAGCTGGGCTTGCTGTGTTCGCCCATGTCCGCTTCACGGATGCGCTGGATCTCGATGTGCGGGGTCTCGAGCCTGTCGTCGGCGACGATGACCACGTGCACCTTGTTGCGCAGCTCGATCTCGACCACGCTGGCGCGCTTCTCGTTGAGCATGAAGTTGGCCACCGCCGGCGGGGCCTGCACCAGCACCTGGCCGGTGTTGTCCTTCATGGCGTGCTCTTCGATCAGTCGCAGCGTCGAGAGCGCGAGCGATTCGATGCCGCGGATGTGGCCGTGACCCTCGCAACGCGGGCAGACGATCTGGGTCGCCTCGCCCAGGCTCGGACGCAGGCGCTGGCGCGACATCTCCAGCAGGCCAAAGCGGCTGATCCGGCCGATCTGCACACGGGCGCGGTCGAGCTTGAGCGCGTCCTTGAGCTTTTCCTCGACCTCGCGCTGGTGGCGCGGGCTGTCCATGTCGATGAAGTCGATGACGATCAGGCCGCCGGCATCGCGGATACGCAGCTGGCGGGCGATCTCGACCGCCGCCTCGACGTTGGTGTTGAACGCGGTCTCCTCGATGTCCGAGCCCTTGGTGGCCTTGGAGGAGTTGATGTCGATCGCGGTCAGCGCCTCGGTCTGGTCGATCACGATCGAGCCGCCCGAGGGCAGACGCACCTGGCGGTCGAACGCGCTCTCGATCTGGGTTTCGATCTGGTAGCGCGAGAAGAGCGGGGTGTCATCCTTGTACAGCTTGAGCTTGCGCAGGGAGGTCGGCATGACCTGCTGCATGAACTCGCGCGCGTCGTTGTACAGCGATTCCTCGTCGATGAGGATCTCGCCGATGTCGGTGCGCAGGTAGTCGCGCAGGGCGCGGATGAATAGCTTGGATTCCTGGTAGATCAGGAACGGGGCCTTCTGCTTGGCCGCGGCCTCGGAAATCGAGCGCCACAGGGTCAGCAGGTAGTCCAGGTCCCACTGCAGCTCTTCGGCATCGCGGCCCATGCCGGCGGTGCGCACGATCAGGCCGACGTCATCGGGGACGGTCAGATGGTCGAGCGCTTCCTTCAGCGCCTGCCGGTCCTCGCCCTCGATCCGGCGCGAGACGCCGCCGGCCTTGGGGTTGTTCGGCATCAGCACCATGTAGCGGCCGGCCAGGGAGATGAACGTCGTCAGCGCCGCACCCTTGTTGCCGCGCTCTTCCTTCTCGACCTGGACGACCAGTTCCTGGCCTTCCTTGAGCAGCTCGCGGATGCTGGACTTGTTCGGGTTCAGGCCCGGAGTGAAGTACTGGTCGGCGATTTCCTTCAGCGGAAGGAAGCCGTGGCGCTCGGCGCCGTAATCGACGAAACAGGCTTCGAGCGATTGCTCGACGCGGGTGATGCGGCCCTTGTAGATATTGGCCTTTTTCTGCTCGCGGGAGGGGATCTCGATATCGAGGTCGTACAAGGTCTGGCCATCGACAATGGCCACGCGCAACTCTTCACGCTGAGTTGCGTTGATCAACATGCGTTTCATTGTAGTTATCTTCCTTCGGCCTGGCCGCGCGTCGCGTGCCACGGTGGCGCCTAGATGGGCTGCCTGCCGGGATCGCGCCGCTGCGGGTGGCGGCAAATAAAACCGGCATCGTCCGACGCCGGGGTGATTCGGGCACGCGCTCCTGCCGTCTCGCTACCCCCTGGCGGCGGACAACGACACCCCGAACCGTTACGATGAAAGGGAGTTTACGGCCGGCTGCCGGGGTGGCCACCGGCGCAATCCTCGCCGACGTCGCGGACGGGCGTCCCCCACCAAATCGAGCTCGATAGAGGGACATAAAGCGCCCGCCGAGTATCCTATTACCCCAGGTTTTTTTCAATGCAGACGGTAACTTCCCATGACGCACCTCAAGGTGTGCGTCAAGTCGATATCGGCCCCGAGCGCGACGGCCAGCGGATCGACAATGCCTTGGTGACCCTGCTCAAAGGCGTGCCCAAGAGCATGATCTACCGCCTGCTGCGGACAGGGCAGGTGCGAGTGAACGGCAAGCGGGCCAAGCCGGACACCCGTCTCAGCGCTGGCGATACGCTGCGCATCCCGCCTGTGCGCACGGCCGAGAAGGCGCCCGACCGCGGGCCGTCCGCCGACATGGTGGCCGCGGTCGCCGAAGCGGTCATTTTCGAGGACAAGCACTTCCTGGCGATCGACAAACCCTCCGGGATTGCCAGTCACGGCGGTTCCGGCGTGAGCCACGGTGCCATCGAACTGCTGCGCGCCGCACGCCCGGACCAGCACTTGGAGCTGGTTCACCGTCTCGACCGGGATACCAGCGGCGTGCTGGTGTTCGCCAAGACCCGGGCCGGGCTTACCGGGCTGCAAGCGGCGATCCGCGCCGGCGAGGTCACCAAGCAATACCTCTGCCTGATGGTCGGCCACCCGCCCAAGGCGCGTTTCGACGTCAACGCGCCCCTGCTGAAATCGGTGCTCCAAGGCGGAGAACGAATGGTAAGAGTGTCCGATAACGGCAAGCCATCATTGACTTTTTTCCGTGAGATGGAGCAGCTCACGGGCGCCCGCCTGATGCAGGCGACGCTGGGCACTGGGCGCACCCACCAGATTCGCGTGCATGCCGCCCACATCGGCCATCCGTTGGCCGGGGATACCAAATACGGCGATCGCGAGGCCAACAAGCGCTTCCGCGAAAAGGGTCTGCAGCGGCTGTTCCTTCATGCCGCGCATATGGGATTCGAGTTGGAGGGGCGCGCCTATGGCTTCTCCGCACCTTTACCGGACGACTTGAAGAATTTCCTCGATGCCCTTGGCGACAAAGGGAAAAGCAACCGCTGGCTCAGGCCAGCAGCGCCTCGACCCGGGCCGCGCAAACAAAATCGTTGAGTGAAAGACCGCCCACGTCGTGCGTCGACCACAGCACCTGGCAATGCCCGTAACCGGCCTCGAGGTCGGGGTGGTGGTCCTCACGGTTGGCCATGAAGCCGACCGCGTTGATGAAACCCAAGGTGCGGTGGAAGTCCTCGAAACGGAAGTCCTTGACGATGGCCTTGCCGTCGTTGGCCAGCTCCCAGCCGGGTAGTTGCGCCAGCAGTTCCTGCACATGGTTTGGTGCGATCGCGTGTTCCTTGCCCTTGCGCGGCTGGCAGTGCTGGTTGGAGAGATCGTTGCGGTTCATTGCGGACTCCGGCCATGGAAAAGGCGAAGCGTCCGAGTTGCACCGGAAAAAGTCAAAACAGCCCGGTGCGAACGCCAACGCATCGCGCACGAGTGAGCCCCTGCGAAGAGCGGATGGCCGGACTTTTGCGTGAAACAGGACTAAAATGGTGCTCTTTCGCCGGACGTCCCCGCCGGCGCTGGAGAGTTCGCCCAGATGATCGATATTTCCGACCGCGCACAACAGCATTTCCGGCGCCTGCTCGCGCAGCAGGGCGATGGGTTTGGCATCCTGTTGCGCGTGACCGAGCCGGGCACGCCGGCGGCCAACTGCGAGCTGGAATTTTGCGAGCCACGCGACTTGGCCGGCAACGAGTGGCTGGTTGAGTGCGAAGGCTTCAATTTCTACCTGGAAGGCGATAGCGCGCGCTGGCTGGATGGCGCGAGCATCGACTACGAACCCAATCCGACTGGCGGCCAGCTCAACATCCGCGCGCCGCGGATCAAGGGCGAGGTTCCCGGCGCGGACGCGGGCCTGATCGAGCGGGTGCGTTACGTGCTGGAGGCGGAGATCAATCCGCGGATCGCCTCGCATGGCGGGCGTGTGAGCTTGCTCGAAGTGACCTCGGACGGTGCCGTGCTGCTCCAGTTCGGTGGCGGCTGCCACGGCTGCAGCATGGTGGACGTGACGCTCAAGAACGGCGTGGAGAAGACGCTGCGCGAGCGAGTGCCGGAGATTACCGCGGTGCGCGATGCGACCGACCACGCTGGCGGGCGCAATCCCTATTACAAGGAAAAGGCCGGCAGCTCGGCAATGGGGTGAGCGTGCGTCGTTGCGGGAGCCACCTGCGCGGCGACCGCACGGCTGGAGTGTGCATGGCGGGCGCGCACAGGTGCGCTCCTGCAGGGTTCCCCGTCAGCCTTGGCCCTCACCCCCAACCTCTCCGCGCAGGAAGAGGGAGCAAACGAAAAAGGCCCGCTGCAGCGGGCCTTTTGCTATTGCCTGATTGGAGCGGGTCTTACTTGTCGCCCTGGATATGCCCGTCCAGCGTGTGCAGCTTGGTCGGCAGGCTGGAAAAGTAGGCGGCGACGTCCTCGATGTCCTGGTCGGACAGGGTGGCGACGAAGCCCTTCATGATCGGGTTGCTGCGCCGGCCGTCCTTGTATTCGTGCAGCGCCTGCTGCAGGTACATGTTGTACTGGCCGGCCAGGCGCGGGTACTGCGGGTCGACCGCGTTGCCGTCGGCGCCGTGGCAGGCAAAACAGGCCGCAGCCTTGGTCTTGCCGTCGGCGGCCGTGCCTTCGGCCAGCAGCGCGGTGGAGGACAACGCCAGCACGGCGCCGAAGATGAGCAGGGTGAGCGCACGCTTCATGCGGGATTCCTTCGAGACTTACTTGGCGAGGCTGGAAAGATAGGCGGCGATGTCGTCGATGTCCTGGTCGGACAGACTCTGTGCCTGCGCCATCATGGTCGGATGCGTGCGGTCGCCGGCCTTGTAGCCATGCAGCGCGTTGATGATGTACTGCTCGTTCTGCCCGGCGATCTTCGGCACGGGGTAGTCCGGGTAGGCGTTGGTGTAGCCATCGACACCGTGGCAACCGTTGCAGGTATAGACCAGCTTGCGGCCGTTGGCCTTGTCGCCCGCGGCATGTGCGTTGCCGGCGGCGAGGAGGGCTGCGGCCACGGTCAGGCCGAGCAGTTGCAGTCGAATCATCGAGTCATTCCCACGCTTGGGGTACAAAGTCGCGGAAGTATAGTGTCTGCGTCAGGCGACGGACAACTTGACGCATCGGCCTGATCGAAATCAGGCGCCCCGACAGGCGCCCGCGGGCGCACTCTCAGAACAGGCTCTTGACGATCTGGATGCCGGCGGCGTATTCGCCGATCACCGTGCCTGCGCTTACCAGGATGAAGTTGAGCAGCGTGCGCGCCACGCGGTTCTTCCACCAGCCCTTCCAGTCGGCGATGTCGTCGCGCAACGTTTCGAAATCGGCCACGCGAGGACGGCGGATCCAGGCCTCGGCCATCGCGCTGATGCCGCCAGCCGGAATGCCGGGCCGGAATGGCTTGATCGGCGCGGCGATGAAGGCCGCAAGGATGCTCAGCGGATGCCCGCCCGCCGCCAGTGCGCCCAGTGCGGCGCAGCCGCCGGTGAACAGCACCCAGTTGCGCAGTGCCAGCGCGCCGAGCGAGGGGTTGCGATGGAACGCATAGGCGATCGCCGCGAACACCAGCAGCACCAGGCCCAGCGCGAGCCATTTGGGCCAGCGCGCCTTGGGCGGTAGTTGCGCCAGCTCGACGATGCGTCCAGCTGGCGGCTCCCGCTGCTCGCGCAGGTAGCCACACAGGCCCTTGAGGTGGCCGGCACCGATCACTACCAGCACGCGGCGCACGGCCGGCGCGCCCTGCGCCTGCTCGCGCAGGCGGGCGGCCATGTATTCGTCGCGTTCGCCGATCAGGCTGTTGTAGAGCGGGGCCGAGTTCTGCGCGAACTCGCCGAACGCGCTCTCCAGCAGGTCGCCCTCCTTGAGCTTTTCAATCTCCTTCTCGTCGACCTGCTCGCGCTCGAACACGCTGGCGACCAGGCCGCCGGCCAGGCCGAAGCGCGCCCACGTGCCGACGCTGCGCCAGGCGCGCTTGAGCGTGGTGCCGACCTCGCGGTCGATCAGCCAGACCGGCAGGTTGGCGCGCTCGGCGCCGTCCATCGCCGCCTTCATCTCGGCACCAGGCTGGATGCCGTACTGCGCGGCCAGCCGTTGCTGGAAGGACGACAGCACCAGGCTTGCCGCCACCATGCCGACCTTGCCCTGGCGGATCACCTGGAAAAGGTCCATTTGCTTGAACGCATCCGGGTTGCGCATGCCTTCGGCGCGGCTCGGGCACAGCTCGACCGCGATCGCGTCGAATGATTCGTTGGCCACCAGCGCCTCGACCGCCGCCACGCTGGCGCGGGAGACATGCGCCGTGCCCAGCACGACGTATTCCACGCCATCACGGGTGACGCGCTCCAGCGGCTGGTCGAGCAGGGCGTTGGGCAAGGCGACGTCGGAATCGGGAAGGGTCATGCGGTGTCCGGGATGCGGGTGGTGGGCGCAAGCCCACCCTACAGGGGTGTTCGTAGGGTGGGCTTGCGCCCACCGTTTTCAATCCCGATAGCGTTTGAGGAGATCGCCGTACGCATCGATGCGCCGGTCGCGCAGGAACGGCCAGATCCGCCGCACGTGCTCGCTGCGCTCCAGGTCGATGTCGACCAGCAGCAGCTCGCGCCCGTCGGTGCCCGCCTTGGCCAGGAACTCGCCCTGCGGCCCGGCCACGAAACTGGTGCCCCAGAACTGGATGCCCGCGCCCACGCCAGAGGGGTCGGGTTCGTAACCGGTGCGGTTGCAGGCGAGCAAAGGCAACCCGTTGGCGATCGCGTGGCCGCGTTGCACGGTGACCCAGGCCTCGCGCTGGCGATCCTTCTCGGCCTGTTCGTCGTTCGGATCCCAGCCGATCGCCGTCGGATAGAGCAGCATCTGCGCGCCGGCCAGCGCCATCATCCGCGCGGCCTCCGGATACCACTGGTCCCAGCACACCAATACGCCCAGGCGACCGACCGAAGTATCGATGGGCTCGAAGCCCATGTCGCCCGGCGTGAAGTAGAACTTCTCGTAGAACGCCGGATCGTCCGGGATGTGCATCTTGCGGTACTTGCCCGCGATCGCCGCGGACCGATCGAAGACCACGGCGGTGTTGTGATACAGGCCCGTAGCGCGCTTCTCAAAGATCGAGGCGACCACGACGAGCTTGAGTTCCTCCGCCAGCTTGCCGATGCGCTCGGTGCCGGGCCCAGGGATGGTTTCGGCCAGTTCGAACTCGTCCACACATTCGCGCTGGCAGAAGTACGGGCCGTTGTGCAGCTCCTGCAGCAGCACAAGTCGCGCGCCGGCCGCGGCGGCTTCGCGCAGGCCGGCCTCGATCGCGTCGAGGTTCGCGTCGCGGTTGCCGCGGTTGATTTCCTGCAGCAGTGCCACCTTGAGTGTCTTGCCGGTCATGCCTGTCTCTTGCCCTGAGTCGAGACAGGCAGTTTAGCGGAGCAGGGTGTCGCGGTTGTCGCCAAAGTGTTGCCGGGCGGCGTGTGTTCAGCCCAGCAAGCCGGCCGGCAGCTGCATGGTGATGCAGTGCAGGCTGCCGTTCTGCCAGATCAGCGGACGGCACGGCACCTGCACGACCTCGCGACCGGGATAGGCGGCGCCGATGATGCGGGCGGCCTCGTCGTCGGACGCGTCGCCGTAGGCGGGCACCAGCACGGCGCCGTTGATGACCAGGTAGTTGGCGTAGGAGGCGGCCAGCCGGCGGCCCTCGTCCATGATGGGATGCGCCCAGGGTAGCGGCGAAAGGCGGTAGGGCTTGCCCTCGGGCGTGCGCAGCGAAGCGAGCTCGGCGGCCATTCGGCCCAGTTCCTGGTGATGCGGATCCGCCGGATCGTCGCAGGCCTGGAACACGATGCGCTGGCCCGGCGCAAAGCGGGCGAGGGTGTCGATGTGGGCGTCGGTGTCGTCGCCTTCGAGGTAGCCATGGTCCAGCCACACCACGCGCGGGGCATGCAGGCTTTCGCGCAGGATCGCCTCCATCGCCTCGCGCGACTGCTCCGGATGGCGCTGGTGCAGGCAGCGCCAGGTGGTCAGCACGGTGCTGCCGCCATCGCTCTCGATGCCACCACCTTCCAGCGCCCAATCCACGCGCTCGTGTGCGGCCGGGCCGAACACGCCGGCGGCGACCAGGCCGGCGACCAGCGCGTCGTCCTGTTCGGCGCCGAACTTGCCGCCCCAGCCGGTGAAGCGGAAATCGGTGAGCTGGAAGCCCTGCGCGGAGACCAGCGTGATCGGTCCGGAGTCGCGCAACCAGGTGTCGTCGTAGGAAAGTTCGACGAAGCGCACGCGCTCCAGGTCAACGCCCGCGCCACGGAGTGCGCGTTCGGCGGTCGCGCGCACGCCCTCGTCGGCAACGATCACGACCAGCGGCTGGAAGCGGGTGACCGCAGCGGCCAGCGCGGTATAGGTGGTCTCCACCTCGGCCAGGCGCGCGGCCCAGTCGGTGCCTTCGTGCGGCCAGGCGATCAGCACCGCATCCTGCGGTTCCCATTCGGCTGGCAGGCGCAGGTTGGGAGAGGAGGTCATCGCGCGCTCGCTTGAAGTCGGAAAGCGGCGGAGTGTAGTCGAGCGGGCGACACCGGGCGATGAGGCCCAAACAAAAACGGACCCTCGCCATCGCGGGGATCCGTTGTCGTGTGCTGCAGGGGCTTACTGCGCAGACGCGGGATCGTGGTTGTTGCCGGCCGGTGTATTGAGCACCGAATGGATCACGTGATCGTGCTCGAAATACACGATGAAGGTCTTGTAGTCCCAGCGGTTGATTACCGGGTGCTTCTGGCTGTCGCCACCGCGCGGCTGAAGCTTGCGCTCTGGCGCGCCATAGCGCTTTTCCACCTGCGCCATGGTCATGCCGCGGGTGGGCAGGTTCATGCCCTGTTCCTGCTGCACGCGGTTGATCAGCAGGCTGTCGCCCGCCTGCGCGGCCGCCGGCGCGCCGAACGCGATCGCGGCGAGCATCGCCAGACCGCCAGTGAGCTTGACCATGATTCCCCTCGTTCGCAAAGGCCCTGTGCGGCGCCGTTGTAGCAGATGTGCGGCAACGGCGCCACGGCGACCGCTGGCGTCTGCGATGGGCTAGGCATTCCAAGGCCGGCTATCATGGCGGGTCGCCCGTGCACGTTTCCTACCGATGATCGCGTTCCGCCATTTCGCCCTCCGCCGTGGCAGCCGTTTGCTGCTGTCCGATATCGATCTCACCATCCAGAGCGGCTGGCGCCTGGGCGTGATCGGCCGCAACGGCTGCGGCAAGTCCAGCCTGTTCGCCGCCCTGCAGGGACGGCTGGAGTCCGACGCAGGCGAACTGGACCTGCCGGCGAAGCTGCGACTGGCATCGGTGGCACAGGAGACGCCCGCGCTGCCGGACGCCGCGCTTGACTACGTACTCGGCGGCGACGAGGAAGTCGCGGCCGTCCTGCGCGAGGAGGCCGAAGCCCAGGCACGCGGCGACGCCGAGGCGATGGCCCACGCCCACCACCGCATCGAAGAGCTGCACGGCTATGACGCCCGCGCCCGCGCCGGCCGCCTGATGCATGGCCTGGGCTTCGCGCCGGAAACCCACGAGCGGGCGGTGAAGGAATTCTCGGGCGGCTGGCGCGTGCGCCTGAACCTGGCGCGTGCGCTGATGGCGCCGTCCGACCTCCTGCTGCTCGACGAACCGACCAACCATCTGGATCTGGATGCCGTGCTGTGGCTGGAGGAATGGCTGCGCCGCTACCAGGGCACGCTGCTGGTCATCTCGCACGACCGCGAGTTCCTCGATGCAGTCACCTCGCACACGCTGCATCTGCACGAAGGTGGCGCGCGGCTGTATACGGGCAACTACACCGCCTTCGAACGCCTGCGCGCCGAGCAGCTGCGCCAGCAGCAGATCACGCACGAGCGCGAGCAGGCCGAGCGCGCGCACCTGCAGTCGTTCGTCGATCGCTTCAAGGCGAAGGCGAGCAAGGCCAAGCAGGCGCAGTCGCGCATGAAGCGGCTGGAGAAGCTGGCCGGCACCGAAGCGGTGCGCGCCGAGCGGCCGTTCCGGTTCCAGTTCGCAGTGCCGGATCGGTTGCCCGATTCGATGTTGCAGTTGGAAGAGGTGGCGGCCGGTTACGCACACTCGCTCCCTCTCCCCTCCGAGGAGAGGGCTGAGGTGAGGGGCGGGGCTGGCGGGGATGTTGGTTCAGAGCACGCTTCGATCGAGTTCGGGGCAAGCCTTGACCCCTCACCCCAATCCCCTCCCCTGGGGGGAGAGGGAGCGAACATCGTCCTTGCGGACGGGCGCCCTCATCAAAAGACGGTCCTTACAGACGTCCGCTTCCGCCTCGAAGCCGGCGAACGCATCGGCCTGCTCGGCCCCAACGGCGCCGGCAAGTCGACTCTGGTAAAGACGCTGGTCGGCGAGCTGCCGCCGCTGGGCGGCGAGCGCAAGGCGCACAAGGACCTCAAGATCGGATACTTCGCCCAGCACACGGTCGAGAGCCTGCGCGAGGGCGCCAGCCCGTTTGACCACTTGCAGGACAAGGCACCGGGCGTGGCCGCGCAGGTGCTGCGCGACTTCCTCGGCGGCTGGAATTTCGCCGGCGACCGCGCGTTCGAGTCGGTCGACGGTTTCTCCGGCGGCGAGCGCGCGCGCCTGGCGCTGGCGCTGATCGCCTGGGACAAGCCCAACCTGCTGCTGCTCGACGAGCCGACCAACCACCTGGACCTCGACATGCGCGAGGCGCTCGCCGATGCGCTGGCCGACTTCGACGGCGCGCTGGTGCTGGTGTCGCACGATCGCCATCTGCTCGGCCTGGTCTGCGACAGCTTCTGGCGTGTCGCGGACGGCGCGGTGGAATCGTTCGACGGCGACCTGGACGACTACGCGCGCTGGTTGCGCTCGCGCGGTGCAGCCGTAAAGAAGGCCAACGAGCCGGTCGCGTCCACCGAATCCGCCGCCGACCGCCGCCGCGCCGCCGCCGCACAGCGCGAACAGGACAAGACCGCGAAAGCCCGGGTCAGGAAGATCGAAGCGCGCGTCGCGGCGATCGATGCGGACCTGGCTGCCCTCGAGGCGAAGCTGGCCGACCCCGCAACCTACAACGGTTCCACCGCCGAGTTGATGAAGCTGGGCCAGCGCCAGGCCGACCTGCGTCGCGAAAAGGAAACGCTCGAGGCCGAATGGTTGGAGCTGTACGAGCAGCTGGAGTCCGCCAGCGCATGAGCGTGGAGCTGTGGCTGCCCGCGCTCGCGCGCTTCGAGTCCGCGCATCCGGTGAGGCGCCTGTTGGTCCGTGCCGATCACCTCCAGGATGGCCCAAGGGGCTACCTGGCCGGGCTGACCAACTGGTTCGATGCCCCGCAACCGCTTCCCGCCGGTGCGCTCACCCGGCAGCTGGCGGCCGGCGATGCCGATGACGCCTTGTGGATGAGCGCCGATCCGGCTTGGGTGGAGCCGGACATGAACGGTGCGCGCCTGCTCGCCTGCGGGCAGATGCAATTGACCGCCGGCGAGGCCGCCGCGCTGGCCGAGCCCCTCGCGCCTGTGTTCGAAGAGCAGGGCATGCGGCTGGAACTGACCTCGTCCGATCGCTGGCACTTGCGCCTGCCGCCGGGCACGGTCGTGCCGACGTTCCCGGCGCCCGAGCAGGCGCTGGGCGAAAACCTGCTGCAGCATCTGCCGCAGGGTGCGGATGGGCGCCGCTGGCGAATCCTGCAGAACGATATCCAGGTGCTGCTGCATCAGCATCCGCTGAACGCGCAGCGTCGCGCTGCCGGTCAACCACCGGTCAACAGCCTGTGGCTGTGGGGGGCGGGGAAGTTGCCCGCGACCGTGGCGACCTCGCTTCGCGGCGTGGTCAGCGACGATCCGCTGCTGCGGGCGCTGGCGGCGCGGGCCGGCATTGCGCATCGCCTGCGGACACCGGCCCGCGAAACCCATGCCACTTCCGCGGTGCCGACGCCGGCGGGCGAGTTCACCTCCCATTGGCTGATCGACCTGCAGGACTTGCCGGCCCAGCTCATCGCCACCCACTGGTGGTCCATGATCGACACGCTTGCCCGCCAGCGGCCCTTGCGCCTGACCTTCGCCAGTGGCGAGCGCTGGGAACTGCGTCCCTGGCATCGCTGGCGCTTCTGGCGCGGGATGCGCGCATGAGCGCACCGACGTTGCGCCGTCGGCTGGCTACGGGTGCGCCCGAGGGCTGGAGCGAAACGGTACACCCGGTGCTGCGCCAGGTTTACGCGGCCCGCGGCGTCCTGCATCCGGCGCAGGCCGAGCACCGCTTGCGCCACTTGCTGGCGCCGCAGGCGCTGGGCGGTCTCGATCGTGCGGTCGCGCTGCTGATCGAGGCGATCACCGGCGACTGGTCCATCGTCATCGCCGGCGACTACGACTGCGACGGCGCCACCGGCACCGCCCTGGCCGTGCGCGGCCTGCGCCTGCTCGGCGCGCGGCACGTGGATTACGTGATTCCCAACCGGTTCGCGCACGGCTACGGCTTGAGTCCCGCGCTGGTCGCCTCGCTCGAGCCCGCGCCACAGCTGATCGTTACCGTCGACAACGGCGTGGCCAGCATCGCCGGCGTGGCCGCCGCCAGGGCGCGCGGCATCCGCGTGATCGTCACCGACCATCATCTGCCGGGCGATCAGTTGCCGGCCGCCGACGCGCTGGTCAATCCCAACGTGCTCGAAGTGCGCGCGTGCGGGCATGGCGAGCCCGCCTGCGAGTCATGCGCCGGCGATGCGCGAAGGAACCAGGCTTTCGCCAGTCGCGCGCTGGCTGGCGTCGGCGTGATGTTCTACCTGCTGCTGGCCGTGCGTGCGGAGTTGCGCGGGCGGGGGGCTTTCGCCGGGCGCGAGGAACCGGATCTGGCCAACCTGCTCGATCTGGTGGCGCTCGGCACGGTGGCCGACCTGGTGCCGCTGGATTTCAACAATCGCGTGCTGGTCGAGGCGGGCATCAATCGCATCCGCAGTGGTCGCGCATGCCCGGGCATCACCGCGCTGGTGGAGGCCGGCAAGCGCAGCCTGTCCGGCGTTTGCGCCAGCGACCTGGGCTACGCCGTCGGCCCGCGCCTGAACGCCGCGGGACGGCTGGAAGACATGCGCCTGGGCGTCGAATGCCTGCTCACGGACGATCCTGGACAGGCGCTCACGCTGGCCGAGCGGCTCAGTGCCATCAACCAGGAACGCCGCGAGCTGCAGGAGGCCATGGTCGCCGAAGCCGAGGCGATGATCGGCGCGCTCGGATTGGAAGGCCTGGGCGAGCGCACCGGCGTGAGTCTGTACGAGCCCACCTGGCACGCGGGCGTGGTCGGACTGGTAGCGTCCAAGCTCAAGGAACGGTTGCACCGCCCGGTGATCGCCTTTGCGCCGGCCGACGAGGACCGACCCGACGAACTGCGTGGCTCCGCGCGCTCCATCGCCGGCTTCCACGTGCGGGACGCACTGGCCGCGATCGACGCACGCCTCCCTGGCCTGATCGAACGCTTCGGTGGCCACGCCATGGCGGCCGGACTGAGCCTGAAGGCTGCCGACTACGCGCGCTTTGCCGACGCGTTCGATGCGATCGCGCGCGAATGGCTGGACGAGGAACGCCTGCAGGCCGTTCTCTACACCGACGGCGAACTGCCGCCGGGTACCTTCACGCTCGACCTCGCGCGCCAGCTGCGTGACGGCGGACCGTGGGGGCAGGGCTTCCCGGAGCCGCTGTTCGACAACCTGTTCGAGTGCGCGCAGTGGCGCCTGATGGGCGAGCGGCACTGGCGGCTGAGCCTGCGCGATCCGCGCGATGGCGCCGTGCACGAAGCGGTGATGTTCAACGTGCGCGCCGCCGCGCCGCCGCCGCGGTTGCGTGCGGTGTACGAGCTGACGATCAACGAATGGCAGGGCAGGGAGAGCGCGCGTCTGCTGGTGCGCCACGTCGAACCTGCCTGACCGGCCGGCTTTTTGTAGAGCCCGCGTGCGGGCGATGGTTTCATCTGCGGTCCAAGCCAGGAACATCGCCCGCAAGCGGGCTACTGCGGCGTTGCCGCCAAGCCGGGCTTTCACGCACCCAAGCTTGCATAGCCGCGCCCGCCGCGCTTGGATGGGGGTCCGACCACGCGGAGACACCCCATGATCGAGCAGATGACCGACCTCCCCGCCGGCGCGCTGGGCTTCACCGCGCGCGGCAAGGTGACCGCGGCCGACTACGAGAACGTGTTCGTGCCGGACGTGGAGGCCGCCTTCGCGCTCAACCGCAAATTGCGCCTGCTCTACCACGTCGGTCCCGACTTCACCGGTTTCGAGCCAGGTGCCATGTGGGACGACACCAAGCTGGGCTTTCGCCACTGGAGCGGCTGGGAGCGCATCGCGCTGGTCACCGACGTCAACTGGCTGCGGCTGGTCGCCCGCACCATGGGATTCACCGTTCCGGGCGAGTTCCGCCTGTACCGCAACGACCAGTTGATGGAGGCCAAGGCCTGGATCAGCGAATCGTTCCGCGAACACCACGCCTGAGCGGCAGACACACCCGCTTGCGCGCCTTTTGAAAAACTGCTCCACTCGCGCCATGTCCATGCCGACCATCCGTTCCGTCATCGCCACCGCGCCCTGCGCGGCACGCGTGCGGCCGGCCCTGGACAACCGCTCGAACAATAATCGTCGCCTGCACCAGGGGGCCGGCGCGTAGCCGCTAGTTCGAGCAACAACTACGCGACGAAGGCCCGCCCCGTGCGGGCCTTCGTCGTTTTCGGGTCATGGAAAACGCGAAGGAGACAAATCATGTGCGCCATCTTCGGGATGTTCGATCTTGCGCCGGGCGACGACCTGGTCGCGCTGCGCCGTCAGGCGCTGGAGCTTTCGCAGCGCCAGCGTCACCGCGGACCGGACTGGTCCGGCGTGTTCATCGATGCCGGAGCGATCCTGGTGCACGAGCGCCTTGCCATCGTCGATCCGGCCAGCGGCGCGCAGCCGCTGCGTTCGCGCGACGGCGCGCTGGCGCTGGCGGTCAACGGCGAGATCTACAACCACGGCGAATTGCGCCTGGGCAGTGGCTACGACTTCACCACCGGCTCGGATTGCGAAGTGATCAACGCGCTCTACCGTGATGGCGCCGATCCCGCCGAGTGGATCGCCCGTCTCAACGGCATCTTCGCCTTTGCGCTGTGGGACGGCGTCGAGCAGCGCTACCTCGTCGCACGCGATCCGCTCGGCGTGTGCCCGCTCTACTGGGGCCACGATGCGGCCGGACGGCTCTGCGTGGCCTCCGAGATGAAGGCGCTGGTGGGTGTGTGCGCCGATGTGGCGGTATTCCCGCCCGGCCATGTCTATGACGGCGTCAGCGGCGACCTGCGATGCTATTACCAGCGCCCGTGGCGCGAGTACGAGGCGACGCAGGGCAGGGCACCGGGCAACCTGCGCGTGGCGCTGGAACAGGCGGTGAAGCGCCAGCTGATGACCGATGTGCCTTACGGCGTCCTGCTCTCTGGCGGGCTGGATTCCTCGCTGGTCGCCGCCTGCGCCGCGCGCTTTGCCCGCGAACGCGTCGAGGACGGCGGCCAGAGCGAAGCCTGGTGGCCGCGCCTGCACTCCTTCGCGATCGGGATGGAAGGCTCGCCGGACCTCGCCGCCGCGCAATTGGCCGCCGAGGCGCTGGGCACCGTGCACCACGGTTTCGTCTACACCTTCTGGGAAGGGCTGGACGTGTTGCCGGAAGTGATCCGCCACATCGAAAGCTACGACGTGACCACCGTGCGCGCTTCCACGCCGATGTTCCTGCTGGCCCGGCGCATCAAGGCGATGGGCGTGAAGATGGTGCTCTCGGGCGAGGGTTCGGACGAGTTGTTCGGCGGCTATCTCTACTTTCACAAGGCGCCTTCGGCCGAAGCCTTCCACGAGGAAACCGTGCGCAAGCTCGACGCGCTGCACCGTTACGACTGCCTGCGCGCGAACAAGGCGATGATGGCCTGGGGCGTGGAGGCGCGCGTGCCGTTCCTGGACCTGGCTTTCGTCGAAACGGCCATGGCCTTCGACGCACGCCACAAGATGGCCGGACACGGCCGCATCGAGAAAGCGGTGCTGCGCGAAGCGTTCGTCGGCGCACTGCCCGACGCCATCCTGTGGCGGCAGAAGGAGCAGTTCAGCGACGGCGTCGGCTATGGCTGGATCGACGGGCTCAAGTCGCACGCCGAACAGGCAGTGAGCGACCGCGAATTCGCCGCCGCGGCCGCACGCTGGCCCCACAACACGCCGGCGACCAGGGAGGCCTATTTCTACCGCGCTTTGTTCGAGAAGTTTTTCCCGGGCGAGGCCTGCGCGGCAACGGTGCCCGGCGGCAAGTCGATCGCCTGTTCCTCACCGGCGGCGCTGGCGTGGGATCCGTCCTTCGCCGGCAGCGCCGACCCGTCAGGGCGCGCCGTGCAGGGCATACACACCCAGTCCTTGTCGCCCGCTTCCCTCGCCACCTCGTAGGAGCGCACGTTGTGCGCGACCCTTCAACGGCGCCATCGCAACTATCAGACCTAGCGGCCCAGCTGCACGCGGAAGGCTTCGACCAGCGTCAGCAGCGCGCGCGTGCCATAGGGCTTGGCCAGGTAGGCGTCGTAGCCCGGTTGGCGGGGAAGGCGCTCTTCAGGGATGGCAGTGGTGAGGATGATCGGATGCTCGTAGCCGGCCCCGCGCAGGCGCTCGATCATTTCCAGGCCGCTCAGGCACGGCATCATGAAGTCGGTGACGATGAGCTCGGGCAATTCCTGCTGCGCGATCTCCAGGCCCTCGCATCCGTCGGTGGCGACTGTCACGTGGTAGCCCGCCTCCTCCAGCACGGTGGCGGCTACCAGGGCGACGTCGGGCTCGTCCTCGACCAGAAGTACGCGCAGCATGTCAGCCTGCTTCCCGGGACCCGGCAACCCTGGGGTCCGGTCCGAAGGCGATGCCGCGGGCGTTGACGTGGAACTCGTGCGTGCGCGGGTCGAAGTCGCTGTCGCGCAGCTTGATTACCGACAGGTAGCGCCGGAACGCATGCCCGCGCCGCCCGGTGTTGAGCAGGAGCACGTTGTCGACCATTGCCGACAACTCGTCGCTGGGCATCATCGCCTGGTCCAGCTGCAGTTCCGGGATCTCCGAGGTGTAGACGACGCTTGCGCCGATCGCACCCAGTTGCATGCTCAGCGCGTTGATCACGTAGGGCATGCGCTCGGAGATCACCAGGCTGTCGCGAATCGCCACCAGGCCGTCGACGAAGACACGCTTGGCCTTGCGCGCGCGGGCACGGGTGACGATGTCGCGCACCAGTTCGTCGACGATGTTCTCCGCCGGCGGCATCCAGGAAATTTCCAGCGTGCCGTCGCCGAGCGGCGTATCCAGGTCGAGGCCGATGCTGCGCGCCTTCTGGCGCAGGTGCGCGGGCGTTTCGTAGAAGCCGAACATCAGTCCGGGCTCCTGCGCACTGGACAACGAGAGATAGTGCAAGCCCAGCGTGGTCTTGCCCGCACCCGTGGGCCCCACCAGCAAGGTGGCCGAACCGGCTGGCAGGCCGCCTTGCAGGAGCGTGTCCAGCCCGTCGTGCCCGGAGGTCACGCGATGGGCCTCGGCACGGGCGGCGGGCGCCGCTTCCAGTGCGCTTTCGACGCGCGGGAACACCGCGATGCCCTTCCCGGTAATACGCACGCGGTGCTTGCCCGGGAGAATCGCCGCGCCGCGGTGTTTCCTGACCTGGATCGTGCGATAGGCGCGAAAGCCGTGCGTCTCGTCGCTCAACTCGATCCAGCCGTCCACCATGGTGTGTTCGGGGCAGCTGGAATCGCGGTTCTGGTGGGTGAGCATGACCAGCACGGCGTCGGCCATTCCCGCCACGCCCTGCAACGCATGGATGAACGCGCGGAACTCCTGTTCCGAAGCGACCGACTGGGCCACGAACGTTCCATCGAGCACCATCGCAGTGGCGCGATGCCGCTTGAGCTCGTGCTGGACGAGCTTGAGCAGTCCGGGCAGGCCTTCGCGCTCGAGCACGCCATAGCCGCTGATGTACTGCATCGCGTCGGGCAACGCGCTGCCCTCGAAAAATTCCATCTGGCTGACGTAGGCCAGCATCCGCGCGCTCGATTCGGCCAATAGCGTCATGTAGAGCGCCCGCCCGCCTGCTCGTACGTGGGCATAGCAGAACTGGTTGGCCAGGATCGTTTTGCCCGCTCCGGGCGGCCCTTGGACGATGTAGGCCGAGCCGCGGAGAAAACCGCCATCGGTCAGCTGGTCCAGCCCTTCGATGCCGGTCGAGAATTTTTCGATCACTATCCACTCCCCCATTGGGCCTGCCCGGCTCTGCTCGTACGTTCCGGCGTAGACGAACTGTGCATGGTAGTCCCAAGCGACGTTCCGTGGAGCGAGCGAGGTCTGGGCCATCTCCGGTCCGCTGGCATCACGGCCGTGCCTGCATGCTGCATTCATCCCGACTGGCGGGTTCGACGGTCGCGTTGACTGCCCATTGACGCGCCCAGCTATTCACTGCGCGGGCCCCCAAAGGCAGGAGCCCGGGCGAGAGGAAACGGCAGTGTGTGGGCCAGATGCCCGGCTGCCGTTTTTGCGTGCCTCACGCCCGAAGCACAGACGTTGATTGCGTGTCATGGGCCTCGTCCCACGACCGTTCGGCCGACCTGGATGTCGCACCGACCGGGCGCGAAGCCCTGGTCTCCACGGAGAAGATCATGATTTCCAGAAGGCGTTTTCTTCAGTCTTCGCTATCGTTGGCATTGGTCCCGCTGTTGCCACGCGTGGCCATGTCTACCACCCTGAGCGTGCGGCCCAGCTGGCCGGTGTTCTGCCTCACTCCCCAGCTGCAGTCCTTCTACAACGCGGTCGCCACGATGAAGGCCGTCAAGGACAGCACCAACCCGAACAGCTGGGCGTATTGGGTCGAGACGCATCGTGCCAATTGCCCCCACGGCGTGTCGTACTTCCTGGCGTGGCACCGCGGCTTCCTCTATCGCTTCGAAGCGAAGCTGCGGGAAATTTCCGGCGACGCCAGCCTGGTGCTGCCGTACTGGAACTACTACGACTCGCCGAGCATCCCGCCGGAGTTCCTGGATCCTTCCTCGCCGCTGTACCGCAGCGACCGCACCGGCACCGACGTCACCGGAGCGCTCAGCTACGACGCGTTCGCCGACACGGTCATCCGCTTCCAGCGGGGCAAGTCGCACGCGTTCGAGACCATCCTCGAGTCGCGTCCGCATAATCCGGTACACAATCTGATCGGCGGCTCGATGGCCTCGATCAGGATCTCGCCCCGGGATCCGGTGTTCTGGGTGCACCACGCGAACATCGATCGCCTCTGGGTCGCCTGGCTCAAGGCCGGCGGCGGGCGCAAGGAGCCGCTGACGACCAATACCTACTGGTCGGGCGACCTCTATTACGGGCCGGCCGTGGACGGCATGCCGCGGGTTTGGACCGCGGATACCACCAGCTACCTCGGTTACCAATACGACAACGAAACCATGCCCACCCAGTCCAGCAGCTCCGTGATGGCCGCCAGTGCGATGGCCACCAGCGGCGCGCCGCTGCGTCCTGCCACGCGCGTGAGCGTCCCCTTCGGCAAGTCGCGCGCGCTGTCGCTCGACGAGCAGTCCCTGAACGTGGATGTGGCGCTTAGCGCGACCGATGCCGCCCGCGTGCGTTCGCTCATGTTGAAGCCGACGGCCGCCAGTTCGGCCGAGAACGGCCCGGTGCGCGTGGTCCTCGATGGTGTGCACCTGACCGGCCTTGGCCACAAGGGCGGTTACTTCTACAACGTCTATCTCAACCTGCCCGCGCAGCCTGGTACCGGCCAGGCCGCCGGCGCCTATCTGCTGGGTTCGGTGGGCGCTTTCGAGATCAGCGTGGCGCAGATGAAGGCGAGCATGAAGGGCATGCATGGCATGTCGGACATGGCTGGCACGGCGGCATCTTCCGGCCACGGCGTACGGCTGGTCTTCCCGGCGACCGAGGTGCTGCAGAGGATCTGGCCGGACAACCTGGACAAGCTCAGCGTGTCCTTCGTGCGTGTCGATGGCAGCCGGCACCCGACCAAAGGCGTGGTGATGAAGGTCGACGGGTTCCGTGTCGAGGCCGACCCCTCGAGGTGACCCCGTGGCGCGCCGGTGAGCCGGCGCGCGCAATTCCGGACCACGAGCGCTGCTCGCGACGGACGCCGCCAGGTGCGGCGCCCGTCGCGCACGTCAGGCGTACTGCATCTTGATCGTCATGCCACCGTCGATCACGAAGTGCTGGCCGGTGACAAACGCCGATTGCGCGGACAACAGGTAGACCGCCAGCGCGCCGATATCCCTCGGCGTGCCCACGCGGCCGGCAGGGTGCTGCGTGTGATCCTTCCGGCTGAGTCTCGGCGCGTGTCGCTCGGCGGGCTTCTGCCACGCGTCCGTGGCGATCCACCCCGGCAGGATCGCGTTCACCCGTACCGATGGCCCGGCGCTGACCGCCAACGCATGGGTGAAGGCCAGCATGCCGCCCTTGCTCGCGGCGTAGGCCTCGGTGTCCGGTTCGGATTGCAGCGCGCGGGTCGAGGCGATGTTGACGATCGCGCCGGTGGCTTCGGCCAGCGCGGGCAGGGCGTGCTTGCTGCAGAGGAAGGTGCCAGTGAGGTTGGTGGCGAGGTAGCGGTTCCAGTCCGCCAGCGACAGCGATGCGAGCGGCGCGCGATGCGGATCGGCGATGCCGGCATTGTTGACCAGGCCGTCGATGCGTCCGAACCGCGAGAGCGCCGCCTGCACCCAGCGCTGCACGCTGGCCTCGCGCGCCACGTCCAGCAACGTGAAGGCAGCGCGCGCGCCGACGTCCCATTCGGCCAGGCAGGCGAGGCCGGCCTCCTTGTCCAGGTCACCGATCATCACCCGCCCGCCCGCACCCAGCACCGCCTGGGCGATGCCGCGCCCGATGCCTTGGGCGCCGCCGGTGACCAGCACCACGCGTTCGCTGAGCGGCCATGCGTCGTAGTCGTGGATGGCGGGGGCCTGGGTCATGAGGAATCCCTGCAGATCAGCGGATGAGTGAAGGCCCGAGCCTGTATCCGCACTCGTGATGCGGGCGTCGCTTGCGCCCGTCGGCGTATTACCATGCGCCGCCGCGAGTGAGCGGCATGCCGCTGCGGGATACCCCGATGAGACAACCCCTCGCCATCCTTGCCTGGTTGCTGGGTTTCGTTGCGCTGGACCTGTACGTCAACCTGGTGCCCCGGCTGGTCGGCGTGGCGGTGCCGGTGTGGCTGGCGTACGTCGCGGGCTTCTTCGTGCTCGTCTTCGTCGTGTGCCGCCATGGGCTGGGAATCACCCGTGCCGAGCCGCTGGGCCTGGGCCGGCCGGGCGGTTGGTCGCGCTGGCTGTGGACCGGTTTCGCCATTGGCTTTGGCATCTGGGCGCTGAAGAACCTGGTCCTCCTCGCCATGGGCAAGTTCGAGGTGGTCGGTTGGCGCGATATCGGCTTCGCGCTGCCGCTGCTGGGCCAGGCCCTGTTCGCCATGTTCTTCGCTTCGGCGATCAACGACCTGATGATCCGCGGTTACGGCCTGGCCTACTGCCGTCGCTTCGGGTTCATGCGCTGGTACGTACCGCTCACTGTGCTCGTCTATGCGCTGGACGACAGCTGGAACGAGGGCATCGACCCGGGCAACCTGCTGTTCTCGGCCATCCTCGGCCTCTCGCTTGCCTGGACCGTGTTCAAGACCGGCGCGCTGTGGATGAGCATCGGCATCCATTGGGGCAGCAATGTCTGCTACCGCTTCATGTCGGGTTTCGACGGCCGGGGCGTACCCCGGCTGGAGCATGTCATCGAAGGCGCGCGGTTCGACTACGCCGCCATGGCAATCACCGCGCTGATGTTCCCGCTGGTGATGCTGGCGGTGCGAGGGGCCGGGACGCAGCCAACCACGCGCTGACCGCCCACGCTTATTCCTCGGCGATGCGTACCACCAGCTTGCCGAAGTTCCGGCCCTCGAGCATGCCGATGAAGGCACGCGGCGCGTTCTCCAGGCCTTCGACCACATCCTCGCGGTACTTGATCTTCCCCTGCCGGACCCATTCGCCCATGGCCGCCAGGAATTCGCCGAAGCGTGACCCGTAGTCGTCGAAGATGATGAAGCCCTGCATCCTGATGCGCTTGGTCAGCAGCGTGCGCATGAGCAGGCCCAGTCGGTCGGGGCCGGGAGGCAGCTCGGTATCGTTGTATTGCGCGATCAGCCCGCACAGCGGCACGCGCGCCTTGGCGTTGAGCAGCGGCAGCACCGCGTCGAACACCGCGCCGCCCACGCTTTCGAAATAGACGTCGATACCCTGGCGGCAGGCGGCCTCCAACTGCTGTGGGAAACCCTCGGCATGGTGGTCGGCGCAGGCGTCGAAGCCCAGCTCGTCCACCACGTAGCCGCACTTCTCGTTGCCGCCGGCGATGCCGACGACATGGCAGCCCTTGAGTTTGGCGATCCGCCCGACCACGGAGCCCACCGCACCGCTGGCCGCGGCCACTACCACCGTTTCGCCCGCCCTGGGCTGGCCAATGTCCAGCAACCCCATGTACGCGGTGAATCCCGGCATCCCCAGCACGCCCAGCGCCAGCGATGGCTGCGCCATGCCCGGGTCCAGCCGGCTCAAGCTCCCGCCGTCCGACAGCGTGTAGTCCTGCCATCCACCATAGGCCAGCACCAGGTCGCCGGCCTGCCAGTCGGGATGCCGGGAGGCCGCCACCCGCGCGACCGTGGCGCCCACCATCACGTCGCCCAGCGCCACCGGCGCGGCATACGACTCCGCATCGCTTATGCGCCCGCGCATGTAGGGGTCGAGCGACAGGTAGAGGTTGCGCAGCAGGACCTGCCCCTCGCCCGGGGCTGGCACCGGCTGCTCCGCGAGCCTGAAGTCGGTGGCCGTCGGCGCGCCGACCGGGCGGGAGGCCAGGGTGAGCTGGCGATTGGCGTTGGAAACCTGAGTCATGGGAATGCCTGTCGCAGCCTTCAGGGCCTGGCGCGCATGGACCGCTCCGCCGACCCGCAGCGGAACCATGAGCCATGCCTCGTTGCCGTCGCGTGGAAGGGCGGTCGCCGGCCCGGCGGGGGCGGTCGGACGGCAGCACGGCCAGCCGGCGTGCTTTCGCGCAGCGGAAAGCCGACCTGTGGTATGACGTCGGCTTTCATTTTTAGGGGATGACGCCTTTGGACGATCGTTTGGCCGAGCAACTATCCATGGGCGTGACGGGGCTCGATGACATCATGAATGGCGGGCTTTCGAGAGGCCGGCTGTTCCTGCTCGAAGGCAGCCCTGGCACGGGAAAGACCACCATAGGACTGCAATTCCTGCTGGCCGGCCGGGACGCGAAGGAACGCGTGCTTTACGTGACCATGTCCGAAACCGAGGACGAGCTGCGCGCTACCGCCGCGTCCCACGGATGGTCGCTGGACGGGGTGGACATCTTCGAACTGGTGCCGCCGGAAAACCTGCTGGACGAGGCGCAACAGCAGAGCCTGCTGTACTCGTCCGATCTGGAGCTCGGCGAAACCACCAGCCGAATTTTCGAGGTGTTCGAGCGGATCAAACCCGACCGCGTGGTGCTCGACAGCCTCTCGGAGATCCGCTTGCTCGCCCAGGGCTCGCTGCGTTATCGACGCCAGATCCTCACGCTCAAGCATTATTTCGCGAAGGCCAGGGCCACCGTGCTGATGCTCGATGACCTGACCAGCGATAGCAACGACAAGACGGTGCACAGCGTGGCGCATGGAGTCCTGCGCCTGGAGGAACTTTCCCCGGACTACGGCGCCGAGCGCCGGCGCATGCGCGTCCTGAAATACCGCGGGCGGCATTTCCGCGGCGGCTACCACGATTTCGTGATCCGCCCCGGCGGCGTGCAGGTCTATCCCCGGCTTGTGTCCGGCGAGCATCACGAGGGCTATTCCCACGACGTGGTGGCGACCCGGTTGCCCAGGCTGAACGCGCTGCTCGGGGGAGGCATCGAGCGCGGATCGAGCGTGCTGCTGCTGGGGCCTGCGGGCACCGGCAAGTCGCTGCTCGCATTGACCTTCCTGTTAGGAGCCGTCGAGCGCGGCGAGCGCGTGGGCATGTTCATCTTCGACGAGGAGCGCGCCT
This sequence comes from Frateuria sp. GZRe12, assembly GCF_051900535.1. Taxonomy (NCBI): domain Bacteria; kingdom Pseudomonadati; phylum Pseudomonadota; class Gammaproteobacteria; order Lysobacterales; family Rhodanobacteraceae; genus Frateuria; species Frateuria sp. GZRe12. The sequence continues at coordinate 105,822 of NZ_JBHZGI010000001.1, forward strand.
TGCTGTTCCAGCGCGCGCTGGGCGTCGGCATCGACATGCAGCGCATGGTCGACCAGGGACAACTTGTGGTCGAGCAGGTTGACGCGGCGCAGATGACGCCGGGCGAATTCTCCGCGCGAGTCCGCCAGCACGTGGAGGCCGGCGTGCGTACCGTGGCGATCGATAGCCTCAACGGCTATCAGTCCGCGATGCCGGAGGAGCAGGCGCTGGTGCTCCACATCCACGAGCTCCTGCAATACCTCAATCGGCGAGGCGTCACCTCCTTCCTCACCGTGGCCCAGCATGGCCTGGTGGGTGACATGAAATCGCCCGTGGACGTTACCTACCTCGCCGACACGGTCGTGCTGCTGCGCTACTTCGAGGCGGCCGGGCGTGTCCGCCGCGCGATCTCGGTAGTGAAGAAGCGCGCGAGCGCGCACGAGGACACCATTCGCGAATACCGCATCGCATCGGACGGTTTCCAGCTGGGCGAACCCCTGACCCAGTTCCAGGGCGTCCTTCGGGGTGTACCCACCATGACCGGCGACGAACACGAGCGCCGCCTGATGCCGGACGCGTCGTGATTCCCCACCTCTCCGAACGCATCCTGGTCCACGCGCCGCGTGGGCGCGACGCGCAGATCGCTGCGGCCATCCTGGCCGAGGCCCATCTGCGCTCGGTTGCCTGCCCGACGCTCGAAGCGCTGGTGGAAGGCATGGCTGCCGGCGCGGGCACCGCACTGGTGACCGAGGAAAGCCTGCTCGAAGCGAATCTGCATCCGCTATCGGCATGGCTGGAAGCGCAGCCGCAATGGTCTGATTTCCCGTTCATCCTGGTGACCAGCCGCGGCGGCATCGAGCGCAATCCGGCGGCGGGCCGCCTGCTCACCGTGCTGGGCAACGTCACCTTCCTCGAGCGACCGTTCCACCCGACGACGCTGGTCAGCCTGGCGCAAGCCGCCTTGCGTGGCCGCCGCAGGCAATACGAGGCCCGGGAAAGGCTAACGGCCCTATACGACAGCGAGCAGCGTTTCCGCGCGGCGATCCGGGCGGTGCAGGGCGTGCTGTGGACCAACAACGCCGCCGGCCGGATGGAGGGTGAGCAGCCCGGATGGTCCGCGCTGACCGGACAGAGCCTCGGGGAATACCTCGGCTACGGCTGGGTCGCGGCCGTGCACCCCGACGATGTGCCTCGCACCTTGGCGACCTGGGAGCAGGCACTGGCTGCGCAGCACACGTTCCAGGTCGAGCACCGCCTGCGTACGGCCCAGGGCCAGTGGCGAACCTTCAGCGTCAGGGCTATTCCCACGTTCGACCGCGAAGGCAAGATCCGTGAATGGGTCGGCGTGCATACCGATGTCACCGAGCAACGGGCGACCGAACAGTCGCTGCGCGAGCTCACCGCGACGCTCGAACAGCGCGTGCGCGAGGAAACCGCTGCCCGCCAGGAAGCGCTGGCCAAGCTGCACGAGGCGCAGAAGCTCGAAACCATCGGCCAGCTCACCGGCGGCGTCGCGCACGACTTCAACAACCTGCTGATGCCGATCACCGGCGCGCTGGACCTGCTGCAGAGGCGCTTCGCCGATGTGGATGCACGTGCCGGACGGTTGATCGACGGCGCCCTGCAATCGGCCGAGCGTGCGAAGACCCTGGTGCAGCGTTTGCTGGGTTTTGCGCGGCGCCAGACCCTGCAGACGCAGGCCGTCGATCTGGAGAGGCTGCTGGAGGGCATGCACGACCTGATCAGGAGTTCGGTCGGATCGACCATCGAATTGCACACGGTCTGCCCGGCCCACCTGCCACAGGCCGTGGCCGATCCCAACCAGTTGGAGCTGGCGCTCCTCAACCTCTGCGTCAACGCGCGCGACGCCATGCCCAAGGGCGGCACGCTCACCGTCGCGGCCGATGTGGTGGCGCCGGGCCCGGAACAGTCGGAACTGACCCAGCGCGAATACGTGCGCGTGTCCGTGACCGATACGGGTACCGGCATGGACCAGCAGACCCTGGCGCGTGCCATCGAACCGTTCTTCTCGACCAAGGAAACCGGCCGCGGCACCGGCCTGGGCCTGTCCATGGTGCATGGACTGGCCGGACAACTCGGCGGCCACTTCGCGATCTCCAGCACGCCCGGCAAGGGCACGCGCGTGGAGCTGTGGCTGCCCAAGGCATCGGGAGCCACCGCGTCGGCCAGGCGCGAGACGCAGCCGGAGCGACTCCGTGCGCCTATCCGTGCCCTCGATGTGCTGCTCGTGGACGACGAACAGCTGGTGCGCGATGGCACGGCTGCGATGCTGCGCGAACTCGGCCACCGCGTGGTGGAGGTCGGCGGCGCAGGCGAAGCACTCGAAAAACTCCAGGATGGCCTGCAGATCGACGTGGTCGTGACCGACTACAAGATGCCGCGCATGGACGGCGCGGAACTCGCGCGCCGACTGCGCAGCGTGCAGCCGAGCCTGCCTGTCCTGCTGATCACCGGCTACAGCGGCCATGCGGACGACACCCACGGGCTGTCGCGCCTGGCCAAGCCCTTCCGCCAGGCCGACATCGCGGCCGCGCTGGAGGAACTGATGCCGTCGGCCACCGCAGCCATCACTGTCGGCACGCTGGAGGGGTGATTCTTCCCGACGTCAGGCCTTTTCCTCTGGCGACACGGGACATCATGCGCGGTGGACACGGATCGGCATGAGATGCGTGCGAGAGGCGGCGGGCCCGCGTGCGCTGGCGCTAGGCCCGCATGCTGCCGGTGTCCAGGTAGCGCTGATGCCAGGACAGTGCCTCGGTCAGCAGCGAGGGCGACTGCTGTCCGTAGGAATGCGCCCGTGCGCGCTCGAAGTAGTCGGCCAGCGCCGGTCGGTAGTCGGGATGCGCACAGCGGTCGATGATCAACCGCGCACGCTGTTTGGGCGAGAGCCCGCGCAGGTCGGCCAGCCCTTGCTCGGTGACGATCACCTGCACGTCCTGCGGGATGTGGTCCACGTGGCTGGCCTGCGGCACGATCGCGGAGATGCGCCCGTCCTTGGCGGTCGAAGGCGTCATGAAGATCGAGATGTAGGCGTTGCGCGCGAAGTCGCCCGATCCGCCGATGCCGTTCTGGATGCGCGAACCCATCACGTGGGTGGAATTGACCGCGCCGTAGATGTCCGCCTCGATCAGCCCGTTCATTGCCAGGCAACCGAGCCGGCGGATCACTTCGGGGTGATTGCTGATCTCCTGCGGGCGCAGCAGGATGTGGTCGCGATAGCGGGCCACGTTGGCGTTGAAGTTGGCCGCCGCCTCCGGGCTGAGCGAGAAACCGGTTGCCGAGATCACGCCCAGCCGGCCGGCCGCCAGCAGGTCGAGCATGCCGTCCTGGATCACCTCGGTGTAGGCGTTCATGCGCTCGAACGGGCTGTCGAGCAGGCCACCCAGCACCGCGTTGGGAATGTTGCCCACGCCCGACTGGATCGGCAGTAGCGCGGCCGGCAGGCGCCCGACCTTCACCTCGTGGCGCAGGAATTCGAGCAGGTGGCCGGCAATCGCGCGGGCAGCCGCGTCCGGCGCCCGGAAGGGGAGGTTGCGATCCGGCGCATCGGTTTCCACCACCGCGACCACCTTGTCCGGATCGCAGCGCAGGTACGGCTCGCCGATGCGGTCGCCTGGCCGGACGATAGGAATGGGTACGCGGTTCGGCGGCAGCGCGGTGCCGTAGTAGATGTCGTGCATTCCGTCGAGCGCCGCGCTCTGCCAGCGGTTGACCTCCACGATCACCTGGCGCGCCTGGTCGATCCAGGTCTTGTTGTTGCCGACCGAGGACGAGGGCACCAGCGCCCCGTCGGCCGTGATGCCGCTGACCTCGATCACCGCCGTGTCCAGCGGCCCCAGGAAACCCTGCCAGGCCATCGGCGCGACCTGGCTCAGGTGCAGGTCGAAATACTCCATGCGCCCGGAATTGATCTGCTCGCGTACCAGCGGATCGGAGTTGTACGGCAGGCGAAACTCGATACCCTCGGCCCGCGCCAGCGCGCCGTCCAGCTCCGGCCCGGTCGACGCCCCGGTCCACACCCGCACGCGGAACGGCCGCCCGGCCGCATGCTCGGCCTCGATACGCGCCGCCAGCGCCATCGGCACGGCCTTTGGATAGCCCGAGCCGGTGAAGCCGCTCATCCCCACCGCACTGCCCGGCGCGATGAAGCGCGCCGCCTGGTCGGCGTCCATCACCTTCCCGCGCAGACGCGCACACTGGATTCGCTGTCCGTCGTTCACCGTCGTCTCCTCGCAACTGCTGCTGCGGCGGAGGCACGCTACGCCCTTCGCTGCGGCGGGTATGTGTGCGCATGGATTCGATAACGCCGCGAGCATGACGGGCGTCTAGCAGCCGGCCCGATTTGTCGGTCATCCCGACGCTGGGCATCCGCGGCCACGGAACGGCGCGCCCGCGCCGCGCGCCGCCGTTCGCCACCGACAAGGATGTCCGTGGCTCTATCGATTTATTAACGAATCATGTGCGGACACCTAACGTTGAAGTCACATACCTTGCGTCGTGATGTAGGTAGCGGCGCATGGAAAACCTGATCGTCAGGGTACTGTCCCGCAAGCGGCCTCCCGCCGCCGTGGGCTACGTCGTGGCGCTCGGGCTGGTGCTTGCGGTACTGCTGTTCGAGTACATGTATCGCCCCGCGTTGCACCGCTACCTGCCGTTCCTGCCGGTGGTGTTCGTGTCGGCGCTGTTTTTCGGGCGCCCCGCCGGTCTCTTCGCCACTTTCCTCAGCGCCGCTCTCGGCGACGACGTGATCAGCCTCCTGCGGGACGGTGTCGCGCCGCAGCCGACCGAAACGCTGTTTATCGTGCTGTACGTCTCGGTCGGCTGCGCCACCGCGTGGCTGATCGAAGCGCTGCGCTCAGCCGTCTGCAAGCTGCTCGACGCAGAGGAGGAAACCTCGCTGCTGCTGGACGAACTGGCCCACCGCACCCGCAACGACCTGATGATGATCTCCTCGGTGCTCAACCTGCAGGCCATGCGCCAGAGCGACCCGCACGCGCGTGAAGCGCTCGAGTCAGCGGTAGCGCGCGTGCGCGTGATCGCCGAAGCCCAGGAGCGCCTGCGCAAATCCGGCAAGCAGGGCGAAGTGGAAGTGGCCGCCTACCTGCGCGCGCTCGGCCACGGCCTGGCCGAACTGCTGCGCGACGTCCGCCCGATCCGCGTACGCGTCCTGGCCACTCCCATGTCTGTCGACGCCCCGGTCGCCGTGTCCATCGGCCTCATAGCCAACGAACTGGTCACCAACGCCTTCAAGTACGCCTTCCCGGACGGGCAGGGCGGCACCGTGCAGATCACCTTGCAACCCTCAAGTGACGGCGTCGTCCTGAGCGTGGAAGACGACGGCGTGGGCATCCCGCCGACAAAGAAGGACGGCCTGGGCACCCGCCTGGTGCAACTGCTTGCATCGCACCTGGGCGGACACGTCGAACGCGTGCATCAACCACGCGGGCATTGTGTGCGGGTGCTGCTGCCGATCAAGCCTATCCAGTCTCCGCCCGCTGCGGCCGAGGTCGACTCCGTCTAGTACGGCCTGTCTCGGAAGGGAGGTCGCACTCGCCACCTTGAACCGCGAGCGCGCCCGTCTGCCTGCTTGCGCTACGAGGCCGGCCGTGCGTCGCATGCGCCAATGTTCGACTGGAAGAATCACTGACGACGTCGGCGGCCCCGCAGCCAACGCCGAGTGGCGCACGGAGGCAGGCAACCTGTGGGCGTTGGGGCGGGGAGGGGCATCGGGCGAAGTCGGGCTCCCGGCACGAGCGGCAGCCGTGCATGCGGCACGATCGCCTGCCACACGGTCAGTGCGCCTGATGCATCTGCGCCTGTTCACCCTGCATCGGGCCACGAAAACCACTCGCAACCGAGGCCGCCCGGCGGAAGGCATCGGCCATTGCAGTCCCCGGAATCGCCAGCACGGTTTTCAGGTCGGTGACGCCACCGGCCGCGGCGGCGGCGATCGTTGACACGGCCACGCCCTCGTCGGGCCCTTCGGACACGACCAGGAAATCGTAGTCACCGAACGTCATGTAGTAGCCAAGCAGCTTGCCGCCCGTGGCGGCGAACAGCTTCTCCACTTCCTTCGAGCGGTCCTGCGGATGGCTCACCATGCTCCGGATGGCGTCCGTGGTGTAACGGCCTTGGGTGATGAAGGTGGGCATCGTAGTGCTCCGCAGGTGGGGGAGGTCGATGCTCGCACCCGTGGGTGAGGGGCTTTTGATGCAGGTCAAACATCGTGGCCTGGGCAAAAGCCTGCAGGCGCAACGCTTCGCCGCTTCCCTACGATCTGAAGGTTGAGGACCGTTGCAGCCGAGCGGCGTGCGGACATGCTTGATCCAAGCTGTGGCGGGTTTCTCGCGCTCAGGACGCCAGGGAAGTCAACCTGACCCCGTTCGTTCAAACAGGTGTGGTCGAGGCTGTACCCACGCCCGAACCGGCGTAAGCACGCCCAGGCGTTTAGCTCCGAGGAGCCCCGCGTCGCGGGGCTTTCTTTTGCCTGGTGCCTACGAGCGAGTAGATAGCTTCCCTTTTTGCGAGTGGAAGTTGCCTACCGTTCCGTAGGGGTTATCCTGCCCTGAGCTTTCGGGGGAAAGGACAATCATGCAGCGCTGGCTTATCGCCGCCGCTGTCGCCTACGCAGCTCTCATAGGTTGCACCGAGGCGCCAGAGGACGGCACCGCAATTGCCGCACGTCGGCCACAACAGGCTGGCCAACCAATCGATCCACTGGTGACTGCCGGCCATTTGGCCGTCATCGATGCTGCCGCACTTGCCGGCGACCAGCGCGCCATTCAGACACACACCCAGGCTATGCAGAAGGACATGCTCCGTTCCATGCGTGTGCCGGATCCAGCGCAGCCCATCGACCATGAAGCCGCCCGCGCTGCCGTCCATCCGCTACCGGGTGTGCGCTCAAGTATCTGGGTCGACCGCACCAATCTGCTCGTGATGGTTGGTGGAAGCCGTTACCGCAGCATGGAGACCATCGACCGGGTGTGCCTTGCGCTGGAACCCCTTGGTGACACCCTCGCCGTGGTGGTCAACCTGCAGGACGCCACTGCCACAACCTTCGAGGGCGCCGACACCCTCTCGCGCAACTGCCAACTAGCCGAAGGTGAGCGGGCGCTTTTGCAGCCAAAGCGGCAGGTGGATGTGCTCGATCCAAAGCTGCGCAGGGTATTTCAGACTCAGCAGGCGGTCGCGAGGTAAAGCTACCCCTACAACCCGAGCGCACTACAGCCTCCTGTTTTGGCAATGCATACAATGCAGAGGATTGTGCGCAGCGTTGGCGCAACAAATGGGACAACAACCAAATGGCTCTTCACCCGGAATTCCCCACCTCTCCGTACGTCGTTGTACGTCCTGATCAGCGATGGTTCCCCGCCTCAGAGGAATTGCGCAGCACTGCTTACGAAAATCTGCTTCCCCCACTGGTGGCCAAAGTTCGCGAGGAGGTCAGCAACTGGCGGGACGGTGGCTACCAAGGGGCGTCGGCAACCTCGAAGGCATTGCTCCAGTGGTGGTTCCATTCCCCACACCAAATCGAACAGGCGGACGGTTCCCTAGCCAACTTCCACTACTACTTCGCTCAGCGTGAAGCAGTGGAAACGGTCATTTGGCTGTATGACGCCAAGCAGGCGCGGGACAAGTACGACCTGATGCGCTTCGATGCGTCGGGGTCCATATCGGCCAATATGTTTCCTGAAGACTGGCCGCGCTACGTCACCAAGATGGCGACGGGGTCTGGCAAGACGAAGGTGTTGTCGCTCCTCATCGCCTGGTGCTACTTCCACAAGCTTTACGAGCCCGATTCCAAGCTGGCGCGCAATGTTCTGCTGATCGCGCCCAACATCATCGTGCTGGATCGACTGCGCGCCGACTTCGACGGCCTCAAGATCTTTTTCAATGATCCGGTGCTGCCCGACAACGGCCACGACGGTCGCAACTGGCGCGATGATTTTCAGCTCACTTTGCACGTGCAAGATGACGTTCGCATCGTGCGGCCCACGGGCAACCTGTTCCTGACCAATATCCACCGGGTCTATCTGGGGGATGTGGCCGAGCCTTCCCTCGGCGACGAAGATCTCCGCGACTATTTCCTCAGCCCGTTCGGTCCCAAGCCAGTCGGCAAGACTACCGACAGCAACACCGATCTGGGCGAGATCATCCGCGAGATCGACGAGTTGGCCGTCTTCAATGACGAGGCCCACCACGTCCACGACGAGCGGATGGTGTGGTTCAAGTCTATACAGGACATCCACCATCGCATGCTGCATAAGGACGGACGCCTATCGCTGCAAATCGACGTGACAGCCACGCCCAAGCACAACAGCGGCTCGATCTTCGTGCAGACGGTATCGGACTATCCGCTGGTGGAGGCGATTCATCAGAACGTGGTCAAGCATCCGGTGTTGCCAGACAGGGAGAGTGTCGCGCGTCTCCACGAGCAGCAAAGCGCGCTGTTCACTGAGCGCTACGCTGATTACCTGCAGCTCGGTGTGGAAGAGTGGCGCAAGGCCTATGCGGAGCACGAGAAACTCGGGAAGAAGGCGGTACTCTTCGTCATGGTGGATGACACCCGCAACTGCGACGAAGTCGGCAGCTACCTGGAGAAGATTTGCCCGGAGCTGGAAGGCTCCGTGTTGGTCATTCATACCAAGGCCAACGGCGAAATTTCCGAGGCAGCGTCGGGCAAGAAGCGCGAGGAGTTGGAGGCCCTGCGCAAAGCCTCGAACGATATCGACGGCTGGGAGAGCCCCTACAAGGCTATCGTCTCGGTACTGATGCTCAAGGAGGGCTGGGACGTGCGTAACGTCACCACCATCGTCGGCCTGCGTGCCTACACCTCCAACAGCAAGATCCTGCCCGAACAAACCCTGGGTCGAGGCCTGCGCCGCATGTACTTCGGCAGCGGCGCGCCGGAGTACGTGTCGGTCATGGGTACCCAAGCCTTCATGGACTTTGTCGAGACCATCAAGAGCGAAGGTGTCGAGCTGGAACATGTGCCGATGGGCAAGGCCGCCGAGCGTAAGGACTCGCTCGTGGTCGAAGTGGATACCGACAACCCGGCCAAGGACATCGCGGCGCTGGATATTGCCCTGCCGCGGCTCGCACGCCGCTACCACCGCGAATACGGAGCGTTGTCAACGCTCGATCCCGGCGCGTTCTACCACCAGCCACTGGCGCTCAAGGCGTTCCCGCCCGAGGACACGCGCGAAATCGTCTTCAAGACGATGTTGGACGATAGCGCTCACCACACCATCGAGCTCGATGCTGGCGGCGTGGCGGATTACCGCTCGGTGGTGGCGTTTTTCGCGCGCCAGTTGATCAAGGATCTCAAGTTGGTCGGCGGCTACGAGGAGCTTTATCCGCGGGTAAGGGACTTCATGCGTGACCATCTCTTCGAGGGCGCCCCGGTCGATCTGCAGGATGCACAGGTGCTGCGCAACCTTGCCGAACCGGCCGCGGCCAAGTTGATCGTCGACAACTTCACCAAAGGCATCAACGCGCTCACCATCCGGGATACAGGGGCAGCGACAGTCGACGGCTACATCCGTCTGTCCGACATGCGCCCGTTCCGTACCGAGAACCGCGCCTACCTGGTGCCGAAGCGTTCGCTGTTTAACAAGATCGTGGGCGAACCGAACGCAGGTGGATTCGAGCTGGCTTTCGCGGCATTCCTCGATGGTGCGGGCGACGTCGCCGCGTTCGCCAAGAACTACCTCGCCGTCGGCTTCAAAATGGATTACGTCAAGGCCAGTGGCGAGCTGTCGAACTACATCCCAGACTTCATCGTCCGCACCACCGACGGGACCGTGTGGATCGTCGAGACCAAGGGCCGCGCCGAACTCGATCTTCCCCAGAAGATGCAGCGCCTGGCGCAGTGGTGCATCGACGCAACCGAGGCCTGCGCGGCAGAAGGCGGCGCGGTGTATCGGTTCGTCTACGTCGATCAGACCGGCTTCGAGAAGCATCGGCCCACCACGTTCGCCGCGCTGCCGGCTAGTTTCCGCGATTTTCAACCGGGTTGAACCTCATGGACGAGAATCTGCCACGGCCCACCGGCGAATCGCTGCTCTATCAGAGCGAGGACGGCCGCAGGCGCATCGAATGCCGCTTTGAGGACCGCACGCTGTGGCTAAGCCAGACCCAGCTGGCCGCCTTCGAGCAAGACATCCAACACTTGCCGGCCAAGCCGCCGCGCACCAAGAAAAAGAGCTGACCCATGGCCAAGCCTCCTGCCTACGATCTCACCGACGCCGAGAAGCGCGATCTCGTACAACTGATCCAGGCCGGCCGCCCGCTGCCGGAGAAGTACCGCTTCGTCCTGTTCGAGGACCGGCGCGAAGTGGAGCTAGTGTGGAACGGCAAGACCCGCGACGTCTGCACCACCGTGCTGCCGTTCCAAACGCTGGAGCACATCGACGAGCCCCGCGCGGAAACCCGCGTGCAGGAGCAGCTGTTCGATTCGCGCGGTCGTCAGTCCAAGGGCTGGACCAATAAGCTGATCTGGGGCGACAACAAGCTGATTCTGTCATCCCTCAAGGCCGGCGCGCTGCGCCGCCAGATCGAGGACGCCGGCGGCCTCAAGTTGATCTACATCGACCCACCGTTCGACGTGGGCGCCGACTTCTCGATGGATATCGAGATCGGCGGCGAGACCTTCCACAAGGAGCCCAACCTGCTGGAGCAGATCGCTTATCGCGATACGTGGGGACGCGGGGCGGATTCGTTTATCAGCATGATCTATGAGCGGCTAATTTTGATGAGGGATTTGCTGGCTGAGGACGGAAGCCTTTTTCTTCACTGCGACTGGCGCGTTTCACCCTATCTTCGTTTGGCGCTAGATGAGATTTTTGGCAGGGAAAACTTCCGTAACGAGCTGTACTGGTACTACTACAACAAGATGCCGGATACGCGTAAGGGCGTTTTTCCGCGATCCACTGACACGATTCTTTGGTATGTGAAAGACCGAGGTAAAGGCTATTGCTTCAATCCGCTCGAAGAGGCCAGAGAAAAGGCCGTAAAGCAATTGCAGCGTGTCAAGGTCGGCGGCCGTATGATCAACGCAAGGGATAGCGATGGAAACGTGATTTATACGAATCGCACCGAGCGGGTGGTCGACAACGTTTGGCGGCTGTCGATGCTGCAACCAGCAGACAAGACCGAGAATTTGTTCTTTCCGACTCAAAAGCCGGAATCCTTAATTGAGCGAATCCTCAATGCGAGCAGCAGGCAGGGCGACTTGGTGGCAGACTTTTTTTCTGGGTCCGGAACGACCGCTGCTGTGGCTGAAAAGCTTGGTCGTCGTTGGATCGCCACCGACCTTGGAAAATTTGGCATCCATACCACGCGCAAACGCCTGATCGGCGTGCAACGCGAGTTAAAGGCTGCTGAGAAAGATTTTCGCGCGTTCGAGGTGCTTAACTTGGGCCGCTACGAGCGGCAGGCCTATCTCAACGTGGGCGGTCGCCTCAGCGGCGCGCAGAAGGAACAGGCGCTGGCGGCTAAGGAGCGCGAGTTCCGCGAGCTGATCCTGCGCGCGTACAAGGCCGAGGCGTTCGACAGCGATGCCTTCTTCGACGGCAAGCAGGGTGGGCGACTGGTGGTGGTGGGGCCGATCAACCTGCCGGTGGGCCGGCTGTTCGTGGAAGAGGTGATCATGGAAACGCGCAAGCGCGGTGCGACCCGCGTCGACGTGCTGGCGTTCGAGTTCGAGATGGGCCTGTTCCCGGCGGTGCTCGAGGAGGCGAAGGCCAAGGGCATCGACCTCACGCCCAAGTACATCCCCAACGACGTGTTCGACAAGCGCGCGGTGGATCGCGGCCAGGTGGTGTTCCACGACATCAGCTTCGTCGAGGCCACCCCGCGGTACGCCAAGGGCAAGACCGCACGCGACAAGCTCACGGTGAAGATCGAGCTAACCGACTTCTCCGTATTCTACAGCCAGGGGGCGGCCGAGGCCGCCATTGCGGCGGTGAAGGATGGCAAGAGCGAGGTGATCTGCGACCGCGGCCAGCTGGTGAAAATCAGCAAGTCCAAGGAAGGCGTGACTACCCGCGACGTGCTCACCAAGACCTGGACCGACTGGGTCGACTACTGGGCCGTGGACTTCGATTACCAGTCGCGCAAGGAAATCATCAAGGTGCCCGTCGGTGCCGATGCGGCCGGTGTGGTGGCATCGGCCGATGCCACGTCCGCCAACGCGGTCATGGAGTTCGAGGAACGCTGGACCGGCGGCTACATCTTCGAGAACGAGTGGCAGAGCTTCCGCACACGCAAGAACCGTGAGCTGGAACTGGTCACCGCCGATCACACCTACGAACGCCCCGGCCGCTACATGGTTGCCGTGAAGGTGGTCGACATCTTCGGTAATGACACCATGACTCTATTGCCGGTCAACGTGGGCTGAGTTTGCAGGGGACACCCATGAGTCTGTTTGAAGACACCAACCCACGTGCGCTCAAGGAGCTCCTGGCGGAGATCCATAGCCGCACCGCCGTGCTACCGGACTTTCAGCGCGATTTCGTGTGGGAGCCAGGGGCTACCCAGGAGTTGATCGTCTCCATTGCAAACAACTATCCGGCCGGTAGCATCCTACGAGTCCGGGACAATGGTGGCCTGTTTGCGGTGCGTGAGTTCGAGGGCGCGCCAGACTTGGGCTTGACCAAGCATACTTTCCTGGTGCTGGACGGCCAGCAGCGACTCACCTCTCTATACCAGGCGTTCTATGGGGTAGGGGAGCATCGATACTTCCTGGACTTGAGGAAGCTCATAGACGGTGCAGACTTTGAGGAAGCTATTTTTCACGAGCGCGCGACCACCAAGCGATGTCAGAGCCGTGAGAATTTTGCGGTCCAGGCGAGTGAGCTGGTTTTGCCTCTTTCCGTGCTCAAAGGTGGGGCTGGCGGGTTCACCCAGTGGAGCCGGAAGGTAGCCCGGCAACTGGAGAACGATGAGCGTATCGAACTAGAGAACGCACTAGACGTAATCGAACAGCAATGGATTCACGTCATCGACGATTACCATTTTCCTGTGGTTACGCTCGCCGACCAGACGCAGCCGGATGCGCTGTGCACAATCTTCGAGACGCTCAATCGGACAGGGGTGAAGCTTAGCGTTTTCGAGTTGCTGACGGCACGGTTTTGGCCACAGGACATCAATCTGCGCGGTCTTTGGCATCAAGCGCTGGAAGACCACCCTATCATCGAAGCATTCGACATCGATCCCTATTACGTTCTGCAGGGCATCTCCCTGGCCTGCCGGAAAGCACCCACGTGCAAACGCAACGACATTCTCAAACTGGCGGCGGCCGATATCTCTGAGTGGTGGGATCGAGTCGTTGGGGGCCTTGCTCGTGGCCTGGAAATACTTCGTGATGATTGCAAAGTCATCTTGCCGAAGTGGTTGCCTTACCAGACCATGCTGCCACCGCTGGCTGCAATCCTCGCCCGAGCTAATCCCACCAAGGGGCCGCAGGTTGGCGCACACCGAGAGATGATCAAGCGATGGTTCTGGTGCGCGGTTTTCGGTCAGGCATACGAGAGCGCCCCCAACAGCCGATCGGCTAAGGACGTTGCGGAAACTCTTCCTTGGCTCGCAGGTGGGGATCCGCCGGAGACGGTTGCCTCGTTTCGGTTTGATCCGCGTGCCCTGGCTGACATAACCCCTCGTCAGCGCTCGATCTATCGAGGCGCCATCTGCCTCTTACTGGCGCAGGCGCGAGATTTTCACACCCAGGCGGCGATCACTAGCAAGCTCATGGCCGATGAAGGGATCGATGACCATCACATTTTCCCCGCGGCATATTTGGAGCGGACGGGGGTGACACAGGCAAGGGCGCGGGACAACATCCTCAACCGAACGTTGATCGACCGCACCACTAATCAACTGATCAGCGACCGCGCTCCATCCGATTACCTGGCCGAAATCCGCAGCACGGCCGGCTTCCCCTTCGATGCAGTCCTGGCATCACATGGCATGCCCTCCGAGCCGGACTCACCGCTCTTGCGTGACGACTTTGAGGGGTTTTTGGCCGCAAGGCAGGCCTTCTTTTGGAGGCACATCTGCCGCGTCACCGGAACAACGGTGGCAGCAGATCTCGAGATCGCCTAGACCTCAGGTAACCAGGGAGTTGGCTTAGCGCCGCGGACGCTAGTTTGAAGGCGGTAGGCGTGCGCTTGCCCATTCCATGACTTCCGGCCGTGTCCCCCGACGGCCGCCTCGGGCAACACTCGCGCAGTTATGTGCCGTTCGTCACCCTCGTGGTGCCACCCGCACGGCCCCTCGCTCCGCTAATCCCACAAGGACCCCTATGCGCCGTCATCTCTCCACCGCAATCTGCCTGGCCCTGGCCGGGCTTTCCATGGCTCCGCTGGGGGTCGCTTCGGCGGCCGAGGTGCGGGAGGCGACGACGCAGTTGCCGCGTGGGGTGGTGCCTTCGCACTACGACGTGGCGGTGACGCCGCATGCGGACAAGATGACGTTCGATGGCCAGGTGACGATCACGCTGGTGGTGACCAAGCCGACGTCTTCGATCACGCTCAATGCCGCGGATCTGACCTTCTCCAAGGCGTCGCTGACGGCGGAGAAGGGCAAGATGGCGTTCGCCGCGCCGAAGATTTCGGTGGACGAGAAGGCGCAGACGGCGACGTTCACCTTCGACCATCCGATCCCCGCCGGCACCTACCGCCTGGCGATGACCTACGCCGGCAAGATCGGCACGCAGGCCAACGGGCTGTTCGCGCTGGATTACGACACCAAGGCCGGCAAGAAGCGCGCGCTGTACACGCAGTTCGAGAATTCCGACGCCCGCCGCTTCATCCCCTCGTGGGACGAGCCCAACTACAAGGCCACCTTCACCCTGACCGCCACCGTGCCGACCGGCGAGATGGCGGTGAGCAACCTGCCGATCGCTTCGAAGAAGGACCTGGGCAACGGCATGACCGAGGTGCACTTCGGGCAGTCGCCGAAGATGTCGACCTACCTGCTGTTCTTCGGCCTGGGCGATTTCGAGCGCGCGACGCTCAACGCCGAAGGCACCGAGATCGGCGTGATCACGCAGAAGGGCATGATCGACCAGGCGCAGTTCGCGCTGGATTCGTCCAAGCTCGTGCTGAAGGAATACAACGACTACTTCGGCGTGCCGTACCCGCTGCCGAAGCTGGACAACATCGCCGCGCCGGGCCAGAGCCAGTTCTTCTCGGCGATGGAGAACTGGGGCGCGATCTTCACCTTCGAGTATTCGCTGCTGATGAACCCGCACATCTCCACGCAGCGGGACAAGGAGCGCGTGTTCAACGTCGCCGCGCACGAGATGGCGCACCAGTGGTTCGGCGACCTGGTGACGATGAGCTGGTGGGACGACCTGTGGCTCAACGAGGGCTTCGCCTCGTGGATGGCGGCGCGCACCACCCAGAAGCTGCATCCGGAATGGCATACCGAGCTGGACGCGGTCGGCGTGCGCGAAGGCGCGATGAGCCAGGATTCGGTCGTCACCACGCACCCGGTGGTGCAGCACGTGGAGACGGTGGAGCAGGCCAGCCAGGCGTTCGACGCGATCACCTATTCCAAGGGCGAGGCGGTGATCCACATGCTGGAAGGCTACGTGGGTCCGGAAGCCTGGCAGACCGGCGTGCGCAACTACATCAAGGCGCACGAGCACGGCAACACGGTGTCGGACGACCTGTGGACGTCGGTGCAGGCCGCGGCCGGCAAGCCGATCACGCAGATCGCGCACGACTTCACGCTGCAGCCGGGCATTCCGATGATCGAAGTGCGCGCGGCGGCATGTTCCAACGGCAAGACCACGATCGCGCTGCGCCAGGGCGAGTTCACCCGTGACCGGCCGGAGAAGAAGCCGCTGCGCTGGCACGTGCCGGTGATCGCCAAGACGGTCGGCGGCGAGACAGTGCGTACCGTCGTCGACGGCAAGGCCACGCTCACCGTGCCGGGCTGTGGCCCGGTGCTGGTCAACGCGGGCCAGACCGGCTACTACCGCACGCTGTACGCGCAGAACAACTTCGATGCACTGAAGGGGCAGTTCGCAAAGCTCGCGCCGATCGACCAGCTTGGCTTGATGGGCGACACCTGGGCGCTGGGCATGGCCGGGAACGAGCCGGTGTCCAACGTGCTGGCTCTGATCACCGCGACCCCCGCCGACGCCGATCCGCAGGTGTGGTCCGAAGTGGCCGGCTACCTGTCGGCGCTGGACAACTACTACCGCGGCGACCAGGCCCGCCAGCAGCGCCTGCGCACGTTCGCGCTGGGCCAGCTGCAGCCGGTGTTCGCAAAGGTCGGCTGGGAGGCCAGGGCCGGCGAAAGCGCGCCGACTGCGAACCTGCGCCAGGAACTGATCGGCACGATGGCCGCTCTGGGCGATGAGCAGGTGATCAACGAGGCCCGTCGCCGCTTCGCCGCGCAGAAGACCGACCCGAACGCCGTGCCGGTGGCGCTGCGCAAGACCATCACCGCGATCGTCGCGCAGAAGGCCGACACCGCGACGTGGGACCAGCTGCACGCCCAGGCGAAGGCCGAGACCACGCCGCTGATCAAGGACCAGCTCTACAGCATGCTCTCGATCCCGGAGAACGATGCGCTGGCCCAGCGTGCGCTCGACCTGGCGCTCACCGACGAGCCGGGCGCGACCAACAGCGCGGGCATGATCCGCGCGGTGGGTTACTACCATCCGGAGATGGCGTTCGACTTCGCCGTGTCTCACCGCGAGCAGGTCAACAAGCTGGTCGATTCGACTTCCAGCAGCCGCTACTACCCGGTGCTCGGCGCGAGCTCGACCAAGCCGGAGATGATCGAGAAGATCCAGGACTACGCGCAGAAGTACATCGCGCCAACCTCGCGCCGCGTGGCCGAGCAGGTGGTCGCGAACATCAAGTACCGCATGATGATCCGCAAGGATCGCCTGTCGGAAATCGACGCGTGGCTGGACAAGCACGCCGGCTGATCCTGGCGTACCGATGAGAAAGAAAGGCCCCGCATTGCGGGGCCTTTTTCTTTGCGTGCCGCGGGCGCGCCAGCCTCACTGGCGGGTGATCGCCTGCCTTGATCGGGCGTTGACGAAATTCCCTACACCGGCATGACCTCTGGCCCTAGCCGATCCCGCTCGTGGGAATACGCTGATCGCGCCGTCTGATGGATGGCTCTTTCATTGATTGGACGGCCGTGGGCGGTGCCTGTAGCAGGCGATCATCCGTGCGTGTCGCAGGCGGACCGTCCGAACCCTCATGAGCGCTAAGCCAAACCCCTGGCCGCTCATGAGGTCCCCCACGTCGATGAAAAGCAGGTATCCCCATGAACGCATGCATCTCGACCCAGTCCGGCGCAGCACGCCGCTCGATGATCCGGAACCTGGCATTGGTGGCGGTTGCTGGCATCTGCGCCACGGCGGGCATATCCACGGCCCGCGCTGCGGAGACGACAGGCAGGGTATTCGGACAGGCGCCGTCAGGTGCCACGGTGCTGGTCAGCAGCCCCGAGTATGCCCTCCAGCGCAAAATCCCGGTGGGCACCGACGGCCGGTACATGGCCAGTTGGTTGCCGATCGGCGTGTACGAGGTCACGGTGATCGACAATGGCCAGGCTCTGGTCCGGCATCCGAGCGTGCAGGTTTTCGTGGACCGCGGCTCGCGGGTGGACTTCAGTTGCGCCAACGGGCAGTGCCCGGAACTCGCTGCCAATTAGCGGGCGAACTTCGCGAGCCGGTGGTCTTCCGTTCCGGCGATCGGCGCCCGGCGTGGAAGCGCCGGGCGCTTTCTTTTTCGGGCCGAGCACGGGCGAGCCGTCGCTGATGCCTGGCTCTGCCCCGGAGCTGGCAGGACGCGGCTGGGAGGTGGAGGCCGCGCATGGCTGCGCTCCTAGGAAGGCGCCGCCGTGGTTGCCCCTTCCTTGGCCAGCGTCCTTCCTGCACGAGCGCACCTGGGCGCGACCGCCATCTCCGCTCGCGCCCAGTTCCCTCCGGCGACGGTCGCACCGGCGAACCAATGACTTCTGACCCTTAGCCGGCCCACGCGAATCGGATACCTTGCGCACGCCCGCACGAAGGCGCATGCCCAGGTGCGCGGCTGCGGAGAGTGTTTCCCCCCCCGGTTCCCGTTGGGCGCCGGATGCACGATCCGCATGACCCATGGGCACAACGTCAAACCCCTGGCGGCCCGTGGTTCTCCCCACATCGAAAAACAAAGGAATTCCCCGATGAAGAATCTCCAGTCGTTCGCGATGGCGGCCGCTGTCGCCCTCTTCGGCATGGCCGGTTCCGCCGCGGTCCACGCGCAGGCCACCGCCGGCGAAGTGTTCGGCAACGCGCCGGCCGGCAGCACCATCCTGGCCAAGAGCACGACCAACGGCACCCAGCGCGAGGTCCAGGTGGCAGAGAATGGCCGCTACGCGATCCGCGCGCTGCCGATCGGCGTCTACACGGTGACGCTGTCGGAGAATGGCCAGCCGGTCGCCAAGCACGTCAACGTGCCGGTGGTGGTGGGTCGTGGCATCAAGGTGGACTTCGACGGTCAGGCTTCGGCCATCGGCCAGCAGTAAGACGTCGAGCCGGGCGCCAACGCGTCCGACAAAACAAAAAGCCAGCGCCGCAAGGCGCTGGCTTTTTTTGTGGAGCCTCGGGGGCGACCCAGGTGTCCGACGTGGCGATCGCCGAATGGCTGTCGTTCCGAAGGTCGCTCCTGCAAAGGTGGCTGGTTCCTCCCGGGAGGAACCGGGCCATCAGAGCGCTTCGAAGATGCCCGCCGCGCCCATGCCGGTGCCGATGCACATGGTGACCATGCCGTACTTCTGCTTGTGCCGGCGCAGGCCGTGCACCAGCGTCGCCACGCGCACGGCACCCGTGGCGCCGAGCGGGTGGCCGAGCGCGATGGCGCCGCCCAGTGGGTTGACCTTGGCCGGGTCGAGCTCGAGGTCCTTCATCACCGCCAGCGCCTGGGCGGCGAAGGCTTCGTTGAGCTCGATCCAGTCGAGCTGGTCGCGGGTTATGCCGGTGCGCTTGAGTGCGAGCGGAATCGCTTCCTTGGGGCCGATGCCCATCACTTCGGGCGGCACGCCGGCGACCGCGTAACCGACGAAACGGGCGAGCGGTTGCAGGTTGTATTCCTTGACCGCCTTCTCGCTGGCGATCAACACCGCGCCGGCGCCGTCGGACATCTGGCTGGAGTTGCCCGCGGTAACGCTGCCACCGAACTGGCCGTTGCGGAAAACCGCTTTGAGCTTGGCCAGCACCTCGGGCGTGCTGCCCGGACGCGGGCCCTCGTCCTGGCTGATCAGGCGGCTGTCGGTGACGATCGTGTCGTTGGCCAGGTCCGGGTAATGGTCGTCGAGCCGGAACGGGGTGATCTCGTCCTTGAACTCGCCGGCGGCCTGGGCGGCCAGCGCGCGCTCGTGGCTGCGCGCGGCGAAGGCGTCCTGCTCCTCGCGGCTGACCTTCCATTGCTTGGCAACGTTCTCGGCGGTGATGCCCATGCCGTAGGCGATGCCGATGTGCTCGTTGTCGAAGATCGCCGGATTCATCGCGACCTTGTGGCCCATCATCGGCACCATGCTCATGCTCTCGGTACCGCCGGCGATCATCAGGTCGGCCTCGCCCAGGCGGATCGCATCGGCGGCGTAGGCCACGGCCTGCAGGCCCGACGAGCAGAAGCGGTTGATGGTCACGCCGGGCACGGTGTGCGGCAGGCCGGCCAGCAGCACACCGATGCGCGCCACGTTCATGCCTTGCTCGGCCTCGGGCATGGCGCAGCCGATCACGGCGTCGCCGATGCGGTGCGGGTCGATGCCCGGCGCCTGCGCCATCACGGCGCGGATCACGTGGGCGAGCATGTCGTCCGGGCGGGTGTTCCTGAAGACGCCGCGCGGCGCCTTGCCGACCGGCGTGCGCGTGGCGGCGACGATGTAGGCGTCCTGGATTTGCTTGGTCATCGTGTTGACTCCGTCGCGTCGCGCTGATGAGCGGCGACGCGTTGTGGTTGCGTTCGTGGGCTTGTCGGCGCGATCAGTTGCGCAGTGGCTTGCCAGTGGTCATGGTGTGGGCGATGCGGGCCTGGGTCTTCTCGGTCCTGGCCAGCTCGACGAAGTGCTTGCGCTCGAGCTTGAGCAACCAGGCTTCGTCGACGAGCGAGCCGCGCTCGATGCCACCGCCGCACAGCGTGTCCGCGATGCGGCTGGCAATAGCCACGTCGTGCTCGGAGGCGAAGTAGCCGGCCTGGAGGTTGACCAGCGATGCCTTGAAGGTCGCGGTGCCGGTGTCGCCGGCGACCGGGATCGCACGGGCGGGCAGGGGCGGGCGCCAGCCGCTTTCGGCGAGCGCCGAGGCGACCTTCTTGGCCACATAGAGCAACTCGTAGGCGTTGAACACCACGACGTCGGATTCGCGCAGCAGGCCCAGCTGCTTCGCTTCGAACGCACTGGCGGAAACCTTGGCCATCGCCACTGTCTCGAATACCTTCTTGAGCGATTCGAACGGATCGGCCGGGTTGGCGTTCGCCGCACGCACGGCCAGCTCCTTCAGGCCGCCGCCCGCAGGCAGCAGACCCACGCCGGCTTCGACGAGGCCGATGTAGCTTTCCAGCGCCGCCACGGTGCGCGCCGAGTGCATCTGGAATTCGCAGCCGCCGCCCAGGCACAGTCCGCGCACCGCAGCTACGACAGGAACCAGCGAGTGCTTGATGCGCATGCTGGTGCGCTGGAAGTTCTCCACCATCGACTCGAAGGCGTCGAACTTGCCGTCCTTCAGCAGGCCGAGCGCACCCTTCAGATCCGCGCCGGCGGAGAACGGCTCGCCGGTCTGCCAGATCACTACCGCCTTGAGCTTTTCCTCGGCCACGCCGATCGCATGCTGGATGCCATCGAGCACATGATCGTTGACCGTGTTCATCTTGGTCTTGAACGAGAGGATGCCGACGCCGTCGTCGCCCAGCGTCCACAGGCGCACGCCGTCGTTCTCCCACACGGTGGTGCCCGGGTCGAACTTCTCGCCCAGGATCGCGTCGGGGAACAGCTGGCGCGCGTAGACGTCGTGGGTCGAGCGCGGCTTGTCGGTGTTCGACGCGGCCGAGTACGAGCCGGCCTTGCCGTGCACGCCGGTACGTCCGTCGGTGACCCAGGCGGGCAGCGGCGCGTCACTCATGGCCTTGCCTGCCTTGATGTCCTCGGCGATCCAGCTCGCGACCTGCTGCCAGCCGGCCGCCTGCCAGGTCTCGAAGGGACCGAGCTTCCAGCCGTAGCCCCAGCGGATCGCGAAGTCGACGTCGCGCGCGGTGTCGGCAACGTCGGCCAGGTGGTAGGCGGTGTAGTGGAACAGGTCGCGGAAGATCGCCCACAGGAACTGTGCCTGTGGATCGGTGGACGCGCGCAGCTTCGCGAACTTCTCGGCCGGGTCCTTGATCGCGAGGATGGTGGCGACTTCATCGGACGCCTTCTGTTCGGAAGGCACGTAGTCGCGCTTGGCCGGGTCGAGGACCAGGATGTCCTTGCCCACCTTCTTGTAGAAGCCGGCGCCGCTCTTCTGGCCGAGCGCGCCGGCGTCGATCAGGCCCTGCAGCACGGCCGGCGTCTTGAAGTACTTGTGCCACGGATCATCCGCGAGCGTGTCGCCCATGGTCTTGATGACGTGCGCCATGGTGTCCAGGCCGACCACGTCCGCGGTGCGGTAGGTAGCGCTCTTGGGGCGGCCGATCGCGGGCCCGGTCAGCGCGTCGACCGTATCGAAGCCGAGCTTGAACTGCTCCGTGTGGTGCATGGTCGCCAGCATCGAGAACACGCCGATGCGGTTGCCGATGAAGTTCGGGGTGTCCTTGGCGATCACCACGCCCTTGCCGACCGTGGTGGCGAGGAAGGCTTCCAGGCCTTCGATCACGCTGGCGTCGGTGAGGCGGGTCGGGATCAGCTCGACCAGGTGCATGTAGCGCGGCGGGTTGAAGAAGTGCACGCCGCAGAAGCGGTGGCGCATTTCCTCGGGCAACGCTTCGGCGAGCGTATTGATCGACAGGCCGGAGGTATTGGAGGCGATGACCGCGGTCTTCGACAGGTGCGAGGCGATCTTCCTGTAGAGATCGAGCTTCCAGTCCATCCGCTCGGCGATCGCCTCGATGACCAGGTCCACTTCCCTGAGGTGATCGAGATCCTCGTCGTAGTTGGCAGGGATGATCGCGGCGGCGAGATTCTTGTCCGCCAGCGGGGCCGGCGAGAGCTTGGCGAGGTTGGCGATCGCCTTGAGCGCGATGCCGCTCTTGGGACCTTCCTTGGCGGGAAGGTCGAACAGCACGGTTTCGACACCGGCGTTGGTCAGGTGCGCGGCGATCTGCGCGCCCATGACGCCGGCGCCCAGCACGGCGGCCTTGCGGATGCGTAGTGTTGCGGGCATTGGCTTCTCCAGGGGGATGCGGACAGCGAAACGGAAAGAGGCTAGGCAGCCAGCCGTGGCTGGCCGGTGAGTTCGTAAAGGGATCAGGGATGGCTAAGGCCGGCGCTGGCGAAGCGGATCAGGTGCGCGATCGTCTGCTCGCGGTGGGCGGCCTCACTGACGCCGCCCTTGCGCTGGATCATGCCGAAGCCGGACATGGCATGGGTCAGCGCGCCGGTCACCAGATCGATGCGCCAGTACAGCTCCTCGCGGCTCAGCCCGGGCAGCAGGCGGGCGAACTCGGCGGTGAACTGGCGCATGACGTGGCCGTAGTTCTCGGACATGAACTGGCGCAGATGGTCGTCGTGCTCGGCGAAGGCGCGCGCCAGCACGCGCATGAACAGCGAACCGCTGCCGTCGCCCGAGAGCGCCAGGGCCGGGCGGATGAACGCGTCGAGCACGTCCTCGAGCGTGGTATCCGGTTCGTCCGCCACCTTCGCCAGCGCGGCCAGTCGGTGCGCGTTCAGCGTGTCGAGACGGCGGCGGAACACCTCCTCGACCAGCTTGTCCTTGGACCCGAAGTGGTAGTTCACTGCGGCCAGGTTGACGCCGGCGGCGGCCGTCAACTGGCGCAACGACGCGCCATCGAAGCCGCGCTGGGCGAACAGCACCTCGGCGGCACAGAGGATGCGTTCCTTGGTCGAGGCGGAACTGTTCACGCTTGGGCTCGCTCGCAGGACAGGAATCAAACGATCGTTTGAGCATACGCGGGGCGCTTCGGGCCCGTCAAACGGCCGTTTGGTTCACGCCGTGTCCGCTTGCGATCAGGCTAGAATCTGTCAAACTTTCGTGAGCTAAATCCGCATTTCGTGTCGGATTTAGCCCTACATTGATCGGCAAGACAGCCGATAGCCCACTCAGATACCAGTATTCCCGGAGCAGACCATGGCGCTGGAGCGCACCCTTTCCATCATCAAGCCCGACGCCGTCGCCAAGAACGTGATCGGCCAGATCTACTCCCGTTTCGAGCAGGCCGGCCTGAAAGTCGTCGCCGCGAAGATGAAGCAGCTGTCCCGCAAGGAGGCCGAGGGCTTCTACGCGGTGCACAAGGAGCGCCCGTTCTTCAATGCGCTGGTCGAGTTCATGATTTCCGGTCCGGTGATGATCCAGGTGCTGCAGGGCGAGAACGCCGTGCTGAAGCATCGCGATCTGATGGGCGCCACCAACCCGAAGGACGCTGCGCCGGGCACGATCCGCGCCGACTTCGCCGATTCGATCGACGCCAACGCGGTGCACGGCTCCGATGCCGCCGAGACCGCCAAGGTCGAAATTGCCTACTTCTTTGCGGAGACGGAAGTCTCCCCGCGGTGAGATAAGTTGTGAACCAGGTTGTAGCCACTCCTTCCATCGACCCGAAAGCTACAAGCGACAAGGTCAACCTGCTCGATTTCGATCGCCAGGGCCTGCGTGATTTCTTCGCGCAGCTGGGCGAGAAGCCTTATCGCGCCGAGCAGGTGATGAAGTGGATCTACCATCGCCTGGAAGATGACTTCGGCAGGATGACCGACGTGGGCAAGGCGCTGCGCGCCAAGCTCGAGGCCACGTGCTACGTCGGTCCCCCGAAGACACTGTTCGACAAGGCCGCCGCCGACGGCACGCACAAGTGGCTGCTCGGCATGGATGGCGGCAACGCCATCGAGGCGGTCTACATTCCCGAACCGACCCGCGGCACGCTGTGCGTGTCCTCGCAGGTCGGCTGCGGCTTGAACTGCCAGTTCTGCTCGACAGCCACGCAGGGCTTCAACCGCAACCTCGCCGCGTCCGAAGTGATCGGGCAGATGTGGGTGGCGGCCAAGCACCTGGGCAACGTCACGCACCAGAACCGCCGCATCACCAACGTGGTGATGATGGGCATGGGCGAGCCGCTGCTGAACTTCGACAACGTGGTCACCGCGATGAGCCTGATGCGCGATGATTTGGGCTTCGGCCTGGCGTCCAAGCGCGTAACGCTCTCGACCGCCGGCCTGGTGCCGATGATCGACAAGCTGTCCGAAACGATCGATGTCTCGCTGGCGGTCTCGCTGCACGCGGCCAACGATGAGCTGCGCACGGAACTGGTCCCGCTCAACAAGCGCTACCCGATCGCCGAACTGCTGGGCGCCTGCCTGCGCTGGATCGAGCGCCGGCCGCGCACTTCGATCACCTTCGAATACACCCTGATGAAGGGCGTGAACGACCAGCCCGAGCATGCGAAGCAGCTGATCAAGCTGATGCGCAAGCTGCCCACCGGCAGCGCGAAAGTGAACCTGATCCCGTTCAACCCCTTCCCGGGCACGCGCTTCGAGCGCTCTGACGCCGACACCATCCGCGCGTTCCAGACCCTGCTGCTCAACGCGAACGTCCTCACCATGCTGCGCCGCACGCGCGGCGACGACATCGATGCCGCCTGTGGCCAGTTGAAGGGCCAGGTGCTGGACCGCACGCGCCGGCAGGCCGAGTTCCGCAGACGCCTGGATCAGGGACAAGGAGTCGTGCATGCGTCTTGAACGCTGGATGGGGGCAGCGCTGGCGCTGGTGCTCGCGGGGTGCGTCACCACGACCACCGAGGAAGGCAGCCTTGGCAGGGTGCCGCATTCGAGCCAGAGCCAGGAAGCACAGGATGCCGCGCGCGTCCATACCGAGCTCGGCCAGCAGTACATGGCCAACGGCGACCTGAAGACGGCGCTGGACAAGCTCAACAAGGCGCTGCAGTTCGACGAGGACTACGCGCCGGCGCACACCGTCATCGCCGTGCTCGACGAGCGCATCAATCGCCCGGAGCAGGCCGAGCAGCACTACCGCCGCGCGGTCCAGCTGGAGCCGGACAAGGGCATGCCGAACAACAACCTCGGCACCTTCCTCTGCCGAGTCGGCAAGGGCGCCGAGGCGCTCAGGTACTTCGATACCGCGTTGAAGGACCCGTTCTACCAGACCCCGGACATCGCGCTGACCAACAAGGGCATCTGCCAGCTGGGCATGAACGATGTGGCCGGTGCCGAAGGCACCCTGCGCAAGGCGCTGGATGCCAACCCGCAGAACGGCGATGCCCTGTTGCACCTGGCCAAAGCCTTGTACCTGAACAACGACGCATTCCGCGCCCGTGCGTTCATCCAGCGCTTCGACGCGCTGGGACAGCCTAGCGCCGACGCCCTCAAGCTCGGCCACGACATCGAAACCCGCCTGGGTAACACGGACGCTGCCCAAAACTACCGCAGGCGACTGCAGAGCCAGTTCCCGGATTCGGATCAGGCCCGCGCCCTCGACGCAACCGCTAGCCCATGACCTTCCAGCAGTCCAATCCCGGCCATCGTGCGATTGATCTGTTCGCCGTCGCGGCGATCACGGATGGCCCGTCGAACGATCAGTCCCCCAATTTCGGCAGCCGTTTGCGTGCCGCGCGCGAAGCGCGTGGCCTGGACATCGACGCCTGCGCACATGCCCTCAAGCTTCCGGCGCGCGTGCTGCGCCAGCTGGAGAGCAACCAGCGCGAGGGCATCGACTACGCCGTCTACATGGCCAGCTACATCACCAAGTACGCGCGCCACCTGGGCGTGGACGAGGACGCCATCCAGGCGGAGCTCGCGAGCCTCAAGCGCGCCGAGCCCACGCTGGTCGCCACCGGTGGCATGTCGCACTCGCGCTACCTGCTCGAGCGCTATGCCACCGCCGCGACGTACGTAGTGCTGACCGCGGTGATCGTGGTGCCGATGGTGTGGCTCGGTGTGCGCGGCACGCTCGACCGCGATCTCAGCCACCTGGCGCCGCTCGACGCCACGCCGGTCGCCCAACAGGACGTCCCGGCGCACGTCGCCAGCAATGCCCAGACCACGGTGGCGGCACCCGCCCGCAAGGCGGATGCCGCTGCACCGGCCGAGGAGCAACCGTTGCTCGCCTCGATGGCACCGTTCCCGGGTCTGGACAGCGGCAGCCTGGCCGTCGCCAAGCCTAAGCCCGCGCCCGCCGTGCCGGCCCCCGTGGCCGCCGTTCCTGGCGGGCACAGCGTGAGCCTCGCGCTGGATGAAGCCAGTTGGGTCGAAGTGGTCGCCGCCGACGGTTCCCGCCTGGAATACGGCCTGCTGCCCGCCGGCGCCAGCAAGACCTGGAGCAGCGCGCAACCGCTGGACGTGCGCATCGGCAACGCCGGCGGCGCGCAGGTCAGCATCGACGGCCAGCCGTTGCCGCTGGACGCCTACCGCCGCGCCAACGTGGCGCACTTCCGCGTCCAGGACGGCAAGCCAGCGCCCAGCGGCGCCTGATCCGGCCATCGGTTGCAGGAGCGCACCCGCGCGACCGCCATGCCGGTCGAGCCGGGTGCGTTTCCATATGGGCCCCGTGGATTTTGCCCGTCCCCGCGGCGCTTCGGTTATGCTTGTCCATTGACCGCGGTGCACCCGCGGTCATGGCATTCCAACCTCCTTTTTCCCAGCGCCGGGTCGGCCCATGCCGTCGCGGCGCGCGCTTTTGACGGACAAATGCATGGCATTCGACGCATACGACGATTACGAACAAGGCGAACGCGTACAGCAATGGCTGCGCCAGAACGGCCTGTCCATCGTCATCGGCATCGTCATCGGTTTGGTCGCGATCTTCGGCTGGCAGCAGTGGCGCAACCACCAGGCCACGCGCGAGATGGAGGCCTCCAACCTCTACCAGCAGCTGCAGACCGCGCTGGCCTCCGGCAATACCGGCGAAGCCGACAAGCTGGTCGATCGCCTGGAGAAGGACTTCGCCAAGTCCACTTATGCCGTGTTCGCGGCGAGCGACCAGGCGCAACGGCTGGTCGAGGCCAGGCAGCTGGACAAGGCGCTTGCCTCCCTCCAGTGGGCGCGCAGCCACGTCGGCGACAACGCGCTCAAGCCGCTGGTGGAACTGCGCACGGCCAAGGTTCAGATGGCAGCCGACAAGGCCAAGGACGCGCTGGCCACCCTCGATGCGGTCACCGCGAAGGGTTATGAGGCGCTGCGCCAGGAACTACGGGGCGATGCGCTGGTCAAGCTTGGTCGCGCGGACGAAGCGCGCAAGGCCTACCAGGCGGCGCTGGCCGCCATGGCTGAAGACGCGCCGCAGCGCGCAGCCTTGCAACTCAAACTCGACGATCTGGCCGTGGCCGGGAAGCAGGGCGCATGAAGGTGATTGGCATGAAGCGGGCGGTAATGGTGGCGCTGGTCGGCCTGGTCGCATTGGCCGGTTGCCATAACGCCAAGAAGGAAAACGTCCAGCCGCCGACGCCGCTGTCCAAGGACTTCAAGCCCACGGTGCAGGTCACCCGCCTGTGGCGCGAGACCATCGGCGACGGCGCCAAGGACACCGGCGTGCGCCTGCGTCCGACGGTGGTGGACGGCGTGCTCTATGCCGACAGCGCCGACGGCAAGCTGGTCGCGCTCGATGCCAATACCGGCAAGACGATCTGGTCGAAGAGCTCGCGCACCCATGGCTGGTTCGGCTGGGGCGACAAGAAGCGCAAGGACGCTTTCTACGCCGGCGGCCCGGCGGTCAGCGGCGACCTGCTCGCCGTCGGGACGCTCGATGGCCACCTCTACGGCGTCAATGCGAAGGACGGCAGCCCGCGCTGGGAAGCCGCGCTCAAGTCCGAGGTGCTGGCCTCCCCGGTGATCGTGGGCGACCTAGTGGTGGTGCGCACCGGCGACGGTCGCGTCTATGGGCTCGATACCGCCACGGGGGAGCGTCGCTGGGTCTACGACCAGAGTGAGGTGCCGCTGCTCAGCCTGCGCGGCAACGGTCCGCTGCTGGTGGCAAACGGCGTCGTGTTCTTCGGCAGCGACGGCGGCAAGCTGGTCGCGTTGCGGCTGGACAACGGCGAGAAGCTGTGGGAACAGAACCTTGCCAGCGGCGAAGGCCGCACCGAGATCGAGCGCCTGGACGATGCCGACGGCTCGATCCTGCTTGATGGTCGCACGCTTTACGGCGGCGCGTACCACGGCAACCTCGTGTCCATCGACGGCCCCAGCGGCCGGCCGATCTGGGCGCATCCGTTCTCCACCTACACCTCGCTGGCGACCAAGGGCAACGCGCTCTACGCGGTGGACGAAGACTCGCAGGCGTGGGCGTTCGACAAGAGCTCCGGCGCCGAGATGTGGAAGAACGACAAGCTCAAGTACCGCTGGCTGACCGGGCCGGCGGTGCAGGGCGACTATGTGGTGGTCGGCGACATCGAAGGCTACGTGCACTGGCTGCAGACCGGCGACGGTGCACTGGCAGCGCGCGAGCGGCTGTCCAAGCACGCCATCCGCGCCCAACCGCTTGTGGTCGGTGATGTCGTGTACGTCGAAGACGTGGAGGGCCGCATCGGCGCCTACCGTCTCGGCGGCGCGCGCTGATCGCCCGCAAGGAAGATGCTGAATCATGCTGCCTGTCGTCGCCCTGGTCGGTCGTCCCAACGTCGGTAAATCGACCCTCTTCAATGCAATGACGCGCAGCCGCGACGCCCTGGTGGCCGACATGCCGGGTGTCACCCGCGATCGCCACTACGGCGTGTGCCACCTGGGACCGCGCCCGTTCGTGGTGGTCGACACCGGCGGCCTGTCCGGCGTCGAGGAAGGCCTCGACGCACTCACCGCGCAGCAGGTGCGCCTGGCGATCGACGAGGCGCAGGTACTGGTGTTCGTGGTCGATGCCCGCGACGGCCTGCTGCCGCAGGACCAGGGCATCCTGGGCGAGCTGCGCCGCAGCGGCAAGCCGATCCTGCTGGCGGTGAACAAGACCGACGGCCTGGAAGAACAGGACGCCCTTGGCGAATTCGCCCGTTTCGGCATTGCCGCGATGTTGCCGCTGTCGGCCGCACACAACCGTGGCACCGAGGAGCTGATTGCGGCCGCCTTGCCGCTGCTGCCCCCGGACGAGGACGAATCCGGGTCGCACGTCGAGGACGACAGCATCCGCGTCGCCATCGTCGGCCGTCCGAATGCCGGCAAGTCCACCCTGATCAACCGTCTGCTGGGCGAGAACCGGCTGATCGTGTCCGACGTCGCCGGCACCACGCGCGATCCCATCCGCGTGCCGCTGGAGCGTGACGGCAAGCGCTACACGCTGATCGACACCGCTGGCGTGCGCCGCAGGGCGCGCGTGGAAGAAGCCGTGGAGAAGTTCAGCGTCATCAAGACGCTGCAGTCGATGGCCGCGAGCCAGGTCGTCGTGCTGATGATCGACGCCCGCGAGAACCTGGCCGACCAGGACCTCACCCTGATCGGCCACGCGGTCGAAGAGGGCCGCGCACTGGTGATCGCCGTCAACAAGTGGGACGGCATGGACGCTTACCAGCGCGAGCAGTGCCAGCGCACGCTCGAGCGCAAGCTGGTTTTCGTCGACTGGGCCAAGACGGTCTTCATCTCGGCCTTGCACGGTTCGGGCCTGCGCGAGCTGATGCGTGCGGTCGTACGCGCGCACACCTCGGCCACCCATGAACTGGGCTCCTCCGACCTCACCCGCACGCTGGAAAAGGCCTATGAGGCCTACCAGCCGCCGCTGGTCCGCGGCCACGCGCCCAAGCTCCGGTTCGCGCATCCGGGCGGCTCCAATCCGCCGACCATCGTCATCCACGGCAGCCGCACCAAGCACATCGCGCCGGCCTACCGCCGCTACCTCGAGAACTTCTTCCGCAAGCGCTACAGGCTGGAAGGCACGCCGATCCGGATCGACTTCCGCGATGGCGACAACCCGTTCGCCGGGCGCAAGAACGTCCTCACCGAAGGCCAGCAGCGCAAGCGCCAGCGGATGATCCGCGAGATGAAGAAGCGCAAGAAGTAGCCGCTTCGGTTCCCGTCCGTACCAGCAAACGGCTTCGCCCTGGCCCATCATCTTCAAGGGGAGGACCGGGAGACGGATGCTCGCCCCCTGGTTTCCCCGCGCGACACCCATCCCTTCCAGCCCCTTGAAGCGGGGCTTCGTGTCCCTTGCAGGATCGAATCAGCCCACCGCGTGGCTGTCGACTAGATCCCCAGGCACCAGCGCGTACACCGCCGCGTCGCAGGCCTCGTCGCGCATCCACAGCCGATGCCGCGCGATGCACTCGAACCGTGCCCCGGCCTGCTCGGCGGTCCGCCGGCTCGCCTGGTTGTCGACCAGGGCGACGATTTCGATGCGCACCAGGCCCAGCTTCTCGAAGCCGAATCCCGCCGCGAGCTTCGCTGCCCGGCGCGCGATCCCCGCGCCCTGGCGCGACTGCCGTATCCAATAGCCCAGCGCCGCGCTGCGATGCATGCGATTGCGCTGGTTCAGCCCGACGCTGCCCAGCAAGGTTCCGCTGACCCGTTCGAACACGCCGAACGCGAAGTGCTCGTCTTTTGCCCAGCCCTCGCGGCAATGGCGTATCCACGCCTGTGCTTCATCGAGGCCGTAGCTGGCGTGGCACCAGGGCAGCCAGTGGCCGACGGTTTCCAGCGACTCCTGGACCGCCATGTGCAGCGCGGGTGCGTCGGCCGGTCGCCAACGCAAAAGCAGTGGACCTTGGGCAAGTTCCATGTCGGCGGGCAGAGCCACGGTGCTTCCCTTTTTGTCTTTGGTTGTTACAGCCACCGCGCCTGGTTCGGTCAACGCAGATCGGCTGATACCCGCCCTACGATGCCCGTCGTGTTTGTGCACGGTCGGTGGCGACGGGATAATAGATGCCTTTGCAGAGCAGGCAGCCCCATGACCGCACGCATCCTCGACGGCAAACGCATCGCGCAGGAACTGCTCGAGCGGGTAGGGCGGCGCGTGACCGATCGCAGGGCGCAGGGCCTGCCCGAACCGGGCCTGGCAGTCGTGCTGGTAGGCGAGGATGCGGCGTCGTCCGTCTACGTGCGCAACAAGCGCAAAGCCTGCCACCAGGTCGGGTTCCGTTCCTTCGATTACGACCTGCCGGCCCACACCACGCAGGCGGAGTTGTTCGCGCTGATCGACAAGCTCAACGCCGACCCGGCCGTGCACGGCATCCTGGTGCAATCGCCGCTGCCGCCGCACATCGACGAGGACGCGCTGGTCGATCGCATCGATGCTCTGAAAGACGTTGATGGTTTCCAGGCGGTGAACGTGGGTCGCCTGGCATTGCGCCGTTTCGGCCTGCGGCCGTGCACGCCCAAGGGCGTGATGACGCTGCTCGGGCACACCGACCGCCCGGTACGCGGCCAGCACGCGGTTGTCGTGGGCGTGTCCAACCACGTCGGACGACCGCTCGCGCTGGAGCTGCTGATCGCCGGCTGCACCACCACCTGCTGCCACCGCTTCACCCGCGACCTCGAATCGTTCGTGCGCCAGGCCGACATCGTGATCGTCGCGGTGGGCCGGCCGGGCCTGGTCAGGGGCGAGTGGATCAAGCCGGGTGCAGTCGTCATCGATGTGGGCATCAACCGGCTCGATGACGGCCGCCTCGTAGGTGACGTCGAGTTCGCTCCCGCGGCCGAGCGTGCAAGCTGGATCACGCCGGTGCCCGGCGGCGTGGGGCCCATGACCGTCGCGACGCTGATCGAGAACACCCTCGAAGCTGCCGAAGCCCGCGCATAGCGCATGCGGGAGCCAGGAGCGGGTTCCTGCCGGCTTCCGGGATTGGCGCATCTGGCGAGCACCACACCCACGCGCGTATAATCCCATCTTTGCAGCGAGACCCACCCGCATGCGCATCCTCGCCGAGGCTCTGACCTACGACGACGTGTTCCTCGTTCCGGCCCATTCGGCCGTCCTGCCACGCGACGTCGACACCTCCACCCGGTTGACCCGCAACCTGCGCCTGAACATCCCCATCGTGTCCGCCGCCATGGACACCGTGACCGAGGCGCGCCTGGCGATCACCATGGCCCAGCAGGGCGGCATCGGCATCATCCACAAGAACATGACTGCCGCGCAGCAGGCCGCCGAAGTGCGCCTGGTGAAGAAGTTCGAGGCAGGCGTGATTCGCAGCCCGATCAGCGTCGGCCCCAACACTTCCATCCGCGAAGTGCTGCAGCTGACCCGCGCGCACAACATCTCCGGCGTGCCGGTGGTCGACGGCGAGAAGCTCATCGGCATCGTCACCAGTCGCGA
Organism: Frateuria sp. GZRe12; assembly: GCF_051900535.1. Lineage (NCBI taxonomy): Bacteria > Pseudomonadati > Pseudomonadota > Gammaproteobacteria > Lysobacterales > Rhodanobacteraceae > Frateuria > Frateuria sp. GZRe12. The sequence goes on from NZ_JBHZGI010000001.1 coordinate 138,223, forward strand.
CCTGCGTTTCGAGCGCAAGCTGGAAGACCCGGTGCGCAACATCATGACCCGCCAGGACAAGCTGGTCACCGTGCGCGAGGGCGCCAGCCAGGACGAAGTGCTGCAGCTGCTGCACAAGTTCCGCATCGAGAAGGTGCTGGTGGTCAACGACGACTTCCAGCTGCGTGGGCTGATCACCGTCAAGGACATCCAGAAGGCGCGCGACAATCCGCATGCCGCCAAGGACGCGCACGAGCGCCTGGTGGTTGGCGCCGCGGTCGGCGTGGGGGGCGACACCGAGCAGCGCATCGAGGCGCTGGTCGACGCCGGCGTGGACGTGCTGGTGGTCGACACCGCGCACGGCCATTCGCAGGGGGTGATCGAGCGTGCCGGCTGGGTCAAGAAGCGCTATCCGCAGGTGCAGGTGATTGCGGGCAACATCGTCACCGGAGAGGCGGCTCGCGCGCTGCTCGACGCCGGCGTGGACGCGGTCAAGGTGGGCGTGGGCCCGGGCTCGATCTGCACCACCCGTGTGGTCGCCGGCGTCGGTGTGCCGCAGATCACCGCGATCGACCTGGTCGCCACCGCGCTCAAGGACGAGATCCCGCTGATCGCGGACGGCGGCATCCGCTATTCGGGCGACATCCCCAAGGCGCTGGCCGCCGGCGCGTCCACCGTGATGCTGGGCTCGATGTTCGCCGGCACCGAGGAATCGCCGGGCGAGGTCGAGCTGTTCCAGGGCCGCTCCTACAAGAGCTACCGCGGCATGGGCTCGCTGGGCGCGATGGCGCTGGGCTCCAAGGACCGCTACTTCCAGGACGAAGCGGACGCGGACAAGCTGGTGCCCGAAGGCATCGAAGGCCGCGTGCCGTACCGCGGCCCGCTGCGCAACATCATCCACCAGCTGATCGGCGGCCTGCGTGCTTCGATGGGGTATCTGGGCGCCGCCACGGTCGAGGACGTGCGCCACAACGCGCAGTTCGTGAAGGTGACGTCCGCCGGCGTGACCGAGGCGCACCCGCACGACATCCAGATCACCAAGGAAGCGCCGAATTACCGGCTGAATTCGTGACATGACACGGGGCCCGGCATCGGGCCCCGGATTTTTCATGGCGCCATTTCCGCAACGGTGGAATCCACTCCGGGTCGGTAGTGGATTCCCGCGTTCCCGGGAATGGCTCCGGCCCGTTTCTGGCGACAGCCCAAAGAGTCCGGTCCGATGCAGAACATCCACTCCGACAAGATCCTCATCCTCGACTTCGGCGCGCAGTACACCCAGCTGATCGCGCGCCGCGTGCGCGAGCTCGGCGTCTATTGCGAGATCTGGGCGTGGGACCACGATCCCTCGCAGATCGCCGGCTTCGGCGCCAAGGGCATCATTCTGTCCGGCGGACCCGAATCCACGACGCTGCCGGGCGCGCCCGCGGCGCCGCAGGAAGTGTTCGATTCGGGCCTGCCGATCCTGGGCATCTGCTACGGCATGCAGACCCTGGCCGCGCAGCTCGGCGGCGCCACCGAGGCGGCCGATCAGCGCGAGTTCGGCCACGCCCAGGTGGACATCGCCGGCGGCAGCCGCCTGTTCGAAGGCCTGACCGACCATGCCGGCGCGCACAAGCTCGACGTGTGGATGAGCCACGGCGACCACGTCAGCAAGGCCCCGCCGGGCTTCGCCATTACCGGCACCACCGACCGCATTCCGGTCGCGGTAATGGAGAACGAGGACAAGCGCTGGTACGGCGTCCAGTTCCACCCGGAAGTCACGCATACGAAGCAGGGCAGCGCGCTGCTGAAGCGCTTCGTGGTCGACATCTGCGGCTGCGCCACGCTGTGGACCGCCGACAACATCATCGACGACCAGATCGAGCGCGTGCGCGCGAAGGTCGGTCGCGACCACGTGCTGCTGGGCCTCTCCGGAGGCGTGGATTCGTCGGTGGTCGCCGCGCTGCTGCACAAGGCGATCGGCGACCAGCTCACCTGCGTGTTCGTCGACACCGGCCTGCTGCGCTTCCAGGAAGGCGACCAGGTGATGGCCACGATGGCGCAGCACATGGGCGTCAAGATGATCCGCGTCGATGCCGCCGACCGCTACTTCAAGGCGCTCGAAGGCGTGGCCGATCCCGAGGCCAAGCGCAAGATCATCGGCCGCCTGTTCGTGGAGATCTTCGACGAGGAATCGGCCAAGGTCACCGAGGCCGGCCATGGCCAGGTCAAGTGGCTGGCACAGGGCACCATCTACCCGGACGTGATCGAGTCGGCCGGCAGCAAGACCGGCAAGGCACACGTCATCAAGAGCCACCACAACGTCGGCGGCCTGCCCGAGGACATGAAGCTCGGGCTCGTCGAGCCGCTGCGCGAGCTCTTCAAGGACGAGGTGCGCCGCATCGGCGTGGCGCTCGGCCTGCCGCGCGAGATGGTCTACCGCCACCCGTTCCCGGGGCCCGGCCTGGGCGTGCGCATCCTGGGCGAAGTGAAGCGCGAGTACGCCGAACTGCTTGCCCGTGCCGATGCGATCTTCATCGAAGAGCTGCGCAAGGCGGACCTCTACGACAGGACGAGCCAGGCCTTCGCCGTGTTCCTGCCGGTCAGGTCGGTGGGCGTGGTCGGCGACGCACGCGCCTACGAATGGGTGATCGCGCTGCGCGCGGTCGAGACCATCGACTTCATGACGGCGCACTGGGCGCACCTGCCGTACGAGTTCCTGGGCAAGGTCTCCAACCGCATCATCAACGAGCTGCGCGGCGTCTCGCGCGTGGTCTACGACATCAGCGGCAAGCCGCCTGCCACCATCGAGTGGGAGTAAGGCGGCAGCGCCTTCGGTCCGGATGAACAGCGAACTGCCCGCCGTGTCCTTCACCGACGAGGACGCCCAATACATGCGCCGCGCGCTGCAGCTGGCAGCGCACGCGCGCGATGCGGAGAACGAGGTGCCGGTGGGCGCCGTGCTGGTGCACGAAGGCCAGATCGTCGGACTGGGCTGGAACCGCAACATCACCCTTCACGATCCGACCGCGCATGCCGAGATCATGGCCTTACGCGCGGCGGGCGAGAAACTGGCCAACCATCGCATCGTCGGCGCCACGCTTTACGTCACGCTGGAGCCGTGTGCGATGTGCGCCATGGCGCTGGTGCATGCGCGGATCGGTCGCGTGGTGTATGCGGCGACCGATCCCAAGACCGGCGCCGCCGGCAGCGTGTTCGACACGCTGGTTTCCGACCGGCACAACCATCGCGTGCTGGTGCAGGGCGGCTTGCTGGCGGCCGAGTCGGGCGGGATGCTGCGCGAGTTCTTCCGCTCGCGGCGATAAACCCGGACGCGACGCTGCAAGCCTGCCTGGCTCAATCCAGCAGGAACGCCAGCGCCTCCGCGCACGGCTGCTCCACTTTCAGGCTCAGCAACGGATCAGCGCGCGTCCTTCCAAGATTCACCGCCGCCACCGGCTTGCCGGCGCGCGCCGCCGCATGCACGAAGCGGTAGCCGGAGAACACCATCAGCGAGGAGCCGACCACCAGCACCGCGTCGGCGACTTCCAGCGCCTGCATCGCCTGCATGACCCGCTCGCGCGGTACGTTCTCGCCGAAGAACACCACGTCCGGCTTGAGCACGCCGCCGCAGGCCGGGCACGGCGGTATCACGAAATCGTTGAAGTGCGCCGCTTCCAGGTCGGCATCACCGTCCGGCGCTTCGCTGGCGTCGAGTTCCGCCCAGCCCGGATTGAGGCGGTCGAGTTCCTGCTGGAAGGCCGCGCGTGACTGCCGCCACGCGCAGCCCATGCAACGCACCTCGTCCAGCCGTCCGTGCAGGTCGACCACCTGGCGCTGGCCGGCACGCTGGTGCAGGCCGTCCACATTCTGCGTGACCAGCAGTTCCAGCCGCCCCTGCGCTTCCAGCCGCTGCAATGCGTGGTGGGTGCCATTGGGCTGGGCGCGGCCGAAGTGGCGCCAGCCGACCAGGCTGCGCGCCCAGTAGCGCCTGCGTGTGCATTCCTCGCCCATGAAGGCCTGGTAGGTCACCGGCGGCGTGCGCTTCCAGGCGCCGTCGCTGTCGCGGTAATCGGGAATGCCCGAGTCCGTGCTGCAGCCGGCGCCGGTCAGCACGAACAGGCGCGGGTGGGTAGCGATGAAACCGGCGAGCGGGGCAGGGTGCATGCCGGCAAGTATGCCGCCACGAGGCTTTCTACAGGAGCGCACCTGCGCGCGAGCGCGCGCTGCGACCTTAGCCTTGCGACCGCGCAGGGCGCGCCCCAGCGCGGTTTCACGGAACGCTTTACGAGTGCCTCATCTTTCCGTGACGGCGCCTTCAATGCGCGACCACCAAGATGCAAGCGCTGCCGCAGCACCGCGCGGCCACGGGTGAATCATGAGCCAGTCGGACCGGACCCTGAGCACGATCAACGACAGAGATCCGTTCGCGATGCGGTACTGGTCCAAGCAACTGCGTATTTCCGAACACGACCTGCGCGAGGCGATCGCCGTGGTCGGCACCAACACCCAGGCGGTGCGCCAGTACACCAACCGGCCGCAGGCCAGCCATGCGGACAGGCCGCGCGGCGCCAGCCGCCGACGCGGCGACTGATGGCCCGGCGCCAGGGGACAGCCGACGTACCCGCCCGCTCCGGCGCCCGCGGCCAGCGCAAGCGCCGCCCGGCAGCCGCCGCGGCAGCTCCATCCTCGAACCCGGGAGCCACCATGTCGGCACAAGCGGCCGCGCCGCCTTGCATCTTCAGTCTTCCCGCCGGGTTCGCCGCCGACAGCGGCGCGCGTACGCGCTGGCTGACGCATGCCGCCGAGCTCGGCTTCAACCATGTGCTCGCACCCGTGACCTTGCTCGACGAAGGCGCCAGCGCGATCGGCGCCTTCGCCCGCATCTGCCGCGATCACGGGCTGGGTTTGCTGCTCGACGTGGACGTTGCGCGACCGATGCCGGCCGATGCGACGCTGCGCGCCGAGCATCCGGATTGGTTCCACGCGCTGCCCGACCCGTCCGTGCTGCCCGATCCGCGTCGCCCCGCGGCGGAGGCCGGCGTGCGCTGGCGCTTCCACGACGATGCGGTGGCGCCGGAGGCGTTGGCCTGGTGGTGCGAGCGTCTGCGCGAGGCACTGCATGCCGGAGCGGCAGGACTGCGGCTGCTGTCGCTCGACGCGGCGCCTGCCGCATGGTGGGCCCACTTGGTCGATGGCCTGCGCGGCAAGACACCGCAGGCACGGTTTCTGGGGTGGACACAGGGCCTGGCGCCTGCCGAGCTTTCCGGCCTCACCGACGTCGCCTTCGACTACGCCTTCTGCTCGGCCGAGTGGTGGGATTTCCGCGCCGGCTGGCTCGGTCGCGAGTTGCGCCGCGTGGCCGAGGTGGCGCCGCCGCTGGCCTGCGCCGCGGCGCCTTTTGGCGATCCCGATGCCGACCTGGGCTTCGGCGAGCGCGACCATGCCGATCACCATCGCCGCCGCGCCGCCTGGTTTGCCGCGGCCTGCGCCACCGGCTGGCTGATGCCGGCCGGCTTCGCCCGCGACGAGCAACAGGCGCTGGACGTGACGGGCGAGATCCGCGCCGTCAACGACTGGCTGCGCGACCTCGGCCCGCAGGCGCGCGAGCCGGCGGTGATCCACATCGACGATGCCTGGGTCGGCGTGCTGCGACGCCAGGGCGAACGCGCGTGGCTGTCGCTCTTCAACGCGCGGCTGGATGACGGCACCCCGGTGGACCTGGGCGCCATCGCCGGCGGCGCGGCCAGTGACTATGCCGACTGGACGGCTCCCGATGGCGCGCCCATGGCCGGACCGGTCCTGCTCGGCCCTGGCGAGGCGCGCGTCCTGGAGGGCACGCGCACGCAGCCGGTCGCCATCCGCGGTAGCGCCACCGCGTACAAGCAGGCCCTCGCTGCGGCCACGCAGGCGCCGCGCATCGCCATCGAAGCCATCACCCCCTGCGTGGACGACGGCCGCTTCGCGGTCAAGCGCGTGGTCGGCGACGTCGTCGAGGTCGAGGCGGACGTCTTCATGGACGGCCACGACAAGCTCGCCGTGGCGCTGCGCTGGCGCGCGCTGGACGAGAAGCAGTGGCACGAGCAACGCATGGAGCCATTGGGCAACGACCGTTACCGCGGCCGCTTCGTGCCCACCCGCATGGGTCGCCACGAGTACACCGTGCTGGCGTGGCGCGACGCATACGCGAGTTATCGCCACGAGATCGTCGCCAAGCACGACGCCGGCGTGCCGATCGCGCTGGAAATGCGCGAAGGCCAGCACCTGGTCGAACAGACCGCGGCCGGCACCATGCCGGCGAAACGCAAACCCCTGCGCGCCCTGGCAGCCGCCCTGGCCAAGGCCGAAGACGACGAGACGCGCTACCGGCTGATGACCGCACAGGACACCGCGCAGGCGATGACCGATGGCGATCTGCGCGCGTTCGCTGCGGAGCATCCGCCGCTGCGGCTGGAAATCGATCGCCGCGCCGCGCACTTCGCCAGCTGGTACGAACTGTTCCCGCGCTCCATCACCGACGACCCCGCGCGCCACGGCACCTTCCGCGACGTCATCGGGCGCTTGCCCGCGATCCAGGCGATGGGCTTCGACGTGCTGTATTTCCCGCCCATCCATCCGATCGGCCGCGCCTTCCGCAAGGGCCGCAACAACACCCTGACGCCGGGCGAGCACGATCCGGGCAGCCCCTACGCGATCGGCTCGGCCGAGGGCGGCCATGCGGACATCCATCCGGAGCTGGGCACGATCGAGGATTTCCGAGCGCTGCGTGATGCGGCGGCGGAACACGGGCTGGAATTGGCGCTGGACTTCGCCATCCAGTGCTCGCCCGACCATCCCTGGCTCACCGAACACCCGGAGTGGTTCGACTGGCGCCCGGATGGCAGCCTGCGCTACGCGGAGAACCCGCCGAAGAAATACCAGGACATCGTCAACGTCGACTTCTACCAGGAAGACGCGGTCCCCTCCCTGTGGCAGGCGCTGTGCGACGTGGTGCTGTACTGGGCGGGCGAGGGTGTGCGCATCTTCCGCGTGGACAACCCGCACACCAAGCCGTTCCCGTTCTGGGAGTGGATGATCGGCCGTGTGCGCAGCCAGTATCCGGACGCGCTGTTCCTGTCCGAAGCGTTCACCCGGCCCAAGCCGATGTACCGGCTGGCCAAGCTCGGCTTCAGCCAGTCCTACACCTATTTCACCTGGCGCCACACCAGGCAGGAATTTACCGAGTACCTGACCGAGCTGACGCAGGGCCCGCCGCGCGATTTCTTCCGCCCCAACTTCTTCGTCAACACGCCGGACATCAATCCCCACTTCCTGCAGCATTCCGGCCGCAGCGGGTTCCTGATCCGCGCGGCGCTGGCGACCACGCTGTCGGGCCTGTGGGGCATGTACTCGGGTTTCGAGCTGTGCGAGTCGATACCGGTCCCGGGCAAGGAGGAATACTTCGATTCGGAGAAGTACGAGATCAAGCCACGCGACTGGGAAGCGCCCGGCAACATCATTGCCGAGATCACCCGGCTCAACATGATCCGCCGCGAGCAGCCCGCGCTGCAGAGCCACCTGGGCGTGCGCTTCCTGCATGCCGACAACGAGCAGGTGCTGTTCTTCGAGAAGACCGCGCGCGGACGCGACCGCGTGCTCGTGGCGATCAACCTCGACCCGCACCACGCGCAGGCGACCGATCTGCATCTGCCGCTGGCCGATTGGGGCGTGGGCGAGCACACGCCGATCACCGTCGAGGACCTGCTGCACGACGCCACGCAGACCTGGCGCGGCGGACGCCAGCACGTATGGCTGGGGCAGGGGATGCCCTATGCGATCTGGCGGGTGGAGGCATGAGCATGCCTTCCCCCACGTCCGCGCGGCACCTCCGCAGGAGCGCACCCCGTGCGCGACCGTGCAGCCGCGTCGTTGCGTTGCGGTCGCGCACTGGGTGCGCTCCTGCATGTCGACCTGCGGTTGCGCAGGAAGGAACCCGCGCATGAGCGCCCATCCCCGAACCCCCAAGCGCAGCTTTACCAGCGACCCGCTCTGGTACAAGGACGCGATCATCTACCAGGTGCACGTCAAGTCGTTCTTCGACTCCAACGACGACGGCGTGGGCGACTTCCAGGGCCTGATCGACAAGCTCGACTACATCGCCGAGCTGGGCGTCAACACGCTCTGGCTGCTGCCGTTCTACCCCAGCCCCCGGCGCGACGACGGCTACGACATCTCCGAATACAAGGACGTCCATCCGGACTACGGGCGGCTCGGCGACGCCAAGCGCTTCATCGCCGCCGCGCATGCGCGCGGCTTGCGCGTGATCACCGAGCTGGTCATCAACCACACCTCCGACCAGCACCCCTGGTTCCAGCGCGCCCGCCTGGCCAAGCCCGGTTCAGCCGCGCGCAACTTCTACGTGTGGTCGGACACCGACCAGGCCTATTCGGGCACGCGCATCATCTTCCTGGATACCGAGAAGTCGAACTGGACCTGGGACGCGGTCGCCGGCCAGTACTTCTGGCATCGCTTTTTCTCGCACCAGCCCGATCTCAACTTCGACAACCCGGCGGTGCTAAAGGCCGTGCTCGGCGTGATGCGCTTCTGGCTCGACCTGGGCGTCGACGGACTGCGACTGGACGCGGTGCCCTACCTGATCGAGCGCGAGGGCACCAACAACGAGAACCTTCCCGAGACGCACGACATCCTCAAGCTGATCCGCAAGGAGATCGACGAGCACTATCCCGACCGCATGCTGCTGGCCGAGGCCAACCAGTGGCCGGAAGACACCCAGGACTACTTCGGCGACGGCGACGAATGCCACATGGCGTTCCATTTCCCGCTGATGCCGCGCATGTACATGGCCATCGCGCGCGAGGACCGCTTCCCGATCACCGACATCATGCGCCAGACCCCGGCGATCCCGGACAACTGCCAGTGGGCGATCTTCCTGCGCAACCACGACGAGCTGACGCTGGAAATGGTCACCGACGCCGAGCGCGATTACCTGTGGGAGACCTACGCCGCCGACCGTCGCGCCCGCATCAACCTGGGCATCCGCCGTCGCCTGTCGCCGCTGCTCGAGCGCGACCGCCGACGCATCGAGCTGATGAATTCGCTGGTCATCACCATGCCCGGCACGCCGGTGCTGTACTACGGCGACGAGCTGGGGATGGGCGACAACATCCACCTGGGCGACCGCGACGGCGTGCGCACGCCCATGCAATGGTCGATGGACCGCAACGGCGGCTTCTCCAAGGCCGATCCGGCCAAGCTGGTGCTGCCGCCGATCATGGATCCGCTGTACGGCTACCAGGCGGTCAACGCCGAGGCGCAGGCGCGCGATCCCCATTCGCTGCTCAACTGGACCCGCCGCGTGCTGGCCGTGCGCAAGCGCTACCGGGCGTTCGGGCGCGGCGGCATCCGGTTCCTGTTCCCCGGCAACCGCAAGATCCTCGCGTATCTGCGCGAATACGAGGACGAGCAGGTGCTGTGCGTGGCCAACATGTCGCGCACGCTGCAGGCGGTGGAACTGGATCTGGGCGCGTTCGATGGCCGCGTGCCGGTGGAGATCCTCGGCGGCACCTCGTTCCCGCCGATCGGGCGCCTGCCTTACCTGCTCACGCTCCCACCGTTCGGCTTCTATGCCTTCCAGCTCTGCGCCAACGCGCAGATGCCGGCCTGGCACCAGCCGCCGGCGGAGCCGATGCCCGACTTCGAAACCCTGGTGCTGCGCGGTCCGCTGGTGGAAGGCCCGGTCATGGCGCACCACCGCGGCGCGCTGGAACGCGACGTGCTGCCCACCTACTTGGGCCGGCGACGCTGGTTCGGCGCCAAGGACCGCGGCATCGCCTCGATCAGCGTGATGTATGGCCAGCCCTGGCCGGACCGTGGCGAAGACCTGGTGATCACCGAGATCATCGCCACCCTCAACGACGGCGGCATCGAGCGCTACTGCCTGCCGCTGGGCATCATCTGGGAGGACGAGAACCCGCCCGCGCGCGCCCAGCAACTGGCGCTGGCGCGCGTGCGCCGCGGGCGGCGCGTGGGCTACCTCACCGATGGGTTCGTGCTCGATGCCTTCGTCTCGGGCCTGCTGCGCGGCCTGCGCAATCGCCAGGAGCTTCCGCTCAAGCGCGGCGGGGCGATCCAGTTCACCGCGACGGCCGCGTTCGACGCGCTGGAGTTTCCGCCCGATGCGGAGAACCGCTGGCTGTCGGCCGAGCAGTCCAACAGTTCCGTGATCGTGCACGAACGCGGCATGCTCAAGCTCTACCGGCACATCGCGCACGGCATCAACCCCGAACTGGAGATGGGCCGGCACCTGACCCGCGTCGGTTACGCCAACACGCCGCCGCTGCTGGGTGAAGTACTGCACGTCGGGGCCGACGGCATCCCCTCGGCGCTGGCGGTGCTGCAGGGCTTCGTGCGCAACCAGGGCGACGCCTGGCGTTGGACGCTGGATTACCTGCAGCGCACCTGGGACGAGTTCAGCCACGCCGAGGACGATGCCGCGCGCGCGGAGATCCTGGCGGACTACGACAGCTTTGCCGCAGCGGTGGGCACGCGCCTGGGCGAGCTGCACGCCGTACTCGCGCAGCCGAGCGAGGATGACGCCTTCCGGCCCGAGACCGCCGACGCCACCCACCTGGACGGCTGGGCCGCCGACGCCCGCGCGCAACTCCAGCGCGCGCTCGATGCCCTGGAAGGCCTCGACCCGGAGGACGGTGCCCTGCGCGCGCAGCGCGATCGCCTGTTCGCGCGCCGCGCGGCGCTGTGCCAGCGCATCGATACGCTGGCGCGGCTTGGCGCGGGTGCGCTGCGCACGCGCGTGCATGGCGACTTCCACCTGGGCCAGGTGCTGGTGGTGCAGGGCGACGCCTGGCTGATCGACTTCGAAGGCGAACCGGCGCGACCGCTGGAGGACCGCCGTATAAAGACCACGCCGCTGCGTGACGTGGCAGGCTTCCTGCGCTCGCTGGACTATGTCGCCGCGGTGGCGCAGCGCGGCGAGGAAGGCGTGGCGCCGATCGAGGACCCGTTGTTCGCGCCTTTCCTGGAACGCTTCCGTCTGCGCGCCTCGGAGGTGTTCCTGGGCGCCTATGTCGCGGTGCTCGAACAGGCGCCGGTGCGTTGGATCAGCGCCGGGGCACTGGCGCCGATGCTCGAACTGTTCCTGCTCGACAAGGCCGCCTACGAGATCGCCTATGAAGCCGCCAACCGGCCGGGCTGGTTCGGCGTGCCCTTGCAGGGGCTGCTGCGGCTGACCGACGAGGCCGCCATCGGCGAGGCGATCCCGTGAACGGCCCAGGCCGACTCGATCCCGGCGTGGTGGATGCGCTGTTGCATGCGCGCCACGCCGATCCGTTCGCCGTACTCGGACCCCACCAGGTCGACGGACAGCGCCTGGTGCGCACGCTGCAACCGGGAGCGCTCGACGTCGAGGCGATCGACGGACAGGGCCGGCTGCTCGCTTCGCTGGAACCGGTTGCCGATGGACTTTTCGCCGGTGCGGTGCCGGGCCAGGGCGCCTATCGCCTGCGCGTGCACTGGCCTACGGCGGTGCAGGAGCTGGACGATCCCTACGCCTTCGGCGCGTTGCTGGCCGAGCACGACCTGGATCTGCTCGCCCAGGGCCAGCATCCGGAGCTCTGGCGCCAGCTCGGCGCGCATCCGATCGAACGCGATGGCGTGGCGGGCGTCCGCTTCGCCGTATGGGCGCCCAATGCACGGCGGGTCAGCGTGGTCGGCGACTTCAACCACTGGGACGGCCGCCGCCACCCGATGCGCCTGCGTTTGCCGCACGGTGTGTGGGAACTGTTCGTACCGGGTCTTCGCGCCGGCGCACGCTACAAGTACGAGATCCTCGGCGCGGATTTTTCGGTGCAGCAGAAAGCCGATCCGGTGGCGCTGGCCACCGAGACGCCGCCGGCCACCGCGTCGGTGGTTGCCGCCGATGCGCCGTTCCGCTGGACCGACCACGCCTGGATGGCCGATCGCGCCGCACGCCAGCGGCTGGACGCGCCCTTGTCGATCTACGAACTGCACGCCGGTTCCTGGTGGCGCGACGACCGGGGCCAATCGCCCGGCTGGGATGCGCTGGCCGAGCGCCTGATTCCCTACCTCATCGGCATGGGCTTCACCCATCTCGAACTGCTTCCGATCGCCGAGCACCCGTTCGGCGGGTCCTGGGGCTACCAGCCGCTGGGCCAGTACGCGCCGACCGCACGCTTCGGCCCACCCGAGGCCTTCGCCCGTTTCGTCGATCGCTGCCATGAAGCGGGACTTGGCGTCATCGTCGACTGGGTACCTGCGCACTTCCCGACCGATACGCACGGCCTGGCGCACTTCGACGGCACCGAACTGTACGAACACGCCGACCCGCGCGAGGGCTTCCACCAGGACTGGAACACGCTGATCTACAACCTGGGCCGCAACGAGGTCTCCGGCTTCCTGATCGGCAGCGCGCTGGCGTGGCTCGAACGCTTCCACATCGATGGCCTGCGCGTGGATGCGGTCGCTTCCATGCTCTACCGCGACTACAGCCGCAAGCACGACGAATGGGTGCCCAACATCCACGGCGGGCGCGAGAACCTCGAGTCGATCGCCTTCCTCAAGCGCTTCAACACGGTCGTGCACCAGCACCATCCCGGCGTGCTCACCATCGCCGAGGAATCGACCGCCTGGCCCGGCGTCACGCGCGCGCCCACCGAAGGCGGCCTGGGCTTCGACTACAAGTGGAACATGGGCTGGATGCACGACACGCTCGAATACATGTCGCGCGATCCCATCCACCGGCGCTGGCACCACCACGAGATGACTTTCTCGATGGTCTACGCCTATTCGGAGCACTACGTGCTGCCGCTGTCCCACGACGAGGTGGTACATGGCAAGCGGTCGCTGCTGGGCCGCATGCCTGGCGACGACTGGCAACGCTTCGCCAACCTGCGTGCCTACTACGGTTTCATGTGGGCGCATCCGGGCAAGAAGCTGCTGTTCGCCGGCGGCGAGGTGGCACAGCCGACCGAGTGGAACCACGATGCGCAACTGCCGTGGGAACTGCTGGACGATCCGCGCCACCGTGGCGTACAGCACCTGTTGCGCGACTTGAACCACCTGCTCGCGCGCGAGCCGGCGCTGCATGCGTGGGACAGCGACCCACGCGGCTTTCGCTGGGCGATCGGCGACGACGCCGGCAACAGCGTGTTCGCCTGGCTGCGCTTTGGCCAGGACGCGCGTCCCGCGCTGGTGGTGAGCAACCTCACGCCGACACCGCTGCACGATTACCGCATCGGCGTGCCACGCGAAGGGCGCTGGGAGCTGGCGATCAACACCGATGACGCAGCCTACGGCGGCTCCGGCATGGGGCAGGGCGAGGCGCACGCCGAGCCGGTGTCGATCCACGGGCAGTCGCATTCGCTCGCACTGACGCTGCCGCCCCTGGCCACGGTGATCTATCTGGCCGGCCAGCCGTGAGCGGTCCCCCAGTGCAACGCACCCAAGGCGTGCCCGCCTGACCACATCGCAACCACGCGAGCGCGCGCAGGATGCGTCCTGGACTTCCGGAGCTCCGTTGATGCCCACCCTCCCCGAACGCATGCAACCGGGTTCGCCGTACCCGTTGGGTGCGCACTGCGATGGCATCGGCACCAACTTCGCGGTGTTCTCCGCCCACGCCGAGCGCATCGAACTGTGCCTGTTCGATCCCTCCGGCCGGCGCGAGATCGCCCGCTACGTACTGCCCGAGTGCACGGACGAGATCTGGCACGGTTACCTGCCGCGCCTGCGCGGCGGACAGCTCTACGGATACCGTGCCTACGGTCCGTACGAGCCGGAGCAGGGCCACCGCTTCAACCCGAACAAGCTGCTGCTCGATCCCTATGCGCGCCAGCTTGCCGGGCAGTTGCGCTGGTCGGACGTGTTGCACGGCTACCGCGTGACCTCCCCGCGCGCGGACCTGTCCTTCGATCGCCGCGACAGCGCCGCGGCGATGCCCAAGGCGGTGGTGGTCGACGAGCCGATGCACTGGGAGGGCCGCACGCAGCGCCCGCGCACGCCCTGGCCGAAGACCATCGTCTACGAGGCACACGTCAAGGGCCTGACCCGCACGCTCAAGCGCATCCGCCCGCACGAGCGCGGCACCTTCCTGGCGCTGGCCGATCCTTACGTGATCGACCACCTGGTGCATCTGGGCGTCACCGCGATCGAGCTGCTGCCGATCCACGCCTTCGTGCAGGACCGCCGGCTGACCGAAATGAAGCTGCGCAATTACTGGGGCTACAACACGCTGGCCTTCTTCGCGCCGGAGCCCTCGTACATGGCGGAGGGCGCGCTCAACGAGTTGCGCGCCGCGGTGCAGGCGCTGCACGCGGCCGGCATCGAGGTGATCCTCGACGTGGTCTACAACCACACCGGCGAAGGCAGCGAACTCGGACCCACGCTGTCCTTCCGCGGCCTGGACAACGCCAGCTACTACCGCCTTGTCGCGGACAACCCGCGCCACTGCATCAACGACACCGGTACCGGCAACACCGTCAACACCGCGCACCCGCGCGTGCTGCAGCTGGTGATGGACTCGCTGCGCTACTGGGTGCAGACCTTCCACATCGACGGCTTCCGCTTCGACCTTGGCGTCACGCTAGGCCGCGAGGCGAGCGGTTTCGATCCGAACGGTGGCCTGTTCGACGCCATGCGCCAGGACCCGGTGCTCAACGGCGTCAAACTGATTTCCGAGCCGTGGGACGTCGGCCCCGGCGGCTACCAGCTGGGCAACCATCCGCCCGGCTTCGGCGAATGGAACGGCCAGTTCCGCGACGACGTGCGGCGCTTCTGGAAAGGCGACGCTGGCCTGCGCGGCGCGCTCGCCGGGCGGCTGCAGGGCTCGGCCGACCTGTTCGACCACCAGCACCGGCGGCCCTGGGCCTCGCTCAACTTCGTCACCGCGCACGACGGCTACACCCTGCAGGACCTGGTCAGCTACGAGCAGAAGCACAACGAGGCCAACGGCGAGGACAACCGCGACGGCGCCAACGACAACGAGAGCAACAACCACGGCGCCGAGGGCCCCACCGAGGACGCCGCCATCCTCGACGCGCGCGGCCGTGCCAAACGCGCCATGCTGGCGACGCTGCTGTTCTCGCACGGCACGCCCATGCTGCTGGGTGGCGACGAGTTCGGCCGCAGCCAGGGCGGCAACAACAACGCCTACTGCCAGGACAACGAGATCTCCTGGCTCGACTGGAAGCTGGCGCAATCCGACGGCGGCCGTGCGTTCATCGATTTCGTCGCGCGGCTGATCCGCCTGCGCGAGCAGCACCCGACCCTGCGCGCGGACTGCTTCATGCACGGCGGCGCCGACCTGCTGCCGGGCCTGCCGCCGGTGTCCTGGTACAACGAACGCGCCAGCGCGATGAAGCAGAGCGACTGGAACGATGCCCAGGGCCGCCTGCTGATGCTCCGCCGCGCGCTGCCCAAGGGGCGGCGCCACCTCGACGTGACCCTGTTGTTGATCAACGGCACCGGCGAGCCCCACGCCTTCGCGCTTCCCGAGCCGAAGCTGCCATGGCGCCTGCGCGTCGACACCGGCAACCCCGAAGCGGCCGAGCGCACCGTCGACGATGCCACGCTCGAGCTCAAGGGCCTGAGCGTCATGCTGCTTTCCGCCGCGCCGCGGCAGGACGGTGCATGAGCGGGCGCTTCCGCCACGCCATGCCCTACGGCGCCGAGCTGCATGGCGACGGACGCACGCGCTTCCGGTTGTGGGCGCCCGATGTCGCGCAGGTGCAGCTGGAACTCGAATCGGCGGCCACGCACCCGATGCGCGCACTGGATGATGGCTGGCACGAGTGCATCCGCGAGGCGCCCGCCGGCACGCGCTATCGCTTCCACGTCGGCAGGGACCTGCGCGTCCCCGACCCGGCCTCGCGGTTGCAGGAGGCGGGCGATGTGCACGGCGCCAGCGTCGTGGTCGACCCTGCGGCATTCGCCTGGCAACACGACGACTGGTGCGGGCGACCGTGGCACGAGGCCGTGGTCTACGAACTGCACGTGGGTGCGTGCGGCGGCTTTCGCGGCGTGCAGGCCATGCTGCCACGCCTGCACGCTTTGGGCTTCACCGCGGTCGAGCTGATGCCGATCGCGCAGTTCCCCGGCGACCGCAACTGGGGCTACGACGGCGTACTGCCGTTCGCGCCGGCCGCGGCCTACGGAACGCCCGACGAGCTCAAGGCGCTGGTCGATGCGGCGCACGGGTTGGGCCTCACGATGATCCTGGACGTGGTCTACAACCACTTCGGCCCGGACGGGAATTACCTGGGCGCCTACGCCTCGCCGTTCTTCCGCAAGGACGGGCCGCCGACGCCCTGGGGCGCGGCGATCGACGTGGCGCAGCCGCCGGTGGGCGACTTCTTCGTGCACAACGCGTTGTACTGGCTCCACGAGTACCGCTTCGACGGCCTGCGCCTGGACGCGGTGCATGCGCTGCACAACCCGGCATGGCTGCTCTCGCTCGCCGCCCGCGTGCGTGCGGCGATGGACGGGCGACAGGTGCACCTGGTCCTGGAGAACGAAGCCAACCTGGCGCACCTGCTGGGTCCGTATCGTTTCGACGCGCAATGGAACGATGACTTCCACAATGCGCTGCATGTCCTGCTCACGGGCGAGCACGCCGGCTACTACGGCGCCTACGCCAACGATCCGCTCGACAAGCTCGTGCGCTGCCTGGCCGAGGGCTTCGCCTGGCAGGGTGAACCGATGCGCGGCAAGCCGCGCGGCGAGTCGAGCGCACACCTGAGCCCGCTGTGCTTCGTCGACTTCCTGCAGAACCACGACCAGATCGGCAATCGTGCCCTGGGCGAACGCCTTACCGCACTGACTGGCGCGGACAGGCTCGAGGCGGCGTATGCGTTGCTGCTGCTGACGCCGTCGGTGCCGATGTTGTTCATGGGCGAGGAGTGGGGCAGTCGCCGGCCGTTCCTGTTTTTCACCGACCACCAGAGCGAACAACTGCGCACCGCCGTGCGCGAGGGCAGGCGCAAGGAATTCGCCGAGTTCGAAAGCCATGGCAAGGGCGATGTGCCCGACCCGAATGCGCCGGCCACCTTCGAAACATCCACGCTGGATCCGACCGAAGCCGCCAGCGCGGACGGCGTCGCACGGCTGACCCTGGTCCGCCTGCTCCTGGCGCAGCGCCGGGAGCACTTGGCGCCGCGGCTGGAGCAGGCACGGCCGTTGGGCGCGCGTGCCATCGGCGAGCGCGCGTTGCAGGCGCACTGGCAACTGGGCGATGCGCGGCTGCACGTCTATTGCAACCTGGGCGAACGCGCGGCCCACGTCGACGCCAAGCCGACACCCGCTGCGCGATGGTTGTACGGCGAGGCGTCGGCGATCGCCGCCTTGGCCGAAGGCCGCCTCGATCCCGCCCGCACCCTGGTTTGCCTGGAACCTTCGGCATGAGCTTGAGCGTCATCCCCAGCGCCCCGGCAGGAGCGCATCCTGTGCGCGACCTGCGTGGCAGCGCGACCGCTTGGCATGAACCTGCCTGTACCGGCCGCCCTTGCATGACCGCGCACGCCTGCGGCTTCCGGCGAGCGCGGTCGTGAGCGACCTCGACACCCGTCTCGCCGAACTCGCCGGGCAGGCCGGCGTGGACGTGCAGTGGCGCGATGCGAACGACCGTCCGCAACAGGTCGCCCCGCCCACGCTGCGCGCGGTGCTCGACGCGCTCGGCCTGCCATGCGCCAACGAAGCCGACATCGACGCCAGCCTCGAACGGTTGCGCCGCGAGCGCGGGGGCACGCAGCTGCCGCGGTTGCTGGTAGCCGACGCCGGCAGTTCGTTCCCGCTGCCGCCGGCGGACGCATCGCGCCGTTACCGCATCGAAGACGAGCAGGGCCTCCCGGTCGACGAAGGCACCGTGGGGCCGGACGAACGGGTGCTGCAGGCACCGGCTTCCTGGGGCTACTACCGCCTGCTGCTCGGCGATGACGAATGCACGCTCGCCGCCGCCCCGCCGCGCGCGTTCGGCGTGGGCGACATCGCCGGCGCCCATCGCCGCCCCTGGGGCGTGGCGGTGCAGCTGTCCAGCCTGCGCCGGCCGGGCGACGGCGGCATCGGCGACTTCACCGCGCTGGAGCAATGCGCCCGCGCCGCGGCCTCGCGCGGCGCCGATGCGCTGGCGATCAGCCCGGTGCATGCGCTGTTCGCCGCGGCACCGGAGCGCTACAGCCCGTACGCGCCATCCAGCCGGCTGTTCCTCAACCCCCTCTACGTCGACCCGGGCCGCGTGGGCGGTGCGTCGGCGTTGCGCACCGTGACCGACGCGCACAACCTTCGCCAGGAACTGGCCGAGCTGGAATGGCTGGAACTGATCGACTGGCCGCGCGCGGCGCGCGCGCGCATGACGCTGCTGCGCACGCTGTTCGAATGGTCCACCGCCGATTCCAAGCTCACCCAGGCCCTGTGCGCCTTCCGTCGCGAACAGGGCGAGGCGCTCGAACGCCATGCGCGCTTCGAGGCGTTGCAGGTTCACTTCCGCGCGCACGATACGCCGGGCGGGTGGCAGGCCTGGCCTGTCGGGTACCACGACCCGGCCAGCCCCGCGGTCGCCACCTTCGCGCGCGAGCACAGCCGCGAGGTGGCGTTCCACGCCTTCCTCCAATGGCTTGCCATGCGAGGCCTGGAAGATGCGCAGCACGCGGCGCGCGCCTCGGGCATGGCGATCGGGCTGATCTCGGACCTGGCGGTGGGCACCGACTCCGGCGGCAGCCAGGCCTGGAGCCACAAGGGCGAACTGCTGCACGGCCTGTCGGTGGGTGCGCCGCCGGACCTGCTCAACCGCAACGGGCAGGACTGGGGGCTGACCACGTTCTCGCCGGCGGGATTGAAGCGCGGCGGCTACGCCGGCTACCTCGCCATGCTGCGCGCCGCGCTGGCGCATGCCGGAGGCGTTCGCATCGACCACGTGCTTGGCCTCAAGCGACTGTGGCTGGTGCCGCATGGTCACGGCGCCACCGATGGCGCCTATGTGCGTTATCCCCTCCAGGACATGTTGCGGCTGCTGGCGATCGAATCGCATCGCAACCGCGCAGTGGTGATCGGCGAGGACCTGGGCACGGTGCCGGCCGACTTCCGCCAGCGCATCGGCGAGACCGGCGTGCTCGGCATCCGCGTGCTGTGGTTCGAGCGCGCGGCCGACCGCGGCTTCATCGCACCGAAGCACTGGTCGCCCGACGCGATGGCGACCACCTCGACCCACGACGTGCCGACGGTGGCCGGCTGGTGGAGCGGGCGCGACATCGAATGGCGTGCTCGCGCTGGCCTGGCGGAGCCGGGCGTCGATGAGATCGCCGAGCGTGCGCTCGACCGCAACCGGCTGTGGCGCGCGCTGTGCGCCTCGGGCGCGGCGCAGGGCGCCGGCGGCCCGCCGGACGAGGATCGACCGCCCTCGCCGGAGGACGTGGCGCCGGTGGCCATCGCCGCGGCCGGCCACGTGGCGCGCGCGCCGGCGCCGCTGGTGGTGATCCCGGCCGAGGACCTGCTGGCGTTGCCGGAGCAACCCAACCTGCCCGGGCCCACCGACGCGATGCATCCGAACTGGCGTCGGCGGTTGCCCGAATCGGCAGCGCTGATGTTCGACGGTGCGGTGGCGCAGGCGTGTTGCGCCGCTGTCGCCGCGGCGCGCGACGCGTCGTGAGAAAGGCGGGGGCCAGTTCCGGCGTGGCTCGCACCGAGGCGCCTTCGGAACTCCATGCGGACTCCGACTCTCAACCGGAAACCCTTCGACGGGCCCAGGGCGGCGCTCTGCCGGCCGGGGAGAAAACCTCATCGCGCCGGACCAGCGCCGTTCGCCCCGAGCGCAGCGAAGCGAAGTCGAGACTCCTCGCGGTGAGCGACGCCGCGCCCGTCTCGCCGCGTGCGCTCGCGCGCCTGCAACTCCATGCCGGCTTCACGCTGGACGATGCCGCTGCGCAGGTCGACTACTACGCCCGCCTGGGCGTGAGCCATCTCTACGCCTCGCCGCTGTTCACCGCGCGCCCCGGCTCGACGCACGGCTATGACGTCATCGACTACCACCACGTCAATCCCGAACTGGGCGGCGAGCCGGCGCTGCATCGGCTGGTGCGCAAACTGCGCTCGCACGGGATGGGCCTGGTGCTGGACATCGTGCCGAACCACATGTTCGCCGGCCCAGGCAACGCCTGGTGGATGGATGTGTTGCGCCACGGCCGCGCCAGCCCGCATGCGGGCTACTTCGACATCGACTGGCGCAGCCCCGATCCGCTGGTGCGCGGGCATGTGCTGCTGCCCATTCTGGGCAAGCCCTACGCGCAGGCGCTGCGCGACGGCGACGTGCGCCTGGACCGCGAAGGCCGGGACTACGCATTGCGCGTGCACGACAACCCCTTGCCGCTCTCGCCATCCACGCTCGACGCATTGCGCGGGGCAGGGGAGTTCTCCACCGTGCTGGGCGCGCACGACGGCAGGCAGGAGGCCGGCTTCCACCGGCTGCACGCCCTGCTGGAGGAACAGCACTACCGCCTGGCGCTTTGGAAGATCGCCAACGACATGGTCGACTACCGGCGCTTTTTCGACATCAACGAACTGGTCGGCCTGCGCATGGACCGCACGCGGGTGTTCGAGGACAGCCATGCGCTGGTTTTCCGGCTCTACGCCGAGGGACTGATCGACGGCCTGCGCGTGGACCACATCGATGGCCTGGCCGACCCGCACCGCTATTGCCGCCAGCTTCGCCATCGCCTGCGTCGCCTGCAGCGCCAGCGCCCCGCCGGTGCGCCACGCGGCCCGGCCTACCTCGTGGTGGAAAAAATCCTGGCCAAGGGCGAGCGGCTGCGCCCGGACTGGCGCATGGACGGCACCACCGGCTACGAGTTCATGGACCAGGTCGGGGCGCTGCTGCACGACGGCGCCGGCGAAGCGATGCTGACCGAACTGTGGCAGGCGATCAGCGGCGAGCGCGCCGACTTCGCCACGGTGGCGCGCACCGCGCGGCGGCAGATCCTGGTCGACAGTTTCGAGGCGGAACTGGACCGCACCGCGCGCGCCCTGTTCGATGCCGCCCGCGCCGACGTCTCCACCCGTGACGTCAGCCTGCCGGCGATCCGCCGCGTGCTGGTCGAACTGCTGGTGCATTTCCCCGTGTATCGCACCTACGCCGGCGGCCTGGGCCGCGATGCCGTGGACGAGAGCGTGTTCCAGCAGGCCTACGCACACGCGCGCCACCAGGTGCGCATCGAGGATCGCGAACTGCTCGCCGAAGTGGCCGCGTGGCTGGGCGGCCAGGCGCCGCGCGGCCTGCCGCCGGGTCGGGTGCGGCACGCGCGCGAACGGGCGATGCGGATCTTCCAGCAGGCCACCTCGCCGATGGCCGCCAAGGCGGTGGAGGACACCGCCTGCTATCGCTACGGCCGCCTGCTTTCGCGCAACGAGGTCGGCGCCGATCCGGGTCACCTGGCGCTGGACATCCCCACCTTCCACGCGCTGTGCGCCGAGCGCGCCCGCGACTATCCGCACAACCTCCTCGCCACCGCCACCCACGACCACAAGCGCGGCGAGGATGCCCGCGCACGCCTGGCAGTGCTCTCGCAGGCCGCTGTGGCGCCGCAGTGGGCAGGCACGGTCGAACGCTGGCGCGACCGCCATGCCGGCCTGCGCGTGGCGATCGATGGCGGCACGGCCCCGTCCGCGGCCGACGAGTACATGCTCTACCAGAGCCTCGTCGGCGCCTGGCCGCCGACACTCGCACCGGATGATCGGCAAGGGCTGGCCGCCTTCCGCGAGCGCATCGCCCAGTGGCAGCGCAAGGCGCTGCGCGAAGCCAAGCGCCGATCCCGCTGGAGCCTTCCCAACGAGCCTTACGAAGATGCCTGCGAGGCTTTCCTCGACGCGCTGCTGGCGCCTGCCAACGGATTCGCCTCGGAGCTGCACGCCTTCGTGCAGCGCATCGAGGCCGCGGGCGCCGCCAACAGCCTGGTGCAGGCCACGCTGCGGCTGACCACGCCGGGCGTGCCGGACACCTACCAGGGCACCGAGTTCTGGGATTTCAGCCTGGTCGATCCGGACAACCGCCATCCGGTCGACTTCGACGCACGCCGCGCGGCACTGGCCAGCGACGCTCCGTGGGAAGCACTGCTCGACCGATGGCGCGATGGTGCGCTCAAGCAACGCGTGCTTCATGAACTGCTTCAGTTGCGGAGCCGCCATCCGTCCTTGTTCGCGCAGGGCTGCTACCGCCAGTTGGCGGTGGAGAACCCCGATGGGGCCGCCGCGGACCGGTTGCTGGCGTTCCAGCGCAAGCTCGACGGCCATGCCATCGTGGTGCTGGCGTTGCGGCACACGGCCGGTGTGCTGCTGGACGCGCGCGAACCGCGCTGGGACGCCGCGGCAACGTCCGCGCTGATGCCGCAGGAAGTGCGCTTGAGCGGCGTGGCTCCGGGCAGTTACCGCAATCTGCTCGGCGGGCGCGAGGGAACGGTTGCCCACGCGCTGTCGCCCGCGCACTGGCTGTCGCCGCTGCCGATTGCCGTGCTGGAGCCGCTGGCATCCTGAGTCCGCGCTGGTGCTCAGCGGCGGTCGCGCCCCTGCCTGCATCCATTTGGTCCAAGGCTGCGTAAAGGTTGCCGACCACCCCGGCGACCATGGCTATGATGGACCTGGATTACCCCACCAAGTCGGTGGCGCGTTTCGAGGCTGCGAGACTCTTGCAAAGACCCCCATCCGCCGCACGACACGACTGGGCCGTGCTGGTGGAGGCGGTGGCGCGCCGGCGCGACCGCGACAGCTTCCTGCACATCTACGACTACTTCGCGCCGCGACTGCGCCGCTACCTGCTGGGCCTGGGCGGCGACGACGGCGTGGCCGAGGAGCTTTCCCAGGAGGCGTTGCTGCGCCTGTGGCAGCGGGCCGCGCAGTACGACGCCGCGCGCAGCAGCCTGAGCACCTGGTTGTTCCGCATCGCCCGCAACCTGTTCATCGACCGCACCCGCAAGGAGCCGGTGTGGAGCCAGACACAGGAATATCTCGAAGACATGGGCGTGCTCGATGGCGCCGGTGGCGAAAACGAGCCGCCCGGCACCGAGGCGCTCACCGAGGAAGCCAACATCCGCCGCGCCATCGGGCAACTGCCCGCAGTGCAGGCGAGATTGATCCGCATGTCCTACTTCGAAGCCAAGAGCCATCAGGTCATCGCCGACGAACTCGGCATGCCGTTGGGGACCGTCAAGTCCCATTTGCGCCGGGCCTTCCTCAAGCTGCAGAACGAGCTCCGATGAGACCGATGAATCCACGCCATCACCTGGGTGAAGCGACGCTGCTCAGCTACGCCGCGGGTGCACTGCCTACCGCGCTGGGCGTGGTTGCCGCCGCGCACCTGAGCATCTGCGCCGCATGCCGGCAGCAGTTGCGCCTGGCCGAACGCATCGGCGGCGGGCTGATCGAGATGCAGCGTGACCGGCCTTCGCCGGAACAGGCGCGGCGGGCCATGCTCGCCAGGCTCGACGACACGCCACCGCCCGCGGGCGCGTCGTTGTTGCCGCCGGCCAGCCTGGCGGACGATCCCGATGCGCTGCCCGCGCCACTCCATCCCTACTTCGGCCGGTCGCTGAGCGGGCTGCGCTGGCGCTGGCTGGCGCCTGGCGTCCATCTGATCCGCGCCAGCGTCGACGAGGGCAACCTGTTCATGCTGCGCATCGGTCCGGGCAAGAGCATGCCGGTGCACGGCCACAACGGCAGCGAACTGACCCAGATTCTCCAGGGCGCCTACAACGACCAGCTGGGACACTTCGCTCCGGGCGACATGGCGGACCTGGATGACGAGATCCGGCACCAGCCGGTCACCGCGCCTGGCGGGGCGTGCATCTGCGTGGCCGCCCTGGACGGCACGCTGCGCTTCGAGGGCTGGGTCGCGCGGACGCTGCAGCCGCTGTTCGGACTCTAGGCGGCGGGCGTTCCGCAGGCAGTCACGCGCTCGCGCATCGCCGGCTTTGCCATGCGTGACCCGGTGGAGGCCCGCGCTGATGCGCGGCTAGCCGAGCGCTCGCCGAGCTATCGGCACTCAGCGATCGCACCGTCGATGGCCTGCGCCATGCCGGCGTCCGGCCATCGCTGCGGTACCTTGACCACCTGCGCGGGGTCGTAGCCCAGTGCCGCCACCCGCGTGAGCATCGCCTGGTAGTCGGCGGCAGCCACCTGCGGCGTGCGCGCCATGTACCAGAGGTAATCGCGCTTGTCGCGGGCGACGATGACCTGTCCGTAATCCGGCGCGAGCCAGGCGACCAGGTACTGGGTCTTGAAGAACCAGGCGAAGTGGACGTGCCAGCGTGCCTGGCTGCGATCGGCGTCCACCGTGGCGACCGAACCGATGGTGTCGATCGTCCCGTCGAAGCCGCCCTGGCGGTGGACGTAGCGGGTGCATATCTCCCCATCGGGCGTGAGCCGGTACAGCTCGACGGCGTTGTAGCTGTTCCGTTCGGGGCGGGTGGGGATGGTGGCGATCACGTACCAGCGGCCCATGTAGCGCGGCATGTCGACGTGGGCGACCGGCATGATGGGCGGCTGGTCGGCCCGGGTGCATCCGGGCAGGCCGATGGCCGCCAGCAGGCAATACAGCATGGGTGACTTCATCGCGGATCCACTGCTGGAAGACGACATCGAAAGCCGGCCTGGCCGGGCGGACCGTCGTTGTACGCAGGCGTCGCTGCAAACGGATGCAGGATCGCCGCTGATCCGTTCGGCGGTGCCTGCCGTACAACCGGGACGCCCACCCGCGCGCCGGCATTGCATCTGCAAGACATGCGCCGCGGTATGCCTTGTCACTACCCCACAGGAGTTCTCCCATGCCATCGACGAGACCTTCCCACCCCTGGCTCGGCCTGGCCGGCTGGTGGCTGCTGAGCTTTGCCGCGGCTGCCGTCGGAGCGCTGGCCTCGATCCAGGCCGCGGCGTTCTACGGGCGGCTGGTGCAACCGTCGTGGGCCCCGCCATCGTCGGTGTTCGGGCCGGTGTGGACTGTGCTGTACGCCCTGATGGGCCTGGCCGCATGGTGCGTCTGGCGCCAGCTCGGCCGTCCGGGACGACAACAGGCACTGGTCCTGTTCGTAGTCCAACTGGTTCTCAACGCCGCATGGAGCTGGTTGTTCTTCGCCTGGCACCTGGGTGGATGGGCTTTCGCCGACATCGTGGCGCTGTGGTTGTTGCTGGCGGCCACGGTCGTCGCGTTCTGGCGGGTGCACGCGATCGCCGGTGCGTTGCTGCTGCCTTACCTGGCCTGGGTCAGCTTTGCCGCCGCGCTCAACTGGACCGTGTGGCAGCTTAATCCACTGGCCCTGGGATGAGCCGTCCGCTCAGCCCTTGAGGCGCTGGTAGGCGTCGAGCGCGCGCTGGCGCGACTGGCCCAGGTCCACCATCGGCGCGGGATACCCGCTGCGTCGAAGCAGCGCCGGATCCTTCCAGGGTTCGTGCATCAGCGCCGGCGGCGCGTCGGCCAGTTCCGGTAGCCAGCGGGACAGGTAGGCGCCTTGCGGATCGAAGCGCTGCGCCTGCGTGACGGGATTGAACACACGGAAGTAGGGCGCCGCGTCCGCACCGCAGCCGGCCACCCATTGCCAACCCATCGTGTTGTTGGCCAGGTCGGCGTCCACCAGCGTGTCCCAGAACCAGCGCGCCCCGTGGTGCCAGTGCTGGCGAAGATTCTTGGTCAGGAAGCTGGCGACGATCATGCGCACGCGATTGTGCATCCAGCCGGTGTGCCACAGCTCCCGCATCCCTGCGTCCACCAGCGGTATGCCGGTGCGGCCGCGTCGCCAGCGCTCCAGCGCCGGCTCGTCCTGGGGCTCCCACAACCGGTCGTCGAAACGCGGGTTGAAGTTGCGGCTGGGCGTGTCGGGAAAGTGGAACAACAGGTGGTGCGCGAACTCGCGCCAGCCGAGCTCGCGCAGGAAGGGTTCGAGGTCCGCCCGGCGTCGTACGTCGACGCGCGCGTTGCGCCGTTCCAGCAGGTAGTGGATCTGCCGCGGCGAGATCTCGCCGAAGTGCAGGTGGGGCGACAGCCGCGAGGTGCCGTGCCGCGCAGGCAGGTCGCGCGCCTGGGCATAGTGTCCCAGAGCATCGTCCGCGAAGACCTCGAGCCATTCGTGCGCGCCGGCCTCGCCGGGTCGCCATGTGGCCGCCAGGCCGCGGTACCAGGCTATGGACGGCAACAGATCCAGCGCGGCCAGCGGCTGCGCGCCCGGCAGCGCGACCCATTCGCGGAAAGCTGGCACGGGCAAGGGCTCCTGCACGGCCAGTTGCGTGCGCAGGTTGCGCCAGTAGGGAGTGAATACGCGGTACGGATCGCCGGCCTGGGTAGCGATGGACCAGGGCTCGCACCAGAGCGCGGCGTTGTGGGTATGCACCTCGATGCCGCGTTCCCGCAATGCGGTCTTCAGGCGGGTGTCGTGGGCGATGGCGTCCGGTTCGTAACGACGATTCCAGTGCACCGTCCCCGCGCCGCTGCGGGCGATCAGGTCGAGCAGGGTTTCCAGTGTCGGCGCCTGGGCCAGGTGCAGACCGGACTGGCGTTCGCGCAGGTCCCGATCCAGGGCGTCCAGCGAATGGTGCAACCACCAACGACTGGCGGCCCCGGGAGCGAAATCGCCCTCCTCGTCGGGCGCATGGATGTAGACGGGCAGCACGCGTGCGTGCGATGCGCAGGCCGCGCTCAGGGCCGGATTGTCGGCAAGGCGCAGGTCGCGCCGGAAGAGCACCAGCGCGGTCGTCATGGCAGGCAGGGAAAGGGGCGGCAAGCGCCGCCCAGTGTGGACAAAGGCATGGTGCAGCCTAGCGTCGGGCGGGGTTCCGCTCAATGGCCGAGTGCATGACCCATGTGCTTCCGGTCTGCGTGACGCTTTTTACCTGCCGAACCCGCTCACCTTGATGGAAGAGGGGTTGCACGTGACGGGTGGCGCGCAACGCATCGGTGCCGGGTCAACGCCGGATCGGGCAAGCGAAAGGGCGCGTCCGTGGAACGCGCCCTTTGGAGAGATACGGCAGATCTGCCGCTCGCCTGTCAGATCAGCCAGCAGGTGGCCGGCTGCGTGGGCGAGATCCAGGGGAACTGGTCATCCTCGTCCGGTTCCGGCGTGGGCACCGGCATGCGCGGGGTACGGCGATCTTCGGTCGGCCATTCGATGTCGCTGTGGCGACGATCGAGCGGCGCGTCCTGGTCGGTCGGCCAGCGGGGTGTCTGCTCGGGGCCGACCGCCGGACCATTGA
The DNA here is from genome assembly GCF_051900535.1 of Frateuria sp. GZRe12. Taxonomy (NCBI): domain Bacteria; kingdom Pseudomonadati; phylum Pseudomonadota; class Gammaproteobacteria; order Lysobacterales; family Rhodanobacteraceae; genus Frateuria; species Frateuria sp. GZRe12. Next base: position 165,427 of record NZ_JBHZGI010000001.1, read on the forward strand.
TGGTCCAGTCGTGGTCGCGGCTGAAGCCGGGATGGCGGCGGAGGGTCGAGGGGCTGCAGGCGTTCATGTTCATCGCTCGAAACACGTTCCAAAACAACTGGATGTAGTTTCTTGTCGCCCCTGTCTACGGGATGCGAAAGTAAGGCTATCCGGGCTTTAACGAGTCGGTCGGACGGCGTGCAGGCAGGCTCCGTTCAAAGCTCGAGCACATGGTCCAGCCCCCGGTGCAGCCCGACCAGCGCCGGCACCTTGCGTACCGCCAGCAACGCGCCGTCCACGTAGGGAAGGGCGCTGTTGCCTGCGTCGTGCCGCAGGGTCAGCTTCTGGTCGGGCATGCCGAAGATGACTTCTGCGCTGATCACGAATCCCGGCAGCCGGATCGAATGCACCTGTGATCCGGCCAGCGTCGCGCCCCGCGCCTCGCGCACGCCGGCGGTCTGTTCGAGCGGCACCGTCGGCTGCGGCGCCTGCACGCGACCGAGCCGGCTGGCCAGCTCGCGCGCGGTGCCGCTGGGAGCATCGCGTTTGCCGTCGTGCGCGTAGTCGATGATTTCCCATTGCGGAATGTAGCGGGCCGCCATCTCGGCGAATTTCTGCAACAGCACCACCGTCAGCGCGAAGTTGCCGCAGGCGAGCACGCCCAGGCCCTGCGATCGGGCAAGCGCGTCGATCTGCGCGTAGTCCTCGTCGCTCAGGCCAGAGGAGCCGACGACGACATGCGCGCCATGTTCGAGCGCGGCAAGGACATTGGCCTTGGCGGCCGCCACGCCGGTGTACTCGACGAACACGTCGCAGGGATGCGCGAGCGCCTCGGCGGCGCTGGCGAAGACTGGACAGGCGAACGGTCCATCGCCTAGCGCAACGCCAAGATCCTGCCCGGCATGCCGGCGCGATACCGCTGCCACCAGGGCCATGTCGTGCGCCTGCGCCATCGCCCGGGCCAGTTCCGACCCGGCCCAGCCCGTCGCGCCGGCAAGGCAGACTTTAAGGTTCATCGTCGATCCTCCATTCCTCTCGGCAGCACGGGGTGCCGTGCCCGGGCAAACATATTGGCGGGGTCACCGGGGCTTGCTCCAGAGGGTGCAGTCACGCTCACTTCAATCCCCGCGGTCGCCAGTTTTTCGTCAGGCCTCGCCGACCGCCAGGGTGAAGCTCTGCAGGAAATGGAAGTCCGGTCGGCGCAGCGCGAAGTCCGGGTGTCGCGGATCGCACAACCGCACCAGCGCCGTGTAGTCGTCCGCGTCCAGGTACGGCTGCAGCCGCTCGCCCCAGGTGCCGCTGAAGATCGTCTCCAGCAGGTAGTCCGCGCTCGCCGGGTCCAACGGTGCCACGCGCTCGATCATGAAGGTACGCGCCGTAACGTTGCGCAGCCCCGCATGGCGCAGGCGGCCGACCAGGGCGCGAACGTCGGCCAGTTCGCGTTCGCTCACCTGATACCGGTCGCGGTAGTACTGGCGCACCGCTTCGTTGACCAGCCGCTCCAGCCGAGCATCCCAGGCGAAATACATGTCCGGCAGCAGCGAGCTCTGGCCCAGCGCGACACGCCCGCCGGGGCGGAGCAGGGTGGCCAGGGTCTGCAGCGCGTCGACCGGGTCGCGCAGGTGGTTGAGGGTGTTGACCGACCAGACCAGGTCCACGCTGGCGTGCGCCAGCGGCAATTGCGCGAGGTTCGCTTGAACGACCGACGCGCCCGGTGGCGCGATCGCCCGCGCCGCCCTTGCGTGGGCCAGTGCCAGGTCGATGCCCACGACGATGCCGTCGGGTCCTGCTTCGGAAGACAACCAGGCCATTGCCTCTCCGCTACCGCAACCGGCATCCAGTACCCGCATGCCTGGCCGCAGTGCGAGGCTCGCCACGGCCTGGCGAAGCTCCGGCGCCGCGAACGCGTTGAACCGACGCAGCTTGCCCACGTAGTCGCGGGCCGCGGTGTCGCCGAGCAGTCCAGTCGTGGTGGATCGGTTCATGCGGGCTCACGTCGGATGCGGAGCCACATCATCCAACGGAACGCCGTTGCGCGCTGCCATCGCCCCGGACCGGCTGCGGACCGATGCCACCGAGCGGCGCCGACGGCCCCGGGGCATGGCGTGATGCTGCCGGATGATCAGGCGAGGCGGCAGGTCCGTGAGACGCGGAGGCCGGCATGGCCACCGGGTTCAGGCGTCCGGACCGTGCATGGCGAACACCCGCGTGCGGCCATCGGTTTCGATCAGCAGCACCGGATAGCGCTGGGCCGTTCCCATCTCCATGCCGGGCGAGCCCATCGGCATGCCTGGTGCAGCCAGGCCGCGGGCATGCGGATGCTCGGCGAGCAGCTTGCGGATGTCCTCCGCCGGGACGTGGCCTTCGATGACGTAGCCGCCGATCCGCGCCGTGTGGCACGAGGCCGCGTCGGCCGGTACGCCCAGGCGCTGTTTGAGCGAGGCCATGGCGGCTTCCTCATGGTCGACCACGGTGTACCCGTGGTCGCGCAGGTACGCGATCCACGCCTTGCAGCAACCGCAGGAAGGATCGCGGTAGACCTCGGCGACGGGCGCGGCGGCCGCGGCGAGCGGCAGTGCCAGGGCCAGGGCGAAAAACAGGCGGCGCAGCAAGATGGTGCGGGTGTTCATGGTCGGGTCTCCGGGGTGGTCTGCCACTGCACGGCGGTGATCTTCCAGGCCGAGCCGAGCTTTTTCAGGGTGAGCCGTTCCTTGCCGTGCAAGGTCCGAGGTTTGCCTGCGTCGGTGGCGACGATGCGCATCGCGCTGCCGACCATGGCCGTCCCGCCCATGGACACCGAACCCATCCAGAGCGGCGTGACCTCGGCCTTTTTCATGAAGGCCAGGTCTTCGTCCAGTTGGTGCGTCGCGTAGGCGTCGCGCGACCGGGTCTGGCCCGCTTCGGTAATGGTCGCCTCCGGCGCCAGGATCCCCAGCACCACCGCACGGTCGCCGTGCTCCAGCGCGCCGTGGAAGGCCTGCGCAGTGGCTTCCGCATCCGGCGCCGCGCGTGGAATGAGTCCGTCGAGCGAGACCGTTGCGTCCGCGTGCGCGAACGAGGTGCTTGCCGGATCGTCGGCCATGCTGCCGGCCTCGCCCTGGTGATGCACGTGCCCGGCTTCGTCGCCGTGCTGATGGCCGCCGTCCTCCTCGCCCATGTCCATGTCCTCATCCGGCGGAGCCTTGGCGACCATGGCCTCGTATTCCTGCGCCGTCATGTCGGGCAGCTTCTGCAGGAAGGCGACCATGCTCCAGATGGTCGGGTCGTCGTGCGTCGTGCCCCAGGCCGGCATCGCGCTCATCTTGACGCCGTGCTTGATGGTCCAGAACGCCGCCTGTGGCTCGACCCGCACCCGCGACAGGTTGGGCGGTTGCGGATAGAGGCCGGGGCGGATCTCCGAGTCTTCCATGCCGGGCTTGAGGTGGCAGTCCGTGCACATCGCGGCGTACTGGCCGGCACCCTTGAGGATCCGTTGCGGGTCCTCGAGATCGGGCACGGCGATGTCCTTCGACCGCGCGGCGATCGAGCGCTCCCGCAGCGCCTGCATGAGCGCGAACACGGGGCGCGTGTGATGGTCGTCCGCGCCGATGTTGTAGAGCCCGGAGTAGACGAAAACCGCGCCGCCGGCGACCAGGATGGCGAGCAGGACCGCGGCGCCGATGCCGTACTGCGTGATGTTTCGTTTCATGGCGATTCCTCAGAACCAGATGCGGACGCCGGCCACCCACTGCCGGTCGAGCCGGTCTTGCCCGCGCTGGCGGGCCAGGTCTGCCGTGCCGCCGAAGCGGCGGGTCCAGACGACGCCCACGTAGGGCGCGAACTGCCGGTGGAATTCATAGCGTAGGCGCAAACCCAGCGACATGTCGGTCAGGCCGCGGCCAAGCCCGCGCGCCGGGTCGGCCTTGCCGTAGACGTTGGCCTCCAATTCCGGCTGCAGGACCAGCCGCTGGGTGAACATCAGTTCGTACTCGGCTCGGAAGCGTGCCGCGGTTCGACCGGCCGGACCCACATAGCCGGTCGCCTCCAGTTCGAACCAGTACGGCGCCAGGCCCTGCAGGCCGAAGGCGGCCCATGAGCGGTCCGGTCCTTCGCCGGCATCGGTGCGCAGACCGAGCTGTGTGTTCCAGAAGGCCGCCACCGCGTGGCTCCACAGCACCTCCCCACTGGCGTCCTCCAGCCGGCCACTGCGCCGCTCGCCCTCGGTACGCAACCACAGCTTGTCGTAATCGTTGCCGTACCATCCCTCGATGTCCCACTGCTGGCCGTTGCCGTCGCGGCCGTGGAACGCTTCCAGCTGATCGACCAGCAGCATGCCGTAGCGGGCGTTGCCTTCCATCGCCATGCCCATGCCGTGGATGGGGCCGTAGGCGATGCCGTCGGAGTAGTCCGGGCTGCGGCCGTCGGGCGGCGGGCTGCCGCCATGCATGGAACCGTGGTCCAACGACTGTCTCGAGCCATGACCCATGCCTTTCATCGAGCCGTGATCCATGCCCTCCATCGAGCCGTGATCCATGCCTTCCATCGAGCTGTCATCCATGTTCCCGGATGGCTTCGTTGCGCCCGCCCGCGACGGAGGCGCCACGGTCGGGCTGGCCGGCGAGTTGGTGGTAGTCGCCGGCGCGGGCGAAGCGAGGCCCGGGTTCGCGCCTGCCGTGCTGCCGGCGGCGGCCGGGGCTTCCTGGGCTAACGCCGTGACCGGCGCCAGCGGCAGCAGGGCGCCGACGAGCGCCAGCGCGAGTGCGCGCAAGGAAAGGATGCGGCGACTCATGACACCACCACCTCGCGGAACATGCCCGCTTCCATGTGGTACATCAGGTGGCAGTGGTAGGCCCAGCGGCCGGGGGCGTCGGCGCTGACGCGATAGGAAACCCGCTGCGCCGGCTGGACGTTGATGGTGTGTTTGCGGGCCAGGAATCGCCCGTCCGGATCCTCCAGTTCACTGAACATGCCGTGCAGGTGGATCGGGTGATTCATCATGGTGTCGTTGACCAGCACGATGCGCAGGCGCTCGCCGAAGTTGAAGTGCATCGGCTTGGCCTGCGAGAACTCCAGGCCGTCGAACGACCACATGAAGCGTTCCATGTTGCCGGTCAGGTGCAGCTCGATTTCGCGCTCTGGTTCGCGCGGGTCGATCGGACCATCCAGCGAACGCAGGTCGGCGTAGGTCAGCACCCGGCGGCCGTTGTCGCGCAGGCCGACGCCTGGATCGTCCAGGTTGGTGCGCGGCGCGTCCACGCGCATGTCGACGCCGGCACCGTATTCGGTGCGCGCGTGATGGACCTCAGGTGACTGGGACATGGCCATGCCAGGCGCATGCGTCGTGCCATGATGGTCGTGCGCGGCTTCCATCGGCATGCCACCCATCATGTCCCGCATGGTCAGCCACATGCGCGGGTCCATGGCGGGCACCTCGGCTTCCATTCCGAGGCGCGGCGCCAGCGTGCCGCGGGCGTAGCCGGTGCGGTCGATCGACTGGGCGAACACGGTGTAGGCGCGCTCGTCCTGCGGCTCGACGATCACGTCGTAGGTCTCTGCCACCGAAATCCGGAACTCGTCCACCGGCACAGGGTGGATGTCCTGCCCGTCAGCGGAGATCACCGTCATCTTCAGACCCGGGATGCGGACGTCGAAGATCGTCGAGGACGAGCCGTTGATGAAGCGCAGGCGAATCTTCTCGCCGGGCCTGAAGAGTCCCGTCCAGTTGGCGGCCGGCACCGCGCCGTTCATCAGGTAGGTATAGGTGTAGCCGCCGACATCGGACAGGTCGGTCGGGTTCATGCGCATCCGGTTCCACATCCGGCGCATGGCCAGCGCCTGGCCCACTCCGTGTTCCCGCGCGTCGCGGAAGAAGTCCGGCACGGTGGGCTGGCGGAAGTTGTAGTAGTCGCTGCGCTTCTTGAGCCGGGCGAAGATGCGTTCGGGATCCTCGTCGGTCCAGTCGTTGAGCATGACCACGTAGTCGCGGTCGGTGGGGTAGCGCTCCGGCCCGGCCGGTTCTATCACCAGCGGCCCGAACAATCCGGTCTGTTCCTGGAAGCCCGAGTGCGAGTGGTACCAGTAGGTGCCCGACTGACGCACCTCGAAGCGGTAGACGAAGGTCTCTCCCGGCGCGATGCCGTCGAAGGCCAGGCCGGGCACGCCGTCCATCTGGAAGGGCAGCAGGATGCCGTGCCAGTGGATCGAGGTGGGACTACGCAGACGGTTGGTCACGCGCAGGGTGACGGTGGTGCCTTCCTTCCAGTGCAGGGTCGGGCCGGGCACGCTGCCATTGACGGTGGTGGCCGGACGCACCACGCCGGTGTAGTTGACCGGCGTTTCGGCAACCTCCAGGTGGAAATCGGTGCCACGGAGCACGCTGGGCTGGCCGGGGCTGGTCAGGGCCCGGGCGCTGGACGGGCGCAGCAGACCCAGGCCGGCGACCGCACCGCCCACGGCCACGCCCTGGACAAAACGCCGACGCGACAAGTCGGCCGCGGGGGAGGGGGGAAACCACTTCATGGAAACTCTCCAGAGGCGCCGGCAACGCCGGCGCGACACATCACGGTGCCGACCGCAACAGGCGTTGCGGCCGCGCAAGTCAGGGACGACGGAGAGTCAGGCCAACGGTGGACGCAGCGGCGGCGCCCACGGCGTCGAAGGTGCGCGCACCCGCAAGGGTGGAGCGTAGGCCAGCGTGGCGGGCAGGGCGGTGATCACGCCGGGCATCGGCGGCACGGCGCTGGCGCACAGGCCGGCGCAACCGCAGGCGTGCCCGAGGGCGTCGCCGCAGCAGTGGTCGTGCGCGTGGTGGCAGTCATCCTGCGACAGCATGTGCGCCATGCCCGGATGCGTGGGCGCGGCGGCCATCGCACCCGCGTGCGAAGCCGGCGCCGCGTGTGCGTGCGCGATACCCAGGGACGCGGTGCCGAGCGAGCTCAGCACCAGCATCAGCCACGCCAGCAGGCCCAGGGCGCGAAAGCCACGGGAACGTGCAATCAGGCGTAGCGACGGGGACATGCCGCCAGCGTACCGACACGATTGCACCCCCTCAACCCTGGAGGATGCTCCATGCGGTCTTACGGCTTGGTGTAACCCATGTGCACCGTGATCTTGTCGCCGACGGCGAGGTTCGCCACAGCCGCGGGCGGGAAATGCACCTTGAGCGACATGCCCTCGGCATTGACGTCCACCAGGCCGGTCTGTTTGTCCACCGAACTGACCGTCGCGGGCATCGCATGCATGCCCATCATGTTCATGTGCATGCTCTTCATCTGGTCGTGCCCGCCGTGCATGCTGCCCATGGTGTCCGGATCGTGGGCACTGTCGGTCGGCATGGTGTTCTGGGCCAGGGCCACGCCCCCGCTCGCCAGTGCGAGGGTCAGGGCAGCGAGCAGTCCGGTCAGCGGATGGTGCGCGAACGTCTTCATGGTGACCTCCTCGGTCGGAACGAGATCGAAGCATCCGGCGGTTCATGTGTAGGAACCGGAAATGCGGGCCGACGCGCTCGTGTCCGCTTCGGCCGTGCGCAACGTCGAGGGAGGACGGTCCTGTCTGCCTGCTTTAAGCTGCACCGCGCATGGCACCGAGGCACGACAGCAGATGATCGACACGACGCGGGCGCTCCACACGCTGCTTCTGGTCCTGGACCTGTTCGGCACGTTCGTGTTCGCGCTCAGCGGCGCGCTGGTCGCCGTGCGGCGCGGGCTGGACCTGTTCGGCGTACTGGTGCTCTCGTTCGCCGCGAGTAGCGCCGGCGGCATCACCCGCGACCTGCTGATCGGCGCCACGCCGCCGGCGGCCATCGAGGACTGGCGCTACCTGGGCGTATCGCTGCTGGCCGGCCTGCTGACCTTCTACCGTTACGCCGACATCGAGCGCATGCGCAACCCGATGCAGCTGTCGGACGCGGCCGGGCTCGCCTTGTTCGCGGTGGCGGGGGCGCAGAAGGCGCTCGCCTACGATCTTCCACCGGGCATGGCCGCCCTGCTGGGCATGCTCACCGGCATCGGCGGCGGCATGCTGCGCGACGTGCTGGTGTCGGACATCCCCGCGGTGTTGCGTGCCGAGCTCTACGCGGTTGCCGCGCTGGCGGGCGCTGGCGTGGTGGTGTTGGGCGACCTGCTGCACATGCCGCCCACGGCGACCACGCTGACCGGTGCCGGCCTGTGTTTCGGGCTGCGCTTTATGGCCATCCGTTATGGCTGGCGGCTGCCGGTCGCCCGGCCGCCGGATGCGGACAGGCACGGCTGAACCGTCCACCTGGATGCCGGACGGGCTGAACCCGCGGCGACTGGTGCGGTCCCCTGTTGATCCTGGTCAACCGGACCTGACCTCCATTGACGAGGATGAGTCCGGCCCAACGCGAGATGCCTGTGGAACGTTTCGACGAGCTCGAGCGAGCGACGTGGCGGCGCCGCGCACCGGTTCGCCGCGGCCTGCTCATGTTCCTGTGGGGCGTCGTGGCGCTCCTGGCGTGGCCGGCTGCGGGCCGTGTCGGGGACAAGCCGTTCTGGCGCCCCGAGCTTGCCCCGGTGGGTCCGATGGTGATGCTGGTCAGCCTCGACGAACAGCGCATCTACGTCTACCGCAACGGCGTGGCGATCGGCGCAAGCCGCATCAGCTCCGGACGCAGCGGCTACGAGACCCCGACCGGTGTCTACACGATCCTGCAGAAGGAACGCGTCCATCATTCCAACCTGTACGACAACGCGCCGATGCCCTACATGCAGCGCCTGACCTGGGACGGGCTGGCGCTTCACGCCGGCACGCTGCCAGGGCATCCCGCCTCGCACGGGTGCATCCGCCTGCCGGAGAGCTTCGCCGAGCGCCTTTTCGAAATCAGCCCGCGTGGAACCGTGGTGGTCGTGACCGACCAGCGCGTGGCGCCGCCGGAGATCAACCACCCCGCGGCCATCGCCCCGCTCGGGCTGGAGGGCGCGGCGCGGCCAGACGGGGAAGGCTCGCTCTGGCCGCCCGATGACGGCGGACCGGTCAGCGTCGTGGCAAGCACGCACGACCGGGCGCTCTACGTGCTGCAGTCGGGAAGGCTGATCGCGAGCACGCCGCTGGAGGTGCCGGAAGGTTTCTCCGTGGGCGGCATGCTGCTCTATGTCAGGCGCGCCGGAGCTTCCGCGAGCGCCGCCGAAGGTGACGGCGGACTGTGGTCGGCCTACCGTGTGCTCGGCCAGGGGCCGGCTACCGCGCCCCGCGCGCTGGCCGATGAACTCAGCGTCCCCGACGCGTTTGGCGCACAGCTGCGTGCGCGCATCGCGGTCGGGACCACGGTGCTGGTCATGGATCTCCCGGCGCGGGGCGGCCAGCCGGTGCCCTATGGCACGCTGCTGGAGGCGCGGGAAGCGGTTCCCCGGAAAGCGCCCGGACACCCCTAGCACTTTGTTAAGGCGGAGCGCGGCAAGCTTGTTTTTTTTGCTAAGCCGTGCCGTCCATGCTCACCGCTTTTCTCCGACGCCTTGCCGTCGCCGCGCTGCTGCTCGCCCCCCTGGCGGCCGGCGCGTCTCCCACCACCGCCGACGTCCTGGCCCAGGCCCTGAGCCAGGCGGCCCCCAAGGCCAATCCCAAGGTGCTGGCGCTGGCGTCGCAGGCGCTGACTTGCGTGCAGCGGACCATGCCGACGAACACGCTCAGCGTGATCGACTATTCGCTGCCCTCCACCACGCCCCGGTTGTGGGTGTTCGAACTCGGCCAGCAGCCGCGCCTGCTGTTCCACGAATGGGTCGCGCACGGCCGCAACAGCGGCGACAACCTGGCCACCCGTTTTTCCAACCAGCCGGGCAGCCTGATGTCGAGCCTGGGCACCTTCGTCACCGATGGCACCTACACCGGGCACAACGGTTATTCGCTGCGGCTCAAGGGCATCGACGGACGCTTTAACGACCGCGCCGAAGAGCGCGCGATCGTGATCCATGGCGCCAGCTACGTGAACCAGGCCTTCGCGCGCAGCCAAGGCAGGCTGGGCCGCAGCTGGGGCTGTCCGGCAGTGCGTGCAGGCGTGGCGCACAAGTTGATCGACGCGATCGCCGACCACTCGGTGGTCTTTGCCTACTACCCCGATCAGGCTTGGTTGCAGGCGTCGAAATTGCTGGGTGGTTGCGGTAGCGGCGAGGCGCTGTCCTCGCGCTGATCGCCTGCGCCGGCCAGCAGCACGTGCACGTGGCGGCAGATCTGGCGCTCCTCTTCCGAGGGCATGACGCGCACCTCGCAAGCGGCGTCGCGCGTGCCGATGCGCAGCGCGCCGCCGCGGTTGCGTGATTCGTCCAGGCGGATTCCCGTCCACCCCAGCCCCTCGCAGATATCGGCACGCGCCTGCGCGTCGTGTTCGCCGATCCCGCCGGTGAACACCAGTGCGTCGATGCCATGCAGCACCGCCGCCATCGCGGCGATCTGCTTGCGCACCGAGAGCACGAACATCTCGAGGGCCAGCTTCGCGGCCGGGTCCTTGCGTTCGAGCTGGCGCAGCCGGCGCAGGTCGCCGCTGATCCCGGACACGCCGAGCAGGCCGGAGCGGTGGTCGACCAGCCGTTCGAGGCCGCGCGCGTCCATGCCTTTCTCGCGGACCAGCCAGGCCAGCACGCCCGGGTCCAGGTCGCCGCTGCGCGTGGCCATCACCACGCCGCCGTTGGGCGTCATGCCCATGCTGGTGTCGACGGAGCGGCCATCACGTACCGCGGTGACGCTGGCGCCGCTGCCCAGGTGGGCGATCACCAGCCGCGGCGGCGCCTCCGGCCATTGCGCCAGGACCGAGGCACAAGACAGCCCGTGGAAGCCGTAGCGCTGCACGCCATCGGCCTGCAGCGCGCGGTCGATGGGCAGGGTGCGTGCCGCTTCCGGAAGGCCGGCATGAAACGCGGTGTCGAGGCAGGCCACCTGCGGCAGCGACGGATAGCGCACCTGCGCGGCGCGGACCACCGACAACGCCGCCGGCACGTGCAGCGGCGCGAAGATGCTGGCCGCTTCCAGCTGCGCCATCGCCGCCGCATCGATGCGTGCGTGCGTGCGCAACTGCGGCCCCCCGTGCACGATCCGGTGGCCGACAGCATCGGGCGCCGGCACGTCCAGGCCCGCCAGCAACCGGGCGATGCGCGTGAAGGCCTGCACGCTGTCGGCGATCGCGACGGTCTCCTCGTGCAGGGTGGTGCCGCCGCGGCCGTCGCGCACGCGCAGCAGGCCCGCCGAGCTGCCGATCGCCTGCGCCTCGCCGGTGACGCGCGGATGCATCTCGCACCCGCGCGCCGCGAACAGCCCGAACTTCAGCGAGGACGAGCCGCAGTTGAGCGCCAGTACGTGGAAGCCGCCAGGGTTCACGTCGATTGCGTCCCGGGCGTCCATTGCCACGTGGCCACTTCCGGCAGGTCCTCGCCGTGCTCGCTGATGTACAGGCGGTGGCGTTCCATCGTGGTCCAGTAGCGGTCGGTCGCGTCCGAGGCGAGGTGCGCCAGCCGCGGCACTCGAAGGATCGCGTCCAGTGCAAGCTGGTAACGGTCCAGGTTGTTCATCACCGTCATGTCGAACGGCGTGGTGGTGGTGCCTTCTTCCTTGTAGCCGCGCACGTGCAGGTTGTCGTGGTTGTGGCGGCGGTAGGCCAGGCGATGGATCAGGCCGGGGTAGCCGTGGAAGGCGAAGATCACCGGCTTGTCGCGGGTGAACAGCGCATCGAAGTCGTGGTCGCTCAGCGCGTGCGGGTGCTCGCCCGGCGGCTGCAGCACCATCAGGTCGACCACGTTGACCACGCGCACGCGCAGGTCCGGCGCGTACTCGCGCAACAGCGTGACGGCGGCGAGCGTTTCCAGCGTGGGCACGTCACCGGCACAGGCCATCACCACGTCCGGCTCGGCGTCGCCCGCGTTGCCGGCCCATGCCCAGATGCCCGCGCCGACGCTGCAGTGGCGGGCCGCCGCGTCGATGTCCAGCCATTGCGGAGCCGGCTGTTTGCCGGCCACGATCACGTTCACGTAGTTGCGGCTGCGCAGGCAATGGTCGGCTACCGACAACAGGCAATTGGCATCCGGCGGCAGATAGATGCGCACCACGTCCGCCTTCTTGTTGGCGACGTGGTCGAGGAAGCCCGGGTCCTGGTGCGAGAAGCCGTTGTGGTCCTGCCGCCACACGTGCGAGCTGAGCAGGTAGTTCAGCGACGCGATCGGGGCACGCCAGGGAATCTGACGCGTGGTCTTGAGCCACTTGGCATGCTGGTTGAACATCGAATCGATGATGTGGATGAACGCTTCGTAGCAGGAGAACAGCCCGTGCCGGCCGGTCAGCAGGTAGCCCTCCAGCCAGCCCTGGCACAGGTGCTCGCTCAGCACCTCCATCACGCGCCCCTCCGGCGCGAGGTTCACGTCCACCGGTTCGATCGCCGCCATCCAGGTCTTGGAGGTGGCCTCGAACACGTCCTGCAGCCGGTTGGAGGCGGTCTCGTCCGGACCGAACAGGCGGAAGTTGCGTGCGTCCGCGTTCAGTCGCATCACGTCGCGCAGGTAGCGGCCAAGCGCGCGCGTGGATTCCATTTCCACCGCGCCCGGTGACGAAACGGCGACGGCGTGGTCGCGGAACGGGGGCAGGGTGAGCGGTTGCAGCAGCGTGCCGCCGTTGGCGTGTGGATTGGCGCCCATGCGCCGGCGCCCGGTCGGCGCGAGTTCGGCCAGTTCGGGCTTGAGGCGGCCCTCGGCATCGAACAGCTCGCGCGGCCGGTAGCTCAGCAACCAGTCCTCGAGCAGCTTCACGTGCCCGGGCTTGTCGAAGTCCTTCAGCGGCACCTGGTGCGCGCGCCAGGTGCCCTCCACCGGCAAGCCGTCGACCACTTTCGGCCCGGTCCAGCCCTTGGGCGTGCGGAACACGATCATCGGCCAGCGCGGCCGTTCCGGTGGGTGGCCGTCGGTGGCCGCCCGGGCGTTGCGCTGGACCTCGACGATGCGCGCGAGCGCGCGGTCCAACGCGGCGGCGAGCTGCTGATGCACCGTGGCCGGATCGTCGCCCTCGACCAGCAGCGGCTCGTAGCCGTAACCGCGGAACAGCGCGTCCAGTTCCTCGGGGGTGATGCGCGCCAGCAGCGTTGGGTTGGCGATCTTGTAGCCGTTCAGATGCAGGATCGGCAGCACTGCGCCGTCGCGCACCGGGTCGAGGAATTTGTTCGAGTGCCAGCTCGTCGCCAGCGCGCCGGTCTCGGCCTCGCCGTCGCCCACGATGCACGCGACGATCAGGTCGGGGTTGTCGAACGCGGCGCCGTAGGCACGCGCCAGCGAGTAGCCGAGCTCGCCGCCTTCGTGGATCGAGCCCGGTGTTTCCGGCGCCACGTGGCTGGGCACGCCGTAGGGCCAGGAGAACTGGCGGAACAGCCGGCGCATGCCGTTGCTGTCGCGCTCGATATCCGGGTACGTCTCGGTGTAAGTGCCTTCCAGGTACGACTGCGCAACCAGCCCGGGACCGCCGTGCCCCGGGCCGATCACGTAGATCATGGACAGGTCGTGCGCCTTGATCAGCCGGTTGAGGTGCACGTAGATGAAGTTGAGCCCGGTGGTGGTGCCCCAGTGGCCGAGCAGGCGCGGCTTGATGTGCCTGCGTTCCAGCGGCACCTCCAGCAGCGGGTTGTCCTGCAGGTAGATCTGGCCGACCGTGAGGTAGTTGGCCGCGCGCCAATAGGCGTCCATACGGCCGAGCAGCTCGTCGGACAGCGGCATGGGCATGGCAGGCTCCGGGACTCGCGCTGGGTCGTCGGTGAACATGGCTCCGCCTCCGCGTGGATGGGGTGAATGACCGGCGCTCAGTGCGCGAGCAGCAACGGCAGCCGTGCGTGCGAGAGCACGTGATGGGTGGTGCCGCCGAGCACCAGTTCGCTGATCCGGGAGCGCCCCCACGCGCCCATGACCAAGAGGTCCGCGCGCATCGCTTCGGCTTCGCGCAGCAGGTGTACACCGGCGTCCTCGACGGGGTGGAACGGGCACCGCTGCTGCACCGTCACGCCCTGGCGCGCCAGCCATTCGCCCACGGCGAGGGTGGGCGGACCGAAGCCGGGCAAAGTCTCGTGCCACCCATCGAGCAGGTGAACCTCCGACGCCTTGCGCAGCAGCGGCAACGCGGCACGGATCGCCTCGGTCGATTCGCCCGACCCGTTCCACGCCACCAGCACGCGCTCGGGGGCGCCGCGTACTTCATAGTCATCGGGCGCCAGCAGCATCGGCACGCCGCCGGCAAACAGGGTGCGCGTGACGTTGTCCCAGCCGACCGGCAGATCCCGGTTGCCCGCCGGTGCGCTGCACACGAGCAGGTCGGCCATCCGCGAGCGGGTGGCAAGCACGGGCACGTACAGACCCCGGAAGACCTCCCAGCTGCCTTCGACGTTCGCGCGCCGGCACAGCTCCTGCCACCAGGGCGCGCGTCGGCGCGCCGATTCCTCCTCCGCTTCCAGGATCGCCAGCGCATCGGGGATCGCCGTTACCGAGGGCATCTGCGTGACGATATGGACGCCCGCCACGAACGCCTGCTGCTGCCGCGCGACGGCCAGGCCGAGCCGGATGGCGGGCAGATCCTCGCGCATCTGGTCGACGTCGATGATCATTTCGTACATGGGCGTTCCTCCGGCATGGCGCCATCCTCGGGCGGGCCGCAGGTGTCGCGCTTGATCAGGATCAACCGCGCGCGGGTTGCCGGCCGGCGGATCGCAGCCGGCCGGGCAGGCGCGGGCCTACCGACGTTCTCGCGGACCTGAGAAGTTGCGACGGCGACGCTTAGCCCGAACCGCTCCCGCGTTGACCGAAATCAAGTCGCGCCGACGCCGACCGCCTAGCCTGCTCCGCAGTCACCGCCCATAGCCGCGGCTGCCGCCGCCGAAGGAGAAGCGCATGTACAAGCACATCCTGTTGCCGACCGACGGTTCGGAAGTGTCCAAGCGGGCGGTGGACATGGGCCTTGACCTGGCCCGGGCGCTCAAGGCGAGCGTGTATGCGCTGCACGTGATCCTGCCGTTCCAGGCGCTTTCCTACATGACGCAGATCATTCCCGAAAGCGAGACCAGCTACACCGAGGAGTCGGTGCGCTGGGCCGAACGCTATCTCGGCGAAGTGCGCGACAAGGCCATGCGCGCCGGCGTGCCCTGCGACAGCGACTACGTGTTCGACAAGCATCCCTGCGACGCGATCCTCGACATCGCGAAGAAGCGCGAGTGCGACCTGATCGTGATGGGCTCGCATGGCTGGCACGGCTTCACCAAGCTGTTGCTGGGCAGCGAAACGCAGAAGGTGCTCGTGCGCAGCCAGCTGCCGGTGCTGGTCTGCCGTTGAGTTCCCTGCAAAGGGACGGGGCGGCCCGTCGGTGCCGAACGCACCGCGAATTGATGCGGATCAATCCGGCACCGCATCCGGCATGCCCCAATGAGTGCCCAGGGGCATCACACGCGACGAGGTTCGTCCATGGCCACGCTACCCACCGGAATCACCCCGACCTCCAACGCCAGCGGACCCGTGCTGCTGGAGGGAACGCACTGGATCGACCATCTGCGCGACGGCACCGTGGTGCTGATCCGCCCGCTGCGGCCGGAAGACCGCGAGCGGGAAGAGGACTTCCTGCGCGCCATGTCCCCGGATGCCAAGCGCATGCGCTTCATGTGCAGTTTCCGCGAAGCCAGCGAGGAACTGGTCGACCAGTTGATGGACGTCGACTACGACAAGCGCATGGCCTTCGTCGCGCTGGCGCACGAGGACGGCGAACTGCGCGAGGTCGGCGTCAGCCGCTACAGCACCAACGGCGACCAGACGCGCTGCGAATGCGCGGTCACCGTGGCCGATCACTGGCGCCATCGCGGCCTGGCCGTGGTGCTGATGCGCCACCTCATCGACATGGCCCGCCAGCATGGGTTCAAACAGATGTACTCGGTCGACTCGGCCGACAACCAGCCCATGCAGGAGCTCGCCTCTTACCTGGGATTCAAGCGTTCGCTGGATCCGGGCGATCCCGCGCAGGTCATCCATACGCTGGCCCTGTGAGGAGCGCACCATGAACGCGGTAGTCCCCACCCCGAACCGTATTTCCGAAGGCACGGCCGTGCCCTCATTGCCGGTGGTGAACAAGCCCTCCGACATCGTGGCGATAGCTACCTCCACGGCGCCCTGGAATTCCGCCGTGCAGGTGGCAACGGCGCTGGCCGCGCGCTGGCAGAGCCTGCTCACGGGCTGTTTCGTGGACGAGTCGTTGCGGATGCTGCGCGGCTCCGAAAGCGAACCTTCCGTGCTCGGCCTGCTGCTGGATACCCCCGTGCAGGATTTCGAAGCGGCCGATGGATTCCGTGCCTTCGCCCGGTCCAGGGGGGTGCCGCACGCCTCGTGGGTGGTCGCCCACAGCGGACTTGCCCGCGTACTGCGCGAGCTGGGCGCCTGGCACAGCCTGGCCGTGCTGGAACGCGACGTCGTGGACGGGGAAGCGTTGACCGAACTTCTCGGCGAAGTGTTGCTCACCTGCAGGCTCCCCAGCCTGATACTGCCGCCGGACTGGAACCGCGACACCCCGTTCCAGCGCGTGCTGGTGGCCTGGGATGGCAGCACCGAGGCCGTACGTGCGATCCATGCGGCTTTGCCCTTCCTGCAGGGCGCCCGGCGCGTGGTGCTGCTCGATGGTGGCCGTCCGCACAGCCCGGAAAGCGAGTGCTACCTGCCGCACTTCGAACCTTTCGTGTACATGGCCCGACACGGTATCGAAGCGGACCCGATGTGCGTAGGCGTACCGGCGCGCACCGCCGGCGCGGCCCTGCTGAAGAAAGCCGAACAGGTGGGCGCCGACCTGATCGTGATGGGCGCTTTCGCTCACTCGCGCTTGCGCGAACACACGATAGGTTGCGCGACGCGCTACGTGCTCGAGCACGCGCAGATCCCGATCTTCCTGCAGCACTGAGCCCGGGCCATCGACGAAGCGCAGGGAAGCGGTGCACGCACCCGGCGACAGATCAACTCAAACAGGAAACTTCACATGAGCAAACAGGGCAAACGCGCCGGCGAACGCTACACCGACCTGTCGATCGGCGTGCACTGGCTGACGCTGGCGCTGCTGGTGGGCGTCTACGCGTGCATCGAGTTGCGCGAGTTGTTTCCCCGCGGCAGCGGCACCCGCCAGGCCCTGGCGAACTGGCACTACATGCTCGGGTTGGCCACGTTCGCGCTGGTCTTCCTGCGACTGGCGTTCCGCGCCGCCGGGCGCACGCCGCCGATCCAGCCGCCGCCACCCCGCTGGCAGCAGCGCCTGGCGGGCCTGGTGCACCTGGCCCTGTATGCCTTTCTCCTGGCGATGCCGCTGCTCGGATGGCTCATCCTGAGCACGGAAAACGAACCCGTGCCGTTCTTCGGCATGCAACTGCCGCCCCTGGCCGCGCCGGATCGTGCACTCAGCCACAGCCTCGAAGAGGTCCACGAGACCATCGGCACCGCCGGCTACTACCTCATCGGCCTGCATGCCGCCGCCGCGTTGTTCCACCACTACTTCATGCGGGACAACACGCTGCTGCGCATGCTGCCCCGTCACGGCCGCGGGTGAACCCCACGTCCGAAAACCCACTCGCTCCTGCAGGAGCGCACCTGGACGCGACCGCGCGGCGTTGACGTGCAGCGTGGCGCACGGGTGCGCTCCTGCACGGTCACTAGCACGGACCCTTGTTCAGTGCTTGAGCAACACCGGCAGGCGACTGCGCGCCAGCACCGCGCTCGTGGTGGAACCGAGCGGACGCTCGCCCGGGCGGCGGCGCCCGCTGGCGCCCATGACGATCAGGTCGGCCCGCGTGTCGCTGGCGTAGGCAAGCACCTGGTCGCTGGCGTCCTCGTCGGTGCCGGCCACGGTTTCGATCGCGGCGACAGGGACGCCATGCGCGCGCAGGTGCGCCAGCGCGTCCGGCATGCCGCCGCCGTCGTGGACGGCACCCTGTTGCAGCAGGGAGACGACCTTCGCACCGCGCAGCAGGGGCAGTGCGGCGTGCAGGGCACGGCTGGATGCCGCCGACCCGTTCCAGGCCACCATTGCATGCATCACCGGGCCGGGGGCGTGGTTGGCCTCGGGCACGACGATGCAGGGGGCACCTGAACGCACGGCCTCGCCGACCAGGCGCTCGTACCGGAATCCAGGCGATGCATTGCCCTGCAACACGAGCAGGTCGTGCCAGTCCCCGATCGTCGCCAGGGCATCGGACGCCTGTCCGATCGCAACTTGCCAGCATGTGTCGGTGACTCCCAGCTGGCTCGCCCACGCCGCGAAATCACGTCCGGCAAGCATCGCCTGGTGCAGCTCGTCCTGCGCATAGGCGGCCATTTCCGCGGCCAGCTTCGCCGGTCCGGGCGTTGCGCCGCCGCGAGGTGCGATGAAGAGGCCGGTCAGCGTGGCGCGCATCGAGGCGGCCAGCTGCGCCGCGTAACGCACGCTGCCATGCCAGGTCCGGTATCCCGGGCTGTGGACCACGATGTCGCGCACGACAGGCTCCTCGATCGCGGATCCGATCCGCGGACGAAGCGTGATCCAACGCCCGGGCGCGGATTTGACCTAGGTCAGCACGGGGCGACTCGAAGGCCATGCGCGCAGTTGACCTGCGTCACCTCGCGCCGCGGCCGGTGGCCTAGTGTCGCCGCAACCCCGGCCGCTACCCGCGGCGCACCCCGGAGCCATCGCCATGTACGACATCCTGGTCAACTCGCTCAATTACGAGGACTGGTCCCGCGGCGTCCAGTACGGCACGCAGCTGGCGACCCTGATGCAGGCGTCGGTCACCGGCGCGTACATCTACCCCTCGCCGCTCTACGCCACGCCGAGCTTCAGCACGCCGGAGCTGATCGAGGCGGTGCTGGAAACCGCGCGCACGCTCGAAGCGAGCGCGCTGTCGGCCGAGCGTCCGTTCGTCAGCTGGGCCAGCGGCATGGGCATCGAGCACGCCTCCTGGGTGGTGGGGCAGGGCAACCTGTCCGACGCGCTGGTGCAGATCGCCTGCTGGCACGACCTGCTGGTGCTCGAGCGCGATCCGACGCGGACCTGGGCATCGCCCACCGACCTGGCCGAGCTGATCCTCGCGGTGGGCCTGCCGTGCATCGTAGTGCCACCGCAGCCGGTGCGTGGCGTCGGCTTGTCCCGCGTGGCCATCGCATGGAATGGCGCGCCCGAGGCGATCCGCGCCGTGCATTCGGCCTTGCCGCTGCTGCAGCGGGCCGACGAGGTGTTGCTGCTGCGCGGTGCGCCCAAGGAGGCGTTCCACGACGTCACCTGGAAGCCGCCGTTCGACATCGATGCCTATCTCCAGCGCCATGGCATCCGCGCCCGCTCGCAGGACCTGCTCACCAACGAGCACGACGCCGGCGAGGCGCTGCTCGAACAGGCCGACCGCTTCCACGCCGATCTGCTGGTGATGGGCGCCTATGGCCGCAGCCGCTTCAGCGAGTGGGCGCTCGGTGGCGCTACGCGGCATGTGCTGTGGCATGCGCGGTTGCCGGTGCTGTTCCGCCACTGAGCCTCGCCATGCGTGCGATGGCGCTCGAAACCGTGGGGCAGCCGCTCGTGATGAGGGAGTTGGCAGACCCCGACCCAGGTCCCGGCGAGGTCCGCTTGCGCGTGGAAGCCTGCGGCGTGTGCCGCACCGATCTGCACGTGATCGACGGCGAGCTGCCTGCCGTCGCCACGCCGGTCATACCCGGGCACGAAGTCGTCGGCCTGATCGACCGGCTCGGCGAGGGCGTGCACCGGCTCGGCCCCGGCCAACGCGTGGGCGTGCCCTGGCTGGGCTCCGCCTGTGGCACCTGCGAGTACTGCCTGGGCGGCCGCGAGAACCTGTGTGATGCGGCAGGCTTCACCGGCTACACCCGGCCCGGCGGTTTCGCCAGCCATTTGGTCGCGCGCGCCGACTTCTGCATCCCGCTCGCGGAGGCCGCCGATCCGGTCGCGACCGCGCCGCTGCTGTGCGCGGGGTTGATCGGCTGGCGCGCGCTTTGCCGGACGGGACAGGCGCGCACCCTGGGCATCTACGGTTTCGGCGCGGCCGCCCACCTGCTGGCCCAGGTCGCGCGACACCAGGGTCGGCGGGTGTACGCGTTCACCCGGAACGGGGACGTGGCAGCGCAAGCCTTCGCCCGCACGCAGGGCGCCGCATGGGCGGGCGACGCCGACGCGAACGCGCCGGAGCGGCTGGATGCGGCGATCATCTTCGCCCCTGCCGGCGAGCTGGTGCCCATCGCGCTGAAGGCGGTGCGCAAGGGCGGCCGGGTGGTGTGCGGCGGCATCCACATGTCCGACATCCCGGCGTTTCCCTACCGGCTGTTGTGGGAGGAACGCGAGCTGGTTTCGGTGGCCAACCTCACCCGCGCCGACGCCCCTGCATTCTTCGCCGAAGCCGCCAGCGCGGCCGTGCACGCCACGACCAGACGCTACCCGCTCGAAGCGGCGAACAAGGCGCTCGACGACCTGCGCCACGGCAGGCTCGACGGCGCCGCCGTGCTGGTGCCGTAACCGTCGCAGGCAAGACCGTTACGGACCGTTACACGGGGTTGCGCGGCCGACGTCGTCCCGTGGCAATGGCTGGCTAACGTGGACCCGTCGCCATCCGGGAAGACCGCCATGAACGCCCTTGCCACCCACATTCCGATGCCCGCCCCTGTCGCCGTGCAGCAAGGAATGGCTTCGGCCGGGCCGATCGACATCGAACAGCTCTCGCGCCACGTGCAGGTGCTGCGCCGCAAGCTCGCGCCCGGCCAGCATGTCTACCGGGCGGGGCAACCGTTCCATGCGATCTACCTCGTGCATGCCGGCTTCCTCAAGACCTGCGAGCTGTCCGAGGACGGCCGCGAACGGGTGACCAGCTTCCGCATGCGCGGCGACCTAGTCGGCGTGGAGTCCATCGGACTTGCGCACTACGCCTGCGACGTGGTGGCGCTGGACGACAGCGAGATCTGGGAGCTGCCTTACCCGCCTGTGCTGCACGCCTGCCTGCGGATGCCGGAGCTGCAGATCCGGCTGACCGCGGCGCTGGCGGGGGAGATCCGCAACGACCGCGCGTGGATGCTGGCCCTGGGCACGCTCACCGCCGAGCAGCGCGTGGCCGCGTTCCTGCTGGACATGGCCGAGCGCCACATGCGGCTGGGCTTCAGCCCGCGCCATTTCCTGCTGCGCATGGGCCGCGCCGACATCGCCAGTTTCCTGGGGATCAAGCACGAGACGGTGACCCGCGCGCTGTCCAGGCTCGACCGGCTGCAGTGCATCGACGTGCAGCGACGCGAGATCCGGCTGCTCGATACGGACGGCTTGCGCCGCATGGCCGGGCAGGGCGCGACCCTCCACTGAGGGCGGTCAGTCGAAGCGACCTTCCAGCGCCTGCGCCAGCGCCTCGCCCAGTTGCTCCCGGCGGTACGGCTTTCGCAACAGGCCGACGCCGCTCCGCAGCGCCTCGTCGGCACCCTCGGTGGAACGCTCGTAGCCGGAGGTCAGCAGTGCCGGCAGTCCCGGGCGCAGCCGGCGGGCCTCGCGCACCAGTTTGAAGCCGTTGGAGCCGTTGCCCAGCGCCACGTCCGAGAACAGCAGCTGGATGCCTCGGTCGATACGCAGCAACTCCAGCGCCTGCTTCGCGTCCCCGGCCTCCAGGGTGTCGTAGCCGAGCGCATGGAGGAAACGGACGGCGACCTTGCGCACGTCCGGCTCGTCCTCGACTACCAGCACCCGTGCGTGCCCGGGACTGACGCTGCCGGGGGTGCGGGCCTCGCCGGCCTCGTCTTCCGCCGGCGCGGTGGGCAGCAGAATCTCCACGCGGGTGCCGCGACCGGGCTGGCTGCCGATGGTCACGCGTCCGCCCGATTGCCTGACGAAGCCGTAAACCATGCTCAGTCCCAGGCCGCTGCCCTTGCCGGCGTCCTTGGTCGTGAAGAACGGTTCCAGCGCATGGTCGAGCACGTCCTGCGTCATGCCGGTGCCGCTGTCCTCGACCAGGAACACGACGTACTTGCCCGGCCGCAGGGCGCCCGCCTCGCCCGGCCCGATCGCGCGCGCGCGGGCGCTGATGCGCAGTGAACCACCCTCGGGCATGGCGTCGCGCGCATTGATCGCGAGGTTGACCAGCGCCGTCTCCAGTTCGCCCGGGTCGGCATACACGGGCGGAATGTGGGCAGGACAGTCCAGGGCGACGTGGATGCGCGCGCCCAGCGTGCGCGCCAGCATCTCGCCCAGCTCGTCGAAGATCTGATGCGGCCGCACGCCTCGCGGCGTCAAGGTGCGGCGGCGCGAGAAGCCCAGCAGCTTGCGGGTCAGGTTGATGCAGCGGTCGACCGCGCGCGAGGCGCCGTCGATCAGTTCGCGCGCATCGGCCACCTCGCCGTACTCGGCGTCAAGGATCTGCAGGTTGCCCGAGACCACGGTCAGCAGGTTGTTGAAGTCGTGTGCGATCCCGCCGGTGAGCTGGCCCAGCGCATCCAGCCGATGCGCGTGCGCTAGCTGTTCCTGGCTGCGCCCGCGCAGGACCGCCGCGGCGAGCATGTTGGCGGTCAGTTGCATGAAGCTGAGCTGGTCGCCGTCCCATTCGCACGGCTCGCGAACGAGCGCGAGCAACGCACCGGTGACTTCGTGACGGTCCAGCAGCGGCACGATCGCCGCGTCGGCGAACCCATGCATGGCGAGCGCGTCGCGTAGCGCGGGCAAGGCTTCGGCGGGGCCGTCCGACAGCATCCACGCGCCCATCGGCTGCCTTTCGCCAAGCCGCGCCCCAAGACCGTCGCGCGCGAACGCATCGCCCAGGTCGTCGAGCACGTCGCTCGGAAGGCCGGCGGCCGATCGGATTGGCAGCGCCTTGGCACCGGCCAGACCCACCGCCACGGCCACGGCGTCGACACCCAATGCCTGTGCGATCAGTCCGGACACCGCCGCCCGCAGGGAACCATCGTTGCCGGCTTCGAGCACCAGTCGGCCCAACTCGGCAAGGTAACCGTCGCGCTGCGCACGCCGCAGGGCCTGTCGCGTGCGGTGTGTTTCGGAGATGTCGCGGATGGAGGCGGAATATCGTCCGCTGCCTGCCGGGCTCAGCGCGATTTCCATGGGGAAGGTGGCGCCGTCGCTGCGCACGCCGGTCAGTTCATAGCCCGCGCCCATCGGGCGCATCCGGGGATGGGCCATGTAGCCCGCGCGGTGGACGACATGCGCGGCACGCGCGGCTTCCGGCAGCAGGTTTTCCACCCGCAGGCCCAGCAGCGCGCCGGGGGCGTAACCGAACAACCGGTGCGCCTGCGGATTGGCCAGCACGATGTCGCCCGCCGCATCGACCACCACCATCGCGTCCGGCGCGGTTTCGAAAAGCGTGCGGAACAGGCTTTCGTCGCCGGCGGCGTGCGGGGATGGCATGGCGCTACTCCGAACGTACCGTGTCGCTGAAGATATAGCCGGCCCCGCGCACCGACTTGATGAGTACAGGGGCGGCAGGGTCCGGTTCGATCTTTCGCCGCAGGCGGCCGATCTGCACGTCCACCGCGCGGTCGAAGGGACCCGAATCCCGTCCGTACAGGTGGTTCATCAGTTCGTCGCGCGACAGCACCCGGTTGGCGTGGGTGACCAGCACGCGCAGCAGCCCGAACTCGCCGCTGGTGAGCGGTACGGTTTCGCCCGACGGTGCCACCAGGGTGCGGCTGTCCAATTCCAGGCAGTAGCCGGCGAAGCGGTAGACCACCGGTCGCGACATCGCCTGGCGCGGACGCTCGCCGGTGCGGCGCAGCACGCTGCGGATGCGCGCCAGCAGTTCGCGCAACTCGAACGGTTTGGTCACGTAGTCGTCGGCGCCCACTTCGAGTCCCACGATGCGGTCGACCGAGTCGCCGCGCCCGGTGACGATGATCACCGGCCCGCGCCAGTGCTCGTGCAGGTGGCGGGTCAGTTCCAGGCCATCCTCGCCGGGCAGGCCGAGGTCGAGCAGCACCAGGTCGATCGAATCGGTTGCCAGCAGCGCGAGCATGTCCTGGCCGTTGCCGGCCGTGCTTATCTGGAAACCCTGGGCGGCGAGGTAACGCTTGAGCAGCGTCGCGACGTCGACGTCGTCGTCGACGACCAGCAGGTGGGCCTGCCGGAGCAGCGCGGTCTTGTCATGGTCCTGAGCCGACACGAGAGCCCCATCGCATGCTGGTGTGGCGTGGCAGTCGCCAGAAACCGGGCGGACCCGCTCCATGGCGCAACCGTTGGCTATATACCAGATGAGGTCCAGTCCGCGCGAAGGCCTCCAGGGTGCGTCGAAACGACCGGCGGACCTGTTTGATCCTCGTCAACAGGTCCCGCGCGCCTCGCGTGATGCTGGTACCGGCCCCGATGGAGGAATGCCGCCATGTTCGAGATGCTTGTCGATGCCGGCTCCCATGCGGGGGAGCCCTTCCTGGCAACGGCGCTGTCGCTGGCCAGTCGCGTGGATGCCTTCGCGTGCGGCTTCCAGGTATTGCCGCTGCAGCCGCCCGTGGCGTTGTCCTTCGAGACGGCCTTGCTGGAGGCCGAAGAGCAGAGCGCCCGGGCGCGGCGCGACTGGTGGCTGACGCAGTGCACGCAGGCGGGCGTCGAAGGCGAATGGGAAATCCTGCGCGGCGAGGTTGCCCCGGCCATCGCCAAGCGCTCGCGGCTGGCCGACCTGGTCTGCCTGGAAGTCTCCGTGGCAGGCGGTGCGCGCGATGTGCTCTCGCCCGAACCCGACCGCGCGCTGGTGCAGAGCGCCGGTCCGTTGCTCCTGGTGCCCTCCGTCTGGAACGGGCCGACCGCCACGCGCGTGCTGGTGGCGTGGAACGGCTCTGCCGAGGCGGCCAATGCCATCCGCGCCGCGATGCCGCTGCTGGCGCGAGCCACCGACATCTGCGTGCTCGACGGCGAGCAGGCCTGCCTGCCGGGCATCACCCCTTCGCCATTGCCGCTGCAGGCGTGGATGAGCCGGCACGGCATCCAGGCGCAGTGGGAATCGCTCGACCCCGCGCGCCAGCGCGAACTGTCCATCGCCGACGTCGCCCGTCGCATGGGCGCGGACCTGCTCGTGATGGGCGCCTACGGGCATCACTGGACCAGCGCCTTCGGGCGCAGCCAGATGACCCAGACGCTGCTCAGCCACATCGACCGGCCGATCCTGCTTTCGCACTGAGCCGACGCCCACGCGCCGTCGGCGACCGATCGGTCAGTCGAGCAGGTAGTTGCGGATCCCGTCGCTGTCCAGGGTCGTCAGGTTGCGCCTGATCTCGCGGCTCACGCAGTGCAGGAGCGACTTGTCCAGCTCGCCGTGCAGGGTGCCCAGGAAGCGCGGCGACGCGGCGATCACGAGCGAGGTGAAGCGTTGCGCGTCGTGGGCGGTGCGCAGCGCGGCGGCGAGTGTCGAGGCGAAGCGCGCACAGGCCTTGTCCTTCGGATCGGTGCGCGGCTCGATCGCGTGCCGTGCCCCGCCCACGCTTTCCTGCACTCGTGGCGGGCGCTCGTGAAGCGGCCCTTGCGCGGTGTCGGCGTTGACGAAGCAGGCCGTTTCGGACCATGGCCCGCGGCAGCGCTCGTACTCGAACAGCCGCGCCTTCTCGCTGTCGGCCACCAGCACCCACGTCTTGTTCATGGCTCTTTCTCCGACCGGGCAGGGACATGCAAGGACAGGGTAGCGAGCCCGCGGGAAGGCCACTTGATGCCGGTCAACAAAGCCACTGCCGCGCCAGTTGATCCTGGTCAACCGGGCGAACGTACGAGCCGTCATCCTGTGCCATCAGCGGCGGCCGAGGAGACGTCCATGCGCGCAATCGACATCGGCACCCGGCGCGTCATCCAGGCCGGCGCTACGGCGACGGTCTCCGAGGCTGCCGGCATCATGCGCAGGCAACAGGCCGGCTGCCTGGTGGTGACCCGCGAGCAGGACGACCGGCTGGCGTCGGTCGGCATCATCACCGACCGCGACCTGGTCACGCGCTGCATCGCCGCGCATTTCGATCCGGCCACGACGCCGCTGGAATGCGTGATGTCCGCGCCGCTGCTGTGCTGCCGGCCGGACGCGCCGATCGACGAAATCGTCGACACCATGCAGCAGCGCGGCGTGCGCCGGCTGCCCCTGATCGATGCCGGCGGCGCGCTCGTGGGCATCGTGAGCACCGACGACGTCCTGGCGGCGCTCGCCGAACTGGCGGACCGGGTCAACCAGACGCTCAACGTCCAGCCGATGCTCGACCGGGCCTATCTCTAGGAGCCATGCGTGTCAGTCGCCCCGTTGCCTGAGTTGCCGTTCCCGGGCGAACGCCTGCGCCCGCGCCGTATCGGCATCGACACCGGCGGCGAGCACGTGGCCTACCTCCCGCTGGGTTCGCCCGCCTGCCATGGCGAGGGTTTCGGGCCGCACTCGCGACTGCAGGTGAGCGTGGGCAGCCGTGGGCTGATGGCGACGCTGGCGATCGTGCACGGCGACGCGCTGGCGCCGGACGAGGTGGGACTGTCCGAATCGGCCTGGCTGCGTCTGCAGCCGACCGCGCACGAGCACGTGACGCTGGCGCATCCGCCGAGTGTCGAGTCGCTCTCCAGCGTCCGCGCGAAGCTCTATGGCCGCACCCTCGCCGATGGCGAGATACGGGCGATCGTCACGGACATCGCCGCGCAACGCTATTCGAATCTCGAACTGGCGACCTTCATCGCCGCCTGCAGCAACGATCACCTGGCCCTTGATGAAGTGGTCGCGCTGACCGGCGCGATGGTCGACAGCGGCGCGCGGCTGCACTGGCCGGGCGCGGTCATCGTGGACAAGCATTGCGTCGGCGGGCTGCCGGGCAACCGCACGACGCCCATCCTGGTCGCCATCTGCACGGCGCTGGGACTGACCATGCCCAAGACCTCCTCGCGCGCGATCACCTCGCCGGCAGGCACCGCCGACACCATGGCGATGCTGGCGCCGGTGGACCTGGATCTCGCGCGGATGCGTCGCACCGTCGAGCGCACCGGCGGCTGCATCGTGTGGGGTGGGGCGATCAACCTGGCGCCGGTGGACGACACGCTGATCCGCATCGAGCGTGCGCTGGACATCGACAGTCCCGGGCAGCTGGTTGCCTCGATCCTCTCCAAGAAAATCGCCGCCGGTTCCAACCGCGTGGTGATCGACGTGCCGGTCGGCCCGACCGCAAAGGTGCGCGAACTGCGCCACGCGCGCACGCTGGAACGGATGCTGCGCACGGTGGCCGGGCGCTTCGGCCTCCAACTGACGGTGCTGCGCACGGACGGGCTGCAGCCGGTCGGCCGCGGGGTAGGGCCGGCGCTAGAGGCCCACGACGTGCTGGCCGTGCTGCAAAACCGGCCGATGCAGCCGCGCGATCTTCGCGAGCGCGCGCTGGTGCTCGCGGCCGCGGTGATCGAGGCCGGTGGCCTGGCGGCGGGAACGGACGCGCTCGCGGCGGCGCGCGAATGCCTGGACTCCGGCTGCGCATGGCGCCAGTTCCAGGCGATCTGCGAAGCCCAGGGTGGCCTGCGCGCCCCCGGCGTCGCGCCGTACCGGCATCCACTGGCGGCCGCGCGGGAGGGGCGCGTCGAGGCGATCGACAACCGCCGCCTCGCGCAGGCCGCCAAGCTCGCCGGTGCACCGCTCTCGCCGCTGGCCGGGCTGGAGATCGACGTGCGCGTGGGCGATCCGGTAACCGCCGGCCAGCCGCTCTTCACCCTGCATGCGCAGAGCCCGGGCGAACTTGCCTACGCCATGGAATACGTCTCGCGCCATCCGGACATCGTCCGCCTCGGAAACGGCCCATGAGTCTCCTCTACGCGTTGCCGGGCAACGCCGCGTTCGCCCGCGCGCTGTGCCGCCACACCGGCTGGCAGCGGGGCCAACTGGAACTGCACCGTTTCCCGGACGGCGAATCGCTGCTGCGGCTCGCCACGCCGCCGCGCGGCGTCGTGGCCATGACCTGCTCGCTGCAACGGCCCGATGCCAAGCTGTTCGCGCTGCTTGCCGCGGCGGCCACCGCCCGCGAGCTCGGGGCGACGCAGGTCGGCCTGGTCGCGCCCTACCTGGCCTACATGCGGCAGGACGCGCGCTTCCGGCCGGGCGAAGCGATCTCGGCGCGGGTCATCGGCAACCTGCTGGGCAGCGGCTTCGACTGGGTCGTGACGGTCGACCCGCACCTGCATCGCATCCACGACCTCGCCGAGGTGTTCGCCTGCCGCACCACGGTCGTCCAGGCGGCGCCGGAGCTGGCGGCCTGGATCAGGGCGAACGTGCGCTCGCCGCTGCTGGTCGGGCCGGACGGGGAGAGCGCGCAATGGGTGGAGGCGGTGGCGGACCGGCTCGGCGCGCCGTGCGTGGTGGCGCGCAAGCAGCGCCGCGGCGACCGCGACGTCAGCGTGCGGCTGCCGTCATTGGCACGCTGGCGCGGGCACACGCCGGTGCTGCTGGACGACATCGCGGCGTCCGGGCACACGCTCATCGACACCGCCAGGGGCGTGCGCGAACAACTGCCGCAGGCCTCGCCGGTCGCGGTGGTGGTGCATGGATTGCTGGGGCGTCGCTCGCGGGAGGCATTGCGCGGCGCCGGGATCGCCCGCCTGGTGACCACCAACACCGTGCCGGGCGAACTGGCGGCGATCGACGTCAGCGCCCGCGTCGCACAGGCGCTGGCAATCCTTGGCGCCGACGCAGCCTAGGGAGCAATCCGCCGCGCACCGTCCTTCGCACATCAAGGCGCGAGCAGCAGCGGGACGCGACTGTGGCGCAGCGAATGGCGCGTCGCGCCGCCGAGCAGCCGTTCGCTGGTCCGCCGGCGTCCCCAGGCACCTAGCACCAGCAGGTCGACCCCGAGGCGGCCTGCTTCAGCGTGGATGGCCTCGCCAACGCCGACCCGGGGCTGGAACGGCAACCAGTCGCACGACACCTTCTGACGAGCCAGCCACTCGCGCAGCGGTGCCGCGGTCTTGCCGCCCGGGCCGTGCGTGCCATCCAGCACCGTCACCCGTTGAGCCATCCGCAGCAGCGGCAGCGCCGCACGCGCCGCGCGGGCGGCCGGCGCGCTGCCGTTCCAGGCCAGCAGCACGTGCCCGACCGCCGGCCGCGCGACCCAGTCGTCCGGCACCAGGACGATCGGGCAGCCGCCGTGCACCAGAGTTTCGGCCAGCCGGCGCGAGGCGTCCTGCAGGCTGGCGGGCCAGCCCGGCAGGCGCCCGATGACCAGGTCGGCCAGGCTCGCGCGTTCGGCCACCACCTTGCGATAGACGCCGCAGACCACTTCCCAGCCGCCGTCCACGCCCGCCGCCTTGCAGCGCCCTCGCCACCAGGCTTCGTCGGCCAGCGCATCGCGTTCCTCGGCAGCCAGCAGGCCCGCCGCGTCGGGCAGGGCCATCACCACCGCATCCAGCGGGATAACGCACAGCCCGGTGACCCAGGCATGCCATTGGCGGGCCAGTGAGAACGCGTAATCCAGCAAGGGCGCCTCGCGTTCGGGTTCACCCACGGTAACGATCAGTTCGGTCATCGGCCCGGCTTTCCGCAAACGTGTGCGCAAAGCATGCGCAGCCGGCGCGGTGCTGCTGTTGACCGGGATCAATCCGAACCGTCACCGCGTGCGGCGCGGCTAGCGGCGGCTGGCCTTGCGCCTGGCCGAGGGTGCGCAATAGGCGCCATGGAGGGTTTCGATCACTGCCTGCGCGGGGCCGGGCTCGAGCGCGTAGTGGATCGACTGCGCCTCGCGGCGCGTGCTCACCAGGCCTTCCTCGCGCAACCGCGCCAGGTGCTGCGACAGGGCTGACTGGCTCAGGTCCGGCAGCGCCTTGTGGATCTCGCCCACCGACAGCTCGCCGCCGACCAGCAGGCACAGCACGCGCAGTCGTTGCGGATTCCCCAAGGCCTTGAGCAGGCGTGCGGCTTCGTCGGCGCGCGCGTGCATGGCGGAAAGGTCGAGTGACGGGTCAGCGGACATGATGGCTTGACTTTAGCAGGTCTGAATATTAGCGTTGTCTAACATTAGGCACATCTAATATACGCCGGGATTGATGCCGGTCAAACGGCGCCGGACTGGCAGGGGCGACCCTGCCGCGGCATCCACCAGGAGCGATCGACATGGCCAACATCATCGTTCTGGGCGCGGGGCTGGGCGGCACTGCCGCAGCCTACGAAATCCGCGCCGCGCTCGGCAGGGAGCACACCGTCACGCTGGTCGGCGACGGGCCGCGCTTCAACTTCACCCCGTCCAATCCGTGGCTGGCGCTCGGCTCGCGCAGGCGCGAGGACATCGGCTTCCCCATCGCCGAGCCGATGGCGCACCACGACATCCGCTTCGTCGAGGTACCCGCCGAGAAGGTGCTTGCGGCGGAGAGCCGCGTGCGTCTGCGCGACGGGCAGGTGCTGGACTACGACTACCTGGTGATCGCGACCGGCCCGCGGCTGGCCTTCGACGAGGTGCCCGGTTCGGGCCCGGACGGCCATACGCAGTCGGTCTGCACCGCCGAACACGCGCAGCGCGCCTGGGAGGCCTACCAGGCATTCCTGGATGCACCGGGTCCGGTGGTGGTCGGCGCCGCGCCGGGCGCCAGCTGTTTCGGCCCGGCCTACGAGTTCGCGCTGCTGCTGGATGCCGACCTGCGCAAGCGCAAATTGCGCGAACACGTGCCGATGACCTACGTCACGCCCGAGCCGTACATCGGCCACATGGGCCTGGGCGGCGTGGGCGATTCGAAGGGTTTGCTAGAACACGAGCTGCGCCAGCGCGAGATCCGGTGGATCACGAGCGCGAAGGTGCTCGGCGCCGAGGCGGGCAAGCTGAAGCTGCAGGAGGTCGATGCGAAGGGCACGGCGGTGGGCGAGAGCGAACTACCGTTCGCCTACGCCATGCTGCTGCCGGCCTTCACCGGCGTGGACGCCGTGCGCGGCATCGAAGGCCTCACCAACCCGCGCGGCTTCATCCTGATCGACGAGCACCAGCGCAACCCGCGCTTCCGCAACATCTTCGCCGCCGGCGTGTGCGTGGCGATCCCGCCGGTGGAAGCCACGCCGGTGCCGACCGGCGCGCCCAAGACCGGCTTCATGATCGAGTCGATGGTCACCGCCATCGCGCACAACCTGCGCGAGGAGATCGCCGGGCGCCAGCCCGACGCGCGCGCGACCTGGAACGCGGTGTGCCTGGCCGACATGGGCGACACCGGCGCGGCCTTCGTGGCGTTGCCGCAGATCCCGCCGCGCAACGTCACCTGGGCGAAGCAGGGCAAGTGGGTGCACCTGGCCAAGCTCGCCTTCGAGAAGTACTACCTGCACAAGATCCGCACCGGCAACACCGAGCCGGTCTACGAGAAATACGTGCTCAAGCTGCTCGGCATCGAGCGGCTCAAGCCACCGGTCAGGCATTCGCAAGGAGACCTTCCATGAACATCGATCGCGTCGTGCTCGGCTTTGCCGGAAGCATGGTGCTGCTGTCCGTCACGCTGGGCTGGTGGGTGTCGCCGGCGTGGCTGTGGCTGGCCGTGTTCGTCGGCGCCAACCTGCTGCAGTCCTCGTTCACGGGCTTCTGCCCGCTGGCGATGATCCTCAAGGGGCTCGGGTTCAAGCCCGGCTGCGCCTTTCCCCGCTGACCACTCCATCGAGGCCATTGCCGTGTACTACATGACCGAAACCGCAAAGCCCTTTGCCCAGGCCGTCGAGGACCTGGATGCCGCCGTGCGCCGCCACAACTTCGGCGTGCTGCATGTGCACGACATCGGCGCGACGCTGCGCGGCAAGGGCGTGCCGTTCGAGCGCGAATGCAAGGTGTTCGAGGTGTGCAATCCGCGGCAGGCGGCCAAGGTGATGGAGGCGGACATGCGGCTGAACATGGCGCTGCCTTGCCGCATCTCGGTCTACACCGACGGAGGGCGCACCGTCCTGGGCATGATCGAGCCCGACCACCTGCTGGGCATGTTGTCGGACGACCCCGCATTGCGCCCGATCGCCAACGAGGTCGAAACGCAGATGCGCCAGATGATCGACGAGGCTCGCTGATGCGCCACTCCCGGCCATTGTCCGCGCTGGCGCTCGCCATCGCGCTGCTGGCCGGGTGCCGCAGCGGCGAGGCGCCGACGCACCGCGAGCCATCCGCGCCGGCCGACCTGGCCAGCCGCGTGGTGCGGCTGCAGGAGGCGTCGCGCGAACAGGCATGGGACGGCGTGGTCGAGGCGGTCAACCAGGCCACCGTGTCGGCGCAGACCGCCGGCCGCGTGGTCGAGCTGCCGTACGACGTCAACGACACCGTGCCCGAGGGCGCGGTGATCGTGCGATTCACCGATGTCGAGCAGAAGTCCGCACACAACCGCGCGCAGGCGCAGATCGCCGCCGCGCAGGCTTCCTACGACGAGGCTGAGGCCTCGTACCGGCGCGTCGCGGCCATTGCCGAACGCGGCCTGGTCGCACGACAGCAACTGGACCAGGAGCGTGCGCGGCGCGATGCGGCGCGGGCCGCGTTGCAGGCAGCGCAGGCGCAGATGCGCGAGATCGGCCAGCAGCTCGACTACACCGTGGTGCGCGCGCCCTACGCCGGCATCGTCACGCGCCGCTTCGTGCAGGTCGGTGAATCGGTGCAGCCGGGCCAGCCGCTGATGGCCGGCGTTTCGCTGAAGGACCTGCGCGTCACCGTGCAGGTGCCGCAGAGCGCGGTCGACGCCATCCGCCGGCTCAACCATGCCGAGGTGTTGCTGGCCGATGGTGCGCGCCGCGTGGTTGCCACGAAGCTGACGGTCTTTCCCTATGCCGACCCGGACACGCACACCTTCAGCGTGCGGCTGGAACTGCCCGGCGACGACACCGGCCTGTACCCGGGCATGACCGTCAAGGTCGCTTTCGCGGTCGGGCGCGAGCGCCGGTTGCTGGTGCCGGCATCGGCACTGGTGCAGCGCGGCGAGCTGCAGGGCGTCTACGTGCTGGGGCAGGGCGCGCCGCAGTTGCGCCAGGTGCGGACCGGCGCGCGCTACGGCGACGCGGTCGAGGTGCTGGCCGGCCTGGACGATGGCGAGCGCATCGCGCTCGACCCGGCCGCGGCGGCGCGCTGGATCGGCACGCACCGCACCGAGGCGGCGCCATGAGCGAGCCGACGCTCGGCTTCTCCGGACGCATCGCCCGCGCCTTCCAGGCCTCCCCGCTCACCCCGATCCTGGCGCTGGCCGCGCTGCTGCTGGGCCTCGCCGCGGCGGCGATCACGCCGCGCGAGGAAGAGCCGCAGATCGACGTGACCATGGCCAATGTGATGGTGCCGTTCCCCGGCGCCGACGTGCGCGATGTGGAAAACCTGGTGGCCTTCCCGCTGGAGCAGAAGCTCTCCGAGATCGAGGGCGTCAAGCATGTCTACTCGGTGAGCCAGCCGGGCATGGCTGTGCTGACGGTCGAGTTCCAGGTCGGCGTGCCGCGCCAGAGCGCGATCGTGCGGCTGTACAACCAGGTCTTCGAGAACCAGGACTTCGTGCCGCCCGGGCTGGGCGTCGGCCCGCCGCTGATCCGGCCGATGGGGATCGACGACGTGCCGGTGATGGCGATCACGCTGTGGAGCGATGCGGCGGCGCAAAACCCCACGCGCCTCGCCGAAGTGGCGCACACGCTGGAAACCGACCTGAAGCGCGTGCCCGGCACGCGCGATGTCTACACGCTGGGCGCGCCGACGCGCGCGGTGGTGGTGGAGCTGGATGCCGCGCGGCTGGCCGCCTACGGCATGGCGGTCGGCGACCTTGCCGGTGCACTCAAGGCGGCGAACGTGGTCGCCCAGGCAGGCGACCGGGTGGCCGGCGACCGCGACGTGCCGGTGACGGCCGGTACCTTCCTGGCCAACGCCGGCGACGTGGCCAACCTGGTGATCGGCCTCAAGCACGGCCAGCCGGTGTTCCTCTCCGACGTGGCGCGCATCCATGCCGGCGCCGACCTGCCGAGCCGCTACGTCTGGTTCGGCGCGCCGGTGGGCAAGGGCGGCCCGGCCGGCGATGCGCCGGCAGTCACCCTCGCGGTGGCCAAGAAGCCGGGCGCCAACGCCGCCGACATCACCCGCGCCATCGATGCGCGGCTGGCCGCGCTGCGCAACGTGACGATCCCCGCCGACGTGCACGTCACGGTGACCCGCGACTACGGCCAGACCGCCACCGACAAGGCGAACAAGCTGATCCACAAGCTGATTTTCGCGACCGGCTCGGTGGTATTGCTGGTGCTGTTCGCGCTGGGATGGCGCGAGGCGATCGTGGTCGGCAGCGCGGTGGTCATCACGCTGATGCTCACGCTGTTCGCCTCCTGGGCCATGGGCTTCACGCTCAACCGCGTGTCGCTGTTCGCACTGATCTTCTCGATCGGTATCCTGGTCGACGATGCGATCGTGGTGGTGGAGAACATCCATCGGCACATGGCACTGGGCGGACGCACGCTGCGCGAAGCGATCCCCGAGGCGGTGAGCGAGGTGGGCGGGCCGACCATCCTGGCGACCTTCACGGTGATCGCCGCCTTGCTGCCGATGGCGTTCGTATCAGGGTTGATGGGGCCGTACATGCGGCCGATCCCGATCAACGCCTCGGCCGGCATGCTGCTGTCGCTGGCGGTCGCGCTGGTCGTCACGCCGTGGCTGGCGCTCAAGCTGCTGGGCCACCACAAGCACAGCGGCGAAGGCGGCCACGCGCCGTCCGACAGCCGCCTGCATCGCCTGTTCGGGCGGGTGATGACGCCGTTCATCGCCGGCGAAAAGTCGCGCCGTCGCCGGCGCCTGCTGTTCGCCGCGATGGGCGTGCTGGTGCTGGCCGCGGTCGGGCTGGTGGTGGTCAAGGCGGTGGTCCTGAAGATGCTGCCGTTCGACAACAAGTCCGAGTTCCAGGTGGTGCTGGACATGCCCGAGGGCAGCACGCTGGAGCGCACCAACCGGGTGCTCGGCGAGCTGGCGGCGGCGGTGTCGACGCTGCCCGAGGTGGCGAACTGGCAAGGCTACGCCGGCACCGCCGCGCCGATCACCTTCAACGGGCTGGTGCGCCAGTACTACCTGCGCGGCGGCGCCAACGTCGGCGACCTGCAGGTGAACCTGGTGGACAAGGCGCTGCGCGACCGCCAGAGCCACGCCATCGCGCTGGCCATCCGCCCGACGCTGGCGAAGATCGGCGCCCGCTACGGCGCGTCGGTGAAGATCGTCGAGGTGCCGCCCGGTCCGCCGGTGCTCGCGCCGATCGTGGCCGAGGTTTACGGGCCGGACTACGACACGGTGCGGCGCACGGCAAAGGCGTTGGAGGAACGCTTCAAGGCCAATGCGGACGTGGTCGACGTCGACTCCAGCGTGGAGGACGCCGCGCCGCGCGAGGTGCTGGTGGTCGACCGCGAGCGCGCCGCACGCCTGGGCCTGGACCAGGCCGGCATCGCGCAGGCCCTGCGCACCGCGCTCTCCGGCGAGGATGCCACCTGGCTGATGGACGGCCACGCCCGCTACGCCGTGCCGGTGCGCCTGCGCCTGCCGGCTGGCGACCAGGCTTCACAGGCGCAGTTTCTCGCACTCGAAGTGCGCGCGCAGAACGGCGCGCTGGTGCCGCTGTCCGAAGTGGTGAGCGTGCGCCAGGCCAGCTGGGAGCGGGCGATCTACCACAAGGACCTGCTGCCCTACGCCTACGTCACCGGCGACGATGCCGGCGCCACCGACAGCCCGCTGTACGGCATGTTCGGCCTGGTCGGCGAGCTGCGCGACCACGACGTCGCCGGCGCGCGACTGGGCCAGCACTACATCGCGCAGCCGGAAGACACTTCCGCGCCTTCGGTGAAGTGGGACGGCGAGTGGCAGATCACCTACGAGACTTTCCGCGACATGGGCCTGGCCTACTCGGTGGGCCTGTTGCTGATCTACCTGCTGGTGGTCGGCCAGTTCAGGAGCTACCTGGTGCCACTGATCATCATGGCGCCGATCCCGCTGACCGTGATCGGCGTAATGCCGGGCCATGCACTGGTCGGCGCGCAGTACACCGCCACGTCGATGATCGGCATGATCGCGCTGGCCGGCATCATCGTGCGCAACTCGATCCTCTTGATCGATTTCATCAACCACGCGCTGGCCGCCGGGCGGCCGCTGGGCGAGGCGGTGGTCGAGGCGGCCGCGGTGCGCGCCAAGCCGATCGTGCTCACCGGCGTGGCGGCGATGGTCGGCGGCTTCTTCATCATCGACGACCCGATCTTCCAGGGCCTGGCGGTGTCGCTGATCTTCGGCATCCTGGTGTCCACGGTGCTCACCCTGCTGGTGATCCCGCTGCTTTACTACGCATGGCTGGCGCACCGGGCGCCGCACATCGAAGGAGACGTGACGTGAGCGAGGCGCAGACGGTCGAGGTGAGCCTGACCCAGGTGGGCGACTACGAGTTCAACGTGCGTTTCGACGGCACCGCCATCGCCGACCTGGCCACCGACGAGCCGCCGCCGCTGGGGCAGGGCCACGGTCCCAACCCGTCGCGCCTGCTGGCCACCGCGGTGGCCAACTGCCTGGCGGCGAGCCTGCTGTTCGCGTTGCGCAAGTTCGGCAACGCACCGGCTCCGATCACGGCCAAGGCCCGCGCGACCATCGCGCGCAACGCGGGCGGACGCTGGCGCGTGCCGCGCATCGAGGTCGACCTGCAATTGGCCGACGCGGCCGCCTCGCTCGAGCACCTGGATCGCGTGCTGGCGCAGTTCGAGGACTTCTGCGTGGTCACCGGCAGCGTGCGCCAGGGCATCGAGGTCGACGTCCGCGTGCTCGATCCGGCGGGAACGGCCTTGCCCTTGCGCGCGGCATCCGTGCCGGCGAGTTGATCCCGATCAAAGCCGCCTGCGCCGGTGCGCCTAGGGTGAGCGTGTCCGGCGACCGACCGGTCCGGACTGCCAGCCAATCCGGAGAACACGCCATGAGCGTCGCAAAGGTCATCGAAATCATTTCCGAATCACCCGACAGCGTGGAAGATGCCGTGCGGCAGGGCCTGGAACGGGCGGCCCAGACGCTGGACGGGATCAAGGGCGCCTGGATCAGCGAGACCAAGGTCGTCACCGGGCCCGACGGCAAGATCACGGCCTGGCGCGTGTGCATGCGGGTCAGCTTCGTGATCGGCTGAACGCTGCGAAATCGCAAGTCGCCGCACGTTTCCGTTGCGGCGGGAGTAACCGTCATGAAGGGCTTTCTTCCATCGAGGACCCGGCGCTACGCCGACCGCGGCGATGCCGGCCGCCAATTGGCCACGGCGTTGGACAGTTACCGCGGCCAGCGCCCATTGGTACTGGCCATTCCACGCGGAGGCGTGCCGATCGGGCGCATCGTTGCCGACGCGCTGGACGGCGACCTCGACGTGATGCTGGTGCGCAAGCTCGGTTCGCCCATCAACTGCGAGGTTGCCATCGGCGCCGTCGACGAGCAGGGACGCGTCCAGCTCACGGCCCGCTCCGAGATGGTCGGCGCGGGCATGAACTACGTGCGCGCCGAGGCGGCCCGGCAGCTGGCGGTGATCCGCAAGCGCCGCGCCTGCTACAGCCCGAATGCGCATCCGGCCGATCCGACCGGCCGCGTGGTGATCGTGGTCGATGACGGTCTGGCGACCGGCGCGACCATGCGCGCGGCGCTGCACGCCCTGCGCCAGCATCATCCGGCCGCGCTGGTGGCGGCCGTGCCGGTGGCGGCGCCGGACAGCCTGCAGAGCCTGGAGGACCTGGCCGACGATGTCGTGTGCCTGCACGCGCCGGCGCATTTCCGGGCGGTCGGTGCCTTCTACGAGGACTTCCATCCGGTCGATGACACGGAGGTGATGCGGCTGCTGTCGGCCCCGCCCAGGGCCGCCGCCGGGTTGCCTGTGGCCGAACCGGTCACGTTCGACCTGCCGGATGCGTGCCTGCCCGGCGACCTGGCGATGCCGCCGCATGCGCGCGGCCTGGTGATCTTCGCCCACGGCAGCGGCGCCGACCGTGATAGCCCGCGCGACCGCCGCCTCGCGCAGTTCCTCCAGCAGGCGGGGATGGGCACGTTGCTATTCAACCTGCTGACGCCGGAAGAGGAGCTGTCGCGCGCCGCGGTCTTCGACATCGCGACGCTCGCCTGCCGGCTCGCCTCGGTGGTGGCGAAGGTGCGGGTCGATCCGGCACTCGGCCAGTTGCCGCTGGGATTGTTCGGCGCCGGTACCGGCGCCGCTGCGGCGCTTGTCGTCGCGGCGCAGCGGCCGCGCGACATCGTCGCGGTGGTCCTGCGCAGCGGGCGACCCGACTTGGCCGGAGCGGGCACATTGGCCCGCGTGACCGCACCGACCCTGCTGGTCGTCGCCGGCGAAGACCGCCAGGTGCTCTCGCTCAATCGCGCCGCGCAGCGCCGCATACCCGGCAAGAACGAACTGGCCGTGGTGCCCGGAGCGACCCACCTGTTCAAGGAGCCCGGCACCCTCGAGGCCGCCTCGAAGCTCGCCCGCGACTGGTTCGCCCGCTGGCTGGGCGCCCGCGCCCGCCCACCGCGCCGGAAGCCGACGGGCGGACGGTATACGGATCGCCTGGCCGGCTAGGCGCAGCGAAGCCGGCGCCGCTCTTCGCTGAAGCAGACATGCGAGCCATGGATGCCGCATGGTCCCGGGCGCGCCGCCTCTTTGCCCAACTACCGCTACGACTGGATACGTCCGTCGACGATGCGGATGCGCCGGTCCGCCTGGGCCGCGAAATCCGGATCGTGCGTCACCACCGCCACCGCGCGCCCCTGCTCGTGCGCCAGCGCGAGGATGGTGCGCTGGACGTTGCGGCTGGCCACGCTGTCCAGGTTGCCGGTCGGCTCGTCGGCCAGCACCAGCATCGGGTCGTTGGCCAACGCGCGGGCGATCGCCACGCGCTGGCTCTGGCCGCCGGACAGCTGGCGCGGCACCTTGTCGAACTGCGAGCCCAGGTCCAGTCCGGAAAGCAGGGCGCACGCCCGCTCGCGGATCGTCGCCTCGTCGTAGGCGCCGAGGCGGCGCATCGGCAGCATCACGTTCTCGCAGGCGCTGAACTCGGGCAGCAGGAAGTGCGACTGGAACACGAAGCCGATCGCCTGCAGCCGTGCTTCGGAGCGCTCGGCCTCGCCATAGTCGGCCGTGTCCGCGCCGCCCAGCCAGATGCGTCCCGCACTGGGCAGGTCGAGCAGGCCCATGAGGTAGAGCAGGGAGGATTTGCCCGAACCGGACGGGCCGGAGATCGCCACGCACTCGCCGCCGTCGATGCACAGGCTGGCGTCGTCCACCAGCGTGACCGGCACTTCGCCCTCGAGCCGGCGCGTCACGTGTTCCAGGCGGATCGCCTCGGCCATCAGGTGCCACCGCGCAGCACGTCGACCGGCTCGACCTTGGCCGCGCGCCGCGCCGGCAGGTAGGCCGCGATCATCGCCGCGAGCATGGCCACGCCGCCGGCCAGGACGAACTGGAACAGGCTCCAGTCGATCGCCAGGTAGTTGACGTCGGTGCTGCCGGGGACGCGGAAGTGGATGCGCATCAGCCCGGCCATCAGCCCGCAGCCCAGCCCGATGCCGAACACGTTGCCGACCGCGCCGATCAGCGCGCCCTGGGCGAGGAACATGCCCTCGATGTCGCGCGCCTGGAAACCCATCGCGCGCAGGATGGCGATGTCGCGCTGCTTCTCCAGCACCACGGTGGAGATGACGTTGTAGATGCCGAACGCGGCCACCACCAGCACCGCGCCGACCACCGCGTACATGATCACGCTGCGGATCGCCAGCGCGCTCATCAGGTCCTCGGAGCGCTCCTGCCAGGACACCGTCTTGTAGCGCACGCGCGCCTCGATACGTGCCGCCTCGGTGCGCGCCGCGTTGGGATCGGCCAGCCGGATCACGATGGTGTTGATGCGGTTGGGCCGGTCGAGCATCGACTGCACGCGCTTGAGCGCGACGAAGGCCTGCCCGGCGTCGAAGTCCGATCGCCCGGTGTGGAACAGGCCGATGATCTTGAACGTGCGCACCTGGCCGGTGGTGCTGGCCACGCGCAGGTTGTTGCCCATGGCCAGGCTCATCCGCCGCGCCAGTTCGTCACCGATGACGATGCCGTTGGGATTGGCCTCCAGTTCGTCCAGCGAGCCCTGCACCATGTAGCGGCGGATGGTGGAAACCTGCGCGTACTCGCTGGCGACGATGCCGTACAGGCCGATCGCGCGGTCCTTGCCGGCAAAGCTCGCCAGCGCCTGGCCGCTCAGCACCGCCGATGCGCGCAGGCCCGGCGTGCGCCGCAGGAAATCCAGGATCTGCGGATAGCCGCGGATGCCACGCGTCTCGGTCTGCGGGACCAGGTGATGCAGCTGCACGGCAGCGTCCGGGAACAGCTGGCTCACCGGCTGCAGGGTCGGGTTGCGGTATTCGTCCTCGATGGTGATGTGCGGCGCGTTGTCCACCAGGCGGTGGATGATGTCCTGCTCCGAGCCGCGCATCATCGCGGAGATCGACAGGAAGAAGGACACGCCCAGCACCACCCCCAGCAGCGAGACGATGCTTTGCCGCCTGCGTGCGAGCAGGTGGCGTGCGGCAACGTCCACGAGCAAGCGGATCATCGGCCGGCTCCGTTATCCACCGCACGCACCTTCGCGTTGGCGCGAAAGTCTTCCGCCGGCGTCGCGACGACTGCCTCGTCGCCGGACAAGCCCGACGTGATCTCGACCTGACGCTCGCCGCGGATCCCGATGCCGACCCGCCGCGGCTGCAGCCGTCCATCGCGCACGACCCACACCTGGTCGCCGGCCAGCGCGCCATCGGGCAGCAGCAGCGCGCGCTCGTGGCGGCGCACGATGATGTTGACCTCCGCGGTCATGCCCACCTGCAACGGCGTGCGGCCCACGAACGCGATCCGCACACGGTAGCTGCGGCCGGTCGGATCGCCCTTGGGCGTGATGCCGTGCACCCGGCCCTGGAACACCTGGCCGGGTAAGGCGTCGGCGCGGATCAGCACCGCCTGCCCGGATGCCACCCGCGCGATGTCTTCCTCGTCGACGTCGGCGGTCACCCGCGGCGGCGAATCGACGGCCAGCCAGAACACCGTGCTCCCCGGCGTCATCAACTGGCCGATCTCGCCGTCGCGACGGATCACCATGCCCGCCGTCGGCGCCAGCAACCGGGCGTACCGCAACTCGGCGGCAGCGCGGCCGGCGGCCGATCGCGCCGACAGCCAGTCCGAATGCGCCTTGTCGTACTGCGTGCGCGCGATGACGCCGCGCGGGAGCAGGGCGGCGTAGCGGCGGTACTCGGCGTGCGCGAAGGCTTCCTGCGAACGCAGCTGGGCGAGGTTGCTGGCCAGGTCCGTGTCCTCGAGCCTGGCCAGTTGCTGGCCGGCGCGCACGCGGTCGCCCTCGTCGACGTCCAGTTCTGCCAGCCGTGCGGTGATGCGCGCGGCGATCGGCAGCATGATGGTCGGCTCCACCGTGCCGGTCGCGTAGACCGCCTCGATCGCCGTGCCGCGGTGCGCATGCACCACGTCCACCCGCGGGGGAAGCATCCGCCAGGTCGCGACCGCGATGATCGCGAGGACGAGCGCGACACTGACGACCCATGCAAGCACATGGCGGTGTCGCGCCGGGCGCGGCGACACGGCGCGGACGGCCGCTGCCGGTGGGGCATGGGGTGCATCGTTTGGCATGCGGCAGGCTCCGGCGAACCGGTGCGGGGGCCCTTCCGAGCGCACCGAACCGTTCGCTGCGGAGCATAGGTCTGCGCCGTCCCGCGACTTTGATGCACGTCAACGGCACGGCCGCGCGCCGCTCGACCGTGCATGAGGCGTCCGGGGTTTGACGTCGATCAATTCCCCTCCGGCGGCGCGGCGTAGCGTCGACGCTGGCCCCGGGGGCGCACCTTCGGGCTTCCCCAAATCGATCGGAGACTTGCCATCATGACCATGCTTACCCGCTGGAATCCGTTGAAGCCGCTGTCGCGGACCGAACCGAACGACTTCGACGACCTGTTCCGCAACTTCGGGCTGCGCGCCATGTTCAGGGACCTGGAAGTGGCGCCGGAAATCCGGGTCGATGTCAGCGAGAACGACGAAGCCTACGACATTCAGGCGGACGTTCCGGGCGTGCGCAAGGAAGACATCGACATCACCATCGACGGCAACCAGGTGTCGATCACCGCCGAAGCCAAGCGCGAGTCGGAGAAGAAGAACGGCCACCGAGAGGTGTGTACCGAACGCTACTACGGCCAGGTCTTCCGCTCGTTCAGCCTGCCGACCGACGTCGATGACGCCAAGGCGCAGGCCCGTTACGAGAACGGCGTGCTGAGCCTGCACTTGCCCAAGAAGGGGAACGGCCAGCAGCGCCGCATCAAGGTCGGCTGAAGTCGATCGCACGCGCCGCCAATGCGATCGCTTGCAGGAGCGCACCCATGCGAGACCGCCCGGAGCGCCAGGCCTTTCGCGCATCGGATGCGTTCCTGCCCCCTCGCGTGCCAGCACGCGCATGAGCCCGGAAGGGACGATATGTCCATCGCTCCCGAGTGGTGCAGGCCCGTCAGCGCATCGTTCCGCGCAGCGCCGATCCGCGGTGCTGCAGGTAGGCCTCGGCGGCATAGCGGCGCATCATCCGGTGCGCGTTGAAGTAACTGGCGAGCTTGGCCACCGATTGCTTCATCATCGCGACCCAGCCGGCGCGGTCGCGGTGGTAGAGCGGCAGCACGAGCTGCTCCAGGCAGTCGTAGAGCTTTCCGCTCGCGCTCGCGTCGTCGTGCGCCTCGCCCAGCGACCAGCCGGTGACGCCGTCGATGCAACCCTCGATCCACCAGCCGTCCAACACGCTGAGATTGAGCACGCCATTGGCCGCGGCCTTCATGCCGCTGGTGCCCGACGCCTCCAGCGGCGGCAGCGGCGTGTTGAGCCAGATGTCGCACCCTGCCACCAGCGCCCTTGCCGCGGCAAGGTCGTAGTCGGGCAGGAACACCAGCCGGATCTGCGGCGCCAGTTCGCGTGCCAGCGCATGAAGCCGGCGCACCAGCGCCTTGCCAGCCGCGTCGCGCGGATGCGCCTTGCCCGCCACGATCACCTGGAAGGGCGATGCCGCGTGGATAGCGCGCAGCCGTCCCAGGTCGGTGAACAGCAATGCCGGCCGCTTGTAGGCGGTCATGCGGCGCGCGAAGCCCAGGATCGGCCACCGGGTATCCAGCGTCACGCCGGTGCGGTCGGCCAGGAAGGCGATCAGGTCGGCGCGCGCCCGTTCGTGGGCCTGCCATACGTCGGCGTCGGGCAACTGGTCGAACCGTGCCAGCGTCTCCGGATCGTGGACCCAGGAGCCGGAGCAGCGGTGGTAAAGCGCGGCGAACGCCGGATGCACCCAGTCCGGCAGATACACCCCATTTGTCACCGCGTGAACTTCATACCCCGGGAACATGCGCGTGGTCACCTCGGCATGGCGCACCGCGACGCCGTTGATGAAGCCGGCCAGGTTGAGCGCGAGCTGGGTGAGGTTGAGTACGGCGGTACCGGCCAGCAGGCCTACCTGCGCGCTTTGGAGGTAGCCCGGCAGCAGGCGTTCGTACAGCGCGTAAGGGAAACGATCGTGGCCGGCGTCGACCGGCGTGTGCGTGGTGAAGACGCAGGACCTGCGTACCGGACCGGCATCGAAGCGCAGTTCGCCCGGTCCCACCGTGTCCGGCGGCAACGGATTACGGCGCAGCAGTTCCAGGCCGAGCAGCGCGGCGTGCCCTTCGTTGAGGTGATAGGTGGCGATCTCGAAGCCCAGCGCGTGAAGCACGCGCACGCCGGCGATGCCGAGCACGATCTCCTGCTTGAGCCGGTACGTCGCATCGCCGCCGTAGAGCGCATCGGTGATGCAGCGGTCTTCAGGTGCGTTCTCCGGCAGGTCGGTGTCGAGCAGCAGCACCGGTAGCGCGTGGCCGAGGCGGCCCTGCAACCGGTACAGCCATGGCCTCACCCATACCTCCCGGCATTCGATCAGCACGGCGACCTTGGCGCGCAGCGGGCGGGCGAAGGCCTCCGGCGTCCATGGATCGGCCGACTCCAGCTGGTTGCCCTGCGCATCGAACGACTGGCGCAGGTACCCCTGGCGCGAGGCCAGGGTGACAAACACCATCGGCAGTTCAAGGTCGGCCGCCGCCCGGGCGGTGTCGCCTGCGAGCACGCCGAGGCCGCCGGCGTACGTGTGCATGCCGGGCTCCAGCGCGATCTCCATCGAGAAGTAGGCGATGTGGGTGCGCGGCAAGTAGGAACCGATGGCGGCGACGGCCACGGACGCCTTGGCCGCGCCGGCCGCGCCGGGCACGTCAGGGCTCACGGACGCGCTTCCATCTCGCGCACCTGGCCGCGGGTCAACGCCCGGCTCAT
The DNA here is from genome assembly GCF_051900535.1 of Frateuria sp. GZRe12. NCBI lineage: Bacteria > Pseudomonadati > Pseudomonadota > Gammaproteobacteria > Lysobacterales > Rhodanobacteraceae > Frateuria > Frateuria sp. GZRe12. Next base: position 209,593 of record NZ_JBHZGI010000001.1, read on the forward strand.
CGTTTCCAGGCAGGTGCCCAGCGCGCCGTAGATGTCGTCCAGGCTGAGCAGCCCGCACAGGCCACCCTTGGCGTTGAGCACCGGCAGGCGCCGGACGCCGTAGGTGCGCATGCGCGCCACCACGTCGAGCAGATGCTCATCCTGCGAACAGGTGACCGGCTCGCGGCTCATCACATCGTCGACGCGCAACTGACGGCAGGGCGCTTCGGTGGCGACCACTTCCAGCACGATGTCGCGATCGGTCAGCATGCCGACCGGGATGCGTTCGCCGTTGGGTTGCTCCACCACCACCAGCGCGCCCACGTGCCGCGTGCGCATCAACCGCGCCGCATCCACCACGGTCGCGGCCGGGCCGATCGAAACCACCTCGTGCGTGCATATCTCGTGGACCTGCATGGCGGGCTCCCGTGGCTTCCGTGAAGCGTGTGACGGCGCGCTGCCGGGACACTTGATCTCGGTCAACCGGCGCCCGCACGGCACGACCGCATGAGCCGCTCGCTCCGCGGCATGGTCTGCTGCAAGCGCAGGCGATCAAGCGCGGCCCGCCAGCGCCCCATCGCATCGCGCCGCTAGGCCGTCGCTCCAGCCCGCTTGCCGCCGTCGAGTCCCTTCAGCACGCCGGGTCACGCGCCTTCCGATGGATTGACGTGCGTCAACGCCGGGTGTCGCCACCGCCCTAGCTTTCCGTTGCGCGCCGATGCGCGCGGCTAGACCGAGGGCTGCGGTGACGCTGCGCCGCCAGCCACGCACCGAAATGGAGGACACCATGATCAACCGGAGACAATTCCTGCAGGCGTCGGCATCACTGGCACTGGTCCCCATGCTCCCTCGCGGGGTCATGGCGGCGACCAGCTTGCGCACGCGGCCATCGTGGCCGCAGTTCCGCGACGGTCCGCTATACCAGGCCTTTCTCGACGCGGTCGCCAAGATGCGCGCCAACCTGGACTCCACGAGACCGGGCAGCTGGGCCTACTGGACCAACGTGCACGGCACTTTCTGCCCGCACGGCAAACCCTATTTCCTTGCCTGGCATCGCGGCTTCCTCGCTCGCTTCGAGGCGCAGCTGCGCAAGGCCTCGGGCAACAGTGCGCTGGTGCTGCCCTACTGGAACTACTACGAGTATCCGGTCATGCCCGCCGAATTCCAGGACTCGAGCTCGCCGCTCTACCTGCGCAACCGCACCGGCACCGACGTTTCCGGCGCATGCACCCTGGGCGCCTTCGATCCCAGCCTGACCTACTTCCAGCAGGGCAAACCCTACGCCTTCGAGCCGGCGGTGGAGACCGCGCCCCACAACGGCGTGCACAACCTGATCGGCGGGACCATGGACAACATCGCCGTGTCACCGCGCGATCCGATCTTCTGGGTCCACCACGCGAACATCGACCGCCTGTGGGAGGCCTGGGTGCTGGCCGGCGACGGACGGCACATGCCCGCCAAGACGGCCAGCTACTGGTCCGGATCGTTCTCGTATGGCGCCGCGGTGTCGGGCATGAAGCGGGTCGACACCTACGCGCCGAGCATCCTGGGCTATGGCTACGACGATACGACTCTCCCGGCGGCTCAGCCGACCGCATACGCCGCGCCGCTGCCCTCGATCCAGGACGCCTTTGCCTCGCCGCTGCCGGTGCAGGGCGCGTCGCTGGGTGGCGTGGGCGGGCTGGCGCTGGGGCAACAGTCCACGCGCGTGCGGATTCCGTTGACCACGGACGGGCGCAACCGCGTGCGCAGCCTCGCCACGGCGCAAGGGCAGGGTGCGGCGTCGCCCGGCAAGGCACTGCGCATCGTGCTCGATGGCGTCGCCCTTACCGGTGCGGGTGCGCAGGGTGGCTATTTCTACAAGATCCTGTTGAACCTGCCGGCCGAAGGCCTGGCACAACCGGAACAAACCTACCTGGTCGGTACGTTGGGCCCCTTCGAAGTCAGCGTTGCACGCCACGCACGGATGATGGCCGGCGGCGGCATGGCCGCCATGCACGCGCCGGTGAGGATCGTGCTCCCGGCCCAGGACGTGCTCGCACGGATCTGGCCCGCGCCGCTGGACGCACTGACGCTCAGCTTCGTGCGCGTCGATGCGGCCGGCGCGCCAACGGGCGATGCGATGGTGATCGACCGCCTCTGGGTGGAAGCCGACTGAGCCTTCCGGTCGAGTCCCGCCGGGACGCACGCGCCCCGGCGGGCGCGGTCGGTGTGGCAGGCTGACGCAGCCGCTCGTTTCCTGTGGCGCGCCTGACGCAAGTCAAGCGCGGGTAAAGGCCCAAACCTACGCTGGCGCCGACACCACAGGAGACACCCCATGTCACGAATGCTGTCCACCGTGCTCGCGGCCGCCAGCATGCTGGCCCTCGCCGCCTGCTCCGGAAAGCAGGCCGCCGACGCGGCCCTGTCCGCCAGTCCCGCCGCCTATGCGGCGCCCGCGCCGCTGCCGGCACCGACCGACTTCGGTCCGCCGCAGGGCGAGCCGATCCACGCGGTGCTGACCAGCCCGCCGCACGTGCCGCCGCCGATCCACCGCAACTATCCGGCCAAGGTGATCGTCGAGCTGGAAGTGATCGAGAAGGAGATGCCGATCTCCGAGGGCGTCACCTACACCTACTGGACCTTCGGCGGCACCGTCCCGGGCAGCTTCATCCGCGTGCGCCAGGGCGACACGGTCGAGTTCCACCTGAAGAATTCGCCGACCAGCAAGATGCCGCACAACATCGACCTGCACGGCGTGACCGGTCCGGGCGGCGGCGCGGCTTCGAGCTTCACCGCGCCGGGGCACGAGTCGCAGTTCACCTTCAAGGCGCTCAACGCCGGCATCTACGTCTACCACTGCGCCACCGCGCCGGTGGGCATGCACATCGCCAACGGCATGTACGGCCTGATCCTGGTCGAGCCGCCGGAAGGCCTGCCCAAGGTCGACCACGAGTACTACGTGATGCAGGGCGATTTCTATACGACGGGCAAGTACCGCGAGAAGGGCCACCAGCCCTTCGACATGGACAAGGCGATCGACGAGCGCCCGACCTACGTGCTGTTCAACGGCCACGAAGGCGCGCTCACTGGCGACAAGGCGCTCACCGCGAAGGTCGGCGAATCGGTGCGCCTGTTCGTGGGCAACGGCGGCCCCAACCTGGTCTCCAGCTTCCACGTGATCGGCGAGATCTTCGACCGCGTGCAGCAGGAGGGCGGCCTGCATCCGCAGGAGAACGTGCAGACCACGCTGATCCCCTCCGGCGGCGCGGCCATCGTCGAGTTCCACACCGACGTGCCGGGCAGCTACGTGCTGGTCGATCACTCGATCTTCCGCGCGTTCAACAAGGGCGCGCTGGGCATCCTGAAAGTGGACGGCCCGGAGAACAAGGCGATTTACTCGGGCAAGGAAGTCGACTCGGTGTACCTGGGCGATCGCGCCGAACCGAACCTGCATGCGGTGAGCACCGCGGCCAAGGCCAACGCCGCCGGCACGCTGAGCAAGGCCGACCAGGTCGCCGCCGGCAAGCAGCTGTTCACCGGCACCTGCTCGGTCTGCCACCAGGCCAACGGCGAAGGCCTGCCGGGCGTGTTCCCGCCGCTGGCCAAGTCGGACCTCGTGGCGAAGCTGGTGAAGGAAGACAAGGACAAGCTGATCGCGATCCCGCTGCACGGTCTGACCGGCAAGGTCACGGTCAACGGCAAGGAATACGACTCGGTGATGCCGCCGATGACGCAACTGACCGACGACGAGGTCGCCAACCTGCTCACCTACGTGCTCAACAGCTGGGACAACCCGGGCGGGCAGGTGACCAAGGAAGAGGTGGCCAAGGTTCGCGCGCAGCCGGCCCCGGCGCCGGCCGCGGAGCACTGAACGGCACATCGCGTCGCACGATCCGGCCGGCGGCAGCCAACCTGCCGTCGGCCTGTTTTCGAGGTGGGCCGGTGGCCCGCCTCTTTTTTTTCGTATCAAACGGACGGCTGGACGTCCGCGGCGGGTTGACGCACCGTCCCGGCCGCTTGACGCGCGTCAACCTGCCTCTCGTTCGCGCTCCGGACACTGCGCGCATTCCCCAAGGAGCAACACCATGCATACGCGCCTCGCCACTGCCTGCCTGCTGGCCCTCGCCAGCGCCCCGGCCTGGCCCGCCGATACGCCCGCCCCGCTGCAACTGGAATGGGATGCGCGTGTCCGGCACGAGCAGGTCGACAACGACGCGTTCGCGCGCGACGCCCGCGCGGACACCCTGCGCCTGCGGTTGGGCCTGCGTGCCCAGTTTGCCTCCGGTTTCAGCGGTTACCTCGAAGGTGCCGGCGTGGCCGCCGCCGGCGGGCGATACAACAGCGGTGCCAACGGTCACACGCAATATCCGGGCATCACCGATCCGAAAGGCAGTGAGCTCAACCAGGTCTATCTCGCCTGGCAGGGCGGCACCTTCGGCGCCATCGCCGGTCGCCAGCGCCTGCTGTTCGACAACCAGCGCTGGATCGGCAACGTGGGCTGGCGCCAGCACGAGCAGACCTTCGATGCCGTGGCCCTGCAGTGGCAGCCCGCCCCCGATTGGACTGTGCGCTACGCCTGGCTCGATCGCGTGCATCGCGTGGCCGGGCGCGATGCGCTCCTGCCTGTGGCGCGCGAGCGCCAGCTCGATACGCATCTGCTCAACGCCGCCTTCAAACGCGGCATGCAGCAGTGGACCGGTTACGCGTACCTGCACGAGGACCGTGACGTCGCCACCGCGTCCAGCGCCACCTACGGCGCGCGCTGGATGGGCAAGCCCACCGCGGACGGCTTCGGCTGGACGCTGGAAGCGGCGCATCAAGCCGACTACGCCAACAATCCCGACCGCTTCTCGCACGCCTACTGGCTGGCCGAACCGGCGTGGACGCTGCACGGCATCACCGGCAAGCTCGGGTGGGAACACCTGGGCGGCAACGGTCATCACGCGCTGCAGACACCGCTGGCCACGCTGCACGCCTTCAACGGCTGGGATGACCAGTTCGCCGTGACGCCCCCGGGTGGGCTGGAAGATCGCTACGCCGCGGTCAACGGCGGCTTTGGTGTACAGGCACGGTTCGGCTGGGTGCTCGCATGGCACGACTATCGCGCCGACCGCGGTGGCCGCTACGGCAGCGAGTGGGATGGCTCGCTGGGCTATGCGTTCAGCCCGGCGGTGAGTGGGTTGCTCAAGCTCGCCCGCTATCAAGCCGACGGCTTCGGCCGCGACGACACCAAGCTGTGGCTGCAGGTGGAATGGAAGGGCGTGCAGGCGTTGCGGTGAGGCGATTCGCCCAAAGGCTCAGGCGCTGGATCCCTCTCCCCCGAAGGGAGAGGGAGTCCAAAAGCGCCGCACGGTTGACCTGCATCAGCGCACCGGATGTCCCATAAGCGCTCCAATCGCGGGCATGACCCCACCCATCGAACTTGACCTGCGCCACCTCCCGGCGCCGCAGCCCATGCTGCGCGCGCTCGAGGCCGCCGAGACCCTGGCACCTGGCGAACGGCTCATCGTTGTCGCCCCGATGCTCCCGCGCCCGTTGCTGATGGAGCTGGCCCAGCTCGGCTTCGAGGCCGAGCCGGGCGAGCCGCAAGCCGACGGCAGCGTGCGCGTGCAGATCCGCCGCCCGGACGATGCCGAAGCTGCGGCTTGACCAGGCGCCGCCGGCCACGCTGCCGCTGCGCTTCCTGCTCGCCATGCCATGCTGGGGCGTGGTCGGCGCCGCGCTGCTGCTGGTCGATGGCGATGCCGCGCTGCTGAGCCGCTGGCACCCGGCCACGCTGGCGTTGGTGCACGTGTGGACGCTGGGCGTGCTCGGCAACGCGATGCTCGGCAGCCTGCTGCAGTTCCTGCCTGCCGCCGTTGGTGCCCACCTGCGTGGCTGGCGGGGCGTGCCGGCGCTGCATGCAGCGTTCAACCTCGGTGCGCTGCTGCTGGTGGCCGGGCTCTACACGCAGGCGCGCTGGCCGCTGTGGATCGCTGGCGTGGTGTTGCCGGCGAGTTTCCTCTGGCTGGGTGCGATGACGGTTCCCGGCCTTGTGACCGCCGCCGGTGAGCGATTGCTGCGTTCGGGCATCGGCCTGGCGCTCGGCTTCGGCATGCTCGCCGCGCTGGTGGGTGGCGGGCTGGCCCTGTTGCTGGCCCGACGCATCGCGTGGCCGCCTGTGGCGGTGGACGTGCACGCAGGCCTCGGCGTCCTGGGCTGGATGGTGCTGTTGCTGGCGACCGTGGCGCGGGTGGTCATGCCGATGTTCCAGGGCACCGGCAGCGTGCCGCCACGCATCCAGGCGGCATGGCTCGCGGTCGTCGTGATCGCGTTGCTCACGACGGCGGCGGTGCATCTGCGCTTTTCAGGCGATCGCACGCTTGCCCTTGCAGTGGCCGGCGGCGCTGCGAGCTTCGCGCTCGCAGCGCTCTGGCTGCAGCGACGCGTGCCGCCTGCACGCCATAACGCGCTCTTCCTGCACTGGCGCGCCGGACTACTTGCGCTCTTCGTCGCCGCGCTGGCGCTCGCCGGGGGGCAGGGAATGGTCGCCGGCGTCCTTGCGCTGGGCGTCGGCCTGCCATTGCTGGTCGGCGGCATGACGCTGGAGATCGTCCCGTTTGTCGACTGGATCGTGCTGCGCCGACGCGTGCCGCGTGGCGTGCAGTTGCCGGGCGTGCAGCGCCTGTTGCCCGATGCATCCAGGCGCCGCGCGTTGATCGCGCACACCGTCGCTGCGCCATTGCTGGTGGCGGCCACGCTATGGCCGACGCCATGGCTCGCGCGGCTGGCCGCCTTGGGACAACTGGTCGCCTGGAGCGTCCACGGCCACACGCTGGCGAGCGCGCTGCTTGCCGGCCGCGCTTTCCTTCGCCGCGCCGGGCAACTTGCATGAGCCGCGGCCGCCAGGACGCACGCAGTGTGGGCTTGTGCGCATCTGTGATCCGCGGCGCGCTGGACGCCGGACCGCGGCCCGCCCGATGGGAAGCCATCCCGCCGCGTTTTGCCCTGGCGCGTACCCGCGCGGCCATCGATGCAGTGGACGATGGTTTGCTCGTGCTGCTCGCGATGCGTCGTCGGCTGGTCGACGTGGTGGCGCGGCTCAAGCCACGTGCGGGCATGCCACCGCGCGATCCGCAACGTGAGCATGCCGTCCGCCAGCGCGCGCAGGCGATGGCCCGACGCCTGGGCGTCCCGTCGGCCACCGCGACGCGGCTGCTCGAGCTGGCCATCAGCGATGCCTGCAAGCAGCAGGGCCTGGCGGTTGACCTGGATCAGAGCGAGCCCGACGGTCCGCCGGTCATCCTCGCCGACATGAACCTCGACCCTGCCCGCGCCGCGCCGATGCTGCGCCTGCTGCCGCCGCCGCGACACCTCGCCCCCTTGTTCCGCGTGGTCCCGGCGCGCTGGCAGCACGCACTGCTCGAACGCGCCATGGCGCGCGTGCTTGCCGCGCCGCTGGCCGAACATGCTCTCGATTTCATGGACGGCCGCCGACTCGGCATCGAAGTCACCGATCTCGGGTTGCGCTGGGTGCTGACCCTGCGCGAGGGCCGGCTCGTAGTCATCGACGACGCACCCGAGGCCAGCGTGCGCGGCAGCGCCACCGACCTGCTGTTGCTCGCCAGCCGTCTGGAAGATGCCGACACACTGTTCTTCCAGCGCACGCTGGTACTCACCGGCGACACCGAGCTGGGGCTGACCGCGCGCAACCTGCTCGATCGCCTGCCGTGGGAATCGGTGCAGCTGGGCCTGCGCATCGCACTCAACCGCGGCGCCCGCCTGGCACGCGCCGCGCGCGACGCGCATCGCCACGCCTGACCCCACGAGGATCGCCAATGTCCCCGCGAACCGCCGCCACCGCGCCTGCCTGGCGCGACGGCCTGGAACACGAGTACGCCGAACTGGTGCAGCGGCTCGAACCGCTGCTGCCCTGCCTGGAGCTGCCGCTCCACCTGCCGTGGATCGACGCGATCAACGCGCTCAAGCGCGAGCGCGGCGCGGTGATCATGGCGCACAGCTACCAGTCGCCGGAGATCTTCCACGGCGTGGCCGACATCACCGGCGATTCGCTGGCCCTGGCGCAGGCGGCGGCGGACTGCAAGGCCGAGCTGATCGTGCTGTGCGGCGTCCACTTCATGGCCGAGAGCGCGAAGATCCTGGCGCCGCACAAGACCGTGCTGATCCCCGACCTCGAAGCCGGCTGCTCGCTTGCCTCCTCGATCACCGCCGCCGACGTGCGCGCGCTGCGCGAGCAATACCCCGGCGTGCCGGTGGTCAGCTACGTCAACACCTCCGCCGCGGTGAAGGCCGAGTCCGACGCCTGCTGCACCTCCGCGAACGCGGTGCAGGTGGTTGAAGCGATGGACAGCGAGCGGGTGATCTTCCTGCCCGACCGTTACCTGGGTCGCCACGTCGCCACGCAGACCAACGTCGAGCTGATCCTTTGGCACGGCCAGTGCGAGGTCCACGAGAAGTTCACCGCGCAGGAGGCGCGCCATGCGCGGGAGCGCTTCGACGCCAAGCTGGTGGCGCATCCCGAATGCCCGCCCGATGTGCTGGCCGAGGCCGACTTCGTCGGTTCCACCAGCGCCATGGGTCGCTGGCTGGAGCGCGAGAAGCCCGAGCGCGTGGCGCTGATCACCGAATGCTCGCTGGCCGACAACCTGCGCACGCGGTTCCCGGCGACGCAGTTCATCAAGCCCTGCAACCTGTGCCCGCACATGCAGCGCATCACGCTGCCCGCCATCCATGCCGCGCTGTGCGACATGAAGCATGCGGTCGAGGTGCCCGCCGACATCGCCGCACGCGCCCGCCGCGCGCTGGAGCGCATGCTGGCAGTGGGTCGGCGCGAGACCGTGTGATGCGCGCCGACGCACCGTTGCTGGTCGTCGGAGCGGGCGTCGCCGGCCTTTCCACCGCGCTCGCCGCGGCGCCACGTCCGGTGCGCCTGCTGTGCCGTTCGCACGATGGCACGGGCAGCGCCAGCGCGCTGGCCCAAGGTGGTATCGCCGCGGCGATGGACGCGGCCGACAGTCCCGCGGCGCATGCACGCGACACGCTGCAGGCCGGCGCCCACCACAACGATGCGGTCGCGGTGCAATGGCTCACCGAAACGGCGCCACGGACCATCGACTGGCTCGCCGCGCAGGGCGTGGCATTCGATCGCGACCAGGACGGCACGCTGCGGCTCGGCCGCGAAGGCGGCCACGGCGTGCCGCGCATCGTGCATGCCGGCGGCGACGCCACCGGCGCGGCTCTGGTCCGTGCGTTGCGCACGCAGGCGCAACGCGCGTCGCACATCCAGTGGCGCGGCGGCGTCGAGGTCGAAGCCCTGTTGTGGCGTGACGGCCGCGTGGCCGGCCTGCGCACGCGCGACGAGCGTGGTCGCGAGGAAACCCATCACGCTGCCCACGTGGTGCTTGCCACCGGCGGCATCGGCAGCCTGTTCGCACGCACCAGCAATCCGTCCGGCGCCGATGGTGCGGGCCTCGCGCTCGGCCTGGCCGCCGGGGCCGCGGCGCGCGACCTGGAGTTCGTACAGTTCCACCCGACCGCACTCGACCTGCCGCGGCGGCAGCGCCTGCCGCTGGTCACCGAGGCGTTGCGCGGCGCCGGCGCGCGGCTGCGCGACGCGCACGGCCGCCCGCTGATGGATGGCGTGCACCCGCTGGGCGATCTCGCGCCGCGCGACGTGGTCGCCCGGCGCGTGTGGCGGGCCTGCCAGGAGGGCGGCGCCTGGCTCGATGCGACCGCCGTCACCAACTGGCCCGGGTGCTTTCCGACCGTATTCGCCGCCTGCCTGGAGCACGGTATCGATCCACGTACCGCACCGATTCCGGTGACACCCGCAGCGCACTTCCACATGGGCGGCCTGGCCACCGACCTCGATGGAGGCACCGGCGTGCCAAGCCTGCACGCGGTAGGCGAGGTGGCCTGCAATGGCGTGCACGGCGCCAACCGGCTCGCCAGCAATTCACTGCTCGAAGGTGTGGCCTGCGGACGACGGCTGGGCACGCGACTGGCTACGCTGCCGTGGGCAAAGCGCGGGCAGGGGACGATGCGCTGGATCGAGCGGGGTCCGTCTCTCGATGCCGATACCCTGACGGTGCTGCGCCAACGCATGTGGACCGCAGCCGGCCCGCAGCGCGATGCCGGCGCGTTGCGTGACGCGCTGCTCCAGAGCGGGCTCTGGCATGGCTGGCAGGCGCGGTTGGCCGAGGCGCTGTTGCTGGCAGCCCTGCGGCGGACGGAAAGCCTTGGCGCGCACTGCCGGTGGGATGCGCTGGCGGCGTAGCGCTCCGGCAAGGCATCCCTCTTTCGCCCTTCGGGCGCCCCCGCCCGCAAGCGGGGGATCGATAACGCGGCCTCGCGTCGTGCCGGGAGGAGCGGACAAGGCGGAATCTCGGATCCGAGCCGTCCACGATGGGAGGCAGCCGAAGGAAGAAAGCGGGACGCCACCCCATGCGACCAAACCGCGCACCGGGCGCCCGCTTGACCCGAATCAAGGCCGCCGTGCAGGCCGCTGACCAGACTCCCCGCACCTCCACTGAAGAACTCCCCATGACCCGTCCTTCCTCGTTCGACCGCGAACAACTGCTTGCCTGCGCCCGCGGCGAACTGTTCGGCCCCGGCAATGCCCGCCTGCCGTCGCCGCCGATGCTCATGTTCGACCGGATCACGCACGTCGACGACCACGGCGGCGCACATGGCAAGGGCGTGTTGCGCGCGGAACTGGACATCCATCCGGAGCTCTGGTTCTTCGGCTGCCATTTCGCCGGCGACCCGGTGATGCCTGGCTGTCTCGGGCTCGATGCGATGTGGCAGCTCTCCGGCTTCTTCCTGCCGTGGCTGGGCGAGCCCGGCCGCGGTCGCGCGCTGGGCGTGGGGCAGGTGAAGTTCACCGGCCAGGTGCTGCCGAGCGCGAAGCTGGTGCGCTACGAGATCGACGTCCGCCGCGTGATTCGCGGCAAGCTCAACCTGGTGGTGAGCGACGGCAAGACCTTCGTAGACGACCGCCTGATCTACGTGGCCACCGACATGCGCGTGGGCCTGTTCCAGACGACGGAGAACTTCTGATGCGCCGCGTCGTGGTCACCGGCATGGGCATCGTCTCCTGCCTGGGCAATGTGGCGGACACCGTCGCGCGTGCCCTGCGCGACATGAAAAGCGGCATCCGCGCGATGCCCGACTATGCTACCCGCGGCCTGCGCAGCCAGGTCGCCGGCGTGCCGCACATCGACCTGGAAGCGGCGATCGACCGCAAGCTGCGCCGCTTCATGGGCGATGCCGCCGCCTACGCCTACGTGTCGATGCGCTCGGCGATCGCCGACGCAGGCCTGACGCATGAGCAGGTCAGCCATCCACGCACCGGCGTGGTGGCCGGTTCCGGTGGCGGCTCGGCGCACTGGCAGATCGAGACGGCGGACCTGCTGCGCGAGAAGGGCGTGCGCCGCGTGGGCCCCTACATGGTGCCGCGCACGATGTGCTCCACCGTATCGGCCACGCTGGCCACCGCGTTCGGCATCCTCGGCCTGAGCTACTCGCTCGCGGCCGCGTGTGCCACCTCGGCCCATTGCATCGGCACGGCCGCCGACCTGATCCGCCATGGCGCACAGGACGTGGTCTTCGCCGGCGGCGGCGAGGAGGAGCACTGGGGCATGACCGCGCAGTTCGACGCGATGGGCGCGCTTTCCAGCGGCCACAACGAGGTGCCCACCGCCGCCTCGCGGCCGTACGACGCCGGCCGCGACGGCTTCGTCATCGCTGGTGGCGGCGGCATGCTGGTGCTGGAGGAGTACGAACACGCCAAGTCGCGCGGCGCGCATATCCACGCCGAGCTGGTCGGCTATGGCGTGACCTCCGACGGCGCCGACATGGTGGCGCCGAGCGGGGAGGGCGCGGTGCGCTGCATGCGGATGGCACTGGCCGGCCTGGAACGCCCGATCGATTACCTCAACACCCACGGCACCGCCACGCCGCTGGGCGACATCATCGAACTCAACGCCGTGCGCGAAGTGTTCGGCGAGGCCATGCCGCCACTGTCCTCGACCAAGGCGTTGACCGGCCACTCGCTCGGCGCCGCCAGCGTGCACGAGGCGATCTACAGCCTGCTGATGATGCGGGGCGGATTCGTCGCCGGCTCGGCGAATATCGACACGCTCGACGAGCGCGCCGAAGGCTTCCCGATCCTGCGCGACAGCCGCCCGGCGCGGTTGGCGACGGTGATGTCGAACAGCTTCGGGTTTGGCGGTACGAACGCGAGTTTGGTGTTTGCCAGGGTGTAGCTTCCGGCAGGCGCTCCCCTCCGCATCCCGCAAGCGGGAGAGGAAAAGCTTCGCGCGATGCAGGCCACCGAGCCTTCCCCCGCGGCGCGGGGGAAGGTCCCGACCGGCGGATGGGCAGGCCGGACCGCGCTATCCCGTCACCCGCATCCCCGGCTCCCCGAACCAGTACCCGTTGCGCGCCCCGATCCGCGGCGGCGGTTGCGGCGAACGCCGCGCCAGGTGGAAGTGCGCCACCACCTCGGCCATCCCTTCGGCCTGCGGATAGAGCCGCAACACGTCCACGCCCAGCTCGCGCAGCATCGGCAACTCCGGGCCGAGGTCCGTGATTTCCTCGCCCTGGATCTGGATCCCGTTGATGCGCAGGAAGGGCCTGCCTTCGCGGGTGGCAAGGGGCAGGCCGTCGGGGTAGTCGATGCAGCGGAAGCCGCACTGGTCCTTGGGCACGTCCAGCGCGCGGGCGGTGAAACAGCGTGCGGAGAAGGAGAGCGGCAAGCGGCCGAAGGCGATCACTTCGATCTCCGGCATCGCGCCGCCTTCGGCCAGCATCGCGTCGCGCAGTTCGCCGATCAGCGCATGGCCCTGTTCGACGCCCGGCACCCAGCGGCGCAGGCCGTCGTCCATCAACAGCGCGAGTGCGCGGTGGTTGTAGACGTTGAGCGTGGGACCGGCGACGAACGGCACGCCGCGCTCGCGGCAGACCTGCACGGCGGACAGGTCGTTGGCTTCGATCCAGCCGTAGCCTTCGGCCACCAGTCGCTTGACCACGCCTACTTCCGATTCGGCCTCGATCAGCGCGAGCGAGGAAAGCACGACCTGCTTGCCGCTTCGGGCCAGTTCCGTGGCCAGGTCGATCCAGTCGCGGGTAGCCAGTTCCCGGCGCTTGCTGCACACCGTCTCGCCCAGGTAGATCACGTCGACCGGCCACTGCGCGGCTTCCCGATAGAAGGCCAGCGTGCGTTCGCGCGGCCAGAAATACTGCAGCGGCCCGAGGCTGAGTTTCATGCGGTGCTCCTGCGTCAGTGCCAGCGGCGGTGGTAGGGACCGAGGGTGGTCTGGTGGCCTTCGGCATGGCGGGTCAGTGCCGTTTGCCATGCGGGCTGCGCCGACCAGGCATCGGGAGCGGCGCGGTAGCGATCCAGCGCATCGCGCCAGGTGTGGGTGACGGCGGTGACATAGGCAACGCCGCGCTGGCGGCCCTCGATCTTCAGGGCGGCGACGCCGGCCCTCGCCAGGCGCGGGAGCAGTTCGAGCGTGTTGAGACTGGTCGGCTCCTCCAGCGCGTGGAAGGTTTCGCCACCGACTTCGAAGCGGCCCTTGCACACGGTCGGGTAGCCGGCCGGTTCGGACGGCTCGAACCTGTCGATCAGCACGTCGTTGAGACGCACGCTGCGGCGTCCGTCGTCGTGTTCGTTCCAGCGCACGTATTTCGCCGGCGAGCACACGCCGTGGCGGTTGGGCGAAGCGCCGGTGACGTAGCTGGAGAGCTGGCAGCGTCCTTCGACCATGATGCACAGGCTGCCGAAGGCGAACACCTCCAGCGGCACCGGGCTGGTCTCGCACAAGCGTTCGACCTGCTGGATGGAGAGCACGCGCGGCAGCACCGCGCGGCTGATGCCGAAGCGCTCGTGCATGTAGCGCAGCGCCGGCGCGGTGGTGGCCGAGCCCTGCACGGAAAGGTGCCGCGCCATCGTCGGGTGCGTGCGCGAGGCGTAGTCCAGCACCGCCAGTTCGGCCGCGATGATCGCGTCGCAGCCCAGCGCCGCGGCCTTGTCCACCGCCGCGTGCCACTGCGCCAGGCGCGCGCTGTCGGGGTAGGTGTTGAGCGCCAGGTAGACCTTGCGGCCGTGCGCGTGGGCATGGGCGACGCCCTGGTGCAGCTCCGCATCGGAGAAGTTGAGGCCGGGAAAGGCGCGCGCGTTGGTTTCGTCGCGCAGCCCGACATAGACCGCGTCGGCGCCAGCGGCGATCGCCGCCTGCAGTGCCGGCAGGTTGCCGGCGGGACAGACCAGTTGCATGTGCACCTCGGTATCCGTGGAAGTGCGCGCATCGTGGTCGCCGCAAGCGGGCGCGGCGTTGACGTGGATCAGTTTGTCGCGGATCAAGGCACGCCCGGGGACCGTCGCTACCATCGTTGCCTGGGCGGCGCATTCGCCGCATGGAAGGAGCTGGCCTCATGTTTCCGATCAAACTGTCCGTCGTCCTGCTCGGTGTCCTCGCGGTGGCACCGGGCGCCGCCCGCGCGCAGCACGACCACGCCGCGCACGCGCACGTCACCCGGCCGGTGCCGCCGCCCGCGCAGCGCTGGGCGGCCGACGCGGCGCTGCGCGATGGCATGGGCCGCATCCACACCGCGCTGGAGGAACTGCGCCACTACGAGATGGGCCACATGGACGCGACCATGGCGCTGGATCGCGTCGGCCTGATCGAACAGGCGGCGACCGATATCTTCGCCAAGTGCAAGCTCGCGCCGGAGCAGGATGCCGTGCTGCACGGCATGCTGGTGCCGCTGTTGGGCGCCGCGCAGAAGCTCAAGGCCGATCCGCAGGACATGGCGCAGGTGCAGGCCATGCGCAACGCGGTGGCGGACTATCCGCGGTACTTCGATGACCCGGGTTGGGCGGCGGCCGTCGGCCACGCGCACTGAGCGTTTCAAGCTGGGGAAGGGTGGGCTGAAGACCCCCGGCAAGGCGCAAACCGTAGCGTGGGATTCATCCCACCGGCGCGCATCGAGGCGGTCACTGGCCGCCCTGGCACGCCTCGGCGCGCGGTCCCAGCGCGCGCCACAGGGCTTCGACGCGTGCCTCCACCCCCGCATCCGGCGCGATCGGCATGCCCCAGGCGCGGCTTGTTTCACCCGGCCACTTGTTGGTCGCGTCGATGCCGAGCTTGGATCCCATGCCGGCGACCGGGCTGGCGAAATCGAGGTAGTCGATCGGGGTGTTCTCCACCAGCATCGTGTCGCGCGCCGGATCGACGCGCGTGGCGATGGCCCAGATCACTTGCGACCAGTCGCGCACGTCGACGTCGGCATCGACCACGATCACGAACTTCGTGTAGGTGAACTGGCGCAGGTACGACCACACGCCCATCATCACGCGCCGCGCGTGGCCTGCGTACTGCTTGCCGATGGCGACCACTGCGACGCGGTAGGAGCAGGCTTCCGGCGGCAGGTGGAAGTCGACGATCTCGGGGAACACCTTCTGCAGGATCGGCACGAACACCTCGTTCAACGCCATCGCCAGCACCGACGGTTCGTCGAACGGCGCGCGGCCCATGTAGCTGCCGTGGTAGATCGCCCCCTGGCGCAGGTGCATGCGCTCGATGGTAAGAACGGGAAAGTGGTCCTGCGCGTTGTAGTACCCGGTGTGGTCACCGAACGGGCCTTCCAGCGCGGTGTCGTCCGGGTGGATGAAGCCTTCGAGCAGGACCTCGGCGCCGGCCGGCGCGTCCAGGCCGGTCAATTCGCTGCGCCACAGGCGCGTGCGTTCGGCGCGCAGCAGGCCGGCGAATTCGTATTCGGAAAGCGTGTCGGGCACCGGCGCCACGGCGGCAAGCAGCGTGGCGGGATCAGCGCCGATCGCGACCAGCACGGGGAAGGGCTGCCCCGGGCGGTCGATGCGCCAGTCGGCGTAGTCCAGCGCACCGCCGCGGTGTGGCAGCCAGCGCATGATCACGCGATTGCGGCCGATCACCTGCTGGCGGTAGATCGCCACGTTCTGCCGGCGCTTGGCGGTGCCGCGGGTGACCACCAGCCCGAGCGTGACCAGCCGTCCCGCGTCGCCCGGCCAGCAGTGCTGGATGGGCAGGCGGGCGAGATCGACATCCTCGCCCGCGACCGTTTCGTGCAGGAAGGCCGCCTCGTCGACGTGCCGCGGCGCGACGTGCGCCAGTTGCGCCAATTCCGGCCAGTTGGCGAGCGCCTGGCGCAGGTTGGCCGGCCAGCGCGGCTCCTTGATCGAGGCGAGCAACTGGCCCAGCTCGCGCAGGCTGGCGATCGGCCGGCCGGCGAGGGCCAGCTCGATGCGGCGGCGATGGCCGAACAGGTTGCCGAGGAAGGCGTGGTCGGAACCGACCGGGTGTTCCATCAGCAGCGCCGGGCCGCCTTCGCGCAGGGCGCGGTGGCAGAGCGCGGTGGTTTCCAGGTGCGGATCGACCGGCGCCTGCACGCGGGCGAGCTGGTGCTGGCGTTCGAGCTGGGCGAGGAAGGAGCGCAGGTCGTGGTGGCTCATGGCGGCGTCGGTGGCGTGTGGTGGTGCGAGGCTCGCCGGCATGGGAGCCGGATGCCTTGACGCGCGTCAGGCGGGGCGTTGAAGCGCCGGCTGGAAAGACGTGCCTCGGCAAAGAGCGGTGCGCGCCGGCTATCCGACCATGCACCGGTTGCGCCCGGACGCCTTGGCGCGATACAGCGCCGCATCGGCGCGGGCGACCAGGGCGTCCGGGGCTTCGCCTGCATGGCGGGTCGCCAGTCCGATACTCAGCGTGACCTGTGCCACGCCGTCGGGTACCGGCACGTGCATCGCCGCGACAGCCAGGCGGATGCGTTCGGCGGTCGCCAGCGCATCGATCCGGTCACAGTCAGGCAGCACGGCGAGAAATTCCTCGCCGCCGTGGCGCGCGGCCAGGTCGGAGGCGCGCAGCTCCCGCCGGAGCACCTGGGCAAGCGCCACCAGCACGCAGTCGCCGCCGGCGTGGCCATGATGGTCGTTGACGCGCTTGAAGCGATCCAGGTCGAGCATCAATACCGACAACGGCTCGTTGCGCCGATCGGCCGCGGCACAGGCCGCCTGCAGGCGTGCGGTGGCGTGGCGCCGGTTGGCAAGGCCGGTGAGTGGATCGTGCGCGGCGTCGCGTCGGGCGGCGAGCAGGCGCACCAGCAGCCGCAGCTGGGCCTGGCCGGTCCACGTGCCGACGGTCACGATCAGGCCGAACAGCCAGACCCGGTTCCACAGCAACGCATCGGCAGGCGCGCCTTCCAGCGCAAGCAGCAAGGCAAGCTGGCTGGCTGCGACCAGTGCCGCCAGCAGATTGCGCCACCACGGCAGCGGGAACAGCGCGAGCTGCGCGGCCATCAAGTAGGGAAACAGGCCATAGCCGATCCGCAGCGCGTCGTCGTGCGGCAGAACCCGCCACTGCAGCAGACCGAAGCCGACCGCCTGCAGCGCGAGCAGCAGCGCCATGGCGGTGAAGCGCGGCAGTCGCCAGGCGTGTCGCGACAGGGCGAACAACCCGCCGGCGAGCCCCAGGCGCAGGACCAGTGCGGACATGGCGTCGGCGGCGCCGAGCGCCAGCATGTCCAGCGGAATCCAGGCCAGCGTGAGCGGCGCCAGCAGCCGCGCGAAGGTCGCTGTGCGCAGGCGCACCAGGGCTTCGACGTGGGTCCGGCATTCGGGCGGTATGCGGCCACCGGCCGCGAGCGTCGCGGGGAGTCCGCGGAGCGTGATCAGGCGAGTGGGTGCGTCCACGTACCGGTGGCCAGGCAGCGTTCCAGCGCGGCACGCGCAGGGGCGATTTCGATCGAACGGGCAGCGAGCCAGGCCGGGTCGAACAGGGTTTCGGTGTAGCGTTCGCCCGGATCGCACAGCAGGCTGACGATGCTGCCGCGTTCGCCCCGCGCACGCATGGACGCGGCCAGTTGCAGGCAGGCCACCAGGTTGGTGCCCGACGAGCCGCCGTAGCGACGACCGAGCAGGTCCTCGAGCATCCACGCCGCGGCCACCGAGGCGGTGTCCGGCACCTCGACCACGTGGTCGACCACCTCGAACAGGAAGCCTGCCTCGACCCGCGGGCGACCGATCCCCTCGATCACCGTGGGCCGCCTGGCGACGGCGCCGCGATCGAGCGTACGCCAGCCCTGCACGAAGCCACTGCCGGTGGGTTCGGCCACGCAAAGGCGGGTCTCCAGGCGGCGGTAGCGCAGATAGCGGCCGATGGTGGCGGAGGTGCCGCCGGTACCCGCGCCGCAGACGATCCACGCAGGCATCGGCTGCGGCTCGCGCGCCATCTGCTGGATGATCGACTCGGCGATGTTGTTGTTGCCGCGCCAGTCGGTGGCGCGCTCGGCCAGTCCGAACTGGTCCAGGTGGCAAGCGCCGCGCGCGGCGTGTTCGGCGGCCCGCGCGTGCACCTGCGACGGGTCGTCCACCAGATCGCAGTGGCCGCCGAGCGCCTGCACGTCGCGGATCTTGCGTGGCGCCGTGCAGGCTGGCATCACCGCGGTGAACGACAGGCCCAGCATGCGCGCGAACCAGGCCTCGGAGATCGCGGTACTGCCGGAGGATGCGTCGACCACGGGCTGGCCTTCGTGCAGCCGGCCGTTGCACAGCGCATAGAGGAACAGCGAGCGGGCCAGGCGGTGCTTCAGGCTGCCGCTGGGATGGGCGGCCTCGTCCTTGAAGTAGAAGTCGATGCCGGGAAAGCCGGGCAAGGCAAGCTTGAGCAGGTGCGTGTCGGCCGAGCGCGCCGCTTCCTGCGCAAGCGCGGCGAGGGCGTCGTGCACCCACGCGCGGTCGTGGCTGGTGTGGTGCGGCTGCAAGGCGATGGGCTGGTTCATGCGGGTATCACCGTGCTGCGGCCAGCGCGCGCAGGCGCCGGCCCAGGTAGTCGAAATAGCGGTCGATGTAGCTGATGCCGTTTTCGTGGTCGATCAGGAACGGGTTCATCAGCGTGTGGCGCAGGATCAGCAGGGAGTCTTCACTGCCGTCGAGCGTGAGGGGGTCCAGCCCCAGCGCGTCGAGGATGCGCCGCGTCTGCGCCTGGCCGAGCACGTCCGGGCGAAGGCTGGTGACCGAGCCGAAGAACTCCTTCACCTGCAACGGCTGGTGCACGTCGCAGCGCAGTTCGTCGTGCAGCGCGCGCACGAAGGCGTTGGCCGCCGCCGCGTCGCGGTTGCCGCGTGGGTTCAGCGCCAGGCACACGAGGTTGCTGTCGGGCGCAAAGGGCACCAGCACGTGCACGCAGCCGGCCAGTGCGTCCGCGCATTGCCGTGCCCGCGCGTGGAAGGCTTCGGCCGCCTGCAGCGTGGCGCGTGGCAGGCGGCCGAAGTGAACGTGGTCCAGCGGCAGCACCTTGTGCGTGACGTAGACCGCGGCTGCGGTCGCGCCGGGCTTGGAGCCTTCGGGAATGTACTGGCCGAGGTTGCGGTAGCGCGCGAGGTAGTCGGCCGGCGTCGCGCCGTGGAAGACGTAGTCGGCACGTTCGGCGAGCAGCGCCATGGCGCGGTGGTCGCGACAGACGAAGGCGCCGGCGCCGTAGGGCAGGTAGCCGAGCTTGTGCGGATCGACGGTGACCGAGTCGGTACCGCCCAGTGCGGCGAAAGCGGCATGCACGTCGGGCGTCGGGAAGTGCACGTAGTCGGCAGCCACTTCCTCACGCGGGCGCAGGCTGCCGTCCTCGCGGCGGAACACCGTGGCGAGGTAACCGCCCCAGGCGGCATCGACGTGCACCGCGAAGTCCAGACCGTTTGCGCGACTCGCCTCGCGTGCCTGCAACACTTCGTGTACCGGGTCGATGGTGCCGTACTCGGTCCCGCCCAGTACGGCCACGCACAGCAGCACCGGCTCGCGCGCCCGGGCCAGGCGCTGCAACCGCTCGCCCAGGGCGTCGGCGTCCAGCCGCATGTCGCGCGTGGGCAGCAGTTCGAGGTTCTCGCGGCCCAGTCCCAGCAGCTTGACGCCCTTGCTCCAGGAGTAGTGCGCGGTGATCGGCGCCAGCACGCGGGGCACGCGCAACTGCGGGTGCGCGGCGAAGAAGCCGGCCAGGCCTCGGTGTTCGATCCTTTCGGCCTCGACCCAGGCGCGCCATTGCGCGCGTACCGGCGACGCCAGCGTGGCCAGCCAGCGCTGCCACTGTTCAAGCAGATCGATCGACGCGGCGGGCGAAAGATTGAAGGCGCTCCAGTCGTCTTCGGGCAGGATCAGATCCGGCACCCTTGCGGCGCGCAGCGCGACCGGGAACGCCTTCAGCGCGAGCGCCAGGCGCAGCGCCTGGTAGTTGGCGACGGTGCCGCCGGAGGTGAGATGGCCGAACGCGCAGTCGGGCCGCGCGGGGTCGTGCGGGTAACCGAGCATGCGCGCCAGCTGCAGGCCTGCCTGCACTTCCAGGTCGACGGTGACCGGCGCGGCGTCCTCGCTGACGTTGTTCGGGTTGTAGGGCAGGGTGAGCATCTGCGCGGCCAGTCCGGGCAGCAGCAGGTCCGAGGCCATGTGGCCGATGTAGCGCGGGCTGTGGAACGGCACCGACTTCTTCAGCGCCGCCGAGAGCTGATGCAGCTCGCGGCGCATGCGCGATTCGAAGGCGAGGTAATCCGGATGGCGGGCCGCCGAGGTGGCGATCGCCGGCGGGTCTTCCGGATGGAAGTTGCGCCGCCAGTAGACGTGGTCGCGCAGGAACTCGACCAGCAGCTTCTCCAGCAGCGTGTCGTTCTCGCCGTAGGGGCCGAGGAAGCAGGCGTCCAGCGCGTGGTCGCGCGGCGCTTCGGGAGGCAGGTCGAAGGCGGCGCTCATGCGATCCAACCGTGCAACCAGCCGAGCGGATGATGCATGCGTGCGATACCCAGGATGAATACGTAGGCCGCCACCGCGGCGAGCAGGAAGATGCGTCGTGCCTGCGATGTGCGCGCACGCTTGAGCGCGAGGCTGCCGAGCACGACGTAGGCCACCACCAGCACCAGCTTCACTGTCAGCCAGCCGTTGGCGAAGTAGGCGCCCGGAAGGATGGTGAGCAGCATCAGCGCGGCGGTAAGCAGCGTGGTGTCGATCGTGTAGCTGAGATAGCGCAGCGGCGCCCAGTGCGCCGCACCTGCACGGCCGGCTTGCACCAGCAGCCCGCGCAGCGCGAACAGCGCGCCGCTGAGCAGGACGCAGGCGATGTGAACGGCCTTGATCTGGGGATAGAACTCGAACATGGGGTTCGGCATTCCTCGTAAGAGCGCACCCGATGCGCGACCGGAAAGCCTGTCGCTCACCGGGCGCACCCTTCACCTGGAAGGATCAGGGCGCGCCTCGCGGCGCGCCCTGATGTCGGTCAAGCGTTCTCGCGCGCCGCCTGCGGCAGCGGCACCGCCCTGGGCTCGCGTTTCCCGCGCAGCCACAGCGAGGCCACGAACACGGAGGTCAGCAGCGCACCCACCGCGAACAGCGTGTCGCCCGGCACGCGCATCCAAACAAGCAAGTGGATCAGCGGACGGTCCATGAAGTGCTCCGAGCGGGCGAACCAGTAGCCGTGGTCGAGCACCGCGTCGAGCTGCAGGATGCCCAGCGGCAACAAGGTCAGCAGGGCCATCATCGACAGGCCGATGTTGAGCGACCAGAACGCACCCTTGAGCCAGCCTTCGCGCCATTGCGCCTCCGGCTTGATGCCGCGCAGGCAGAACAGCATCAGCCCCAGGCCGAGCATGCCGTACACGCCCATCAGCGCGGTGTGGCCGTGCGTCGCCGTCAGGTTCAGGCCCTGCATGTAGTACAGCGCGATCGGCGTGTTGACCAGGAAGCCGAACAGGCCGGCACCGATCAGGTTCCAGAAGCTCACCGCCACGAAGAAGATGATCGGCCAGCGGTAGCGGGCCATCCACGGCGCGGCGTGCTGCTTCTTCCAGTTGTCGTAGGCCTCCAGGCCGATCAGCGCCAGCGGCACCACTTCCAGCGCCGAGAAGCTCGCGCCCAGCGCGATGACGGCGGTCGTCGTGCCGGTGAAGTACAGGTGGTGCAGGGTGCCGAGCACGCCGCCGGCCATGAACACGATGGTGGCGAAGAGCACGTTCACCGTGGCGCTGTGCACGCGCAGCAGGCCCAGGCGTACGAACAGGTAGCTGATCACCGCGGTGGCGAACACCTCGAAGAAGCCTTCCACCCACAGGTGCACCACCCACCAGCGCCAGTACTCGACCATCGCGATGTGGGTGTGCTCGCCCCACATCAGGCCGGCGCCGTAGAGCAGGCCGATCGCGATGGTGGAGAGGAACAAAAGGCCCACGATGTTGGATGTCTCGTCGCGACGCTTGATCGCCGGCCACAGCGCGCGGCCGACCAGGAACAGCCACAGCATCAGCCCGATGAACAGGAATATCTGCCAGAAGCGACCGATGTCGGTGTATTCCCAGCCCTGGTGGCCGAACCAGAAGTTGTACTTCAGACCCATCTTGTCCATCACCGCGAACCACTGGCCGGCGAAGGAACCGACCACGATCAGGATCAGGCACACCCACAGGAAGTTGACGCCCAGGCGCTGGAACTTCGGTTCATGCCCGCCGATCACCGGCGCGATGTACAGGCCGGTGGCCAGCCACGCGGTGGCGATCCACAGCACGGCCAGCTCGGTGTGCCAGGTGCGCGTGAGCGCATAGGGCAGGATGTTGGCCAGCGCGAAGCCGTAGGCCTGCTGGCCTTCGACCTGGTAGTGCGCGGTGGTCGCGCCGAGCAGGATCTGCGTCAGGAACAGGCCCATCACCGTCCAGAAGTACTTGGCGGTGGCCTTCATCGAGGGCGTGGGCTTGAAGTCGGCCAGCGGGTCGCGCGCCGGCGGCACGGCCGGGCTTTCCTTGTGGCTCTGCACCGCGTGGTGCCAGCCGAGCAGGCCGATGCCGAGGATCAGGAACAGGATGCTGAAGATCGACCAGATGAAGGTGGTGCCGCTGGGCTGGTTGCCCACCAGCGGATCGAACGGCCAGTTCTGCGTGTAGCTCACGCTGTGGCCGGGGCGCTCGGCCGCGGCGGCCCAGCTGGTCCAGAAGAAGAAGGCGGTGACGACGCGGCGATGCTCCATCTCGGCGATGGTGTTCTCGCGCATCGCATAGCCCTCGCGCAGCTTGTGCGTGGCCGGGTCATTGCTGAACAGGCTGTCGTAGTGCAGCGCAACCACTTCCATCGCCTGCGCGCGCAGCGGCGACACGGTGATCGTGCCCCTGGCCGCGTCGTAGGTATTGGCGCGCTCCTCCTGCTGCACGCGCGCCTTCAGCGCGGCCTGGCGGCCGGCATCGAGCGAGGCGAACGAGGCGGCGCCTTCGTCGCGGGCGAGCAGCTCCAGCATGGTGGTCGCTTCGCGGTGCAGCCAGTCCGCGCTCCAGTCCGGCGCCACCAGTGCGCCGTGGCCCCAGATCGAACCCAGCTGCTGGCCACCGATGCTCTGCCACACCTGCCGGCCAAGCTCGATGTCGGCCCGCGTGTAGAGCGCATGGCCGTCCGCGGTGACCACGGCCGATGGCAGCGGCGGCGCCTGCTGATGGACTTCCTTGCCGACCCATAGCAGGACGGCGAACGAGGCCAGCAGCAAAGCCGCCAGCCCCAGCCAGAGTTTTCGGGTGGTACTCATTGCGCGTCTCCTTGAGGACGCGCGCATGGTCAGGGGAGGGGCAGGGGGCGCCCTTGATTCATGTCAGGCGGGCAGCAAGCTGGAGCGCGGGCGATTTGTCGCAGGGTATCGCCGGCCCCTCCGAAGAGGGTGGCTCGGCGGGATCTCCAGTGCCGCAAAGACTCGTGTTTCCGACCGTGCGCGGGGGAGGATGGTCGCACCTGCAAAAACCCGACGGGTCGGAAAGCCCGCCGAAAAGTCGCGCGGCTAGCTTGGGCCGCATGCGCACTTTTGTTCATCCATCGACGCGGCTTCTGTGGTTTGCAGGCGTCGTCGCCTTGCTCGCCATGCGCGTGCTGTGGCTGGAGGCCTATCCGGTCAACTCGGACGAACCCCAGCACGCCCACGTGGCGTGGAACCTCGCGACTGGCGGCACGCCGTATCGCGATGCGTTCGACAACCACGGCCCACTGTTCGGACTGCTGTATGCGCAGTACATGCGCTGGCTTGGACCGCGGGCGGACATCCTGTGGTGGCTGCGGCTGGCCGTGATCCCCTGGTATGCGCTCGCACTCTGGTCCGCCTGGACGATGGCCAGGCGGCTTTACACGGTGCGGGTCGCCGCTGCGGGCGTACTGCTCGCCGCGCTCATGCAGATCTTCTTCGTGAAGATGGGCGAATTCCGCACCGATGCCCTGTGGGCCGCGCTCTGGCTCGCCGGCTTGGCCCTGGTGGTCGGGGCGCACCGGTCTGTCGGGCGCTGGTTCATCGCGGGCCTTTGCCTCGGCGCGGCGCTGGCGGTATCGCAGAAAGCCTTGCCGCTGCTCGCCACGGCGCTCGTCGCCGGCATGGCTGCGGGCGTTGCCCGTCCCGTGATGCAGGAAGCCATGCTCAGCCCTGCGCTGGCCGCGATCGCCGGCAGCGTGGCGATTCCGTTGGCGATGGTGGCGTGGCTGGCAGGCCGGCATGACCTCGGACCGGCGTACGACGACATCGTGGCCTACGGACTGGGTCCAACCGGCGGTCCCAGCCATCTGTGGCGCCAGGTCACGTACGCGTTGGTGGCTGCAGCCATCGTGACCGCCGCGGCTGTCCGGCTGCGGCGGGAACGCGCGGCGGACGCCGCCATGCGCTGGCGCGTCTTCCTCGGCCTGCAGGCCGTGCTGTACATGCTGCTCATCTGGGTGGCCTGGCCTTTGTCCACGCCGCAGGATTTCCTGCCGGTAATCCCGACGGCGATGCTTTCGCTGGTTGCAGCGGCCGCGCGGCCGTCTGTCCGGTGGCTGGGCCTGCCGCGTTCATCGGCATTGGTGGCGCTGATGGTTGTGCTCGAGCTTGTGTTACTCGTGCATCACGCGCCGCCATGGCGGGACGCGCTGGCGGCCGAACGCTCGCGCCTGGCCGTGGTCCTCCGTTGCACGGCGCCCTCCGATCCGGTCATGGACGCCAAGAGCGGTGCCATCTATCGCCCGCGCCCCTATTACCCGGTACTGGAAAGCCTGCAGCTGCGCCGCCTGGAGCGTGGCATCGCACCCGACCGGATCGCGGCGACGCTGGTGGCGCACGACACCAAGGTGGTCCTTCCCGAACGCCTGCCTCCGGCAGACCAGGCTTTCACCCTGCGCAACTATCTGCCGGGCACCGCGGGCGTCTACATGGCCGGGATGCGGCTGCCCGCCAGCGGTAACCGGCAGCGCATCACCATCAGGCTTCCCGGCACCTATGCATTGAGCGACGGCATGCATCCGCTCCAGGCAAGCGTGGACGGCGGGGTTCCAGCGTCCCGATGGACGCTCGCGGCCGGCCCGCACTGGCTGGTGGTGCCGGCACGGCAGGATCTGTTCCTGACCTGGAGCAAGGCATGGACTTGTGGCTGGAGGCCTACGCGCCGGTCATGAACAGGCAAGCAGGCGCCTGGACCTGCGGATGCCGGTAACCCAGGCGCATTGCGTGAGGCGGTCGATCCCCGGGCGCTGATGCCGCTTCCGAAAGGAAGCCGAAAGAGCAGGTTCCTACGCTTCGAGACATCCCTGCCTGGAGGCTTTCGGCGATGCGCTTGTTCCTGATGCTCCTGCTCGCCCTGGCGCCGCTCGGAAACTCAATGGCTAGCGGGGGGCCGCTTGGCATCGATCACCGCGTGCACTACGACAACAGCGGCATCTGGAAGCGCAGCGACCAGAAGGCGCTCATCTACGGCAGTATCGTCACGATCGGAGCGGGCGCCCTGGTTTTCGGCGACCAGGACGAGCTCGGCGACACCTTCTGGCGTTCGGTCGACGCCATGGTGGTGAGCGGCGTCGGCACACAGGCGCTCAAGTACGCCTTCGGTCGCGAGCGACCCTCGCAGACGAGCGACCCGAACCGCTTCTTCAAGCACGGACAGAGCTTTCCCAGCGGCGAGGTCGCGGCGATCTCGGCGGCGGTGACGCCCTTCATGGTCCGCTATGGAAACGACCATCCTGCCGTCTATGCACTGGCGCTGCTGCCGGCGTACGACGCGGTCGCACGCGTGAAGGTTCACGGGCACTGGCAAAGCGATGTGCTCGTCGGCGCCGCCATCGGCACCGGCATAGGGATATGGGCTTCGCACCGGGACTCCCCGCTGATCCTGGGTTGGCTGCCCGGCGGCTTCAGCGTGGGCTATGTGCACCATTTCAAGCCGTGAGCCGCGACGCCGTCGGCGCAGTGGCGCACCTTTGGTCCGTGACCCGCACCTGGCATCGCCGGATGTAAGTCCAGGCTAAGCAACGGCGCGGAGGATCCTCGCAAACGCACGCCTGGACCCGCGAGTGGGCCAAACGAAAAACCAATGGCGCCGTAAGGACATTTGAAGACAAAGCCGCTCACGATTCGGAACGAAAGCGCGCGTCATTCGATGGAACCGTGGTGAAAGGCAGCCCCCAGAAGATCCGCCCGATGTGGCCCGATTGCTTTTCCGGAAACGACCATGCGCATCCTGATTGCGGAAGACGACGTGGCCATCGCTGCAGGCGTGGCGGCAGCGCTGCGCCACGGCGGCCATGCCGTCGATACCGTCGATGACGGAACCCGCGCCGACTCGGCCCTGCACGACGCCCCCTACGACATGCTGGTGCTGGACCTGGGCCTGCCGCGGATGGACGGCGCCGATGTGCTCCAGCGACTGCGCGGGCGCGGCGGTGAAATGCCGGTGCTGGTCATCACCGCGCGCGAGGGACTGCGCGAACGCGTGCGGGTGCTCGACCTCGGCGCGGACGACTACCTGATCAAACCCTTCGCGCTCGACGAGTTCAACGCCCGGGTGCGCGCGCTGTTGCGACGGATGGCCAGCAAGGGCACGCCGGAGCTGAGGGTAGGGCGGTTGCGTGTGGATCTACCCGGGCATCGGGCCTGGATCGACGAGGATGCGCTCGACCTGACCGCTCGCGAATTCGGCGTCCTCGCGGCGCTCGCCGTGCGCGTCGGCAGGCTGACCAGCCGACCGCAACTGGTCGACTCCCTGTGCAGTTGGGACCAGGACCTCACGGACAACGGCCTGGACATCGCGATTCACCGCCTGAGGCGCAAGCTGCGCGGCTGCGGCACGGGCGTGCGCACGATCCGCGGGCTGGGCTACATGCTGGAGGAGGAGGCTTGTGGCTGACCAGGCGCTGGTCGCCGCCCGGTGGCAACCCAGCCTGCGCCGGCGCCTGCTCGCCTTCCTGCTGATCCCGGTCGGGGTGCTGCTGGTGCTCGATGCCATGCTGACCTACGGCGTGGCGCTCGCCTACTCCAACCGCGTGCACGACCGCGATCTGGCCGACGATGCGCAGGCGCTCGCCCAGATGCTGCGTACCGATCCGATGCAGGACGGGATCACGCCGCAGGCACGGTTCCTGCTCGAATACGATCCCGACGGCCGCGCCTATTTCAGCGTCCGCAGCCAGCGCCGCGGCGTGCTCGCGGACAATGCGCGGTTCGACCAGCCCCCGGCGCCGCCGCCGGGGAGGCCGCCCCTGCTGTTCGATACCGTGCTCGGCCCGCGCCCGTTGCGCGCGGCGGTGGCCAGCCTGCATCCGGACGCCGAACCGTCGGACATGCTGACCGTCAGCGTGGCCGAGACACTGAGCGACCGACACCGCCGCGCACGCGAGATCCTGATGATGGCCGTGCCGCTGCAGACGCTGCTGATCCTGGGCGTGCTTTCGCTGGTGTGGTTCGGCGTGGACTACGGCCTGCGCGTACTCAACCCGCTCACCTCCCGGCTGGCCGCGCGCGAACACGAAATCACGCCGATCGGCGAGACCGACGTGCCGCGCGAGATCCTGCCGCTGACGCGGACCATCGACGGCCTGTTCGCCCGGCTGCGGTGCGTCCTCGAAGTACAGGAGCGCTTCATCGCCGATGCCGCGCACCAGCTGCGCACGCCGCTGGCCGGGCTCAGCCTCAACGTCGAGAGCGCACTGGCGGACGGCACGCCCCAGGCCGTTAAGGAGGCGCTGGGTCATATCCGCCAGCTCACCCTGCGCACGGCGCGGACGTCGGCGCAGCTGCTTGCGCTGACGCGTGCCCAGTCACCGCTGGGTACGCCCACGGCGTGGACCGCGGTGGACATGGCCCGCCTGGTGCCCGAGGTCATCGGCCTGCGTCTTCGCGACGCCCTCGCCGCAGGCGTGGACCTTGGCTTCCAGGGTGAGCACGTGCCGCTGTACGTCACGGGCGACGCCGGCGCGCTGCACGAAATGCTCGACAACCTGATCGACAACGGACTGCGCTACGCCGGGCGCGGAACCAACCTCACCGTGGGCCTCGCTGCCGCCCCCGACGGCGTGCGCCTGCACGTCGAGGACGATGGTCCCGGCGTGCCCGACGACCTGCTTCCGCGCCTCGGCGAGCGTTTCTTCCGCGTGCCGGGAACGGCGCAGGAGGGCACCGGGCTCGGCCTGGCGATTGTCCAGCGCATCGCCGAGCGCCATGGCGCCCGGGTGGCCTATCGACGCGCCGAGCCGCGCGGCCTGTGCGTCGTGATCGTGTTTCCGGCTACCGCTTCCCGGGACTTTCGTCCATGACCCGACCGCTCCCGTCCCGCCGTACCGCCGGCGGCATGCGCTGGCTGCCGCGCGCCGTGCTCGCGGTCGCACTGGCCGGCTGTGCCGGCGTCAAGGAGCCGCCCCTGCGGCCACCGTTGCCCGACCACTGGCGGCACTCGACCGTCGGGACGGACGCTGCGGTGCCGACCGATCTGCACCATTGGTGGCGCGCGTTCGGCGACCGGCAGCTCGACGCCCTGGTCGACCTGGCGCTGGCGGACAACCTGGACGTCGCGCAGGCGGTCGAGCACGTGCGCGCCGCCCGCGCCATGCACGAAGCCGAGGCGGCACGCTTCCGACCGCAATTGCGCGCCACCACGATCGACGCCATCGACCCGGATGCCAGCGCCTCCTTCTTCGTCGCGGGATTCGACGCGACCTGGGAGTTGAACCTGTTCGGCCGGGGCCGGGCCACGCAACGCCTTGCGCGCGCCGACGTCGCCACCGCCGATGCCGACCTGCGCGCTGCGCGCCTCTCGCTGGCGGGCGAAGTGGTGCGCGACTGGATCGGCTTGCGGGCGGCCCAGCAGCAGTTCCGGGTATCCAGTTCCATCCGCGACGCGCGCCGTCACGAATACGCCCTGCTGCAGGTTCGTCGGCGACTGAAGCTGGCCGGCACGGATGAGGTGGAGCGGGGGAGGGCGGCGCTCGACCAGGCCGGGTCTGCGTTGGCGGAGTCGCGCGACGCGGCGGACGCAAGCGCGCAGCAACTGGCCGTGCTGCTCGGGCGCCCCGAGCCCGACCCGGCCTGGTCCCGGCCCCACCCGCTGCCGTCGCTCGGCCGCTGGCACGCCGCCTCCGTCCCATCCGACCTGCTGCGCGCGCGCGCGGACATCCTGCGTGCGGAAGCCGATGTGTTGCGCGCGGCGGGAGAAGCCGGCCTGGCCCACGCCAACCGGTTTCCCAGCCTCGCGCTGGGCGGCTCGCTGGTGTGGTCGACCAACCTGCAGACGCACCGTCGGACCAACGACAACGCCTTGTTTTCGACCGGCCCCATCATCGATATCCCGTTGTTCGACTGGGGCATGCGCGCGGCCCAGGACCATGCCAAGCGGCACGAGCTCCAGGCCAGCGTGTTCGCGTATCGCCAATCGGTGCTGCAGGCGGTCGCCGAGACCGAGACAGCCCTGGGCGGGCTCGAGGAACGCACCGGCGACGAGCGCAGGTGCGCCGATGCCCTGGCCGCACTCACGCGTGCCGATGCGGTCGTGGCCAGGCGCGTGGAGCTGAGGCTCGCCAGCCCGATCGACCGCGAGGAGAGCCGCATCGCACGCGGGCAGGCCGAGCAGGCGGCGATCCAGGCCCGGGCCCGCCGCGATCTGGCGTTCGTCGCGGTGTTCAAGGCGCTGGGCGGCGCACCGCCGCCGACCACGGAACTGGCCGCTCAACCGGAGCACCGGGACTGATGGTCGCCCTGGCCCGCAAGACTCTGTTGCACGAGTGGCGGCGCTTCCTGCCGGCGATGCTGGCGGTTGGCTTCGCCGGCTTGCTGCAGTTGCTGCAGGCCGCGCTGGTGCTGGGCATCTTCGGCAGCGCCAGCGTGTACATCACCGGCTCGAACGCCGACCTGTGGGTCGGTTACCCGGGCACACAAAGCGTCAACCTCGGCCGCGCGATCGACCCCAACATCCAGGCGCGGCTGCTGATGGACCCGGCCGTCGCGCGGGTGGAACCTTTCATCTGGCTGGATGCCGACTGGCGCGGCGCGACCGACACCGGCGGCGAATCGGTGTTCGTCTCCGGCATCGACCCGCGCGCGGATGGGCTGCTGTTCGCGCGCGCGCTGTCGCCAGCCTTGCGCGCCCGGCTATACGAGCCCGACGCGGTGATCGTCGACCGGGCGGACATCGACAAGCTCGGCGTGGCGGTCGGCGGTACCGCCGCGATCAACGGGCATACCGTGCGAGTGGTCGGCGTGAGCAGCGGCTTGCGCGCGCTCGGCGGCGTCAACGTCCTCAGCTCGCTGGCGACCGCGCGGGAACTCGATACCGACCCAGGCGACAGCGGCCAGCCCACCTACCTGGTCGCCGGCCTGCGCGATCCGGCGCAGGCCGATGCGGCAGCCAGGCGCCTGCACGGCGACGGCGCCTTCGGCCCCTACGACGTATGGACCGCCCAGGCGTTCGCCCGGCGCTCGGTGCTGTACTGGATGTTCGATACCGGCGCCGGGGCAGGGGTGTTGTTCCTCGCCGGCATCGTGTTCCTGGTCGGCGCCGTCATCACCAGCCAGACGCTGGTCGCGGCGGTGGCCGGCTCGATGCGCGAGTACGCCACGCTCAACGCGCTCGGCGTGGGCGTGGGGGCGCTGCGCTGGGTGGTGCTGGAGCAGGCGCTGTGGGTGGGCGCACTCGGCCTCGCCGGGGCGACCATGCTCGGCGCCATGCTGCTCGCGTTGGCGCGGGAGCAGGACGTGCCGGTGGTGCTGAACCTGCCGGTCACGCTCGCCTGCGTCGTGCTCGCGCTGGGCCTCGCGGCGGTGTCCGGGTTGGCCGCGATTCGCAGCCTGCGGCGCACCGATCCGGCGAGCCTGCTGCGATGAACGCGCCAACTGCCATGCTTCCTGCCTTGCGCGCCGAGGGCATCGCCAAGGCCTTTGCTTCCGGCGCCACGCGCACGCAGGTGCTCGACGGCCTGTCGCTATCGATCCATGCCGGCGAACTGACCCTTATCTCGGGTCCGTCCGGCTGCGGCAAGAGCACCTTGCTGGCGATCCTCAGCGGCCTGCAGCCAGTCGATGCCGGGCGCGTCTTCGCGCTCGGCACGGAGCTGAGCGGCCTGGACGGCGGCGCGCTGGAACGCTTCCGCCTGCGGCACACGGGCTTCGTGTTCCAGGGCTTCAACCTTTTCCCGGCACTCACCGCGCTCGAACAGGTGGAACTGCCGCTGGATTACCTGGGCCTGTCCCGCCGGCAGGCGCGCGAACAGGCGGAACGCTCGCTGGAGGAGGTGGGCTTGTCGCATCGCATGAAACTCAAGCCCGCGGAACTGTCCGGCGGGGAAAAGCAACGCGTGGCGATCGCCCGCGCGCTGGCCAAGCAGCCGCAGCTGCTGTTCGCCGACGAACCGACCAGTGCGCTCGATGCCAGCAACGGGCAAACGATCATCGACATCCTCCATCGCATCGCCCACGACCACGGCACCACCGTGCTCTGCGTAAGCCACGACCCCCGCCTGATCGGCCACGCCGACCGCGTGCTGGCCATGGAAGATGGGCGCATCCTCAGCGACCGGCGCCTCGCGCCAGCGCACGCCCTGCACGGAGTCGGACCATGACCGGATGGAACCAGCGGCGCCTGTTCGTCCTTGCGGTACCGGCCTGCCTGTGGCTCGCCGCCTGCACCCAGCACGATGACCCGGCGCCCGCGGCGCCGGCGCCCGCCTATGCGGCCGTGGCGCGCGGGCGCATCGACGTCGATGGGGGCCTGCTCAACCTCGGCATGCCACGCGAAGGCCTGCTCGCCGAAGTCGACGTGCACGAAGGGCAATCGGTGCGCCGGGGCCAGGTGCTGGCCTCGCTGGACGCCGAGCCCGCGCGGCTTGCCGTCGCCTCGGCGCAGGCGGAAGTAGACCAGGCGCGTGCGCAGGTCTCGCTGATCGGTGCACGGCTCGATGCCGCGCGGCTGCGCGCCCGGCGGCTGGCCGCCGCGGCCAGCGCCGGCGCGGGCGACGGCCAGAGCGCGGACGACGCGGAGGCGGCCGCGGGCGAACTGGCCGCGCAGCAGCAGGCCGCGCGCGCGGCCGTGAACGTTGCCGGGCAGAAGCTGGCTGCCGCGCGCTTCGAGCTGGAGCAGCACACGTTGCGCGCGCCGCTGGATGCCGACGTGATCCACGTCGCCGCGCAGCCGGGCACGCTGGCGACCGCGCAGTCCGCTCCGCTCTTCGTGCTGTTGCCGCACGTGCCGCGCCTGGTGCGGGCGGACCTCAGCGAGGCCTACATGGATGCGGTCAAGCCCGGCATGACCGCGCAGGTCACCGCCGACGGCGACCCGCAGGGAGGCCCCTGGCGTGCGCACGTGCTGCGAGTCGGCCAGCTGGTCGGCCCGTCCACGCTCGAGGACGACCCGCAGCAGCGGATCAATTCGCGCACGGTGGAGTGCGTGCTGGCCTTCGACGTGCCGACGCCGCTGCGCGTGGGCCAGCGGGTGATGGTGCGCTTCGGCGCGCCGGCCCCGACGAGCGCGAAAGCCCGCTGAAACGGGCCGATGCGACGCTCATCACTGGACTTTCCCGGGCAGGCGACGTGATCCGCAAGACCGACTTCTACCTGGAGGGCGGCCCGCTCGGCGTCCTGCTGATCCATGGCCTGACCGGCACGCCGATGGAGATGCGGCTGCTCGGCAAGGGACTCCACGGCGCCGGCTTCACGGTGCACGGCATGCAGCTGGCCGGTCATTGCGGCGACACCGACGACCTGCTCGCCACCGGCTGGCGCGACTGGTACGCAAGCGTGGAAGCAGCCGCCGATGCATTGCGCGGCAAGGTCGACCGCCTGTTCGTCGGCGGCCTGTCGATGGGCGCGCTGCTGGCGCTCAAGCTCGCCGCCGACCGGCCCGGCCAGGTCGCCGGCGTAGGTGTGTACGGCGCGACCTTCCGCTACGACGGCTGGAGCATTCCGTGGCTGGCGCGGCTGTCGTTCCTGCTGCCGTTCGCCAAGCGGGTGGGGCTCGGCCGCGATCGGGTCTTCCTCGAGCAACCGCCCTACGGCTTGCGCGACGAGCGCCTGCGCGAACAGGTCAGCGCCGCCATGCGCAGCGGCGACAGCACCATTGCCGGGCTGCTCGGCAACCCGTGGCATTCGCTGGCCGACCTCTATCTGCTGTCGCGGCGCGTGCGCCGGCAATTGCACCAGGTCACCTCGCCATGCCTGGTCGCGCACGCCAGCGACGACGACGTGGCGAGCGTGCGCAACGCCGAGCTGGTGCTGCGCGGGGTGAGCGCGCCGTCCGAGCTGCTGCTGCTGGAGGACAGCTACCACATGATCACGATCGACAAGCAGCGGCGCACGCTGATCGAGCGATCGGCGCAATTCTTCCGTGCAGTGGCCGAGCAGCGCCATGCCGATCCCGTGTCGTCATGAGCCCGCTCGTCCTGGCCTTGTGGATGGCGAACATCGTGCTGGACAGCACCGGCCAGCTTGCCTTCAAGGCGGCGGCGGCCGACCCGCATGCGGGGGAAGGAATGGCACGCTGGCGTCGGATGGCGACGCGACCGTGGCTGTGGCTCGGAGTCGGCTGCTACTTGCTCGAGTTCCTGGTCTGGGTCGCCTTCCTGTCGCTGTTGCCGCTGTCCGAGGGCGTGCTGCTCGGCTCGATCAACATTGTCGCGATCATGCTCGCGGGCCGCTGGTTCTTCGCCGAGAAGCTCACCCGCCTGCGCCTGCTCGGCATCGCGCTGGTCAGCCTGGGCGTGGCGATCGTGGGCGCGGGCGCATGAGGCGCGCGTACCTTTCCGGGTTCCTGCTGCTGATGGCGTTCGACACGCTCTCGCAGATCTCCTTCAAGCTGGCCGGCACGCACGCCTTGCCGGTGGCGGCCAGCCTGGCCTGGGTGCTGCGGCTGCTCGACGGGCCGTGGATCTACGGCGCGGTGGTGGGCTACCTCGGCGCCTTCTTCACCTGGATGAGCCTGCTCAGGCATGCGCCGATCGGGCCGGCGTTCGCCGCCTCGCATCTGGAAGTGGTGAGCGTGATGCTGCTCTCGGTGTGGCTGTTCCACGAACCGCTGACGATGCCACGTGTCGTCGGCGCCTGCGCCATCGTGGCGGGCATCGTGTGCCTGGGACTGGCCGAAGCGCGCATCGCCACGGGCGAGGTCCCCGGCGATCGGCCGCTGCCACACACGGGTTGACCATGCGTGGCCTGCCGCGCGAGCTGCCGCCGACCGCCGGCCTGCCGCTGCGGCTGGCGGACCTGCGGCCCGGCCGCGCCAACCTGGCGGCCATCCTCGCCGGGCAGTTGCAGACGCCACCGCTGCAGTTGACCTGCTCGGGCACCGCGGCCCTGCTGCTCGCGCTGCGCGTGCTGCACGCGCGCCAGCCACGCCGGTCGGTGGTGGTGGTGCCGGCCTACACCTGTCCGCTGGTGGCGATCGCCGTGCACCAGGCGGGCCTGCAACTGCGGCTGTGCGACCTGCGCCCGGGCCACTTCGACATGGACCCGCAGGCGCTTGCCACGGCCTGCCGCGAGGACACGCTGGCCGTGCTGCCCACGCACCTGGCCGGGCGCGTGGCGGATGTGGACACGGCCGTGGCGGTTGCCGCCCGGTCGGGAGCCTTCGTGATCGAGGATGCCGCTCAGGCACTGGGTGCCCGCAGCGACGGTGCGAGCGTGGGGCTGCGCGGCGACGTGGGTTTCTTCAGCCTCGCCGCCGGCAAGGGCTTGTCGATCTTCGAGGGCGGACTGCTGCTGTCGCGCGACGCCTCGCTTCGCGAGTCCTTGCGCGACGCGGGCGAACGACTGGTTCCCCGGCGTCCCGCCTGGGAGGCCCGGCGAAGCGCGGAGCTGCTGGGGCTGGCCGCACTGTACCGGCCGCGCGGACTGGTCTTTGCCTACGGCCGCCCGCTGCGCCGCGCCATGCGCCGGGGCGATCCCGTCGACGCGGTGGGCGATGCCTTCCCGGCGACCCTCCCGCTGCATCGGGTCGGCCGCTGGCGGCAAGCGGTTGGCGCGAACGCCGCCGCGCGCCTGCCCGGCTTCCTCGCCATGCTGCGGCGGCAAGCCCAGGCGCGGGTGGAATGGTTGC
Organism: Frateuria sp. GZRe12; assembly: GCF_051900535.1. Lineage (NCBI taxonomy): Bacteria > Pseudomonadati > Pseudomonadota > Gammaproteobacteria > Lysobacterales > Rhodanobacteraceae > Frateuria > Frateuria sp. GZRe12. The sequence continues at coordinate 244,891 of NZ_JBHZGI010000001.1, forward strand.
GCGCCATCGCCGGCGTGGAAGTCTTCGACGACGCGCCGGGCACGCAGGGCACCTGGCCCTGCCTGCTCCTGCAGCTTCCGGACGAACGCTGCCGCGACCAGGTGCTGGCCCAGCTCTGGACCCGCGGGCTCGGGGTCAGCCGGCTGTTCATCCACGCGTTGCCCGACTACGCCTACCTTGCCGATCGCGTGCCGCCGGCATACGTGCCGAACGCACGCGCATTCGCGCAACGGACATTGACCATCGGCAACAGTCCCTGGCTGGACGACGCGACGTTCGAGCGCATCGCCAGCGTCATCGAACGCGCGGCCAGCTGAAATCAGTCGCCGGATGGATCGGGCGCGATACGGCGGGCGATGGCCTCCAGCAGCCGCTCGTTGAGCGCATGCTGCTGTGCCTGCCAACGACCGAGGTCGTGCCCGTCGACCGCCGGCTGGCCGTCCATCGCGGACAGCCGGCGCTTCCACCAGCTGCGGTAGCGGTAGGCTGAAATTTCGCCGGTGATGTCGCTTCCCACCAGCCCGCCGCGCAGGCTTGCGATGATGGCCAGTGCGTCGTCCAGTTGCAGTTGTCCCTGGTCCCAGTTGGTCCTGGCTACTTCGGGCGCGAACACGTCCTTGTCGATCGACAGGTAGGTCGGGCGGGGCTGCGCATGTTGCAGGCTGCCGAAAGCCTCGACCATCGCGGCGACGTTGTCGAAGCCGTGGAAGGCGCCGGCCAGGCCCACCCGCGCCGCCCAGGAGACGTCCACGCCCACGCTCCAGTAGCTCAGCCGGCCCCGGCGCAGCGGCGCCAGGTAGTTTTCCCACGCGTGGGCGACGCCGATGTCGCGCGAGCTGATGCCCACCACGTGCACGTGCCCGACCTGCGGCAGCTCCGCCACGCGCCGCACCCAGGAGCCGCAGTGCACGCCGAAGGGAAAGCGCATGTTGTCCGGATGGTTGTCCAGCACCACCACCTGGAACGGGCGGGTCGCAGGCACGCGCCCGATCAGCGGCCAGCTCAGGTGATGGAAGTCCCCGCTGCCGAGCATGGCGGTGGCGTTCCCTTCCGGCCAGGCGTCCTCCAGGCCTCGCCGGAACCGCGCCAGCGTGCCCAGCGAGCAGCCGAACCGCACCGACTCCTGCCAGTGCGACAGCGGGATCACCAGCCGCTCCGCGAGCGGTCCGACCGAGTGGTCGATATCCAGCACGAGCGGCCGGTTCACGGGCGGATCCCCGCGGGGCTGGCCGCCTCGCCTTCGAAGCGCGTGGCGAGGTGGCGGAACAGGGCGCGCAACAGCGGGTTGCGCAGGTACACCGCATGTCGCGTGAGATTGAGCCGCGCGCCCAGGTATGCCTTGACCTGCGGATCGGTCCAGCCCGCCACGTAATGGGTGAGCCCGTGTGTGCGCGCGTACTCGAGGTTGTGCATCCAGCTGACCGCGTAGAGATTGTGGTCGCGTGCGTCCGGATAGGCGAAGCCGACGTACTTGTCCACCAGCTTGCCGGCGTGGACGTAGCAGAGATTCCAGCCGATCAGGCGTCCGTCGTGGCAGTAGGCGAACACCACGCCGGCACTGGATGCGTCCTGCAGTACGCGGGCGAAGAAATCCTGTCCGAGCAGGTCGAAATGGATGGCGCTCTGCGCGTGGACGTTGAGGTACAGCGCGTAGTACTGGGCGACCACGTTCGGGTCGGAGAACGGAGGCGCGCCGGTGGGCAGCGCCTCGACCTCGAGGTTCACGCGGGCGCGCAGCTTGCGGCGGATGTCCTTGCGGCGCGCGGCCGACAGCCGGCCCAGGTACTCGTCAATGGACGCGAAGTCGATCGGCACCCAGGCCAGCGGCATGCCTTCCAGCAATACGAAACCGCGGGCCGCCAGCGCCGTCGCGAGCGCCGTGGCCTGGGCGTTGGCGGCGGCATCGAGCAGGGGCGAGTCCTGCGGCAGGTCCTTGACGACCAGTAGGGCGCGCTCGCGGCCGTAGGCGTCGATCAGCTCGCGCGCGAGGGTGTCGGGCGAGACTTGCGCCGGCAGCGGCGCGTACTCGCTGACGGTGCAACCGACGAAGCGGGTGCGCCAGCACAGCAACCGCCCCCACCAGGAGTAGAGGGGCAGGCGGCAGATGCGCCGACGCAGGGCCTCGTCCGCGGTGGTCAGCAGGTCGAACGGGGCCAGGAAGGAGGGCAGGCCCGACGCCGTGCAGCGCACCGTGAAGCCGCGCGGTGGATGCGCGAGGAAGTGGCCGACCAGTGCGTCAGGCTCCAGGGCAGTGGAGTACGGCATGGGAACCGCCTCAGGCCTGCTTGAGCGCCAGTACCGCGTTGAGCCCGCCGAAGGCGAACGAGTTGCTGAGTGCCGCGCGCACCGGCATTTCCCGTGCGGCGTTGGGCACGTAGTCGAGGTCGCATGCCGGGTCGGGCGTGCTGAAGTTGGCGGTCGGCGGCACCACGCCTTCGCGCAGGGCGCCGAGCACGGCGACCAGCTCGAGTGCGCCGGAAGCGCCCAGCGCGTGCCCGTGCATGGATTTGGTCGAGGACACCGCGAGCCGGTCCGCATGTGGCCCGAACACCTGGCGGATCGCGCGCGTCTCGCCCGGATCGTTGGCCAGCGTGCCAGTGCCGTGCGCGTTGATGTAATCGACGTCCTCGGGAGAGAGTCCGGCATCGTCCAGCGCCTGCGCCATCGCGGCGGCGGCGCCGGCGGGGTCGGGCGCCACGATGTCGCCGGCATCCGCGCTCATGCCGACCCCCGCCAGTTCGGCCAGCGGCTGTGCGCCGCGTGCCTGCGCGTGCTCCATCGCCTCCAGCACGAATACGCCGGCGCCTTCGCCCAGCACGAGTCCGCGCCGGTTCGCGCTGAACGGACGGCAGGTGTCGTCCGCGAGTACCCGCATGGCCTCCCATGCGCGCAAGGCACCGTAGGTGAAGCAGGCCTCAGTGCCGCCCGCGATCGCCACGTCCGCCAGGCCCGCGCGGATCAGCAGGGCGGCCTGGGCGATCGCATGGTTCGAGGAGGCGCAGGCGCTCACCACGCCGAAAGCCGGCCCGCGCAGCCCGAAGGCGATGCTGACCTGGCTCGCCGGCGCATTGGGCATCACGCGCACGATGGTCAGTGGGTTCAGCCGGGTGGCGTTTTCCGCATAAAGGCGGCGCGCCTGCTCGTTCTGCGTGTTCTCGCCGCCGACACCGGTACCGATCACCACGGCCGCGCGCCGCTTCGCCGCGTCGTCGTCCCAGGACATGCCCGACTGCGCCACCGCCTCGCGCGCAGCCAGCAGCGCAAACTGGGCCGTGCGGTCGAGCAGCGGCAGGGTGCGTTCGTCGAAATGCGCGGTGGCGTCAAAACACTCGGGCACCTGCGCCGCGACGCGGACGCGAACGTCCGCGGCACGCTCGTGACGCAGCGGGCGGATCGCGCTGGTACCGGCACGCAGCCCTTGCCAAAGCACGTGCGCACCTTCGCCGAAAGCGCTTACCGCGCCCATGCCGGTGATGGCGACGCGCCGCGACTCGTTCACGCAGCGGCCTCCGCGCCACCGGACTTTTCGTCCAGTGCCGACCGGATCGCGTCCAGCAGGTTCTGCACCGTGTCGGTATCGAAGCTCGCCTGCGACTCGGGGAAGGTGATGTCGAAATGCTCCTCGAGATCGAAGATCAGCTCGATCGCCTCGAGCGAGCCGACACCAAGGTCCTTCAACGTCGCATCCGGACGCAGCGCGGGGGCTTCGACGCGTGCCTCCTTGACGATGATGTCGTACACCTGTTGACGAATGGCTTCGTCGGAAAGAGGGCTGTTCATGACGGCCTCCGTGTGAAAAGCGGTAGTTGACGACTCAGCCCCGCTTGGCGCGGGTCAGGAGCTGGTCGAGCAACGCGATGGCCAGGTCGATCTCGGCATGGGTGATGTCCAGCGACGGCGCGAGCGTGATCACGTTCTTGTACCAACCACCCACGTCCAGGACGAGGCCGATCGGCTTGCCGTCGTGGCGCAGGTCGCCGGCCAGGCCGATGTCGACCATCCGGTCGAGAAGGGCCTTGTTCGGGGTGAAGCCGTCCTCGGTGCATATCTCGGCGCGCAGCGCCAGGCCGAGGCCGTCGACGTCGCCGATCTCCTTGTGCCGCTTCTGCAAGTCGCGCAGGCCGTCGAGGAAGTGCACACCCTTGGTTGGCACGGTGGTCTCGTAGTCGAGTTCGTAGCCCATGCGGAGCACCTCCAGGCCGAGCGAAGTGCCCAGTGGATTGGAGTTGAAGGTCGAATGCGTGGAGCCGGGCGGGAACACGGTCGGGTTGATCAGCTCCTCGCGCGCCCACAGGCCCGAGAGCGGGTTGAGGCCGTTGGTCAGCGCCTTGCCGAACACCAGCACGTCCGGCGTCACGCCGAAATGCTCGATCGACCACAGCTTGCCGGTGCGCCAGAAACCCATCTGGATCTCGTCGACCACCAGCAGGATGCCGTACTGGTCCAGCACCTTCTTCAGGTCGCGGAAGAAGTTCATCGGCGGGATCACGTAGCCGCCGGTGCCCTGGATCGGCTCGACGTAGAAGGCGGCGTACTCGGCCTGGCCGACCTTCGGATCCCACACGCCGTTGTATTCGGTCTCGAACAATCGCGCGAACTGGCGCACGCAGGCGTCCGAGTACTCGTCCGCCGTCATTCCCCTGGGCCGGCGGAACGGGTAGGGGAAGGGGATGAACATCGCGCGCTCGCCGAAGTGGCCGAAGCGGCGGCGGTAGCGGTAACTGGAGGTGATCGAGGAGGCGCCCAGCGTGCGGCCGTGGTAGCCGCCTTCGAAGGCGAACATCAGGCTCTTGCCGTTGCGGGCGTTGCGCACGATCTTCAGCGAGTCCTCGATCGCCTGCGCGCCACCCACGTTGAAGTGCACGCGCCCCCGGTGCCCGAACTTGCCTTCCACGTCCAGCGCAATCGCCTTGGCCAGTTCGATGCGCGTCTGGTGCAGATACTGGCTGGCCACCTGCGGCAGCAGGTCGATCTGCTGCTTGAGCACGCCGTTGAGGCGCGGGTTGGCGTAGCCGAAATTGACCGCCGAATACCACATCTGCAGGTCGAGGAACGGCACCTCCGCGCTGTCGTACATGTAGCTGCCTTCGCAGCGGCGGAAGATCTTGGGCGGATCGACGTAATGGACGGTGTCGCCGAAGGAGCTGTAGCGCGCTTCGTCGGCCAGCAGTTGCGCGTCGTCGATCACCAGGGAAGCGAGCTTGTCGAAAGCGGTCATCGGGGGCGTTCCGGAAGGTCAGGCAGGCAGGGGAGCGGGTAAGGGCACGACGTGCGACTCGGCGAGGCTGCCGTCCAGCAGCGCGGGCAGCAGGGCGAGGGCGTCGTCGAAGCCGGTGATCGGCGCATACGGGATGCCGGCGGCGCGGCAGTGCTCGATCAGGCGGTGCTTGGCGAAGACGAAGTCCACGCAGTCGGCGACGCAGAAATCCGAGGCGCCATCGCCGATCAGCAGGACCTTTCGCGTGCCGCCGGCGGAGGCCGCCTCGGCGCACGCGCATTTGCAGGTGCCGCTGGTGCAGCCCGGTGCGCCGTAAGGCGAGGCCAGCTGCCAGCGCTGCGGCGGCGTGGCCGGGAAAAGCCGGTTGGCCGCGACCGGCAGGTCGTCCAGGCCCTGGCGGCGAAGGAGATGTCCGATCGCGTGGTCCAGGCCGTCGCTGACAATACGCAGGGGAAGACCGCGCTCGCGGGTGACTTCCACGAAACGGGCGAAGCCGTGGTCGATGGACAGATCGTCCAGGTGCGCGTCGAGCTCGTCGCGGCTCATGTCCAGCAGCGCCACCTGGCCACGCATGCAGGCGCCCGAGCCGATGCGGCCGGCCCGCCAGTCGCGCTCGAGCTGTTCCCAGCCCGGTCGGCCGAAGCGGTCGAGAAGGGAGTCGATGACGTCCTCGACGGAAACGGTCCCGTCAAAGTCACACAGAATAGTCCAGCCGGTCGCGCTCATCGAGTCGCATCGGTAGTCAGGCTGGAAGAGACGCTAGCCGGGCGATCTTTCCGCGCCCTTTCCGCACCGAGGGGACGATCGACTACGTGGTGCTCTCGGGCGGTGGCTCGGATGGTTTTTCGGTGCAGGCGCGCTGGTGAGCCTGTCGCCCAATTCGTCCATCTGGATTCGTCCTGGGATCGGGTCGGCGTCGGCGTTCTCGGAGGCCAATGGCCTGCAGCTCATCCACTCGAAGATCGGGGCCGTGCTCAAGCGCCTGCTGCTTCCGCTGAGACGGCCGCGATCGCGACGCACGGCGGCGAGCCGGCGCGCCGTCTCTTTCGCGGCTCGCCGGTGGCGTCTGCCAGTCCGGAAGGGGCGTATTTTTGTCACCAAGTTCCCGTCATCCGCCCGCACGGCGCGAGTGACACCACTCGGGGCTGTTTGCCGCGACCGCCCAGGGCTTTCGGCGATCTTTTTGCCCCCAGCGCATCCGGGAAAACAGAGGCCGTAACATGCCCAGCAGCAGCCAGATGCCAATCAACCATCGGTCAACGGAACGCCGTCGGGCACGTGGTGGATCCGCCACGGACTCGCCCGGCTGCCGAGGCGAACCAGTGCCGGGAGCCACGCGCCATGCCCGATCGCATCCTCGTCTTCTATGGGTCCTATCGTGAGGACCGTGCAGGCATCCGCCTCGCCGACTACGTCACCCGTCGCCTGGCCGCCCGGGGCGCCGATGCGGAGCTGATCGACGCCCGGCGCATCGGCCTGCCAATGCTGGACCGGATGTACAAGGAATACCCACCGGGCGGGGCGCCCGCGGCCATGGAAATGCTTGCGCGACAGATCCGGTCAGCTGATGGGTTCGTCTTCATCGCCGGCGAATACAACTGGGGCGTGCAACCGGGCCTGAAGAACCTGACCGACCACTTCCTGGAAGAGTGGTTCTGGCGCCCGGCCGGCATTGTCAGCTATTCGGCCGGCCGCATCGGCGGCGCCCGCTCCAACCTGCTCTGGCACGGCACGTTGTCGGAGATGGGCATGGTCGTCATCTCAAGCACGGTGACCGTGGGGCCGATCGCACAGACACTGGACACGTCCGGCGAGCCGATAGGCGAAGCCGGCACGTTCCTGGAACGTTCGTTCTCACGCTTCGCGGACGACCTGGCCTGGTGGACGGAGGCAGCAAAAACACAGCGCCAACGCAAGGCACCGCCCTATTAGGCAGGTCGTCGGGGGAGGGCGCGGGTGTCCGTTACGCCCGGCGCGTCCCCGTGCCAGAGAGGCGGAATTATCTTTCAGCTTGTGTATTACACACCTAGTGAGTCTGGCCACGATAGTCATCACTTACCACCCGTGGCAAACCAGCGGTGAAGCGCGACCCGGGAGAACCGCATGCCTCGTGGCATCACCCAAGAGCAGGTCAACGCGGCAGCGGATGCGATCTTGGGCACCGGCAAGAATCCCACGGTCGAGAAGATCCGCGTCCAACTGGGTACAGGCTCGCCGAATACGATCATCCGCATGCTGGATGCGTGGCGCAGCCAGGTCGGGGAGCGGTTGCAGCAACGCAATGCCTTTCCCGATATCCCGGGTTCCGTAGGGCGCGCGATGACTGAGATGTGGCGACTGGCAACCGAGCACGCCGAGCGTGTGCTGACCAGCCGTTTCGAGGACGAGCGTTCCGAGCTGGAAACCATGCTGGCTCACCGGCTGGCGCAGGAACGCGAATCCTGGGATGCGCGCCTGCAGGCCGCGGAAGCCGATGTCGCCCGGGCGCGGACGGAACGGGACCTCGCCCAGAACGCCTGCGCCATCCTGGATAGCCAATTGCAGGACAGCCACGCGATGCGCGCGGATCTGGTACATCAACTGGACGAGCTCCAACGGATCTGTGATCGACAAGCCGAAGAGCTGAAGCAGGTGACACGGCGGAAGTAGGACCGCGCAGCGCTCACAGCTGTGCCATAAGCGTCATTACTTGATTTTACATAATAGACATTATGCGCAATTAAGGACAAACCAACTACGCAGCGTCAGCCGCCCTCGGTATTACGCCCCGCACCCTTTTTTACCCCCAGGAGTCGCCCATGACACCGCTCGACAAACCGCTGAAACGTGAACTGACAATCGGGGATGCCACCTACACGCTGGCGATCGATCCGGACGGATTGAAGTTGACGGAGAAAGGCCGGCGGCGCGGTGTCGAGTTGCTCTGGAAGGATCTGGTCAGCGGCGATGCGGCGCTGGCCACCGCGCTGCAGGCTTCTTTGGAAGCGAACTGATCCGGGACGCTGGCGGCAGCAAAGCGGTACGTTGCCGCCAGGCAGACTACGGTTTTCGGGCTGACCCGTTGGCGGCACGGATCGCTGCGGCCATATCACGGGCTTCATCACTCCCAAGGTTGTCCAAGCCAGCCAGCACACCTTCGCGATCGGCTTCGGTGCGGTTCTGGCTCAGTTTCCATTTGCCCTCGATGCGCTCGATCGGCAGGCGCAAGCCGGTGATGGCTCCGAGGTTGCGGTCGATGTACTCGGTCGGGGCGTCGTCCAGGCGCCAGGGCCTGGGCATGGGTTGTTCGTGGCGATCGGTGAGTTTGCGCAGGAGTTCGCGCAAGGCGGCCGGGTCTTCAAACACTTCCAGTGTGCCGTGGTCGTGGACGGCGATGTAGTTCCAGGTGGGCACTTCCTTTCCGTGGGTCTGCTTGCCGGGGTACCAGCCGGCCGATATGTAGGCGTGCGGTCCCAGGAAGATCGCCAGCGACGGTGCACCGTTGCATAGCGCGTGGGCGTTGGCGCGGGCGACGTGGCCGTAGAGGGTGCCGTACGTACCCTCTTCCGGCGCCAGCAGCAGCGGGATGTGGCTGACCTGGAGACCGTTGGTGGTGGTGCTGATCAGGCTGGCAAAGGCATTCGCGTCGATCGCTGCATGCAGTTCGCGCAGGCGCGTTTCGCGGAAGGCGGAGGGCGTGTACATGGCGCGCTGATCCGGGCGGATGGGTTGGCGGTGAGTACATGTGCGCGACCGGATGCATGGCGGCCGCGCACAGGTGCGCTCCTGCAAGGGCGTTCCCGCGACCGTGGGAGGGCTCAGCGGCCGAAGATGATTTCCTGGCCTTCGTGATCGCGGTCCCAGCCGCGCAGTTCGTCCCGGATGTGCGCGATGCGCTGGCGGCCCAGGGCGTTGCGTTCCTCGTCCAGGACCTGGCCGTCGAGCAGTTCGGCCATGCGTTGCGCGGTGGGCAGCATGGCATCCCAGGCATCCAGCGCGGACAGCGGGCCCGGCAGGGTCATGAAGAAGCTCAGGCCGGGCGTACGCAAGCCATCGAGCCGGGTCAGGTCGAAGTTGCCGGGCTTGAGCATGTTGGCGACGCTGAAGATCGGGCCCTGTTCGCGCTTGCCATCGACCAGCCGGTGATAGATGCCCAGGTGACCGTATTCGAGGCCGGCCTTTTCGGCCGCGACGATTAGGTCCGCACCATTGAAAACCCCGCCGTCGCGGGCCATGACGAACACCGTGACGATGCGCTCCATCGGCAGTTGGGATGGGCGGCGGCCAAGGTCCGAAGGCGGCGGAGCCTTCGCGGCAGGTGCCGGTGCAGGGACGGGGGCAGGCGCGGCCACCATCGGGACAGGCGCCGGCTCAACAGCTTCGGGTGCGCCGGAAGGCGCACGCAGCGCGTCGATGATCGAAGCGGCGCGCCCGGAGGGCTTGGTCGGCGTGGTCCGTTCGCCAGCCAGGGTGGCGCCGAGCTTTTCCAGTTCCTGGCGCAGGCCGATTTCGAGTTCGCCCTGGTGCGGCAACGGCTCGTCGCGATGCATGTGCGGATCGGTATCGTCCAGCAGCATGTCGTTGGCGTCGCCATCGCCCAGCGTGGGTTCGCGGCGTTCGCCGCCGCCCTGCCCGGTCGGCATGCGTCGCCTGCCCTGCTCCTTCCTGGGCTGGCCGAACAGCCAGAGCAACGCCAGCGCAATGGCGCCGACGATCGCCAGCGGTATGCCGACGGCAGGGTTCCAGGCAAAGGCGAGCACGGTCATCGATGGATCCTCACGCAGCTCCGGCAAGTTTAGCCGCTTCGGCCAGGTCCACCTGCACCAGGCGCGAAACGCCCGGTTCGCGCATGGTCACGCCGCAGAGCTGGCTGGCCGCTTCCATCGTGGCCTTGTTGTGGCTGACGAAGATGAACTGCACTTTCTCGCTCATCTCGCGGACCATGTTGGAGAAGCGGCCGACGTTGGCTTCGTCCAGCGGCGCGTCGACCTCGTCGAGCAGGCAGAACGGCGCCGGGTTCAGGTTGAAGATCGCGAACACCAGCGATACGGCGGTCAGCGCCTTCTCGCCGCCGGACAGCAGCGAGATGTTGGAAGGTCGCTTGCCCGGCGGGCGCGCCATGATCGACACGCCGGTGTTGAGCAGGTCGTCGCCGGTCAGCTCCAGATAGGCATGGCCGCCGCCGAACAGGCGCGGGAACAACTCCTGCACGCCGGCGTTGACCTTGTCGAAGGTTTCCTTGAAGCGCTGGCGGGTCTCGCGGTCGATCTTCTTGATCGCGCCTTCGAGCGTTTCCATCGCGCTGGCCAGGTCGGCGAGCTGGTTGTCGAGATACGTCTTGCGCTCGCTCTGCTCAGCGTGTTCCTGGATCGCGGCCAGGTTGACCGGTTCCAGCCGCACGATCTTCTGCGCCAGGTCACCCAGCTGCGTGCGCCACTGGTTGGCGTCGGCGGCTTCGGGGAGCTCGGCCAGCAGCGGTTCGAGTTCCAGCCCCGAGGCGGTGATGGCCTCGGCGAGCTGGTCGGCGCGCATCTGCAGGGCCTGCGCGGCGAGGCGCTTTTCCGAGATGCTTTCGCGCAGCGTGGCGAGGCCCTGTTCGGCCAGGTGGCGCTGCTGTTCAAGCTTGCGGAATTCGATGTCGCAGTCTTCCAGCGCGCGGCGCGCCTCGACCAACTGCTTGTCGACCAGCAAGCGCTGGTCGAGGTAGGTCTGGCGCTCGGCTTCCAGCTCGGCGATGGGGTCGGAACCGGCGGCCAGCTGCTCGGCGACCTCGTTGCGGCGTGCCTCGACCTGTCGCAATTGCGTGTCGAGACGGGCCAGCGCCTGCTCCAGCGAGGCCAGCGAGGAGCGCTTGGATTCCATCGACAACGCCAGCGCGTGCGCCTGGTCGGCGGCCTCGCGGGCGTTCATGCGGGCTTCCTCGCGGGCCTCGAGCAGCGAGCGGCGCTCGTTCTCCAGCTCGCGGCGCTGGTCCTCCAGGTCGCCCATGTGGTTGACCGACTCGTCCAGGCGCGCGCGGGCCTCGCGGGTCTGCACCTGCAGTTCGTCCAGTTGCTCGATCAGCGTGGACAGCTCCCCGGCGACCTTCTCGGCCCGGGCCCGGGCGGTTTCCACCTTGCCGCGGTGGCTCTGCAACTGGCCGGCGAGTTCGGACTGGCGGCGGTGCGCGTTGTAGAGCTCGCGCTGGGCATCGTCGCGGGCGCGTTCGGCCTCGAACTTGGCGGTGCGCAGTTCGTCCAGGCGGGCAGCCGATTCCTCCAACTGCGCTTCCAGCGTCTCGATCTGTTCGGTCAGCAGGCGGATGTCGCGCTCGCGCGCCAGCACGCCCACCTGGTTGCCCTGGGCACGGCGGATGCGCGCCCACTGCGGCGCAAGCCACTCGCCGCTGCGGGTGATGATGGATTGGCCATCGGCGAGCGAGCCCACGCGGTTGCGCGCCTCATCCAGCGTCTCGGCGGTGCGCACCTGCGCAAGCAACTGCATGGCGGCGGCCGGGCCGCGCACCTTGGCGGCGAGCGTGCCTTCGGTGCCCTGCCCGCCTTCGGACGAGGCGAGCAACGCCAGGTCGGCCTCGCCCAGCGAGCCGAAGTCGCCGGCGAGGCTCAGCGGGTTGTCGACCAGAACACCATCGAGCAGGCCGGCCAGCACGGTTTCCACGGCCGATTCCCAACCGCCATCGACCTGCAGGGCCTCGCCGAGGCGGCGCGCCTTGTCCAGGCCCAGGCTTGCGAGCCAGCCACTGGCGGCGCTTTCCTCCTGGCCCAGAGCGGCGTGCTGCAGGGCTTCGAGCGAGGACAGACGGCCACGCGCGCTCTGCAATTGCTGGCGCGCTTCGTTGAGCGAGGACTGCACCTGGCGTTCCTCGTCGAGCACCTTCTCGTGGGCGAGCTTGTGCTGGTCGAGCAGACTGCCGAGTGATTCAACGCGCTCGCGCTGGGTGTCGTGCTCGACGTGCAACTGTTCGGCGGCGGCGTCCAGCGCGGCCACGTCGGTGGCCTTCTGCTCCGCTTCGAGCGCTTCGCGGCGCTTGGACAGGTCGATGGCCTGGCGGTCCAGATAGTTGAGCTTGGTGCGTTCGACTTCGGCGGCGCGGCTGGATTCGCCGGCGGTGCGCGTGTAGGCGTCCCAGCGCTGCTGCCAGTCGGCCAGCTTGGATTCGGTGCTGCGCGCGGCTTCGGCGGTGTCGTCCTGCATCTGCTGCAGGGCTTCGAGCTTAGGCTCGCCTTCGGCCAAAGCCATGCGCAGGGTTTCGATCTGTTCGCGGTCGTTGGCGATGTGCGCGGAAAGCTCACCGTGCTCGCGCTCGGCCTCGCCCTGGGCGCGCTGCAGGCGATCGGCGGTCTCGCGGTTGAAGCGCACCTGCTGCTCGACGCGGGCAATCTCGGCGCCGACCTTGTAGACCTCGGCCTGCACTTCGTTGAGGTGTTCGGTGGCACCGGTGTGACGTTCGCGGACGGACTCCAGTTGCGCCTCGATCTGGCGCTGGCCGGCGAGCTGCTTCTCGATCTCGATCTCGGCCGCGGACAGCCCCTGCCCTTCGCCCTCGTGCTGGCCCTTCAGCGCGCGGTATTCGAGGGCGCGCAGCTCGGCTTCCTTGCGTGTCTGCTCTTCCTTCAGCGCCTTCCAGCGCTCGGCGGCGCGGGCCTGGCGGTTGAGGTGTTCGAGCTGCTTGTCGACCTCGTCGCGCACGTCCTTGACGCGATCGAGATTCTCGCGGGTGGACTTGATGCGGCTCTCGGTCTCCTTGCGGCGCTCCTTGTACTTGGAGATGCCGGCGGCCTCCTCCAGGTGCGTGCGCAGTTCTTCCGGGTGCGCCTCGATGATCTGGCTGATCATGCCCTGCTCGATGATCGAGTAGCTGCGCGGCCCCAGGCCGGTGCCCAGGAACAGGTCGGTGATGTCGCGGCGGCGGCAACGTGCGCCGTTGAGGAAGTACGAGGACTGCCCGTCACGGGTGACCTGGCGCTTGACCGAGATCTCCGCGTATTGCGCGTACTCGCCCTGGATGGTGCCGTCACCGTTGTCGAAGATCAGCTCGACGGTGGCCTGCCCCACCGGCTTGCGCGCGTTGGAGCCGGAGAAGATCACGTCGGTCAGCGAGTCGCCGCGCAGGCGGCTGGCCGCGCTTTCGCCCATCACCCAGCGGATCGCGTCGATGATGTTGGACTTGCCGCAGCCGTTCGGGCCGACCACGCCGGTCATGTTGGTCGGCAGGTGCAGCGTGGTCGGGTCGACGAAGGACTTGAATCCGGCGAGTTTGATCGTGGTAAGGCGCATGCGGGCTCAACAGTAGGGACGGGCCCGCGGTGAATCGGGCGACAGGTCACTGTGCCAAACGCCGGGCGTGGTCGCAATGCGAATCAGGCGTGACAAGTAACTGGAACGAAGCACTACAACTACTTGAAATTGCTAATTATGGCGCCTTGGCATCTATCGAGAGTGCATGGATGCCCTGGTCCATCAGCCCATCCAGCGCCGCATACACCATGCGATGCCGCTTGATCGGCAGCACGCCGGCAAAGGCCGGACTGACGATGCGCACGTGGAAGTGGCCCTTGCCGGCGTTGGCGTGGCCGGCGTGCTTGTGGCCCTCGTCGAGCACTTCCAGTTCCACCGGCGCCAGGGCATCGGCAAGGCGCCGGCGGATCTGCTCGACCATCGCGCTCACGGCAGGGTCTTGCGGAACGGTTTGACCTCGACACTGGCGTAGACGCCCGCAGCGACATAAGGGTCCGCATCCGCCCAGCGCCGGGCATCTGCCTGCGAGGGGAACTCGGCAACGATCAGGCTGCCGGTGAAGCCAGCCGGGCCCGGGTCTTCCGATTCAATCGCCGGAAACGGGCCGGCCAGCAGCAGGCGGCCTTCGGCATGCAGCTTTTCCAGGCGCGCGAGGTGCTCCGGCCGCGCGCTCTTGCGCTTTTCCAGCGAATCGAGGACGTCGGTGCCGACGATGGCAAACCACATGGCTCGTTGCTCCAGCGATAAACCGGCAAGTTTAGCCGACAGCGCGATCGGGCGCCGGAGGTTGCCGATCGTTTTGTTTCTGCCGTCGTCACGCGCAACGACGCTTGAACTGCCCAGTCCGCAGTCCCATCTGTGCAGTTCACATGACAGCAGGGAGCTGACGGGGATGTGGTCGACTTTCGTGGATGGACTTTCGGAGTTGCTGGCGCAGCTGGCCACCTGGATGGATGGCAGCTATGGCATGGCGGTAATCGTGCTGGCACTTGTGGTGCGGTTGGCGATGCTGCCGATGACGTTGAAGACCGCCGAACAGGGCTGGTTGCGACAGCAGCAGTTGCTGACGCTCAAGCCGAAGCTTGCGCAGTTGCGCGAGCGGCACGCCGGCAATCCCGCGGCACAGGCGCAGGCCATGCAGGCGCTTTATCGGGAGCACGGCATCGGCGGGGGACTCGGCAGCAGCCTGCTGGTCGCGCTGGTGCAGGCGCCTCTGGGGGCCGGCATCTATGCGGCCATCCGCCAGGGCGTCGCGGGCGCCGATTCGTTCCTGTGGATCCCGAAGCTCGCGCGTCCGGATGCCTGGCTGGCGCTGGTGGTCGGGCTGCTGAGTTTCGCGGCGCTGCTGCTCAATCCGGCCATGACCGAACAGACGCGCACGCTGCTGCACTGGCTGCCCGTGGCGGTTTCAGCGCTGATGGTGTGGCACCTGGCCGCGGGGCTGGGGCTGTACTGGACCGGGTCCAGCGCGGTGAACCTGCTGCAGATGGCCGTGCTGCGGCGGCGCGCGCGCTCGCCGGGTGCGGGCGTACGGTAGTTTCCCGCCAGAGCGTCCCACCTCAGCCCTTCGGGCACTTCCCCGTGGAATGGGGAAGGACGTGTCTTGGAGCGCTGGGCGCCCGTGCCAAGCCTCCCCCGCGAACACGGGGAAGGTGCCGACAGGCGGATTGGGTAGATCGCCTCAGGCTTCCGGACGCATGTACGGGAACAGCAGCACGTCACGGATCGAGGCCGAGCCGGTCATCAGCATCACCAGGCGATCGATACCGATGCCGAGACCGCCGGTCGGCGGCAGGCCGACTTCCAGCGCGCGGATGTAGTCGGCGTCGAAGTGCATCGCTTCGTCGTCGCCCGAATCCTTGGCCTCGACCTGGGCCTTGAAGCGCGCCGCCTGGTCTTCCGGGTCGTTGAGCTCGGAGAAGCCGTTGGCGATCTCCTTGCCGTTGATGAAGAGTTCGAAGCGGTCGGTGATGCCCGGGTCCGTGTCGCTCTCGCGCGCCAGCGGCGAAACCTCGACCGGGTGGTCGGTGATGAAGGTCGGCTGGACCAGCGTGTGCTCGACGGTCTTCTCGAAGATTTCCAGCAGCAGCTTGCCCCAGCCGTAGCCCGGCTTGACCTGGACGCCAAGACGCTTCGCGTGCGCCGCCATCGCTTCGCGGTCGCGCAGTTCCTCGCGCCTGATCTCTGGGTTGTGCTCCAGTACGGCGTCTTCCATGCGCCAGCGGCGGAACGCCGGGCCGACGTCGATCTGCGCGTCCTCCCAGGCCAGTTCGGTAGTACCGAGCACGTTCCTGGCCGTCTCGCGGATCACCGACTCGGTGAGGTCCATGATCTCGTGATAGGTCGCGTAGGCCTGGTACAGCTCGAGCATCGTGAACTCGGGATTGTGCCGGGTCGACACACCTTCGTTGCGGAAGTTGCGGTTGATTTCGTAGACGCGGTCGAAGCCGCCCACGACCAGGCGCTTGAGATAAAGCTCCGGCGCCACGCGCAGGTACAGGTCAAGCCCCAGCGCGTTGTGGTGGGTGACGAAGGGCTTGGCCGTGGCGCCGCCGGGGATGATGTGCATCATCGGCGTCTCCACTTCCATGAAGCGGCGCGGCTCGGCTTCCAGCCACTTGCGCATGAAGCCGATGATGCGCGAGCGCAGCGCGAAGGTGCGGCGCGCCTCCTCGGTCACGATCAGGTCGACGTAGCGCTGGCGGTAGCGCTGTTCGACGTCGGCCAGGCCGTGGAACTTGTCCGGCAGCGGGCGCAGGCTCTTGGTCAGCAGGCGCAGACTATCGACCTTGACCGACAGCTCGCCGGTCTTGGTGCGCATCACCTGCCCTTCCGCGCCAACGATGTCGCCCACGTCCCAGCCCTTGAACGACTCGTAGGTTTCCTCGCCCACCGTGCCCTGGTGGATGAACAGCTGGATGCGGCCGGTGAAGTCCTGCATCTGCACGAAGCTCACCTTGCCCTGCACGCGCTTGAGCACGATGCGGCCGGCGACCTTGACGCGACGTGCGGCGGCGTCGACCGCTTCGGCGTCGTGGTCGGCGAACTCGGTGCGCAGGTCGCCGGCGAAGGCGTCGACCTTGAAGTCGTTCGGGAAGGCGATGCCCTGCCCGCGCAGCTCCTTGAGCTTCTCGCGACGCTCGGCGATGAGCTTGTTCTCGTCGGGTGCCGTGGCGTCGTTGGCGGTAGCGGGCGCGGGGTGGTCGATCATGCGTAGGTTTCCGTGAGCTGCAGCCGGTGTCGTTTCGACCCGGAACACTTGGTTATTTCTTGGCTGGAGGCGATGTCGAACCGGCCTGGACGCTTCCCGACGGAAACAAGGCGCCCGCGGCCAAAACGGACGCAGGAGCCGCCCTTGCCGCGATGACCGCGAGCCAGTGCCCCCTTGCCGGTGGACGTGCCGGGCGCTCTGCCATGCAGGCCAGGCATTCCGATGCCAGTTGCCCAGTGTATGCGACCGTCACTGCCGCACAAAGGGGCGGCGTGGGCGCCCGGTCCGCCAGGCATGGAGCCCGGCATGCCCGGTCTTCACGCCAGTCGTGTTATCGGCGCGCCTGCAGGGGTCCGACGAGCAAGGAGCACCCTCATGTTTCCCACCTCTCCGAAATGGGCGCTGGCAGCCATGCTGGCGCTGGGTTCGCTACTGTCTGCCGGCCTGACCCGTGCCGCGGCGCCAGCGCCGGCCACCTCCACCGGTTCCATCGCATCGGTCTGGTTCATCTGGCCGAAAGATGGCCAGGCCCGGCCCTTCGAGACCGCGCTCAAGGCGCACGCCGCGTGGCGCAAGCAGAACGGTGAAGGCTTTGTCTGGTCGATCTACCAGCCGGTGGTCGGCAAGGATCTCGGACACTACGTGATCCGCTCGGGCGACCACACCTGGCAGCAAATCGATGCCAACGAGACATGGGAGCGCGAGCATGGCGCGGCTGATTTCGATCGCGATGCCGGCCGCTACGTGCAACGGGCCGAGCACTATTTCGTCAAGTCCGACACGGAGCACAGCCACTGGATCGAGAGCAAGGACTACAAGTACTTCGGCGTCTACGACTTCCAGGTCAAACCCGGAGGAAACGAAGGCGTGGAAGACGCGATCGCCAAGGTCCACACGGCCGTCGAGGCGGCCAAGTGGCCCTACCCGTATGAAATCGACACGTCGATCGGCGGTCGCGGGTCGCTGCTCATCGTCGAACCGATGAAGAGCTACGCGGATATGGCGGAGCCCAAACCGACCCTGATGGACGTGCTTGCCCGCTCCCTCGGCTCCAAGGAGCGCGCGAAGGAGGCCATGAACAAGTTCGACAGCGGCATCGAGAAGAGCACGTACACGATCTACCTGTACCGCCCCGACCTTTCCACGCCCATGTCCGGCCCCTGATGCAGAGGCAGGCCCCGGACCGTCCGCACGGAGGTTCCGGGGCCTGGACTCACGCGTCGATGCGCTTGGCGCCGGCGTCCAGGCCGGACTTGAGGCTTGCCTCGATGAACTCGTCCAGGTCGCCGTCGAGCACCTTCTGCGTATCAGAGCGCTCCACGCCCGTGCGCAGGTCCTTGATGCGACTCTGGTCGAGCACGTAGTTGCGGATCTGGCTGCCCCAGCCGATGTCGGACTTGCTCGCTTCGAGCGCGTCCTTCTCGGCATTGCGCTTCTGTACTTCCAGTTCGTACAGCTTCGCGGCCAGCATCTTCATGGCGCGGTCGCGGTTGGCGTGCTGGCTGCGCTCGGTCTGGCAGGCCACCACCACGCCGCTGGGCATGTGGGTGATGCGCACGGCCGACTCGGTCTTGTTGACGTGCTGGCCGCCGGCGCCGGAGGAGCGGTAGACGTCGGTCTTCAGGTCCGCCGGATTGATCTCGATGTCGATGTCGTCGTCGACTTCGGGCGAGACGAAGACGGAGGTGAAGCTCGTATGGCGACGGTTGTCCGAGTCGAACGGGCTCTTGCGCACCAGGCGATGCACGCCGATTTCGGTCTTGAGCCAGCCATAGGCATAGTCGCCTTCGACGCGGAACGTGGCGGACTTGATGCCCGCCACTTCGCCACCGGAAACTTCCATCAGCTCGACCTTCCAGCCACGCGACTCGGCCCAACGCAGATACATGCGCAGCAGCATCTCGGCCCAGTCCTGCGCCTCGGTGCCGCCGGCGCCGGCCTGGATGTCGACGAAGGCATTGTTCGAATCCATCTTGCCGGAGAACATGCGCTGGAACTCGAGCTTGCCCACTCGGGCCTCGAGTTTCTGCACGTCATCGGCGACGGACTGGACGGTGTCTTCGTCGCCGTCCGAAGCCGCCATGTCGAGCAACTCCTTCGCGTCGGACAGGCCGGCGGTGAGCTCGTCGATGCCGGTGACGACGGTGTCCAGGCGGGCGCGTTCGCGGCCCAGTTCCTGCGCGCGCGGCGGATCGTCCCAGACGGTGGGACTTTCCAGTTCGCGGCTTACTTCTTCGAGACGCTCACGCTTGGTGGCGTAGTCAAAGATACCCCCTAAGCGACTCGACGCGGTCCGTGAGGTCCGCGATCTGCGCATGGATCGGATTGGTCTCGATCATGAAAACGTATGGCCGTGGTTGTGGCGCCCGGACGGACGCTGGCGAGAACGGCGAAGGATAGCAAAGCGCCGCGGCGGTCGGATACGCGGCGGCGACCGATTCCCGCGAAACCGACCTTCAGTAGAACAGGCGCGCGCTCAACTGCATCTGCGTTCCGCCAGTGTGGGGCTGCAATCCGTAATCGGCGCGGGCGGTGCGCGTGCTGTCGATGTGCAGCACCTCGAAGGTCAGGCGCAACCAGTCGTGGGGTCGCCAGTTGAGGGCCGCGGTTATCGCATTGCCGTGCTCGCCTTCATGCAACCCCGGGGTTTCGGGCAGTTCACGCGTACTGAAGTGATCCAGTCGCAGTGCGGGCCGCCAAGCGCCGCGATTCCAGCCGGCCAGAAGGTACGCGGCCCGGTAGCGGGTGGTGAACACCAGGTTCGGCAACGGCTCTATCACGGTGTCGCCATCCATCGCCTGGGCCAGCCAGGTGATCGGCCCGGTGTCCGCGCTGGCGCCCAGGCTCCAGAAGCGCGTGCGCCAGGCGTACAGGCGCTCACCGCCTTCGTAGGGTTGCCAGGCCTGGGGGTCGGCGTGATTGTCGTAGTGCATCAGGCTGATGCGGCCCCAGCCGCGCGCGCGCCACGTGAGCTGGGCGTAGTTGCCCCACTGGTGGCCGATGCGCCGGAACGGGTCGTAGCGCATCGGCGGCTCCTCGCCATCGTCGCGCACATAGGCATCGGGTTCGCGCAGACGGCTGCCGATGCCATAGGCCAGGTCGCTGAGCGACCAGCCGCGGACCGCCAGCAGGTTGCCGGCCGGATCGTTGCGCTGGAACAGCGCGCCGCGCAGTTCCCAACTGGCGATCTCGCCGCGCCGCTCGATGCGACCCTCAGCACCGACGGCGCGCAGCTCCTCGCCGACCCAGCTGTTGATCGCCGAAGGCGTGAGCGTCCACGGACTGGTCCAGCCGATCGCGTCGTTCTCCAGCGAGACCGGCGGGAAGAACGCGCCAGCCTGCACTGACCCGCGCCAGCGCGTGGTCGATACCGGTCGCCAGCGCAGGTAGGCCTCCAGCATGTCGATGCCGGCGCGGTCACCATCCTGCAGTTGCACGCCGGCGAAGGCGAGCAGCGAGGGCGTGAGCTGCGCGGTGCCGGCCAGCGCGGCGCCGCCGAAGCGGGCCTCGACGCCTCCGCCGCCGTAGCGCGTCTTGCCGAGCCCGCCCTCGACCCAGCTGCGCTCGGCCGGCGCGGCCACCAGGCGGCCGTCGACGTAGCCGTGCAGGCTGAAATCCTGGGCGTGGCCCGCCAGCGGCAGCGCGGCCAGGCAGGCCAAAGCAAGCGGGCGGAGACGGAGACCGTGGCTCATGCCACCCCGGCCCGCTCGAAGGCGAAGCCCGCCAGTTCGGTCGCCGGCAGCGGACGCGCGATGAAAAAGCCCTGTGCATGGTCGCAGCCGATCGCCGCGAGTTGTTCCATTGCCCCCTCGTCTTCCACTCCTTCGGCGGTGACCTGGAAACCGAGGCGATGTCCGAGTTCCACGATCGAGCGCACGATGGTCTGGTCGCTCGCGTCGCGAGCCAGGTGGCGGACGAAGGTCTGGTCGATCTTCAGCTCGCTCACCGGCAAGTGGCGCAGATACGCAAAGGCGGACTGGCCTACGCCGAAATCGTCCACCGCAATGCCGACGCCCAGGTCGGCCAGCCCGCGCAGCACGCGGATCGCGGTTTCCGGCTCGCCGATCACGGCGCGTTCGGTGATTTCGACAGTCAGCTTGCCCGGCGGAAGTCCGTGGATGGAGAGCAGGCGCCCGATGCGCAGCGGCAGTTCCGGTTCCCCCAGATCCCGTGCCGAGAGATTCACCGCCACGTTCAGGTCGAGCCCGCGCGCGTGCCAGCGGCTGGCCTGGGCGATGCCGGAGGCCAGCGCCCAGCGGGTAAGCCGCTGGATGTTGCCAGTGTCTTCGGCCATGCCGATGAAGTCCTGCGGCGGCACGATTCCGCGGCGCGGATGATGCCAGCGCACCAGCGCCTCGACACCGTCCACGCGACGCGTGTCCAGGGCGAGTTTGGGCTGGTAGTGCAGCAGCAGGTGATCGTGATCGAGCGCCTCGCGCAGCTCGCCCATCAGCGACAAGCGCTCGGTGCGATGGGGATCGGTCGCCGCGTCGTAGAAGGCAAGCGGGCGGGTCGAACCGGTGGCCGCGAACTGGGCCACTTCGCCGTGGCGCAGCAGCACCGACGCCAGCGCTCCGTCCTCCGGGTACATGGCGATGCCGATCGCCGGCAGGGTATCGACACTGACGTCCGCCTCGACGTAGGAGGCGTTCAACGCATCGAGAATGCGCAGCGCAGCGGCGACCGCCTCGGTGCGGTCCGCGTCAGGCAGCCAGGCGACGAACTGGGTGTCGGTGGCGCGCGCCAGGTAGGCCTTCGCGGCCACGCGCCCCAGACGGATCCCGACCTCGCGCATCAGCCGGTCGTAAAGACCATGGCCCATGGTCTTGATGATGTCGGGCACGCGCGTGAGGCCGACCATCAGCAGAGCGCCGTGGGTCGTGCCGGCGTCCCGCGCGCGATCGATCGCGGCCTCGGCGGCCACGCGGTTGGGCAGGTCGGTGACCTGGTCGTGCAATGCCTGCTGCCGGATGCGCTCCTCGCGCTGGCGGACCGCTTCGGCCATGGTGCCGAAGGCCGCCGCGAGCTCGCCCAGCTCGTCGCGACGGCCGAGGCTGGGCAGCGCACGGTAGTCGCCCGCCTCGATGCGCCGCGCCGCGCCGGCGAGGGACTCCACCGGGCGCGACACGCTGCGCGCGGTCAGCCACGCGCCGATCAGGCCGACCACCAGCCCCAACCCCAGCAGGAACGCCCAGGCGATCACCACCGCGCGGAACGGCCTCAAGGCGTCGCCCAGCGAGTAGCCGAGCACCGCCACCACCGGAGCGCTGCTGCGCGCCTGGCTGAGCGGCTGCGCCAGCACGAGGTATTCGTGCCCCTGGATGCGGCGCACCGCCGGGCTCGTCGGCAGCTGCTGCCCGGCCAGGCTGACGACCAGCCCGGTATGCCTCAGTCCCTGCGCGGCGGCCACCCAGCCCGATGCGTCCGGCCGCACCGCGAGCTCGATGTCGCCAGGCAGCGCGGACAGTTCGCGCAGGTGCGCCAGCAGCGCGTCGTCCAGCGGTACGTAAACCACCACCAGCCCGACTGGCTGGGGCGCGTAGATCGGCACCACCACCACCCAGTACGCCTTGGCCTGCAGCGCCACCACGGCGGCGACGCGCCGGTCGAAGGCATGCTCGACAAGATCGGGAAAGGCGAAACGCTTGCCGTTGGCGTGCGCGTCGGCCGTATCCACCTCGACCACCCCGTCCAGGCCAACCAACTGCATGCGCGAGGCGCCTACGCGGCGGCCGTGGTTGCGCAGCACGGAAAACACCGTGCCGTGATCACGTTCGGCGATCGCCGAGCGCAGGGCGTAGTCCAGCGCCATCACTTCGACGTTGCCGGCCACGCGTGCGGAAAGATCGTCCATCTGCGCCACGAAAGCCTGCGCGTTGACCGCTAGCTGGCGTTCGCCCTCGCTGACCATCGCGCGCCGGGTCACGCCGTAGACCAGCGCGGCCGTCAGCAGCTGTACGGTCACCAGGGTGGCGACGAAGAACAGAGCCAAGCGGAGGCGGAAGCCGACGGCGGCGCGCATGGGTCAGTAATCCAGGTGCTCGCGATCGGTGAACCCGCGCGGGTCGGGAATCAGCGACAGGGTGAAGTCGGCGTGCTGCGCTTGCGTCCCCTCGCCCACCACGGCCACTTGGCTCGGTTGCGCCTGGCCTGGCCGCAGCTGCGGGTGCCATACCGTCACGGTGTAACTTCCCGGCGGCAGCTGTTCGAACACGGCCTGGCCTTGCGAGGGCGTCACCTTGGCACGCCCGGAGGTGATCAGCAGGTAGGCGATCATGTGGTCGTGGATGTTGCAGCCGACCGCGACCAAGCCGGGCTTGTCCAGCGTCAGCGGCGGCGAACTCTCGCCCGGACGCAGCAGGAACTCGAACGCCTTGGCTTCGGAAAACGAATAGACGTGGTGGCGGGTACCGTCGCTGTTGCGGAACACCACGCGGTCACCCGGGTGGACCACCTGCACGTAAGGGATGAAGGTCTCGTCCCGCTGGTCGACGTAGCGGGTGACCGCCGAGGGCGATGGTTCGGTCGAAGGATTGGCCGGGGTCACGGTCACCACCGCGTCGCCGACGGCATGTCCGTCACTGTCGCTGACCCGCACCACCAGTTGGCCGGCCCACGACGCGCCCGCGCAGCCGGCCAGCAGGCAAGCCAACAAAAGTCGCCAGCGCATGACGAGCACTCCTGGATGTCCCCGGCGCTAGCCTAACCCATGCATCCGCGCCCCGGTCAATGGGTGTCGGTTCGCGAACGATCCGTTCAATCCACGCCTATTTGGCAGCGCGGAGCGCACCCTTACCTTGCATGCCTGGCCGCATCCACGCGCGGCAGGAGGTCAACATGATCGAACGTAGGGCTTTTGACACCTTGGGCGGCGCCAACCATGGCTGGCTCGACGCCAAGCACCACTTTTCCTTCGCCGGCTACCACGACCCCGCCCGCATGGGCTGGGGCGCGCTGCGCGTGTGGAACGACGACACGATCGCCCCGCGCAGCGGGTTCCCGCCGCACCCGCACGCCGACATGGAAATCATCACCTACGTGCGAGAGGGTGCGATCAGCCATCGCGACAACCTGGGCAACGAGGGCCGCACCGTTGCCGGCGACGTGCAGGTGATGAGCGCGGGCACCGGCATCACCCATGCCGAATACAACCTGGAGGCCGAATCCACCCGCATCTTCCAGATCTGGATCATCCCGGACCGACCGGGCGGCGCGCCGGCCTGGGGCGCGCGGCCCTTCCCCACCGGGGAGCGGGCCGGCCGCTTCGTGGCGCTGGCCAGCGGCTTCCCCGGAGACACCGACGCGCTGCCGCTGCGCGCGCAAGCTCGTGTCCTGGGCGCGACTCTGCATGCGGGCGAACAGACGGACTATCCGCTGGGCGCGGGCCGCCATGCGTACCTGGTGCCCGCCAGGGGCGCCGTGGAGGTCAACGGCGTGCGGCTCGATGCGCGGGACGGCGCAGCGATCAAGAACGAACCTTCGTTGCGCGTGACCGCACTGGAGGATGCCGAACTGGTGCTGGTCGACGTGTCCGCCTGAAGCGACGCTTCGCATACGGAAGCCGTCGTAGCGTGCCGTGGCCGTCGGAGGACCACTGCATGCCCCAACCAACCGGACGCCAGCGCGCCAACGCCGCGGAAGATCCGAACGAGGTCGACGCCCGCGACGGCTTCTCGCTCTCGCGCGAGGAGCGGGGCGAAGTCGAGCAGAAGCGCCCGCCACGCGTGGCGGTGCTGCATGAAACGATCCGCCTGGAAGGCGAGGAGGAACTCAGCCGGGGCCTGCTCGCGCTGAGCCTCTCCGCGCTGGCGGCAGGGCTGTCGATGGGCTTTTCGATGCTGGCGCGTGGGCTGCTGCATCGGCACCTGGAAGGCGTGCCGGGTGCCTTCCTCGTCGAAAGCCTGGGTTACCCGTTTGGCTTCCTGGTGGTGATCCTGGCGAGGCAGCAGTTGTTCACCGAAAACACCATGACCGCGGTGCTGCCGCTGATGACGCATCCGAGCCTGCGCAAGCTCGGCTCGCTGCTGCGGCTGTGGTCGGTGGTGTTCGCGGGCAACCTGGTCGGCACCGCGCTGTTCGCTTACGGCATTCTGCACATGCAGTTGTTCGACGAGGCTACCCGGACGGCCCTGTTGGACATTGGTGCCGAGGTTATGGGCAACACGCCGTGGCAGATGTTCACCAAGGGCATCGTTGCCGGCTGGCTGATTGCCACGATGGTATGGCTGTTGCCGGCAGCGGAGTACGCGAAGATCACCGTGATCGTGCTCACCACCTACCTGATCGCGCTGGGTGGCTTCACCCACATCATCGTGGGATCGGTGGAGACGTTCTACCTGGTGTTCGCCGGGGGACTGTCCATCGAGGGCTTCGTCACGGACTTCGCGCTGCCGACGCTGGCCGGCAACATCGTCGGCGGAAGCTGCATCTTCGCGCTCATCAGCCATGCGCAGGTGCGCGGCGACGAGGCCGAGGAGGAAGCGCAAGATACGGAGGGTGCCGGAACGCGCAACGGGCGATCCTGAGGGCATGACCGACGACCTGCTCGCCAACGACCCTCGCGCCGATGCGTGTCATGCCATCGACTGGCCAACCGTCCACGCCGCGCTCGATGCGCACGGTCACGCCCTGTTGCCAGGCCTGCTGGCACCGAGGATCTGCCGCGAAGTGGCTGCGCTCTATTCCCGTCGCGAACACTTCCGCAGCCGGGTCGTCATGGCCCGGCACGGCTTCGGCCAGGGCGAATACCAGTACTTTGCCTACCCCCTGCCTGCGCAGGTCGAGGCACTGCGCACCGGCATCTATCCCCGGCTGGTACCGCTTGCCAACCGGTGGAACGAAGCGATGGGAATTGACGTTCGCTATCCGCTGGCCCATGCCGACTACCTGGCGCGCTGCCATGCGGCCGGCCAGGTGCGACCCACGCCCTGCTGCTGCGCTACCAGTCGGGCGACTACAACTGCCTGCACCAGGACCTGTATGGCGAGCACGCTTTCCCGCTGCAGGTCGCCGTGCTCCTGTCTGCGCCTGGTGTCGATTTCAGCGGAGGCGAGTTCGTACTCACCGAGCAGCGCCCGCGCATGCAGTCGCGTGCCGAAGTGGTACCGCTCGCGCAAGGCGATGCGGTGATCTTCGCGGTTCACCACCGTCCCGTGCAGGGCGCCCGCGGTTGCTATCGGGTGAACCTGCGGCACGGCGTGAGCCGGTTGCGCAGCGGCACGCGCCATACGCTAGGCATCATCTTTCACGATGCAGCCGGGTAGCGTGCACTCATGCGCAAGCGGCAGTCCGCGGCTTTATGTCTTCCAGTCGCGCCGACGACTTGTCATGCATGAGCGCGGCGACACTCGGTGATCAGTGTGCGGAAGGGCTTCGCCCAAACCGTGCCGGATGCATCGATCCGGTGCGGCGCAAATGACACCTCGTTCACGCGACGCGCCTTCACAATGACTTTGGTGCATGATCGGCCACTCCTCTTGCGTCGCGACAAATCCACAACGCCGCGTGATCCACACTCTTCACCCGCTCGCGATGCTCGCTGGATGAACGTGAGCCAACTTTAAATTGCACCAATACGGCACTTGCCAGCAGGCATCACCGCCACTACGCTCCCGCCGAATCGAAAATGATGCCCATCGCTCACGGGCATCTGCACGCGACGAACCGGAGGGGTCCGGATCGGCGCGACCCGGCAGAAAGATCGCCGGATGGAACCACCGCTGTAAGCGGAAACAATCCAAGCAGCAGCCGCAATCTCGCAGACCGCCGCCGGTCGCGATTGACAGTGCGCGCGCAAACGATCACGCCGGCTCCGGACCAGCCGGCTCCAACGCCACACTCCCGTGGCAAAGCGTCGCGACTCCTGTTTCGGTCGCGGCGATCAATCCAGGTGGTAACGGCCTGCCCGCCCGTCCACCGCAACGGCGCTCGAGATGGAAGTTTCATCCCGCGCGTACAGCACGCTGGAGGCAGACAATGAAACTTTCCATGCTGTTGTGGCTGACGTCCGTACTGCCCCAGCCGATCGCCGACCAGGCCTGCCTGGCGACGACCGTGTACCTGGAGGCGCGCAGCGAGTCGACCATCGGTCAGCTTGCTGTCGCGGAAGTCGCGCTCCGTCGCCGCGAACGCGGCCGCTGGGGCGATACCGTCTGCAAGGTGGTGGCCGCGCCGCACCAGTTCGCCATCACCGCCACGCCCGGTTCCTACGACATCGCCAACTTCAAGGCCTTCACCAAGGCCTGGAAGATCGCCGGCGATTCGATGGAAAACTGGGCCCTCCCGCTGGCCCAGCGCCAGCTGCTCGTGCCGCACGCGGATCACTTCGCCACCGTGGCGATCGCACCGGCCTGGTCGCTCAACCACACAAGCACGACCATCGGCGAGCATCGCTTCTACGCCGTCAACTGATTTCGTGCGGCAGCAAAAAAAAAGACCCTCGCGAGAGGGTCTTTTTTTTGGCCATTTTTACGTCCGAACGGTTACATGCCGTAGACGTGATCGCCGCGGATCTCGGCATAATCCCCGACACGAAGTCCAGGGTCTTCCTTCTGGGTAACGGTCGCGTACTGGCCGTTGTTGAGCCGAAGCGTGACGCGCCAACCCATTTGCCCGCCACCGGATCGCTTCCCTACCTCATGACCGACCACGCCACCCGCGACGGCGCCCGCCACGGTGGCCGCCTGCTTGCCCTTGCCTCCTCCCACCTGATGCCCAAGCACGCCTCCGGCGACAGCGCCAATGACGGTACCGAGCGTCGCATTGTTGTTTCCTTCGATGGGGACCTGTTGCACGTCCTGTACCACCCCGCAGTTCTCGCAGCGCGTACTGCCGTAACCGGAGCTCTGGTAGCCCCGGTTGTTGTAGCCACCGTTGTCACTGGGTCCCGTGGCGCAGCCACCGAGGACCAGGCTGCCCGCCAGTGCGGCGGCCAGCGCAAAGTTGCGATTGCGTTCGAACGTCATGGCGCGACTCCTCGGTGTGGGGTGAGCAGATCATCGCGCGCGGTCCGTCCATGGACCGCATAGGTTGTGTCAGCTTGTCAATGCGCGTCGGAAACGGCGACGACGCCCTCCTGCACCTGGACCCGATCACCCGGGTCATGGTCCATCCGCACGGTGCGGGTGACGCCGTTGTACTCGTAACGCACGTTGTAACCGACCACCTTGGTGCTGCTGTCGTTGACCGTCTCGCACTTGCGCTCGGTCGTCGTGGTGACGGTCGGCTGCTGGCGCTTCTCCTGGATCTTCTTGCCGGCGTAGCCGCCCGCGACCGCGCCAGCGACCGTTGCAAGGGTCTTGCCCTTGCCGCCGCCGACCTGGTGGCCTAGGAGGCCACCGGCGACGGCACCGATTGCCGTGCCGGCGATCTGGTGCTGGTCCTTGGGCGGTTCGCTGTGCGTGACCGCTTCGTCGTGGCACACCTGGTGGGGGTTGTTCACCGTCTTGCGTACCGGATCCACGCTCACCACGCGCGCGTACTTGACGCCGTTGTCCGCGGCCGTGGCGCTGGACTCGGCATTGGCCAGGCCGGCATCGGCGCTGGCGTCGCGGTTGCAAGCCGAAATGCCCATCGCGAGCGATGCCGCGATTCCCACCTGAAGCGCATTGACTATCAACCTGTTCATGACTTACCTCTCCTTCGTTTCATTGCGGCGCAGCGGGCGCGCCATGCGTCCACCATTCACCTGCGGAACCATTGAACCTTCGCCATACTGAATCCGGCCTAGACATTCTTACCTACGCGCAACCCCAGGTGACGAACGCGTGACGGAACACTCACATCCGCCCCTGTCCCGGCCCGGCCCCTGGCTGGTCGACAGCCATGTGCACATCGACGACGCAAGCTTCGACGGCGATCGCGCGCAAGTCCTCGCGTGCGCAGCCGCCGCGGGCGTGCGGCAGATGATCGTGCCCGGCGTCGACGCCTCGAGCTGGCCGCGCATCGACGCGCTGTGCCAGGGGCACGAGGAACTCTACCCGGCCTACGGCCTGCATCCGCTGTTCCTCTCGCGACACCGTCCCGAGCATCTACGACTGCTGCGCGAACGCCTTGGTCACGGTACCGCCGTCGCACTGGGCGAGATCGGGCTGGACTTCTACGTGGAGGAGCTCGACCGCGACGTTCAGCAGCATTACTTCGAGGAACAATTGGCGCTGGCCGAGGAGTTCGGCTTGCCGGTGATCGTGCACGCCCGCCGCGCGGTGGAGGAGATCGTGCTTGCCTTGCGGCGATTCCCGGGCCTTCGTGGCGTCGTGCACAGTTTCGCAGGGAGCGAGCAGCAGGCCGAGCGGCTTTACGAAATGGGTTTCATGCTCGGCATCGGCGGTCCGATCACCTACCCGCGCGCAAAGCGGTTGCGACGCCTGGTGTCGGACATGCCGATCGATTGCCTGTTGCTGGAAACGGACGCGCCCGACCAGCCTAACGCGGGGCACCAGGGCACGCGCAACGAGCCGGTTCGCATGCTGGAAACGCTGCAGGCGGTTGCCGAGCTGCGCGGCGAGACACCCGAGGCCATTGCCGCGGCCACCACGGCGAACGCCTGCCGCCTGTTCGGCCTGCCGCCCCCGGAGCTGTCGTAGGAGCCCGCTCCTGGAGCTACCGGCACTTGCCTGTCTTTCGCGCCCGCGCTATTTTTGTTCACTGGTGAAATATGAGCTGGTGAAATGGCACGTCTGGGCGACTGCATCGCGATGATGGACGAGGGGATCGGCCGCGTGAGCCAGGTTATCCCCGACATGCCAGCGACCGAGGCGCGTCTCACCCGCCTGCTGCTCATGGTGGGCCATGCCTTCGACGAAGCCGTGGAAGAAGCGCTCAAACCCAACAAGATCAACCACAGCGATTTCCTCACGCTGATGATCCTGTACAGCCGCCCCGACGGCAGTTCCACGCCGGGCGAACTCTGCGAATACACCTCGCAGGGCGCGACCAACATGACCCGCATCGCCAACGCGCTGGTCAAGCGCGGGCTGATCACCCGCGGCGCCAGCGAGGAAGACCGCCGTCGCGTGGTCATCCGTATCACCCCCGCCGGGCGGCGCTTCGTGCAGAAGCTGCTGCCGCCTCTGTTTCCGCGCGTCAGCGCGGCATTCGTCGGATTCAACGAGGTCGACAAGCGCAGTTTCGGCCGCCTGCTGCGCAAGCTCGCGGACAACCTCGATCAGCTGGACGAGCCCATCTCCCCGAAGGACGTTCCATGAAACCTGCCCTGCTCCGCCTTCGCACCGCGCTGGCCGCGGCAACCGCGCTGGCGCTGGTCGCATGTGCCACGCCGCCGGCGAAGCTGTCCTCGCCGCAGCTTCGCGACGACGTGCCGCTCGCCGGTCTGGAAACCGCCACGCGCGCCGGCTGGCCCGACGCGCAGTGGTGGCACGCCTATGGCGATCCGCAGCTCGACGATCTGATGGACCGCGCCTTGCGCCAGGCACCGGATCTCGCACTGGCGCAGAGCCGTGTACAGAGCGCCGAGCAATCCGCACGGCTGGCTGCGGCGCAAATGGGGCTGACGGTCAACGGCAACGTCCAGTACTCGCGCCAGCGCATGAGCGAGCACGGCCTCATTCCTGCGCAATTCCTCGGCTTCACCTGGTACAGCCAGGCCGACCTCGGCGTGCAGTTGAAGTACGAATTCGACTGGTGGGGCAAGAAGCGGGCGACGGTGGAAGCGGCGCTGGACCAGGCGCACGCCGCCGAGGCGCAGCGCAGCGCGGCCGCACTCGCGTTGCAGTACGCGGTCGCCAGCACCTACTTCGGTTGGCAGGCCGACCAGGCCAGGCTTGCGCTCGCCGACCGGTCGCTCGCAGCCGGGGAACAGCTACTGCACATCGCCCAGCTGCGGGTTCGCCAGGGCGTGGACCTGGCGGACACCGCCGAGCAGGCGCAAGTACAACTGGCGCAGCTGAAACAGATGCGCACTGCGCTCGAAGGCTCGGCCAGGGTGCGCCGCGTGGTGCTCGCCTCGCTGCTGGGTGTCGCACCCGCCGAATTGCCTCAGCTCAAGGTCCGCCCGCTTCCCGGCGTGGCACCGGGGCTTCCTGAAAACGCGAGCCTGGACCTCATCGCCCGTCGTCCGGACATCGCAGCCAGCCGCTGGCAGGTCGAGGCGGCCCTCAAGCAGACCGACGTGGCGCGCGCGCAGTTTTTTCCGGACCTGAGCCTGACCGCGCTGGCCGGGCTGTCCAGCATCGACATGGGCAAGCTGTTCACCGCCGGCAGCCGCGTCTTTGCGGTGACGCCGGCGCTGCACCTGCCGATCTTCGAAGGCGGCGCGCTCGAGGCGAACTATGGCCTCAGTCGCGCCCAGCTCGACAGTGCCGTGGCGCAGTACCGCAGCACCGTGCTGGCGGCAGTGCGCGACGTCGCCACGCAGGCGCTGGGAGCCGAGCAGCTGGCCGCGCAGCGCGAGCAGCAACAAGCGCAACTGACCGCGGACGGACGCCTGCTCGCCAACGCCCAGGCGCGCCTGCACCAGGGTGTGCGCGATGGTCGCGAAAGCCTTGCCGCCGAACTCGTCCTGCTGCAGCAGCGCGACGCGGCTACCCAGCTCCACGCGCAGGCATTGGCGACCGATCTGGCGCTGATCAAGGCGCTAGGCGGCGGCTACCGCAGCGAATTCCATTCCGAAACCGCATCCACCTCCCCTTCCCCCGGAGTCGACCATGAGCGCCACTGAAGCCGACAAGCCAGCCGACAACGACAGCGGCCTGGCCGCCAAGGATCCGGCCAAGCGCCGCCGCGTACTGATCATCGTGGCCGCCGTGTTCCTCCTGGCCGCGCTCATCTGGCTGCTGCTATGGCTGTTCGTGTTCTCGCACCGCGAGAAGACCGACAACGCCTACGTCGGCGGCAACCAGGTGACGATCTCCGCGCAGGTGCCCGGCACCGTGGTAGCGATCATGGCCGACGACACACAGCGCGTGGAGGCCGGCCAGGTATTGGTCAGGCTCGATCCGACCGATGCCCAGGTTCGGCTCGCGCAAGCGCGCAGCGCGCTGGCCCAGGCTGTGCGCGGCGTGCGCCAGCAGACCAGCTCGGCCAGCGTCGCCGATGCGCAGGTGACCGCACGCAAGCTGGAACTGGACAAGCTGGAGGCCGACTTGAAACGCCACCTGCCGCTGGTTGCCGCGCACGCCGAATCGCCGGAGATCGTGCAGCACCTGCGCGATGGCGTGGCGCAGGCCCGTGCCGGGCTGGAAGCGGCCAAGGCGCAGGCCGCCGCCGCGCATGCCGCAGTCGAAGGCACTGACGTGGCCGAGAACCCGGCCGTGCTGCAGGCCCGCGCCAACTTCCGCGCCGCCTGGATCGCCGCGCAACGCAACGCGATTCTGGCGCCGGTCTCCGGCTACGTGGCCCAACGCAGCGTGCAGTTGGGCAACAGCATCGCGCCCGGCCAGCAGCTGATGACCGTAGTGCCGCTGCATGACCTGTGGATCGATGCGAACTTCAAGGAAGGCCAGTTGCAGCACATCCGCATCGGCCAGCCGGCGACCGTCGAAGCCGACATCTACGGCGGCGACGTCGAATACCACGGCAAAGTGGTCGGACTGGGCGCAGGTACCGGCAGCGCCTTCTCGCTGCTGCCGGCGCAGAACGCCACCGGCAACTGGATCAAGGTGGTGCAGCGCGTGCCGGTGCGCATCGCACTGGACAACAAGGAGCTGGACAAGCACCCGCTGCGCGTGGGCCTGTCGACCGACGTGACCGTGGACATCTCCGACGATCGCGGCCGGGTGCTGGCGCAGGCGCCGACGCAACAGCCGGTCGCCCAGACGAGCGTGTACGACCGCCTGACGGGCCAGGCCGATGACGAGGCCCGGCGCATCATCCAGGCCAACCTGCCCCGCGCCGCCCAATAACCTGAAGGCCCCGCCCCATGGCCGCCACACCCAACGACACCAAGCCGCTGCCGCCCCTGCACGGCAGCGCGCTGGTACTGCTCACCATCGCCGTCGCGTTCAGCACCTTCATGGAAGTGCTGGACATGACCATCGTCAACGTGGCCGTGCCGCACATCGCAGGCAGCCTCGGCGTGAGCCCGAGCGAGGGCACCTGGACGATCAGCTCCTACGCCCTGGCCAGCGCGATCATGCAGCCGTTGACCGGCTGGATCGCGCGGCGCTTCGGCGAGGTGCGCAGCTTCGTCGTGTCGGTACTGCTGTTCGTCACCTTCTCGATGGTGTGCGGACTGGCCACCTCGATGCCGCTGCTGGTGATCGCGCGCCTGCTGCAGGGCGCCGGCTCCGGCCCGATGGTGGCGCTTTCGCTTACCCTGCTGCTGTCGAGCTATCCGAAAGCCAAACAGGGCATCGCGCTGGCGCTGTGGGCGATGACCGTGGTGGTGGCGCCGATCTTCGGCCCCATCCTGGGCGGCTGGCTGACCGACAACTTCTCCTGGCCGTGGATTTTCTACATCAATCTTCCGGTGGGCCTGGCCGCGGCGGTGATCACCTGGGGCCTGCTGCACAAGCGCGAGACGAAGACCGCCAAGACGCCGATCGACGCAGTCGGCCTCGCGCTGCTGGTGGTCGGCGTGGGCGCGCTGCAGTTCATGCTCGACAACGGCAACGACCACGACTGGTTCGCCTCCCCGATGATCACCACGCTGGGCATCATCGCGCTGGTCTGCCTGACCTTTCTGATCGTCTGGGAATTGCATGCCAGGCACCCGGTGGTGGAACTGGCGCTGTTCAAGGAGCGCAACTTCAGCGTGGGCGTGATCGCCCTGACCCTCGGCATGTTCGCGTTCTTCGGCATCAACGTGGTGTTCCCGCTGTGGCTGCAGGTGACGCTGGGCTACACCGCCACCTGGGCGGGTCTGGCGACCGCGCCGGTGGGGGTGCTTGCCTTCCTGATGGCGCCCATATTGGGCCGCAACATGCACCGGCTCGACCTGCGCGGCGTGGTGACGTTCTCCTTCATCGTCTTCGCGATCACGTCCTACTGGTTCTCCACGTTCAACAGCCTGGCCTCGTTCTCGTCGCTGGTATGGCCGCGCTTCGTCATGGGCATCGCCATCCCCTGCTTCTTCATTCCGCTCAACCAGATCTACCTCTCCGGCCTGCCGCCGGAGCAGATCGCCAGTGCGACCGGCCTGTCCAACTTCTGCCGCACGATGGGATCGAGCATCTCCACCGCGGCGACGGTGACCCTCTGGCAGCACCGGGGTGAGACGCACCACGCCACGCTGACCGAAAACATCGACGCCACCCACACGGCGGCCACCGGCTTCCTGCAGCAGGTATCGCACATGGGCATGTCGCACACGCAAGGCCTTGGGCTGCTCAACCAGCTAGTCACCCGCGAATCGCTGACCCTGGCCGTGAACGATGTATTCCTCGCCTGCGCAGTGCTGTTCGTGCTGCTGATCCCGATCCTGTGGTTCGCCCGGCCGCCGTTCGGCAGCGCGGGTGGCGCAGTGGGGCATTGACGCGTAGCGGCATGGGTTTCTTTGCTGCACCGGCGGGTGCAGCATGGATGTCTGGTGCAGCGCAATACGTTCTGCTAGCGTGTGCCGCATGGCACAAAAACTGCGCATCATCAAGAAGTATCCGAACCGCCGGCTCTACGACACGGAGATTTCCAGCTACATCACGCTGGAAGAAGTGCGTCAGCTGGTACTGGACGGCGAAACCTTCGAGGTCCGCGATGCCAAGAGCGGCGAGGACCTGACCCGCTCGGTGCTGCTGCAGATCATCTCCGAGCACGAGGAGAAGGGGCAGCCGATGCTGTCGCCCCAGCTGCTGAGCCAGATCATCCGTTTCTACGGCGATTCGCTGCAGGGCTTCATGGGGCCGTACCTGGAGCGCAGCCTGCAGGTGTTCCTTGACCAGCAGCAGCAGTTCCGCGCCCAGCTCAACAGCCTGATGGGGCAGACGCCCTGGTCGATGCTCAACGAGCTGACCGAGCGCAACCTGGACGCCTGGAAGACCATGCAGCGCGGCTTCCTGGACGCCGCCGCGCAGGCTCCGCCGAACAAGAACCGCAAGGGCTGAGCCCCTCTTACCAAGCGATCACCGTCCGCAAGGGACGGGGTTCGCTCCTTCTACCCTTCGGGAGAAGGGTGGGATGAGGGGCCGGGGCTGGCGGAGTGCCAAGCTCCAATGGTCGCCGGACAAACGGTCCGGCTCGACAACTCTCCCCGCAAGAGCCCTCCCTCACCCCAGCCGGGAGAGGGACAAGGCATTGCAACCCCGCGCCGCTTGCGGAACAGTTCGGCGATGCCCGCAACGGATCGCCCATGAGCAGCAAACCTTCCCTCACCCTGATTGGCGGCGGCCTGGTCGGCGCGCTGCTGGCCCAGCAGCTGGCGCGCCGCGGTTTCGCCGTGGATGTGTTCGAGAAGCGCCCCGACCCGCGCGTTGCCGGCTTCCTCGGCGGCCGTTCGATCAACCTGGCCCTGGCCGAACGCGGCCTGCAGGCGTTGCGCAGTGCCGGGCTGGCCGAAGACGTGCTGCAGCACGCCGTGATGATGCGCGGTCGAATGGTGCATACCACGGACGGCCGCAGCGCCCTGCAGCGCTACGGCGTGGACGACAGCGAGGTGATCTGGTCGGTCTCTCGCGGCGGGCTCAACATGCTGCTGCTGGACGCCGCCGAGGCGGCTGGCGTCCGCTTCCATTTCGGCCAGGGCCTGGTCTCGGCCGACTTCGATGCCGGCCGCGTGCGCGTGGCCGATCTCGACGGCATCGAACGTGAGCTCGATGCTCCGGTAGTGATCGGCGCCGACGGCGCGGGCTCCGCGCTGCGCATGGCGATGAATGCCCACCACCCGTTGGGTGAGCACACCGAGTGGCTTGGGCATGGCTACAAGGAACTTGAGATCCCGCCCGCTTCCCGGTTGCCGCCCGCGCTGCTGCGGAACAGTGGCGGCCGCGACCAATACGCCATCGAGCCCAACGCCCTGCACATCTGGCCCCGTGGCGGCTACATGTGCATTGCCTTGCCCAACACCGAGGGCAGCTTTACCGTCACGTTGTTTTTGCCCACGCAAGGAGCGCACCCGAGCTTCGCCACGGTGCCGGATGCGCGCGCGGCCGAGGGGTTCTTCCGAGACGACTTCGCGGATCTGCTGCCCCTGCTACCCGACTTCGCGGACGATTACGAAGCCCATCCGGTCGGCACGCTTGCCACGCTTTACCTGGAACGCTGGCACCTCGGCGGCCGCGCGTTACTGGTGGGTGACGCTGCCCACGCCATCGTGCCTTTCCACGGCCAGGGCATGAATTGCGGATTCGAGGACACGGTGGTGCTGGCCGGGCTGCTGCAGGAAAACGATTCGGCCGAAGCCTTCGCCGAATTCCAGCGCATCCGCCAGCCCAACGCCGACGCGATCGCCGCCATGGCATTGGAAAACTACGTCGAGATGCGCGATTCGGTGGCCGATCCCCGCTACCTGGCCAAGCGCGAACTCGGCTCGCGCCTGGCTGCGCGGGCGCCGGAGCACTTCATGGCGCGCTACCGCATGGTCACCTTCACCCATCTGCCCTACGCCTACGCGCTCGAGCGCGGGCGTGCGCAGGATGTGCTGCTCGAGCAATTGCTGCGCGACTCCAACAATGCGGCCTCGGTCGACCTGGACGCCGCCGTCGCCACCCTCAAAGCCACGCTGCCGACCCTGCCGCCGCTGCGCCATGGATGAGGAACTGCTGAAGGCCTACTGCCGCAGCGCCTATCGCGTGCGCCTGCGTTCGGGCGGCGCCGCCACGATCCGGATCGGCGAGCCGTTGCCGGTCGCGCTACGGCCGCTGGCCGGCAGCCGCGACTGGGGCTTTTTCACGGCATGGAACCCGCGTTCCAGGCCACTCCCGCCGACAGTCAACCGCGAGGCCGAACGGCGCCTGCTAGCCGACCTGCGGGCCGACGCCTCACTCGATGTCCATCCGGCGCTCGGCAAGGGCACCGACGGCTGGCGCGAGCCGAGCTTCTGGATCGTGGGTATCGGTCCGGAGGCGCTGGAGCGCCTGGGCGACCGGTACGGACAGAACGCGTGGCTGTTCGGGCACGGGGCGGGTTTGGCGGAGTTGCGATTGAGCTGATTGCCGGTCCCGCCAAGGATTCCCCATTCGCCTGTCGGCTCCTCCCCCGCGGGCGGCAGTGGTATGCGCATCCCTCCCTCGGTCCGCAGGGTGGATGGTTCTCGAAGGGCGGATGGTGGAGCCTTGCCCCAACCTGCCCCGGGTGCGCCGCCACACCGCATGGACAAGCCACGCACCCATTGCGGACAATCCCCGGAATGACCTCCGCCCACGCCATCCCGCTGCTGCAAGCGCGGGGCCTCTCCTTTCTGCGCGCCGACGAGCCTGTTTTCGGCCCGCTGGATTTCGCCCTGCACGCAGGCGAACTGGCGCTGGTCGAGGGCGACAACGGCAGCGGCAAGACCACCCTGCTGCGCCTGCTGGCCGGCCTGCTGCACATCGGCGAGGGCGAACTTCACTGGCGCGGGCAGCGCTGGAGCCGCGACGCATGCGCGAGCGAGGTGCTGTTCCTGGGCCACCAGCTCGGCCTGAAGATGGACATGAGTCCGCGCGAGAACCTGCACATCGTCGCCGGCCTGCATGGCGCGCGCGCGGGCCGCAGCGCGGCGTCCGTGCTGGCCGAGGTCGGCCTGGCCGGCTATGAGGATGAACCTGTGCGTCGCCTGTCCGCGGGCCAGAAGAAGCGCGCCGCACTGGCGCGGCTGTTGCTGTTGCCGGCGATCCTGTGGTTGCTGGACGAGCCGTACGCGAACCTGGATCGCGCGGGCATTGCGCTGGTCAACCGGCTGCTGGAAGCACACGTCGCCGAGGGCGGCGCGGCGCTCGTCACCAGCCATGGCGCGGTGAGCTTCCACGGTGGCGAACCGAAGCGGATCCGCATGCATGCGTGAGATTGCTGTTTCGTCGCCGAAGCCGGAGCTGCCTGCATGAGCCGGGCCTCGCTTGCGGTCGCCTGCGCGGCCGTGCTGCGGCGAGACCTCACGCTCGCATGGCGCCGCCGCGGCGACATCGCCATGCCGGTGCTGTACGCGTTGATCGTGGCCACGCTTTTTCCGTTCGCGCTTGGGCCGGAAGATGCCCTGCTCCAGCGCATCGCCGGCGGTGTAGTGCTGGTCACCGTACTGCTGGCCATGCTACTGGCGCTCGACGCCATGTTCCGCAGCGACATAGAGGATGGTTCGCTGGAGCAACTGGTCCTTGCACCCCAGCCGCTGGCGATGATGCTGGCGATGAAGATTCTCGCCCACTGGCTCACCACCGCGCTTCCGCTGATCGTGATCGCGCCGCTGCTGGCCGGCATGCTGCACCTGCCCGTGCCGGTGATGGGCGTGCTCGTGCTGGCTTTGCTGCTGGCCACGCCGATGCTCAGCCTGCTGGGTGCCGTTCTGGTCGCGCTGACGGCCGGAACGCGGCGCTCTGGTATGCTGCTCGCCTTGATGCTGCTGCCACTTTGCGTGCCGGTGGTCATCTTTGCCGCAGGTGCGGTCGCGGCCGCGCAACAGGGGTTACCGTGGGTTGCCCCGATCGCCTGGCTCGGTGCGGCGCTCGCCCTGGCTCTGGTACTTGCGCCGCTCGCCTGTGCGGCCGCCCTTCGCATTGCTTTGGACGCCTGACCCCATGTCCAAGTGGATTCCCCTCTGGCTGCACAAGCTCGGCTCGCCGCCGATCTTCTACCGCTTCGCCGGCACGCTGCGGCCATGGTTTTTGGCGCTGGCGCTGATCGCCGGCGCCATCGGCCTGTACGGCGGACTGGTATTGGCGCCTGCCGATTACCAGCAGGGCGACGCCTACCGGATCATCTTCATCCACGTGCCCAGCGCGTGGATGGGGCTGTTCATCTATGGCGTGATGGCGGTGGCCTCGTTCATCGCGCTGGTCTGGCGCATCAAGCTGGCTGAAGCCGTGGCCTTGGAATCGGCGCCGGTCGGCGCGGCCTTCACCTTCATCACCCTGGTCACCGGCTCGTTGTGGGGCAAGCCGATGTGGGGCACCTGGTGGACCTGGGACGCGCGGCTGACCTCCGAACTGGTGCTGCTGTTCCTATACCTGGGCGTGATCGGGCTGTATCACGCCTTCGAGGACCGCCGGCAAGGCGCCAGGGCCGCCGCGTTCCTGGCGATCATCGGCATCATCAACGTGCCGATCGTGCACTTCTCGGTGAATTGGTGGAACACGCTGCACCAGGGCTCGACCGTGCGCATCCTTGGCCCCTCCAAGATCAGCATGGACATGCTGTGGCCGCTGCTGACCATGATGGTGGCGACCAAGCTGTACTACGTCGCCAGCCTGTTCGGACGCGTGCGCGCGGACCTGCTGGAGCTCGAGGGCGGCAAGGACTGGGTGCGCAGGATCGCCACCGGCGGACAGTCCTCGGGAGAACAGGCATGAGCCAATTCCTCGCCATGGGTGGCTACGCCGGATACGTGTGGCCGGCTTATGCCGTGTTTTTCCTCGTCCTGCTCGCCGATTTCATTTCCCCGCTGCTGCGCCGCCGCCGCAACCTGCGTGAACTTCGCGCCCGACTGGCGCGTCAAACGGCGCGCCAGCAACGCGCCGCCTCGCCCGCCGTGAATCCATGAACCCGACCCGCAAACGCCGCCTGATCATCGTCCTGCTCGTGCTCGCCGCCGCCGTGGTGGCGGTAGGCCTGACCGTGTTCGCCCTGCAGCAGAACATGAACTACCTGTTCACTCCGAGCCAGGTGCGCGCCGGCCAGGCCGAGGCGTACAAGACCTTCCGCCTTGGCGGCATGGTCAAGGCCGGATCGATCGAACGCTCGGGCGAGTCGCTAAAGGTCGGCTTTACCGTCATCGACGCGGACGGCGCGATGCCGGTCGAGTACACCGGCATCCTTCCGGACCTGTTCCGCGACAACCAGTCGGTAATCGCCACGGGACACATGGCTGGCGGGCATTTCGTGGCGACCGAGGTGCTGGCCAAGCACGATGAAACCTACATGCCGAAGGAACTGAAGGACGCCATGGAAAAGGCGCACCACGGAAAGACCGTGGCTGCCAACGAGGCTCCGCAATGACTCCCGAACTCGGCCAGCTCGCCCTCATCCTCGCCATGCTGCTCGCCCTGGCGCAGGGCGTGCTGCCGCTGATCGGCGCCTGGCGCGGCAACCGTGCGCTGATGGCGACCGCACGCCCGGCCGCTGCAGGCCAGGCGGTGTTCGTGGCGCTGGCATTCGGCCTGCTGGTGTGGGCCTTCCTGAGGTTCGATTTCTCGGTCCAGTACGTGGCCGACAACTCGAACCTTGCCCTGCCCTGGTACTACCGCATCGCTGCCGTGTGGGGCGCGCACGAGGGCTCGATGCTGCTGTGGGTGCTGATCCTCAACGTCTGGACGGTGGCACTGGCCGCCTTCAGCCGCCAGTTGCCCGAGGAGTTCCTGGCACGCGTGCTAGGCGTGCTCGGCATCGTGGCGGTCGGCTTCCTGGCCTTCATCATCTTTACCTCCAACCCCTTCGCGCGCCTGTTGCCGATGCCGCCGGACGGCGGCGACCTGAACCCGGTGCTGCAGGACCCGGGCATGACCTTCCACCCGCCCGTGCTGTACATGGGCTACGTGGGCTTCTCGGTGGCCTTCGCCTTCTCCATCGCCGCGCTGCTTGGCGGCTCGCTGGAGCAGGGCTGGGTGCGTTGGGCCCGACCGTGGACCAACGCGGCCTGGGCCTTTCTCACCTGCGGCATCGTCGCTGGCAGCTGGTGGGCCTACGCGGAGCTGGGCTGGGGTGGCTGGTGGTTCTGGGATCCGGTCGAGAACGCCAGTTTCATGCCGTGGCTGGTGGGCGTGGCGCTGATCCACGCGCAGGCGGTGACCGAGAAGCGCGGTTCCCTGCGTGCCTGGACCATCCTCTTGTCGATCTTCGCTTTCTCGCTGTCGCTGCTGGGCACCTTCCTGGTGCGCTCGGGCGTGCTGACCAGCGTGCATGCGTTCGCCTCCGATCCGCGCCGCGGCCTGTACATCCTGGCCTTCCTCGCGATCGTGATCGGCGGTTCGCTGCTGCTGTACGCGGTGCGTGCTCCGAAGGTCGCCGGCGGCAAGTCGTTCGCGCTGCTCTCGCGCGAGACGGTGATCCTGATCGCCAACCTGATGTTCACCGTGGCCGCGGCCATGGTGCTGCTGGGCACGCTGTTCCCGCTGATCGGCGACGCGCTGCACCTGGGCAAGATCTCGGTCGGCCCACCCTACTTCGGCTTCCTGTTCCCGCTGCTGATGCTGCCGGTCGTGCTGCTCTTGCCGTTCGGGCCATTCCTGCGCTGGGGCAAGAGCGAGACCTCGCCGCTCAAGAGCGTGTTGCTGCGGGTGACCATCGCTGCGGTCGCCTGCGCGATCGTGGCCGCGTTCTTCGTGCAGGGTCAGGCAAAGGCGATCGCCGGGGTGGCGGCGGCGGTGTGGTGCGGCGTCGGGACACTGCTTTATGTCTACAAGCGTTGGCGCGAGATGCCGCGCGGGCGGCGCTACCCTGCCGAGATGGCCGGCATGCTGCTGGCGCATTTCGGGTTGGGCGTGTTCCTGGTCGGCGTGCTGCTGTCCGAGTCGCTGAGCGTCACCCGCGATGTGCGCATGGCGCCCGGCGACACGCAGACCGTGGGCGCCTACACCTTCCGCTTCGACGGCGTGGACGCCACCCGCGGTCCCAACTGGCATGCCGAGCAAGGCACGGTCACGGTGATGCGTGACGGCAAGACGATCGACGTCATGCATCCGCAGAAGCGCACCTATCCACGCGGCCAGGTGCAGACCGAATCGGCGATCGACCCGGGCGTCACCCGCGATCTCTATGTGGCCCTCGGCGAGCCGATGGATCCGAACAAGCTCGAAGGCGCCTGGGCGCTGCGGCTTTACGCCAAGCCGTTCGTGCGCTGGATCTGGGCCGGTGGCCTGTTCATGATGCTGGGCGGTTTCGTGGCCGGTGCGGACAAGCGCTTCCGCGCCAGACGCCCGGCCGCGAAGGTTGCGGCCGAGCCGATCCTTCCGGTTGAGGAATCGCGCGCATGAGCCGTTCGCTGCCGCTGATAGGTTTCCTGGTGCTGGTGGGTCTGTTCGGCTTCGGCATCTGGTGGAACACCCGGCACGACCCGCGCGAGGTGCCCTCGCCACTGATCGGCAAGCCGGCCCCCGAGTTCGTGCTGCCGTTGCTCGAAGATCCCGCCAGGATGGTCAGCAAGGCCTCGATGCTGGGCAAGCCTTACCTGGTCAACGTTTTCGCCAGTTGGTGCATCGCCTGCGGCGAGGAGCATCCGGTGCTGATGGCCGATGGCCGCACGCTGGGGATTCCGTTGGTCGGCTACGACTACAAGGATGCGCCCGAGGACGCAAAGGCCTGGCTCGCCCAGCACGGCAATCCGTACGACATGGTGATCGCCGACCAGCCCGGCCGCACCGCCATCGACTTCGGCGTATACGGCGCGCCGGAAAGCTTCCTGATCGACGCCAGGGGCACGATCCGCTACAAGCACATCGGGCCGTTCACGCCTGAAGTGATCGAGCGCGAGCTCAAGCCGCTGATCGCACAGCTCAAGCAGGAGGCGCCATGAGCGTCATGCTTCCCTGTAGGGCCACCCTCGGGCGCGAGCGCGCGGCATCCGGGTCGCGCCCGCTCCTGCAGGTGCTCTTCGCGCTGTTCATCGCGTTCTCGGGCATGGCCAACGCCCAGGCGATCGACCCGCTGCCCTTCAAGGACCATGCCCAGGAAATCCGCTTCCAGAACCTGACACGCCAGCTGCGCTGCCTGGTCTGCCAGAACGAGAATCTCGCCGATTCCAACGCCGACCTGGCGCGCGATCTGCGCCATGAGGTGTTCGGCCTGATGCAGCAGGGCAAGACGGATGACCAGATCAAGCAATACCTGGTCGACCGCTACTCCGACTTCGTGCTGTACGACCCGCCGGTCAAGCCAGCCACCTGGCTGCTCTGGTTCGGTCCGGCGCTGTTCCTGCTGATGGGTGCGGCGGTCGTACTGCTGACCATCCGCAAGCGCGGCCGCGCTGCGCGCATCGACAGCCGGCTGGTCGACAACGCCACGATCGAACAAGGGGACGATTGGTGAAGCTCGCGTTCTACCTGATCGCTGCCGCGATGATCGCGGCGGCGCTCGCGCTGCTGCTCTGGCCACTGGTGCGGCACGGTCGTTGCCAGGGCCGCCCGGGTGGCCTGTTCGCCCTTGTGCTGGCGGTCGCCTTCGTCGTGCCCCTGGCCACGGGCGGGCTCTATCTGCTGGTTGGAACGCCGGTGGCGCTCGACGGCGTTGCGGCACAGCCGGCGATGGACATCGACCAGGCCGTAACCGAGCTGCGCGACCACCTCAAGCAGCAGCCGGACGACCTGCAGGGCTGGATGTTGCTGGCACAGACCGAGGCCGCCCTCCACCAGAACCCGCAAGCGCGCGATGCCTACGACCAGGCACTGCGCCTGGATCCGAAGAATGGCGCGGCGATGGTGGGATGGGCCGAGGCCGATTCGATGGTTCGCGACGACCACCGCATCGAGGGCCGTGCCCTGGATCTGCTCAAGCAGGCAGTGCAGTCCGATCCGGCCAACCAGCGCGGTCTGTGGTTGCTCGGCATCAGCCAGTTCCAGCACGAGGATTACGCCGCTTCGGCCGCCACCTGGCGCCGCCTGCTGCCGTTGCTGAAGCCTGGCTCGAACGTGGCCAAGGCGGTGACCGAGCAGATCGCCGTGGCCGAAGCGCGCGCCGGCGGGAAACCGGCCTCCGCCACCAATGTCGAAGGTCCCCACCTCACGGTGCAGGTGCAGTTGGCCCCCGCGTTGCGCGACAAGCTCAAGCCCAGCGCCGCGCTTTTCGTCTACGCGCGCGCCGAACAAGGACCGCCGATGCCGCTTGCCGTGGCACGGCTGGATGCTTCGCAACTGCCGGCCACGGTCACGCTGACCGACGCCATGGCGATGGCGCCGCAATTGAAGCTCTCCTCGGCGGACAAGGTGCTCGTGGGCGCGAGGATCAGCGCCAGCGGACAGGCGATCGCCCAGGCCGGCGACCTGGAGGGTGATGCCGGCGTGGTGGCAGTGGACCAGACTGCGCCGATACGGATCGTCATCGACAAGGTCCACCCATGACCACGGACGCGCCCGACGCCCGCAGCTACTACGCCCTGCCCTCGCCGTTCGCGATGAAGCGCGGCGGTCAGCTTCACGGGGCGCGGGTGGCGTACGAAACCTGGGGTCAGCTGAGCCGGACTTGCGACAACGCCATATTGATCCTCACCGGTCTTTCGCCCAGTGCGCACGCCGCGTCCAATGCAAAGGACCCGACGCCCGGGTGGTGGGAGGAGATGCTCGGCCCGGGCAAGGCGATCGACACCGATCGCTGGTTCGTGATCTGCGTGAACTCGCTGGGCAGCGACAAGGGCTCGACCTGCCCTGCCTCGATCGACCCGGCCACCGGCGAACCCTACCGTCTGCGCTTTCCGGAGCTGGCGCTGGAAGATGTCGCCAACGCCGCCTTCGAGCTGGTACGCCACGGCCTGGGTATCGAACGGCTGGCCTGCCTCATTGGCTGCTCGATGGGCGGCATGGGCGCACTGGCGTATATGGTCCTGCACCCGGACAGCGTGCGCGCGCACGTCAGCGTGGATACCGCGCCGCAGGCGCAACCTTTCGCCATCGCCATCCGCTCGCTGCAGCGCGAGGCGATCCGGCTTGACCCGCAGTGGAACGGCGGTGACTACGACATTCACCTGGACAGCGGGCACGACGGCGACGGCGGCCGCTATCCCGAAATGGGCATGAGCATCGCGCGCAAGCTGGGCGTGATCACCTACCGTTCCGCGATGGAGTGGAACGGCCGCTTCGCGCGCATCCGGCTGGATCCGGAAAAGCGCGAGGAGGAGCCGTTCGGTTTCGAATTCCAGGTCGAGTCCTACCTTCAGGGCCATGCGCAACGCTTCGTGCGCAGCTTCGACCCCAACTCCTACCTCTATCTGTCGCGCGCCAGCGACTGGTTCGACATCGGCGAGTACGGCGGCGGC
Source organism: Frateuria sp. GZRe12 (assembly GCF_051900535.1). Lineage (NCBI taxonomy): Bacteria > Pseudomonadati > Pseudomonadota > Gammaproteobacteria > Lysobacterales > Rhodanobacteraceae > Frateuria > Frateuria sp. GZRe12. Next base: position 289,513 of record NZ_JBHZGI010000001.1, read on the forward strand.
GACATCATGGAAGGCCTCAAGCGCATCCGCATCGAGCGAGCGCTGGTGATCGGCGTCAGCACCGACATCCTGTTTCCGCTCGAACAGCAGGAACAGATCGCCACCGGGCTTGCAGCCGCCGGTGCCGAAGTGGAATTCGTGGCGCTGGACTCGCCTCAGGGCCACGACGCCTTCCTCGTGGACATCCCCAACTACAGCCGCGCCATCGGTGGCTTTCTGGCCCGTGTGTGAATTCCTGACGAGCCCGTCTCGGCTGGCTAACAGTCGTGCGCTAAACTCCGCGTGAAGTCGCACCGCGAGAATCCCCATGCTCACCACGGAATTTCCCGGCTGCCGCGAACTGATCGATGCGATCGATCATGCCGTCGGCATGGAAACCACCTTTGCCGTCACCGATACCCTGCGCAACGGCCTGTGCAAGCTGATGCGCACCGGCGCAGTCAAGCTGCCCGATTGCGTGTTCGAGACCGCCGAGGGCCGCTACGCGCGACGTGAGCTCTACCGCAGCGAGAAACACGGCTACTGCGTGGTGGCAATGACCTGGGGTCCGGGCCAGGGGACGCCGATCCACGACCACTGCGGCATGTGGTGCGTCGAGGGCGTCTGGAGTGGCGCGCTGGAGGTGGTGCAATACGAGCGCCTCGCCGACGAAAACGGCCATTGCCGCTTCCAGCCCGTCGGCTCGATCCAGGCTGGTCCTGGCTCGGCGGGAAGCCTGATCCCGCCGCACGAATATCACACGATCCGCAACCCAAGCGAAGACGCCATCGCGGTCAGCCTGCACATCTATTCGGGCAACATGACCCGCTGCGCGATCTTTCGGCCGCTGCCCGAAGATCACGGCTACGAGCGTTGCGAGCGCCAACTGGGGCTCGACCCGGTGCACTGAGACGGGCATAATCCCCTTTCTTGTGCCGGTGTGGCGGAATGGTAGACGCGGCGGACTCAAAATCCGCTTCTGGCGACAGAGTGTAGGTTCGAGTCCTATCACCGGTACCACAAGAACCGTATCGAAAGAGCCCGCCACGCGCGGGCTTTTTTTTGCCCGGCGTTGCGAAAGAACAGTCATTCCAAGAGTCGGCGTGGCGAGCGCTGCAGTCGAAAACCCGCGACGCACTACTCCGCGACAACCGCCGCACAGGATTGAATTAGGACTCGCGACTTCTCAAAAATATCACTTTTGCTGCTGATAGAGTGGCGAAGCTCAATCAGTGAGCAATCAACTAGGGGAAAATTGTCATGAGCAAATCTTCGTTTCGTCGCGCCATCTGTGCGAGCCTGATCGCCATGGGGATTGCGGGCACTGCCGTGTCGGCGGCGCCATTCGATGGAGGTCTGGGACAGGCTTGGCCCAATGCACAGGATGTAAGCGCAAATGGACATTGGCATGTATATGTATTCGCCAATAACGGAATTCGCTACATTCAGGTCAACGACATCAGCGGTAATGTTCGTCTCGCATTCGGCACCGCCGGTGGCCAGTTCCTGGTTCTTCCCATGGGGCGCGATGCCCAGCATGTCTCCACGCCACAGCAGTCACTGGCCGCAGAGACCACGGCGGTGCCGCTGACCTCCTACACCGAAACCGTGTACCGGGACGGCGATACCCAGATTGACGCCGTACCGATGAGTGATGGAACCACGCGTTTCTCGGTCTCACCGCTTACGACGACCAGCCTTTTGTCCCCATGCGATAATCCGGCCGAATGCAATGGCCATCTGAATTGACAGCCAAAAAAAACCGCCTCAAAAGGCGGTTTTTTTTGAGTTACGAAATGTCGGGATCATAGAGTATGACGCTGACGCGTTGGCCGCCCCCCAACGCTCGTGCCCGCGCCCTTCCCTCGAAGATGATCGCCCTGTCCTTGATGGCTCCCAAGCCGAGTCCACTGCCCCCCAGTGCGGGAAACAGGTCGTCCCAGCGCACCTTACCGAGCTGAGCGTAGTCGACTTGGGCATCCACGCAGAGTACCGCCCAGCGACGTCCTCCAAAGGACCCGCATCGCAATTGCAGGTTGATGCGACTGACGTTTCGCTTTGAACAGGCGAGGCTTACCGCCTCGCATGACAGGCGGTACAGGGCGATGCGCAAACCATTGGACAACGCGTCGAGTTCGGCGCCCCGTATGTTGCACCAGTAGGCAATGCCCGCCTCGTCCAGCGCGCGTGGCATCGCACCCTCGCGCAGCGCGGCCCTCAAGCCACGCTCCTGCCAGGCCAACGGATAAAGCGAATCAGCGAGCCGGTACATCTGATGCTGCGTGATCGCGGCTTGCCGGCAGTAGCTGCGCTCGTCCGTCCCAGGCATAAGACAGCGCAGCCGGCCGAGCAACTGGGTATAGGAAGCCTGGATGAGGCCGCCCATCTGCTCCAGGGCGTGGGAGGTTTGCCGCAGCTGCAATTCGCCCAGGGAAATGTTGCGCTGGGCCACCGCAAACGCCATGCGGGCGTCCATCAACCTGCGATCCTCTCTTTCGTGCAGCGCGGCAATGCGTCCCCCAAGCATCAGCATGGTGGTGGTAGTGAAGGCAACGAACACCTGCGCGTGCAGCGTGTCGCTATCTTCGACTGCCGGCATCGAAAGCACGACCGCGATACTGGCTACGGTCCCACCCACGGCAGCGCCCCGCCAGCCATGTCGCAGCGAGAGCCATGCCACGGGCAGGAACATCGCAACCCTGGCTTCCTCCCCGGCCTCGCCCGGGACACTCGATGCCAGCCAGACCAGCAATGCCAGCGACGGAAGCAGCAAGCACGCCGTGTCCATGGCCAGCCGGCTTTCCGGAAAGCGTGCCCAAAGCCCGGTTCCATCGCTTGCAGCCAACGCCTCGCGCACAAGCAGGACAACAGGTACGAGGGCGAGCATGCCCATGTAGTTGCCCACGAAGTACCAACCGGCGACCACCAGCATCTTGACCTGGAAGTGATCGACCTCCACGCCACGCATCATCGAATACGTGGCCATGTTCACGGTCGTTCCGATGAGGGCGACCAGGAAGATCGTCAGCAGCAGGACATTGGTATTCGTCGTGGATGGCGTCGGGAAAAGACGCCGGCGCTCCCGGCACCAGCGCGCGACCGGCATGGCGAACAGCATCGGCGGCACCATGTAAGTGCTGCCCCACAGCCAGCCGTATACGCTTGCGCAATCCACGGCATTGCCAACCAGTGCCGCTCCCTCGCCGACGGCGAGCGCGGGCCAGTAGCGATACGGAACGAACAGCAACGCGCTGAGCCGGACCCCGGCGAACACCGCCCAGTGGGAGAAGGACAGATGGTGTGCTGCGCTATATGCAAGCACGTAGGCGGCGGCTACGGCGACCTGGCGCATCCAGGCGCGCTTCCATAGTTCCCGTGGCATCTTCCCTTCCCCCGGCATTCCGAGCCCCACCTGCTCAGAGCGTTCATCCCTACAAATCAACCGAATTTCGCGTGAAATCGCGGTGAAATCCGGCCTTTCCCGATCCTAACCGAAGCAAGGCTCCATTGCTTCCACGTGCGCCAGCGAAAAAATCGAGCCCCTAGCAAGAATAGGACGATGCAAGCTCGGCCACCATTCGGAACAGGTCGTTCCGGTGGAAGGGCTTCTGCAGTGTGGGGCGTTCCTGCCAGGGTTCGCGCAGGCCATGGGCCCCATAGCCGGTGGCGAAGGCGAAGGGAATCTCGCGGGCCGCCAAGGCCTCCGCGACGGGGTAGACCTCGTCGCCACCGACGTTCACGTCGAGGATCGCCAGGTCGATGGCCTCCGTGCGAGCGGCCTCGACCGCCTGTTCGATCCGCGCCATCGGGCCGATGATGGTGTGGCCGGCCTCCGAAAGCATGTCTTCCAGCAACATGGCCACCAGCATCTCGTCTTCGACCAGCAGGATCCGCCAGGGGCCGGACGTCTTTTCCATTGGGCTACCTATTGCAACAGAGTCGTGGAGTCCGGATCGGCCAGTTCGTGCCAGCTGCCATCGCTCTCCTGCACGCGCACCGGCGGATGCTGGAGGCCCCAGGCGCGCGCCAGCTTGGCACGCACCCGCACGGCCGCCGAGATCGCCTCGGCGCGCGTGGGATAAGTTCCCACACGAGAGGCGTCCCCTTTCACGATCCAGGGAGCCTCACCGCTGAACGGCACGAACAAGCGTACGGTTTCGGGATTCATTGCGCCCTCCCCCCGGATGGCTCCGCCTGCCGGGAATCCGGCGAGCAACGCGCAACCGCTGGCCGGATATGCAGTCTTGCAGATGTCGCGTGGCTTGGGTAGGTCGTTTCGCGCGCCCCTTGCGGGCGCGCGCTCCGACCTTTGGGCATCCTCTTCAGGCGCGTGTCTACAGTTCGCGAACGACGCGGAAACCCACGCGCGCGCTGCGCACGTTTCCATCCGCGCCCTGCCGGTAGGCCGAGCGCACCTGGTCGGGCGAACTGCCCCACGAACCGCCGCGCACGACGTGCACGCTGCAGCCCGGGTTGAGCCAGGCGCTGCCGTCGACTGGTGCGCGCACGTAATTGTCGTGCCAGCAGTCGGCGACCCATTCGGAAACGTTGCCGTCGATGTCGTACAAGCCGAACGGATTCGCCACGAAGCTCGCCCCCGGCGCCGGTCCCCAATAACCATCGCGGTAACTGGGAAAGGCGTTGCTCCAGCGCCGTCCGCTGGGTGACCGATCGCCGCTGCCGGTGAGGTTCTCCACCTTGCGCGTAGGCGCCTGCCCGCCCCACCAGAAGCGGGTCTGGGTACCGCCACGCAGGGCGTACTCGAACTCGGCCTCGCTCGGCAGGCGGTAGCGCTTGCCCGTGCGCTCACCGAGCCAGGCAGCGTAGGCCCTGGCATCGCGCCAGGACACGTTGACTACCGGCAGATCGTCCGGTGCCGGTCGACCGGCGTAATCGTCCTGCCAGGTGGCGTGCGAGTCGTCGCGCAGGGCACCGCTGCGCTCGTCGTACACGCTGGCGCCCCCCAGCCTGACCGAGTCGGGCTGATAGCCACTGGCCCGAACGAATTCGCGGAACTGGCCCACCGTGACCTCGGCACGCGCCATCGCAAAACCCTTGTCCAGCGCGACCTGGTGCATGGGCGTCTCGGCGTCGGCATGGTCCTCTTCCCCGTCCGGTGCGCCCATGCGGAAGCTGCCGGTGGGAACCACGACCATCGCTGGCGTATGGCCCGGCAGGTCCACGAACCGGTCGCTGAACACCTGTCCCGGCTTGTAGCTGGCATACAGCCGGGCGTTGGTGAGCTGTTGCTGGAACACGTCGATGCCCTTCAGGTCCGGCTGCAGGGCCTGCGCCTGGCCCGCAAGCCGCTGCGCCAGGTCCAGGTTGCCGGCGTCCAGCGCCGAGCGCGCCTGTGCCAACAGTCCGCTGGCGCGCTGGCGGCGGATGCCCTCGACACGGTTGCGCACGTCCTTAAGTTGCTGCGCGCCCGGGCGGATGGTTTCCGCTTCCGCCAGCGCCCGGTCGGCGGCGGCGAAATCGTTTTGCGCCACGGCCGCGAGGGCGCGGTCCAGCACGGCTCGCTGCACCTGGAAGATGCCCTGCTCCGCCATCGCGTTCTGGGGATCGAGCGCCTGCACCTGGCGGTAAACGTCCAGGGCGCTGGCGCCCTGTGGCTGGTCGGCCTTGCCTTGCTGGAGCAGCGAGGCTGCCTGAGCCAGCATGGGCCGAACCTTGGCCAGGGTCTTCAGCCCCTGCTCCAACTGCGTCACGTCGTCAGCCGCGTTGGGCAGGCCGCGCAGGCCCTCGAGCAGGTCCTGGGCCGAGTCGGCATCGCCGACCGCAATGTCCTGGCCGATCTGTGCCACCACCTGCGCCCGCACCTGGTTGAGGCCCTGTGCGGCGGCACGGCTGTCGGGCTTGTCCTTCAACGCCTGCGCGTAGAACGCGGCGGCGCTGTCCTCGCCGCCGACCAGCCGCCCGCCCTGCATGGCCTTGTCGGCGCGCGCAAGCAGTGCCTGGACCTCCGGCGTGTCGGCGCTGAGCTGTTCGGGAAGATGCTGGTTGCCCTTGTTCATCCTCGACGCGATCACCGCGGCCGGGGCCAGCGTAAGCGGCGGGCCAGCATCGGCTTCGGCGTCAAGCGGCGTGCGCGACGCGCGCTGCCCGGCCGGCGGGGCGACTCCCATCGAGGCCGGCCGGCGGGTCGTCATCGTGGCGGGGTCCACATGGAACACCCGCGGGAAGAAGTGGTAGACCAGCGCCGCACCGAGCACGAGCACGCCCAGTGCGCCACCGAGAGTGCGCTGGAGGCGGACGGTTTCGTTGCTCGGCATGAAGGTCCCAAGGCTGTTATCGTGCGCCGCTCACCTTATGGCAGGGCCGATGACAGGGCAATGCGCATCGCGCGCCCCGGACGCCCGCCGAACCCGACACCGAGGAATCTTCCGCATGTCCGTGCCCATCGCGGCCGCCGCCACATGGATCGATAGCCGCGACACGCTGGACGCGTGGCTGGCCCAGCTGCCGGCCGACGCGGCGTTAGGTGTGGACACCGAGTTCATGCGCCGCAACACGTTCCACCCCCAGCTCGCGCTGCTGCAGCTGGGCTGGAACGGCCGCTACGCACTGGTCGACCCGCGGGCTTTCGATATCGGCGATGCGCTGCACCCGCGCCTGGCTACGGGGCCGACGGTAACGATCATGCACAGCGCCGGCGAGGACCTCGAAGCCCTCGCCCCGCTGCTGCCCGAAGGTCCCGGCACGCTGTTCGACACCCAGATCGCGGCGGCCTTCGTCGGCATGGGGCTGGGGATGAGCTACCGCGCATTGGTTGCCGAACTGGTCGGCGTCGAGCTGGACAAGGGCGAAACCCGCTCGGACTGGCTGCAGCGACCGCTCACCGAGTCGCAACGGTTGTACGCCACCCTGGATGTGGTGTACCTGGAACCCGTACATGCACACCTCGCGGCGCGCCTCGCCGAACGTGGCCGCGCGGAATGGCACGCCGAGGATTGCGAGCGACTGAAGCGCCGCGCCAACGCACACGAGGGCGACCCTCAACCGCAGCGCAGCTTTCGCGCCGCCGCGGAATGGTCGCGCGAACAGCAGGCACTGCTGCGTCGCATCCTGCTATGGCGCGACCGCAGCGCACGCACTCTCGACCGCCCCCGCTCGTGGCTGCTGGAGGATGCGCTGGCACTCGGTTTCGCACAGAACCCGCCGTCCAGTCTCGCCGAACTGGACCAGCGCAGCCGCGGCCAGCGTGCGCTCCGTTCGCCCCAACGGGCGGAACTGTTCGAACTGCTCAAACCCGCCCCGGATGCGCACGAACTGGCGACGACCGCCGCGATTCCCGCGCCTGTGATGGGCGCCGTCAAGAAATCGCTCGCCGCGATGAAGGACACCGTCGATCGCCTGGCCGGCGAACTCGATCTGCCGCCCGGACTGCTGTGTCCGCGCAAGGTGCTCGAGGAATACCTCACCACGCGGGAATGGCCGGACTTCCTCGAAGGCTGGCGCCGCGAAGTGCTGCACGGGCCGCTGACGGGCTTGATGCCGGACTGACGAGGCTCGAACCTCTTGGCGAACGCCACGCGACGCTGCTAACATGCGCGGCTCGCGTGGGGTGGTAGCTCAGCTGGGAGAGCGTCGCGTTCGCAATGCGAAGGTCGGGAGTTCGATCCTCCTCCACTCCACCAATCCGTTCCAGACGAAAGCCCCGGCGGCGCAGGCCCCCGGGGCTTTCTGTTTCCTGCACCGGCTACGGGTGGTCGAACCCTTCTTCGCGCTTGGCCTCGCGATCGGCTTCCCTGCTATCGCGTGCTTCCTTGTCGTCGCGCTTTTCCTGCAGCTTGCGGTCCATCCGCGCGATGTCATTGTCGTTGCGGTCGCCGGTGCCGTGCGGGCGGTTGGCAGGGGGCATGGGATTGGGCATGCGATGACTCCGGAGGAAAGGAACGATCGCCACCCTACGCGCCGCGCGCTCAGCGTTGCGTGATCCCGCCCGCCGAGGCATTGCATCCCCCAAGCCGGTGGGCGAGGACTCTGTCCAGAGGCCCGCGCGTGCTCAGTCCAGTCGCGCGAACACCACTCCATGGGCAGGCAACCGCAACCGCCCCGCGGCAAACGCGCCTTGCGGGAGACCGTGGCCATCGATGGCTCGCCAACTACCGTCGAGTGCCAATTTGGCCTCGAGCGCGTCGACGCCGAGGTTGAAGGCCACCAATACCGTCTCGTCGCCGTGGCTACGGGTGAACGCGAGCACGGGCTCGGTGGTGTCGAGAAAACGGATGTCGCCCCAGCGCAGGGCGGGCTGGCCCTGGCGCCAGCGCAGGATGCGGCGGAAGCCGTGCAACGCGGATGCCGGATCGTCCTCCTGCCGCGCCACGGCCAACGCGCGGTGCTCGGCAGGCACCGGCAACCACGGTTCACCGCGACTGAAGCCTGCGTGGGCGTCGCCATTCCATGGCATTGGCGTACGGCAACCGTCGCGGCCTTTGAACTGTGGCCAGAAGGCGATGCCGTAGGGATCCTTGAGCGACTCGTACGGGACCTGCGCTTCGGTCAGGCCCAGCTCTTCGCCCTGATAGATGCACACCGAGCCGCGCAGCGAGCAGACCAGCGCGGTGAACAGGTTGGCCAGCGCCGCGGTCGGCCTCGCCCTGCCCCAGCGGCTGAGCACGCGCTCGACGTCGTGGTTGGAGATCGCCCAGCACGGCCAGCCTTCGCGCATTTGCGTCTCAAGCTGCCCCACCGTTCCGCGGATGTGCGCGGCACTGAAATCGTCGGTGAGCAACTCGAAGCTGTAGCCCATGTGCAGGCGCCCGGCCCCGGTGTATTCGGCCATGGTCACCAATGAGTCTTCGGAGGAAATCTCGCCCAGCGCCACCGTGCCGGGGTATTGATCGAGCAGCGCGCGCAGCTCGGCCAGGAAGGCCAGGTTTTCCGGCTGCGTGTTGTTGTACCAGTGGTACTGGAAGGCGTACGGGTTGTCCGGGCTGAAGCCGCGGCCGACGCGCTGCTCCTTCGGCTTGGGCGGGTTGTCGCGCAGCTGCGCGTCGTGGAAGCAGAAGTTGATCGCGTCCAGGCGCAGGCCGTCGACGCCGCGCTCGAGCCAGAAACGCACGCACTCGAGGATCGCCGCGCGCACCGCGGGATTGTGGAAGTTGAGGTCCGGCTGCGAGCCCAGGAAGTTGTGCAAAAAATACTGACCGCGCCGCGGCTCCCACTGCCAGGCGACGCCGCCGAAGATCGACAGCCAGTTGTTCGGCGGTGAGCCATCGTCCTTCGCGTCCGCCCAGACATACCAGTCGGCCTTGGGGTTGTCGCGGCTGGACCGGCTCTCCTGGAACCAGGCGTGGTCGACCGACGTGTGGCTGAGCACCTGGTCGATCATCACGCGGATACCCAGGCCGTGCGCCTTGGCCAGCAGCCGGTCGAAATCCTCCAGCTTGCCGAACATCGGATCGACGTCGCAGTAGTCGGCGATGTCGTAGCCGTAGTCGGCCATCGGCGACTTGAAGAACGGGGAGATCCAGATCGCGTCGACTCCCAGGCTCGCCACGTAGTCGAGCTTTTCGATGATCCCCGGCAGATCGCCTACACCGTCGCCGTTGGTATCCAGGAAGCTGCGCGGATAGATCTGGTAGGTGACGGCGCCGCGCCACCAGGGTGCATCACTCATTACCGGTCCCTGTTCCTTTCCTGCACCGCGCAAGGGCGCGCGCCGCAGCGTGGCGGGCAGCTTAACGGCTCCCTGCGCGGCCACCGGCGAACGTGCATACGTATTCATGCCTGCCTGCCATCGCATCGCAACAATGCAGTCTGCCGAAGCGTCCATGAGCCGGCTGGACCATTGCTGTCCAACGAAAGCAGCTGCCTGGCAGCGACCTCGCGGGGAGCCGTGCCGCCGCGGTTTTCGATGCAAAGCACAACAATGAATACGTATGCATACGGCTGTGCGCTCTCCAGGGGGCGACCTACCATGCCCATCGCGCCGGCTTGCCAGGCAGGCACCGGCCCAGGCCGCACACGCATCGGTACAGATGCCAACAGAACAACCGAAGTCCGGGGGAGAAAACGGTGATACTCAAACGCAATGTGCTTGCCTTTGCGCTTGCATCGGCGCTGTGCGCGGCAACCGCCGCCCATGCGGCCGGCGTGCAGGACACGGGCGACCAGGCTACGCCATCGACCGACAGCACCAGCACGCAGAAGGCCAGGCAGAAAAAGGCCAAGGTGCAGGCCACCGAACTGACGGGTGTCACCGTCACGGGCTTCCGCAAGAGCGTGGAAACCTCCATCGACGTCAAGCGCGACGCCGATACCATCAAGGAAGTCGTGACTGCCGCAGACATCGGCGGCTTGCCCGACGTGTCGATTTCCGATGCACTGACCCGCCTTCCCGGCGTGGCCGCCGAGCGCATCGACGGCGAATCGAGCGCGATCAACATCCGCGGCTTGTCCGGCGATTTCGTCGAGACCACGCTCGACGGCCGCGAACAGGCCGCGACCAGCGGCAGCCGCGTGACCCAGTTCGACCAGTATCCGTCGGAGCTGATCAGCCAGGCGGCGATCTACAAGTCGCCCAAGGCCTCGCTGATCGAGGGCGGCGTCGCCGGCACGGTGGAAATGCAGACCGCCAATCCGCTGGACAACGCCAAGCAGTACTCCGGCGTGCTGAACGTGCGTGGGAGCTACAACGACCGCGCCAACGAGACCGAGGGCGCCAACGCCCGCGGCTATCGCGTGAGCGCTTCGTTCCAGGGCAAGTTCCTGCACGACACGCTGGGCCTGGCCGCTGGCTTCGCCTCGCTCTACCAGCCGCACGTGGCCGACCAGTTCAACGGCCTGGCCTTCAATGGCACCAAGGACGTCAACGGCGATGGCGCCAACGAGTACACCAGCGAGGGCTTCGAGCTGCAGCAGAACGGCGGCATGCTCCGCCGCAACGGCTACATGGGCGTGTTGCAGTGGCGTCCGAGCGATAGTTTCGAGCTGAAGGCCGACGGTTTCTATTCCAAGTTCGACACCACCAGCGAAGGCCACGGCTTCCGCGTCAAGACGCTCAACAACGGCATCATTACCAACCCGGTGATCCTGCCCAACGGCGCGGTGACCGGCGGCACCATCACGCAGGATCCAGCCAACCCCTACTTCGTCGTGCAGACCACCAATGACGACAACTCGCTGAAGAACAGCGTGCTGTCCGGTGGCCTGAACGCGAAGTGGATGCTCGGCGGCTGGACCATCAGCTCGGACGTTTCTTACTCGCGCGCCAAGAGCGACTTCAACAACGGCGTGTCCTGGGGCCTGCTCTACAACGACATGGGCGCGGCCAACCCGGTGGCGGCCAACGATGAAGTGGTCGACTACCACTTGAACGGCATGCAGCCGGGCACGGTCGGCTTCAACCACGACTACACCGACCTCTCCCGCATGGGCCTGGGCAAGGTGGGCGTGTACCCGTACGTCTACGACGACAAGAGCAAGGCGTTCCGCACGGACGTGCGCTACGACTTCGTCGACAACGGCTTCCTCTCGGCGCTGGAGATGGGCGTGCGCTACTCGCGCCGCACCTACAACGCCGACCGCAGCGCGTTCGAATATGGCAACGACTTCGGCCAGTACCCGGCTGGCCAGCCGCCACTGGCGCTCGATCCGTCCAACGCGCACAAGGTCTGCTTCGAGGGCAATCTCTCCTCGTTCCCGTGCTTCCTGTCGATCAACACGCTGGCCGTGCTTGCCGCTAATGGCATCACGCCGACGCCGACCAAGAACTGGAACGCCAACTGGACGATGATCCAGAGCGCCGAGGTCGACGAGCACGTCTCCTCCGGCTACGTGATGGCCGACATCGACACCAACGTCGCCGACCACAACCTCACCGGCAACGTCGGCGTGCGCGTGGTGCACACCTCGCAGTACTCCAACGGTCTGCAGCAGATCGGCAGCGGCCAGGGCGAGCCGATCACCGACGAGCTTGGTGTCACTAGCACCGACTACATCCACGTGCGCCGCGGCAAGTCCTACACCGACTACCTGCCCTCGCTGAACCTCAACTGGCACTTCGACGAGTCCAACCAGTTGCGCTTCGCGGCGGCCAAGGTGATGTCGCGGCCGCCGCTGAACAAGCTGCTGACCGGCTCGGGCTCGTGGATCGACGGCAACACCTACAACATGTGGGGCAACACCAGCCCGTTCCTCGATCCGTTCTACGCCAAGCAGTACGACCTGTCGTTCGAGCACTACTCGCCCGATTCGACCGGCGCGTTCGCAGCGGCGCTGTTCTTCAAGCACATCGACTCGTTCATCGAGGACTACACGATCAACCCGTACGACTTCGCGGGCAACGGCATCCAGGTGCCGATCAACCCGGCGACGGGCCTCCCGTACGAGAACGGCCAGTACCAGACGGCCGTGAACAACGACAAGGGCGGCTTCGTGCGCGGCGTGGAGCTTTCCTACTCGCGCGTGTTCAACTTCCTGCCGGGCGCCTGGTCGGGCCTGGGCTTCACGGGCAGCTATTCGTACTCGCAAAGCCAGGTCACCTCGACCTCGACGCTCGGTGGCGCACCTCAGAAGATGGGCCTGCCCGGCCTGTCGCCGCGCGTGATCAACAGCACGCTGTTCTATGGCTACCACGGCTTCGACACGCGCCTGTCGGTGCGCCATCGCAGCGCGTTCGTGTCCAACCAGATGGCCGTCGACACGCAGATCGTCTACTACGCGCCGGAGACGGTGGTCGACTACCAGGCCTCCTATGCGTTCAAGAACGGCCTGAGCGTCCTGTTCCAGGTGAACAACCTGACCGACGAACCGACCCGCACCTACTTCGGCAACGAGGCGCAGACGGGCACGCTGCAGTGGTTCGGCCGGCAGTATCTGGTCGGCTTCACCTACGCGCTGTAAGCCTCGCGCCGGGCATGCACCTCCCCGCCCGCCCGGCGCGTCATTCTCCCCGGACCCGCGCGACCTGGCGGGTCCTTTTTTTTGCCTACGGGAAGCCTGCATGAAGCCGAACCGACTCGCGATCCGCCTCGCCACCTGCCTGGCCCTCCTTTGCGGCGTCGGCAACCTCCAGGCCGCCGCGCCCTCGTCGAAGGCGGCGCAGCCGGCCGCGCGCAGCGGCGTGTGGTACGAGATCTTCGTGCGCGCCTGGTACGACACCGACGGCAACGGGGTCGGAGATCTCAACGGCGTCACCGCCAAGCTCGACTACCTCAAGTCGCTCGGCATCGACGGCATCTGGCTGATGCCGATCAACCCGTCGCCCAGTTACCACGGCTACGACGTCACCGATTACCGCGCGATCAACCCCGAATACGGCACGCTGGCTGACTTCCATCGATTGATCGATGCGGCCCACGCGCGCGGCATCCGCGTGATCATGGACCTGGTGGTCAACCACACCAGCGACAGGCATCCATGGTTCCTCGCCGCCCGCGATCCGGCCGATCCTCACCACGCCTGGTATACCTGGGCCGGGCCGCACACCGACCTGCGGGCGACCAGCGCCACCGGCGGACCGGCCTGGCATGTGCTGGGCAAGCAGCATTACCTGGGCACCTTCACCGGCGCCATGCCGGACCTCGACTTCGACTCTCCCGCCGTGCGCGAAGCGGTCGATGACGTCGGCCGCTACTGGCTCGCGCAGGGCGTCGACGGCTTCCGCCTCGATGCGGCCCAGCACGTCTATTACGACCTCGCCACGCAGGCGGACGACCCGGCCGTGCTGCGCAGGAACCTTCAATGGTGGTCATCCTTCCACCGGGCGATGAAGAAAGCCGATCCGGACGTCTACCTGATCGGCGAGGTCACGCGGGAGCAGCCGGGCGAGCTCGGCCCCTGGTTCGGCCCGCTGGATGCCGTGTTCGATTTCCCGCTTGCCAGCCGCCTCGTCGCCAGTGCGCGAGACGAGCGCTCGGGAGCGTTGGCCGCCCTGCTCCAGCGTGTCGCAGCCGCCATCCCGGCCGGGCAGGATGCCCCCTTCCTGTCGAACCACGACCAGGAACGCGTGATGAGCCAGCTCGCCGGCAACGCGCAACACATGCGCATGGCCGCCGCGATGCTGCTCACCCTGCCCGGCGAACCGTTCATCTACTACGGCGAGGAGCTGGGCATGCGGGGCACCAAGCCCGACCCGGACCTGCGCGAGCCGATGCGCTGGCATCGTGACCCGCGCGCCGCCGGCGAGAGCCGCTGGAAGCGCTTCAGCGCCAGCGATGGCCCCGACGTATCGGTCCAGGCCCAGCAGGACGATGCGCATTCCCTGCTCGCCCGCTACCGCATGCTGATCGGCTGGCGCCAGGAAGTGCCTGCGCTTCGCGACGGCGTCCTGAGCGTCCCGGCCGTGTCCAATCCCCACCTCGCGGCCTGGGAGCTGGCTCACGCCGGCACTGACGTGCTCGTCGTACACAACCTTTCCCGCGAGCCGCAGACACTGAAACTGGCCGGCGCGCTCGCCCGATTCGGCCGGGTGCGCCTGGCCAGCATGCCCGGCGCGCGCATCGATTCCGGACAATTGCTATTGCCGGCTTACGCGTCCGTGGTGCTGCAGTGAGGCGCCATGTCGAACCGCTCCGGCCGACGTCCATGGAAGGTGAAATTGCCCGGCGCTGCGGTACGGATGAGTCCGTTTTCACGCCCGCCGCCCGCACGTCCGGATCGTGCACTGCATCATCGGAAAACCGCGCCATGTCACAGATGAATACGTATGCAACCGGGTGTCGCGACGTGCGCACTGGCCCCTACTATGGGCCCGGCCCCGGTCGCCTGCACGCGCTCTTCACAAAGCTCAAGCGCGCGTCGATGGGGCCGATCACGTTGTTCGTTGTCGGAGTATTGCTGGTGTCCCCTTCTTCCGCTGCTGCATCGCTTTCCCAGGTCCGGGCGCACGCTGCGCTGGCCAGGCCCGCTTCCGTCGCGCCGGCCGCGCCCGGCTTCGATATTCCGCTCGGTGCCGACACCCTTCGCGTCGAATTGATCGCCCCCGGCACGCTGCACGTGCAAATGCGCAAGGCCGGGCACGCGTCGGCGCCGACGATCGTCATCGATCCGGCGCTGCACGCTTCGGCCCGGCCCGGCGCGGACGTCTCCCAGGATGCCGCCGGTGCGCGCCTGCATTCGGCCCAGTTGGAAGCGGTGTGGGACAAGGAGCACGGCGAGCTGCGCATCGGCGTGCCGGGCCAGGCGCCGCTGCTGCGCCAGTTCGCGCTGTCCTCGCTGAATCACGGACGCCTGAGCCTGATCCACGCCAAGGGCGAGCCGATGTACGGCATCGGCGGCTTCGATGCCACGGAGCCGGCTACCGCCGGCCTGCTGCGTGATGGCTACCGCCCGGTCACCGCCGGCGAGCAGGGCCACGCCGGCGCGCCGTTCGTGTGGACCACCGCCGGCTACGGCGTGCTGATCGATGGCGTCGGCGGCCAGATCGCGCTGGGCGACACCCGCATCGACGCGCGCATGTTCGATGGCGGGCTGGACTACTACGTTTTCCTCGGCGACCCGCACGCGATCTTCGGCGCACTGGCGCAGGTCAGCGGCCGCAGCCCGTTGTTCCCCAAGTGGGCGATGGGCTTCACCAACAGCCAGTGGGGCATCGACCAGAAGGAACTGCTGGACATCGTCGAAGGCTACCGCGAACGCCACATCCCGCTGGACAACTTCACCCTCGACTTCGACTGGAAGGCCTGGGGCGAGGACAACTACGGCGAGTTCCGCTGGAACGAGCACAAGTTCCCCGACGGCGACAGCGGCAAGCTCAAGACGCTGCTCGATGCCCAGGGCGTGCACCTGACCGGCATCATGAAGCCGCGCATCCATGTCGACACCGTCGAGGGTCGCGAGGCCACCGAGCACGGCTACTGGCTGGCGCAGAGCGATCCGGCGCCGGATTATTTCTCGCACCAGACCGTGCGCGAGATCGATTTCGCCGATCCGGCCGCGCGTGCCTGGTTCTTCAACAAGGCGCTCAAGCATTCGTTCGAGACCGGCATGGTCGGCTGGTGGAACGACGAGGCCGACGACGTCGCCGTCGACCTGCAGCACATGGATATGCAACGCGCGCTCTACGACGGTCAGCGCGCGATCTCCGACCTGCGCGTGTGGTCGCTCAACCGCAACTTCTACCTGGGCGCCCAGCGCTACGCCTACGGGCTGTGGTCGGGGGACATCCTCACCGGCTTCGAAAGCATGGCCGGCCAGCGCCAGCGCATGCTGAGTGCCATCAACGTCGGCGCGATGCAGTGGGGCATGGACGGCGGCGGCTTCAAGAAGGGCCCGCCGTCGCCGGAGAACTATGCGCGGTGGATCCAGTTCGGTGCATTCACGCCGGTATTCCGCGTGCACGGAGACTTCAACCAGAAGCGCCAGCCGTGGGTCTACGGCCCGGTCGCGGAGAAAGCCGCCACCGACGCGATCCGCCTGCGCCAGTCGCTGATTCCCTACATCTACAGCTACGAGCACCAGCGCCGCGCCAACGGCGTCGGCCTGGTCCGCCCGCTGATGTTCGACTGGCCGACCGATGCCAACCTGCGCAACGACGTCGACGCCTGGCTGTTCGGCGACAGCCTGCTGGTATCGCCGGTGGTCGAGCAGGGCCAGACGGCCAAGCCGGTTTACCTGCCCGCCGGCGAATGGATCGACTGGTTCAGCGGCAAGCACTACGCCGGTGGCCAGACGATCGAGCACCAGGCCGATGCCACGCACTGGAGCGACATCCCGCTGTACATCCGCGAAGGCGCCATCATCCCGGTCGCCCCGGCGATGGACTACGTGGGCCAGCACCCGCTCACCGAGCTGGCGGTGGAATTGTTTCCCGCCAACCACGCGACGCGCTTCGACTATTACGACGACGACGGCAAGACGTACGGCTACGAGCAGGGCGAGTATTTCGTGCAGTCGATGCAGCTGGAGGCGCACGGGGACAGCGTGGCCTTCGCCATCGCATCGCCCCAGGGCAGCTACCAGCCTGTCCTGAAGTCCTGGTTGCTGAAGTTCCACGGCAAACCGGCGCATGCCGTGCGCAGCAACGGCCGCGCGCTGGAGGCGTTCGCCAGCGCCGACGCCCTGCGCGCCTCCGGCGACGACGGCTGGGCCGTGGGCGAAGACCGCTTCGGCCCGGTAACCTGGGTACGCGTAGCTGCCGGCAAGGGCCAGACCGTCACGCTTGACGTGGTGAAGTAAGCGACGTATCGCTGCGCGGGCCGTGATCGCACGGCCCTTTCACCAGGGCGCCTTCCCCACCCGGAGCGGCGCCGAAGCAAACCCACGCCTGCCGGGAGCCTCGAACACCATGCTGAGCCTTTTGCTGATGGCCTCGATGGCAGCCGCCCCCAACGTCTCCGAAACCGCATGGCGCGACGGTTTCGACTGGCACGGCGTGCACGTGTCGATGCAGAAAAGCGACAAGGACGGCTATGTGCTCGGCTGGCCGACCGGCCAGCGCGTGATTCCCGCGCCCCCGCTCGAGGCGGCCACCGGCAGCAGCCTGTTCGACGGCCTCTACGCGATGGCGCAGGACGACCTGAAACGGGACTCGGTGGAAGCGATCCGTGATGGGGCGTTCGACCACGGCCAGCCGATCCCCTGCGTGTGCTTCGAGACGGGCGAGAAGTGGCCCTACGTGTGGACGCGCGATCTCTCGTATGCGATCGACCTGGGGCTGTGGCGCTTCGATCCGACACGCTCGCGCAACGGCCTGGAATTCAAGCTGTCAGACGTGCGCGTACCCTCCTCGCCGCAAGGCCTGTACGTGATGCAGGACACCGGTTCGGGCGGCAGCTGGCCGATCAGCACAGATCGCATCGTGTGGTTCCTCGGCGCACGACATCTGCTGGACGATGCCGCCTTCGCCGCCAGGGTAAGCAAGGCACTGGACGGCACGCTCGCGCAGGACCGCCAGTACGCCTTCGACGCCGCGCTCGGGCTCTACCGCGGAGAAACCTCGTTCCTGGACTGGCGCGAGCAGACCTATCCGTCCTGGACCGCCGACAACGTGGGATTCATCGCGCAGTCCTTCGCGCTCTCCACCAACGTCCTGCATTACCAGGCACTGCAGTTGGCCGCCGCACTCGCGGACCGGCACGGCGACGCGCACGCGGCCGACTACCATGCCCAGGCCGCGGCATTGAAATCGGCGATCAACCAGCATTTCTGGCGCACCGACCGCGGCCTCTACATGAGCTACCTCGGCGGCGACGGCCTGCCGGTGGAGGCGTACGACCTGCTCGGCCTGTCGCTGGCGATCACCAGCGGCGTGGCCGATCCGGCGCGCGCGCGCCAGGCGCTGGCGAACTACCCGACCTGGCCCTCGGGCAGCCCGGTGATCTGGCCCGAGCGCGCCGACCAGCCGATCTACCACAACCGCGCGATCTGGCCCTTCGTCAGCGCGTACGCGCTGCGCGCGGCGCGGGCAGTCGACGATCCGCTGCGCATTGCACATGAAATCCGCTCGGTCATACGCGGCGCGGCACTCGCCGGTTCCAACATGGAGAACTACGAGCTAGTGACCCAGGGCGTCCACGTCGACGACGGCCCGCTGAGCGGCCCGGTCGTCAATTCGCCGCGCCAGTTGTGGTCGGTGGCTGGCTTCCTGGACGTGGCGATCGAGGGCGTATTCGGACTGACCGACGACGGTCGCGTGGAGCCCAAGCTGCCCGTGTCGCTCGTCCCCATGCTGTTCGGCGAGACCGACCACATCGACCTGCAACTGCACGATCGCCGCATCACCCTGCGCCGGCCGGGGGCGCTGGACGGCAACCTGTTGGTCGCCGCATCGACGCAGCAGGACGGACGCCACACCGTGGTGATGCTCAAGGCGATCAAGGTCCCCGAGCGCCCCCTGCGTACCGACGCACCGCTGTACGCGCCCGCCACGCCGGCGGCGCCCACCGTCGAGGCGGATGGCGACCACTGGCGGGTACGCAGCCCGGGCAAAGGCGTGCTCTACGTCAACGGCCGTCGCCATGGCGACATCGACGGCAGCGCGACGCTCGCGCGCAACGCATCGCTGCAATGCATCCGCGTGACGCATGTGGACGGTCATGGCATCGAATCGCTGCCCAGCCCCGAGGCCTGCGCTGGCGATCGCATGCACGTGGCCGGCGCCTGGCCCCGCCACTGGACGGCGCCGGCCAACGGCAGCTACCGCGCCATGCTGGATTACGCCAATCCGCACGGCCCGATCAACACCGGCATCACCGCCGCAGTGAAATGGCTGCTGGTCGATTGCGGCGATGGCGCGCCGCAGCGCCTGCCGCTGGTGATGCCACACAGCGACGGCCGCCAGGCATCCACCTGGGGCGACTTCACGGCAAAAGCCGGCGCACGCTGCCGCTTTGAACTCCAGGACGGCTTCAACATGAGCTACCTGCGCCACAACGCCCATTACACCGGCGGCGAGGGTGGCGATGCGGGGCCGCTGAACGAGGCCGACGTCGGCGACCTGCTGATCGCACCGCTTTGAACCACATCTCCCTTGCAGGAGCGCACCCTGTGCGCGACGGCCATGCTGCCGGGCGCGCACAGGGTGCGCTCCTACGGAACACGCTTTCTGACGGACCACTTGGATGAGCAACAAACCCACCCTGTCCTTCTGGCAGATCTGGAACATGTGTTTCGGCTTCCTGGGGATCCAGTTCGGCTTCGCCCTGCAAAACGCCAACGTCAGCCGCATCTTCCAGACGCTGGGCGCGGACGTGGCCGACATCCCGATCCTGTGGGTGGCCGCGCCGCTGACCGGCCTGATCGTGCAGCCGATCGTCGGCCATCTGTCCGACCACACCTGGAACCGGCTGGGCCGGCGCCGGCCCTATTTCCTGATCGGCGCGGTGCTGACCACGCTGGCGCTGTTGTGGATGCCCAACGCACCTTCCCTGTGGATCGCCGCCGGCCTGCTGTGGATCATGGACGCCTCGATCAATGTGTCGATGGAGCCGTTCCGCGCCTTCGTCGGCGACCAACTGCCACCGCGCCAGCGTCCGCTTGGCTATGCCATGCAGAGCTTCTTCATCGGCGTCGGCGCGGTGGTCGCCTCGGCCCTGCCCTGGCTGCTGGCGAAGCTGGGCGTGGCCAACGTCGCCCCCGCCGGCGGCGTGCCCGACACGGTGAAGTACGCCTTCTATGCCGGAGGCGTGGTGCTGCTTGGCGCGGTGCTGTGGACCATCATCACCAGCCCGGAATACCCGCCGCGGCAGCTGCGCGAGCAGGCTGACGAGGCCCCCACCGACATGCCGGCCGATACTTCCGGCGCGTGGCGCTTCGGCGCGTTGTTGCTGGCGCTGGGCGTCGCGCTGCTGGTGGCCATCGCGCACTTCGGGCTGGAGAAGGAGCTGTACCTCCTGGGCGGTGGCCTGGTCGTGTTCGGCCTGCTGTTCGTCTGGGTCGCCTTCACCCGCGGACACGGCATGGCCCAGCAGGTGATGAGCGACCTGTATGCGATGCCCGCGCCGATGCGCCGGCTGGCCTGGGTGCAGTTCTTCTCGTGGTTCGCGCTGTTCGCGATGTGGATCTACACCACCCAGGGCGTCGCGCAGAGTTTCTTCGGCAGCACCGACACGACCAGCGCGGCCTACAACGAAGGTGCCAATTGGGCCGGCGTCCTGTTTGCCGTCTACAACGGCGTGACCGTCCCGGCGGCCCTGCTGATCCCCTGGATGGTGCGCCGCTGGGGCTTGCGCGTCAGCCATCTGGTGAACCTGTGCCTGGGCGGGGCCGGATTGCTGTCGTTCGTGCTGCTGCACGACGCACGCTGGCTCATCGGCTCCATGATCGGCGTGGGCTTCGCCTGGGCCTCGATCCTGTCGCTGCCCTACGCGCTGCTGTCGGACAACCTGCCGGCAGCGAAGATGGGCGTGTACATGGGCATCTTCAATTTCTTCATCGTCATCCCGCAGCTGCTGGCGGCCAGCGTGCTCGGGCTGCTGCTGAAGACCTTCTTCCACGGCCAACCGATCTGGGCGCTGGCACTCGGCGGCGCCAGCCTGATCGTCGCCGGCCTTTGCACGCTGCGCGTGCGCGAGCCCGAAGCGACAGCCCAACCGGTCGCCTCGCCCCTGTAGGAGCCCGCTTGCGGGCGATGTCCTTCAAGTGCGACGCCCGCCAGAGGCACCTGCGGAAATGCATCCCCTGCACAAGGCTTCACAGATGAAAGTCATGCACGCATCCATCGGTCTGGCCCTCACGCTGGCCGTCGGCCTGGCCCAGGCGGCCACGCCGCAGCCGGAGTTCTACGGCACGGCCGCGCCCTTCGCCTCCGACGCCATCTACTTCGTGATGACCGACCGCTTCGTCAATGGCGATCCGGCCAACGACCATCGAGACCAGGGCGGCGCGCATCCCACGTTCGACATTCCGGTGCCGGGCGCGCCCGGGGGACAGAGCGCCAACATCGGCTACCTCGGCGGCGACTTCCAGGGCGTGCTGCACAACGCCGGCTACGTCCGTGGCATGGGTTTCGGCGCCGTGTGGATCACGCCGATCGTGGACAACCCCGACCAGGCCTTCACCGGCGGCGACCCGGTCTACTGGGGCTCGAAGTTCTCCGACCGCGGCAAGACCGGCTTCCACGGCTACTGGGGCACCAACTTCTACGAGCTCGACGAACACCTGCCGAGCAAGGATCTGGACTTCGCGCAGTTCACCGCCGGCATGCACAAGGCGGGGTTGAAGGTCGTGCAGGACATCGTGCTCAACCACGGCTCGCCCGCGTTCACCATGCCGGTGCGCCAGCCGCAGTTCGGGCAGATCTTCGACGAACGCGGCAAGCTGGTCGCCGACGAGCAGAACCTGTCGCCGTGGCAGCTCGACCCGCGCCACAACCCGCTGCACCGCTTCTACCACGCGTACGAAGACCTGGCGCAGCTGTCCAACATCGACGAGTCCGACCCGGCGGTGCTGGATTACTTCACGGGCGCGTATCTGAAGTGGATCGGCCAGGGGGCGGACGCTTTCCGCATCGACACCATCAGCCACATGTCGACCCGCTTCTGGAAGCAGTTCTCCGCGCGCATCCGCGCGAAGCATCCCGGTTTCTTCATGTACGGCGAGGCGTTCGACTACAGCCCGGACAACATCGGCAAATACACCTGGCCCGAGAATGGCGGTATCAGCTTGCTCGACTTCCCCCAGCAAGCGGCGATCAAGGCAGTGTTCGAGCACCCTGGCAGCGATTACGCGCAGCTGCAGTCGAAGCTCTACCTGACCAGCGGGCCGTACGAAAACCCGTACGAGCTGGTGGTCTTTTATGACAACCACGACATGGCGCGCATGGACGCCAGCGACCTTGGCTTCATCGACGCCAACAATTGGTTGTTCACCACGCGTGGCATTCCGGCCGTGTACTACGGCTCCGAAACCGGCTTCGAGCGCGGCCGCGCCGAGCACCAGGGCAACCGCAACTATTACGGCCAGGCACGCATCGATGCTGCCGGCAAGAGCCCGATCTATCGACAGCTCCAGCGCATCGCCAACCTGCGCGCACGCACGCCGGCATTGCAGCGCGGCCTGATGCTGGTCGAACACATGGGCGGCGACCAGGCGGCGTTCTATCGCGTGTACCAGAAGGCAGGCGCGCACCAGATCGCGCTGGTGCTGCTCAACAAGGGCGACAAGGCCGCGCGGTTCCATCTGACGAAACACCTGCAGCCGGGTCGCTGGCAGGCGGCGCTGGGCGGCGCGGCGATCGACGTGTCGGACGGCGGTGCGCTGGATGCGAGCGTCGGACCGCACGACGTGGCGGTGTATGTGCTCGACGCTCCGGCCACTCGGGCCGACCTTGTCGCCGAACTCACCCGCCTGATGAGCGACAAGGGCCACCCGCATGACTGAGCGTTTCGCCGGCTCGGCTTCAGCCCACAGCCCCTCGCCGCATCCACCACGGACCCGCCCTTGGCGGTTCCTCGCACGTTGTTGGCTTGCGGTGCTCCTGCTTCCCTGCGCCGTGCACGCCCAGGTGCAGAAGTTTGCGCTGGATGCGCCGGCCCTTGCGCCCGAACGCATCCACGTCACGGTGTATCTCCCGCCGGGCTATACCCATTCGACCGCGCGCTACCCGGTGCTCTACGCCAACGACGGCCAGGACATGCAGGCGGTGGGGCTCGAGGCGACGCTGGCCTCGCTGTACCGCGAAAAGGCCATCGAACCGGTCATCGTCGTCGCCATCGACATGCTGCACGACCGCGCCAGTGGCTACGGGCTTTCCGACCGCCCGCGCGGGCAGAGCGTGGTCGGTGGATCGCGGATCGGTCCAATCGGCCTGAGGGCCGCGGACTACTCGTCCTGGGTCGCCACCTCGCTGGTGCCGTATATCGACGCGCATTACCGCACGCGCGCCGACGTGGGGCAGCGCGCGGTGATGGGCTGGTCGCTCGGCGCGCTCAACGCGTTCAACCTGGGCTGGGAGTATCCGGAGGTGTTCGGCAAGGTGGGCGCCATGTCGCCCTCGTTCTGGCTGGCGGGCGATCGCAGCGATGGGGCGGCCGTGCAGCGCAGCCGGCTGGCGCAGGCGATGGTGGATCGCGGACCCAGGCGCGAAGGGCTGAAGTTCTGGTTCGCCGCCGGGACAGCCGAGGAAACCAACGATCGTGACCATGACGGCGTGATCGACGTGATCGACGACCTGAACGACATGGTGAATGGCTACCGCGGCGACGGCGTGCAGAAGGGTGGCTTGCGCCAGCTCGGCTATTCGACGGTAGGTGCCGATGCCGACGTGACCGTCTTCCTGCTGACGGGCGGGCACCACCAGCAAGCCTCGTGGGCGAAGATGCTGCCGGTGTTCCTGCACTGGGCCTTTCCGGTTTCGGTGCGGCCCTGGTTTTCCGCGAGCCCCTGCCCCTCGCCCCTCGCCCCTCGCCCCTCGCCCCTCGCCCCTCGCTCGCCGCGGCGGGGACAGAGTGCAGGAACCGTGCTTACGGACGCAGGCTCGACTGCCGCACCATCAGCTTCACCGGCAGCATCACGCTTTCGGTCGGCTCCCCGCGGATCATCTTCAGCAGATTCTCCACCAGCACTTCGCCTGCACTGCGCGTGTCCTGGAGCACGGTGGTGAGCGGCGGGCTGGCGAAGCGGGCCATGGGAATGTCGTCGAAGCCGGCCACCGGCACGTCCGCCGGCACCTTGTAGCCGTGTTCGACCAGGGCGCTCATGGCGCCGATGGCGATCAGGTCGCTGGCGGCGAACACCGCGTCGAACGCCACGCCGCGGGCGATGAGCGCGGACATGGCCGTGTGCCCGCACAGCTGCGTGCTTTCGGCGTCCACCTGCAACGTCTCGTCGACGTCCAGCCCGGCCTGCTGCAGGGCCTGGGCATAGCCGCGATAGCGCTCGAAAAATTCGGGATAGTGGGTGGAAGCGTCACCTAGGAAGGCGATCCGGCGGCATCCCTGCTCGATGAAATGCCGCGCCACCGCCTGGCCGCCGCTGAAGTTGTCGCAGCCGACCGAAACGCCCGGCTGGTCCGACTGCACCGCGCCCCAGCGCACGAAGCGGGTACCGATCGCCACCAGCTTTTCCAGCCGCGCGCGGTAGGCGAGGTAGTCGCCGTAGCCGAGCAGGATGATGCCGTCGGCCTTCTTGCTGTCGGCGTAGTCGGCATGCCAGTCGGTGGAAAACTGCTGGAACGAGACCAGCAGGTCGTAGCCCTGCTGGGCGCAGGCGCGGGTGATCGACCCCAGCATCGAGAGGAAGAATGGGTTGATGTTCGAGCCGTCGGTGGTCGGGTCCTCGAAGAGCAGCAGCGCCAGCGTGCCCGAGTGCTGCAGGCGCAGGTTCGAGGCGTTCTTGTCGACCTTGTAGCGCAGTTGTTCGGCGGCGGCGCGGATGCGCTCGCGGGTTTCCTCGCTGACCAGCGGGCTGCCGCGCAGGGCGCGCGAAACCGTCGCCTGCGAAACCCCCGCCAGGTGGGCGATGTCGATCGACGTCGCTTTGGCCTTGCTCACTGCTTCGAAAACCTCTGGAACGGCCGACTCGGACAACATTACCATCGGGCGGTCGCGGCGTGCCGGTGCGCCATGCATACGTATTCAGCCGGACGGCGACCGCGACAGCAGCCAGACTCGCTCCATCGTCGTCCTGGGGACCTTCGGGGGAAGAACGGATGAGTACGCAGCAGACGCCAGTCGACCTGGCACTGGAACAACGTGCGACGGCACGCATCGTCCTGATCGCCGCCGCAGCGGCCCTCGGTGGCTTTCTCTTCGGTTTCGACACGGCCGTCATCAACGGTGCGGTGGAAGCGATCCGCGGCGGCTTCCAGCTGGACGCGGGACGCATCGGCCTGGCCGTCTCCTGTGCGCTGCTCGGATCGGCGGCGGGCGCGTGGTACGCCGGCACCCTGGCCGACCGGCTGGGTCGCGTACGCGCCATGCAGGTGGCCGCGCTGCTGCTGGCGATCAGCGCGGTGGGCTCGGGGCTGGTCACCGGCATGTGGGACCTGATCCTGTGGCGCGTGATCGGCGGCATCGGCGTGGGCATGGCTTCGGTGATTGCGCCCACGTACATCGCCGAGGTGTCGCCGGCGCATGTGCGCGGACGACTCGGTTCGCTGCAGCAGCTGGCGATCGTGCTGGGCATCTTCGCCGCGTTGCTGAGCGATGCATGGCTTGCCGCCACCGCCGGTGGCGCCTCGGCGAAACTCTGGTTCGGGCTGGAGGCCTGGCGCTGGATGTTCCTGGTGGCGGTCGTGCCGGCGCTGGTCTACGGCGCGCTGGTGCTGGGCGTACCCGAGTCGCCGCGCCACCTGGTCGCCCGCGGACGCATCGCCGAAGCGCGCGAGGTATTGCGCCAGGTGCTGGCGATGCGCAGCGATACCGCGCTGGATTACAAGCTGGGCGAAATCGAGCGCAGCCTGAAAATGGAATACCGCCCGCGACTGCGCGACCTGCGCGGGGCGAGCTTCGGTCTGCTGCCGGTGGTGTGGGTCGGCATCCTGCTCTCGGTCTTCCAGCAGTTCGTCGGCATCAACGTGATCTTCTATTACTCCTCGGCGCTGTGGCACTCGGTCGGCTTCAGCGAGGCCGATTCGTTCTCGATCACGGTGATCACCTCGATCGTCAACGTCCTGGTGACGCTGGTCGCCATCGCGCTGGTCGACAAGGTTGGCCGCAAGCCGCTGCTGGCGATCGGCTCGGCAGGCATGACCGTGACCCTGGGACTGATGGCTTGGTGCTTCTCGCAGTCGATCGGCGCCGGTGCGAGCCTCAGCCTGCCGGCGCCATGGAACATGGTCGCGCTGGTCGCGGCCAACGCCTACGTGGTGTTCTTCGGCCTGAGCTGGGGCCCGATGGTGTGGGTGCTGCTGGGCGAGATGTTCCCCAACCGCATCCGCGCGGTCGCGCTGGCGGTGGCGGCCGCGGCGCAGTGGCTGGCGAACTTCCTGATCACGTCCACCTTCCCGGCCCTGGCCGAGATCGGACTGAGCTTCGCCTACGGCCTGTATGCCGCGTTCGCGCTGATCTCCCTGCTGTTCGTGGTGTTCGCGGTACGCGAGACCAAGGGCATGGAGCTGGAGGACATGCCGGGCTGACGAAAACCCTGTGCGCGACCGCCCATGCGGGGGTCGCGCACAAGGTGCGCATGGGCGGGAAATCTCACTTCGGCAGTGCGTAGGCGATCAGCGAGTCACCGATCTTCGTCCCTAGTGACCGGTGTCCGCCGGCCATCACCACCACGTACTGGCGGCCGGTTCGCTCGGACACGTACGTCATCGGCGTCGCCTGCCCACCGGCCGGCAAACGCGCCTGCCACAGTTTCTTCCCGGTGCGCACGTCGTAGGCGCGCAGGTAGGAGTCCAGCGTGCCGCTGAGGAACGCCACGCCACCCGCCGTCACCATCGGCCCGCCAAGGCTGGGCACACCCAACGGCAGCGGGATGCCGAACGGCGCCTGGTCTTCGATGGTGCCGTTCCTGTGCATCCAGACCCTCTTCATGGTGGTGAGGTCCACCGCGGCCAGGTAACCCCACGGCGGCGCCTGGCATGGCACGCCGACGGGCGACAGCAAGGGATGCAGGTCGACCGCGAAGGGCGTGCCTTTCATCGGCTGCAGGCCCTGTTCGCTTCCCCCGCCCTGCGCTGCCCGCGCCTTCTCGCGTGGGACCAGCCTGGACACGAACGCCATGTAGCTCGGATTGAGGATCGCCACCTGCCGCACCGGGTCGACCGCGATGCCACCCCAATCGAAGATGCCGTAGTTGCCGGGATAGATCAGCGACCCCTGCACCGACGGTGGCGTGAAGATGCCCTCGTAGCGGTATTTGCGGAAGGTGATGCGGCAGACCAGCTGGTCGAATGGCGTGGTGCCCCACATGTCCGCTTCGCGCAGCTTGCGCTCGGGCATGAAGGTGAGCGCCGAGAACGGCTGGGTCGACGAGACATGGTCGCCACGGGCCGCCCCCTGCGGCACCGGGCGCTCGGGCGCGGGCACCAGCAGGCGCCCGTCGCGCCGGTCCAGCACGTAGATGTCGCCGCGCTTGGTCGAGGCAACCAGCGCCGGCACCTTGCCTTGCCGCATGTCCAGGTCGACCAGCGTCGGCTGGCCGCCAACGTCCATGTCCCACAGGTCGTGGTGCACCGTCTGGTAGACCCAGCGCGCCTGCCCGGTCGCGATATCCAGCGCCACGATCGCGCTGCTGTATTTCTCGGCATTGGGGTCGCGGCGGCCGCCCCAGATGTCGGGCGTCTGGTTGCCCGTCGGCAGGTATACCAGCCCCAGCTTCTCGTCGACGCTGAACACGCTCCACGCATTGGGCGAATTGCGGATGTAGGTCTGGCCTGGCGGCAGCGGGTTGGTCTGACTTGGCTCCGACGGATCGAAATTCCACAACAAGCGGCCGGTGTCGATGTCGTAGCCGCGGATCACGCCGGAAGGTTCGTTGGTCGATGCGTTGTCGGTGACGCTGGCGCTGGCGATGAGCACGTGCCGCGTCACCGTCGGCGGCGAGGTCGGATTGAGGAAGCCCGGCTTCTTGACGGGCTGGTCGTTGTACAGGTGGATGACGCCGTCGACGCCGAAATCACGGCATGGCTGGCCGTTGTCGGCATTGACCGCCACGATGGTCGCGTCCGCGGTGGGGACGAAGATGCGCCGCGGGCAGGTATCGACCTTGATCGCGGTGGGTGCGACCGCGCCCGGCGGCGTGGGAGCCGAGGCCGCGGCCGCCACGTTCGGGTCGGCGGCCAGCCCCATCGCCGCGGCCTGCGCGGCATAGGCGCCGGAGTCGTAGTAGGCCACGCCCCGGCAGATCATGTGCTGGTAACCCTTCGCGTGGCGATCGATCTTCGGATCGAAGCGCCAGATCTGGCGGCCGGTGTCGGGGTCCAGCGCGATCACGATGTCGTGCGGCGTGCACAGGTACAGCATGCCGTTGGCTTTCAGCGGCGTGACCTCATTGGCGATCTCCTGCGGATCGCCGGGGCCGGGAAAATCGCCGGTGTGGAACGTCCAGGCCACCTGCAGCTTGCCGACGTTCTGCGGCGTGACCTGCGACGCAGGCGAGTAGCGGTCGCCGTAGCCGGAGTGGCCATAGGCCGTCCAGTCGCCCGGTTTGGCGAGCGGCGCCGGCGCGGTGCCGGTGGCGTTCATGCGGGCGGCGGCGATCGTGCCCGGGTGGTCATGCGGGGAACGGAACAGCGAGATTCCCCCGACGGCCAGCGCGAGCGCCACGGTGATGCCGATCGCCCAGCGCCCGCCGCGCAGTGACCCGTCCGCCACCGCGCGGTTTGCCGCGTCGACGGAACCCAATCGACGGTTGACGAACGGCAACCACAACCACAACGCCAGGGCGAACCACACGTCCAGCCTGGGCAGCAGTTGCCACCAGTCCAGCCTCACTTCGACCAGGGCCCATACCGTGCTTGCCAGCAGCACCAGGGCGTACAGCCACAACGCCAGCGTGCGCCCCAGCGCCAACAGCACACCGGTCGCCACCAGGGCCGATCCGGCGAACAGGTAATACCAGGAGCCGCCGAGCGCGATCAGCCAGATGCCACCGATGGCGAGCGCCAGGCCCAGGAGCATGAAGACGACGCCAGTGACGAACAGCAGCGGGCCGGAACGCGACAGGCGAGCCAAGGGCTTTCTCCCGGAAGCGCGGCAAGCGCCGCAATGGAGATCCCGATATAGCACCGGCTCCGCCTAGGCTTTGTTGATTGCGGTCGGCCGTGCGGGGGAAAACCGCGGTTCGTCAGACTACGGTGTGCGAAAGCCCACTTGCGGACGCCGCTCGTTCAGTGGGTCCGAAACCAGGTCATCACTCATCCCCAGGGCCTCGACGCGGCCGCCATGGCCGTTTCGAACCCCATAAAAAAAGGCCGGCGATGCCGGCCCTGGAATGGTGCCCCCGATACGATTCGAACGTACGACCTTCCCCTTAGGAGGGGGACGCTCTATCCAGCTGAGCTACGGGGGCGCGGCGCGGATTCTGGCATGGATGGCCCCCGCGGCGCGATTCCCGCCATCGGAGTGTCACCAAACCGAAAGCGGCGAGAGCCTGCAGGAGTGCGCCCCTGCGCGCGACTGCCACGCGCGGGTCGCGCACAGGGTGCGCTCCTGCAGACAGTGGGAAAGAGCCCCCGGACCCACCCTGCTAGAATGGGCGTTTCGCAATTGTCCGGCGCCCCACGTCGCCCGACCCCAAGGAGTCACGCATGTCCCACGATATTCTCAAGGCGCTCGGCCTGGGCGATTCGCAGTCCGGCACCTACCTCGGCAATGGCGAATGGTCGAAGACGACCGACGCCGGCACGCTCAAGCCGCTGAATCCGGCCACGGGCGAGGTGATCGCCAGCGTGCATGCCTCCAGCGCGGCCGACTACGAGACCATCGTCAAGCGCGCGCAGGATGCCTTCAAGGTCTGGCGCACAACCCCGGCGCCGCAGCGTGGCGAAGCCGTGCGCCTGTGTGGCGAGGCGCTGCGCAAGCACAAGGATGCGCTGGGTTCGCTGGTCGCCCTGGAGATGGGCAAGATCAAGCCCGAGGGCGACGGCGAAGTGCAGGAAATGATCGACATCGCCGACTTCGCGGTCGGCCAGAGCCGCATGCTGCACGGCTACACCATGCATTCGGAGCGCCCCGGCCACCGCATGTACGAGCAGTACCAGCCGCTGGGCCTGGTCGGCATCATCAGCGCGTTCAACTTCCCGGTCGCCGTGTGGGCCTGGAACGCCATGCTGGCCGCGGTCTGCGGCGACGTCTGCATCTGGAAGCCCTCGCCCAAGACCCCGCTCTCGGCGGTCGCCACGATGAAGATCTGCAACGAGGCGCTGAAGGCCGGCGGCTTCCCGGACATCTTCTTCCTGTTCAACGACGCGGGCACCGAGCTGTCGCAGGCGTTCGTCGACGACAAGCGCATCCCGCTGATCAGCTTCACCGGCTCGACCAAGGTCGGCCGCCAGGTCGGCGAGCGCGTGGCGCGCCGCCTGGGCCGTTCGCTGCTTGAGCTCGGCGGCAACAACGCGATCATCCTCGACGAAAGCGCGGACCTGAAGCTGGCGATCCCGGGCATCGTGTTCGGCGCCGTCGGCACAGCCGGCCAGCGCTGCACGACCACGCGCCGCCTGTTCGTGCACGAGGCGATCTTCGACAACGTGCTGGACACGCTCATCGGCGCGTACAAGCAGGTCGAAGGCAAGATCGGCGACCCTACCCAGGCCACCACGCTGATGGGCCCGCTCAACAGCCCCGAGGCCGTGCAGGGTTACCTGGCCGCGATCGAGAAGGCCAAGGCCGCCGGCGGTACCGTCCGCACCGGTGGCGCGGCGCTGACCGACCGCAAGGGCAACTTCGTGCTGCCGACCATCATCACCGGGGTGAAGAATTCCGATGAGGTGGTGCAGACCGAGACCTTCGCGCCGATCCTCTACGTGATGCCGTTCAAGACGCTCGATGAAGCCATCGAGATGCAGAACGACGTGCCGCAGGGCCTGTCCTCGGCGATCTTCACCAACAACCTGCGCGCGGGCGAGCAGTTCCTCTCGGCGGCCGGTTCGGATTGCGGCATCGCCAACGTCAACATCGGTACCTCCGGCGCCGAGATCGGCGGCGCCTTCGGCGGCGAGAAGGAAACCGGCGGCGGTCGCGAATCGGGCTCCGATGCGTGGAAGGCCTACATGCGTCGCCAGACCAACACCATCAACTATTCCGACGCATTGCCGCTGGCGCAGGGCATCAAGTTCACGGTGTAGAAGCACGTTTGCCCCCGGCCCCGGCCGGGGGCAAAGGTTTGACAGGACCGGACGTCATTCCCGCGAAGGCGGGAATCCGCCTTCGCTACCCTTGATTCCAGAGCACAATGGATTCCCGCTTTTGCGGGAAAAACGCCGGCGGCTTTGCCGTCAAGCCGGCACAACAGCGAGGACCGACGCCATGAACGCACTGCCTCCCGTCCATCGCACCACCAGCGCCATGGCCGTGGTCAGCCTGGTTTCCGGGATAGCTGCCTGGAGCGTGCTGCCGCTGGTCGGCGCCATCGTGGCGATCGTCTGCGGCCACCTCGCGCGTGGCGAGATCCGCCGTTCGCAGGGCCAGATCGAAGGCGACGGCCTGGCGGTCGCTGGCCTGGTGCTCGGCTATGTGCAGCTGGCTTTCGGTTTCATCGTGCTGCTGTTCGCCATCGCCGCGATCGTGCTCGGCCTGTCGATCGGCTTCGGCGCCTCGCTCTTCCACTGACATGCGCGATTGCGCCTTCGATTTCGCCGGCTACCGCGTGCTGGTCGCCGGCGGCAGCAAGGGCATCGGCCGCAGCATCGCGCTGGGTTTCGCCCAGGCCGGCGCGGCGGTATCGATCTGCGCTCGCGGCGAACGGGCGCTGGAGGCGACGCGGCAGGAGCTGGCGGCCTTCGGCCACGCCACGCACGCGGCCCGCTGCGACCTTTCCCACGCGCACGACATCGCCACCTACGTCGCCGGCGCTGCCGAAACGCTGGGCGGCATCGATGTACTGGTCAACAACGCCAGTGGCTACGGTTTCAGCGACGACGACGAAAGCTGGGTCCGCGGTTTCGAAGTGGACCTGATGGCCGCCGTGCGGGCCTCGCGCGCCGCCCTGCCCCACCTCGAAACTTCGCCGCACGCCTCGATCCTGCACACCAGCTCCATCGCCGCCTTCCACCCGCGGCGCAACGGTGCGCCGTATGCCGCGGTGAAGGCGGCGCTCAGCCAGTACACCACCTCGCAAGCGCTGGCCCTTGCCGGGAAGCGCGTTCGCGTCAACGCCATCGCGCCCGGTTCCATCGAGTTCCCGGACGGATTGTGGGATCGCCGCCGCCGCGAAGAACCGGCGATCTACCAGTCCACGCTCGCGAAGATCCCGTTCGGACGCTTCGGCGCGCCGGAAGAAATCGCCCACGCCGCCCTGTTCCTCGCCTCGCCCTACGCCGCATGGATCACCGGGCAGACGTTGTGCGTGGACGGCGGCCAGGGCCTCAACGGATAAGCCATGTACGACCACATTCGCCCGCTGCTGTTCGCGCTCGATGCCGAGACCGCGCACCGGCTTACCCTCTACGCGCTGGGCGTGGCCCATCGCAGCAACCTCGGCCGCTTCGTCGCCAAGGCGCCGGAGGACCTGCCGGTCACGGCGTTCGGCATCCGCTTCCCGAACCCGGTGGGGCTGGCCGCCGGCCTGGACAAGAATGCCGCGCATATCGACGAGCTGGGCGCGCTGGGGTTCGGCTTCCTCGAGGTAGGCACGGTCACGCCGCGCCCGCAGCCAGGCAACCCCAAGCCGCGCATGTTCCGTCTGCGCGACCACGAGGCGATCATCAACCGGCTGGGCTTCAACAACGAAGGCGTCGATGCGCTGGTGCGCAACGTGGAGTCGTCCCGCTACCGCGGCGTGCTGGGGATCAACATCGGCAAGAACAAGGACACGCCCAACGAGCGCGCGGTCGACGACTACCTGTTCTGCCTCGAACGCGCGTACCGGCACGCCAGCTACATCACGGTCAACATTTCCTCGCCCAACACCCAGGGCCTGCGCGACCTGCAGGAAGAGGCCACGCTGCGGCGCTTCATCGAAACGCTGCGCGAGGCGCAGGAGCGGCTGGGCAGCCAGGCCGGTGCGCGCAAGCCGATGCTGCTGAAGATCGCGCCCGATCTCGCCGAGACCGAACTCGACGGCATGGCCGAGGTGCTGCGCACCGCCGGCATCGACGGCTTGATCTGCACCAACACCACGATCGACCACAGCGCGGTGGCGGGCGACCCGCACGGGCAGGAGGCGGGTGGTCTCTCCGGCAAGCCGCTGTTTGCCCGGTCGACCGAAGTACTGCGCGGCATGCGGGCGCGATTGGGCCCGGCCGTGCCGATCGTCGGCGTCGGCGGCATCCTCGATGGCAGCGACGCGGTGGAGAAGCTCGACGCCGGCGCGAACCTGGTGCAGGTGTACTCGGGCCTGATCTACCGAGGTCCGCGCCTGGTCGCCGAATGTGTCGATGAAATCCGTCGCCAGCGTGGAGCATTCCATGCTGGCTGAGCGCATCGACATGGGCGGCTACACACTGATCGAGAACGCGCCGCTGGTCGCGCGCAACACGCTGCGCGTGGCGGCTCGCGCGCGGCTGCTGGCCGAAGTCCGCGACGCGACCAAGTTGCCCGAACTGCTGGATTTCCCGGCCGTGCGCGGCGACCCGCTGCTGGTGCTGGGCGAAGGGAGCAACCTGCTGCTCACCGGGGATTTCGACGGCACGGTCATCGCCATGGCCACCCGTGGCGTGCAGGTCGAACAGGACGGCGAGGTCGCACACATCGCGGTCGCCGCCGGCGAGCGCTGGGACGACTTCGTGCGCTGGACGTTGGGCCAGGGTTTCGCGGGCCTGGAAAACCTTATCCTGATCCCGGGCACGGTCGGCGCCGCGCCGATCCAGAACATCGGCGCCTACGGCACCGAGGTCGCCGAGTTCATCCAGAGCGTGGAGGCCTGGGACATCAATGAGCGCCGCGTCGTCTCGCTCGACAACGCCGCCTGTGCCTTCGCCTACCGCAATTCGCTGTTCAAGCGCGAGCCCGGCCGCTACATCGTTACCGCGGTGCGGTTCGCCCTGCCCCGCGCGCACGCGTTGCGGCTGGACTACGCCGGCATCCGCGAGGAACTGGCGCGCATGGGTGTGGACAAGCCCGCGCCCTTCCACGTGGCCGAAGCCGTGGTGCACCTGCGCACCCGCAAGCTTCCCGACCCCGCCGTGATCGGGAACGCGGGCAGTTTCTTCAAGAATCCGGTCGTCGATGCCGCGCTGGGCGACTCGCTCAAGCGAGGGCACCCCGAGCTGGTCGCCTGGCCCGGCGGCGACAGCCGCTGGAAACTCTCCGCCGCCTGGCTGATCGAAGCCGCAGGCTTCAAGGGCTGCCGTGACGGCGACGCCGGCATCTCCAACCGCCACGCCCTGGTGCTGGTCAACCACGGCCACGCCAGCGGCGCCGAACTGTGGACATTGGCGCAGAAGGTGATCGCGGGCGTGGAGGCGAAATTCGGCGTCAGGCTCGAGCCGGAGCCGGTCGTGGTCTGAGGCGATCTTCCGCGGGAAAGAAAAGGCCACGCAACGCGTGGCCTTTTTTATTGCCTATCGAGCGCGCTTAACGGCGCGCCTTGGACAGCAGCCGCAGGAGCTCCATGTACAGCCATACCAGCGTCACCATCAGCGCGAACGCGCCGTACCACTCCATGTACTTCGGTGCGCCCGCCTGCGTGCCGCGCTCGATCAGGTCGAAATCCAGCGTCAGGTTGAGCGCCGCCAGGCCGACGACCAGCAGGCTGAAGCCGATGCCCAGCAGGCCGGACTCGTGGATGAAAGGCATCTGGATGCTGGTGAACGCGCGAAGCCCGATGTCCACCAGGTACAGCAGCACGATGGCACCGGTCGCCGCGACCACGCCCGTGCGGAACCGGTCGGTGACCTTGATCACCCGGGTGCGGTAGAGCACCAGCATCACCGCCAGCACGCCCGCGGTCAGCATAACCGCCTGCAGCACGATGCCGGGGTAGCGCAGCTCCATGAAGGCCGAAATGCCGCCGAGTGCGAAGCCCTCGGCGATCGCGTACAGCGGCGCGGTGATGCCCGACCACTGGCGAAGGAAGGTGCTGGCGAGTGCCAGCACGAAGCCGACGATCAGGCCGCCCCACATGAAGGGCGCGATGGCCGCGAAGGCGCCGGCGACGTCGCCGGTGGCGACCAGCGTGTCGAAGCGGTGCCAGGTCCAGCCACCGGTGACCAACGCCAGCAGGAGCAGCAGGCCGGTCTTGGCCACGGTGCCGTTCAGCGTCATGCGGTCGCCTTCGGCGAACAGGCCCTGGAAGGTGTTCTCGCGCAGTACCGGGTTGCTGGAGCGCATGGATTCCCTCGTTCGTCAGTTCGCGCGGTGCGCGGATGCCGTCATCCTAGCGCGCCGGAAGACCTCCGCGCTGCGTATCCCGCGGCTTCGGCCGGTCCAGCTCCGGCAGGAACACCGTGATCAGGCCCATCAGTGGCAGGAACGCGCACAGGCGGTAGACGTACTCGATGCCGTGCGCGTCGGCCAGCTGGCCCAGCACCGCCGCGCCGATGCCGCCCATCCCGAAGGCGAGCCCGAAGAACAGTCCCGAAACCATGCCCACGCGCCCGGGCAGCAGCTCCTGCGCGTAGACCAGGATCGCCGAGAACGCCGAGGACAGCACCAACCCGATCACCACGCTCAGCACGCCTGTCCAGAACAGGCTGGCGTGCGGAAGCAGCAGCGAGAACGGCGCCACGCCCAGGATCGAGATCCAGATCACCGACTTGCGCCCGATCCGGTCGCCTACCGGACCGCCGATCAGCGAGCCGGCAGCCACCGCAGCCAGGAACACGAACAGGTGCGTCTGCGCGCTCTGCACCGACACGCCGAATCGGTGGATCAGGTAGAAGGTGTAATAGCTGGAAAGGCTCGCCAGGTAGAAATACTTGGAGAAGATCAGCAAGCCCAGGATCAGCAGAGAAAGCACCACGCGATTGCGCGAGGGAATCACCAGCGCATGGTGCCGGCGACTGCCGTTCCGGCTGGCATGGTGGACGCGGTACCAGCCACTCACGCGCAGCAGCACGGTGATGGCCAGCAATGCCGCCAGCGAGAACCAGGCCACGCTGCCGCGCCCATGGGGCACGATGATCCAGGCCGCCAGCAACGGTCCCAGCGAGGAGCCGGTGTTGCCGCCGACCTGGAACAACGACTGCGCCAGCCCGTGTCTCCCGCCTGAGGCCATCCGCGCCACCCGCGAGGCTTCCGGATGGAACACCGACGAGCCGGTACCCACGAGCGCGGCGGCGACCAGCAGCACGGAGAAGTCGGGCGCCACCGCGAGCAGCAACAGGCCGCACAGGGTGAAACCCATGCCGACCGGCAGCGAATACGGCATCGGCCGCCGGTCACTCGCCACGCCCACCAGCGGCTGCAGCAGTGACGCGGTGAGCTGGTAGGTCAGCGTGATCAGGCCGACCTGGCCGAAGCTCAAGGCGAAGCCGCTCTTGAGGATCGGATAGATCGCCACGATCAGCGACTGGATCATGTCGTTGAGCAGGTGCGAGAAGCTGATGGCGCCGAGCACGGCAAAGGCGGTGCGCGGCTCCGCGGGCAAGGCGGCGGCGACGGGTTCGGCGCGGGTCTGCATCGGGCGGGGTCCGGGGGAGCGCGGCCTGGAGCCGCGGCGCGCACTCTAGAGCGTGAGGCGGTCGTTCGTATACCCGCTTGCGGCCGATTCGGGGCGGCTTTCCGGGTTCCGCACTGGGCTTTCCATGCGCCCTTGGGCACCTTCCCCGCACGCGGGAAACCGATCGCGCCCGCGCCTACGCGGGGAGTATGTCGTCGGCCGGATGGGGGAAGGCTCGCCTCAGCGCACCGAAGCGAACACCTAACGCCTCAACCCGAACTCTTCGGCCGCCCGCCCGGCGCGCAGCCGGGCGGTACGAATCGCCGCGGCCAGGCGCCCGCCTGGCAGGCGCGTCTGCTTGCCCTTGCGTGGTCTCCTGGCATTGGGCGCCGCGCTGTTCCGACGCGCCGACGCATGCATCGTCGGCAGCGTGCCGCGTGTCGCGCTCTCGCCCGGAAGCACGTGCCGGCCGTCCGCCCCCCGACGCGCTCGCCCGCCGATGCCGATCGCCTTCCGACCGGGATCGCCTGCGCGCTTCGAACCTGCCTTTGCCACCATGCGATGCCACCCTGTGCTGGTTGGGAGGGGCATGCTGCGCAGCGCGGCGTGAAACGGCGGGCAAAGCTTCGTTGGGTGCGCATTCGACGCGACGGTGGCCGCGCCGCGTTCCCGATTGACCGCCTGCGGACGCCACCGGATCATGGCCGGATGCCTCTTCTACGACGTCTCCTGCTCTGCCTGCTGCTGACCGCCCTTCCCGCGCTCCATGCGCAGGACGCTCCGACCAACGCCACGACGCCGGTGGTATCGCCGGCGCAGACGCTGGACGACCTTCGCGACCAGCTCGATTCGATCAAGTCCGAACTCAAGAAGAAGCCGGACGACCGCACGCTGGCCGACCTGCGCACCACCGCGCTGTCCGTTCAGGACCAGGCCGAGCAACTGGCCGCGACGCTGACGCCGCAGATGGCCAGCCTCGACGCGCGGCTGGCCGTGCTCGGTCCCACCCCGGCCAAGGGCGCGCCGCCCGAAGCGGCCGAGGTGGCCGCGCAGCGCCGGCAGCTGGACAAGTCCAAGACGAGCCTGGACGCGCAAATCAAGCAGGCGCAGCTGCTGGGCGAGGAAGGCATGCAACTGGCCGCGCAGGTGTCCGGCCTTCGCCGCGACCAGTTCCAGGCGCAACTTGCCTCGCGCACCGCGACACCGCTGAGCGGCGCGTTCTGGACGGAGCCTGCGCGCTCGCTGCCCGACGACCTCGCGCGGCTGAAACGACTCAGGGCGCACGTCGCCGATGCATGGAAGGACGCCTGGCAACCGCCCAACCGCCTGCCGCTCCTGTGCTGCCTGGGCGCAGCGCTGTTGCTGCTCGTCACGGGCCGGCTCTTGCTCGAGCGCTTCGTGATCTTCCTCGCCGCTCGCGTGATGCCCGACAGCCACCTGCGCCGCAGCGCCACGGCGTTCGGCATCGCGCTCGGCGCCGTGCTGGTGTTCGGCCTGGCCGCCCAGCTGGTGCGCTTGGGGCTGGACTGGAACGACACGCTCGACCCGGGTCTGGACGAACTGGCCCTGTCGCTGGTGCGGCGCGTGAGCTTCGCGGCCTTTGTCGCCGGACTCGGGCGGGCGCTGCTTGCGGTACGGCACCCGTCCTGGCGCCTGCCGACGCTGTCCGACGCCGCGGCGCGCCGGTTGCGCCTGTTCCCTGGCCTGCTGGCCGCGGCAACCCTGTTGCTGAGCGTGGTCGAACGGATCAACAGCACGATCGGCGCCAGCCTCCCGGCGACCGTGGCCACGCGTGGCGTGATCGCGCTGGTGGTCAGCGGCCTGGTCGGCGCCGCCCTGCTGCGGCTGGGCCAGGCCCGGCGCGCCCTGATCGCCTCGGGCACCGCGCCGGCGCAGCGACCGCTCTGGGTCGGGCTGCTGGCCGGGGCGGCCGCGCTGGGCGTGGTGCTGAGCTGGATCGCCGTGGCGCTGGGCTACATCGCGCTGGCGTTCTTCCTGGCCACGCAGATGCTGTGGATCGGCGTGCTGATCGGCTCGCTCTACCTGCTGTTGCATCTGGTGCACGACCTGATCGCCACCCTGCTCGCCCCGAACGGCCGCAGCGGGCAGCGGCTGCAGGCGGCCTTCGGGCTGCCACCCCGTACGCTGGAACAGACCGCCACCGTGCTGTCGGGCATCAGCCGCGTGCTGATCCTGCTGCTGGCCATCGGCGCGCTGCTGGCGCCCTTCGGTACCGACCCGCAAGAGCTCGCCGCACGGATGGGCCAGCGCTTCGGCAACCTCACCCTGGGCCAGCTCACCATCGACCCCAGCACGGTGTTCGAGGCACTGGCGGTATTCGTCCTCGGGTTGATTGCGGTGCGCGTGCTCAAGCGCTGGCTGGGCGACCAGCTGCTGCCCAAGACCACGCTCGAACCGGGCATGCAGAACTCGGTGGTCACGCTGCTCGGCTACGTCGGCGGCGTGCTGGTGTTCGCGCTGGCGCTGGCGGCGCTCAACGTGAGCCTGCAGAGCATCGCCTGGATCGCCAGCGCGCTGTCCGTGGGCATCGGCTTCGGCCTGCAGGCGATCGTGCAGAACTTCATCTCAGGCCTGATCCTGCTGGCGGAGCGGCCGGTGAAGGTGGGCGACTGGGTGAGCCTGGCCGACGTCGAGGGCGACATCCGCCGCATCAACGTGCGCGCCACCGAGATCCAGATGTGGGACCGGTCCACGGTCATCGTGCCCAACTCGCAGCTGATCACGCAGAACGTGCGCAACGTAACCCTGGCCAACGCGCAGGGTCGCGTGCAGATCAAGTTGCCGATGCCACTGGATACCAATGCCAGGCGCGCGCGCCAGATCATCCTGGATGCATTCCTGGGCCATCCGACGATTCTCGACACGCCCGCGACCAGCGTGCAGCTGGAGCATGTGGACACGCTGGGCATCCACTTCGTCGCCACCGGCTACGTGCCCAGCCCGCGCGAAGTCGGCGGCGTGCGCAGCGAATTGCTGCTGGCGATCCTGGAGCAGCTGCGCGGCGAAGGGTTGTCGCTCATCCGTCCGCAGGACATGCGCATCCATCGCCTGCCCGATCCGGGCGAAACAGGCTGAGCGGCGGCGGTCATGGCATTCCACCAGCGCCTGCCTGCCCCGCCTCTGGACGTGCTCGTCGATACGCTGTGGGACTGGGACATGCCGCCCGCCGCGCATCGGTACGAGCGGGTACTGCCACAACCCGGCGCTCAACTGATCATCAACCTGCATGAGGACCAGACGCGCGTTTACACGGACGACGCCGAACGCCGCTGCCTGACGTCCTCGGGCAGCGTGCTGGGTGGCCCACAGTTGCTCAGCCAGATCATCGATACGGCCGAGCAGGTGCGCGTGATGGGCGTGGTGTTCCGCCCAGGCGGCGCTGGTGCGTTTACAGGCGAGGACATGGGCGCCATCGCCGGTTGCGACGTCGACCTGGCCGGCCTGTTCGGTAGCGATGCGACCGCACTGCGCCAGTGCCTGCTGGAAACGGCCGATCCAAGCGACCGCTTGGCAATGCTGGAACGATGGCTGCACGCGCGCATGCGCCTGTCACGGCTCGAGTCCTGCGTCGCCCACGCGCTGGCCTGGCTTGAGCGGACGCCGCAGGCCGTACGCATCGGCTGGCTGGTGCGAGAGGTCGGGGTATCCGAACGGCGGCTGGCGCTGCTGTTCCGTCGGCAGGTCGGCTACGGTCCGAAGGAGTACGCGCGGCTGCTTCGCTTCCGCGCCGTGGTGGCCCGGGTGCATGGGATTGCGCGCGTCGATTGGGCGGGCGTGGCGGCCGATGGCGGCTATTGCGACCAGGCCCACCTGGGGCATGAGTTCCGCCGCTTCGCCGGCGTCACCCCGGGCGAATTCCTGGCCCGGCGGGGGCCCTACCTCAACCACCTGCCGCTCGACTGAGCGCTCGAAAATCTACAAGACCGCGGTGGCTGGACGAGGCTAGATTCATGGCTCCCAACCTGGAGAAACTCCTGATGAGCCAAGGAACCAGCACCATCATTCCATGCCTGCGCTACCGCGACGCCCGCCGGATGATCGACTGGCTGTGCCACGCGTTCGGCTTCCAGAAGCATGCGGTGTACGAGGACGACCAAGGTGGCGTGGCGCACGCCCAGCTGGTCTACGGTGGCGGCATGCTGATGCTCGGCAGCGTGCGCGAGGATGGCTTCGGCCGGTTCCTGGCCCAACCCGATGCGCTGGGCGGCCGCGAGACCCAGTGCGCCTGCGTGACAGTGGCCGATTGCCGCGCGCACTACGAGCGGGCGAAGGCGGCCGGTGCCGAGATCGTGGACGAGTATGCGGAGAAGGACTACGGCGGGGCCGGCTATGGCTGCCGTGACCCGGAAGGCCACCTGTGGTGGTTCGGCAGCTACGACCCCTGGGCGGGATAAATTCCAGCTCCCTCTCCCCGGACGGGAGAGGGAGCAGATCGCGCCAGCTATGGATTCACGGCGACGCGCTTGAGCTCGGACTGGGGCCGCGCCACGGCGTACATTTCCCAGGCCATCTGCTTGAGCAGGCCCTGGTGGTCCTTGCCCTGGGTGTAAAGATCCATGTGCGTGCGACCGGGCAGGAAGTGGAAGTCCGACTTCGCGCCCAGGCCGTCGAGCACGGCCTTGAGCCTGTGCGCGGCGCCATCGAGGTAAAACGTGTCCGCGGTGCCGACGACCAGGTGGATCTTGCCGTCCAGGTCGCCCTTGAGCTCGGGCCAGTGCGCCTTCAGGCGGCGTGCGATGTCGTAGTGCTCGCTCCAGTAGGCGACCACGGCCGGGTCTACCGCACCGGTGTCGCGGTCGAACATCGGCACCGGACGGCCGTCCGCGCCGCGCGGCGAAAATACCCACTCGAACGAGGCCATCTGCCCGCCGTAGGGTCCCAGCACGCGTTCCAGCCGAGCGAAGGTCTCGTAGGTGGCCAGCACCTTGCCCTCATCACGCACCAGCGGATACGGCGTGCCGTCGGCGCGGTGGTAGACGTTGGCATGCGGCGCGTACAGATCGACCCCGGTGAAGTCGTGGAAGTCGCTCGGGTCGGGCGAAGTCGACCAGGTGCCGCCGAACACCTTCGGATAGCGCGTCTGCAGCCACAGCGTGGCCCAGCCACCGGAGGAATGGCCAGTGAGGAATCGGCCCGAGGGGCGCGCATCCATGCGGAACTTGCCTTCCAGTGACGGGATCAGCTCGGTGGTGAGCGCACTGCCCCACGGGCCGTTGTTGACGGAGTCGGCGAACTCGTGGGTGCCGGTTGCGCTGGACTCGTCCAGCACCACCCAGATCATCGGCGGCAGCTGCTTCTCGGCCATCGCGCCGAACACCATCGCCGCGGTGCCAGCCTGCGTGTGGAGGTCGCCACCGTAGCCGTGGGTCTGGAAGACGGTCGGATACGTGGTCTTGCCGGACTTGTCATATCCCGGCGGCAATACCACCCAGCCGCGCATGTGGATCGGCCGCCCCCAGAAAGCGCTGAGCACCGGACTGACGAAATCGATCGGCTGCACCTGCTCGCGCGCCTGCGCCAGATGCTTCTTAGTCGTCTCGCTCATGTAGCGCGTAGGGAGATCCCACAGCGCGGCCGTGGGCAGGGTTTCGGTGAGCGCCAGCGCCGGCGCCGCGGCGCTGGGCAGGTGAACCTCAACCACCGGGCTCACCAGATCGCCACCGTTGCGCCCGTGGTAGTTGTAGTCGTGCTGGGTATCCAGCACCGCCTGCACGAGGTAGTCGCCCGGCGGCAGCTTCGAAAACGCCGACGGAAAGGCCTGGTCGTCCGCGTCCAGAAGCACGGCGCCACCGGGCGCCAGGCGCTCGACCTCGCGCGCGGCCACCGCGGTTTCCTTTGGCGCGAACGGGCTGCTCTCCACCTCGGTGACCTTGCCGTCCTTGGCGGCGGCCCTGGCGGCCTTCGCCTCGGTGGCAAACAGCAGCAACCGCCCGGTCGTCGGCTTGCCCGCCGACGCCGGCAGGTCGACCTGGAAGAACTGATGCGTGACCGGCGCCGCCCCACGCGCGCAGGCGCTGGAGGCAAGCAGGCCGGTGAACAGCAGCGCCAGTGCGCCGCGGATGGGGTTCGACATGGCAAGCACTCCTGGGAAAAGCGATCCGTCGCAGGTTAGCGGGAACTGCGCGATCTTTTGCTGGAGCGCCCTCGGGGCGCGACCGGCATGCCTGGCAACGAGTTGATGGTTGGCATTCCGGTCGCGCTCAAGGGTCCTCCTGCAAGACGGTCAGGTGAACGAAAAAAAGGGCCGGTTGCCCGGCCCCCTGGAGGTCAATCGTCCGAGCCCTTGCCGTCCTTCGCCACCGGCGCCAGGCGCAGGTCCTGGAAGTCGAAGCTGAAATCGGTCAGCGGCGAGATCGGGTCCATGCGTGCCTCGCGCACGTGGCCGTCCTCGTCCAGCGCGAAGGTCACGAAGGCATCGGCGTTGAGCGTGCGGTCGTCCCAGCGAACGGTGAAGGTGTCGTGCTGCCAGGGCGTCATGGTGCCGACCAGCTGCGACGTGTGGCTGAAGCGCATGCGCAGCTTGCCGTCCTCGCGACTGACGATGACGTCGCCGTACCACGGGTCACGGTAGGTGCCAGCGTAACCGGCCAACGGCAGCGACGGCTTGCTGTCCTTGTCGCGCGCGGCCTCGTGCCTGGCCATGCTGTCGTCGGCCTTGGCCTGCGCCTTCTTCACCGCCTTGTCGTAGACGGCCACCCAGTCGGTCTTCTTGCCAGCGTTGAGGTAGGCGTCGAGCACGCGGTAGGTGACCGCATTGAAGGCCGCGCCCGACTCGGCGTTGGTCAGCACCACCACGCCCAGCTTGAGCTCGGGCACCAGCGTCACGCGCGAAACCATGCCCGGCCAGCCGCCGGTGTGCCAGACCAGCTTTTTGCCCTGGTAATCGGACAGGAACCAGCTTTCGCCGTAGCCGAAGAAGTTGGGCGTCAGCGAGGCGAGCTCGGGCACCTGTGCCTTGTGGATCTCGATCGGCGTGAGCATCGACCACATCTGGCGCTGGCTGTCCTCCGAGAAAAGCCGCTTGGGCTTGCCGTCGGCGCCGGTCGTGGGCAGCTCGCCGCCGGCCAGCTGCACGTTCATCCACTTGGCCAGGTCGTGCACGCTGGAATAGATGCCACCGGCGCCCGGGTCGTTGAGCCAGGCCATCGGCGGTACGGGTTCGAGGTCCTTGAAGTCGGCCTTGGCGTGGCCGGTGGCCACGTCCATGCCACTATTGAGGTAGGTCTTGTCGATCAGCGACTGGTCCATGCCGACCGGCTGGAAGATATGCGTGCGCACGTAATCGGCGTAGCTCTGGCCGGACGCATGCTCGATCACCAGCGTGGCCACCGCGAACAGGATGTTGTCGTAGGCGTAGCCGGCGCGGAAGCCGTTCTTGATCGGCACCTTGGCCAGGCGCTCGACGACGTCCTTGGTCGTGTAGTTGGTCGGCGGCCAGTACAGCAGGTCGCCGGCGCCCAGCGACAGGCCGCTGCGATGCGCCAGCAGGTCGCGGATGCGCATCTCGTGCGTGACGTAGGCATCGGACATGCGGAACCACGGCAGGTGTTCGATCACCCGGTCGTCCATGTCCAGCTTGCCCTGCTCCGCAAGCTGCTGCAGCGCGGCGGCGGTGAA
Source organism: Frateuria sp. GZRe12 (assembly GCF_051900535.1). Taxonomy (NCBI): domain Bacteria; kingdom Pseudomonadati; phylum Pseudomonadota; class Gammaproteobacteria; order Lysobacterales; family Rhodanobacteraceae; genus Frateuria; species Frateuria sp. GZRe12. Next base: position 333,667 of record NZ_JBHZGI010000001.1, read on the forward strand.
GGCCTTGGTGTTGGAGGCGATCGCGAACAGCGTGTTCGCATCCACCTTGTCGGCCTTGCCCAGCTCGCGCAGGCCGAAGCCTTGCTCCATCACCACGTGGCCGTCCTTGACGATCGCCACGGCGATGCCCGGCACGTCGAAGGTCTTGCGCGCACTGTCCACGTAGGCGCCAAAGTCGGCCAGTTGCGCGGGCTGCATCGGCCGTGCGGTGTCGCCGGTGGACACCGGTGGCGGCAGCGGCCGCTCCGCGGGCGTCTGGGCCAGCGCTCCGGTGGTCGCGAACAACAGGGCGCAGGCGACCGCCAGGCGGGTGGAGAAAACAGGCTGGGTCATCGAACGGACTCCGCTTTGAGATCGCCCCACTATCGCGGCAAAACCGGCACGACGCCAGCATGCCGCGTCCGCTCGGCGCCTCGGGCATGGGCCTCGATCCAGGGCGCCAGGGAGATCGACCACAGGTTCTCCAGGCCGTTGTCCCAGGCATCCATGCGCGCCATGTCGTGGTGGCCTTGCGCGTCGTTGCGCGGGTAATGCACGGGCACGCCGCGCGTGCTGGAGAAATACAGCGTGCGATGGTCCGGACCGAGGTGCGAACCCCAGGGCGAACCCTTGTTCACTTCGTCGCCCAGGTCGACCGGCGTGCCCCAGTGGTCGCCTTCGCGGAAGGCGATATATAGGCGGTCGGGCTGGGCCTTGTCGCCAAAGTTGGCGTCGAACACGATGAACGATTCGTCCGGCGCGACGGCCGGGTCGAGCTTGTGCGCTGCCTCGTCACCCAACGACACCTCCACCGGCGCCCGGTAGCTCCCGCCGCGGTACTGCGCCCGATAGAGCCGGAAATCGCCGCCCATACCCGGTGCCTGGAAATACACGCTGCCGTCCGCGACCACGCTCGGCGCGTAGGTCCGGCTGCTGGCGTTGACCGCATCGGGCAAGCGCACCGGTTCGCCCCAGCCACTGCCCTTCCGGTCGACCCGCCACAGATGCCCGCCGGAGCCCGGCGCGAGCTTGCCGTTGGCCATCACCGCATCCACCGCCTCGCCGCCCGGCCGATCGGGACGGTTGGAGGTGAAGACGAGGAACGAGCCGTCCGGCGACATCGCCGGATCGTGGTCGAGCCAGCGGCCGGAAAACGGCGCGATCTCGGGCGACGACCAGCCCGTCGTGGTCCGGTGCGACACCAGGATCGCGGCGTTGGGCCAGCGGATGCGATCGAAGAAAACGGTTTGCCCGTCGGGCGCAAACGCCGCCGAGTCTTCGGCGGCCGGGCCCGAAACGATGCCCGGGGCGAAAATTTCAGGTTGCTGCGACGACGATGCGGCTCGAAGCGAAAACGGAACCAGGCCACAGACGAGGAAGACGGCCAGCACACTACCGGTCAGTCGGGACATGCTCGATCCTTGTAGCGCGGGGAGGAAGCCCTGCACAGATACGCCGGCCCATGAACACCGTGCGCGTGCCGCAAGTCACGCCGCTCACGCGCCTGATCCGGGAGGCATGCCAGGATTTACGTCCGCCGAAGGAGCACCCCAATGACACCGTCCCGCACCGCACCGCCCGCCGGGCCCATCCGAGTCGGCATCGGCGGCTGGACGTTCGCGCCCTGGCGCAACAACTTCTACCCCGCGGGCCTGGTGCAGCGGCGCGAGTTGGAATACGCCAGCCGTCAGCTCCGCGCGATCGAGATCAACGGTACGTTCTACGGCGCGCAGAAGCCGGCTACCTACGCCAAGTGGGCGGCCGAAACCCCCGAGGGCTTCGTGTTCGCGCTCAAGGCGCCGCGTTACGTGGTCGAGAGCAAGAAGCTCGCCGGTGCCGGCAAGGGCATCGAGGCGTTCGTGTCCGGCGGCATCGCGGAAATGGGCGAACGGCTGGGACCGATCAACTGGCAGCTCGGCCCCTCGCGGCCGTTCGACGAGGACGATATCGCCGGCTTCCTCGACGCGTTGCCCCGTGAACTCGACGGCCGGCCACTGCGCCACGTGCTGGAGGTGCGCCATCGCAGCTTTGCCTGCGAACGCTATGTCGAGCTCGCCCGCGCGCACGGCGTGCCCACCGTGTTCACCGATGCGACGCAATACCCGTCGTTCGCCGACCTCACCGGCGACTTCGTCTACGCGCGACTGATGCGTAGTGCCACCGACGAGCCGGACGGCTATCCCGCCTCGGCGCTGGACACCTGGGCCGAACGCGCGCACGGCTGGGCGCAGGGCAAGGACCTGACCGAGCTGCCGCACGCGGGTTCGCCGCAACCGGACACTGCACTGCGGGAAGTGTTCATCTTCTTCATCAGCAGCGCGAAGGAGCGCAACCCCGCGGCCGCCATGGCTTTGCAGGCGCGCGTCGACGCGCGCCGAAAAGCTGCCTGAGAGGATGTTTACGGTCGTTTGCCCCTCGCGTCACGGCGGTTGAGGCAGGCTGGAAACCGTCGCGACGACGACGATTTCCCCCACTGCCCAGGAGATCCGCCATGACCATCCAATCGACCGGTTTCAACTCGGCCAACACCACCCGCGCAGGCATGGGTACTGGCCCCGTGCTGGCTTCGAGCACGCTCAGCGGCGAGAACGTTCGCAACGCCTCGGGCGAGGACCTGGGAGAGATCAAGGACCTCATGATCGACACCGCCAGCGGCACCATCCAGTACGCCGTGCTGACCTTCGGCGGCGTTCTCGGCATGGGCAACAAGCTGTTCGCCGTGCCGTGGAACGCGATGCGTCTGGACACCGAGAACCATTGCCTGGTACTCGACGTTTCCAAGGACCGTCTGAAAGACGCGCCGGGTTTCGACCAGGACAACTGGCCGGACTTCGCCGATACCACCTTCACCAACCGCATCAGCAGCTACTACCACTAAGGCGTCGAGCCTGGCTTCTCACGAGGGCGTCGCGATCGCGGCGCCCTCGTCGCGTGCGCCCCCCATTACACTGCCCGCCCCCCAGCCTGCCGCACGCCATCCATGCAAACGCTTACCTTCCAGCTTGACCGCGACCACGTCGAGCTCAACCAGTTGCTGAAACTCGTGGGGCTGTGCGACAGCGGCGGCGCCGGCAAGATGCTGGTCGCCAGTGGGGAGGTCCACGTCGATGGACAGCAGGAACTGCGCAAGACCTGCAAGATCCACGCGGGACAGACCGTGAGCCTGGGCGACGTGGAAATCCACGTGTCCTGAAAACCTTCCGTGCAGGAGCCCGCTTGTGGGCGATGCTCTTCGTGGGTACAGCCTGTAACTCCGACGCCCCCTCCAGCGAACAACCGGTAAGCCACGCGCACCCGTTCCCGGCATGCATCCGTAGCTATTTCTGACCGTTGCGAGGTGTTTACATGCCAGCTCGATGGCTTGCCCTTCTCCCCCTGGCCGGCGCCATGCTGGCCGGCTGCGGCGTCCCCGGTCCGGCATCGGCCGACGCAGCCCACCTACCCGATCCACGCCTGGATCCCGCGCCGTCCCAATCCGGTGAGCAGGTCGCGGTGTTTGCAGGCGGCTGCTTCTGGGGTGTCGAAGCCGTGTTCGATCATGTCCGCGGCGTGCGCGAGGCCTGGTCCGGTTACGCCGGCGGCGCCGCCGACACTGCCACTTACGAGCAGGTCAGCGACGGCGATACGGGACATGCCGAATCGGTCAAGGTGATCTACGACCCGGCCAAGGTCAGCTACGGGCAGCTGCTGAAGGTGTTCTTCTCCGTCGCCCACGATCCCACCCAACTCGACCGCCAGGGACCGGACGTGGGCAACCAGTACCGCTCGGTGGTTTTCTACGCCACGCCCCAGCAGCAACGGGTGGCCGATGCCTATATCGCCCAGCTCACCGCGGCGCATGCCTTCGCCGCGCCGATCGTCACCCAGGTGGTGCCGCTGAAGATGTTCTACGCAGCCGAGGGCTACCACCAGAACTTTGCCGCGCAGCACCCCGACAACACCTACATCGTCTACAACGACGCACCCAAGGTGGCGCACCTGAAACAATGGCTGCCGACGCTGTACCGACCGCAGCAGCAGAGGGTCCAGGTGCGCCTGCGCTGACAGGGAACCGATCGGCGCCCAAAGCGCCGCTCACCGATGCCATAGGGTGGGTTTCCGCCCACCGCTCTCAGGTGCATCAGGCCGGTGGGTTGACGGGCGCGCGTCTGGAGTGTCGCAGGAAGGCCTCCCTGCGGGCGCGCGATCAGTGCGCGGGGGGCACCAGCCGCAGCTTGGCGGAACCGGGGCGGTGGCCGGGACGCAGCATGCGCTCGATCTCCTGCACTTCCAGCGCACGCGCATACAGGTAGCCTTGGCCCTCGGTGCAGCCGGCGCGCAGCAGGAACTCGTGCTGCGCCTCGGTCTCGATGCCTTCGGCGATGGCGCACAGCCCCAGCCGCTTGGACAGCGCCAGCATCGCCTCGACGATGGCCGCGTCGTGCGAGCTGCCCGGTAAGCCGTCGACGAAGCTCTTGTCGATCTTGAGGAAGGCGATCGCCGGCAATTTGAGGTAGGCCATCGAGGAATAGCCGGTACCGAAGTCGTCGATCGCCACGCCCACGCCCAATGCATGCAGCGCATTCATGGTGCGCTCCATCTCGTCGCCCAGGCGCAGGATCGCGCCCTCGGTGATCTCCAGCAGCAGGCGCTGCGGCGCGACCTGCTCGGCGACCAGCCAACGACGCACGTCCTCGACGAAATGCGGCGCACCGTAGGAGCCGGCGGAAATGTTCACCGCGACGCGGATCGGCGGCATGCCTTCCGCGTCCCATTGGCGCATCTGCCGGGCCACGGCCTGCAGCACCCAATCGTCCACGTGGCGGATCAGGCCCAGCTTCTCGGCCATCGGGATGAACTCGGCCGGCGACACCTCGCCGCGTGCCGGATGGCGCCAGCGCAGCAGCGCCTCGACCGCGACCACCTTGCCGTTGCGCAGATCCACGCTCGGTTGGTACACCAGCCGGAACTCGCCGCGCGCGAGCGCCTGGCGCAATTCCGCCGCCAGCGCCAGGCGCTTGCGCGCATCGGCCTGCATCATCGGCGAATAGAAACGGTAGGTGTTGCGCTCCTGCGTCTTGGCCGCGTACATGGCGGCGTCGGCGTTGGCGATCAGGGTGACCGGATCGCTGCCGTCGAGCGGATAGCCGGCGATGCCGATACTGGCGCTCAGCGCCACTTCGTACTCGCCCACCTTCATCGGTTCGCCCAGCACGGCCAGCAGCCGTTGCGCCAGCGTGCTGGCCTGTTCGCGCGAGACCAGCTTGCCGATCAGCACGGTGAACTCGTCGCCGCCGATGCGCCCGGCGACGTCGTGCTCGCCCAGGTCGCGGCTGATGCGCTCGGCAACGTGCACCAGCAGGCGGTCGCCGATGGCGTGGCTATAGCTGTCGTTGACGACCTTGAAGGCGTCCAAATCGATGAACAGCACTGCCACCGCGCCGTGCTCGCGGTCGGCCGTGTTGAGCGCGAGCGCGCACTGGCGCTCGAACTCGGCGCGATTGGCCAGCCCGGTCAACGGGTCATGGGTTGCGAGGTGCTCCAGCCGACGCTGGTTCGCCTTGGTGGTGCTGATATTGGTGAACACCGCGACGTAGTGCTGCACGCGCTCGTCCATGTCGCGGATCACGCTGATGCTGAGCAGTTCGGGATAGACGCTGCCATCGGCACGCTGGCTGTGCACCTCGCCCAGCCAATTGCCGCCGGCTTCAAGGGTTTCCCATACCGAGGGCGGCAGCGGGCTGTCGTCGGGCAGGCGGCGGGTTTCGTCGAAGCGGCGGCCCAGCATCTCCTGCAAGGACAGGCCGGTAATGGCGACGTGCGCCGCGTTGATCGAGAGCACCCTGCGCCCGGCGTCGGCGATGATCACGCCTTCGGCGATGCTGGCCAGTGCCTCGGCGGCAATGCGCCGCTCCTGCTCCAGGCTGATGCGTTCGGAAATGTCGCGGATGATCGCCTGCCGCACCTGGCGTTCGCCCCAACGGACCAGGCTGCTCTGCGTTTCCACCGGCCGGGAAGACTCCCCGCCGCTGCGCAACGCGCCCTGCGTCACGCCCTCCCCGTGTGGCTGGCCGCGCTCGAACAGTGCGGCAAACGGCATGCCCAGGAGTTCCTGTTGCCCGCGCCCGGTCCATTCGACCGCCTTGTGGTTGGCATCCAGGATGCGGCCGCCCTGCTCGTCCACCATGACGATGGCGTCCGGTGCGCGATCGAACAGCAGCCGGTAGCGCTCTTCGGTGCCACGCACGTTGGCCAGAACGCGCCTGGCCATCCACAGCCACAGCAGCGTCGCCAGGCAGGTGGCTCCGAAGATGGTCGAGTACAGCACCCGGCCCATCCAGACGGCACCGTGGGCCACTTCCTGCGAAAACACCTTGGCGCGGGGTTCGATGTAATCGTTCAACGCGCGGATGCGCGCCTGCTGGCGCGCGATGCTGGCCGGGTCCATCGCGCCGCGCGCGTGGGCCGCCTGCAACTCGTGGGCGATCGTGTCCAGTTCGGCGACCTGGCGATCGACCGACCGCCACGCCGCGAGCGCCTCCTCCATGTAGGGCCCGGAAGCGAAATGGTCGAGCATGAAGATCACGCCGGGCACGGCCGACTGCATGGTGTTGACCTGCACCAGCGCGTCGGCCACGGCCGCGCGATCATAGTCGCCGGTGGCCACCACGTCGCGCGTCCAGCGATCGATGCGGAGGATGTCGTAGTTGCGGCGGTAGGCGGCAAGGTCCGCCGGACTGCCGCTGGCGGCATAGTTGCGCAGGTCGATGACCGCCTGTTTCTGCGCTTTCGACCAGATGCTCTCGCCGTTGAGGAACCCGGCGAGAGCAACCTGGACCTGCAATGCGCCCCAGGTAAAGGCCAGGATCAGCCCGATGACGGCCGCAAGTCCCCATGCCAACGGCAACAGACGCCGGGGCAGTGAGGACAAGCTGGGCACGGCAGCAGGCATCTGGTCCCTTATCCTGTGGCTGACCCGCGCAATTCTACGGGTGATTGTTCAACTTTCATGCGCCATCAAGCCGCTGCCTCGTTCACGGTTCCGTAAACGCGTGCCTGCCCGATGCAACGATCGGCAAGGATCCGCATGCCGGTGTAACTGCGCTTGACGCACTCGGTCAGGTGGTCCACTTCATCGGCAGCCGGTGCGGTTCCCTTGAGGGTACACACGATCTCCAGGGCCTCCCAGGGGTGGGTGTCGTCATAAGCGGCATGCAACTGCAACCAGCGCAGGCTCTGCACGCGCTTGTCCGAGGGCATGCTCTGGGCGTAGCTGGCGCTGTCGTAGATCAGCTGCGACCACTCGCCGGTGGCGCCTTCGACCGCATAGTTGGTCGCCACGATGCCGGCGGCCAGGCTGTCATGCTCGCTGACCTCCTCGCACCAGTCGGCCAGGACCTGGGTGCCCTGCGCGCGCTCGCCGTAAAGGACGTCCCAGCGCGGCACGCCGGCACCCTCGGACCAGTTGAGCCAGTGGTCGGCGTGGTTCTGCTCGACGCGGATGTTGCGCACCAGCCAGCGCCTGGCCATGTTGTCGCCGGGACTGCGCCCGTACTGGGTCTTGAGCAGGTTGCGCGCCATGTAGGCCGGAAAGCGCTCGATCACCGGCCAGATGCCCGCCATGAAGTCGCGGGTGCCCTGCCGCCCTAGCTTGACCTCGCGCATCAGGTCCCACAACTCGTGGCGGATCACGCTCTGCTTGGTCTCCTCGCAGGCGCCGACCATGTCCTGCGCCCACTGCGGATAGCTGGAAATTTCGGTCAGGGGACCGGTCCGTTCAAAACGATTGTTCATTGCGTTGCTCCTCTCGGGGTGTGCTGCGAAGCGTTCGATCCAGGTCGCCCAGGCACGGGCGCCCGCTCCCCCGGTTCGCAGCGCGCCGGGGAAATCCATGGTTTCAATCGGTCGTCTCATGAATGGCGAATGCGCACGCGCCCGTGTGGGCCGTTCACGCCCGAGAAGGAATCAACATTGCCATATCCCGATCTTCGCGCCGAACGGGCGCGCTTGCGTCAAGACGGTGTGCGTGGCCGGATGTCCGGGATCGATGGCGGGTGCGCCGCTCGGCAGCACGCGCCGAGGCCACGTCGCGTGCGTAGGTGCGGGTGGTGCGCGACAGGCGCAGCAGACCCGCGGCAGCAAGCGGCGCCACCATGACCAGGAGACAAGGTCCAGCCCCGCCGCGCCAGGGCGTACCGTGGCCGCGGCGCCGGCCTCAGCTCCGACCGTCTGCACCTGGCCGGCAAAGCGGGCCGCCGCGTAACCGGACAACGGCGGCGCGACCGCCTCCAGCGCAAAGCGGAAGGTCGCCGCACGCCTTCGGCCCACCCCTCAGCGCGAAGACATGACGTGCAGGCGCGCGGCGTCCAAGGCCGGGTTGGTGACAGTTGATTACGCTTGCGCGGTTGGGCATACCGGCGAGGCCGGCATCGCGCCGCCTCGATCTCGGCCATTCGGCGACCAGCCAGCTGGTCCTTGACGGCTGGCCGACCGCTGGGGGACACGGCAGTGATGCTCGGGCGGCATCACCGACGCAGGAGGAGTGAAAAACGTGGATTTCGTCACCTGCGAGGGGCGAGCCGCCGCCGTGCGCTGTCCTGTCAGGCGGCACCGGCTTCGATTACAGACCTCGGCAGTGCGCTACAGCGGTGAGCGACAGTTCCGTACCCGAGATCAACCCTGCGCGCCCGCCACCACCATCCAGGACACGCCGAAGCGATCGAGCACCATGCCGAAGCTGGAGGCGAAGAAGCTGGGGCCCAGCGGCTGCTGCACCTGGCCGCCGGCGGCCAGCGCGTCGAACAGCTTGCGCGCCTGCGCGTCGTCGTCGGCCGCGATGGAAAGCGACACCCCCTTGAACTCCGGTCGACCGGCGGCGAAACCGTCCGAGGCCATGACCACGGTCTGGCCGATCTGCAGCGCGGCGTGCATCACCTTGTCCGCGGGCGGCATCTGCCCGTCGGGGCAGCCAGCGTCGCCTGGCGGCGCGTCGGCGTAGTGCATCAGCGCGATCACTTGCGCACCGAGCGCATCGCGGTAGAACGCCACGGCTTCTTCGCAGCGGCCTTCGAAAAACAGGTAGGGCTGGACTTGCATGGGCATTTCCTCGTCGGGAACGGGTGGGCTTGCATCATTCCGACGAGCGGGCCGGCCGGATTTCGACACCTGGCGACAGGCCCCGAGGGAGGGAGCAAGGCGATCTAGCGGGTCGGGACCGGCACCAGTTCCTTCGTCCCGGTCAGTTGGCACGACAGCGCGTAAAGCACGCGCAAGTCCTGCGCATCCAGCGCATCGCCGTCCATGCCGCGGAAATGATGGTGGAAGGAGCGCACCGCGGCCGGACGATCGTCCAGCGGGTAGCCCACCAGTGCCAGCGCCATCCACGGATCGAAGCCAGGCGGCGGGTCGGCCAGCGGCCCTCGCGGCCACAGCCCGAAGCCCGCCTCGGCCAGGCGCTGCCAGGGGAACAGCGGACCGGGGTCATCCTTGCGGCCGGGCGCCAGGTCTTCGTGACCGATGATCTGTGTCGGCGGGATGTGCAGGCGCGTGGTGAGGTCGGCCAGCAGGCGCAGCAGGCTGTCGATCTGCGCCGGGGCGAAGGGCGAATGCCCGTTGTTGTCCAGCTCGATGCCGATCGAGGACGAGTTGAGGTCGGTGATGGTGCCCCAGCGCCCCGGTCCGGCCTGCCAGGCGCGCTTGTCGTCGGCGACCAGCTGGTAGATCCCGCCATCGCTGCCGATCAGGTAGTGCGCGCTCACCGGCCCGCCGCTGTTGGCCGTGCGCAGCGTATCCAGGCTCTCCTGCACCGAGCCCTGGTCGGTGAAATGGATCACGATCGCCACCGGCCGGCGCTGGTCGTAGTTGGGCGAGGGCACCCAGTGCGCCATGGGGTTGCGCACGGGGCCGCAGGCGGTCAACAGCACGGCCAGCGGAAGCAGGCGGCTCACGCGAAACAGGGTCGCGCGCCCGGAGCGGAAAAAGGACACGGCGGTCGCCAGTGGGGAAGGCATCACCCGAACCTGCCGCAGCAGCTTGGTAGGCGTCAAGAGCGGGGGGGCCCGATTCGTGACGGCCAACCGGTCGCCGGATTCGCACGGCGACCGTGCCTGCTATGGTTGCCGGCGACGTCCGGCGGACCCGGTTGCTCGCGGTCCCCTCGGCCCAGCCACGCAAGGGAGCCCATGATGCCTGCCACCATTTCGTCCATGCCGGTCCGCCCGAGGCTCCATCACGCGCTGCGCGCCCTGCCACTGGCCACGTTGCTTGCGCTTGGCCTGGTCGGCACCGCGCATGCCGATTCGGGCGAGCAGACGCGCTGGAAACAAAAAGCCCAGGCCGTGACGATCGCCCGCGACGACTGGGGCATCGCGCATGTGCACGGCAAGACCGACGCCGACGCCGTGTTCGGCATGGTCTACGCGCAGGCCGAGGACGACTTCAACCGCGTCGAGACCAACTACCTCAACTCCATGGGTCGGCTGGCCGAGGCCGAAGGCGAGAAGGCGATCTGGTCGGACTTGCGCCAGAAGCTCTTCATCGACCCGGTGGAGCTGAAGAAGCTCTACGCGCAAAGTCCCGATTGGCTCAAGCAGCTGATGGACGCGTGGGCCGACGGCCTCAACTATTACCTGGCCACCCATCCGGACGCGCACCCGCGGGTGATCGCCCACTTCGAACCGTGGATGGCGTTGAGCTTCACCGAGGGCAGCATCGGCGGTGACATCGAGCGGGTTTCGCTCGAGCAACTGCAGGCGTTCTACGGAAAGCCCGACGACCCGCCGGCGCCGGTGGCCATGGCCCAGGCGCATCCGAGTTGGGTCGAGCCGACCGGTTCCAACGGCATCGCCATCGCACCGAAGCTCACCGCCGACGGCCACGCGCTGTTGCTGATCAATCCGCACACCTCGTTCTTCTTCCGCTCCGAATTGCAGATGAGCTCCGACGCGGGGCTGGACGCCTACGGCGCGGTGACCTGGGGCCAGTTCTTCGTCTACCAGGGCTTCAATCACCACATTGGCTGGATGCATACCTCCACCGGCGCGGACGTCGTGGACGAGTTCGCCGAAACCATCGTGCGCAAGGACGGGAAGCCTTACTACCGCTACGGCAAGGAGCTCCGCCCCGTCACCGAGCGCGAGATCACCGTGCCCTACCGCGCCGCGGACGGCTCGATGGCCAAACGCACCTTCACCGCGTACTTCACCCATCACGGCCCGATCGTGCGCGAGGTGGGCGACAAATGGATCGCCATGGCGCTGATGAACCGGCCGATCCCCGCGCTGGAGCAGAGCTGGTTGCGCACCAGGGCGCACGACTACGCCAGCTACATGAAGGTGGCCGAGCTCAAGGCCAACTCGTCCAACAACACGCTGTTCGCCGACGACAAGGGCGAGATCGCCTATCTGCACCCGCAGTTCATTCCCAAGCGCGACGATCGTTTCGACTACACCAGGCCCGTCGATGGCTCCAACCCGGCCACCGACTGGCAAGGCCTCACGCCGCTGGACCAGGCGCCGCATGTGGTCAATCCGCCCAATGGCTGGGTGTTCAATACCAACGACTGGCCCTACTCCGCCGCCGGCAAGTACAGCCCGAAGAAGGAAGACTTCCCGCGCTACATGGATACCTTCGGCGAGAACCCGCGCGGCCTGCACGCCACCCGCGTGCTGACCGGAAAGGACAACTTCACGCGAGCCTCGCTGATCACCGCCGCGTTCGACTCCTACCTGCCGGCGTTCGCACGGCAGATCCCGATCCTCGTGGCCGATTACGACGCATTGCCCGCAAGCGACCCACTGAAGAAGAAGCTTGCAGGCCCGATCTCCCTGCTCCGCCACTGGGACTACCGCTGGGGCGTCGCCTCGATGCCGACCTCGCTGGCGGTGTTTTGGGGCGACACGTTGTGGGACGAAGTTAGCAAGGCCGATACCGCCGAGGGGCTGTCCATCTACGACGCCATGGCCGAGAAGGCCGGCTCGAAAGCGCGCCTTGGCGCACTGGTCGAGGCCGTCGACCGGCTGGAAAAAGACTTTGGCCACTGGGGCGTGTCATGGGGCGAAATCAACCGTTTCCAGCGCATCAACGGCGACCTCGTGCAGCCGTTCGACGACAGCAAGCCGAGCATCCCGGTGCCCTTCACCTCCTCGCGCTGGGGCTCGCTGGCTTCCTTCGGCGCGCACCGCTGGCCAGGCACCAAGCGCTACTACGGCACCAGCGGCAACAGCTTCGTGGCAGTAGTGGAGTTCGGCCCCAAGGTCAGCGCGCGCGCGATCACCGCCGGCGGGGAGAGCGGGCATCCCGAGTCGCCCCACTTCAACGACGAGGCCGAGCGCTACACCACCGGCAACCTGCGCGAGGTCTACTACTGGCCCGAGCAGCTCAAGGGCCATACCGAACAGGTCTATCACCCAGGCGCCGGCAAGAACGTTCTATGACCGCACGACTGCAGGAGCGCACCCTGTGCGCGACCGCGTGCTCCACCGCCGGCATGGCGGTCGCGCACAAGGTGTGCTTCTACAAACCATGGGCCGTTGAGATGTCGATCGCCGCGCTCCATCTAACGTCCGAACAGACTCCGGAACCGCCCATGACCGCCCCGACCCCGCTCCGCATCGATTTCGTCTCGGACGTCTCCTGTCCGTGGTGCGCCGTCGGCCTCGCGTCACTCGAACAGGCGCTCGGGCGACTGGACGGCATCGTGGAGGCGGACATCCATCTGCAACCGTTCGAGCTCAACCCGCAATTGCCGGCCGAAGGCGAGGACGCCACGGAACATCTGATGCGCAAGTACGGCATCGACATGACGCAGGTGGAAGCCAACCGAGCGGTGATCCGCGAGCGGGCGGCGGCGGTGGGTTTCGCGTTCAACATGGGCGTGGGCAGCCGCGTCCACAACACCTTCGATGCCCATCGCCTGTTGCACTGGGCCGAGTTGCTGGGCCATCACCTGGCGCTCAAGAAGGCGCTGCTGCGCGCCTACTTCACGGACGGCCAGGACGTCGCATCGCACGAGGTGCTGGTGCGCCTGGCCGGCGAGACGGGACTGGATGGCGACGAGGCCCGCGGCATCCTGGAAAGCGGCGCCTATGCCGACGACGTGCGCGCGCAGGAGCACTTCTTCCAGCAGCGCGGCATCCGCTCGGTACCGGCGACGATCGTCAACGGCTCGCACCTGATCCCAGGCGGGCAGCCACCGGAGGTGTTCGAGCAGGCGTTGCGCGAAATCGCCGCGTCGGCGAACCGCTGATCAGGCGCCGGCAGCCAGGTCACCTCGCACGCGGTCGCGACCAGGTAACGGCAAGGCAAGGCAAGGCAAGGCAAGGCGAAGCATCTAACGCGCTTTCTGTTGCGTACAAGGCTTTATGAAGATCGTCCCCCCGTCCGGGGGCGCGCCCTTCATCTCCGCCGGCGCACGCTGGCGCCTTGCCGCTCATTGGACATCCTTCCATGCGCCTGCATCCGTCGTCCCTGTTGAGTCCCCTGGTCGTCCTGTTGCTGGCCGCCTGTAGCGCGGGCGGGGACATCACCCGTCCGATTCCGACCCGATGGGTACCTGCCGCGCAACCGCCGCACCGGCTGGTGGTGATGCTGCCCGGACGCGGCGACGATCTGCAGTCGCTGGGCAGGCGCGGCATCGCGCAGACGATCCATCGGCAGTGGCCCGACGCCGACGTCATCCTGACCGGCCTCACCATGCCCTTCTATCGCGAGGGGCGAGCGGCCGAGCGCCTGCATGAGGAGGTTCTCGTCCCGGCTCGCGTGCGGCACTACGACCAGGTCTGGCTGGCAGGGATCTCGCTCGGTGGGATGGGCGCCCTGATGTATGACCGGGCGTATCCGGGCGAGATCGACGGCATGCTGCTGATCTCGCCCTACCTCGGCGACAAACCGCTCTATCGCGAGATCCAGGCCGCGGGCGGTCTCGATCGCTGGCAACCGGGACCGTCGCAGGCATTCACGGCGGAAACCTACCAGCGCGAACTGTGGCGCTACATCCAGCGCTGGTCTGGCGACCCCGGACGGGCCGGATCGATATGGGTGGCCTACGGCGACAAGGAACGCTTTCGCGACCGCATCGGCCTGCTGGCCGCGCAGTTGCCGCCGGGCCACGCCTTCGAGCTGCCGGGACACCACAACTGGACCTTGTGGTCGCCGGCGGCGACCACGCTGCTGGAACATGCACGACTGGACTCGGCCCGAGTGAATCCGGCCCGAGTGAATCCGGCTCCAGTGAACCCGGCCCGAGCGGAACCGGCCCGGGCGGAAACGGCCGGATCGAAACCAACCCAGCCCAAAGCGCACATCGGGAACTAACCGCGGCTGGGGATCTGCAGGCCGCGTTCCACCGCCGGGCGCGCCAGCCCTCGCTCCAGCCACGCAGGCACGTTCGACAATTCGTCGAAATGCACCAGATCGCGCGCCTCGTAGAAACCGACCAGATTGCGCACCCAGCCCAGCGTGGCGATGTCTGCGATGCTGTAGTCCTCGCCCATCAGCCACGGTCGCTCGTCCAGGCGCGCTTCCAGCACGCCGAGCAGTCGCCGCGATTCGTCCACGTAGCGTTCGAGCGGACGCTTGTCTTCATACTCGCGCCCGGCGAATTTATGGAAGAAACCGACCTGTCCGAACATGGGCCCGATCGCCGCCATCTGGAAAAAAACCCACTGGATGGTCTCCCAGCGCAACGCCGGATCGGGCGACAGGAACATGCCCGTCTTCTCTGCAAGATAGAGCAGGATCGCACCGGACTCGAACAGCCCGATCGGTTCGCCGCCGGGCCCGTCCGGATCGATGATGGCGGGGATCTTGCCGTTCGGGTTGAGTGAGAGGAACTCCGGCGTCTTGTTCTCGTCGCGCATGATGTCGACCAGGTGCGGCTCGTACGCCAGCCCGGTCTCCTCCAGCATGATCGAAGCCTTCACGCCATTGGGCGTGTTGAGCGAATAGAGCTGGATGCGGTCCGGATGTCGTGCCGGCCAGCGCGCGGTGATGGGGAAGGCGGAGAGATCAGGCACGGTGATTGTTCCTGGGGGCCAACCCGGCAACATGGGGATTGCCCGCGCCTAGTGCAACGGCCTCGCGTAGCAGCAGGAGTGAAGCCTGCGCGCGCGACTGCCTCCCGTCCGCTACTCGCCATGCCGGTCACCATTCGGTGCGGCGCCTACCACCGGTCCGGCCGCCTACGAAAATCATCCAAACTGCGGTGTCGTCGACGCCGCTTCCTGCCCCGGCATGAAGTAATCGTGCAGGTACTTTTCGCCCTCGTCGCAAAACGCGGTCACCACCGTCGTGAGTTCCGGGAAACGCTCGCGCACCCGCTTGGCCGCCAGCAGGTGAGCGCCCGAGCTGGGACCGCACAGCAGGCCGTGGTGGCGGGCCAGGTGGCGCATCGCGGCCACCGCATCCTCGCTGGACACACTGAGGACGTCGTTCACCAGGCCGGCGTTGCGCTGGAAGATGCCGGGGACGAAGCCGTCGGAGATGCCCTCGATGGTGTGCGCGGCGATTTCGCCGCAAAGGATGGTTCGCGACTCGCTGGGTTCCATCGCGAACAAGCGCACCTGCGGGTTGATCTCGCGGAAGGCCTGGCCGACGCCGACTAGCGTGCCGCCGGTACCCACGCCCAGCACCAGCGCATCGGGCAGCCGCCCCGACGGCAATTGGGACAGGATCTCCGGCCCGAGGATCAGCCGGTTCTCCTCCACGTTCCACTCGGACTCGAACTGGCCGGGAAAGAAGAACCCCGGCTGCCGCCCCAGCTCCCGCGCTCGCTGCAGCGCCTGGTCGACGTGGAAGTTGCCGCAGAACAACACGTCCGCACCATAGGCGCGCGAGATCGCCACGCGCTCGCTGGACAGGCCCTCGGGCATCACCACCAGCATGCGGTAACCCTTGACCGCGGCGACCATCGACAGGGCGTTGCCGGTATTGCCGCTGGTCGCCTCGACGATGGTGTCGCCAGGCTTGAGCAGGCCTTCCTGCTCGGCCCGCTCGATCATGTACTTGGCGATACGCGCCTTGATCGAGCCGGACGGATTGAGGAACTCGAGCTTGGCGTAAATGCCTTCGATCTCGATCAGGGGCGTGTCGCCCACCGCATCGAGTACGTTGGCCGACACTCCTTCGAACCGCGTCGCCATGGCAGTCAGGCACCCTCGCCCGGATGGGCGTGCTGCTGCATGGCATCCAGCGCCAGCGCGGAATGCGCGTAGGCGCCGCCGGCGCGCATCTCGGCAGCCACCCAGATGGCCTCCATGACCTGCTGCTCGCTGGCGCCGTGCCTGAGCGCTTCGGCGGTGTGGCCCTTGATGCAATACGGGCATTGGGTGACATGTGCCACCGCCACCGCGATCAGCTGCTTGGTCTGCGCCGGCAACGCGCCCTCGGCGAAGACCGCCGCGCTGAAAGCCTTGAAGGCCTGCAAGGGTTCCGGTGCGAGCTCCCTGCGCTTGCGCGCGAGCGCGGCAGTCGGTTCGGGGTAGAGCGGCTGGGTCACGGTGTCCTCCTGTCGGTGTCGCCGGCGTCGCCCGGGTCCGCGGCGCCAAGGGTCCAGCTCGGCGGATCGCTGGCCGGGAAGCTCTGCGCCAGTTCGTCGTCGATCCTGCGCTCGGCGACCTGGCGCAAGCCGCTGGTCTCTGTGGACGGCGTGCGTTTGACGGGCTGATTCATGGCGGGCTCCTCGCGGACGTGGCGGATGCGCGCCGGTCACGGACGGCGGCTACATGATGTTGGCCGGCCCGGTGTTACCGCGTTGCAACGGAGCCACGATGCGCGCCGTGGCGGGACTTCGCATTGATACAGGTCAGCGGACGCCGCGCCGGTTCAGGAACGTCCGGAAAAGTCTTGGGAGGCAGAGCCCGGGAGGATCGCCCTCAGGGCACGCCGACGCGGGATTTGATCCCGGCCACCTTGCCGACGGAGGCATCCGCCCCCTCCTGCATGGAAGCCACCGCACGCGCCTGCCAGCGCAGGCTTTCCCAGCGGATCCAGCCGGCCGCCAGCGCCATGCCACCGAAGGTGAGCGGTCCGCCCGGCCAGGAATGCGACTTGAACACGTTGATGCCGAAGCTGGCGACGGCCAGCAGCAGCACAGGCAGCCAGCCGTGCCCCGCCCGCTTGAGGGAGATTGCGCCGGCCACCGCGCCAAACGATAACGATAGACGCCCGATCAGGCCCATCAGCGGCGCATCGGTGAAGCCTTTGCCCCCGAGTATGGGGTCGAACCACAACGCATCGATCATGTCGCGCCACGATTCGGGGTGACCGGACGCCACCGCTCCCTTCACCAGCAGGCCGATCGCCAGTCCGGCCGCCGTGTCGAACGAGGTGAAGGCCACTGCGAAGACGAACATGCCGGCCTTGCACAATCGCGCCGCCCAATCGGTGCGGTCGCGCACCAGCAGCGCCATCGACAGCGCGGCAAGCGGAAACAGCGGGATCTGCGCGTAGTGGATGAGCATCCACCGTTGCACGTCCAGCTCGAACAGATCGTGGGGATGCGGGTGAAAAATCTCGATGATCGCCAGCAAAAGCGGTGCGGCAGCGACCGCTGCAATGGCATTCCAAGGCCGCATGGCGGACGCGCTCATGGTTTTCCCTGGAAAGGTGGCGTGCTGGACGGCAGGCGCATGCAACCCACCCTATTCCGGCCCTGGTCTACGCCATGTGGGGAAAGAGACAAGAACCGCCGCGGCCGGTTGCGACCGATAACACCATGGACCTATGGGAGCCGGCACGCTGCTAAAATCACCCGGCTGCGCCGCCTGGCGCGCCATCAACTTCTTGGAGGACGCATGGGATTCCTGCACGGCAAGCGTGCCCTGATCGTCGGCATCGCCAGCCAGCGCTCGATCGCCTGGGGCATTGCCAACGCGATGCATCGTGAGGGCGCACAACTCGCCTTCACCTATCAGAACGAGCGGCTGAAGGACCGCGTCGACGAAGCCGCCAATGCGTTCGGCTCCAACATCGTGCTGCCCTGCGACGTCGCCCAGGACGGCCAGATCGAACAGATGTTCGGGGAGTTGGGCAAGCACTGGGACGGTTTCGACATCCTGGTGCACTCGGTCGGCTTCGCGCCGCGCGAGGCGCTGCAGGGCCAGTATCTGGACAACCTCACGCGCGAGAACTTCACCATTGCGCACGACATCTCCAGCTACAGCCTGGCCGCACTGGCCAAGGCCGCACGCCCGATGATGGCCGGCCGCGGCGGCGCCATCCTCACGTTGACTTACCTCGGCGCCGAACGCGCGCTCAACAACTACAACGTGATGGGTCTGGCCAAGGCCAGTCTCGAAGCGAACGTGCGCTACCTGGCATTCAACCTGGGCCCGGAAGGCACGCGCGTCAATGCGATCTCGGCCGGCCCGATCAAGACCCTGGCCGCCGCGGGCATCTCCAATTTCCGCAAGATGCTCGACCACGTGGACGAGAATGCGCCGCTGCGGCGCAGTGTGACCATCGACGAGGTTGGCAACGTCGGCGCGTTCCTGTGCTCCGACCTGGCTTCGGGCGTGACCGGCGAGATCACCTACGTGGACGCCGGCTACAACATCCTGGGTATGACCGGTATCTGACACCGAACCGGATCACAAATGAACAAGGCGGCCTTTCAGGCCGCCTTTTTTTTGCCGGAGCACTGGGCATTCCGCTTCGTACCTGCAGGATGGCGCCAGGTGGAAGCCTGGCAGCACACCAGGCGACAGGAGAACGCGGCCTGCCCTCTATCACGCTGTGGGCATTCCCCCCGTAAAGCGGAAAGGACGAAAAGCAAAGAGGCGGCCCGGAGGCCGCCTCTCTGGTTTGCAACGGTGGCCGGGCGCTTACATCCGGTCCTTGGCGATCTTGATCTCGGTCTTTGCCTTCAGAGCGTCGATGAAACCTTCGGTGGCCACGTTGCCATACGCGGCCATCATGCTCTGGCGCAGCATCTTGCGCTGTTCGGGCGTCACCTTGGACAAGTCGCCGTCCTGCACCTTGTCCACCGCGAGCAGCGCGTAGGCGCCCTCCGGCAGGGCCACCGCGGCGAACTGCGGCTTGCCATCCTTCGGGTGCGGCAACAGGAAGGCCTCATCGCGCAATTGCTCGGGGAGGCCTTCCTGCACACGCAGCGTCTCCGGCACGTTCTGGACGGCGGCGCCAGCCGAGGCGGCCACGACGTCCATCGCCTCGCCCTTCTGCAGGCGCGCCAGCAACCCATCGGCACGCTGCCTGGCCGCCGCGGCGGTGCGCTCGTCGAGGATGTCCTTCTCGATGGCGTCGCGCACTTCGGCCAGCGGCTTCACCGCCGCGGCAACGTGCTTGTCGACGTGAATCACCAGCGAGTGGTCATTGCCCAGGTCGATCAGGCCGGAGTTGTTGCCCTGCACCAGTACGTCGTCTGAAAACGCCGCCTTGGCCACCTTGGGATCGGCGGCGATGCCGCTCTTGTCACCCTCGCGGGTGAACAGGCCGGTGCTCTTGACCGGCAGGTCCAGTGCCTGCGCCGCGGGCTCCAGCGAGGTCGGGTTCTGGTAGGTCTTGTCAGCCAGCTTGCCGGCCACGTCGTTGTACTTGCGTTCGCGCTCGGCGGCGACGGCCTCTTGCTCGAGTTGGCCGCGCACTTCCTCGAACGGCTTGGCCTGGCCACTGCGAACGTCGCGCAGCCAGATCACGTGATAGCCCTCGTCCGACAGCACCGGCTTGGAGATCTGTCCCTTCTGCAGCGAGAACAGCGCTTCGTCGAAGGCCTTGTTCGTGACCCCCTGCTCCAGCCAGCCCAGGTCACCGCCCTGGCGCCTGGAGCCAAGGTCGGTCGAGTCCTTCTCGGCCAGGTTGGCGAAGTTCTGCGGCGTCGCTTCGGCGGCAATCTGCTCGGCCTTGGCCAGCGCGGCCTTCTGCTGCTGCGGGGTGGCGTTCTTTGGCACGTCGATCAGGATGTGCGAAACCAGGCGCTGCTCCGGCTGCACGAAACGCTGCTTCTCGTCTTCGTAACGCTTGCGCAGGTCCTCCTCGGTCGGCGGGTTGTCCGCCTTGAGGCCGGCTGCACTCACCTCGACGTAGCGAATGGCTACCTGCTCTGGCGACATGAATTCGGCCTGGTGCTCCTTGTAGTAGGCCTGGACCTGGGCGTCGGTGACCTTGCTGTCGGTAAGTGCCGGGCGCGGCAGCATCACGTACCGCACGTCACGGCGCTGCAGGCGCAGCTTCAGGAAACGGTCGACCTCATCCGCCGTGACGATGGTGCTGGCCGCAAGTGCATCCGGGACCAGGCTGATCGCCATCGAGGAGCGAACCTCGTCCTCGAACATCGCCGGCGACTTGCGCTGGGCGGCAAGCACGGCCTGGTAAGTGGCCGCATCGAACTGGCCGTTTACCTGGAAGGCGGGGATCGCAGCGATCGCATCGCGCACCGCGCCATCGGAAACGCGAAGTCCCAGATCGTCGTTGGCCTTGAGCAGCAACTGCTGGTCGACCATGGCATCGAGCACGCGCTCCTTCGTTTCCGGCTGCTCGTAGACGCTCGGATCGAACTGGTCACCCATTTGCTCGCTGGCCTGCTGGCGCAGCTGGTTCATGCGGTTCTGGAAATCCTGCTGGCTGATCTCCTGCTTTCCGACCTTGGCCACGAAGGTTTCGGTGTTGGCAGTGAAATAGCCCTCGATGCCGAAGAAGGACATGGCGAACACCGCCACGCCCAGCACGACGATGGACGGCCAGCCGTGCATCTTGTCTCTCAACGACTGCAGCATATGGATTCCCGCGATTCGAAAGCTTTGCAAGCGGCAAAGCATAAACGACAAGGGCGCCACGCGGGCGCCCTTGGAACTACTGGCGGAGTGGACGGGACTCGAACCCGCGACCTCCGGCGTGACAGGCCAGCATTCTAACCGACTGAACTACCACTCCGCGATTCTGGTGGGTGCTGTAGGGATCGAACCTACGACCCTCGCCTTGTAAGGGCGACGCTCTACCGCTGAGCTAAGCACCCGAAACCGAGCGAACTAGCCGCTCAGTTTAGGGCATCCTTGAGCGTCTTGCCAGCCTTGAACGCCGGCACCTTGGAAGCCTTGATCTTGATCGTCTCGTTGGTGCGCGGGTTGCGACCGGTGCGAGCGGCGCGCTTGCGCACGGTGAACGTGCCGAAGCCGACGACCGACACATCGTCGCCCTTCTTCAGCGCCTTCTGCACCGTCTCGAAGAACGCTTCGAGGGCACGGCCGGCGTCGGCCTTGGTCAGCTCGGCCTTTTCGGCGACGGCATTGATCAGATCGGTTTTATTCATTGAGACACTCCCTTAAACGGTTTGCTGCCCGCGTGATCGGTCTGGGACGGGAAATGCCGCCATGGAATGGCATGATCGGCATCCCCCGCAACCCCGCATCGCTACGCCAAATGCACGGCGCTTTGACTGCGGTGCCGTCTTTATACCAGCGCCTCACGGCGGTCCGCAACACAAGCAATACCAACGGTTCCGGCGGTTCCTTGCCAACCCGGACCACTTGCAAATGGCGACCGGAACGGCTACGGCCGGAAGCCCCTCGAAAGGTGCTTCGTGAACATGAAAAAAAGGCCGCCCGGGAGAGGGCGGCCTTGGGGAAAAAACCTTGTGTATCAGTGTGCGCGAGTACGGTTCTCAGCCGATTCCTCGGTCGCCGGCTCGACCGGCGCATGTTCCTCGCCCGCGCTCTCTACCGCCGGTTTGGCCGGACGCAACGGCTGCTCGAGTGCGATGCCGAGCACTTCGTCGATCCAGCGCACCGCGTGGATGTCCAGCGAAGAGGTGACGTTCGCCGGAATGTCTGCAAGGTCCTTCTTGTTCTCCTCGGGAATGATCACCGTGGTGATCCCGCCGCGGTGTGCAGCCAGCAATTTCTCCTTGAGGCCACCGATCGGCAGGACGCGACCGCGCAGCGTGATCTCGCCGGTCATCGCCACTTCCGAACGCACCGGCACCTTGGTCAACACCGAGACCAGTGCGGTGCACATGGCAATGCCTGCGCTCGGACCGTCCTTCGGCGTCGCGCCCTCGGGCACGTGGATGTGCACATCCAGGTTCTGGTAGAAGTCCGGGTCGATGCCAAGCTGGTCCGCGCGGGCGCGTACGACCGACATGGCCGCCTGGATCGATTCCTTCATGACGTCGCCGAGCTGGCCGGTGTGCACCAGCCTACCCTTGCCCTGCACCACCGAAGCTTCGATGCTGAGCAGGTCGCCGCCGACCGAGGTCCACGCCAGGCCAGTCACCAGGCCGACCTCGTTCTCCTGCTCGGCACGGCCGAAGTCAAAGCGGCGCACGCCCAGGTAATGCTCGATGTTCTCGGGCGTGACGGTCACTTGTGTCGCACCCGGCTTCTTCTTCGTCTTGGTCGCGGCCTTCGCGGCCGGCTTGGCCTTGGCCTGCTTGACCTGGCCCAGGGTGAGTTCCTTGACCACCTTGCGGCAGATCTTGGCGATCTCGCGCTCCAGGTTGCGTACGCCCGACTCACGCGTGTAGTAGCGAACGATGTCGCGCACGGCTTCGGAGGCGATGCTCAGCTCTTCTGATTTCAGGCCGTTGGCCTTCAGCTGCTTGGGCAACAGGTAGCGCTGTGCGATCGCCAGTTTCTCATCCTCGGTGTAGCCGGGCACGCGGATGACTTCCATGCGGTCCAGCAGCGGGCCGGGAATGTTGAGCGAGTTGGCGGTGGCGATCCACATCACCTCGGAGAGATCCAGGTCCACTTCCAGGTAGTGATCGTTGAAAGCATGATTCTGTTCCGGGTCGAGCACCTCGAGCAGCGCCGAGGAGGGATCACCGCGGAAGTCCATCGACATCTTGTCGATCTCGTCGAGCACGAACAGCGGGTTGCGCGTAGCGACCTTGTTGAGGTTCTGCACGATGCGCCCCGGCATCGAGCCGATGTAGGTGCGCCGGTGGCCACGGATCTCGGCTTCGTCGCGCACGCCGCCCAGGCTCATGCGGACGAACTTGCGGTTGGTCGCCTTGGCGATCGACTGGCCGAGCGAGGTCTTGCCCACGCCGGGCGGGCCGACCAGGCACAGGATCGGGCCCTTCATGGTGTTCACGCGCTGCTGGACGGCCAGGTATTCGAGGATGCGGTCCTTGACCTTCTCCAAGCCGAAGTGGTCGGCATCGAGCACTTCCTGCGCGACGGCGAGGTCCTTGCGCACCTTGGTCTTCTTCTTCCACGGTACGCCGGTCAGCCAGTCGAGGTAGTTGCGCACCACGGTAGCTTCGGCCGACATCGGCGACATCTGCTTGAGCTTGGACAGTTCCTGCTTGGCCTTGGCCAGCACCGGCTTGGGCATGCCGGCGTCCTCGATCTTCCTCTGTAGTTCCTCCAGTTCGTTGACGCCTTCCTCGCCCTCGCCCAGTTCCTTCTGGATCGCCTTCATCTGCTCGTTGAGGTAGTACTCGCGCTGGCTCTTTTCCATCTGCGACTTAACGCGACCGCGAATGCGCTTTTCCACTTGCTGCAGGTCCATCTCGCCATCGACCAGGCCGATCAAAAGCTCCAGCCGCTGGCCGACGTCGGCCGTTTCCAGCACTTTCTGTTTTTCGGACATGCGCACCGTCAGGTGCGCTGCAATCGAATCGGCCAGGCGCGAAGGATCGTCGATGCCCGATAGCGTGGCGAGCACTTCCGGCGGTAGCTTGCGGCTTTGTTTGACCAACTGCTCGAACAGCGAGACCAGCGTACGCGAGATGACGTCGAGTTCGCGCTCCTTGGCACTGTAGACCGGCTCGATCACGCGCGAGCGGGCCATCAGCATGCCGCTCTCGTTGCGATATTCCTCGATGGATACGCGCGCCTGGCCCTCGACCAGCACCTTGACGGTGCCATCGGGCAGCTTGAGCAGCTGCAGCACGCCTGCCAGGGTGCCGACCTCATGCAGGTCGTCCGAGGCGGGATCGTCTATATCGGGACTCTTCTGCGCCACCAGCAGGATCTGCCGTTCGCCTTCCATCGCATGTTCTAGCGCGCGCATCGACTTGTCGCGTCCGACGAAGAGCGGAATCACCATGTGGGGGTAAACCACCACGTCGCGCAGCGGCAGCACCGGGAGTGCGTCGAGCGTGGCGCCGGTAGCGGTAACGGAGGCGTGTTTTGCCATCGAAAAATCCCCGAGGGTTTGTAAGGGTTACCTCGACACTGCGCCGAGGCCTCCGACAGGTCAAGTGGAGTCGACCCGCGCCGCCGTCAAGTCAAATCGACCTTCCGAAGCGGCTGTAATACGGTCTTGCAGTTTCCAGGCCAAGGCTACGCAGCACACGCCGAACTCGGTGAGAACCACGGCTCAACGCGTCCTGCGCAAATCAAGCCGAAGCAGGCGCCTGTGTGCCTGCCGCCAAAAAACAAACGGCCCCGGCAATTGCCGGGGCCGCTGATTTTTGACGCTTCGCCTCGGTCAGGCAGCGTCGCCGCCCTCACCTGCCACGCGCTGCTGCTGCAGATTGCCGCGATAGATCAGGTAGGGCTCCGCCTGGCCTTCGATCACCGCATCGTCCACCACCACCTTGCTGACGTGCTCCAGCGACGGCAGCTCGTACATGGTGTCCAGCAGCACCTGCTCCAGGATGGTGCGCAGGCCGCGCGCGCCGGTCTTGCGCTTGAGCGCCTTCTTGGCGATCGCCTGCAGCGCCTCCGGACGGAACTCGAGCTCGACGCCTTCCATCTCGAACAGGCGGCGGAACTGCTTGGTAACCGCATTCTTCGGCTCGGTGAGGATCTTCACCAGCGCTGGCTCGTCCAGCTCGTCCAACGTCGCCACGACCGGCAAGCGGCCGACGAATTCCGGGATCAGGCCGAACTTGACCAGGTCGGACGGCTCGACTTCGGCCAGTACTTTGCCCAGGTTCTCAGTGCGCTCCTTCGAACGGACTTCGGCCGAGAAGCCGATGCCGGTGGTCTCCGAACGCTGCTGGATCAGTTTCTCGAGGCCCGCGAACGCGCCACCACAGATGAACAGGATGTTCTTGGTGTCCACCTGCAGGAACTCCTGCTGCGGATGCTTGCGCCCACCTTGCGGCGGCACCGAGGCCAGCGTGCCCTCGATCAGCTTAAGCAGCGCCTGCTGCACGCCTTCGCCCGAAACGTCCCGGGTGATCGACGGGTTTTCGCTCTTGCGCGAGATCTTGTCGATCTCGTCGATGTAGACGATGCCCGACTGCGCCTTGTCGACGTCGTAGTCGCACTTCTGCAGGAGCTTCTGGATGATGTTCTCGACATCCTCGCCCACGTAGCCCGCTTCGGTCAGCGTGGTCGCGTCGGCGATGGTGAACGGCACATTGAGCAGGCGCGCCAGCGTTTCAGCCAGCAGCGTCTTGCCCGAACCGGTCGGGCCGATAAGGAGGATGTTGGACTTGCCAAGCTCGACCTCATCGCTCTTCTGGCGCGATTCCATGCGCTTGTAGTGGTTATACACGGCCACTGCCAGCGCCTTCTTGGCGCGAGTCTGGCCGACCACATACTGGTCGAGGGTTTCCATGATCTCGCGGGGTTTGGGCAGATGGCTGCGCCCGGAGGCGGCCTTCTCCTCCAGTTCCTCGCGGATGATGTCGTTGCAGAGCTCCACGCACTCGTCGCAGATGAACACGGATGGACCCGCGATCAGCTTGCGCACTTCATGCTGGCTCTTGCCGCAGAAGGAGCAGTAGAGAATCTTGCCGCTGTCGTTGGAACGGCCCTGCCGCTCGTCGCTCATATCAGGTCCTGCTGTGTTTCGGTTGCGGCGCCAGAATAGCACAGGGCTCCGCGCCTGCTTGCGCCTGCGCGGAGCATGCTTCCTGGCGATCTAATCGGCCAGAATCAGGTGGACTGAAGTCAGGCAGACTTGACGGTTTCGACGCCGCGGCGGTCGAGCACCTGGTCGATCAGGCCGTAGTCTCTGGCCTCCACCGGATTCATGAAACGGTCGCGCTCCATGTCGCGCTCGATCTTCTCCAGCGGCTGGCCGGTGTGGTCAACGTAGAGCTGGTTCAGGCGCTGGCGAATGTAGAGGATCTCGCGCGCCTGGATCTCGATGTCGGTTGCCTGTCCCTGGGCACCGCCGGAAGGCTGGTGGATCATGATGCGCGAGTTGGGCAGTGAGAAACGCTTACCCTTGGCGCCAGCCATCAGCAGCAGCGAGCCAGCGCTGCACGCCTGGCCGATGCACATGGTGCTGACGTCGGGCTTGATGAACTGCATCGTGTCGTAGATCGCCAAGCCCGCGGTGACCGCGCCACCGGGACTGTTGATGTACAAATGGATGTCCTTGTCCGGATTTTCCGACTCCAGGAACAGCATCTGCGCGATCAGCACGTTGGCGACCTGGTCATTGACCTCGCCGACCAGGAAGATCACCCGCTCCTTCAGCAGGCGCGAATAGATGTCATAGGACCGCTCGCCGCGAGCGGTCTGCTCGACGACGATCGGCACCAGGTTGAGGTTCTGGATCGGGGCCATGGCCATGCGTGCTTGTTCTCCGGATGAGGCCCGCCTTCAGGCGGGCCTGATGATGGTGCCTGGCAGTGTCGCTCAGGCGCCGGCCGGGCGCATCACTTCGTCGAAGCCCAAGTGCTTTTCGGTGGTCTTGGCATGTTCCGCCACCCACTCGGCCACCTGGTCTTCCATGACGCGGTTTTGCAGCCCAGACATCAATTGGGGGTCGGCGTTGTAGAGTTCAACGACCTTCTCCGGCTCCTCGTAGGTCGAGGCGATGGCGGCCAGCTGTTCGGCCACTCGCTTGCGGTCGATCTTCAGTTCCTGCTTGCGGGCGATCTCACCCATCAGGAGACCCGCGATCACGCGCTTGCGAGCCATCGGGACAGCCGCCTCGACGAGCTGCGGCGGCGGCTGCTGACCACGCGGCACGCTGCCGGCGGCGAGGTTGCGCGCCTCGGACTGGACCATCAGGTGCGGGACGTCCAGTTCACCATGGGCGTCGGCCAGCTTTTCGGCCACCTCGGCCTTCAGACGACCCATCAGGGTAGCCTTGAGCTCACGCTCGAGGTTGGCGCGGACTTCCTTGCGGAAGGTGTCCAGGTTGCCGTCTGCGATGCCGAACAGTTGGGCGAACTCCTCGTTCACCTCGGGCAGCTGCGGCGCCTGCACCTTGATGATCTTGAAGTTGACTTGCGTGGTCTTGCCGGCAAGTTGGGGATTGCCGAAGTCTTCCGGGAAGGTGATTTCGCTCTCGAACTCATCGCCTGCCGTGCGACCGGTGAGCGCCTCATCCAGCGCCTTGAACAGCGTGCCCGAACCGAGCACGCTGCCGGCCCGCTCCAGACCTTCGGCCGGGAAGCGGTAGTCGCCCGCGGTGGCGGCGTACTCGAACATCACGAAGTCACCCTCGGCCGAGGCGCGTTCGACCTCATCGAAACTGCGGCGCTGCAGGCGCAGGGTTTCGATCATCTTCTCGATGTCGGCGTCGGTCACTTCGGCGACCGGGCGGCTGACTTCCAGCCCGGCAACATCGATCTCGGGGAACTCCGGCATCACTTCAAAGGTGGCGGTATAGGCGATCTCGCCGTTCTCCGGCTTGCCAGTGGTGTCGATCGAGGGGTTGGCAACCGGGCGCAGGTTTTCCTTTTCGAAGGCCTCGCGCAGGGTGCTGCCGATCATGTCGGACAACACTTCGCCGCGGACCTGCGAACCGAAGCGCTGCTGGATCACGGTCGCCGGCACCTTGCCCGGACGGAAACCTTTCAGGCGCACCGTGCGGCCCATCTCGGCGATGCGCGCACTGACCTGCGACTCCAACTGGTCCGCCGGGAACCGCACCGTGAGCTTGCGCTCGAGCTTGCCGACGTTCTCAACCGAAAACTGCATGACGACTCCTGGTGACTCTCGTGATGGGCCGGCGTGCGGGCCGGCCTTGCATAAACTGAAAGGGAATGGTGCGAAAGGAGGGACTCGAACCCTCACGGGGGTTACCCGCCAGAACCTAAATCTGGTGCGTCTACCAGTTCCGCCACTTTCGCGTCGCGCCCGCGGACTGGAAGCGGCGGATTCCGAACGGAAATCGGCCCAAGCGCCCCGCCCCGCTAAGTCGATGATTCCCTTGCGCCAAAGCAGGGCATTTTACGGTTGCGCGGCGGGGCAGCACAAGCGCGGCTTTGGATGATGGCGCCGCCCGCAGGGCAAGGTTCGCTCTTCACCTCGCACAGAGGCGAGGGTCGGGGCCAGCGCCAAGAATCGGCCCGCAACCGGAGCGAAACGTTCGATCGAGACACCCTCCCAACCCCGGTCCTTTTCCCCTGGTGGGACAACGCCCGCCCCAAAAGAAAACAGGCGCCCGGTTCCCCGAGCGCCTGTTTTGATTGGTGGGCCGTGTAGGATTCGAACCTACGACCAATTGATTAAGAGTCAACTGCTCTACCAGCTGAGCTAACGGCCCTTGAAACTTGCAAATTGGGGTGAGCGATGGGATTCGAACCCACGACATCCGGAATCACAATCCGGGACTCTAACCAGCTGAGCTACGCCCACCATAAAACTCTAAGGAAGCTGGCGCGCCCGACAGGAATCGAACCTGCAACCGTCGGCTTAGAAGGCCGATGCTCTATCCGGTTGAGCTACAGGCGCATGTCGAAAGCATAACGCCTGCTGGTCGGGGCAGAGGGATTCGAACCCCCGACATCCAGCTCCCAAAGCTGGCGCTCTACCAGACTGAGCTATACCCCGTAGCAGATCCGTGGAACGCTTTTCGCGTACCGAAGCCCTCGAATGCTACGGGCGACGCTTCACCTCGTCAATCCGTATCCAGCGCACCGGAGATTCCCTTCCGGTCCCATCCGTGCCTTCGGCGCCGATGGACAAGTCACGACAAACACCATGACTTGCGGTACAAGTGGCGCGCCCGGAGAGATTCGAACTCCCGACCACCAAGTTCGTAGCCTGGTACTCTATCCAACTGAGCTACGGGCGCGCGGTAAAACTGGTTTGCCGTGGCATCGCCGCCGAAGCGGTGGGTGCCGAAGCAAGAAGCGGAATTATTCAGATTCGACGCGGTTGCGTCAACACCTTTTTCAAAAAATCTTCGCTTCATCGAAGCGAGGATTTTTCGTCTCTCGCCAACCCGCAAATGTTTGGACGTCCAAACAGAGCAGGCTGCTGCACCAGCATCATCCCTGCCCCTGCTACGCAGGAGAGGAAGCGATTGCCGTCAGCCGTGTGGCTGGGTGGCCGGATCACCGAGCTTGGGCGAGCCGGCGTCGCCGCGCGGCGGCAGGTTCGGCGGCACCGGACCACCCGAGGTCGGCTTGGACCAATCGGCTGGCTCGCCCGGCTCGCGGCCGGCCATGATGTCGTCGATCTGGCGTGCGTCGATGGTCTCGTACTGCAGCAGCGCGTCAGCCATCACATGCAGCTTGTCCAGGTTGTCGGTCAGCAGCCGCTTGCTACGCGCGTAGGCGCGATCGAGGATGTCGCGCACCACTTCGTCGATGCGCCGGGCCGTCTCGTTGGAAACGTTCTTGTGCTGCGTGACCGAGCGCCCCAGGAACACTTCATCCTCGTCCTCGCCGTAGGTGACCGGGCCGAGCTCGTCGGAAAGACCCCACTTGGTGACCATGTTGCGCGCCATCTTGGTGGCCCGCTCGATGTCGTTGGAAGCGCCGGTGGTGACCTTGTCGGCTCCGAAGATCAGCTCCTCTGCCACGCGACCACCGTAGAGCGAGCAGAGCTGCGATTCGATCGCCACGCGGTTGATCGAATACTTGTCCGCCTCCGGCAAGTACATGGTCACGCCCAACGCGCGACCGCGCGGGATGATGGTGACCTTGTAGACCGGGTCATGCTCGGGCACCAGGCGACCGACGATGGCGTGGCCTGCCTCGTGGAAGGCGGTCAGGCGCTTCTCGTCCTCGCTCATGGCCATCGAGCGGCGCTCGGTGCCCATCAGGATCTTGTCGCGAGCCTTGTCCAGATGGCTCATGCGCACTTCGCGCGCGTTCTCGCGTGCGGCGAACAGGGCCGCCTCGTTGACCAGGTTCGCTAAATCTGCACCAGAGAACCCGGGAGTACCGCGCGCAATCACCATCGGGTTGACGTCGCTGGCCGTCGGGACCTTGCGCAAGTGCACCTTGAGGATTTGCTCGCGGCCCTTCACGTCCGGCAGTCCCACCACCACCTGGCGGTCGAAGCGGCCCGGGCGCAGCAGCGCCGGGTCGAGCACGTCGGGGCGATTGGTCGCGGCAATGACGATGATGCCCTCGGTGCCCTCGAAGCCGTCCATCTCGACCAGCAACTGGTTCAAGGTCTGCTCGCGCTCGTCGTGGCCGCCGCCCAGGCCGGCGCCGCGATGGCGGCCGACCGCGTCGATCTCGTCGATGAAGATGATGCAAGGCGCATGCTTCTTGGCTTGTTCGAACATGTCGCGCACGCGGCTGGCGCCCACGCCCACGAACATCTCTACAAAGTCCGAGCCGGAGATAGAGAAGAACGGCACCTTGGCCTCGCCGGCGATCGCCTTGGCCAGCAATGTCTTGCCGGTGCCAGGCGGACCGACCATCAGCACGCCGCGGGGAATCTTGCCGCCCAACTTCTGGAACTTGCCCGGGTCGCGCAGGAACTCGACCAGTTCGCCGACTTCCTCCTTCGCTTCATCGCAACCGGCGACGTCGCTGAAATTGACCTTCACCTGGTCCTCGCCCTGCAGCTTGGCGCGCGAACGACCGAAGCTCATCGCCCCGCGCCCGCCCGCACCGGCCTGCATCTGGCGCATGAACCAGATGAACACGCCCACGATCAGGATGATCGGCAGCCAGTTGACCAGCAGGCCCAGCAGCGAGAAGCCGTTGTTCGACGGCTCCTGGGTCACCACCACGTTTTTATCCTGCATCTGCTTGACCACCCCGTTGGTGGAAAAGCCGAGCACGGGCGCGACGGTGCGGAAGGCGCTGCCGTCTTTCAGCTTGCCGGTGATGGTGGCGGGGTTGTCGGCGCTGATCGTGGCGCTCGCGACGTTGCCGCTGTCCACGCTCTGCACGAAGCTCGAGTAAGGCAGGTCTGACGAAGAGCCGCCGTGCGGATTGAAGCTCTGGAAGACCGTCAGCAGGACCACCGCGATGATCAGCCAGAGCAACAGGTTTTTCGCCATTTCGTTCATGCGCGGGTCTCGTCCGTTTGCCCGCCCACGGCCTTCTTGCCGGTGGCGAGCGCATAAACCTCGCGCGAACGCGCGCGCGAAGCCTTGGGTTTACGCATGGTTACGCGCGCGAACTGCGCGCGCAAGTTGCGCAGGTAGTCGTCGAAGCCGGCGCCCTGGAACAGCTTGATCAGGAACGCCCCGCCCGGCTTGAGCCACTGCCGGGAGAAATCCAGCGCCAGTTCGGCCAGGTCCATCGCACGAATCTGGTCGGCCAACGCCACGCCACTCATATTGGGGGCCATGTCCGACAGTACAAGATCGAGCGGCTGGCCGCCCAGGCGCTCTTCCAGCTGGCGCAACACCGTTTCCTCGCGGAAGTCGCCCTCGATGAAATCGACGCCCGCAATGCCTTGCATAGGGAGGATGTCCAGCGCGATCACCGTACCGTTGTCGCCCAGGCGCTGACGCACCAGTTGCGACCAGCCGCCCGGCGCCGCGCCGAGGTCGACCACGCGCATGCCCGGTTTGAGCAGACGGTCGCGTTCGATCAGCTCCTCCAGCTTGAATACCGCGCGCGAGCGCAGTCCTTCGGCT
This sequence comes from Frateuria sp. GZRe12, assembly GCF_051900535.1. NCBI lineage: Bacteria > Pseudomonadati > Pseudomonadota > Gammaproteobacteria > Lysobacterales > Rhodanobacteraceae > Frateuria > Frateuria sp. GZRe12. The sequence goes on from NZ_JBHZGI010000001.1 coordinate 365,275, forward strand.
TGCGCCTTCTTCACGTAGACATCGTCGAAGTGCTCCCGGAGCCATCGGGAGCTGCTTTTGCTGCGGGACATGCGGCAGGGGCACCGATGGGGGGAGACGCCCGCATGATACCCTTTACGGCCCCCCGACCGCGAACTGTGGACGCTTCCCGCATGCCGATCTCCCCTTCCCAGCGCCGCTACCTGCGCAGCCTCGCCCACGACCTGCACCCGGTGATCCTGCTCGGGGCCAAGGGGGCGACACCGGCCGTGGTCAAGGAACTGGATCTGGCGCTCAGCCATCACGAGCTGGTCAAGGTGAAGCTTTCCGGCGGGGACAAGGAAGAGCGCGAGGCGCAGATCGTCTTCCTCACCGAGGGCACCGGTGCCGAGAGCGTGCAGCAGATCGGCCATACCGTCACCCTGTTCCGCCGCAACGAGGACGAGCCCAAGCTCGCCCTGCCCCGCTGATGGACCTTTCGCTCGAGCGCCCCGAGGGCTACCTGTTCATCCGCCGCGTGAGCGAGCGGTCGATCACGGTGATGGACCGGGAGCTGGATGCGAGTTTCCTGCTGGCGCCGGACCGGGTGGTCGAAACCTGGCCGATCGACGATGTCATGGCATTGGATGAAAGCGCCGGCGACGCCGTACGCGAGCTCCAGCCGGAAGTAGTGCTCCTGGGCACCGGCAACCGGCAGCGATTTCCGTCGGCCGCGTTCATGGCCGGATTCCTGCGCAAGGGAATCGGCATCGAGGTGATGGACAACGCGGCGGCGGCACGCACCTACGACCTGCTGGCTGGCGAGGGGCGGCGAGTGGTCGCCGCGTTCATCCTGCCAGGGATCAAATCGTCGGGCTGAAGCCCGCCCTGAGCGCACATTGCTGGGTGGGCTTCAGCCCACCAACATTTACCTTGCCGGCAGGTAGTCGAGCGGATCGACCGGGTTGCCATCGCGCCGGATCTGGAACTGCAATTCATCCCGCGATGCACCGGTCGAACCCATCTCCGCGATCAGCTGCCCCGCGCTCACCCGTTGGCCTTCCTTCACCAGCCGCTTGCGGTTGTGGCCGTACGCCGACAGGAAGTCGTCGTTGTGCTTGATGATGATCAGCTCGCCGTAACCAACCAGCCCATTGCCGCTGTAGACGACCACGCCATCGGCGGCGGCGCGCACCGGATCGCCTGCCTTGCCGGCCAGTTCGATGCCCGGGATCGCGTCACCGCCCTGGAATTTCTTGATCAGCGTGCCGTCGGCCGGCCAGCGCCAGTTGACCCCGCTCGCCGTACGGGTCGCTCCCTTCGGCGCCGGCACGACTGGCGGTACAGGAACGGCGGCAACCGGAGCCGGCCCGACCACGCTCGCGCTCGGATGCGACGGTGTGGGAACCGGCTTGACCACCGGTGCCGGCAGGCGCGTGGGAGCGGAGGTGACCGAGCCTCGCGTGCCTGCAACGCGATCCCTGGCGGGCGAAAGCCGCAGTACCTGACCGGGCCAGATCGTGTACGGCGACGCGATCCCGTTCCATCCGGCCAGGTCGCGGAAATCCACTCCATGGCGGAACGCGATCGAGTAAAGCGTGTCTCCGCGCATCACCCGATAGCTGTCCGAGGCCACCCGCGTCGGGGCGGCCGGCGTGCGCGGGGTCGTGGCGCCGCGATTGGGCTGGACCACGACCGACCGGCCACAGGCGGCAAGGAGAAGCGCGGCCGAGCATGCCGCCGCGAAGCGCGTCCATTTCGTCATGCCGGCCAGCATACCCAGCCGACACACCGATTTCACGAAAAGCGCCACGCCGCTCAACGCAGCCAGATCCACCACACCAGCAGCAGCGCCAACACGACGATCGCCGCCCAGCCGATGCGCTCGATGTGCTTGTGCAATACCCGCTCGGCGCGCTCGCCGAACAGGCGGATCAGGAGCGCCAGCAGCCACACGCGCTTGCCGCGCCCGACCGCCATGCAGAGCAGGAACGGGATCACCGGCACGCCCACGATGCCCGACGCCCAGGTAACGAACTTCATCGGCACCACCGGTTGCAGCGCGGCCAGCGCCAGCACCAGCAGCAGGCCCAGCCAATGCTGGTTCATCTGCGCGCGCAGGCTGGCTACGCCCTGCTCGATCGGCTCCAGCAGGTGCAGCGAAGCCAGCAGCGGCTGCAGCGCCTGGAACGCCCAGTGGCCCAGCGCGTATCCCACGAGCGAACCGAGCAGCGAAAACAGCAGGCTGATGTTGGCGTAGAAGAATGCCTTCTGCCGCTTGCCCAGCATCATCGGCGCCAGCATCACCTCCGGCATGATCGGAAAGATGAAGGCTTCGACGAAGCTCAGTCCGCAGAGGTAGTACACAGCCCGCGGGTCGCGTGCCCAGATCAGTGCACGCGAGTAGAGCGTTCCAAACAAGCGCATCTAGTGGGTTCCTTGTCGCCGGAGAGGTGGCATCAGCCGATGCCGCCGAGCAGCGGCACGAAACTGACCGCGCCGAGTTCTTCCTGTATGAAGTCACCCTGCCCATTGCCGCGGATGCGCAACAGCATCTGGCTGCTGGGCGAGCCGACCGGGGCGACCAGCACGCCTTCGGGCGAAAGCTGGTCGAGTACCTGGCTGGGGATCGCGTCCCCTGCGGCAGTGAGGATGATCGCGTCGAAAGGCGCCTGGTCCGGCCAGCCGAGCTTGCCGTCGTCGTGGCGCGAGCGCACGTTGACCAGGCCCAGTTGACGGAAGCGCCGCCGCGCCTGGCGCAGCAACTCCTCGATGCGCTCGACGGTAAACACCTGCCCGACCAGTGCCGCCAGTACGACCGCCTGGTAACCCGAGCCGGTTCCGATCTCCAGCACCTTCTGCGGCACGCCACCGTTGAAGTGTTCCAGCAGTGCCTCGGTCATGCGCGCGACCACCCACGGCTGGGAGATGGTCTGGCCATGGCCGATCGGCAGCGCGGTGTTCTCGTAGGCGCGCGAGTGCAGCGCCTGGTCGATGAAGTGATGGCGCGGCGTGTTGCGGATCACCTCGATCACGCGCGGGTCGCGAATGCCGCTTTCCTTGAGTGTGGTGGCGAGCCGGTCGCGCGCGCGCTGGGAGGTCATTCCCTCGCCCTTGAACGCCGACGGCGGCAGCGGGTGGATGTTCATCGTCATCGTCAGGCCGCCTTCTCGTCCATGGCCTCGGTCATCGCCTGCATCCAGCCGCTGATTTTCTCCAGCGCCTCGTAACGGGTGAGGTCCACGTGGATCGGCGTCACCGAAACGTAGCCGCGGCGCACCGCGTCGAAGTCGGTTCCGGGACCATCGTCTTCGGCGCCACCGGAAGGACCGATCCACCAGATCGGCTTGCCGCGCGGATCGGTCTGCGCGATGCAAGGCGCGGAACGGTGCCGTTTGCCCAGCCGCGTGACCTCGAAGCCGAGGATCTCGTGCCAGGGCCGGTCGGGCACGTTGACGTTGAGGATGGTGTCCGCCGGCAACGGGTCGACCAGCAGGCGCCGCATCAGGATAAGGACGGCCTGCGCGGCCGAGTCGTAGTGCTCGCCCTTGTGATCACGGCTCGCCAGCGACACGGCGATCGCCGGCAGACCGAGGAAACGGCCTTCCATCGCCGCCGATACGGTGCCCGAATAGATGACGTCGTCACCGAGGTTGGCCGAGTTGTTGATGCCTGACACCACGATGTCCGGCTCATGGTCGAGCAGGCCGGCCAGTGCCAGGTGTACGCAATCGGTCGGCGTGCCGGCGACGCGGTAACGCCCATCATCCATCTTCAACGCACGGATCGGCGCATCCAGGGTGAGCGAATTGCTGGCGCCGGAACGGTCGCGATCAGGTGCCACCACCGTCACCTGCCCCACCGCTGCCAGACAGTCGGCCAATACGCGGATGCCGGGGGCATCCACGCCGTCGTCGTTGCTTACCAGGACTCGCATGATGTTCCGTCAACAGATGCACGAGCGCGGCCCCGAAGGCGCGCTCCGAATCCTCTGGAGTCTACCGGAGCGGGGCCCCGCTTTCACGGCCGCGCGATATGACACCTCACCGCTCCGGCGGCTGATACGGTGTGTTTGCCCGAATCGCGTGCAAGTCTCTAGCATGGCCTCATGAAGAAGCGCCGAGTCCCTGCCGAACCCGACGAGGACGACATCCGCCTGTTCCGCGATGCAATCGGGCCAGTGCGCGAGATCCGCGTGGATGCGACCCCGCCGCCCGCGCCCCGGCCGGAGCCGCGCGCGCACATGTTCGAAGCGGACGAGGCCGCCGTGCCTGGTGAATTGTTGGAGCTGGCCTTCGATCCCGCCTTGATGGAAATCGGTGAGGAGCTCAGCTACCTGCGCGAAGGCTATCCGCCGCGCCTGCTGCGCCAGCTCAAGCGCGGACAGTTCAGCATCCAGGACGAACTGGACCTGCACCACATGAATGCCGCCGCCGCACAGGCCAGCATCGCCAGTTTCCTCGCCCAAGCCCGCCAGCACGGCCTGCGCTGCGTACGCATCGTGCACGGCAAGGGCCTGCGCTCGAAGGCCGCCGGCCCGGTGCTCAAGGTGCTCACGGACCGCCTGTTGCGCCGGCGCGACGACGTGGTGGCGTTTGCTTCGGCCAAGCCCGCCCAGGGTGGCACCGGTGCCGTCGTCGTCCTGCTAAGAAACGCCTGAGCTCTGTAGGAGCGGCCGGCGTCAGCCCATGTCAGGCTTGCGCCAGTTCGCGTACCACGACGGTGGCGTAGGCGCCGGCAGGCAACTCGAAGGCCAGTTCCAGCGCATCCTCGCCGAGCCAGCGCCAGGACAGTTGGCGGGGAATCAGGCGCAAGGGGCGCCGTTCCTGGTCCATGCGGGCTGCCGCGAGGCCTTCGGCCAGATCACTGTCGCGCGCGGCAGCCTCGCGCTCCAGGGCGCCGACGTCAGCGGTGGTCGGCGGTTCGCCCTGGCCCCAGAGCGGGCCTGACGGATGGATATCGCCGCTGGCCAGGCGCCCGGCCAGCGCGGCATCGAACGGCTCCGGCCCGAACCACGAGCGCGAGCCGGCGAGCGACCAAATCTCGCCCTCCATCGGGGTGTCCCACGTACCCAGGTCCACCCGCGCCGCAAGCACGCCATTGAAAATGTGCGAGCGGGCCGCCGAAAGCAGGAAGCTGCGCTTGTCCCGATCCACACGGCGACCGGCGAACATCGCCCGCGCCTGCGCCACGTTGCCGCCCTCGCGGCCGAAGCGTTGTTCGCCGAAGTAGTTGGGCACGCCGCGCGCGGCGATGGCGGCCAGCACCTTTTCGGCGTCCGTGCGATCGCCCTGCACCTCACGCAATACCAGTACGAAGCGGTTGCCGCGCAACGCGCCGCGCTTGAGTTTGCGGTTGTGCCGGGTGGCGGCGAGCACCTTCACTTCCGCATGCGGGATGGCCGACCAGTCCGGGTCCGGCTTGCCCGCCAACTGCACGGTGAAGGCCTGCCGGGTCACCGCGTGGCGGTCCTTCAGGCCGGCGTAACCGACGGCCACCGGCGGCACGCCGGCGAAGCGGGCCAGCTCGCGCGCCACCCAGTCAGTGTTGGCGCCGCGCTTCTCCACCCACAGCAGCGCATGCTCGCCCGAGCCCTCGGCGTCGTAGCCGAGGATTTCCTCGACGAGGAAGTCCTCAGGCGCGGCGCGCAGGCGCGCGGTGAGCGGTGGGGTGCCGTGGGCGTAGGGAAGTTCGTGCACTGCGGTCCTTTGATCGATGGGTTCTTCCGGCCCTGTGGAGTCACTTGTGGGCGATGCTTGTGGGCCGCCGGCAAGTGGGCTGCTGCAGAGGCCGCGTTACATGAGGAAGAGCGAGGCGAGCCCCAGAAAAATGAAAAACCCGCCGCTGTCGGTCATGGCCGTGATCAGCACGCTCGAACCCAACGCCGGGTCGCGCCCGAACTTCATCATCAGCATCGGGATGCCGACGCCGCAGAACGCCGCAAGCAGCAGATTGAGCGTCATGGCAGCGGTCATCACCACGCCAAGGGCGATGTTCTCGTAGAGCAGCCAGGCCACGACGCCGATCACTCCGCCCCAGACCAGGCCGTTGAAAAGCGACACGGCCAGTTCCTTGCGCCACAGCCGCTTGGCGCTGTCGGGCGTGATCTGGTTGAGCGCCAGCGCGCGAACGATCATGGTGATGGTCTGGTTGCCGGAGTTGCCGCCGATGCCGGCCACGATCGGCATCAGCGTGGCCAGCGCCACCAGCTTCTCGATCGCGCCTTCGAAGAGCCCGATCACGCGCGAGGCGATGAAGGCCGTGACCAGATTGATCGCCAGCCACGACCAGCGGTTGCGCAAGCTGGCCCACACCGAGGCGAAGATGTCCTCTTCCTCGCGCAAACCGACGCGGTTCAGGGCGTCGCTCTCGCTCTCCTCGCGGATCACGTCGACCATCGCATCGACGGTGATGCGGCCAATCAGCCGACCACCGTCGTCCACGACCGGCGCAGTCACCAAATCGTAGCGCTCGAATGCCTGCGCCACCTCGTAAGCGTCGTCGGCGGGATGGAAGGTGTTGACGTCCGGCGCCATCACCTCGCTGACCATCTTCTCGGGCGGATTGACCAACAGCCAGTGCACCGGCAGCACCCCGGTGAGCACGTTCTCGTGGTTGATCACGAACAGCTTGTCGGTCTGCGCGGGCAGCTCATCGAAGCGGCGCAAATAACGCAGCACGGTCTCCAGGCTCACGTCCTCGCGGATCGTGACCATCTCGAAGTCCATCAGCGAGCCGATCTGGTCCTCTTCCCAGGACAGCGCCGACTGCACCCGCTCGCGCTGCTGCGCGTCGAGGCTGGCCATCAGTTCGGGCAGCACCTCGGTCGGCAGGTCCTCGACCAGGTCGGCGAGCTCGTCGGCGTCCAGGGGCTCGACCGCGGCGAGGATCTCTCGCTGGTCCATGTCCGCGATCAGCGATTCGCGGACGGCGTCCGAGACTTCCAGCAGGATTTCGCCGTCGCGATCGGCTTTCACCCGCTGCCAGACGGCCAGGCGTTCGTCCAGTGGCAACGACTCGAGTACGAAGGCGATGTCGGCCGGGTGCAGCTCATCGAGCCGCTGCTGCAGCTCGGCCTGGTGCTCGGGCGTCGGATCCTCGACCAGCCGCGCCAGCAGCTCGGTGATGGCCTCCAGCTGCTCGTGCAGACGGTTGGCGCCGCGGGCTTCGGCCTCGCTCACGCGCGCTCCAGCAGCACGCAGGCTTGCGCCGCGATGCCTTCGCCGCGGCCGGTAAAGCCGAGCTTTTCGGTGGTAGTGGCCTTGATGCTGATGCGGCCCACCTCGCAGGCGAGGTCCTCGGCCAGATTCGCGCGCATTGCCTCGGCGTGCGGGCCCACCTTGGGCGCCTCGCAAATCACGGTGATGTCCGCGTTGCCGAGCGTGTAGTTGTGCTGCGACATCAGGAGTGCCGCGTGGCGAAGGAACTGGCGGCTGTCGGCGTCGCGCCAACGCTCGTCCGAAGGCGGAAAATGCTTGCCGATGTCGCCCAGCGCAAGGGCACCAAAGATGGCGTCGCACAACGCGTGAATGATTACGTCGCCGTCCGAATGCGCGAGCACGCCGCTGCGGTGCGGGACACGCACGCCGCCGAGTACGACGAAGTCGCCCTCGCCGAACGCGTGCACGTCGAAACCCTGCCCTATGCGCACCATGCCGTCCTCGTCAGCAGGAACTCGGCCAGCGCGAAATCCGCGGCCGTCGTCACCTTGATATTGTCCTCCGCGCCTTCAACCAGCCGCGGCGCGTAGCCTGCCCTTTCCATCGCCATCGCCTCATCGCTCACGGTCACACCCTGGCGGCTGGCCGCCTCGAGCGCAGCCACAAGCTGCCCGCGACGAAACATCTGCGGCGTGAAGGCGCGCCAGCGCTGCTCGCGTGGCTCGGTGAGGATGCTGCACTGGCTCTCGTCAGCGCGCTTCAAGGTATCCCTGAGCGGCGCACCGAGCAGGCCGCCCAAGCCTGCGGAGGCCTGTTCGACCAACCGTTCGATGTCGGCGGCACGGACGCAGGGGCGGGCCGCGTCGTGCACCAGCACAAAGTCATCCTGGCCGACCCCGGCCGGCAGCGCGCGCAGGCCGGCCAGAACGGAATCGGCGCGCTCGCCGCCACCCGTCACGGTGAGCACCGGCTTGCCGCCCAGGCTGTCGATGCCCGGCCAATGGACGTCATCGGCCGCCAGCGCCACCAACAGGCCGGCAATGCGCGGGTGCGCCGCCAGCCGTTCCAGCGTATGGAGGATCAAGGCCCGTCCGGCCAGCGGCAGGTACTGCTTGGGGCAGTCGCCGCCGACCCGGGTGCCGCGCCCGGCGGCCGGTATCACGCACCACAGCGGGGCCATGTCAGTGCCCGCCGCCGCCGCTGGCCGGCGGCGCACTTGCGCTGACGGCCGGCCGTTCGACCACTTGGTAGAAGGTCTCGCCGGGCTTGATCAGGCCCAGCTCCGCGCGGGCGCGGGCTTCGACCGCCTGCTCGCCGTGCTTGAGGTCGCTGACGTCGGCCGCCAGCGCCTGGTTGCGCTGAAGCAGCTTGTCGTTTTCGCCTGATTGCTTCTGCACGGCCGCGCGCAGCGTCTGCACTTCGCGCATGCCGCCGCTGCCGGTCCACAGTTTGAGCTGCAGACCGATCAGGACCACGAGCAAGACCAGGGCGATCCAGCGCAGCATGGACGTTGCAGACTCCGCGTCAGCCCGGCAGGCGGGCGAGGTTGGGGAACGCGTCTCGGCCGGCGTAGCGGGCGGCACTGCCCAGAGCCTCCTCGATGCGCAGCAGCTGGTTGTACTTGGCCACGCGGTCGGTGCGGCAGAGCGAGCCGGTCTTGATCTGGGTCGCAGTGGTCGCCACCGCGATGTCCGAGATGGTGGTGTCCTCGGTTTCGCCCGAACGATGGGAGACCACGGCGGCGTACTTTGCCGCGTCGGCCATGGCGATGGCTTCCAGCGTCTCGGACAGCGTGCCGATCTGGTTGACCTTGATCAGGATCGCGTTGGCGATGTGCTTCTCGATGCCCTCGCGGAAGATCGACGGGTTGGTGACGAACAGATCGTCGCCGACCAGCTGCACTTCCTTGCCGATCCTGTCGGTAAGCAGCTTCCAGCCGTCCCAGTCGCCCTCGGCCATGCCGTCCTCGATGGTGACGATCGGATACTGCTTCGCCCAGCTTGCCAGGAGGTCGACGAACTGCTCGGGCGCGTAGACCTTGCCCTCGCCTTCCAGGTCGTACTTGCCGTTCTTGAAGAACTCGGAACTGGCCACGTCCAGGCCCAGCAGGATCTCGCTGCCGACCTTGTAGCCGGCCTTGCCGACCGCCTCAAGGATGGTGTCCAGCGCCTCGATGTTGGAGCGCAGGTTCGGCGCGAAGCCGCCCTCGTCGCCGACCGCCGTGTTGAGGCCCTTGCCCTTGAGCACGGCCTTGAGCGCGTGGAAAATTTCCGCGCCGGCGCGCAGCGCCTCGGCAAAGTTCGGCACGCCCACCGGCAGGATCATGAATTCCTGCACGTCGACGTTGTTGTCGGCATGCGCGCCGCCGTTGACGATGTTCATCATCGGCACTGGCAGGCTACCCGGCTTGCCGTGCGAGAGGTACTTCCACAGCGGCTCGCCGCGCGAGGCGGCCACCGCGTGAGCCGCGGCCATGGAGACGCCCAGCAGCGCGTTGGCACCGAGCTTGCCCTTGTTCGGGGTGCCGTCCAGCGCGATCAACTTGTCGTCCAGGCCCTTCTGGTCGGCCGCGTCGAAACCCTTCAGCGCATCGGCGATCGCGCCGTTGACGTTGGCCACCGCCTTGGTCACGCCCTTGCCGCCGTAGCGCGCCTTGTCGCCGTCGCGCAGCTCGACCGCCTCGCGCGAACCGGTCGAAGCGCCGCTGGGCACCGCCGCGCGGCCGAACGCGCCGCCGTCCAGGGTAACTTCGGCTTCCAGCGTGGGGTTGCCGCGCGAGTCGAGGATTTCACGGGCGTGGATGCGGGTGATCGTCGTGGTCATGGGGAGTCCGTCTGTCGAGAATGGCGTCGATGTCTTTGCGCGGGCGATGCCTCGCGGGCGATTAGAGCGTCTGTTCGAGGAAGCCGTGCCGCTTGGTCGCGGCGTCCAGTTCCATGAGGGTTTCCAGCAGCGCTTCCATCTTGGCCAGCGGCCAGGCATTCGGGCCGTCGGATAGCGCCTTGCTCGGGTCCGGATGCGTTTCGGCGAACAGGCCGGCGACGCCGACGGCAACCGCCGCGCGCGCCAGCACCGGCACGAACTCGCGCTGGCCGCCAGAGCTCGCCCCCTGGCCGCCGGGCAACTGCACCGAGTGCGTGGCGTCGAAGACCACCGGGCAATCCGTCTCGCGCATCACGCTCAGGGAGCGCATGTCCGAGACGAGGTTGTTGTAGCCGAAGCTCGCGCCGCGCTCGCAGACCATGATGTCGTCGTTGCCGACCGCCTTGGCCTTGGCGACCACGTGCTTCATGTCCCACGGCGCCAGGAACTGGCCCTTCTTGATATTCACCGGCTTTCCGGCGCGGGCCACGTTCTGGATGAAGTCAGTCTGCCGGCAAAGGAACGCCGGCGTCTGCAGCACGTCGACCACGGCCGCGACCTCGTTCATCGGCGTGTATTCGTGCACATCAGTGAGCACCGGCACGCCGATCTGGCGCTTGACCTCGGCCAACACCCGCAGCCCTTCCTCCAGGCCCGGCCCGCGGAAGCTCTGGCCGGACGAACGGTTGGCCTTGTCGAAGCTGGACTTGAAAATGAAGTTCACGCCGAGCCGGCCAGTGATCTCCTTGAGCTTGCCGGCGACGTCCAGCTGCAACTGTTCGGACTCGACCACGCAAGGGCCGGCGATGAGGAACAGGGGCTGGTCGAGACCGACTTCGAAACCGCAAAGCTTCATGGATGTTTCCTGTCAGGGGCCTGCCGCGGCGGCGAGCCGCTACCGCTGGAGGCGCCGTCCCGAGCGGAACGGCGCCCCATGGATTGACGCACTACCGCGAGGTCACGCACTCGCCTGCGCACTGGCGAGCTTCTCGCCTTCGCGCATCGCCTTGAACTCGCGAGCCGCCTCGACGAAGCCGATGAACAGCGGATGCCCGTCGCGCGGCGTGGATGTGAATTCCGGGTGCGCCTGGCAGGCCAGGAACCACGGATGCTTCTGCTGCGGCAGCTCGACGATCTCGACCAGCAGATCGTCCATCGACTTGCCGGACACCACCAGGCCCAGATCCTCGAAATCCTGCCGGTAGCGGTTGTTGAACTCGTAGCGGTGGCGATGGCGCTCGCGCACGACTTCCTGACCGTAGGTCTCGCGCGCCAGCGTGCCGGTTTTCAGGCGGGCCTCCTGCGAACCCAGGCGCATGGTGCCGCCCAGGTCCGAATGCTCGCTGCGCTGCTCGGTTTCGCCGGCGGCAGTGGTCCATTCGGTGATCAGCGCGATGACCGGATTGGCGGTGTTGCGGTCATTCTCGCTGGAATCGGCGTCCTTCAGGCCCGCCACGTTGCGCGCGAAGTCGACCACCGCCGCGTGCATGCCGTAGCAGATACCGAAATAAGGCACGCCGTTCTCGCGGGCGTATTTGGCCGAAAGCACCTTGCCTTCGAAACCGCGCTTGCCGAAACCACCCGGCACCAGGATCGCGTCGGCCTTGCCCAGTACCTTCTGCGCGCCCTCGGCCTCGACCTGTTCCGAGTCGATCCAGTCCAGGTTGACCCGGGTCTGCTGCTTGATGCCGCCATGGCGCAACGCCTCGCCGAGCGACTTGTAGGCGTCCTTGTGCTCGACGTATTTACCGACGATCGCGATGGTGACCTCGTCCTTCGGGTGCTCGACTGCCTCGACGGTGCGGCGCCAGCTGGAAAGGTCGGCAGGCTTGGCGTCGAGCCCGAGACGCTTGACCACGATGTCGTCCAGACCCTGGCTATGCAGCCAGAGCGGGGTTTTGTAGATCACGTCCACGTCGATCGCGCTGATCACCGCGTTCTCGGGGACGTTGGTGAATAGGGCGATCTTGCGCCGTTCGCTTTCCGGCAGCGGCTCCTCGCAGCGGCACAGCAGGATGTCCGGCTGAATGCCGATCGATCGCAATTCCTTGACCGAATGCTGGGTCGGCTTGGTCTTGATCTCGCCGGCAGCCTTGATGAAGGGGACCAGCGTCAGGTGCATGAACAGGCACTTTTCCGGACCGTGTTCGATGCGCAACTGGCGGATCGCCTCCAGGAACGGCAGCGATTCGATGTCGCCCACCGTGCCGCCGATCTCCACCAGCGCCACGTCGAAGCCGCGGGTGGCCTCGTGCACGCAGTGCTTGATCTCGTCGGTGATGTGCGGGATCACCTGCACGGTGGCGCCCAGGTAGTCGCCGCGGCGCTCCTTGCGGATCACGCTCTCGTAGATCTTGCCGGTGGTGATCGAATTCTTGCCGGTCAGCCGCGTATGGACGTAGCGCTCGTAATGACCCAGATCCAGGTCGGTTTCGGCGCCGTCGTCGGTGACGTAGACCTCACCGTGCTGGAAGGGGCTCATGGTGCCCGGATCCACATTGATGTAGGGATCGAGCTTCATCAGGGTGACCGAGAGCCCGCGCGCTTCGAGGATGGACGCAAGCGACGCCGCCGCGATGCCCTTGCCGAGCGAGGACACCACACCGCCGGTGACGAAAATCAGGGGGGTCATGGAATGCAGCCGTGCTGGAAATTCGGCATTTTAGCGGGTGACGGGCCCGGCGGCGAGACATTCCGGTGGTGCGGTTCACGCTTGGGCCTGTCCGGCGTCGCGGAACCACGTACAGGTCCACTCATAACCTCAGCCACGGCAGCGCTTCGTCGCCGGTGTCGCGCGCCCACGTACGGTGTGACCGGTCGGGGATGGAAGGCGATAGCATGGGCGAATGACCAACCCCATCCCTTCCCGCCTGGTCGCCCTGCGCCAGGCCATGCAGAAGCACGGCGTCGCCGCCTGCCTGGTCCCTTCCGCCGATCCCCACCTGTCCGAATACCTGCCGGCCCACTGGGCCGCGCGCGAGTGGCTGTGCGGCTTTACCGGCTCGGCCGGCACGCTGGTGGTCACCGCCGACACCGCCGACCTGTGGACCGATTCGCGCTATTTCTCCCAGGCCGAGCAGCAACTGGCCGGCACGGGCGTGTCGCTGAAGAAGCAGAAGGTCTCGCACGCCCCCGAGCACCTGCAGTGGCTGCAGCAGCACCTGCAAGACGGTGACGTGCTGGCGGTGGCAGGGGACAGCCTGTCCGTCGCCGCCCGCAAGCAGGTCGAGGGCCTGCTGGACGAGACCGGCGCACGCGTGCGCACCGACCTGGACTTGCCTGGCGAGGCCTGGGCCGAGCGCCCCTCCCTGCCCAGGGCACCGGTGTTCGAGCACCCGCCTGGCTACCCGGGCAGCACCCGCGCGGAAAAGCTGGAGCGCCTGCGCGCAAACCTGCGCCGCCAGCAGGCCACCCATCACCTGGTCTCCAGCTTGGACGACATCGCCTGGCTGACCAACCTGCGCGGCAGTGATGTGGAATGCAACCCGGTGTTCCTCGCCCATCTGCTGGTCGAGACGGACGGACCGGCCACACTGTTCATCGACCGCGGCAAGCTGTCCGATGCGCTGGTGGCCGCACTCAAGGCCGACGAAGTGCGCATCGCCGAGTACGCCACTGTCACCGATGCCTTGGCCGAACTGGCCAAGGGCGCACGGCTGCTGCTTGACCCGGCGCGCGTCGTCTGCAACGTGGCCGACGCCATCGGAGCGGCGGCCGACCGCGTGGAGGCGGCCAACCCGTCCACTGCCCTCAAGGCCCGCAAGACCGAATCCGAACTCGAACACATCCGCGAGGTGATGCGCCGCGACGGCGCCGCGCTGGTACGCGCCTTCCGCCGGCTGGAAGAGCGCCTGGCCGCGGGCATGACCCAGACCGAGCTGGACGTCGACGTGCTTCTGCGCGAAGAACGCTCGGCACAACCAGACTTCATCGGCGAAAGTTTCGCGACCATCGCCGGCTACCAGGCCAACGGCGCCCTGCCGCACTACCGCGCCACGCCCGAGGCGCACAGCACCCTGCAGCGCAGGGGCCTGCTGCTGGTCGACTCGGGTGGCCAGTACCTGGGCGGCACCACCGACATCACGCGCGTGCTGGCACTGGGCGAAACCTCCGCCGAGCAGCGTCGCGACGCCACGCTGGTAATGAAGGGCCTGATCGCGCTCTCGCGCGTGCGCTTTCCCAAGGGTGCCAGTGGCCCCCAGCTTGATGCGCTCGCCCGCGCACCGCTGTGGGCCAGTGGCATGGACTACGGACACGGCACCGGCCACGGCGTGGGCTACTTTCTCAACGTGCACGAAGGCCCGCACTCGATCCGGCCGCCCTCCCCCAGCGGCGCGCTGGTGCCGCTGGAGCCGGGGATGATCACCTCGATCGAGCCGGGCCTGTACAAGCCGGCCCGCCACGGCGTCCGGCACGAGAACCTGGCCGTGGTGGTGCAGGCGGACCAGACCGAGTTCGGCGAGTTCCTGGCTTTCGAAACACTGACGCTGTGCCCGTTCGATCGCCGCGCACTGGAACCGGGCCTGCTCAATCCTGAAGAACGCGCCTGGCTTGACGACTATCACGCCACGGTGCGGGCGGCGCTGGCGCCGCTGCTGGAGGATGCGGATCTGGCGTGGCTGGAGCGGCATTGCGCGCCTTTGTGATGTCCCGCCAGGAGCACTTCCATCCGCCGCCTCGGGGCACTCTCCCCGTGTGAAAGACACAACCGCTGCGGTGCCTCCTATCGCGCCTCCGCCCGCAACGCAGGGGGAAGGTGCAGAAGACGGATGGGGCGCATCTTGCGGCAAGCCCGCTTGACCGCCGCGCCCGGCTCTCGCCATCCTGCAACGTTCCCGCCCCTGACCGACCTACGCATGAGCAGTCGCTACAACGCCGCCGACATCGAAGTCCTTTCCGGCCTCGATCCCGTCAAACGCCGCCCCGGCATGTACACCGACACCTCGCGCCCGAACCATCTGGCGCAGGAAGTCATCGACAACTCGGTGGACGAGGCGCTGGCCGGGCACGCCAAGGCCATCGAAGTGGTGCTGCGCGGTGACGGCTCGGTCGAGGTCAGCGACGATGGCCGCGGCATGCCGGTGGACATCCATCCCGAGGAAGGCGTGCCAGGCGTGGAACTGATCCTCACCCGCCTGCACGCCGGCGGCAAGTTCAGCGGCAAGAACTACAACTTCTCCGGCGGCCTGCACGGCGTGGGCGTGTCGGTGGTCAACGCACTGTCGCAGCGCGTGGAAGTGACCATCCGCCGCGATGGCAACGAATACCGGATGGCCTTCGAGCATGGCGACCGCGTCAGCGAGCTGGAAGTCATCGGCTCGGTACCCAAGCGCAAGACCGGCACCACCGTGCGCTTCTGGGCCGATCCGAAGTATTTCGATTCGCCGAAAATCTCGCTGCCGAAGCTCAAGCATCTTCTTCGTGCCAAGGCGGTGCTCTGTGCCGGCCTGAGCGTGAAGCTGGTCGACGAGGCCAGCGGCGAAACCAGCGAGTGGTACTACGAAGACGGCCTGCGTGATTACCTGCGTGGCGAGCTCGATGGCGCCGAGGCGATCCCGGCCGACCTGTTCGTCCACCACGTCGCCCGCGACACCGAAGGCCTGGATGTCGCCCTCACCTGGCTGCCCGAAGGCGAGCTGGTGCAGGAGAGTTACGTCAACCTGATCCCCACCGCGCAGGGCGGCACCCACGTCAACGGCCTGCGTAGTGGCCTGACCAACGCCATCCGCGAGTTCTGCGACATCCGCAACCTGCTGCCGCGCGGCGTCAAACTGGCGCCCGAGGACGTGTGGGAGCGCCTGGCCTTCGTGCTCTCGGCCAAGCTGGAGGACCCGCAATTCGCCGGCCAGACCAAGGAACGCCTGTCCTCGCGCAACGCCGCCGCGCTGTGCGAGAACGTGGTCCATGACGCCTTCAGTTTGTGGCTCAACCAGCACGTGGACCTGGGCGAAAAGATCGCTCAACTGGCCATCGAGCGCGCCAGCGCCCGCCTCAAGGCGGCCAAGCAGGTGGTGCGCAAGAAGATCACCCAGGGTCCCGCCCTGCCCGGCAAGCTGGCCGATTGCACGGCGACCGACCTCACCCGCACCGAGCTTTTCCTGGTGGAGGGCGACTCGGCCGGCGGCAGCGCCAAGCAGGCGCGCGACAAGGAATTCCAGGCGATCCTGCCGTTGCGCGGCAAGATCCTGAACACCTGGGAGGTCGAATCCACCTCCGTGCTCGCCTCCGAGGAAGTGCACAACCTTGCCGTGGCCATCGGCTGCGATCCGGGCAAGGACGACCTGTCCGGGTTGCGTTACGGCAAGGTGGTCGTTCTGGCCGATGCCGACTCCGACGGCCTGCACATCGCCACCCTGCTCTCGGCACTGTTCCTGCGCCACTTCCCTTCGCTGGTGCGGGAGGGGCATGTGTTCGTGGCGATGCCTCCGCTGTTCCGCGTGGACGTGGGCAAGCAGGTGTTCTATTGCCTGGATGAGGCCGAGAAGCAGTCGATGCTGCAGAAGATCGAGCGCGAGAAGATGAAGGGCGCTGTCTCGGTCACCCGTTTCAAGGGCCTGGGCGAAATGAATCCGGCGCAGCTGCGCGAATCGACCATCCATCCGGACACGCGCCGCCTCGTGCAGCTGACCGTAGACGACAGCGAAGGCACGGCCAGGCTGATGGACATGCTGCTGGCCAAGAAACGCGCCGGCGACCGCAAGAGCTGGCTGGAGGAAAAAGGCGACCTGGCCACGCTGGAGGTCTGACTGTTTGCTGGCAGGCGCCACGGCCAGCATGCTGCAAGGCATGCCAGTCCGGCGCTGCGCCATCCAGCTTCTCGACCGTCCGCGGCGGGTGGCCATCGCGCGCGCGCCGCCCTCCGGCGCTAAGGTAGACCTCTCCACACGCCGAGCTCAGCCATGGCCTTGCTTCCGCCCATCGACCTGCAACGCTGGATCGACGAACACCGCCACCTGCTCAAGCCGCCCGTCGGCAACAAGTGCATCGTGGACGGCGATTTCATCGTGATGATCGTCGGCGGCCCGAACGCACGCACCGACTACCACCACGACGAAGGTCCCGAATTCTTCTACCAGCTCGAGGGTGAGATGGTGCTCAAGGTGCAGGACGAGGGTGTCGCGCGCGACATCCCCATTCGCGCGGGCGAGGTGTTTTATCTGCCGCCGCGCGTGCCGCACTCGCCGCAGCGCATGCCCGAGTCGGTCGGCCTGGTGATCGAGCGCCGGCGCGTCGTCGGGGAACAGGATGGCCTGCTGTGGTTCTGCGAACGCTGCAACCACAAACTGTACGAGGAATATTTTACCCTGCAGAGCATCGAGCAGGATTTCCCGCCGGTGTTCGATCGCTTCTACGGGTCGCGCGAGGCCCGCACCTGCGAGGCCTGCGGGCATCTCAATCCAGCGCCTGCACGCTACGAGTCGGCCTGAGCTCGCGGGTGGGCCTGAGCCCCGCCTTTCTCCGCTCGAAAAAGTCCCTCGCGGGCGCCCGGAACGGTGGGCTGAAGCCCACCCTACGGCCGATCTAGCGGGCGAGCCATCGTTGCGCCATGCGCCGCAGCGATGCGTCCACCTGCGGGTCCTGTGCGACGGTCCGGATGGATCGCCAGGCCAGATCCAGAGACTCCTCGCTGACGGCAAACGCTTCGCTGCCTGTCGCGCGCACGACGTAGCGCACGTCGAAGTGCCAGTGCGCCGGTACCTCGCCGCGAGCGGGAATCAGGTGGCGATCCAGATCGAAGATCTCCGGTTCGACGACCAGGTCGCCCAGACCGGATTCCTCCTCCGCCTCGCGCAACGCGACACGCGCCAGGTCGCGATCACCGTCGGCATGGCCGCCCAGTTGCAACCAGCGGCCGAGCTTGCGGTGGTGGGTCAACAACACGCGCTCGCCATCGGCGCTCACCAGCCAGGCCGAACCGGTGAAATGCCCGGGCGGGTGCGAGCGCTCGAACACCTCATCCGCGCTGGCCAGGAACTGCAGGAACCCACTCGTGCACGGATCATCCGGAAAGGCCTGTCCATGCCGGTGCAGCGCGTCGCCAAGCCGGCGGGTCGATGTTTCGGGCATGATCGTTCGAGCGGCGGTCAAACCGCGATTCTAGCGGCGTCCACGCATGTCTTGTGGCGCTTGTACCCCCAGTCACGCTCGGCTAAGGTTGCCCGTCACATCGGCTCGACGCGTGGCTAACGCAAGGGTCGGGGAGCACGCCGTCTTTCCATGGGGAACGCTATGCTGTTTAAGCGCGTCAAGCCGCTCGACCAGATTCTCGCTACCGCCGAAAAGAAATCCCTCGTCCGCCAGCTCGGTCCGTTCCAGCTCACCATGCTGGGCATCGGCGCGATCATCGGCACCGGCATTTTCGTGCTCACCGCCGAAGCCGGCCAGAAAGCCGGCCCGGGCATGATGATCGCGTTCGTCATCGCTGCCGTCGTTTGCGCCCTCGCCGCGTTGGCCTACGCCGAACTCGCGTCGATGGTGCCGGTGGCCGGATCGGCCTACACCTACACCTATGGGGTTCTCGGCGAGGGGATTGCCTGGATCGTGGGCTGGGCGCTGGTGCTGGAATACACCATCGCCGCCAGTACGGTCTGCGTCGGCTGGGCGGGTTACGTCAACGGCCTGCTCACGCACGCCGGGTGGGGCCTGCCGCACTTCCTGCAGGTGGGTCCGATGGACGGAGGCAGCTTCAACCTGCTGGCCTGCGCAATCGGTCTGGCGATCACCCTGCTGCTGGTGCTCGGCACCTCCAAGTCGGCCAAGGTCAACACCGTGCTGGTGCTGATCAAGATCGCTGCCCTCACCGCCTTCATCTTCGTCGCCGTGCCGGCGGTGAAGGACCAGAACTTCACGCCGTTCGTACCCAACGGCTGGGGCAGCCCGATGGGCGGCATCGGCGTGCTCGGCGCCGCTGCATCGATCGTGTTCGCCTACATCGGTTTCGACGCCATCTCCACCGCGGCCGAAGAGACCAAGAACCCGAACCGCAGCATTCCGATCGCCCTGATCGGTTCGCTGGGCGTCTGCACCATCTATTACCTGCTGGTCAGCTACGGCGCGGTCGGTTCGGTGGGCGCGCAGCCCATGCTGGGCCCGGATGGCGTGGCGCTGGAGCCGGGTACGCCGGCGTTCGCGGCGGCCTGCGTCGGTTCCGACGCACTGGTCTGCAGCAAGGAAGCGCTGGCCCACGTGGTTCGCATGCTCGACCACAACACCATCGGCGCCTTCATCGCCTTCGCGGCAGGCATCGCACTGCCGTCGGTGATCCTGACGATGACCTACGGCCAGACGCGCATCTTCTTCACCATGTCGCGCGACGGCCTGCTGCCGGGCTCGCTGGCCAAGATCCACCCGCGCTACCACACCCCCCACGTGATCACGCTGATCACCGGTACCTTCGTGTCGCTCTTCGGCGCGCTGTTCCCGGTGGGCATCCTGGCCGACATCACCAACTCGGGCACGCTGTTCGCATTCATCATGGTGTCGATCGGCGTGCTGATCCTTCGCCGCACGCAGCCCGAGCGCCCGCGCCCGTTCCGCACGCCGATGCCTTGGCTGATCTGCCCGCTGGCCATCATCGGTTGCCTGCTGCTGTTCCTGAACCTGTCGAAGGAAGCCAAGATCACCTTCTTCGTGTGGGGCGCCATCGGCCTGGTGGTCTACTACCTCTACGGCCACCGCAAGAGCCATCTGGCCAACGGTACCGAACCGGCCTGACGGTTGGCGTCGCTTATCCAGTGAAAACCCCGCCGGCACGGTGAAAACCGTGCCGGTTTCATGTCCGGAATGCCCATGCTGAAGCAACTGCTCGCCCGCAAGACCGATTTTTCCGACGTCGAGGACGCGCACAGTCCCGGCCTTCGCCGCACGCTGGGCCCCTGGGGGCTCACCGCGCTGGGCATCGGCGCGGTGATCGGCGGCGGCATTTTCGTGATTACCGGCCAGGCCGCAGCCGAGCACGCTGGTCCGGCGGTGATCCTCGCCTTCATCATCGCGGCGGTCTGCTGCAGCTTCACCGCGCTGTGCTACGCCGAATTCGCCACGCTGATCCCGATGTCGGGCAGCTCGTATTCGTATGCCTACGCGACACTGGGCGAACTGGTGGCCTGGTTCATCGGCTGGAACATGGTGCTCGAGTACGGCGTGTCGGCCTCCGCGGTGGCGGTCAGCTGGACTGGGTATTTCGTCAGCCTGCTCGACCATATCGGCATCCACCTGCCCGCCGCGCTCACCACCGCGCCCCTGGCCTACACGGGCGGACACCTGGTGAGCACCGGCGCCTTGTTCAACCTGCCCGCGGTCGCGATCGTGCTGGCGCTGACCTGGCTTTGCTATGTGGGCATCCGCGAATCCAGCGGCGCCAACGTCGCCATGGTGCTGCTCAAGGTCGGCCTGATCGTGGTAGTCATCGTCGCCGGCTGGCGCTACGTGAATCCGGAGCTGTGGCACCCGTTCATCCCGGCCAACGAGGGACCGGAAACCTACGGCTGGTCGGGCATCATGCGGGCGTCCACGCTCGTGTTCTTCGCCTATATCGGCTTCGAGGCCACCTCGACCGCGGCGCAGGAAGCGAAAAACCCGCAGCGCGACCTGCCGATCGCCACGATTGCCTCGCTGGCCATCTGCACGGTTCTATATGTGGGCATGGCGGCGGTGATCACCGGCCTGCTGCCGTTCAAACTGCTGGGCACGGCCGAACCCGTGGTCACCGCGGTCAAGGCACATGCCGAACTGGAATGGCTGCGCTGGCTGGTCGAGGTCGGTGCGCTGATCGGCCTGTCATCGGTGGTGCTGGTGATGATCATCGCGCAGCCGCGCATCTTCATGATCATGGGTCGCGACGGCCTGTTGCCGCCGGTGTTCGCCAAGATCCATCCGCGCTATCGCACACCGCACATCAACACGGTGATCACCGGCCTGGGCATCGCCGCGCTGGCCGCGGTATTTCCGCTCGACATCCTGGGCGACCTGGTCTCGATGGGCACGCTGATCGCGTTTGTTGCGGTCTGCGCCGGCGTGCTGATCCTGCGCCACACCCAGCCGGAACTGCCGCGCACGTTCCGCGTGCCATGGGCGCCGGTGGTCTGCACGCTGGGCGTGCTGAGCTGCCTGATGCTGCTGTATTGGGAGAACTGGTATCAGTGGCTGATGCTGGGCATCTGGACGGTGATCGGCATGGTGATCTACTTCGCCT
This sequence comes from Frateuria sp. GZRe12, assembly GCF_051900535.1. Lineage (NCBI taxonomy): Bacteria > Pseudomonadati > Pseudomonadota > Gammaproteobacteria > Lysobacterales > Rhodanobacteraceae > Frateuria > Frateuria sp. GZRe12. Next base: position 386,446 of record NZ_JBHZGI010000001.1, read on the forward strand.
ACGGCCGTCGGCACAGCCGGCTGCGCAAGGAATCGGCATCAGCGGCCGATTGAAAGCGACTGTAAGTCCCGTCCCCGTCGCAAGGGTGGGCTTGTGGCCACCCCCGCGCCTCCCTGCGGCGAGCCCGCAATCGCGCCAGCCTTGATCCCGGACACTGCCTGGCGAAGTCACGAACCCGACCGTTGGGCGACGTTCGCAGGCGGACGCTGCATTTAACAATATTATTACAAGCGTCCCAGTTGTGGTTCGCAAACAATTTTTCTTCCTAAGCCACTGAAAATACTGGCTTTAACGGAAGTTTTTCGAGAAAAAAGCTGGCTCCGATCGCCCGAACCGCTCCTCACGGGAGTATCATCCGTGCTCCGAGGGTTGATCACTTGGCAGTGGGCCCCGGATCGCCGCCCGGCGCGTCAGGCGGGTCAGCTCCTCAGCCTGACGCGTCTGGGCAGCATTTTTCAGACCGGCCATTCGGCCACTCCCCACACACGCAAATCTTTCAGTGCGCCTCGCGCATCGAACGCGTGTCTGCGTGCTCAGGCCTTCCTGGTGGTGTGCGAGACGCACCAGCCCTTGGCGTTCACCGCCTTGCCGGGAAACAGCTGGCAGGGGCCGTAAGCCTTGGCGGCCGGGTCGGTGAAGAACTGGCAGTTCGAACACACGGCGCCCGCCGTATGCTTCGGATTCTTCGACTTGCTGGCATCCTCGACGTAATCGAGCGCCTTCGCGGTCGGATCGGATTCGGCCACGTGCGGCAGATCAGCGGCGCGCGCGAAGCGTGGCATTCCGCCGACCACCGCGGCGGCCGCCGCCGTGCCGGCCGCGACCTTCAGGAAGCGTCGACGCGATTCGATGTCTTTTTCTTGCGACATGGTTGAACCTCCGTTGTTTCCGCCACCGCGGACGCGGCAGCCTGTCGCGATGGTACGCCGCGAACGTCAATTCCACCTGACTTGCGAGAACGACTCGCATTTGCCGTTGGTCGCACCGGCCCGCATGCTATAGTCACGCACCGTTTGGACGTCCAAATACCCATGCAGGAATTGCCCTCTTCCGTCGATCCATCCCATTTCGCGCTTTGCGCGGACGCCGTCGCCGAGGCTGCGCGCGAGCTCGCCTCCCTGGGCTGGACGCCGGCCACCAGCAGCAATTTCTCCATGCGCGTGAACGAGGAGGTGGTTGCCATCACCATCTCCGGCCGTGACAAAGGTCGCCTCGGGCGCGAGGACATCATGCTGGTCGACATGGCCGGACATGCGGTCGGCACGCGCGCCCGCCCCAGCGCCGAGACCGAGCTTCACACGCAGGCCTACCGTCGCCTGCCCCAGGCGCAGGTGGTCCTGCATACCCATTCGCGCACGCAGAGCGTGGCGTCTCGACTTTTCGCGCGCGAGGGCGCGGTGCGTCTGGAAGGCTGGGAACTGCAGAAAGCCATCACCGGCTACACCACGCACGAGAGCGTGCTGGAGATCCCGGTATTCCCCAATACCCAACACATGCCCGAGCTGGTCGCGCGCATCGACGCCTGGCTGGATGCCGGCAAGCCGCTGCATGCCTACCTGATCGACGGCCACGGCATCTACACCTGGGGCGCCGACATGGCCGAGGCGCGCCGTCATCTCGAGGCGCTCGAATTCCTGCTCGGCTGCGAGCTCGACCTGAGGAGACTGTCCGCATGAGCCGCCTGCGCATCTACGAGGACGCCCAGCCGTCCACGCCCGTTTCCGTGCATACCGCCCCGTCCGATATCGCCCGTGAGCTCCGCCAGGTCGGCGTGCGCTTCGAGCAGTGGGAGGCCAACGCCCCCATCGCTCCGGGCGCCAGTCAGGAGGAAGTCGTGGCCGCCTACCGCGACGACATCGATCGCCTGATGCGCGAGGAGAGCTACCAGTCAGTCGACGTCATCAGCCTAGCGCCCGACAACCCGGACCGCGCGATGCTGCGAAAGAAATTTCTCAGCGAACACACGCACAGCGAGGACGAAGTACGCTTCTTCGTCGCCGGCAGCGGCCAGTTCACCCTGCACGTGGCCGGCAAGGTGTACGACGTGCTGTGCGAGGCGGGCGACCTGATAGGCGTACCCGACGGCACGCCGCACTGGTTCGACATGAGCGAATCGCCCTACTTCGTCGCCATCCGTCTGTTCACCAACAAGGATGGCTGGGTCGCCAACTTCACCGGCACCGACATCGCCGACCAGTTCCCGCGAATGGATCCGGCCGCGCGCTGAACCCGTAGGGTGGGCTTCAGCCCTTCTTGGTTTCGGCGCGAGGCTTCGGTGGGCTGAAGCCCACCCTACGGAAGCTCGGCTATCCTTGCCGTCCTCCCGAACACGTGCCGCCCATGACCACCATCCGCGCCATCGTCACCGACATCGAAGGCACCACCAGTTCGATCGATTTCGTCAAGGACGTGCTCTTCCCGTATGCGCGCAAGCGCCTGCCGGCCTTCGTCGAAACACATGCCGACCGGCCGGAAGTGCAGCACTGGCTGCACGAGGCGGCGAAAGAAGCAGGCATCATCGAGGCCAGCCGCCAGGAGATCATCGAACTGTTGCTGGGCTGGATCGACCAGGATCGCAAATCCACCGCGCTCAAGGCGCTGCAGGGAATGATCTGGAAGGAAGGCTACGAGGCAGGCGAATACCGCGCGCACGTCTATCCTGAAGTATCCGCGCGCCTGCATGGCTGGCGCGCCGACGGCCTGCACCTGTACGTTTATTCCTCCGGTTCGGTGCCGGCGCAGCGATTGTTCTTCCGCTACAGCGACGCGGGCGACCTGACGCCGCTGTTTGCGGGCTACTTCGACACCGAAACCGGCCCCAAGCGCGAAGCCGGTTCATACACCAGGATCGCCGAGACGATCGGCGAACGCCCGGAGCACGTCCTGTTCCTGTCCGACATCGTCGAAGAACTGGATGCCGCGCGTACCGCCGGCATGGAGACCGGCTGGCTGGTGCGCGCACCACAGGCGATGCCTGCGCAGCCGCGCCATCGCGCCTACGCGGACTTCAACGCCATCGAACCCTGAGACCTGCGATGCGCGCAAGCCTGATCGCCCTGCTCGCGTTTGCCGGCGGCATCCTGGCGATGCTGCTGGTCCAGGGCTGGCTGCCTCGCCACCCGACCGGGCAGGCATCGCACGTGCAGCCGGTCGCCAGAGTCGCCACGCAGCCGCCGCTCGACGACGCCGAAGCCCCGGCGTTGCCGCAGGATGACTGGCCGGAACAGGCCCCGACGCCCGAGCAGGTGCTCTACACCCAACCGCAACTGCTGGATGCCGCGCTCGCCCGGCTCGGTCCACGCGTCCCGGGCAAGCCAAATCTCTACCTGCTCGCCTTCGCCGGCGACGGCAGCGAGGACGTCTTCCACAATGAAGCAGAGTTCGCCGCGCGCCTGTTTACCCGGCGCTTCGGCGCCACGGCGCACGCGCTGGTGCTCGAGAACTCCCCGGACACGCTGACCACCCGGCCGCTGGCCACCTGGAGCAACCTGGAAAGCGCGCTCGACGGCCTGGCCGACGCCATGGACCCACGGCAGGACGTCCTGCTCCTCTACATGTCCACTCACGGCAGCGAAGACCATACCCTGCTGGTGGACATGGACCCGCTGCCGCTGGACCAGATCGGCGCGCAGGATCTCGGCGCAATCCTCGCGGCACGCCCGTTCAAGTGGAAGGTGGTTGTGGTCAACGCCTGCTATTCCGGCGGCTTCATCCCGTCGCTGCAGGGCGACGGTACTCTGGTACTCACCGCCGCGCGCAGCGATCGCAGTTCGTTCGGCTGTGGCAACGATTCGGCGGCGACCTACTTCGGCCGTGCATGGCTGATCGATGCGCTGAACCGCACGCCCGACTTCGTCGCCGCCTTCGCGCAAGCGAAAGGCGAGATCGCGAAGTGGGAACGACAGGAGCGACTGCTTCCGTCCCAGCCACAGATGGCCATCGGCAAAGGCATCGCCGAGCAGTTGGCACGATGGCGCGAGGGTCTGAAGCCGGGCCCGGCCGTGCCGTTCCAGCAGCCACGGCAACGTGCTCCGCTGGCTGCTCGTCACTGAGGCATCCCCTGGAAGCGCACCACACGCGCGACCGGTAACGGTACGCGCCTCGGCCACTGCGTTCTTGGCGGTCGCGCACAGGGTGCGCTCATGCGGAGTTGGTTGAATCAGCCCTCGGAACGCTGCGCGTGGCGGTCAGCCAACACCATGGTTGCTTCGGCCATCCCCAATCTGATCGCATGCGGGGTCGCCGCAAGATGACCAACAGATCGTGGCGTCAGCGAAAAGATCATCGCCATGCGGCCCGATCACTCCACCGACTGCTGCACGTGCCGATCCGCCAGCAGGGCAGTGACGTGCGTGAGCCCCAGTCCGCGCGCATGCAGGGCCACGGTGAGGTGGAACAGCAGGTCGGCAGCTTCACCAAGAAACTCCACATCGTCCTGCGCAACGGCGGCAAGCGCTGTCTCCACGCCTTCCTCGCCAACTTTCTGGGCGATGCGGCGAATGCCGCCCTCGAACAGTTGCGTGGTGTAGCTGCCGGCGGGCCGCTCGACAGCCCGCCGGGCGACCAGCGCATCGAGTTCGGCGAGAAAGCCCAGCGGCGGCCGTGCTCCGTCGAAGCAGCTGGACGTGCCGCGATGGCAGGTCGGCCCGGCCGGTTCGGCGAGCAGCAGCAGCGTATCGGCGTCGCAGTCGACGTGCAGGCTCCTCAGCCGGAGCACGTTTCCCGAACTCTCGCCCTTGGTCCACAGGCGCGCCTTGCTGCGGCTATGGAAGGTCACCAGGCCGCTCACTTGCGTGGCCGCAAGCGCTTGGGCATCCATATAGCCCAGCATCAGCACTTCGCCGGTCAGCCAGTGCTGCACGATCGCGGGCACCAGGCCACCGCCCTTGGCGAAATCCAGATCGTCGGTCATCGCACACCTCCGGCTTCCATCGTCACGCGTACCTCAATGCCCTGCGCGGAAAGCCACCGCTTCAATGCCGAGACCTCGATCGCGCCGGAATGAAACACGCTGGCCGCCAGTGCACCGTCGACATCGGCCTGGGCAAAGACGTCGCGGAAATGCTCGGCCGACCCGGCACCACCGGAGGCCACGAGCGGCACCGCACAGACCGCGCGCGCCTCGGCCAGTTGCGCCAGGTCGTAGCCACCACGCACGCCGTCGCTGCCCATGCAATTGAGCACGATCTCGCCGGCACCCAGGCGCTGCGCCTCCGCGATCCAGTCCAGCGTGCGCCGTGGCAGCGCCTGCGTGCGCGACGGATCGCCGGTGTACTGGCGCACCCGCCACTGCCCGTCGGCATCGCGCAGCGAATCGATGCCGACGACGACGCATTGCACACCGAACGCCGCGGCCAGTTCGGCAATCAGCGCCGGCCGCTCCAGCGCCGGCGAATTGATCGACACCTTGTCCGCCCCGGCATGCAGTACCGCGCGCGCCTCGTCGACGCTGCGGATGCCACCGGCCACGCAGAAGGGGATGTCGATCTTTCGCGCCACCCGTTCGACCCAGGTCCTGTCGACCGCGCGCCCTTCCGGGCTTGCGGTGATGTCGTAGAACACCAGCTCGTCCGCTCCCGCGTCGCGATACCGCAACGCCAGCTCGACGATGCCGCCGACCACCGCGTGGTCGCGAAAGCGCACGCCCTTGACGACTTGCCCGTCGCGGACGTCCAGGCAGGGAATGATGCGACGGCTCAGCACGGGGACCTCCCGCGTGACCATCGAGGCGCCCCGCCGTCCATTCCGAAGGAACGACTCATGCGGCCATCGCCTCCGCCAGCCCAAAGCAGCCTTCGAGCAACCCTCGCCCGAGAATCACGCCGCTCGCGCCGGCAATCCGCGCATCGCGGATGTCGTCGACCGAACGCACGCCACCGGACGCCTGCACGGCAAGCGCGGGGGCAATGGCCGCCAGGTGGCGGTACAGCGCCAGGTTGGGGCCCGCCAACATGCCATCCCGATCGATGTCGGTGCACAGCAGATGGCGGGCGCCATGTGCGGCGAACCAGGGCGCCAGGTCGTCAAGCGTGCGCGTTTCGGCCCGGGTCCACCCGGCGCTCGGCAACGTCCAGCGATCCTCCAGCCAGCGTGTATCCAGCGCGATCGTGAAGCGGTCCGCGCCATGGCGCCGCAGCCAGTCGGCCACCCTTTCCGGATCGCGGATCGCCACGCTGCCGACCACTACCCGCTCCACGCCCGCGTCCAGCAGCCGATGCACGTCGGCGATGCCACGCACGCCGCCGCCGGCCTGTACGCGCAGGCCGGCGCGCGCCAACGCTTCGATCACCGGCAGGTTGGCGAATCCACCCGACTTCGCCCCGTCGAGGTCGACCACATGCAACCAGCGCGCACCGGCCGCCGCGTAACCGGCAGCCAGCGCAACGGGATCGTCGCGATAAGTCTTCTGACGGGCATAGTCGCCTTGCGCGAGCCGGACGACACGGCCTTCGCGCAAATCGATGGCGGGGAGGATTTCAGCTTTCATAGGTCCAGGAAATTGCGCAACAGGCGAGCGCCCACTGCAGCCGAGCGTTCCGGATGGAACTGCATGCCGAAGAAATTGCCGCGTGCCATTACCGCCGAGAACGCCTCGCCGTGATGGGTTGACGCAAGCGTGTAATCGCCTGCCGGCACCGCATAGCTGTGCACGAAATAGGCCTGCGCGTCGGTGGGCACGCCCTCGAGCAGGGGGTGGTCGGCGCACGCATGCAGCCGGTTCCAACCCATGTGCGGAACCCTCAGGCCTGGCGCAGCCCGCAGCCGCTGCACCGCGGCCGGGATGACACCCAGGCAATCCACCTTGCCCTCTTCCGAGCGCGAGCAAAGCAGTTGCATGCCCAGGCACACGCCAAGCACAGGCTGGGTAAGCCCGCGCAGCACGTCGACCAGGCCAAGCGCACGCAACCGCGCCATCGCCGGGCCCGCCGCGCCGACGCCGGGAAGGATCACCTTGCCGGCTGCGCGGATCGTCGCCGGATCGGAGGTCAGCGGCGCTTCCACGCCCAGTCGCTGCAGGGCATAACGCACCGAGCCGATGTTGGTACCGCCGGCGTCGACCAACACGACGGACGGGCTGGCTACGCCCACGGACCGTTCCGTAAGAACTCGGGCGGACGTAGCGATTGCCGTGCTCATAGCGCCCCCTTGGTGCTGGGCAGTTCGCTGCCCTCCCTGCGCAGGGCCTGGCGCAACGCACGGGCGACGACCTTGAAGCAGGCCTCGACCATGTGGTGCGCGTTGTCACCCCGCACCGACAGGTGCAGGTTGGCGCCCAGCGTCTCGCACAGCGAGCGGAAGAAATGCGCCACCAGCTCTGTCGGCAGGTCGCCCACGCGTTCGCGCGGAAAGCCGCCATCGAACACGAACCACGGCCGCCCGGAGAGGTCGAGCGCCGCCGTCGCGAGCGCCTCGTCCATCGGCAAGGTGAAGCCGTAGCGGGCGATCCCGCGCTTGTCGCCGAGCGCCTGCCGCAGCGCCTGGCCCAATGCCAGCGCGCAATCCTCCACCGTGTGGTGCTCGTCCACCTGCGTATCGCCGTCGCAGGCAAGCGTGAGCGCGAAGCCGCCGTGCTTGCCGAGCTGCTCGAGCATGTGGTCGAAGAAGGCAAGCCCGGTGCGCACCGAGGGCTCCGCGGCGCGATCCAGATCGACGCGCACCTCGATCGCCGTCTCGCGGGTGCGTCGGGTCACCGCGCCGACTCTCGGGCCATCAAGCAAACCATGCGCGATTTCCTCCCAGTCAACGCCCCGCGGCCCGACCCGCAAACCGCGCACGCCCAGGTTGGCGGCCAGCTGCATGTCCGTCTCGCGATCGCCGATCACCGCCGATGCGGCGCGGCTCCATCCGTCGTCGGCCAGGTAATGGCGCAGCATGCCGATCCCGGGCTTGCGCGTATCCAGACCCTCGTGCGGGAAGCTGCGATCGACCAGCACCTCGCGGAAGGTGATGCCCTGCGAGGCGAGGAGGCGCAGCAGCAACTCCTGGGGCCCGCGGAAGGCCTCCTCGGGGAAACTCGCCGTCCCCAGCCCGTCCTGGTTGGTGACCATCACCAGCTCGTAGCCCGCCGCGACGCAGCGCTGCAGCGCACCGATCACGCCCGGTAGCAAGTCGAGCTTGGCGTAGCTGTCGATCTGCTCGTCCGGCGGCTCGACGATCAGGCAGCCGTCGCGGTCGATGAAGAGGATCTTCCGGCTCATGCCTGCGCCCCCAGCACGCCCAGCACCCGGTCATTCTCCTGGGGCGTGCCGATCGTGATGCGCAGCGCGTCGTCCAGTCCCGGATAGCGGCGAATGTCGCGCACGACGATGCCGTCATCCAGCAGCCGCCGGTACACGGTTGCGGGATCATCGAAACGCACGGCGAGGAAGTTCGCCTGCGAGGGAAGCACCGCGCGCACGCCCGGCGCGGCCACGAGTGCCGACGCCATCCGCGTACGCTCGGCGCGCACCACGCCGATGCGTTCGCACGCCGTCGCCTGCCCTGCCGACGACAAAGCATCCAGCGCAGCGGCCACGCAGGGGCGCGGCAGCGGATAGGGCGGCAGGATGCGCCGCAGCAGGGCCACCACTTCGGAATTCGCCAACAGGCAACCGATGCGCGCACCGGCCAGCGCCCACGCCTTGGACAGCGTGCGCAGCACCGCCAGGTGTTCGTAGCGATCGAGCAACGACGCAGCGCTGGCACTGTCGGCGAACTCCACGTAAGCCTCGTCCACTACCAGCAGCGCGCGCCCGGCCAGTCGTCGCGCCAGCTCTTCGACCGCCTCCAGCGGCACACCCGCTCCGGTCGGGTTGTTCGGCGCGCATACGAAAACCAGCTTGACCGCTGGCGTCATCGCCGCCAGCAGCGAATGGACATCGAGCGCGAAATCCGCCGACAGCGGCAGCTCGATCACCTCCGCGTTCTGTACGCGGGCGCAGACCGCGTACATCCCGAAAGTCGGCGGCTGCACGAGGATCGCGTCCTCACCGGCGCGGCAGAACGCGCGCACCAGCAGATCGATCGCCTCGTCACTGCCGCGCCCGACCAGCACCTGATCGGGCCGTACGCCATACAGTGCAGCCAGCCGTTCGACCAGCACCGCCGGCTGGGGATCCGGGTAGCGATGGCAGTCCAATCCCGCGTCGCCGTACGGCGCCCAGGCCGACTCGTTCGCGTTGAGCATCAAGGCACCACCCGTGGCCTCCATGCGCGCGGAGGAATACGGTACCAGCGCGCGGATCTCCGCGCGCGCGAGTTCCAGCACGCTCATGCGACGGATACCTCCGCATCGAGCGCCGCCAGCCGCAGCGTCACCGCGCGGCGGTGCGCCTCCAGTTGCTCGGCGGCAGCCAGCGTGGCGGTGCACGGACCGATCGCCCGCAGGCCCTCCGGGGTCAGCTCCTGCACGCTGATCTGCTTCTGGAAACTGGCCACCGAGACGCCGCTGTGGCTGCGCGCATAGCCGTAGGTCGGCAGTACGTGGTTGCTGCCGCTCGAATAATCGCCGACCGACTCGGGCGTCCACGCACCCAGGAACACCGAGCCGGCACTCTCCACCCGCGCCAGCCAGGCTCGCGGCTCGATCACTTGCAGGATGAGGTGTTCCGGCGCGTAGCGGTTGCTCACTTCGATCGCCTGCTCCAACGATTCGACCTCGATCAACCGGCTGTTCGCCAGCGCCCGGCGCGCGATATCCGCTCGCGGCAATGCCGCGCACTGGCGCTCGACCTCGGCCGCCACGGCATCGAGCAAGCCGGCCGACGGGCTTACCAGCAATACCTGCGAATCGGGTCCGTGTTCGGCCTGGGACAAGAGATCTGCCGCCACGAACGCGGGCTCGGCCTGCGCATCGGCCACCACCAGCACCTCCGACGGACCGGCCGGCATGTCGATCGCCGCCCCCTGCGGGTCGGTTGAAACCTGCACCTTGGCCTCGGTGACCCACGCGTTGCCCGGCCCGAACAGCTTGTCGCAGCGGGGCACGCTTGCCGTGCCGTACGCCATTGCGGCAATCGCCTGCGCACCGCCGAGCTTGAACACCCGGTGCGCACCGACCACGCGCGCCGCATGGAGAACGGCCGGATCGCAACGGCCATCCGCACGCGCCGGCGAGCACAACACGATCTCGGCGCAGCCGGCGATACGCGCCGGCATGCCCAGCATCAACGCCGTGGACGGTAGCGGAGCGGTGCCGGCCGGGACGTACAACCCGACGCGGGCGATCGGTCGCAGCACGCGTTCGACACGCACGCCTGGCGCGGTCTCCACCGTCACCGGTCGAGGCGCGGCGGCACGATGAAACGCTTCGATGCGCGCGGCCGCCTCGCCCATCGCCGCCTTCAATGCCGGATCGAGCGTCGCCTCGGCCTCGTCGAATTCAGCCGGTTCGACCTCCAACTGTCGAAGCGTGCACCGGTCGTACTGCGCGGCGAAGCGCAGCAGCGCCTCATCGCCCCGCCCGCGCACCTGGGCCATGATTCCCGCGACGCCGTCCCGCAGCTCATCGCTACGCGCCTGCACCGGCCGCGCCAGGGCCGCGGCGCGACCCTGTTCGTCCAATGCATTCCACACAAGCCGCTTCATGCCAGCATCCTTTCCACCGGCAGCACGAACATCTCGCGCGCACCGGCCTTCTTGATCTCTTCGAGCTGGCGCCAGCTCACCTCGCCGGCGCACAGCGCCTGCAGCATCACCTGGTCCGGCTGGCCGGCAAGCGGCAGCAGCGTCGGCTGCGGGCCACCCGGCAACAGCCGCGTGATCGCCTCCAGCGAGCCGCGCGCCGCCTGCAACAACAGCAGCCGCGACTCGCGCACCTGGATCACGCCATCGATGCGCTTGAGCAGCAGCTCGACCAGGTCGCCACGCTCGTCCGCCGGCAGCACCTGCGGGCCCACCAGCAGCGCCTCGCTGTCCAGCACCACCTCGACCTCGCGCAACTGGTTGGCCACCAGCGTGCCGCCGCTCTGCACCAGGTCGCAGATCGCCTCGGCCGTGCCCAGCCTCGGCGCGATCTCCACGGAGCCGGCCAGCGTCACCACGCCCGCCTCGATGCCCTGCTCGCGCAGCCAGCGACCGAGCAGCCCCGGATAGGACGTGGCGATGCGACGCCCGGCGAGGTCCGCCGCACCGGCATAGTCCATCTCCTGCGGCACCGCCAGCGACAGGCGGCAACGCCCGAAGCCCAGCCCGCGCCACTCCGCCAGCGCCACGTCATCCCCGCGCCCGGCGGTGAGCTCGTACTCGTTGAGCACGTTGCGCCCGACGATGCCCAGATCGCACACGCCCTGCGCGATCAGACCGGGAATGTCGTCATCGCGCACCAGCAACAGGTCCACCGGCTCGCCCTCGCCGAAGCAGAACAGCTTGTCGCGGCTCTGGCGGAAGGTCAGCCCGCAGCGCGTGAGCAGTTCCTGCGCCGGCTCGGTGAGCCGACCGGACTTCTGCATCGCGATGCGCAGTCGATCGCGCGGCCTCACGCCGGTGCCTTCGCGCTCTTGCGCTTGCGTGCCGCGCGCGCCGCCGCGGCGAGATAGCCGCCGTTGCCCTGGTTGAGGTAGCGCGCCACCCGCCCGATGGTGGTGATGCTCACCCCCGTGCGCTCGTGGATCTCCCGGTACGGCAGCCCCTCCTGCAGGTACGGCACCACCCGCCAGCGATCCACCATCGCCTCCAGCTCCGCCGGCGTGCACAGGTCATGCAGGAACGCCTGCATCTCGTCCACGTCGCGCAGCGCCAGCAGCGCCTCGCACAGGCTGCGCTCCACCGACTCGTTCGGGGTCTCGGGATCGATCGTTCGTCGCTTCATAATGTACTAACGCGCTAACACACGACTTACCAATATAGATGCACTTGATCCGCAGCGCAAGCCGGCAGCAGGCAGCTGTTTACCAACACGGGAAGCCTGGACAAGCAGGCTGACGGCAACCCACCTAACCATTCGTAAGACTTCACCCACAGTGAAGATGTCACGCGGATGACGCGACGCACTGACGCATCGGGGCTTGTCGCTCGTAGTGGGCCGCGGTTCCAATAAGCACCGCGTTCAATGCCGTGAACGCTACTGCCAACAGGTCTCTCATCTTGCATCCGAAGACCTGCTTGAAGACGGAATGGACAGGGGACTCGGAATGGAATCGCCATCTCGTGCCGCGTGTGCGGTGCAATTTTTCTTGCTCGACGAGCTGAAGCCGGAAAGCGGGTTCCGACACGCCTTGCGCGGATGCGTACGCAGTGTCGGTCACCTGCCGGCACACCAGCGCATCCCAGGCTTTCGCCACTACTGATCTGCCCGGCATCGAACAGGGTGCGGCGTGTCGCACCGTGCCGGTGCGCGCGTACACGCCCCTACGCCACGCGGCTGACGACCACTTCGACCTGCGAGCTCCACGTGAACAAGGCTTCTCCGAACCAGATCCTGAGCGCTCTGCTGCTGCCAACCCTTCTGCTGGCAGGCTGCGGAACGCCCGCTGCCAAGGATTTCGGCGGGCGCTGGCGACCTGTCAACCGCTTCCAGCCGTCCACCACCGAGATTCCGCTCAATCGCCCGTACACCTACTACGCCGCGCCGATGGATGAAACGCTGCGCAACATGCTTGTCCGCTGGACCACCGACACCGGCATGACGCTGGTCTATCGCATTGCTTCCGATTACACGCTTTTCGCACCAGTCACCAAGGTGCGCACGACAGATATCCAGCAAGCGGCCAGCGAACTGAGCGCGCTCTACGCGGTGCAGGGCGTGTCGGTTACCGTTGCAGGTGAAAGGCTCCAAGTCGACCGCGTAAAGAGCCTCGGCTCCGACATCAGGCCTTCGGGGACGCAGCAACCATCGATGCCGTCGTCCGGCGCAGCGGCAAAGCCGGCCTCACCCGACGCCACCGGCGGGGTGCGCTGATGCTTGCCAGTAAAGCCAGCTCCCGCAAGGTCGAGGAAGCCGTCGCCAAGGCGGTCAACTACGAACTTTCGATCGCCGACATCGCCCGCCGCAGCGAGCGGCGCGCATGGTGGGTGGCGTTCTCCGCACTCGGCATGTCGCTGATCCTCGCCGGCGGCTATTTCTACCTGCTGCCGCTCAAGCAAAAAGTGCCCTACCTGGTAATGGCTGATGCCTACACCGGCACCAGCACTGTGGCGCGGCTCACCGAAGACCTCACGCATCGCCAGATTAGCACCAGCGAGGCGATCAACCGCAGCAACGTCGCCCATTTCGTCATGGCCCGCGAGTCCTACGACCTGGCCCTGCTCAACCTCGGCGACTGGACGACCGTACAGACCATGGCCTCACCCGGCGTCAAGGCGGACTACACGCGGCTCTACTCGCCGATGAATCCGCACAACCCCTACAAGGCCTACGGAAAGGACAAAGCCATCCGAGTGAGGTTGCTCAGCATCGTCCTTGTTGGGGGCGGTGCCGGGCGCGCGCCAACCGGCGCCACCGTCCGCTTCCAGCGCAGCCTCTACGACAAGCAGAGCGGCACCACGCAGCCGCTGGACAGCAAGATCGCCACGATGGAATTCACCTACAAGGCGAACCTGCAAATGGACGACCGCAACCGCATCGAGAACCCATTGGGTTTCTGGGTAACCAGCTATCGCGTGGACAACGACTACGCCACGCCGGCACCTGCCGAGATCCCGGGTGCTGCCAATGCTCAGCCCATGACGCAGTTTTACACGCCAAACTTCCCGGCTGCGCCCGCGCCCATCCAAGCTCAGGGTTCTCCACCACGGCTCGATGCGGCAGCAAATGCCCCAACGGGAGCCGCTCGATGACCCGGTACCACCCTGCGTTCGTGGCGATCCTGACGTGCGTGGCCGCCATCGGCATGCCGAGCCAGGCACAGGCCCAGGTCGTGCAGCAGTACGAATACCAGCCGGACCATATCTATCCCGTGCGCACGGGCCTGGGCATTACCACGCAGATCGAGATCAGCCCGAACGAGCAAATCCTCGATTACAGCACCGGCTTCAGCAGCGGGTGGGAACTCACCCGCCGGGACAACGTGTTCTACCTCAAGCCCAAAAACGTGGACGTCGATACCAACATGATGGTGCGCACGGCCACGCACTCCTACATCTTCGAACTGAAGGTCGTCGCGACCGACTGGAAGGCGCTGGACCAGGCCAAGCGCGAGGGCGTGCAGTACAAGATCACCTTCGGCTATCCCGCCGACACCAGCTTCTCGACGGAAAAGAAGAAAGCCGCCGAAGCACCTCCGCTGGATACCCGGCTGGTCCCGGGACGCAGCTACAACTTCGACTACGACTACGCCACGCGGTGCAAGCGCGCGCCTTGGCTGGTGCCGGCGCACGTCTATGACGATGGCCGCTTCACTTACATCCGCATGAGCGACTTCAAGCGCTTTCCCACTGGCAACTTCCCGGCGGTCTTCATGCGCGAGACGGAACACGGCGAAGACTCCCTCGTTAACACGACCGTCGAGGGCAACACCATCATCGTCCACGGAACGTACCCGTACCTCGTCATTCGCCACGGCAACGACGTCATCGGCCTGCGAAGGAACGCCGCCAAGTGAGCACATACACCCCCTACCAGCCCGCCGATGACGCGGACACCGGTCATGGCGAAGCGTTGACCCACAATCCATATTCAGTGCATCACCAGCAGTCCGCCTCGCCCGACTTGGACGCCGGCGCGCCACTGCTGAAATCGAACGAACTGCGACGGATGAACCGGCGCGTGCTGCTGATGCTAGGTTCGGCTGTCGTACTGTTGTTGTTCGTCTCGTACTGGATGATAAGCAGCGCCACCTCGCATCGCGAACCAAGCAAACCGAGGGAGGAAAAGGTCACCGTGGCCGATGCACCGCCGGCCTTGGCCCTGCCGCCTGCGCGCCGCCCTGAACCCGAACCGATTCCGCTGGCCGCGCAACCCGCCTTGCCGGCCCTTCCGCTACCGCACCCGCGCGCCGAACAAGCCACACAGGTGCCCTTGGCTTATACACCTCGCGAGCCCACGCTGGTCGAGCGCCGCATCGCCGGCACGTCGGACCCGGCGGGGAATCTTTCAACGACACCTGCCAGCGCACCGCCTCCAGGCGTCGGCGGACCCTTGCTTTCCAGTCGAGCCACGGCGACCCAGGCCAAGCCGCTGGAACACGCCGATGCGCTGATGCAGCGCGGGACCTACATCCGCTGCGTGCTGGAGACCCGGATCGTCACGGATGTCCCGGGCTACACCTCCTGCCTCGTCACCGAGCCGGTGTATTCATTCAACGGCCGCAAGCTCCTGCTGCCCAAAGGTTCGAAGGTGCTTGGCGCCTATTCGAGCGGGCCGAAAGGACGGCGTGTCGCCGTGGTGTGGGACCGTATCATCACGCCAACCGGCATCGACGTGGACATGAGCAGCAAGCCGAGCCCCGGCATCGACAGCCTGGGCGGCGCCGGCCTCCCCGGGCACTACGACGCGCACTGGGGCAGCCGCATCAGCGCCGCACTGCTCATCAGCATGCTCAGCGACGCATTCAAGTACGAGTCCGCCGAGCACGGTCCCACCACTTCCTCGATCGCCGCAGGCGGCGTGGTCGTGCAGGAACCTTTCGAGAGCAATACCGCCCGCACCGTCCAGAACCTGGCCGACATGGCCGTGCGCGAGGCCGCCAACCGGCCGGCGACGGTGACCATCAACCAGGGCACGGTGATCTACGTGTACGTCGCCCGCGACGTTGACTTCAGCGACGTCGTCGCGCGCTTCTGAACAGGCTCATGGAAGATTCCCTCGCCCTCGTCTCGAACGAATTCCTCGACTACCAGTACGAGGTGCTGGGCTTGCGCGAATTCATGGCTTCACCCGAAGTCACCGAGATTTGCATCAACCGGCCGGGCGAGCTCTACCTGGAAAGTCGCGCCGGCTGGCAGCGAGTGCAAGTACCGACGCTGACCTACGAGCGCGCGCGCCAGTTCTGCACTGCCGTGGTCAACGAAAGCAATACCGGCCAGCGCATCACCGACATCGATCCTGTCGTCTCGCTGACATTTCCGACCGGCCAGCGCGCCCAGTTCGTCATCCCGCCCGCCTGCGAGGCCGGCAACGTGTCGATCACCATCCGTCTGCCATCGAAACAGGCCAGGACGCTGGACCAGTACCAGGCAGATGGATTCTTCGATCAGATCCTGGAGGACGCAAGCGCCCTCGGTGACGAGGATCGCCACCTGCTCGACCTGCGTGCCCGGCGTGACTATGCCGAGTTCTTCAAGGCAGCCGTGTGCAGCAAAAAGAACATCGTGGTATCCGGCGCCACCGGCAGCGGCAAGACCACGTTCATGAAGTCGCTGGTCCACCACATCCCGTCCGAGGAGCGATTGGTCACCATCGAGGATGCCCGCGAGCTTTTCATCAGCCAACCCAACGTGGTGCACCTGCTGTATTCCAAAGGCAGCCAGAGCGCCAGCAACGTCACGGCCAAGAGCTGCATGGAAACCTGCCTGCGCATGAAGCCCGACCGCATCATCCTGGCCGAGCTGCGCGGCGACGAGGCGTTCTACTTCATCCGCAACTGCGCATCGGGCCATCCCGGATCGATCACCAGCTGTCACGCGGGCAGCACCGAGCAGACCTGGGACCAGCTTGCGCTGATGGTCAAGGCCTCGGCGGAGGGCGCCGGGCTCGAGTTCGCGACCATCAAGCGGTTGCTTCGGCTCACGATCGACATCGTCGTGCACATCAAGGCGCATGCAGGGCAGCGGCACATCACCGGCATCGACTTCGACCCTGCCCGCAGTTTCCTGCAAGACCCACCGCCGCAAGCGTGCTGACGACGAGGAACCAAAGGATGGTCTTCGCATTCAACCCGATGTCCTGCCCTCACCTGGCCGTTTCGGCTGGGGTAATGGAGCATGTGATCCAAGCCGAATCCGGCGGCAATCGCTTCGCCATCGGCATCGTCGGCAGCCGTCTGGAACGCCAGCCCCGCAACCTCGGCGAGGCGATCGCCACCGCGCGCATGCTCGAAACGAAGGGATATGACTTTTCGCTCGGCATAGCCCAGATCAACCGCAGCAACCTGCCCCGCTACGGGCTGAGCACCTACGAGCAGGCCTTCGACGCCTGCGCCAACCTCACCGCGGGCGCGCGCATCCTGGCCGAATGCTATGGCCGCTCGGGCGACGACTGGGGCAAGGCGTTCAGCTGTTACTACTCAGGCAACTTCACCACGGGCTACCGCGATGGCTACGTACAACGAATCATCGCCTCGTTCGACGTCGACCCGCTGCGGACCTCCGAACCAATAACCGTACGTCCGCAGACAACCGAACACCCTGCCGGCGAGTGGGCTCCGGCGGCGCGTCCTGCCCGGGCCGGCAGCTCCGCCTATCGCGTGCCAATCCGCTCGGTGGCGATGGATGCGGCTGGGCACGCGCTGGTGGCCGCGGTGTCGAAGCCGGGCCCCGCCAAGCCGCCCGACAGGCAGCCGCTACCTGCGCCCCAGGAACCCACCGAGACGACCGCATCGGCGTTCGTGCCGCGCGTGAGCGGTCCTGGCGGGGCGCCAAGTAGCGAGCCCACGCCAGCCACCTCCGCCACTGGCAGCCAGACCGCCCCCAACCAGGAGACTGCTGATGCTGCGTTCGTCTTCTGACCGGCCGCGCCGGCAAACGCCGGCGTCTCCACCAAATCCGGCTGCCTTCCGTGCGGCCATCCATGAAGCGTCCATTGCCCGATGGTCGCTGCTTTCCAACCGTCCATAAGGAAAAACAAGATGGCCAAGAACCTGTCCGCAAACCCTAACACCCGCCACCCCATCCGCAGCAGGACTACCGTATTCATGGCACTGGCGATGTGCCTGGCGCTCGTGCTGCCGAGCATCGCATTCGGCCAGGACGTCACCGACACCATCGCCACCACTTGCGGATTCGCCAGCAACGTCAACAAGATCCTGAATGCCATCTCGATCATTGTGGTGACAATCGCGATCGTTTTCTCCGGCTACCAGATCGCCTTCGCGCACAAGCGCATTTCGGACATTTCGCCGGTGCTGATCGGCGCCGTCCTGATCGGCGCAGCAGGGCAGATCGCCAAAATGTTCCTGGCCGGCAGCACCAGCGCTTCGGGCGCGACAGCGTGCACCGCGAGCCTGGTCACCCATGTGCTCAATTTCTATGCATAAGGATGCATTGTTCCGTGGCTGCACCCGACCGCCCATGTTCATGGGCGTCCCCTACGTGCCGTTTTTCATGGCGGCCGGCGGATGCATGCTGCTGGCGATGTATTCCAACCTGTTCTTCCTGCTGCTGATACCGCCGGTGATCTTCGTGATGCGCCAGATGGCGCGACGCGACGAAATGATCTTCCGACTGCTCGGACTGCGCCTGCAGTTTCGCACCCGGGTCAGGAACCTCGGGGAGAACAACGGCATGTGGGTATTCACACCCAGCATCCACCGCGGCCAGTCCAAGGCCAATCCGTAACGCCACAGCCGCCCTGGCCCCATCGCCAGGGTGGCCACCGGAATCTGCGCATGTCCAAGCCCGTCTTCCTGCCCGACACCCCGATCAGCGAACTCGTGCCGCTGTCCACCCACGTCTCGCCCACGGTGATCAAAACCACTGGCGGCGATTTCCTGATGGTCTGGCGCCTGGGTGGCCTGCCGTTCGTGGGGCGCGAGGAATGGGAGCTGGAACATCGCCACGCCACCTTCAACCGCATGCTGCAGACCCTGCGCGCGCCCGATTTCGTCAATGTCGCGTTCTGGGTCCACGACGTACGCCGCCAGCGCCGGATCGCCGACCGGGCCCGTTTCGCCCAGCCGTTCAACCAGACCCTTTCCGAGGCGTATTACGAGGCGCTATCGAGCCAGAAGCTCATGCAGAACGAGCTTTACCTCACCATGCTTTACCGCCCAATCGTCGGTGGGAAGAAGCTGTCCGAGAAGTCGGGCGACGTCACCCGGCTCGAGGCCGAGCAGCAGCAGGCCGTAGCCGCCATCCTTGAGCTGGCGGCCAACGTCGAGGCGGTGCTCAAGGACTACGCACCGCATCGCCTGGGCATGTACGAGGCCGCTAACGGCGTGGTGTTCTCCGAAGCGCTGGAGTTCTACGGCTACCTGCTCAACCGGCTGGACGAACCGGTGCCGGTGCTGCCCGCGCCGGTCTACAACTACCTGCCGGTAAGCAAGCAGCGCTTTTCCGCCAAGACTGGCGACTTCGTCATCACCACGCCACAGGGGGCCAACCACTTCGGCGCGATCCTCAACATCAAGGAATACACCGACGGCACTTACCCCGGCATCCTCAACGGCCTGAAGTACCTCGGCTTCGAGTACGTGATCTCGCACTCCTTCAGCCCGATGGGACGCCAGGACGCGCTAAAGGCACTGGACCGCACCAAGGGCATGATGGTGTCCTCAGGCGACAAGGCGTTCAGCCAGATCGCCGAACTGGACCTCGCGATGGACCAGTTGGCTTCGGGCAATTTCGTGCTCGGCGAGTACCACTTCACCATCGCCGTCTATGCACCGAGCCAGGAAGCGCTGTCGCAGCAGATCGCGGCAACCCGCGCCGAGTTGTCCAACGCAGGTTTCGTATCGGTCAAGGAGGACCTCGCCGTCACCGCCGCCTTCTACGCGCAGTTGCCGGGCAACTGGAAGTACCGCACCCGTCTGGCCAATGTCAGCTCGCTCAACTTTCTGGGCTTGAGTCCACTGCACAATTTCGCCATGGGCAAGCGGGAGAACAATCCCTGGGGCGACTGCATCACCACCCTGCAGAGCACCAACGGGCAGCCTTATTACTTCAACTTCCACGCCACCCACCCGGCCGAGAACTCGCTGGGCGAGAAGGCCATCGCCAACACGATGGTCATCGGCAAATCGGGTACCGGCAAGACCGCGCTGATCAACTTCCTGCTGAGCCAGGTGCAGAAGCTCGAACCTGCACCCACCATCTTTTTCTTCGACAAGGACCGCGGCGCCGAAATCTTCGTGCGCGCCTGCGGAGGTAACTACCTCGCGCTGGAGAACGGCAAACCCACCGGCTTCAACCCGTTCCATTGCGAGCGAACCGAGGCCAACGTCCAGTTTCTGGCGGATCTGGTCAAGGTGCTGGCAGGCAAGAGCGTGTACAGCCCGCGCGAGGAGACGGACATCTTCCGCGCCGTCGAGAACATGCTCGACACCCCCATGCGCCTGCGCAACATGACCAACCTCCAGAAGAGCCTGCCGAACCTGGGCGACGACGGACTGTTCATCCGCATGCGCAAGTGGACCGCCGGCAACTCGCTCGGCTGGGTGTTCGACAACCCGGTCGACACGATCGACCTGGAGAAGGCCAACATCATCGGCTTCGACTACACCGACATCATCGACAACCCGGAAGTCCGCGCGCCGGTGATCAACTACCTCCTGCATCGTCTGGAAGCGCTGATCGATGGCCGACCGCTGATCTACGTGATGGACGAGTTCTGGAAGATCCTCGACGGCAAGGGCGGTCTGAAGGACTTCGCCAAGAACAAGCAGAAGACCATCCGCAAGCAGAACGGCCTGGGCATCTTCGCCACTCAGAGCCCGGAGGACGCGCTGGCCAGCGACATCGCCGCCGCCTTGGTCGAACAGACGGCCACGATGATCCTGCTGCCCAATCCCAATGCCAGCCGCGAGGACTACATCAACGGACTGAAGCTCACCGAGGCCGAGTACCAGGTCGTCGTGAGTCTGGACGAGCGGTCCCGCTGTTTCCTGGTCAAGCAGGGCCACGCCAGCGCCGTCTGCCAGCTCAACCTGCGCGGCATGGATGACGCCTTGGCTGTGATCTCGGCATCCACCGACAACATCGAAATCATGCATCGCGTCCTGCGTGAGTGCGCTGCCGTCGAAGGCATGCCCGTCGATGCCCTGTGCCCCGAACAATGGCTTGACCTGTTTTATGAGACCCGCAAGGGGAGCGGCAAGTCCTGCTCCGTCGCACCACCTGCCGCCCGCGCGAGTTGCGCGACGGCAGGGTAATTCAACGTCGCTCGCCAGAGGAATACACCATGACCCATGTGCTCCGTCACCCGATGCGCCCGCACCTTTGGGGCCAGGTCCCACTCATCGTGGCCTTGCTCGGCATCTCCGTTGAGCCCGCCCGGGCCCAAGTGCTGGTCACCGACCCCACGGCAATTGCGGCGAGTGAAGAAGGTTTTAAATCACAGCTTGCGCAAAGCATGGCGCAATACACCAGGCAAGGGATGGAGTACGCAAAGCAGCTTGAACAATATTATCAACAAGTCGAGCAGTACAAACAGTTGCTCATGACCATCAAAGGCCTCGGCATCAATATTTCTTTGTCGTCGAACAAGCTGGAGCCAATTGACGACCCGACTGAGCTCATCGACCAGAATTGTCCGAGTGCGTCAGGCGGCTCGATAGTTGGCAACCTGGTGACATCGGTTGCATCATCTTTCAGTCCTGAGACACCCATTACCGTCGCACAGCAGCAGATCTGCGCAAATATCACAATGCTTCATATTGATGAGTACAACCGTACGGTGGCTATTCTCGGCAAGCTCGATCAGTACGGCGAAACTTTGCAAAAGCTGAACAAGCTGGCAAACGAGGTCAAAACGCTAGGCACAACGAGCGGCGCCACTACGCAGGCTGCCACTTACAGCGCGACCACGGCCTATGCCATGCAGGGATGGCAGACAGCCATTGCTGGAGACGAGGCGCTTATTCAGGCACTCGACCAGCAACAATCCATCCTGGCAAAAAAAGCGCTAAAGGGAAGCAGCGTGATCGGGACCGTAGTTCAGGCAGCAGCCTTGAAATCGGCATTCTCGATCGACTGACGTATCGCGCGACATTGCAAGGCAAAGGGATAAGTCGCCAAGCGCGCAAGAATGGAATCAGGCGCAATGCCAACTAACCTCGCCGACTTCGTTTACTTCAGGCTGGTGTACGACTACCTGAGTAAACAAATCAATATATTCGGAATGGACCTCATGGCGTCCTTTATGACCTGGGCGAGCGCACTGGCGCTGCTCATGGTCACGCTATGGATCATGATCCAGGGTTATCGGCTGATTACCGGACAGTCGCGCGAATCGCTGATGGCGATGGTGATGAACATGACGCGCATCGCCATCATCGTCAGCGCCGCAACCACGATGTCGGTCTTCGGCTCCAACCTGCAGCAGTTGTTCACGACCGACCTGAGTACCGGTATCAATCAGCTGTTCACCGGCAGCGACGACACCGCTGCGGAGACCATCGACCAGAACCTGGCCTGGACCCAGCTCGCACTGGGCGCGATCGATGCCGTGCAGGTCGCCCCCGGCGACATCGAGAACGCCCAACGCAAGGCGCACGCCATGCTCATCGCCGGACTGGGCACGGCCAGTCCACCGATGGCTGCCGGTGCCATGCTATTGCTCTACCAGGCCACCATTGCCCTGTTCATCGGCATGGGGCCGCTGTTCATTCTTTGCCTGATCTTCGACCAGACCAGGGATCTCTTCCGCAAGTGGCTGCTTTACGGCGTCGGCACGCTCTTTTCCATGGCCGCGCTCAGCTTCATCAGCTCTCTCGTGTTGCAGCTGACATTGCGCGTGGCAGCAGCACTCTGGACCGCGAACCTGATCACCCAGATGACCGGCTTCGGAGCCGAAGGCCTCTCCAACCAGGCCCTGCAGCAAGGTGGCATCGGCTTGTTGATGACCGTCCTGATCGTCAGTGTGCCCCCGCTGGCCGCCGCTTTCTTCCAAGGCACCGTGGGGAGTTTCATGCACTACTCCGCTTTCGGAGCCGGCACCGGCAATCGCCCAGGGCCACAGGGACAACCGCCCGGATCCTACGGGTACGGCGTATCGCCTTCGCACTATCCCCAGCAGGCAAGGCAGCCAAACCACCATCCGCAAGGCGGCAGTGGTCCGCACGGCGGTGGGCTGCCCATGACCGGCGCGCGCACGGTGGTCATGTCGTCCCCGCAGCAGACGGAAGCAATCCCCGCTCGTTCGCATCCGAGAGACCGGACCTGATCAAGAGTCCTAGCAGTTCCGCGCAAGTGCCTTGCCCAACTCGATGGAGGTCGCCTTGATACGACACGCCCGTTCTGCGCTTCTTGCATTCACCATCGCCGCCGCTGGCCTGACCATAGCACCCGTTCACGCCCAGAGTGTGGATCCCTGCAGCGTCTATACGTGCATGGCCGGCGTTTCCGGCGCGGGCGCAAGCGGCGGCGCTTCCTGTGTGCCCGCGACCACTTACTTTTTCAGCCTTGTCGTTTTCGACCCTTGGTTCGATGCCCCCGCGACCTCCCAACTGCGCAGGACATATCTGATGACCTGTCCCGGCGCGAGCGCCGCGACCAACGCGGTCCTACTGAACGCCATTATTGTCGAGTGGGGTTCGGTGCCCTGATTACTGGCGAGATCGGTCGGATCCAAAACTCACACGGAAAGGTGAGCCCATGACGTTTCGCAACAAGGCGGTCGCCGCCTCTTTGGCTCTGCTACTGGTCTTGGGCGCGGGTCTTTACGCATCCGGATGGCTGGCGTTGGCCCTCCTGCATCTGCAGACTCCCCTTGATCCTGCAACCTACCTACGTTACCTGGCCGCTGCCTCCAGGCCAGAGGTCCGGCCCTATTTGGCCCGGATCAAGCTGGCCGGGGTTGCGGGTTTCGGCCTGCCCGTGGCCGCTTGGGCCGGGCTGCTCTATTTCATGTTCAGGACGCGCGCGCGTTCCACCCACGGCGACGCCCGCTTCGCTACCCGTGGCGACCTGGACCGGCTCGGCCTGCTCAACGAAGATCCTACCGGCATCATCGTGGGCAGGCTCGGGCGCAGCTTCCTGCGCCTCCCCGGCACTCGGCACGCCTTGCTCGCCGCACCAACCCGAAGCGGCAAGGGCGTCGGCGCGGTCATTCCCAACCTGCTCAGCTACCAGGGTTCGATGGTCGTTCTGGACATCAAGCAGGAAGCCTTCGACATCACCTCGAAATGGCGTTCAAAGCTTGGGCCGACATTCCTGTTCAATCCATTTGCCGAGGACCTGCGAACCCATCGCTGGAACCCGTTCGCGTACGTGAGGACCGAGGTTACCTATCGCACGTCCGACCTGCAGGCCATCGCCGATTGCCTGTACAAGGATCCGCCAAACCAGGACCCGTTCTGGGCGAACATGGCGCGCTCGACATTCGTTGCATCCGCCAGCCTCCTGTTCGATTGCTGGACAGATGGCCTGGACAAGGGGTTCGCCAAGGACGATGGCTATCCCACGCTTGGCGCGATCTACCGCCTGCTTTCCGGGGACGGGAGTGACCTCAAGGCGCACCTGAAGTCCGTGCTCATGCTTCCCCACGTCAGCAACCAGACACGCACTGCCTTTGCCAATATCACCGCGTTGGCGGAACAGACCTTCACCTCCGTGATCGCCAGCACGCAAGCTCCTCTTCTCGTCCTCGCCAACCCGATCCTGGACAAGGCCACCTCGGGCAACGACTTCTGGCTGCCCGACCTGCGTCGCCGGGTGCAATCGATCTACGTGGGAATTTCGCCAAGCAAGCTCAGCGAAGCGTCCGCCCTGTTGAACCTGTTCTTCAACCAGGCGATCAAGCTCAACGTGGACGTCACCCCGGACAAGGACGCGACCCTTCGACATCCCTGCCTGTTCATGCTGGACGAGTTCACCGCGCTGGGCCGGATCGACGTGATGGTCGACGGCGTGGCCTACTTCGCAGGCTACAACGTACGCGTGTTCTGCGTTATCCAGTCACTCTCACAACTGGACGCCGTGTACGGCCCGGACAAGGCCCGCAGCATGATCACCAACCTGGCCTGCCAGGTGATCTACACGCCGCGCGAGCAGCGTGACGCCAACGAGTACAGCGAAATGCTCGGATACACCACGGAGCGCAAGCGTCAGCGCACACGCTCCAAGGGAGGACTCGGTCAAGGCAGCAGCGTGTCCTTGGCCGAAGTGGAGGAGAAACGCGCGCTGTTACTGCCGCAGGAGCTGAAGGCACTCGACCCGAAGAGGGAGATCGTTTTCATCGAGGGCACGCCGCACCCGATCCGCTGCAACAAGGTCCGCTACTACGAGGACAGCTACTTCAAGTCGAGGCTGCTAGGCGCCGCCAGCGTGCCCCGACTTGAGATTGGCCGGTCGCGTAAGGAATCGGCCGAAATCAGCTAGCCCCGCGCCCCGAGGCGGCCCGGATACGGCTCGCCAACGCGTCAAAGAACTCCGCAGGCAACTCGGCCCGCACCGGCACCCGCCACCATCCCGGCTGCGCGAACCTCCGGCATTTGATCGCGTCCTTGTCAGTCATCAGTACCGGCAGGTCCTCGCCGAAATTGAAGTCGGCGGGTACGAAGGCATGATGGTCGGCGAAGGCGTGCTCGACCGGCAGGATGCCGTAAGCGCGCAGGCTGTCGAAGAAGCGGGCCGGATGGCCAATGGCAGCCACCGCGTGCACGCGCTGGCCGGTGAAGGCGGTCAGCGGCTGGCAGGTGCCGTCGGTGAGCGAGCAGGCCTCGCCGCCACGCAATTGCATGGGATAGGCGCCCATGCGTTCGCCACCGTTGCAAACGCGGATGTCCGCGGTGGCCAGGCGCATCAGCGGCTCGCGCAGCGGGCCGGCCGGCAGCAGGCGGCCGTTGCCGAAGCCGCGCAGGGCGTCGATCACGCACACTTCCACGTCGCGGGCGAGGCGGTAGTGCTGCAGGCCGTCATCGGCAATGACCACGTC
Source organism: Frateuria sp. GZRe12 (assembly GCF_051900535.1). Taxonomy (NCBI): domain Bacteria; kingdom Pseudomonadati; phylum Pseudomonadota; class Gammaproteobacteria; order Lysobacterales; family Rhodanobacteraceae; genus Frateuria; species Frateuria sp. GZRe12. The sequence continues at coordinate 412,112 of NZ_JBHZGI010000001.1, forward strand.
GCAGCCGGCATTGATCAGCAGGCGGGCGGCCGCGGGGCGGTCGCGGCCGACCGCCACGGGAATGCCCTGGGTGCGGATCAGGCTGGGTTCGTCGCCCACCCGCTGCGGGTTGGGGGCGTCACCGAGCAGCAACGGCTCGCGCTGGGTGCCGCCGTAGCCGCGGCTGACCACGCCGGGGTTGAAGCCACGCTCGCGCAATGCCTGGGCGACGGCAATGGCCAGCGGCGTCTTGCCGGTGCCGCCGGCGGTGATGTTGCCGATCACGATGACCGGAACGTGCAGGCGTACGCTGCGCCGCCAGCCATGGCGGTAGAGAAACCGGCGCACGCCGGTCACGCAGGCGTAAAGCCATGACAGCGGGTGCACCCACAACGGGGCGGGGCCATCGCTGTACCAGGCTTCTTCCAGCTTCTGCGCGAGCGCCATGAGGACGGCTCAGCCTTCTTCCTGTTCGTGGAACTGCATGCGGTGGAGCGCGGCGTACTGACCGCCCAAGGCTACCAACTCCGCGTGAGTGCCGCGTTCAACGATGCGGCCCTGGTCCATCACAGCAATCTGATCGGCGTGTTCGATGGTGGACAGCCGGTGCGCGATCACCAGCGTGGTGCGGTCGCGCATCAGGCGCTGCAGCGCCTGCTGGATCAGCCGCTCGGACTCGGTGTCGAGTGCGCTGGTGGCTTCGTCCAGCACCAGGATCGGGGCGTTCTTCAGGATCGCGCGGGCGATCGCCAGGCGCTGGCGCTGGCCGCCCGAAAGCATGCCGCCGCCCTGCCCGATCGGGCTGTGGATGCCTTCGGGCATGCGCTGGATGAACTCCATCGCGTTGGCCGCCTCGGCCGCGGCGACGATGTCCGCCTCGCTGGCACCGGCCAACTCGCCATAGGCGATGTTCTGGGCGATGGTGCCGTCGAACAGCACCACGCTCTGCCCGACCCAACCAATTTGGCGCCGCAGCGATGCCAGCGTGTACTCCTGGTAGTCATGGCCATCGAGCACGATGCGTCCGGCGCTGGGTTCCTGGAAGCGCGGCAGCAGGCTGACGAGGCTGCTTTTGCCACTGCCGGAGCGGCCGACCAGGGCGGTGACGGTTCCGGGGGCGCAGTGCAGGTCGATGCCGCGCAGGGTGTCGACCTCGCTACGCGGGTAGCGCAGGCGTATGCCTTCGAAACGCAGGTCGCCGCGGGTGCGCTCGAGCTCGAGCCGGCCGGTGTCCTGTTCCGGCGGCATATCGATGACGTCGAACAGGTCCTCGGCCGCAGAGATACCGCGCTGGATCGTGCCCTGTACGTTCGCCAGCCGCTTGAGCGAGGGCATCATGGCGCCCATGGCGGTCAGCACGGTGACGAACACGCCGGGGGAGATGCCGTCGATGACCTGTGGCCGCGTGGCCAGGTAAACCAGCAGCGCGAGCGCGAGCGCGGCGACGGTCTGGATGGCCGTACTCGAACTGGCGGCCGTGGTGGCGATCTTCATGTTCAGGCGGCGCGCCCGGTGCGAGACCTCGCCGAAGCGCGCGGCCTCGTGCTGCTGCCCGCCGTAGACTCGCACCTCGCGGTGCGCATGGACCGACTCGTCCACGGCGCCGGTCACCGAGCCCATCGAACCCTGGATGCGGCGGCTTATCTGCCGATAGCGCCGGCCGACCATCGTGGCGACCAGGGCGATACCCGGCGCCATCATCAGCAACGTAAGCGAAAGATAGGCGCTGTTGGCCAACATCACGTACAGCATGCCGATAACCGTGACGCCTTCGGTCACCACGACCTTCAGCGCATCGGTGGAAGCCGACGCCACCTGTTCGCTGGTGTAGGTGATGCGGGAGATCTGCTGGCCCGAGGGCTCTTTGCCGAAGAAGGCAGCCGGCAGTCGGAGATAGGCCGCGAACACGTCAGCCTGCATCGCTTGCACGACGTTGCGGCCGACGTACGAAATGCCATAGCTGCTGATGAACGTCCCGACGCCGCGCGCGGCAAAGATCAGCACGATCCAGATCGGCATCCAGAAGATCAGGTAGGCGTCCTTCTTGGCGAAAAGCTCGTCGATCATCGGACGCAGCTTCTGCGTGAAGGCCGCCAACGCTCCGCCGTCGACAGCCATGCCGACAATGGCGATCACACCCACTACCCACCATCGCCGCGTATAGCCGAGCAGCCGTTTATAGACGCGCAGCGTCTCGGCGTCCCAGATGGCCGCCTTGCGGGTGGGTGTCAACGTGCAGCTTCCTGGCTGGGCGTGGTCGCGATAGCCAGCCGGGTGAAGCCGAGCTGGCCGAGCGCATCCATGGCGGTCACGACGTCCTGGTGCGCCGTCTTCGCGTCGGCGCGGATCGTCACCGGGCGGTCGCGGTCGTCGCCGGCCACGCGGGCGATGGCCTGCTTGAGCGAATCGACACCTTCGCCCGTCACCGCATCGCTACCGACGTAGAAGTGCCCGTCGCGGTCGATCATCACGGTCAGCGCGGGCGCCTGCATGTCGCGCTCTTCGGCGCTGGCCTGAGGCAGCGTGACCTGCAGGCGCGAGTGCTGGACGAAAGTCGTGGTCAGCACGAAGAACATCAGAAGCGTCAGCAGCACGTCGATCAGCGAGATCACGTTGATCTCGAAGTCGTCCTGCCGACGGTCGGAACCGATACGCATGCTTACCCTCAGGCGCTGGTCGCGGCGGTCGTCGCCGCGCGGCGCGGGCGCGCCGCCGGGGCCGGCGTGCCGGTCAGGTCATCGAGCAGCGCCGTGGCCTGCTTTTCCATGTCGACGCAATAGCCGGCCACTTTCGAGCGGAAGTAGCGATGCAGCACGTAGGCAGGGATCGCCACCACCAGGCCCATGGCGGTACAGATCAGCGCCTCGCCGATGCCGCCTGCCATCTTGGTCGGGTCGGCCATGCCGCCGGCCATGACCTGCATGAACATGCGGATCAGGCCGATCACGGTGCCGAGCAGGCCCAGCAGCGGACCGATCAGGGCGATGGTGCCGAGCGTGTTGAGGTAGCGCTCCATGCGATGCACGACGTGGCGACCGGTGTCCTCGATGCGTTCCTTGATCTGCTCGCGCGGACGGTTGCGCACGGCCAGGGCGCCGGCCAGCAGTTCACCCAGCGGCGAGCCGGCGGCGAGCGCGTCCAGGTGGGCCGGATCGAGCTGGCCGCTGCGCGCCCACTTGCGCACTTCCTCGCCCAGCCCGTCGGGCAGGACGGCCTTGCGGCGCAGGGACCACCAGCGCTCCAGCACGATCGCCAGGGCTACCGCCGAACAGATCAGGATGGGGGCCAACGCCCATCCGCCAGCCATCAGAATTTCAAGCACTGCCTAACTCCCGCCAGGGCAACTTCTCAGGGGACGCCGAATCATAGCAGTCCCTTCACATCGTTCCGCGGTGCGCTTGGCAGTTGCAAAAACGGCCGTTCATTGGCGCCAGTAGCGGGGTCTGCGCTGGCGCCAGGTGGCCTTGATGGCGGGCTCGGCAGTGGCAGGCGCGTCGACCTCGATGGCACCGCGCGTAGCTGTGTTCAGCAGCGGCACGCCCGCCTGGGCGTAGCGCACGAGCACGAGCGGGTGCGGATGGCCAAACCGGTTGTGCCAGCCTGCCGATACCAATGCCACATGCGGTGCGATCGCGGCGATGAACGAAGGGTCGGACGAGTAGCGACTGCCGTGGTGCGGCACCACCAGCACCGTGGGACGAGCGATCCCGAGGGCCGAGGCCACGGCGGGTTCCACCTGGCTGCTGATGTCTCCGGTGAGCAGCAGGCGCCCGCCCTCGCCGTCGATGACCAGCACGCAGGATCGGTCATTGCGCCGCGCTGTTTCTGCAGGACCGGGCGACAGCACGCGGAAGCTCACCCCATCCCAGCGCCACGCCTGCCCTGCCCGGCACGACTGCATCGGGAGGGGCATGCGTCCGGGTTCGCCTGCGTAGCGCGCAGTATGCGGAAAGGCCTCCGCCACTGCCGTAGCACCGCCGGCGTGGTCGTTGTCGGCATGGCTGATCATGAGAATGTCCAGCCGGTCGATTCCGAGCGCGTGCAGTGCCGGCACCACCACGGCTTCGCCCAGGTCGAAACCTGACGGATAGCGCGCACCGGCATCGTAGACCAGCGCATGCCCGCGGGTGCGCACCACCACCGACAATCCCTGCCCCACATCCAGCACCCAGGCCTGGAACCCGCCGACCGCCGGCAGCTGCGACACCGGCCAGACCAGCGGCAGGAACAGCACCAACCCCAGCCCCCGCAGCGGCAGGCCACGCGGTGCGAACAGCCACAACGCTCCCAACGTGGCCAGTACGAGCGCCCATGGCCCCACTTCGGGCAAGTACCAGTGCGCGCCGGGCCAGGCCGCCATCCGCTCAAGCAACCACCATTGGGCATGCGCGAAGACGGCGGCCAGTTTCAGCACGGGCGTTGCCACGGCGGGCGCGAGCAGGAGCAGCAACATGCCCATCAGCGCGCAGGGGACGATCACGAAACTGACGAACGGCACCGCGATGAGGTTCGAGAGCGCGCCCACCAGGGACGCTTCGCCGAAGAACCACAGCGTCAGCGGCAACAGGGCCACCGTCATCACCAGCTGGCCTGCGGACAGTTCGTGCAGGAAACCGCGCAGCCCGCGCGGGCGTGCCTCCAGGCACAGCATCAGGAATGCCACGCCCACGAACGAGAGCCAAAAGCCCGCCGACAGCACTGCAAGCGGGTCGGCCAGCAACATCGCGATCAGTGCCAGGCCGAGTGTCTGTGCGCCGCCGATCGCCCGTCGGCTGCACCGGGCCAGCGCCACGACCGCAATCATCAACAAGGTACGCACCGTTGGCAGCCCGAAGCCAGCCAGTGCGCCATACAGCCCCGCGGCCAGCAACGCTGCGGCCGCCTGCGCAGGCAGCCGCGGCAGGCGCAGCGCCAGACCGGGCCAAGCCCAATACAGCAAGCGCAACAGCCCTACGCCGAACAGCGCAGCCACGCCCACGTGGAAGCCCGAAATGGCGATCAGATGCGGCACGCCGTTGGCACGGGCGACTTCCCAGTCGTCCTGGTCCAGTCCACGCGTATCGCCGATGGAGAACGCCTGCAGCAGCGCGGCATCGTGCGGATCGGACACGCGGGCGGCGATGCCACGGGAAATCCGGTCGCGGATGCCGTCGACGCAGTGGCCCGGCTGCACCAGGTGATTGGCTATGTCCTCACGTACGTAGCCGGTGGCGGCGATGCGCTTTTCCAGTGCGCTGCGCTCCCCATCGAAGCCGCCTGGGTTGAGCAGGCCGCGCGGCCGGCGCAGTCGCACGTGCAATCGCCAGCGCGAGCATGCCGGTAGCGCCGGTGCATCGTCGTACCAGCTCAGGCGCACTTGGCCGTGCAGCGGCACCGGCTTTCCACCCAGGGTTGCATGGTCGACGTCGAACACGAAGCGGGTGGCATCGCTGCGCACCTGCGACATCCCGGACAGCGTGCCGGTCACATCGAAGTCGCGACCATCCAGGTCACGTGGCAGGCGCAGGTCGAGCGCGAGCGTGCCGCGCCAGATCGCCCAGGCGGCGCCGAGCAGGACCAGCGCGGGCAGGCGCAGGCGGGGCCAGCGCAGGCTGGACCACAGAACGAGCAAACCGGGCAACGCAATCCACGCCGATGGCGGCAAGGCGGGCAACCATTGCACGGCCGCCACGCCGCACAGCAAGGCGGCGCCGGTTGTCGCCGCACCGGGCATCCGTGCCTCGCGCATTCCACCCTCCCGTGGGAAGGTGCCAGTTTAAATGCGGCCCGCCAGTGGAATGGCTGAAATGCGTGTAGGGGTACGACGCGAACGAGGCGATCTCGTAGGGTGGACGTCAGTCCACCATCGCTGGCATGCAGTGGGCTGACGCCCACCCTACGGCGTGCTGGCTGTCAGCCCAAAGGTGTGCGGGCTTTCTCCCGCAACACGCCATTGTGCAGCTCGAGCGTGCGATCCATCTTCGCCGCCAGGCGGTGGTCGTGCGTCACCAGGATGAAGCTGGTGCCGACCTCACGGTTGAGTTCGAGCATCAACTCGTAGACGTGCGCGGCGTTACCCTCATCGAGGTTGCCGGTCGGTTCGTCGCCGAGCACGCAGGCCGGTCGCGTGACCAGCGCACGCGCCACCGCGCAGCGCTGGCGCTCGCCGCCGGAGAGTTCGGCCGGCTTGTGTTCTTCGCGCTTGCCCAGCCCCACCCGCTCCAGCAGCACGCGTGCCTGACGCTGCGCATCGGCAATCGACACGCCGCGGATCAGCAGCGGCATGCACACGTTCTCAAGTGCGGTGAACTCGGGCAGCAGGTGGTGGAACTGGTAGATGAAACCCAGCGAGCGGTTGCGCACGCGCCCGCGCTCGGCGTCCGAGAGCTTGGAGAGGATGCGCCCGTCGACCTCCACCTCGCCGCGGGTCAGCGTGTCCAGCCCGCCGATAATGTGCAGCAGCGTGCTCTTGCCCGAGCCGGAGGCGCCGACGATGGCCAGCGTCTCGCCACGCTTTAGGGTGAAGTTGACGTCAGTCAGTACCTCGGTCTTGAGATCACCTTCCTCGTAGGTCTTGGCGATCCCGCTGGCACGCAGCACGACGTTCTTGTCCATGGTCGAAGGCTTATTCATAGCGCAGCGCCTGTGCCGGCTGGGTCCGCGAGGCGCGCCACGCTGGATAGAGCGTGGCCAGCAGCGAGAAGAGGAAGGTGACCAGCGTGACCCAGCCCACGTCGCTGGCGACCAGCTTGCTCGGCACTTCGCTGATGTAATAGACGTCCGGCGAGAGAAAGGTCACGCCGGTGACGTGCTCGATCCACTTGACGATCGCCGGCAACTTCCACGACAGCAGCGAGCCCAGGCCCACGCCGAAGCCGATGCCGACCACGCCGACCAGCACGCCCTGCACCATGAACATGCCCATGATGCTGCGCGGGGTCGAACCGAGCGTGCGCAGGATGGCGATGTCCGCCTGCTTGTCGGTGACCAGCATCATCAGCATCGAAATCAGGTTGATCACCGCCACCAGGATGATCAGCGACAGGATGATGAACATCACGTGCTTCTCCATCGAAATGGCGGAGAAGAAGTTGGCGTGGCTGTCCATCCAGGTCTGCACCATATAGAACTGGCCGAGCGCATTGGCCAGCTCCCTGGCGACCGGCCCCGCGTTGAACATGTCGTCGAGCTTGAGGCGGATGCCGCTGGGACCATCCAGACTGCCGAGCTTCTCGGCGTCGCGCATGTTGACCAGCGCCAGGCCCGAGTCGAACTCCTGCATGCCGAGCTCGAAGATGCCAACGACGTGGAAGCCCCGCAGGCGCGGCACGCTGCCCATCGGCGTGGCGCGGAACTCCGGCACCGCCATGGTCACGCGGTCGCCGACCGTCACGCCGAGCGTCAGCGCCAGTTCCTTGCCCAGCACGATGTTCCAGCTGTCGGGTTTCAGCGCGTCGAGACGACCCTCGACCATGTGGGTATTGATGTCAGAGACCTTCGGCTCCTGCGACGGGTCGACGCCGCGCACCAGCGCACCGCTGGGGCGACGGGCCTGCAGGAAGGCTTCCATTTCGACGTAGGGCGCGGCGCCCTTGACGTGCGGATTGGCCTCGGCGATCTGCACTGCCCGAGGCCAGTCGCGCACCGCTTCGCCGGGCAGGCCTGACACGGTGGCGTGCGAGATGGCGCCCAGAATGCGCGTGCGCAGTTCCGAGTCGAAGCCGTTCATCACCGACATCACCGTGATCAGCGCGGTGACGCTGATGGCGATGCAGACGATGGAAACGGTGGAGATGAAGGAGATGAACTGATTGCGGCGCTTGGCGCGCGTGTAGCGCAGGCCGATGAACAGTTCGAGCGGTCGGAACATGGGCAGTCGCTTCTTCCAATCGATGGGCGGGCCGCCCTATCGGAGCATTATCGGGTATTCGCTCGGACCGTGCCCATGAGGAAAAGTGCCGCGCGGTATTGCCGGAGCGTCCTCGGCGCGACCGCAGGCATGGAGATGGCGGTCGCGCGCCCAGGGTGCTCCTACAGGACTTCGGCAACCGCGGATTGCGCGGCCAGGCGCATGCGCAGACGGCGGCGAATGTCGGCGTCGCAATTGTCCGGTGCCAGCAGCAGGACTTCGGTCGCGTGGTCGGTCTTAAGCCGCAGCAGCACGCAGCCACCGATCACGCGATGGGAGAGCAACCTAACCGGGAGGGGGGTACGGTCGGGCTGGTAGAGGGTCCAACCATCGGGACCGTAACCTACGCCGGCAATCCGCGAGAGCGTCGAGCGCCGCGCGGCGGTGAACGTCAGTGTCAAGGTGCCGACCGCCAGCACGAGCTTGAGCCAGAGAAGTGCACCGCTGAGTGCAATGGCAACGAGGGCCAGCGCGGTGACGATGGCCATCAGCCGGCCCGTCAGCCGCGAAGGTCGGTAGTCAAAGCCGATGGCGGGCGCGGATGTCATCGATGATCGCCTGCCAGTCGGCGCGCGGGGACTTCGCGTGGCCCATGATCCAGTCCCACAGGTCCGGGTCCTGCGTGTCCAGCAGTTCGTCGAAGGCCTGGCGCGTGGCAGAATCCGCCGCTTCGTAACGCTCGTCGAGCCAGCCACCCAGCAACGCATCGAGTTCGCGCGTACCGCGGCGGGCACGCCAACGCAGGCGGGAAAGAGTCACGGCGACGCACCTGTTCCAGCTCCCTCTCCCCCCCGGGGAGAGGGTCGGGGGTGGCGTTCGCGGGAAGGCCGAAACAACGCCTCGACGTGTTTTGCAAGATGCCGGTGCAAGACGTGCTTGGCTTCCAGCATGACGGCGGCTCCGATGAAAGTACGTCGCAAGAGTGTTCCCTCACCCCAGCCCTCTCCCCGGAGGGAGAGGGAGCTCACACGCGGCTCTTACGAACGGCGCTCGACCATCAGCTTCTTGATCTCCGCGATCGCCTTGGCCGGGTTCAGACCCTTCGGGCAGGTGCGCGCGCAATTCATGATGGTGTGGCAGCGATAAAGCTTGAACGGGTCTTCCAGGTCGTCCAGGCGGCCGCCGGTGTCCTCGTCGCGGCTGTCGGCGATCCAGCGGTAGGCCTGCAGCAGGATGGCCGGGCCGAGGTAGCGGTCGCCGTTCCACCAGTAGCTCGGGCAGCTGGTCGAGCAGCAGGCGCACAGGATGCACTCGTAGTAGCCATCCAGCTGCTTGCGGTCTTCCGGCGACTGCAGGCGCTCGCGCGCCGGCGCCGGACTCTGCGTGCGGATCCACGGTTTGATCGAGGCGTACTGCGCGTAGAAGTGCGTCAGGTCCGGCACCAGGTCCTTGACCACCGGCATGTGCGGCAGCGGGTAGATCTTCACCTCGCCCGAGGCGCAATCGTCGATCGCCTTGGTGCAGGCCAGCGTATTGGTGCCGTCGATGTTCATCGCGCAGGAACCGCAGATGCCTTCGCGGCAGGAGCGGCGCAACGTGAGCGTGGGGTCGATCTCGTTCTTGATCTTCAGCAGCGCGTCCAGAACCATCGGGCCGCACGCGGCCATGTCGACCTCGTAGGTATCGACGCGCGGGTTCTGATCGTCGTCCGGACTCCAGCGGTAGACCTTGAAGGTGCGCGGCTTGGTGGCGCCCTTGGCCGGATAGTGCTTGCCGGACTGGATCTTGGAATTCTTCGGTAGCGTGAACTCTGCCACGATGTGTCTCCGGTCCGGTTGCTCAGTAAACGCGCTTCTTCGGCGGCACCACGTCGACCTCGTCGGTCAGCGTGTACATGTGCACCGGGCGGAAGTCGAAGCTGGTCTGGCCCGCGTCGCTCAGGCTGACCAGGGTGTGCTTCATCCAGTGCTCGTCGTCGCGGTCGGGGAAGTCCTCGCGCGCGTGGGCGCCGCGGCTCTCCAACCGCTGCTCGGCCGAGTGCATGGTGACCACCGCCTGCGCGAGCAGGTTGGACAGCTCCAGCGTCTCGATCAGGTCGGAGTTCCAGACCAGCGAGCGGTCGGTGACGCTGACGTCCTTGAACGAGTCGAACACCTCGGAGATGCGGCGCTTGCCTTCGGCAAGCGTCTCGCCGGTGCGGAACACCGCCGCGTCCTTCTGCATGGTCTTCTGCATCTCGGCGCGGATCTGGGCGGTTGGCTTGTTGCCCTTGGCATGGCGCAGCGCATCGAAACGGCCCAGCGCGCTATCCAGGATGCTGCCGGGAAGATCCTTGTGCAGCGTGCCCGGCTGGATCAGCTCGGCGCAGCGACCCGCGACAGCGCGGCCGAACACCACCAGGTCGAGCAGCGAGTTGGATCCCAGGCGGTTGGCGCCGTGCACCGACACGCAGGCCGCCTCGCCGATGGCGAAGAGTCCCGGCACCACGGCATCGACATCGTCGCCCTTCTTCTGCACCACTTCGCCGTGGTAGTTGGTCGGGATGCCGCCCATGTTGTAGTGCACGGTCGGGATGACCGGGATCGGCTCTTTGGTCACGTCCACACCGGCGAAGATGCGCGCCGATTCGGCGATGCCCGGTAGCCGCTCGTGGATCACGTCCGCGCCCAGATGCATCAGGTTGAGGTGGATGTGGTCCTTTTCGGGACCGACGCCCCTGCCCTCGCGGATCTCGATCGTCATCGCACGGCTGACCACGTCGCGCGAGGCCAGGTCCTTGGCGCTGGGCGCGTAGCGCTCCATGAAGCGCTCGCCCTCGGAATTGGTGAGGTACCCACCCTCGCCGCGCACGCCTTCGGTGATCAGGCAGCCAGCGCCGTAGATGCCGGTCGGATGGAACTGCACGAACTCCATGTCCTGCAGCGCCAGCCCCGCGCGCAGCACCATGCCGCCGCCGTCGCCCGTGCAGGTGTGCGCGGAAGTCGCGCTGAAGTAGGCGCGGCCGTAGCCACCGGTCGCCAGCACCACCGCGTGGCCGCGGAAGAAGTGCAGCGTGCCCTCGTTCATGTCCAGCGCGAGCACGCCGCGGCAGACGCCCTGCTCGTCGAAGATCAGGTCGATCGCGAAGTACTCGATGAAGAACGCCGCGTCATGTGCCAGCGCCTGCTGGTAGAGCGTGTGCAGGATCGCGTGGCCGGTGCGATCGGCCGCGGCGCAGGTGCGCTGCGCCGTGCCCTTGCCGTAGTGCGTGGTCATGCCGCCGAACGGGCGCTGGTAGATCTTGCCCTCCTCGGTGCGCGAGAACGGCACGCCGTAGTGCTCCAGCTCGATGATCGCGGCCGGCGCTTCCTTGCACATGTACTCGATCGCATCCTGGTCGCCGAGCCAGTCGGAGCCCTTGATGGTGTCGTAGAAGTGGAAGCGCCAGTCGTCCTCGCCCATGTTGCCCAGCGCGGCGGAGATGCCGCCCTGTGCCGCCACGGTGTGCGAGCGGGTCGGGAAAACCTTGGTGATGCACGCGGCCTTCAGGCCCTTCTCGGCCAGGCCGAAGGTGGCGCGCAGGCCGGCGCCGCCGGCGCCGACCACGATCACGTCGTACTTGTGTTGCTGAACCTTGTAGGCTTCCATCGAACTCAGGCTCCCAGGGCGATGCGCAGCACCGCGAGCACGCCCGCCAGGGTGGCGAGCACGGCTATGAACTTGATCGCCATCAGGAGCGTGGCCTCCTTCCAGCGCGTGTGCACGTAGTCCTCGATTACCACCTGCAGTCCGAGCACGGCGTGCCAGAACGACGTGACCACGAAGGCGATCAGCAGCACCGCGTTCCAGGGACGGGCGACCAGCTCGCGGGCGGTGGCGTAGTCGGCATGCAGCACGCGCAACACCAGCGCGGCCAGCCAGATGCCGAGGCCGACAAGGGCAACGGCGGTGACGCGCTGCACCCACCAGTGGCTCACGCCGTGCTGGGCCGAGCCCAGGCCGCGGGCCTTCTTCAGCGGGTTGCGGTATTCCTTCGGATAGGCGCTCATGCGGCGGCTCCCAGGGTCAGCACGTAGGCCCACACGGCCGCGGTCAGCAACAGGCTGACGATGATCGAGGCCCAGCTCGAGCGAACGAACTGCACGATCTCGTAGCCGTAGCCGCCGTCCTGAACCAGGTGACGGATACCGTTGCACAGGTGATAGAACAGCGACCAGCTGAAGCCGATCAGAAGAATCATGCCGATAGGGCTTCCGACGAACGCGCTGAACTGGTTAAAGCGATCTTGTCCGCCGGCCAGCGCGAGCAGACCCCAGGCGACCAGCAGCAGGCCCACGGACAGGGCGATGCCGGTGGCGCGGTGCAGGATGGAGGTCACCATCTGCACTTGCCACTTGTAGACGGAAAGATGCGGTGAGAGCGGTCGTCGCGTGTCTGCCATGGCGGCTGTCCGTGTAGTGGATTCGCGTCTCGCCCGAGTCGCCCACCCCTGATGCCTGTGCCGGCTTGCGCCGCCACGGGCGACTCAGAAGTCGATGCAGCGTCCGTTCTTTTCCCAGTCGCCGTAGCGGGTGGGATCCGGCGCCGGCCGCTCCGGTCGCGCCTCGCCCTCGGCCGGCCGCGCGGGCACGGCGGGCTGCTCCGCGGGCGCGGAAGCAGGGGCGGGTTCGTTCTTGGAGGAGGACTCGGACATAAGTAAAGCCGCAGAAGCGTAATACGCGCTGACCAAGCAACACAACCTTGACTGGTGCGTAAAAACCTGTCCGCACCTTGCCTTCACGCGTCCGTTCCCTTATTTCATGCGCCATGCCCAACACCTATTCCGCCGAGCTCGTCGCGCTCGAAGGCCCGGACGCGATAGCGTTCGCGCAAGCGCAGTTCAGCAGCAACCTCACCCTGCTGGCCGATGGCCAGTGGCAGTTCAGCGCCTGGCTCGATGCGCAGGGGCGCGTGCGCGCGTTGTTCCATCTGATGCGGCTTGACGGGCAACGCCTGCGCCTGCTGCTGCGCGGCGGGGAGGCGCAGGCGATGGCAGGCGAATTGCAGCGCTACGTGTTTCGCGCCAGGCTGCGCGTCCTGGCGTTGCCATCGCAGGAGCTGGCAACCGTCGAGCGCATGCCACTGCATGCCGTCATGGAACAGGGCGACTCGCTGGTGATCGGTTGTGGTTCGCACGCACTGAAGCTGGCCACTCGGGGCGACAACGAATGGCGCCTGCCGCAAGTGCGCGCCGGCTGGCCGTGGCTTGTGCGGAACACCACGGGCGAGCTGCTGCCGGCCTGGCTCAACCTGGGTTCGCTGGGCGCGACGGCGCTGGACAAAGGCTGCTACCCGGGCCAGGAGATCGTCGCGCGCATGCATTACCGCGGCGGCAGCAAGCGGCATCTGCACCGCGTTCGGCTGTCGCGCCTACTTGAACCGGGAAGCATGTTTGAAGTGGACGGCCAGACGATCCAGTTGCTGGACGTGGTGTCGGTGGATGGTGCGGCCGAAGCGCTGGCTGTGGTGCACGACGATACGAAGGCCCGCCTGACTTCCGGTGTCGAGGCGGCGCTTCCGGACGGGACCGTTGCCGTGCAGGTGATCGCGTTGACCGCGTAAGACGGGCTTCAGCCCAACGGTTCCGTGCCGGACGATGGTGGGCTGAAACCCGCCCTACGGAGCGAGGCGCTTGCCGTAGACGTGCTGGCTCTTCTGCCGCGCGAAGCCCAAATGTTCGTAGAACGGATGCGAAGCCTGGCGCTGCACGTTGGATCGCACGACGACCATGTCGATGCCCTGCTCCGCCGCCCAGGCTTCGGCCGCGCCGACCAGGGCGCGCCCCACACCGCCACGACGGGCCATGCCGTCGACCACCAGGCCCGTGATCTCCACACGTTCGCCAACCTCCAGACTCAGGCGTCGCTCAGCGGCGATCCAACCGGCCAGACGCCCTTCATCGTCGATCACGCGCACGCACTGACGCGGATTGCCAAGCAACGCATCGAGCCGCTCGGCCATGTTGTCCGGGCCGACCGGGTAGCCCAATTCGCCCGCCAGCCGCGCCATCTCGGCAGCGTCGGAGGTGCGTGCGGCGCGCGGCGCGCTCACGCCAGCCGCGACCCGTTGGGCACCGGTCGCTCGACCGCGGTGACAACGACACCCTCGTCGGTGTGGAAGCCGGTCAACAGGAACTGCGACCGGAACGGGCCGATCTGCTTCTCCGGAAAATTGAGCACGCCCACGATCTGCCTGCCGATCAACTGCTCGGGCGTATAGAGCGCGGCGATTTGCGCGCTGGTCTTGCGCTCACCGTAGGGGCCGAAGTCCGCCCACACCTTCCATGCCGGTTTGCGCGCCTCGGGAAACGGCTCCACGCGGACGATGGTGCCGGCCACGATCAGCACCTTCTCGAAGTCCGACCAACTGATTTCTTCCACGCTCATCCTTCCAGTCTCGTTTTCAGCCAATCCTGCAGTTCGGCGCGCCAGTAGCTGGCCTGCGCCGCCATGAAGCCCAATGGGCGGTAAGTGGAGGCGAGCCCATAATCATTGAATTCCCGCCACGCGGGATCACCCTCGGCGATGGCAGCCGCCAGCAGTTCGCCGGCCGCGCAGGTCGAGCTCAGCCCGTGGCCGCCGAACGCCTGCGCCCACCACAGGCCATCCTCGCGCCCACCTATCTGGGGCATCTGGTGGCGCGCATAGCTCATCAGGCCCGACCAGGCGTAATCGATGCGCACCTCGCCCAACTGCGGGAACACGCGCAGCAAGTCACGCCGCAACAACCGCTGCAAGGAGTGCGGCGAACGGTCGAGTACCGAAATGCGGCCGCCCCAGAGCAGCCGCGTGTCCGGCAGGGGACGGTAATAGTCGAAGGCGAAGCGCGTGTCGTAGATGGCCGCGCGCGTGGCCAGGCATTCGTCAAGGCGATCGCCCAGCGGTTCGGTCACCATCACGTAGGTGGCGATCGGCAGGATCGCCCGGTCGATCCGACGTTCCAGGCCCGCCAGGTAGCCCCCGCACGCCAGCACGACCTGCTCGGCGAGTACTTCGCCGGCGGCGGTCTGCACGCGCCAGCGATTGCCGTCGCGCTGCAGGCGGCGCACCCCGCTGTGTTCGTGGATGCGCACACCCCGCCCGGCTGCGGCCGCAGCCAGTCCGATCGCATAGTTGAGCGGGTGCAGGTGCAGGGCGTCGCGTTCGAACAGGCCGTCGTGGTAGCGCGTGCTGCGGACAAGCTCGCGGAGCCTGGCTTCGGGCAGCCATTCCCACTCCACGCCATAGCGCTCGGCCAGCAAGTGCTGTCGCGTGCGCAGTACGCCCGGATCACGGAACCAGTTGGCCCATATCACGCCCGCATCCACTGCGTCGCAGGCAATCGCGTATTCGGCAATGCGTTGGCGGATGCGGTGCACACCCTCGATGGTCCGCCCGAACAAGGCCCGCGCCCGCATCTCCCCCAACTGGTCCAACAATGCCTGCTCGCCCAGCGAATAGCCGGCAAATACGAAGCCGCCGTTGCGCCCGGAAGCGCCATGGCCGACCTGCTCGCGCTCCAGCAGCAGGACGTCGCGCAGTCCACGCTCGGCCAGTCCCAACGCTGTGTTGAGTCCAGCGAAGCCGCCCCCGATGACGACCACGCGTGCCTCCTGCAGGCCGTCGAGCGGCGCATACGGGGCGTACGGCGTTGCCGTGGCGCGGTAGTAGGACGGAACGGACGGCGGCATGGGGAAGCGGGCCAGTCGGGCGACGGCTGAGCATATCGCGGTGGCCGGCGCTATTCGAACGGGCCGCCGTGGGGCGGAAAACCCGCCGATGCACAGTCTGCGCCGCAGCCCGGCTTGCGGATGATGCTCGGCACGGGTTGCCCGAGAGCATCGCCCGCAAGCGGGCTCCTACAGGTTCATCGGATACGGATCAGAGCTGGCTGGCGAACTCGCGCACGACCGGCGCGAGCTTGGGATCCTGCATGGCCATGTGCATGGTGGCGCGGACCAGCCCGGCCTTGTTGCCGCAGTCGAAGCGGGTGCCCTCGAAGCGGTAGGCGAGCACCTTGCCCTGCTCCATCAGCAGCGCCTCGATGGCGTCGGTGAGCTGGATCTCGCCGCCCGCGCCCGGCTCGGTCTGCTCCAGCAGCTCGAAGATGCGGCCGGGCAATACGTATCGGCCCACTACGGCAAGGTTCGATGGCGCATCGGCGGGCTTGGGCTTCTCCACCATGTAGCGGATGCGCGCACTGCGCTGGTCGATCGGCTCGGCGTCGACGATGCCGTATTTGTCGGTCTGGTCGTGCGGCACTTCCTCGACCGCGATCACGCCGGCATGTTCCGATTCGGCCAGCGCCGCCATCTGGCCCAACGCACCCTTGCCGCGATTCCAGATCAGATCGTCGGGCAGGATGATGCCGAAGGGCTCGTTGCCCACCACCGGCTTGGCGCAAAGCACCGCATGGCCCAGGCCGTGTGCCTCGGGCTGGGTGACGAAAATCGCGCGCACGTTGGACGGCAGCGTGCCCTGTACCAGCGCCAGCAGCTCGTCCTTGCCTTTCTCCTCGAGCTTCGCCTCCAGCTCGTAGGCCTTGTCGAAGTAATCGGCGATGGCGTGCTTGTAACGGTTGGTGACGAACACCAGGGTATCGGCGCCAGCGTCCACCGCCTCGTCGACCGCATACTGGATCAGCGGTTTGTCCAGCACCGGCAGCATTTCCTTGGCGACCACCTTGGTCGCGGGCAGGAAACGGGTGCCGAGGCCGGCCACGGGGAACACCACCTTGCGCAACGGCTTGGTCACTCAGCTTTCTCCTGTTTCGATACGACCCTGTTCGATACGTCCCGCCTCGCGGCGGATCGACACTACGTTGTCCGGTTGCGCCGTCTCGCTCCAGCGGAACGATGGCAGCAAACTGGACACGCAGCGGCGGAGTTCGTCTTCATTGAAGATCGCGGTGGCCTCGCTGGCCTTGTTGAGCAGCGCCTGCAACAACTCCCACGAGACCTCGCGGTGCTGCGCGAGAAAGATCTTGGCGTGCGCCGTGGCGCTGTAGTTCTCGAGCTGGTGGAAGAGTTCCTCGAACAGCTTCTCGCCCGCGCGCAGGCCGGTGTAGACGATGGGCACCTCGGTGCCCGGCTTCTTGCCGGCGAGGCGGATCATCTGCTCCGCGAGATCACGAATCTTCACCGGCTCGCCCATGTCCAGCGCGAAGATCTCGCCCCCCTGCCCCAGGCAGGCCGCCTGCAGGATCAACTGGCAGGCCTCCGGGATCGTCATGAAGTAGCGGGTGATCTCCGGATGGGTGATGGTCACCGGACCGCCGTCGCGGATCTGCTGGCGGAACAGAGGCACCACGGAGCCGGCCGAATCGAGCACGTTGCCGAAGCGCACCGTGATGTAGTGCGTGGCCGAATGGGCGTTGAGGTTCTGGCAATAGATCTCGGCCACGCGCTTGCAGGCGCCCATCACGCTGGTGGGGTTGACCGCCTTGTCGGTCGAGATCAGCACGAAGCACTCGACCTGGAACTCGTTGGCCAGGTCCGCCACCGTACGCGTACCCAGCACGTTGTTGCGGAAACCCGCCCGGAGCTGCTTCTGCAGCATCGGCACGTGCTTGTAGGCAGCCGCATGGAAAACCACCTGCGGCTTGGTTTCGGCAAAGGTCTTCTGCAAGGCGATGCGGTCGCCGCAGTCGCACAGCACGCATTCGAGCAGCAGTTCGGGATAGTCGCTGCGCAGTTCCTTGCCGATGCGGTACAGGTTGTATTCGCTCTGCTCGACGATGATCAGCGACTGCGCGCCGAGCCTTGCAACCTGGCGGCAAAGTTCCGAACCGATCGAACCGCCGCCGCCGGTGATCAGCACCCGGCGACCTGTGAGCGTCTCGCGGATGGCGGTCCAGTCCAGCTCGACCGCGTCGCGGCCCAACAGGTCCTCGATCGCCACCTCTTTGATCTCGTTGAATTGCGCGCGGCCGGCGACCACGTCCTCGAGCCGCGGCACGGTGCGGTACGGCAGGCCAGTCTGGTCGCACAACTCCACCACCCGGCGCATCTGCCCCGTCGTGGCGCCAGGTAGCGCGATGAGCAACATCTCCACCGCCGCCTCGCGGGCCAGTTCCGGCAGCTGGTCGATGCATCCCAGCACCGGGTGACCATTGATCGAGGCACCGCGCAGGCTGGCCTTGTCGTCGACGAAGCCGATGACGCTGAAGCGACCGTCGTGGCGCAGGTCGCGCGAAAGCGCCTCGCCAGCGCGATCGGCGCCCACGATCAGCACCCGCTTGGAGGAGCGCGTGCTGAAAAGGTCGAGCCGGCTGTCCTTCCAGAACCGATACGCCAGGCGTGGCAGGCCCAGCAACAGGGTCAAGGCGACCGGGTACAGCAGCAGGACCGACCGAGGCACGCCTTCCATGCGCTCATAGAGGAACAGCGCCAGGCCGATCGCGAGCGTGCCGAAGATCGCCGCCTTCAGGATGTTCCACAGATCGGGCAGGCTGGCGAAGCGCCATACGCCCTTGTAGAGGCCGGTCCAGGTGAACATCAGTCCCTGCATCGCCAGCACGATGGGGAATTCGAGGACATCGAAGCTCCCATCCTGGCCCTGCACCGTGGCATAGCGCAGTGCCTTGGCGATCCACCAGGCGAAGCCGGCCATCGCCAGGTCGTGCGCGACGACGGCGATCCGCGGGTGGATGAGAGCGATCCATTTACGTGGCGACATGACGGTCCTTCAATGGTGCACGTCGCAGACAGCGGCGCTTGGTAACGATCCATGTTGCGCCGGCCACCGTATAGACGGCGGCACAGGCGGGCAATGCCATGGCCGGGAGTTGCCTCGCGACAACCGCCGCGGGTGCGGCGACGAGCAGGTTCCACCCCAGGTACCACGCGGTAGCGCGCGCATGCGTGCGGCCGGATCGTACCAGCCACTGGTAGAGATGCTCGCGATGCGGAGCATACCAGCGCCTGCCGCGTAGGAAGCGGTTCAGCAACGTCAAGCTGGCATCGGCAACGAAACCGGACACGAGGATGAGTGCCGGCCAAAGCAGCGCCGGTTCAACCCGCCAGAGCATGGCCGTCAGCGCGAACAGCAGCAGGCCGACGCTGCCACTTCCCACGTCGCCCATGAAGATGCGTGCCGGTGGCCGGTTGTAGAACCAGAATCCCAGGCAGGCGAATGCCACGACGAAGCAAGCACCCGTCAGCGAGGGTTGCGCCGCACTCGCGGCGAGGCAGCCGAGCCCTGTCGCCACGAAGATGCACTGCTGTGCCAGCAACGCGTCGATGCCGTCCATGAAGTTGTGCAGATTGATACTCCAGGCGCCCGCCAGCACCAGCAGTGGCAGCCAGCCCCAGGCAAGACCCGCGCTGGCGAGCAGCGCTGCGCCGAAAAGCGCGGTCGCCAGCAATTGGACGCCCAGTCTTGGCCATTGCGCCAGCGGCCGATGGTCGTCCCACCACCCTATGGACGCCACCAGCAACAAGGCCAGCGCCAGGCTGGCGATCGTCAGCACTGGCCAGGCACCGGGCAAGCTCAGGAGCGCACCGGGCAGCCCGACCAGGCAGGCCAGCACGATACCGATGCCACCGCCGCGCGGTGTGGGCAGCGAATGCGAGCGGCGCTGGCCGGGCTGGTCCAGCATTCCGCGCCGGTGCGCATACGCGATGGCGCCATGGGCAACCACCGCCGCGATGACCAGCGCGACCAGGCTCCATCCCAGCACGATGGTGAATTCCGGACGGATCACTCGTTGGCGACGCCGTGGATCGGGCGGATGGTGCTCCAGCCCTTGCAACTGGGGCATTGCCAGTGATGGGCCTTGGCGCCGAAACCGCAACGACTGCAGCGATACATCGCCTGGCCCTCGAGCAGCTTGCGCGTGAGGTCTCGCAGGATAAGGAAATTCTCGCGTGCCTCGCCTTCGATCTTGTCCATGGTCGCATCGATCAACGCCATCAGCCCGCGCACCGAGGGGCGCTGGCGCAGCTGCGACGTCAGGAATTCGATGCCGGCCCGTTCGCCATCGCGCTGGTTGTACAGCTTGGTCAACGCCAGCACCGGCGAGATGCCGTTGTAGCGGGCGAGGATGTCGCGCAGGAAATGCTCGGCGCGCTCCATCTGTCCGGTGCGTGCGTAGCTGTTGAGCAGAGGGGGCAGGATCTCCGGCACGAAGGCTATGTCCGCGCCGACGGCGGCCTCGTAGGCCTCCACGGCTTCGGCGTGCTCACCAGCCTCGGCATGCAGGCGGCCGGTGAGCATGAAGGCTCGCACGCAGTCGGCCTGGCATCCGAACGCCTGGCGCAGGTAGTCGCGCGCTTCCGATCGCGCGCCATGCTGGCGAGCCTGCTCGGCCAGTTCGCAATAGAACTGGGCGATCATGGGCGATTCGTCGTCACCGGTCATCGTCTCGAGACGGCGCGCATGATCGATCGCCTTGTGCCAGTCGCGCTCGTGCTGGTAGATGGCCACGAGATGCCTCAGCGCCGACGGTGCGTGCGCATTCATGGCGACCAGATCGGAGAACAGCGCCTCGGCGCGATCGAGCAGGCCTGCCCGCATGTAGTCCTCGCCCAGTTCCAGCAAGGCGACCGTCTTCATCGCCTCGGTCAGGCCCGGTCGGGAAACCAGGTGCTGGTGCAGGCGGATGGCGCGATCGACTTCGCCGCGCCGGCGGAACAAGTTGCCCAGGGCAAGATGGGTTTCCACGGTGTCGCGGTTGTACTCGGCGAGCTTGAGGAAGACTTCGATTGCCTTGTCCTGCTCTTCGTTCAGCAGGTAATTGAGGCCGCGGAAGTAATCGGACGAAAGCTCGCTCACCCGCATGCCCGAGCGATGGACCGCCGCCCGGCGGGCCGCGAACCAGCCGCTGGCGAAGGCGGCAGGCACCAGCAGAACCAGCACGTAGAGGATGTTCATGCGCGGGCCGGCGTCTTCCCGTTGGACGGCCGCGCGCGACGCAGTACGCGCCGATGGCGCAGGCTCATGCCCAACCAAGCGGTCAGACCGCCCAGCAGCCAGCCGATCAGCAGCGCGACCAGCAATCCGGCCCCCTTGGGCAGGGTGACCGTGAAAAAGGCCAGGTCGTAGCTCACCGGATCGGCGTTGAGCGCGCCGACGACCACGCCGATGACGACAAAAAGCGCCAGGATGAGCAAGGCAATCAATCGCATCGCGCGACTTTACCGGAATCCGCTTGAGCTGGCACGGACTGCCCCCTTCAGGGAGGCGTTGGATGGCGCTCGTGATGCGACTGGCGTAGCCGCCGCTCCCCGTCTCGTTCGAAAGGAAGGAATCGAGCAGCCGCGCATGGGAATAAAAAAAGGCAGGATCGGCTTGTGCCGCCTGCCTCCAGACGATGCCCGCTTGTCGACTCAGGCCAGTTCGGCTTCGGCCTGAAGCGACAGATTCACGCGTTCACGCAACTCCTTGCCCGGCTTGAAATGCGGCACGTGCTTGCCCGGCAGGGCCACCGCGTCGCCGGTCTTGGGATTGCGCCCCATGCGTGGCGGCCGGTAATGCAGCGCGAAGCTGCCAAAGCCGCGGACCTCGATGCGCTCGCCCTGTGCCAGGGCGTGGCTCATCTGTTCGATCACGCTCTTGACCGCGAGCTCCACGTCGCTGAACGCGAGATGGGTCTGACGCCTGGCCAGCGCCTCGATCAGTTCGGATTTGGTCATGGGTCCCCAATGTCCGTGACGTTAAACGGCGGGGCGGCTAGGTGCCGCCCCGCTTCGTACTCAAGTCATTGTAATCCTAAAGGAATTACTCGGACTTGTTGAGCTGCTCCTTGAGCAGCGCGCCCAGCTTGGTGGTGCCGCCGGCCGCGGAGCCGTACTCGGCCATCGCGTCGTGCAGATCTTCCTCGTCCTTGGCGCGGATCGAAAGCGCCAGCTGGCGACCCTTGCGGTCCATGCCGGTGAACTTGGCTTCCACCTTGTCGCCCACCTTCAGGTGCTGGGTCGCGTCGTCGATGCGCTCCTTGGCGATGTCGTTGGCGCGCAGGTAACCCTCCACGCCCTCGCCCAGGTCGATCACCGCACCCTTCGCGTCCACTTCCTTGACGGTGCCGTTGACGATCGTGCCGCGCGGATTGTTGGCCATGAACTGGCCGAACGGATCCTGCTCCATCTGCTTGATGCCGAGGGAGATGCGCTCGCGCTCCGGATCAACCGCCAGCACCACCGCCTCGATCTCGTCGCCCTTCTTGAAGTTGCGCACGAGATCCTCGCCCGATGCCTGCCAGGAGATGTCCGACAGGTGGACCAGGCCATCGATGCCGCCGTCCAGGCCGATGAAGATGCCGAAGTCGGTGATCGACTTGATCTGGCCGGACACCTTGTCGCCCTTCTTGTGCATGGCGGCGAAGGCTTCCCACGGGTTGGAGCGGGTCTGCTTGATGCCGAGCGAGATGCGGCGACGCTCTTCATCCACGTCCAGCACCATGACTTCGGTCTCGTCACCGACCTGCACGACCTTGGCCGGGTTGACGTTCTTGTTGGTCCAGTCCATCTCGGACACGTGGACCAGGCCCTCGACGCCCGGCTCGATCTCGACGAAGCAACCGTAATCGGTGACGTTGGAGACCTTGCCGAAGATGCGGCTGCCGACCGGATAGCGACGCGAAATCGCGACCCACGGATCGTCGCCCAGCTGCTTGAGGCCCAGCGACACGCGGTTGCGCTCGCGATCGTACTTGAGCACGCGCACGTCCAGCTCGTCGCCAACGTTGACAACTTCGGACGGATGACGCACGCGCTTCCAGGCCATATCGGTGATGTGCAGCAGGCCGTCGATGCCGCCCAGATCCACGAACGCGCCGTAGTCGGTCAGATTCTTGACCGTACCCTTGACCACCGCGCCCTCGGTCAGGCGCTCCAGCAGCTTCTCGCGCTCCTCGGAGAACTCGGTCTCGACGACGGCGCGGCGGCTGACGACCACGTTGTTGCGCTTGCGGTCCAGCTTGATGATCTTGAACTCGAGGTCTTTGCCCTCGAGGTACACCGGGTCACGGACCGGGCGCACGTCGACCAGGGAGCCCGGCAGGAACGCGCGGACGTCCTTGATGTCGACGGTGAAGCCGCCCTTGACCTTGCCGGAAATCTTGCCGGTGATGGTCTCTTCCTTGTCGAAAGCCTGCTCGAGGTCGTCCCACACCATCGAACGCTTGGCCTTCTCACGGGAGAGCTTGGTCTCGCCGAAGCCGTCTTCCAGGGCGTCGAGGGCAACCTTCACCTCGTCGCCTACCTGCACTTCCAGCGTGCCCTCTTCGTCCTTGAACTGCTCGATCGGGACGATGCCTTCGCTCTTGAGGCCGGCGTTGATCACGACGACGTCGTTGCGGATTTCCACAACGATGCCGGTGACGATGGCACCCGGCTTCAGCTTGGCGATGGCCTGCTGGCTCTGTTCAAACAGCTCGGCAAAACTTTCAGTCATGTTGATTCCAGAAATGGGAAAAGGCCTAAAGCCCCTTGTGCGCGTCGTCGGAGCAATTGCGCACGGGCTAACCGGCCCACCGGTTGTGGGTGTCGCAGAAAACGCGCCCTGTGATGGACCGCCCTGTCGGCACCGTTGACCAAAACCCCCGCCGCGGCGGAGGCGCCTAAAGCCGCGTGCAGCCTTTATCGGGGCTGCACGACGGCAAAAACTTTCGCGACGACGACTTCGATGGGCATGCCGGTGGTATCCACCAGAACCGCATCCTCGGCCGGGCGAAGCGGGGCGACCGTACGCGACGCATCGCGTTCGTCGCGCGCCTCGATCTCGCGCTGAAGGGATGCAAGTGTAACGTTCAGTCCCTTTTCCTTCAACTGCTTATAGCGCCTTTTCGCCCGTTCGGCGGCGCTGGCGGTGAGGAAGACCTTGAAGGACGCGTCCGGGAAGATCACCGTGCCCATGTCGCGCCCGTCGGCGACCAGGCCCGGGCTCTTGCGAAAACCCAGCTGCAGGTCGACCAGGGCTTGCCGTACCGACGGGATCGAGGCAATCGCCGAGGCTGCCGCGCCCGCGGTTTCCGTGCGCAGTTCGTCGGTGGCGTCGTGTCCATTGACGATCACCCGCGTGTCACCGCCGTCGGCAGCCGCCTGGAAGCGGATCTTCGTGGTCTGGGCGCAGCGGGTCACCGCATCGGCGTCGGACAGGTCCAACCCTTCCGCTCCCGCCGCGTAGCCGACCGCCCGGTAGAGCGCGCCCGAGTCGAGCAGGCGCCAGCCCAGTTGCTCGGCGACCAGCCGGCTGATGGTGCCCTTGCCCGACCCGGACGGTCCGTCGATGGTGAGGACTGGGACCGGCTGCGTGCGGATCATGGGACTCCCGGGGATCTGCAAAAACGCCATGGTAGCGCGTTGACCACCCCCGAGGCGCGTGCTATCTAGCCGCGCACCGCCGTTTGCAGCGCCCTCTGCCATGACCGATCTTCGCCGCGAGTTCGAACAAGCCGCCGAGGACGTCAAGCGACTCGGCGCCCGGCCCGACAACGACACTTTGCTCAGGCTGTACGCTCTGTACAAGCAAGGCTCGCTGGGCGACATCCAGGCCCATCCTCCCGGTTTTTTCGATTTCGTCGGCACGGCCAAGCACGAGGCGTGGGCACAGCTGTCCGGCATGCCGCAGGAAGAAGCGATGCGCCGCTACGTCGCGCTGGTGCGCCAGCTCCTCGCCTGAGCCTGTCACCGATCCGGAAGATCCCTGGTCGAATCGACATTTCGCCCAACCCCATTTCCAGCCTCACCCTCCGGGGTGCGCAACGGTGCCGAAACCTTCCCTGATTCCTTAAGTGCAGCGTAAGGCGACTTGCTTTCATCACGCCCACCCGGCACATTCATACGATCGTTTGAATGGACGCCGGCATGCATTACCCGCACCTGTTCGCCCCCTTGGACCTGGGCCATGTCACCCTGCCCAACCGCATCCTGATGGGCTCGATGCATACGGGGCTGGAGGATCGCGCGGCGGACTACGACAAGCTGGCGGCCTATTTCGCCGAGCGTGCGCGGGGCGGCGTGGCCCTGATGGTGACCGGCGGTATCGCGCCCAGTATCGAGGGCTGGCTCAAACCGTTCGGCGGACGCCTGTCGATGCCGTGGCACGTGGCGCGACATTGCAAGCTAACCCGGGCAGTGCACGCCGAGGGCGGACGCATCTGCCTGCAGATCCTGCATGCGGGCAGGTACGGCTATCACCCGCTATCGGTAGCGCCCTCGAAGATCAAGTCGCCGATCACGCCGTTCACGCCACGCGCCCTGTCCGCCCGCGGCGTCGAGCGCACCATCGACGATTTCGTGCGCTGCGCGCGGCTCGCCCGCGAAGCCGGCTACGACGGCGTCGAGGTGATGGGCTCGGAGGGCTACCTGATCAACCAGTTCCTGGCCGCGCGCACCAACCAGCGAGAGGATGCCTGGGGCGGCGACGTCACCCGGCGCATGCGCTTTCCGGTCGAGATCGTGCGGCGCACGCGCGAGGCGGTCGGGCGCGACTTCATCATCATTTACCGACTGTCCATGCTGGAACTGGTCGAGGGCGGCCAATCCTGGGACGAGATCGTGATGCTGGCCAAGGCCATCGAGGCGGCAGGCGCCAGCATCATCAACACCGGCATCGGCTGGCACGAGGCGCGCGTGCCGACGATCGTCACTTCGGTGCCGCGTGCAGCCTTCGCCTGGGTCACCCAGCGGCTCAAACGCGAGGTTGGCCTTCCGCTGGTGGCCACCAATCGCATCAACATGCCCGAGGTGGCCGAGCGCGTGCTGGTCACGGGCGAAGCGGACATGGTCTCGATGGCCCGCCCGCTTCTGGCTGACCCGAACTGGGCGGCCAAGGCGCGTTCCGGCCGCAGCGCGGCCATCAATACCTGCATCGCCTGCAACCAGGCCTGCCTGGACCATGTATTCCAGAACAAGCGCGCCAGTTGCCTGGTCAATCCGCGTGCATGCCACGAGACGGAACTCGTCGTCGGGCTGGCGCCCCACCTGAAGCGCATCGCCGTGGTGGGTGCGGGCCCGGCGGGATTGGCCTGCGCGACAACGTTGGCCGAACGCGGCCATGCGGTGACACTGTTCGAGCAGGCGGCCGACATCGGCGGCCAGTTCAACTACGCCAAGCGCATTCCTGGCAAGGAAGAGTTCCACGAGACGCTGCGCTATTACCGCCGCCGCATGGCGGAACTTGGCGTGCATGTGCAGTTGGGTTGTCGGGCGGACGTGGAGGCGCTGCGCGGCTTCGACGAAATCGTGGTGGCGACAGGCGTACTGCCTCGGAAGGTGCATTTCCCAGGAAGCGACGATCCACGCGTGCTGGGTTACCTGGACGTACTCGCGCACGATCACCCCGTCGGTTCGCGCGTCGCGATCGTCGGCGCTGGCGGGATCGGCTTCGACGTGGCCGAATTTCTGACCGAGCAACCGCCCTCCCCAACGCTGGATCCGGTCCGGTGGGCGAAGGCCTGGGGCGTGGATCGCACGCTCACCGCCCGCGGCGGCCTGGCGCCCCCCTCGCCCGAGCCGCCCGCTCGGCAGGTCTGGCTGTTGCAGCGAAGCGAAGGCCGCCTGGGCGCCCGCCTCAACAAAACCACCGGCTGGGTGCATCGGGCCACGCTCAAAGCCCATCAGGTGCGCATGCTGGGCAGCGTGCAGTACCAGCGCTTCGACGACGAAGGGCTGCATATCCTGCTCGACGGGCAACCGCAAGTCCTGCCGGTCGACCACGTGGTGATCTGCGCCGGCCAGGAGCCGGCCCGAGGCCTGGCCGATGTTCTGATCCAGGCTGGCTTGACGCCGCACGTCATCGGCGGCGCCGACGTGGCTGCCGAACTCGATGCCAAGCGGGCGATTGCGCAAGGCACTCGACTGGCGGCGATGCTGTAAAAGCGGCCAACAGCGCCTTTCTGCAGGCTAGCGCAGCACCCACCATCCGCAAGCGGCCTCCTGCGAGGCAGGCAGACATCGTAGGCAAGGGAGGTTCCGCGAGGAATTTCGCAGGACACCAGAAAAAGAAAGCGCTCCGCGAACGACGCGTCGGTAGCGGCTCTGGGGGAGGAGGCCGGTACCGCGGGGATAGCGTCGCTGCGGAGCGAGGGTCACCGCCACCTGGGGGGAGGGGGAAGGTGGCGGGACGAGGCAAACGATACCCTCGTCACAAACGCCCTTCCAATATATATTTGCAGCCCTATTTATTCGTAAATCGACTATGTTCGACTTCCGCCAGCTCCGCTATTTCGTCGCCGTGGCCGAGGAGCTGAGCTTCACCCGGGCCGCCCAGCGCCTGCACATTTCCCAACCGCCGCTGTCGCAGCAGATCCAGGCCCTGGAGCAGGATCTGGGTACGCGCCTGTTCGATCGCGACAAGCGCAACGTGGCGCTGACCGAGCCCGGGCGCATCTTGCTGGAGCAGGCGCGGCAGATCCTCATCCAGGCCGAGCAGGCGCGTGCCCACGTCAGCGATGCGGCGGCCGGCTTCAGCGGCGTGCTGCGCCTGGCCTACACGATCTCGGTCACCTTCCATCGCGCGTTGCCGCAGACCCTGCTGCGCTTTCGCCAGCACGTGCCGAAGGTGCGGATGCAGTTGCAGGAGATGTACAGCGAACCGCAGTTCACCGCGCTGCGCGCCGGCCAGATCGACGTGGGTTTCGTGCGCGACGAGCCCCGCCACGAGTCCGATGCCCGTACGCTGCGGATCGACGTGATCGACTACGAAGCGCTGGTGTTGGCCGTGCCCAGCGGCCACCCGCTGTCCAGACACGACAGCGTGCAGTTCGGCGCGCTGTCGAACGAGGTCTTCGTCAGCCAGCCGCGTGAGCTTGCCGCGACCCTGTATGACCGGCTGGTACAGCTGGCGGGCAAGGCGGGCTTTCATCCACTGATCGGCCAGCAGGCGCAGCAGATCAATGGCCTGCTGGCCCTGGTCGCGGCGGGCATCGGGCTCGCGCTGGTTCCGGCCAGCATGCGGGCGGTGCAGCTGGGCGGCGTCAGCTACGTCTCGCTCGAGGATCCGGACGCCTACCTGCTGCTGGCGGTCGCCAGTCGCAGGGACAACCCGTCCCCGGTGCTGGCCAAGTTCCTGCAGATCGTCAAGGGCGTCGAAGATGTGGACTTGTGAGCGCCAATGGAACCGGATAAACTTGGCGGCTTGAATTTCCCGATCTGTTTCCAGGAGCCTGCCGTGAAGGTGCTTTCCTCTTTGAAGTCCGCCAAGCAGCGGCACCGTGACTGCAAGGTCGTGCGCCGTCGCGGCAAGGTCTTCGTGATCTGCAAGAGCAACCCGCGTTTCAAGGCGCGCCAGCGCTAAGCCGCCCGGGTTGGACGAAAAAGGCCGCTCGATGCGGCCTTTTTTGTTGCCTGCGTGTCCGATTCAACCTATCGGACCAGCGCGGGCAAGGTGGGTAAAGCCCACCCTGCCTCCACGATTGTTACTCGTAGCGCACGCCGGTGATCTCGTAGTGCTTGACGCCGTTGGGCGCCCTGAACTCGAAGCTGTCGCCTTCGCTCTTGCCGATCAGCGCACGGGCGATCGGCGAGGACACCGCGATCAGCCGCTGTTTGATGTCCGCTTCCAGGTCGCCCACGATCTGGTAGGTCACCGGCTCGCCGGAGTCCTCGTCCTCCAGATCGACGGTCGCACCGAACACCACCTTGCTGCCGGCGCCCAGCCTGGACACGTCGATGACGTCGGCAGTCGACAGTGCGGCCTCCAGTTCGCCTATCCTTCCCTCGACGAAACTCTGCTGTTCGCGTGCAGCGTGGTACTCGGCGTTTTCCTTCAGGTCGCCGTGGGCGCGGGCCTCGGCGATCGCCGCGATGATCCGCGGGCGCTCGACCGACTTGAGGCGGTCCAGCTCGCCACGCAGGCGCTCCGAACCGGCCTTGGTCATGGGGGCGCGACTCATGCGTTCAGCTCCTTGTGCAGTTCCTGCAGGCTGTGCACGTCCGCCTCGCCATGGAAATCCAGCGAGTGGACGAGCGCACGCGCGCCTGCCACGGTGGTCGAGTAGGTGACCCGGTGCTGCAGGGCCTCGCGTCGGATCGAGAACGAATCGGCGATCGCCTGCTTGCCCTCGGTTGTATTGACGATATAGACGATCTCGCCGTTCTTGATCAGGTCGACGATGTGTGGCCGCCCCTCGAGCACCTTGTTGATGCGCTCGCATGGCACGTCGTGTTCGGTGAGGAAGGCCGCCGTGCCGCCGGTGGCGACCAGGCTGAAACCGCGCGCCAGCACTTCCTTGGCCACCGGCAGCAGGCGCTCCTTGTCTGCGTCGCGCACCGACAGGAAGATCTTGCCCGTGTTCGGTGAGCGGATACCCGCAGCCTCATGGCCCCGCGCGAAGGCCGCGCCGAACTGGCGTCCCACGCCCATCACCTCGCCGGTCGAGCGCATCTCCGGGCCGAGGATCGGATCGACGTTCTGGAACTTCAGGAACGGGAAGATCGCCTCCTTGACCGAGAAATAGTCGGGAATGATCTCGCGCGTCGCACCCTGGCTGGCCAGCGTGCGGCCGGCCATGCAGCGCGCGGCGATCTTGGCCAGCGGCATCCCCGTCGCCTTGGAGACGAACGGCACCGTACGCGAGGCGCGCGGGTTCACCTCAAGGATGAAGACCGTGTCGCCCTGAATGGCGAACTGCGTGTTCATCAGGCCGATGACCTTCAATTCCCGGGCCATCGCGGCGGCCTGGCGGCGCAGTTCGTCCTGGATCTCGGTCGAAAGCGAGTACGGCGGCAGCGAGCAGGACGAGTCGCCCGAATGCACGCCGGCCTCCTCGATGTGCTCCATGATGCCGCCGACCAGCACGTTGCCCTCGGCGTCGGCGATGATGTCCACGTCCACTTCGACCGCATGGTCGAGGAAGCGGTCCAGCAGCACCGGCGAGTCGTTGGACACCTGCACCGCTTCACGGATGTAACGGGCGAGGTCGGCGTCGTCGTAGACCACTTCCATCGCGCGGCCGCCGAGCACGTAGCTCGGGCGCACCACCATCGGGTAACCGATCTCGCGCGCCAGCGCGAGCGCCTCGTCGGCATTGCGCGCCGTGCGGTTGGGCGGCTGGCGCAGGCCCAGCTTGTGGATCATCTGCTGGAAGCGCTCGCGGTCCTCGGCCAGGTCGATCGAGTCGGGCGAGGTACCGATCACCGGCACGCCGGCAGCCTCCAGTGCGCGCGCGAGCTTGAGCGGCGTCTGGCCGCCGTACTGCACGATCACGCCCTTGGGCTTCTCCAGATCGACGATCTCCAGCACGTCCTCGAGCGTCAGCGGCTCGAAGTACAGGCGGTCGGAGGTGTCGTAATCGGTCGAAACGGTTTCCGGGTTGCAGTTGACCATTATGGTCTCGAACCCGTCTTCGCGCAGTGCCAGCGCTGCATGCACGCAGCAGTAGTCGAACTCGATGCCCTGGCCGATGCGGTTCGGGCCACCGCCGAGCACCACGATCTTTTCGCGGTTGGTCGGATTGGCCTCGCACTCTTCCTCGTAGGTCGAGTACATGTAGGCGGTGCTGGTGGCGAATTCCGCCGCGCAGGAATCCACGCGCTTGTACACCGGACGGACACCCAGCGTGTGGCGCAGATGGCGCACGGCTGCCTCGTCGGTATTGAGCAACTGCGCGATGCGCGCGTCGGCGAAGCCCATGCGCTTCAATTCACGCATGCGCGGCGCGTTGAGCGCGGTCATGCCTTGGGCCTTGACCTCTTTCTCCGTCAGGACGATGTCCTCGAAGGCGGCCAGGAACCACGGATCGATGCGGCTGCAGTCGAAGATTTCTTCCAGCGAAAGGCCTGCACGGAACGCATCGGCCACATAGAACACGCGCTCGGGCCGCGGCTCGCGCAATTCGCGCCGGACCCTGGCCTGCCCCTCGGCGCTGGCCAGGTCCAGGCCCGTGGGGTTGAGGCCCGTCTTGCCGATCTCCAATCCGCGCAGCGCCTTCTGCAACGATTCGTGGAAGGTGCGGCCCATCGCCATCACCTCGCCCACCGACTTCATCTGCGTGGTCAGGCGCGCATCCGCCGAAGGGAACTTCTCGAATGCGAAGCGCGGGATCTTGGTGACGACGTAATCGATGGTTGGCTCGAACGAGGCCGGCGTGAGGCCGCCGGTGATGTCGTTCTTGAGCTCGTCCAGCGTGTAGCCCACGGCGAGCTTCGCGGCGACCTTGGCGATCGGAAAGCCGGTCGCCTTGGAGGCCAGCGCCGACGAACGCGACACGCGCGGGTTCATCTCGATCACCACCACGCGGCCGTTCTCGGCGTTGATGCCGAACTGCACGTTGGAGCCGCCGGTATCCACGCCGATCTTGCGCAGCACGGCCAGGCTGGCATCGCGCAGGCGCTGGTATTCCTTGTCGGTGAGCGTCTGCGCAGGCGCCACGGTGATCGAGTCACCCGTGTGCACGCCCATAGGATCGAGGTTCTCGATCGAGCAGACGATGATGCAGTTGTCCGCATGGTCGCGGACCACTTCCATCTCGAATTCCTTCCAGCCGAGCACCGATTCCTCGACCAGCACCTCGTGCACCGGCGACAGATCGAGGCCACGCTTGACGATCTCCTCGAACTCCTCGACGTTGTAGGCAATGCCGCCGCCGGAGCCGCCGAGCGTGAAGCTCGGGCGGATGATGGTCGGGAAGCCGACCCGGGTCTGGATGTCGACGGCCTGCTCGTAGCTCTTCGCCACTTCCGCCTTCGGGCAGTCCAGGCCGATCTCGGCCATCGCCTGCTTGAACAGCTCGCGGTCCTCGGCCATGCGGATCGCTTCGCGCGAAGCGCCGATCAGCTCCACGCCATGCTTTTCCAGCACGCCGTTGTCGGCCAGATCCAGTGCGCAGTTGAGCGCGGTCTGGCCGCCCATGGTCGGCAGCACCGCGTCGGGCTTTTCCTTGGCGATGATGCGCTCGACAGTCTGCCAGTTGATCGGCTCGATGTAGACCGCGTCGGCCATCTCCGGGTCGGTCATGATGGTGGCCGGGTTGGAGTTCACCAGGATGACCCGGTAGCCTTCTTCCCGCAGCGCCTTGCACGCCTGCGCGCCGGAATAGTCGAATTCGCAGGCCTGGCCGATCACGATCGGGCCGGCGCCGATGATCAGCACGCTCTTGATGTCGGTGCGCTTGGGCATTAGCGGGCCTCCTGCATGAGCTGCGCGAAGCGCGCAAAGAGATAGCCGACGTCATGCGGCCCGGGCGCCGCTTCGGGGTGGCCTTGGAAGCAGAACGCCGGGCGGTCGGTTAGCGCGAAGCCCTGCAGCGAGCCGTCGAACAACGAGGTGTGGGTGACGCGTACGTTGGCCGGCAGCGTCGCCGGGTCCACCGCGAAACCGTGGTTCTGGCTGGTGATCAGCACGCGACCGTCGTCATGGTCCTTCACCGGATGGTTGGCGCCATGGTGGCCGAACTTCATCTTGATGGTCTTCGCGCCCAGCGCCAGGCCCATCAACTGATGGCCCAGGCAGATGCCGAACAGCGGAATCTTCGCCTCCAGGAAAGCCTTCGTCGCCGCGATGGCGTAGTCACAGGCGGCCGGGTCGCCCGGACCGTTGGACAGGAACACGCCATCGGGCTTCATCGCCAGCACCTCGGCGGCGGGCGTCTGCGCCGGAACCACCGTGATGTCGCAGCCGTGGCTGGCCAGCAGCCGCAGGATGTTGAGCTTGGTGCCGTAGTCGTAGGCGACGACCTTGTAACGGGCATCTGGCTCGGTGAACGCCGCGCGGTCGAGGTCGTACACGCCCTCGGTCCAGCGGTAGGACTCGCGCACGCTGACCACCTTGGCCAGGTCCATGCCGTTCAGGCCCGGGAAGGCGCGTGCCTTTTCCAGCGCGGTCTCGGCGTCGGCGCCTTCGCCGGCCAGGATGCAGCCGTTCAGCGCGCCCTTGTCGCGCAGGATGCGGGTCAGGCGACGCGTATCGATGCCGGCGATCGCCACGATGTTCTGGCGCGCCAGGTAGTCGGGCAGGCTTTCGGTGCTGCGCCAGTTGCTCGGCCGACGCGGCACATCACGCACGATCAGGCCGGCGGCCTGCACGCGGGTGGACTCGGCATCGGCGGGATTCACGCCGGTGTTGCCGACATGCGGATACGTGAGAGTGACGATCTGGCGGGCGTAGGAAGGATCGGTGAGGATCTCCTGATAGCCCGTCATCGCCGTATTGAAAACCACCTCGCCGACGGTTTCGCCAGTCGCGCCCACGGCGTGGCCGTGGAACACGCTGCCATCTTCGAGGGCAAGCAGAGCGGGAATGGGCATGGGGGCCGCCTTTAGGTGCAGCAAAGTCCGCAAGCCGCTGCAAGCAGGCTTGTGGACCTTGGGTCGGAAGAAGTCTCGGGCGGGACGCAATGATAGGAGGGACGGGCGATTCTGTCCACCGCGTGGCGCGTGAACAACGCCTCTACCCGGGGGCCTCTGTGCGTGGTCGACGCGCGCTAAACTGGCTGGCATCCGGTCCACGAAGCAGTCCATGAAAGCCACCGTCCTGCTCGATCCCGCCCGCCTAGATCGTCCCGACACCGACGTGCGGCAGGATCCGTTCCCCTTCCTGATCGCCCACGGCCAGTTGCCGGATGATGCGCGGAACGACCTGGAGCGCGACTTCCCACGCTACACCAGCGCGGGATTCTTTCCCTACGACCCGGTCGATTGTGGCCCGTCGATAAACGCGCTGGTGACCGACCTGACGGCACCGGCCTTCGCCAGCGCGATCGGCGAACGGCTGGGCATCGCGGACCTTGCCCAGTACCCGACGCTGGTGACGCTGTGCCGCCATCTCAACAAGCGCCACGGCACCATCCACACCGACAGCAAGTCCAAGGTCGCCACCGCCCTGCTCTATCTGAATCACCAGTGGCCGGACACGAGCGAGGGCTGCCTGCGCTTCCTTCGCCGCATCGACGATATCGACGATCTGGTTGCACCGGAATTGACGCCGCTGTACGGCGAGTTCGCAGTATTCAAGCGTTGCGACAATTCTTTCCACGGCCACCTTCCCTTCGAGGGCGAGCGCCGGGTCATCCAGGTCGCCTGGCTGACCAGCGAGGAAGAAAAGCTGCGCAAGACACGACGCGGCAAGTTCTCGCGCGGATTCAAGAAACTGGTCGGCGCACTGGATCGCCGCTTCGGTGCGCGACGCGCCCGCAACGCCGCGCACCGGGACTGACCGTCAGGCCAGGTGCCAGGCCACGAACGCGGCGAACACGCCGTATAGCAAGCCCACCGGCATCAGCCAGCGCGCGTTGACATGCCCGCGCTGGAACAGCCACCACAGGTAACCCACCGCCACCGTGGTCAGCACTCCGGCCACGATCAGTGGCAGGTCGAACAGCCACGGCGTGAAGAACAGGGCCAGCGAGCTGGGAATCGTCGCCTGGATCATCATGGCGCCTGAGATGTTCGCCAGCGCCAGCCGCTCCTTGCCCTGGCGGACCCAGATCAGCGCGTTGACGGTTTCGGGCAGTTCGGTCGCCACCGGGCTCAGGACCAGCGCCACCACGTGCGCCGACAGGCCAAATGCCAGCCCGATGACCTCGATCTGCGTCACGAAAATGCGCGAGGCGATGGCGATCACCACCAGCGCAACTCCACTCTGGGCGACCACGCGCCACATTGCCGGGTCGGCCGCGCGTGGCTGGAATTTCAGCGGTTCGAGTTCCTCCTCGTCCGCCGCCATGTCGCCGGTCTTCAGCTCACGCCAGACGTACAGGCCATAGGCGCCGATGAACAACACCCCCAGCCAGGGCTTCAATGCGAACGCGACCAGGCCCAGCGTGCACTTGACCACGAAAATCGAAAGGAACCACCGCTGGTCGCGTGCAAGTCGCGCGTGATCGACCTTCACCACCGCGTCCGGGCGTCGCAACCGGTGCCGATTGCTCCAGAGGGCGATGCCGACCACCGCATAGGCGATGGTGCCCAGCACCAGTGGTCCGCCCAGGGCCGCACCGACGCCAATGCCACGCTGCTCGGGCGTGTGCCCGAACACCACGGCGATAAAGGTCACGGCGCTTTCGGGCAGCGCGGTGCCGAAGGCAGCAAGCACGGTCCCGGTGGCGGTGGCATCCAACCGGAATTTACGGCCCAGCCATTCGATACCGTTGACGAAGTACTCGCAGGCGGCATAGATCGCGCCGGCGGAAAGCAGGAACCACAAGGCGGTGAGCATCAACGCGTATCCGGCCGGGCGAGCGGAAAACCAATGGCGCGACGATGCGGCCCGCCCGGCAAGGGTTCGAGCACATCGTGGCCAAAGGTCTCGCCGGGCACGCGCTTCGCCGATGTACGGCGGTGCGGCCATCCACGCCATGGAGCGTTGGCTCCAAGTCTGTTGACGCGGATTCCTCGGGGAACGAAGGCGGACGGCCTTCGCGGGTGAGGATGGCTACTCCCCAATGACAATAACGATCATGGTAACGGGCGGGGCACGGTAGGGACAAGCATCGCCAGTCCCGTGTGGGCACCCGGCCATTGGACACAGTCGTACAGGCGACGGCAGGCCGGGCCCTGCCCGCCACTACGCATCGAGTCGCGCGGCCAGCATCGCCTGGAGATCGTAGGCGCCCGGCGGTTGGGCATGCAGCCACCGCGCCGCCTCGATCGCACCGCGGGCGAAGATGCTGCGATCGGTGGCACGGTGGCCCAATTCGATCCGCTCGCCGGTGCCGATCAGCATCGCCGTATGTTCCCCCACGATGTCGCCACCGCGCACCACGGCGAAGCCGATGCTGCCGTTGCGCCGTGCCCCTTCGCGCGAGCCGGTGACACCATCCCGCGCGAGCGTGGTACCGCGCGCCGCGGCAGCCACCTCGCCAAGCGAAATCGCGGTACCCGAGGGCGCGTCCGTCTTGCGCTGGTGGTGTGCTTCGACGATCTCCAGGTCCCACTCCGGCAACGCGGAGGCGGCCTGGCGAAGCAGGCGCGTAAGCACCGCCACGCCGAGGCTGAAGTTGCTCGCGTGCATCAGCGGAATCTGCGAGGACGCGTCCACCACGCGAGCCTTCAGCGCGGCATCGATGCCGGTGGTGCCGCTGACCAGCGCCGCACCGTGGTGGATGCAGTAGTCGAGCGCGGAGGCGAGCCCATCGGGGCCACTGAAGTCGATCACCGCGTCGAGTGCTTCCTGCGGCCAGTCCGCGCGAAAACAGGGCGTGGCGCGGTCATGCCAGGCACGTTCGCCCACCTGTGGCATGCCCGGCGCGGTGAGTGCCGCGACGATCTCGAAGCGTGCGTCGTCGCGCAACAGATCGAGCAACACCCGACCCATACGGCCGTTGGCGCCGTTGATGGCGAGGCGTAACGGTTGGGTCATCGCTTGGGTCCGCGTTTCCTGGGAGCGCGTAGCGTAACCGGGAGGGCGAAGGCGCGCATGCGCACGGCTTTGCTCCCTATCTGCTCCGGGGAGAAGGACCAGGTGCGCGTAGGGGCCTTCAGAAGACCCGGTTTACGAAGTGACGCGGGAAAGGAATTCCTTGACCCCGTCGACCCAGCTCTTGGCGCGCGGGGTGTGCGCGTCAGGCTCGCCTTCGCTGAAGGTCGCCTCGAGCTTCTCCAGGAGCTCACGCTGCTCGCGGGTCAGGCGTACCGGGGTTTCCACCATGACGCGGCAGATCAGGTCGCCGACGCGGCCGGAACGGACGGATTTCACGCCGCGCCCGCGCAGGCGGAAGGTCTGGCCAGTCTGGGTTTCCGGCGGGATCGACACCGCCACCTCGCCTTCCAGCGTGGGCACCTTGAGTTCGGCACCCAGCGCGGCTTGCGCGAAACGGATCGGCACCTCGCAATGCAGGTCGTTGCCTTCGCGCTGGAAGATCGCGTGTTCGCGTACGCGCACATCCACGTAAAGGTCGCCCGCTTCGGCACCGGCCGGGCCGGGCTCGCCCTGCCCCGAAAGGCGGATGCGGTCGCCGTTATCCACGCCAGCGGGAATCTGCACCGACAACGTGCGCCTTTCTTCAAGCAGCCCTTCGCCGCGGCAGGCCTTGCAGGGCTTCTCGATGGTCTGGCCGCTGCCGCCGCAATGCGGGCATGCCTGCTGGATCGAGAAGATGCCGTTCTGCATGCGCACGCGGCCGTGGCCGTGGCAGGTCTTGCACTGGGTCGTCTTGCCGTCGGCCGAACCCGAGCCGTTGCAGTGGTGGCAGTTGACCTGGGTCGGGATCTCGATCGTTTTCCCGACGCCGAAGACCGCCTCCTCCAGGTCCAGCTCCATCACGTAGCGCAGGTCCGCACCACGACGCTGCCGGGCGCGACCGCCGCCACCCATACCGAAGATGTCGCCGAAGATGTCTCCGAAGATGTCGCCCATGTCGCCAAAACCACCCCCACGGCCACCCATGCCGCCTTCGAAAGCGGCATGGCCGTGCTGGTCGTACATGGCGCGTTTCTGGGTGTCGGACAGGACTTCGTAGGCCTCCTTGGCCTCCTTGAATTTCTCCTGCGCGGAGGGATCGTCCGGGCAGCGGTCCGGGTGGTATTTCATCGCCAGGCGGCGGAAGGATTTCTTCAGCTCGACTTCGGTGACGGTGCGCTCGACGCCGAGCACCTCGTAGTAATCGCGCTTTCCCGTTGCTGCATTCATGACTTGAACCAAACCCCTGCTCTGTCCTGCACCGATCCACGTGGCTGCCCGATCAACAAGCAGCCCGCGTCAGCCATGATAGCCGGCGCGGGCTGGGCCTGGATCGGCGACGCCGACTTCCTTGGGTTACTTCTTCTCGTCCTTGACCTCGGTGAACTCGGCATCGACCACGTCGTCGGGCTGCGCCGAACCGCCGCCCGGCGCCGCTTGAGGACCCGCTTCCCCGCCGCCGCCCTGGGCCGCGGCATAGAGCGCCTGTGCGGCCTGCTCGAGCTTCTGCATCTTGGCTTCGATCTGCGCCTTGTCGTCGCCGTCCTTGACCTTTTCCAGTTCCGACAGCGCCTCTTCGATCGAACCGATCTGCCCACCGACCTTGCCGCCATGCTCCTTCAGGGCGCTGCGGGTGGAATGCACCATCTGGTCGGCCTTGTTGCGGGTGGCCACCAGCTCGTGGAACTTCTTGTCCTCTTCCTTGTTTGCCTCGGCGTCGGCGACCATCCGCTGGATCTCCTCCTCGGACAGGCCCGAGCCGGCCTTGATCTCGATCTTCTGTTCCTTGCCGGTCTTCTTGTCCTTGGCCGACACGTGCAGGATGCCGTTGGCGTCGATGTCGAAGGTGACCTCGATCTGCGGCATGCCTCGCGGCGCCGCATCGATGCCCGACAGATCGAAGCGGCCCAGCGACTTGTTGGCGCTGGCACGCTCGCGCTCACCCTGCAGCACGTGCACGGTCACCGCGGTCTGGTTGTCGTCGGCGGTGGAGAAGGTCTGCGCGGCCTTGGTCGGCACGGTGGTGTTCTTCTCGATCAGCTTGGTCATCACGCCGCCCATCGTCTCGATGCCGAGCGACAGCGGGGTGACGTCCAGCAGCAGCACGTCCTTGACCGAACCGCCCAGCACGCCGCCCTGGATCGCCGCGCCCACGGCCACGGCCTCGTCCGGGTTGACGTCCTTGCGCGGCTCCTTGCCGAAGAAATCCTTGACCGACTCCTGCACCTTGGGCATGCGAGTCTGGCCGCCGACGAGGATCACCTCGTTGACGTCGGATACGCGCAGGCCGGCGTCATTGAGCGCGATCCGGCACGGCTCGATGGTGCGCTTGACCAGGTCTTCCACCAGCGCCTCGAGCTTGGCGCGGGTCAGCTTGATGTTGAGGTGTTTCGGACCGGAGGCGTCAGCCGTCACGTACGGCAGGTTCACCTCGGTCTGGTGCGCGGAGGACAGCTCGATCTTGGCGCGCTCGGCCGCGTCCTTCAGGCGCTGCAGCGCCAGCGGATCCTTGCGCAGGTCGATGCCCTGGTCCTTCTGGAATTCGTCGACGAGGTAATCGATCACGCGCTTGTCGAAGTCCTCGCCGCCGAGGAAAGTGTCGCCGTTGGTGGCCAGCACCTCGAACTGCTTCTCGCCGTCGACTTCCGCGATCTCGATGATCGACACGTCGAAGGTGCCGCCGCCCAGGTCGTACACCGCGATCTTGCGGTCACCGCCCTTCTTGTCCAGGCCATAGGCCAGCGCGGCCGCGGTCGGCTCGTTGATGATGCGCTTGACCTCCAGCCCCGCGATGCGGCCGGCGTCCTTGGTCGCCTGGCGCTGGCTGTCGTTGAAGTAGGCCGGCACCGTGATGACGGCTTCGGTGACCGGCTCGCCGAGATAGTCCTCGGCGGTCTTCTTCATCTTCATGAGGACCTTGGCCGAGATCTCCTGCGGCGCCATCTTCTTGCCGTCGGAGGTCTCCACCCAGGCGTCGCCATTCTCATGCGCGACGATGCCGTAGGGCACGATGTGCAGGTCCTTCTGGACCTCGGCGTCGGTGAACTTGCGGCCGATCAGGCGCTTGACCGCATAAAAGGTGTTCTTCGGGTTGGTCACGCTCTGGCGCTTGGCCGGCGCGCCCACCAGGACTTCGTTGTCCTTGCTGAAGGCGACGATGGATGGCGTGGTGCGATCGCCCTCGGCGTTCTCGATCACCTTCGCGGTGCTGCCGTCCATCACGGCGACGCAGGAATTGGTGGTACCCAGGTCGATGCCGATGATCTTGCCCATAGTGTTCAGCTCCAATGCTTTCTAGGCGGCCCCCGCGGCCGCGATGGTTTTCCAGATGGTGGCCCGCTTCCGGCGATTCAATGCCGCGGGCCCGCCTGTGTGTTCAGCGAACGATGCGTCAATCCCTCGCGACGGCCACCAGCGCAGGACGCAGCAGCCGGTCATTGAGCACGTACCCCTTCTGCAGCACGTTGACTACGGTGCCGGGCGCCTTGCCGGACGCTTCGACCATGCTCACGGCATGGTGGCGCTCCGGGTCGAGCGGCTGGTCGACCGGATCGACCTGCACCAGTCCGTGGGTCTCGGCGACCTTAAGCAGCGCCTTCAGGGTCAGCGCCAGGCCTTCGCGCACGGCGGCGGCGTCACCGCCCTCGATGGCCAGGCCGCGTTCTAGGCTGTCGTAGACCGGGAGCAGTTCGTTGAGCAGCTTTTCGTTGGCAAAGCGGCGTGCCTGTTCGAGGTCGCGATGCAGGCGGCGGCGCTGGTTCTCCAGTTCCGCGTGTTCGCGCAGCACGGACTCGCGCAACTCGGCGTTGCTCGCTTCCAGCTCGGCGATCCGCGCCTGCAGGGCATCGGACCCCTGCGTTCCGGGCGAACCGGATTCCTGCACCTGATCCGGCGTCTGCTCGTTGTTCTGCATGCATTACTCCCAAACAAAAGTCCTGACCGGCACATCCGTGCCGGCCACCGATAACTGCGGGAAACCCGCCCTCCGGGGGCGGTTATAGGGACGTCGCGGCGCGATTCAAGGCGTCGCTGAGCAATCCGGCAGTCGCCTGCACCACCGGGATCACCCGGTCGTAGGCCATGCGGGTAGGTCCGATCACGCCGACCGCGCCCAGGACCCGCCCCTGCACGCCGTAACTGGCGGTCACCACGCTGCACCCGTCCAGCGCGGCAAAACCCGATTCCTCGCCGATGAACAGGCGCACGCCCGGGGCCCGGGCGCACACCTCCATCAGCTGCAGCAATTCGTTTTTCTTCTGGAAAGCCTCGAACAGCTCGCGCAGACGGTCCAGGTCGGCGAGTTCGGCGTACCCCATCAGGTTGGTCTGGCCGCTCACCAGGACATCCTCCCCGCCACCTTGCGGCGCGAAGGAGGCGGCCGCGAGTTCCGTCGCGCTGGCGACAAGGCGGTTGAGCTCGCTGCCGGCCTCGCGCAGCTCGCGCAAGAGGTGGGCGCGGATATCGTCCACGCGCAGACCGGCAAAATGGGTGTTGAGGTAGTTGGCGGCCTGTTCCAGTTCACGGCTGTCCAGCGGCCTGGCCAGCTGCACGATGCGGTTCTGCACCTGGTTGTCGGAAAACACCAGGATCACCAGCACGCGCGCGTCCGGCAGCGGCACGAAATCGATGTGGCGCAGGGGGAAGTCACCTTGGCGCGGCACCGTCACCACGCCGGCGAAGTGGGTCATCGCCGAAAGCAGCGTGGACACATTGCCGAGCAGGTCGCGGGTGGTCGTGGGCCCGGGTGGCAACTCACGCTTGAGCCGGGCCATGTCCTCGCGCGGCAGCGGCTGCAACTCGATCAGGCTGTCGACGAACAGGCGCAGGCCGCGTGGCGTGGGTATGCGTCCGGCGGACGTATGCGGCGAGGCGACGAGGCCGGCGTCTTCCAGGTCCGCCATGATGTTGCGGATCGTCGCCGGGCTTACATCCAGCCCCGACGATCGGGACAGCGTGCGCGACCCGACGGGCTCGCCATCGGCCAGGTACTGCGCAATCAGCGTGCGCAGCAGGCGGCGGGCGCGGGCATCGAGGTCGTGGGGTCGGGTCATTCGCTGTAACAAACGGTGAGACGGGACAGAAATAAGGTGTCGCCGCCGAGTTTGCAAGAACGCCGGTCGCGACGGTAGCCGCGCTTGCGCGCCCCTTCTGCCCGTACAATTCCACGCCATGCTCACTTCCCTGTACGTCCGCCATTTCGCCGTCGTCGAAGAA
This sequence comes from Frateuria sp. GZRe12, assembly GCF_051900535.1. NCBI lineage: Bacteria > Pseudomonadati > Pseudomonadota > Gammaproteobacteria > Lysobacterales > Rhodanobacteraceae > Frateuria > Frateuria sp. GZRe12. Next base: position 453,407 of record NZ_JBHZGI010000001.1, read on the forward strand.
GCCGAAGTCGCCTTCGGTCCGGGTCTCACCGTGGTCAGCGGCGAAACGGGCGCCGGCAAGTCGCTCCTGGTCGACGCGCTGATGTTGCTGGCCGGCGCGCGCGCCGACAGCGGCATGGTGCGCGAGGGCTGCGACCGCGCCGAACTCATCGCCGAATTCGACCTGACGGCGCTGCCGGAGGCGCGCGCCTGGCTGGAACGGGAAGAGCTGGACGATGAAGGCGCCTGCCAGCTGCGCCGCGTGATCCGCGCCGAGGGCAGTTCGCGCGCGTGGATCAACGGCCGCCCGGCCAACGCCAGCCAGCTCGGCGAGCTGGCCACGCTGCTGGTGGAGATCCATGGCCAGCATGAGCACCAGGCGCTGCTCTCGCGCGGCCACCAGCTCGATCTGCTCGATGCCTACGCCTGCAACGAGGAACTGGTGGGACAGTTGCGCGCGCTGGCCGCACAGTGGCGCGAGTTGGGCGCGCGCATCCGCAAGCTCAGTGGTGGCGATGACCGCGAGCAGCGGCTCGAACTGCTGCGCCACGAGGTCGGCGAACTCGAACGGTGGGCCCTGCCGGCTCAGGAATTGTCCGAACTCGAGGCCAGCCACAAGCGCCTGGCCAATGCCGGCCGGCTGGCCGAAGGCGCCTCCGGCGTGGTGGAACTGCTCGACGGCGACAGCGAATTCGCGTTACGCCGTGCGCTCGGCCGCGCGCACGGCGAGTTGGGCAAGCTGGCCGCCCTGGACCCGCGCCTCACACCCCTGCTGGAACTGCTGGACAACGCAGAGATACAGCTGGGCGAAGCCTCCGACGGCCTATCGCGCTACGCACAGGACGTCGACCTCGATCCTGAGCGCTATGCCGACGTCGACACCCACCTCACCCGCCTGCACGAATTGGCGCGCCGACACCGCCTGCCCGTCGCCGAATTGCACGATCGCTTGGGCTCGTTGCAGGCCGAACTGGTCGAACTGGAAGGCGCCGGCGATGCGCTGGAGCGACTCGCCAGCGATCGCGCGCGGCTGGAAAGCGGCTATGCGAAAGCGGCCGATGAGCTGAGCAGGGCCCGCCGCACCGCCGCCGCTCGCCTGGGCGAGGAAGTCAGCGCCCTTATGAGCGAACTGGGCATGGCCGGCGGCCGGCTGGTCGTCGACCTCGAGCCGGTCGACGACGGCGAGCCGGATGCGCAGGGCCGCGAGCGCTGCGAACTGCTTGTCAGCGCCAATCCTGGCCAGCCGCCGCGTGCGCTGCGCAAGGTCGCCTCGGGCGGTGAACTGGCGCGCATCAGCCTGGCCATCGAGGTCGCCACGCTGGGCAAGGACACGATCGGCTGCATGGTGTTCGACGAGGTCGACACCGGCATCGGCGGCGCCGTGGCCGAGGTGGTAGGGCAGAAGTTGCGTGCACTCGGCGGCGAGCGTCAGGTGCTGTGCGTCACTCACCTGCCGCAGGTCGCTGCGCAGGGCCACGCGCACCTGCGCGTCAGCAAGCACAGCGACGGGGACACCACGCGCACGCAGATCGAGAAGCTGGACGCAGCCGGTCGCCGCGACGAACTGGCGCGCATGCTGGGCGGCGTCGAGATCTCCCGCGAAACACGCGCCCACGCCAAGCAGATGCTGGAGCGCGCGCAAAGCGCCTGACAGGAGCCCCGTAGGGTGGGCTTCGGCTCACCATCGGGGCGCGTCAGGGTGGACACAAGCCCACCCTGCGTCATCCGGTCCGTCAGTTCTTGCGCTCGGACAACAGCCCGCGCTCGCTCGCCATCCGATACAGGTCCAGTTCCGAACCCGCGCCCAGCTTGCCCATCAGGCTGGCGCGATGGATATAGATGGTCTTCTGGCCCACCCCGAGCACTGCCGCGACCTGCTTGGGCGCCTTGCCTGCCGCCAGCAGCAGGAACACCTCGCGCTCGCGCGCGGTAAGCCGGTTGACCGGATCGAGCGCCTCGCTGGGCCGCTCGGCACGACGCTGGCGCAGGTCGGAACTCAGGAACGTCTCGCCCTGCATCACCTGGCGCAGACCTGCCACCAGTTCCTCCGGCGCCGCGCCCTTGGTGACGTAGCCGCTGGCGCCACGACGTAGCGCCTCGGATACGTAGGGTTCGCCGTCGTGCATGCTCAGCACGACGATATGCGTATCCGGCGCCAGGCTGTGCAGGTGCTCGATCAGTGGCAAGCCACTGCCATCGGGAAGCGACAGGTCCAGCGCGACGAGATCGGGGCGACGCTGGTTGATCGCGTCCACTGCATCGTCGGCGCAACGGCATTCGGCAATCACTTCCAGATCCGGCTCCAGTTCGATGAGCCGCTTGAAACCTTCGCGGACGATGGCGTGGTCGTCGACCAGAACGATGCTGTACATGATGCCCCGCTGACTTGCTTGTTTCGGGCGGTACGCCGTACGCGGCTCAACCGCTTCGGACGCCCCCGCGTCCGGCCCTGCCTCACCGAGTCTATAAGAGACCGGCCGCCCCTGCCCAACCATCCGCCGAGCGCTGGGCAGGCAACAGTCGCATGTACCATCGCCAGCATGCGATCGAAGCCTTTTTCCCTGCCCGAATCCGGTCCGCTGCTCGGCGTGGTCTACGCGCTGCTGTGGCTGGCGCTGCTGCCTACGCAACAGCCTTACTGGATGTTGCCCTTCGGCCTGCGCTTCGCCGCGCTGCTGATCGTGCCGGTGCGGCAGTGGTTCTGGCTGCTGGGGCTCGAGCTGGCCGTGACCGCCATCCTGGACCTGCGTTCGGGCCTGCCCATGGGGTGGGAGACCTTCGTGATCGGCGACCTGCCCGAGCCGCTGATCATGGCGGTAAGCCTGTGGCTGTTGCGCCGGGTGAATCTGCACGCCAGCCTGCGCGACCCGGAGGAAGCCACCCGCCTGCTGCTTTCGGCCGTGCTGGTGGTCGGTGCGGTGGCGGCCGCCGATGCGGTGTTGCTGGCGCTGCTGCATGAAAGCGCGGCCCCCGCGGCGATGGTGCGCGCGCTCGGCCGCGAGTTGCTGGGGAATTACCTGGGCGTACTGCTGGTGGCGCCGCTGTCGATCATGCTGCTGCGTGCGCGACCGAACCGAAAGATGGTGGCCAGCCTGGTGATGGACGGGCTGCTGGTGATGCTGCCGGCGATGGCGCTGTTGCTGATGCTATCGGAGCACGCCGCGCCCCAGCCGGAATTCGCCCGAGTGCTGTCGCTGGCACCGGTATTGTTCTTCGCCTTCCGCCACGGCTGGCGCGGCGCCACGCTGGCGATGTTGATCTCGTGCTTGGGCATGACGGCGGTCGACCATCAGCCGGGGCATGCGCAGAGCGCCGCTGGCTATCTGTTCCTGGCTGTCGCTGGCACCGGAGCGCTCATGCTCGGCGCGGCAACCGACGCCCTGCGCCGCAGCAGCGAACGGGTGGCCGAACAGAACGTCTACCTGGGCGCGGTCAACCGTCGATTGGACCAACTCGCCCGACAGTTGCGCGACGCGGCCCGCGGCAACCTGCAGGCCGAGGAAAACCAGCGCCGGCATATGGCCGCCGAGCTGCACGACGAGCTCGGCCAGAACATCACGGCCATCCAGACCCACATGAAACTCGCGCAGGTGCGCCTGCGTCAGGCGGGGCTGGAAGACATCAGCGTCTCGATCAACACCATCCTCGGCTACATGCGCCGCGCCCTGCATCGCCTGCTGGACGACCTGCGTCCCGCGGTGCTGGACGAGTTCGGCCTGCTGCGGGCGCTGGACGAAGGTCCGATCCGCGACCTGCTGACCACCGCCGGCATCGTCTTCCACACCGACATGCGCGGCGACCCGCGGTTGCTGGACGAAGACACCCGCATCGCGGTGTACCGCCTGGTACAGGAAAGCGCCACCAATGCGGTCAAGCACGCCCAGGCCAGCGAATTCCGCCTGCGTCTGCGCATCGGCGAGCGCCATGGGGTGGTGCTGGCCCTGCTCGACATCCGCGACGACGGCGTGGGCCTGCCCAGCCGCCTGCCCCGCGGCGGCCGCGGCCTGCAGGGCATGCGCGACCGCGTCACCTCGCTGGGTGGCCTGTTCCGGCTGAGGCCCGACCGCCAAGGCGTCCACCTGCGGATTTTGCTGCGGAGCAGCACGTCCGGCCGTGAACCCGGTCGGCTGGCATAGGAATTTTTCCAATACCGGAGTCGTGAACAGCTCGTTAGCATCGGTCCATCGATGTGGGGGAGCCGCCGTCGCAAGATGGCGTGCCGTGGTCACCGTGGGGACGGTGGCCACGAAGAACGGCAGGATGCCGTTCCGCCGGTACCAACGGCGCCACCCGGCCAGCGAGCAATTCGCACTGCCGAAGCGCTATGTGGTAACGGATCAGCCGTGGGTGGACAGGAGTCCTCCCGCGGCTTTTTTTATGCCCGCCCCGTACGCCGCATTTCAATGGTGGGAGCCAGCTTGCGCGGCTCTGCCTTCTCCCGGCCCGGCAGAGCATCCGCCGCAGGCGCGCTCATGCGGTTCGGATCAGCGGGCCTTGTTCTTGGGCCGCACGTACAGCACCAGACTGTGATCCTCCAGCACGTAACCGTGCTTGGCGGCGATTTCCTTCTGCAGCCGCTCGATCTCTTCGCTGACGAACTCGATGACCTTGCCGCTGTCTACGTCGATCATGTGGTCGTGGTGCTTGCCGCGGTCAAGCTCGTAGACGGCCTGGCCGCCTTCGAAGTTGTGCTTGACCACGATGCCCGCGGCCTCGAACTGGGTAAGCACGCGGTACACCGTTGCCAGGCCGATGTCTTCCTGTTCGGCCAGCAGCTTCTTGTAGACGTCTTCGGCGGTGAGGTGCTGGACACCCTCTTCTTCGAAGATCTGCAGGATCCGCATGCGCGGGTGGGTGACCTTCAGGCCGACCCGGCGCAGCTCTCTGGTTTCCTGTTCCATGGCTCGCTCCACGCACGGCGTATCAAGGCCATTAGTGTATCATCGCCCCCTTCACGATCCGGACGCAAAACACGCATGCACAAGCTGATTCGCACGCTCGGTTCCGCCATGCTGGCGCTTACGCTGGTGGGTTGCGGACTCGTCTATGTCCCCAACGTGCAGCAAGGCAACTTCCTTGACAAGAAGGACGTCGATCAGCTCAAGCCAGGCATGACCAAGCATCAGGTGCTGGTGCTGCTGGGCTCGCCGTCCGTGCATACGCCGTTCAACCAGAACCGCTGGGACTACGTGTCCACCCAGCAGCACCGCGGCGGCAAGATCAAGATCCGCACCTTCACGCTCACTTTCAACAACGACACGCTGGTGCGCACCGACGGCGACTTCTTCGCGCAGGATCCCGAGAAGATGCTCGAGGAAAGCAAGAAGTACCACGTCACCTACCCCGTCGACGAAAACCAGGGCGACAAGAACACCAACGGCACCGACGACAGCGGCTCGACGCCGCCGGACAACGGCAGTCGCTGATTTCAGCGGGCGCGGCGCCGGCGCGCCTCCTTCGGATCGAGCACCAGCATCCGGTACAGCTCCACGCGATCGCCGTCGCGCAGCCGATGTTCGGGTGGCACGCGGCGACCGAAGATGCCCAGTCGTTGCATATCGACCAGCGCGCCGTTCCGGCCCAGGTCAGTCGCCGCGATCGCGTCGGCCACCGTCGCGTTTGCGCCAAGCACCAGCCGCTTTAGCAACGTGCGCCCGGGCAGCGCCAGCACCACTTCTACCGTGATCTCAGCCATACGTGCGCTGGGCCTCGCGACCGAAGTCCTCGACCATCTTGCTCGCCAGCGCCTGGAACCCGAGCTTGATTGCGGTGGCGCCCAGGCCCACATAGTCGAAGTCCAGCGCGAAGGCGATCTTGCAGCCATGCTCGCCTAGCGGAATGAATTCCCATAGGCCGTCCAGACTGCGGAACGGCCCTTCCACCAGTTGCATGCGCAGGCGCTTTGGCGGTTCGGTGGTGTTGCGGGTCGTGAAACCCTGTTTGAGGCCGGCGTATTTCAGATCCAGCCGCGCCACCAGCACGTCGCCCTCGCGCTCGAGCACCCGCGCACCGGCACACCAGGAGAAGCGCTTTGGGTATGCTTCGACGTCGTTGACCAGATCGAACATTTGCGCCGGCGTGTAATTGACCAGGGCGCTTCGTCGGATTTCGATCACGGCTACCTCTTCCATCATTCGGTGCGACGGCTTCCGGCGCACCGCAAAGGCGCAAGTCTAGCGGACATGGCAAAAGCGAAGGACAAGGACAAGCACGCCGGCGGGACCATCGCGCTCAACAAGCGCGCCCGCCACGAGTACCACATCGACCAACGGTACGAAGCCGGCATTGCGCTGCAGGGTTGGGAACTGAAGGCACTGCGTGCCGGGCGCATCAATTTCGGCGACGGCTACGCGGTCGTGCTGAAGGGCGAGATCTTCCTGGTGGGGACCTCGATCCCGCCACTGATCAGCGCCTCCACACACGTCATCGCCGAGGACCGCCGCACGCGAAAGCTGCTGCTGCACAAGCAGGAGATCGACCAGCTGATCGGCGCAGTCGAGCGCAAGGGCTACACCCTGGTGCCGATCGCCATGTACTGGAAAGGCAACAAGGTGAAGGTCGAGATCGGCCTGGCCCGCGGCAAGCAGGCGCACGACAAGCGCGACGCGGAGAAGGAACGCGACTGGCAGCGCGAGAAACAGCGCACCATGCGCGCCCACAATCGCGAGGCCTGAACGATCCTTACGCACGCGCGCATTGAAGCGCGCCATGTCGGCCCCATATACTTGTTCGACTGACCAGCTCAGGTTTTCCCCGGGGGTGTCCTGGCTTCGACGGGGGTAGTGAGATGGCTTGGTGCATGCCGAGGGGGCAGCTTTCCTCGTAAATCCAGCCGCAAACTCATAGTTGCCAACGACGACAACTACGCTCTGGCCGCTTAAGGCCTAGCCCCGAACCCACTTGTGCCTGTGCTCGTGGATGTAGGGTCATTATCACGGGATCGCCCAAAGCTGCCGCCTGTCGGCTTAGGGTCAAATCAAGCGGGCTGGTCCTTCGATGCGCTTCGCACATCGTGCTGTCGCGGGACGAGATCCAACGGTGAGCTAAGCATGTAGTACCGGGCGTCAAGCGCCTTCGGACGCGGGTTCGACTCCCGCCACCTCCACCAATCCGGCATCCATGCGATGCCCGAATAGCCGGCATTCCAGCGCAAGCAGGATGCCGGCTTTTCTTTTGGCCGACCGGTGCCCGCCTATGGCAGCGCAAACGCTCGACGCAGGCTTTCGGCAAGGCTGGCGCCATCGTAGGGCTTGCACAGGATCGCGCCGCTTGGTCGCCCTTCCCGATTCGCCAGCTCCGTGTCGCCGGTAGCGAACACAAGGCCGATGCGCGGGTGCACCTGGCGGGCGAGTTCGGCCAGCTCGGTACCCGACATCCCGGGCAACCCTACGTCGGTGACCAGTACGTCGACGTGGCGCGCCTGAAGCACCGCCAACGCATCGGGGCCGTAGTCGGCCTCAACAACCTCATGTCCCAGTTCGCGCAGCATGTCGGCCGCGTCCATGCGGATGAGAGCGTCATCCTCTACCAGCAGTACCGTCAGCGTCCGCGAATCGGCCGCAGGAGCGGGCTTGCACGCCCCCGGGGCGACGGCATCGTGGTCGCCCGAGGCATCGGAAATGTGCGGATTGGACATGGCGTGATCGTCGATGGTGCCCGGAGCGGGGGTCGAACCCGCATACCCGCGAGGGTGAGGGATTTTAAGTCCCTTGCGTCTACCAGTTTCGCCATCCGGGCATAAGGCCAAGGATCGTAGCACCCGCCTGCCTTTGCTGGAGCGCGCCTCGCGAGAGGCCGGCGAACTCGGAGAATGCATCGCCCGCAAGCAGTCCCTGCGGCTTCGAAACGCACCAAACGAAAAGGCCCGCTGGTGGCGGGCCTTCGAGGATCGCGCAATGGAGGCCAGGGTCGGAATCGAACCGGCGTACACGGCTTTGCAGGCCGCTGCATGACCACTCTGCCACCTGGCCATCGCGCACGGAACGCATGGTTGCGGTCCGCTTAAAAAACAAAACCCCGGTGGTCCGAGGTTTCTTGAAACTGGAGCGGGAAACGAGACTCGAACTCGCGACCCCGACCTTGGCAAGGTCGTGCTCTACCAACTGAGCTATTCCCGCATCAGAGTCGGAAAGGATAGCAGAACCGGGCGGGATGTGAAGGCCTCGCCGCGGTTTTTGCATGTTTCCGTAGCGCCCGCCGTAAACGACGAAGCCCCGGCATGGCCGGGGCTTCGAGAGAAACTGGAGCGGGAAACGAGACTCGAACTCGCGACCCCGACCTTGGCAAGGTCGTGCTCTACCAACTGAGCTATTCCCGCATCGGAGCCGCGCATTTTAGCGGCGAAAACAGGCTCGTCAAGCCTTGTCGATACCGGGCTGCTTCGGCGGGTCGCCGCGCAGCATCGGCCAGGCGGCGCGCAGGTAGTGCATGCCCGACCAGATGGTCAGTCCACCGGCGATCACCAGCAGCCCTTCACCGATGTGGTACAGGCGCAACGCCTCTGCCTCCTTCTCGTGCTGAACGATCAGCACGACCAGCGCGATCATCTGCATCACGGTCTTGAGCTTGCCGACGAAGGCCACTTTCACCGTGGCCCGCATGCCGATCTCGGCCATCCATTCGCGCAGCGCCGAGATGCTGATCTCGCGGCCCACGATGACCGCGGCGGTCACCGCCATCAGGATGCCTGGCCAGCCGCCGCGGTGGGATTCGACCAGCAGGAACAGCGTCACCGCGACCATCAGCTTGTCGGCCACCGGATCCAGGAAGGCGCCGAACGCCGAGGTCTGATTGAGCCGGCGCGCCAGGTAGCCGTCGAGCCAGTCGGTGAAGGCGGCCAGCACGAAGACGATGGCGGCGGTGATGTTGTGTCCGCGGAACGGCAGGTAGAACACGACCACCATGACCGGTAGCAGCGCCACACGGAACAGGGTCAGCCAGGTGGGGAGGTTGATGCGCATCGTCCTTTCCGTCGGTTGTCGTTATCAGTGTCGCACGGGAGCTGGCGGGCTAGCCGTGCAGGGTGGCATAGATGCGCTCGGCCAGGCCGCGATCGATGCCCTTGATCGAAGCCAGTTCCTCGACGCCGGCGGCCTCGACCCCGGCCAGGCCGCCGAAGGCCTTGAGCAGCGCCGCGCGCCGCCGCGCGCCGATGCCCGGCACGTCTTCCAGGATGCTGCGCTCGCGCGCCTTTTCCCGGCGTTTGCGGTGCCCGCTGATGGCGAAGCGGTGCGCCTCGTCGCGCACGGCGGCGACCAGGTGCAGCGCGGGCGAGGCCGAGCCGGGGTGGATCTCGCGGCCGGAGTTGGCCAGCACCAGGGTTTCCTCGCCGGCGCGGCGACCCGGGCCCTTGGCGACGCCCACCACCTCGATGCCGGTGACACCAAGTTCCGCCAGCACGTCCATCGCCTGCGCAACCTGACCACCACCACCGTCGATCAGCAGCACATCGGGCTTTGCGCCCTCGCCCGCCGCCACCTTGCGGAAGCGTCGGGTGAGCGCCTGGTGCATCGCTGCGTAGTCGTCGCCCGGGGTGATGCCGGCGATATTGAAGCGTCGGTAGTGCGACTTCTCCGGCCCTTCCGGCCCGAACACCACGCAGGAGGCGACGGTCGCCTCGCCCATGGTGTGGCTGATGTCGAAGCACTCGATCCGGCGCGGCGGCCCGGACAACTCCAGCAATTTCTGCAGGTCGTCAAAGCGTGCGCCCAGGGTCTGCCGGCTGGCCAGGCGCGAGGTGAGCGAGGCCTGCGCGTTACGCTCGGCCATCTGCAGGAACCGCGCGCGCTCGCCGCGCACGCTGGACTTGATCTCCACCGCATGCCCCGCCTGCTCGAAGAGCACCTGCGCCAGCAAGGCCTGGTCGGGGATCGTCTCGCACAGAATGATCTCGCGCGGCACCGGCCGCTCCAGGTAGTACTGGGCGATGAACTGGGCCAGCACGTCCGCCGGCTCGGCATCCAGCGGCAGGCGCGGGAAGAAGTCGCGCGTGCCCAAGCTGATGCCGTTGCGGAAGAACAGCACGCTGACGCACGCCATGCCGCCCTCGATACGGCAGGCAACCACGTCCATGTCGGCGCTGGCGCCCTGCACGTGGTGCTGCGCCTGCAGCTTGCGCAAGGCGGCGACCTGGTCGCGCAACGCCGCAGCGCGTTCGAAGTTGAGCGCGATCGCTGCCTGTTCCATCGACGTGGCCAGTTCATCGATCACCGCGCTGCTGCGCCCTTCCAGGAACATCTCGGCATGGCGCACATCGCTGCGATAGTCCTCCACCGAGACCAGGCCCACGCAAGGCGCCGTGCAGCGGCCGATCTGGTGTTGCAGGCACGGACGCGAGCGGTTGCGGAAGTAGCTGTCCTCGCACTGGCGGACCTTGAACAGCTTCTGCATCAGGTTGAGGCTTTCGCGCACGGCGAAGGCGCTCGGGTACGGTCCGAAAAAGCGGCCTTTCAGGTTCTTGGCGCCGCGATGGAACGCCAGGCGCGGATAGTCCTCGCCACTGGAGAGATAGATGTACGGGTAGCTTTTGTCGTCCCGCAGCAGGATGTTGTAGCGCGGCTTGAGTGACTTGATCAGCTGCGATTCGAGCAGCAGCGCCTCGCCCTCGGTGCGCGTGACGGTGACCTCGCAGCGCGCGATCTGCGAAACCATCGCGTTGATCCGCGGTTCCATGCGCGGCTTGAGGAAGTAGCTGCCGACGCGCTTCTTGAGGCTGCCCGCCTTGCCCACGTACAACAGCTCACCGTCGGCGTCGAAGTAGCGGTAGACGCCGGGCGAGGTGGTCAGGGTCTGGACGAAGGCCTTGCCGTCGAACGGCGGCGTCTGGGACGACTGCATGAAGGCGATTCTAGCCGTTCCGGCAAGGGTAGCCGTGACCGGATGCCGAACAGGCCGCCAGGCCGGCATGGGGTGGTCTTCAGCCCAGCCTCCTTTTCCGCGACAAAACCTGGTGGGCCGGAGCCTACCTGCCGTTTACGGCTGGGTGGCCAGCCAGCGCTCCGCGCGTTCGACGTCCGCTTCGGTATCGATGCCGGGCGGGAACGGCTCGGGCGTCAGCCTCACGGCGATCGGAAAGCCGTGTTCCAGCACCCGCAGCTGTTCGAGCGATTCGGCCTGTTCGAGCGGCGTACGCGGCAGGCCGGTGTAGCGGCCCAGGAAGCCCGCGCGGTAGGCATAGATGCCGATGTGGCGCAGGAACGGCACGCCTTCCGGCAGTACCTGGCGGTCGCTGACGAAGGCATCGCGCGCCCACGGCAGCGGCGCCCGGCTGAAGTACAGCGCGCGCCCATCCGCCCTGCGCACCAGCTTGACCACGTTCGGATCGAACAGTTCGTGCGCGGCGGTGACGGGCGTGGCCAGCGTGGCCATCGGCGCATCGTCCTCGGCCAGCGCAAGGGCCACTTCGCGGATGCCTGCGGCGGGTGCGAACGGCTCGTCGCCCTGGAGGTTCACGACGATGGCGTCAGCAGCCCAGCCATAGTGCTCGGCCACTTCGGCCAGCCTGTCGCTGCCGGAGGCGTGGTCGGCGCGGGTCATGCAGACATCGACGCCCTGCCCGTCCAGGGCTTCGGCGACGCGCGCATCATCCACCGCCACCACGACCCGGCCGGCGCCGGCCTGCAACGCCCGCTGGGCCACGCGCACGACCATCGGCACGCCGCCGATGGCACGCAGCGGCTTGGCCGGCAAACGGGTGGAACCGTAGCGGGCGGGGATGGCGACGATGAAGGGCGGAACGTCAGACATGGCGTGGTGGGCTCGGGAAAGCGGCGAGCCTAGCATCGGGTGGGCAGGAGCGCGCGCTTGTCCCATCGCCAAACGGGCGCAACTACGCGTCCGCCAGTGCGAACCCGCAACCGTTGGCCAGCTCCACGAACCCGGGGAACGAGGTCGCGACGTTGCGGCAATCCCCGATGCGCACGCTGCCCTTCGCCACGAGGCCGGCGACGGCGAAGCTCATGGCCACGCGATGGTCGCCGTGGCTTTCGATCGCGCCCGGCCCCAATCGGCCGCCGGTGATGATCGCGCCATCCGGCGTCTCTTCCACCTGTGCACCCAACGCGCGCAGGCCTGTCGCCATGCTGGCGATGCGGTCGGACTCCTTCACGCGCAGCTCGGCCGCACCGCATATCACGGTGGTGCCCTGCGCCGTTGCCGCGGCAACGAACAGAGCCGGAAACTCGTCGATCATGTCCGGCACCAGTTCGCCGGGAAGCTCGATGCCGCGCAGCGGCGCGTGGCGCACTCGCAGGTCGGCCACCGGCTCGCCGCCACTGTGGCGCTCGTCCAGCACCTCGATGTCGGCGCCCATCAGGCGCAAGGCCTGCAACAACCCGGTGCGGCGAGGATTCAGGCCAACCGCGCACAACGTCAGGTCGGATCCAGGCACCAGGCTTGCGGCCACCAGGAAGAACGCTGCTGAGGAGAAATCGGCGGGCACCTGCACGTCGATGGCGCACAGCGCATGGCCGCCCGTGAGGCGAGCGTGCCCCGGTGCGAATTCGATCGGCCAGCCGAATGCGGCCAGCATGCGTTCGGTGTAGTCGCGGGTCGGATGCGGCTCCAGGATTTCGGTTTCGCCTTCGGCGTACAGACCGGCCAGAAGCAGCGCCGACTTCACCTGCGCACTGGCCACCGGCAGCTCGTAACGAATGCCGCGCAACCGTTGTCCCCCGTGCACCTGCAAGGGCGGCAAGCCCGCCTGCGAATCGATGCGGGCGCCCATCGAGGCGAGCGGTTCGGTAACACGGCGCATCGGCCGGCGCGAGAGCGACTCGTCGCCGACCAACGTGGCGTCGAACGCCTGCCCCGCCAGCAGGCCGGCGAGCAGGCGCATGCCGGTGCCGGCGTTGCCGCAGTCAAGTGGACGGTTGGCGCCGCGCAGCCCATGCAGGCCCACGCCATGCACCAGCCGCTCGCCTGGCCCCGGCGTTTCGATCGACACGCCCAGCTGCGCGAGCACCGCGGCCGTGGCGCGCGTGTCTTCACCCTCGAGGAAGCCGCGGATGCGCGAATCGCCCTCCGCCAGCGCAGCGAGCATCAGCGCGCGATGGGAAACGGACTTGTCGCCCGGCACCGTGAGCGTGCCACGCAGAGGGCCCGCCGGGCGACTGATCCAGTCGAGGCGGCCGGCCGTGTCGCTGGCGCCGCTCACGGCAACGCCACCGGGTAGGAACCGAGCACGCGTAACTGCGTGGCGACCGGCCCCATGTCCCCGAGCGCTGCCTGCAGCGGTGCGTCGTCGATGTGGCCGGAAACGTCGATGAAGAACGCGTACTGCCACTTGCCCGTGTGCGCCGGCCGTGACTCGATGCGGTTCATGCTCACGCCGTGCTTGGCGAACGGGTTCAGCACGTCGTAAAGCGCGCCGGGCTTGTCGTTGACGGTGATAAGGAGCGAAGTGCGGTCGTTGCCCGAGGGCGGGAACAGCGAACGGCCGATCACCAGGAAGCGGGTGGTGTTGTCGGCGCGGTCCTCGATGCCTTCGGCGAGCGGCTTCAGGCCGTAGATCTTGCCGGCCGTCTTGCCCGCGATGGCTGCCGCGTCGTCGGCATGCCGGGCCAATCGCGCCGCTTCGGCGTTGCTGCTGACCGCCACGCACTCGACCTCCGGCAGGTTGATCCGCAGCCAGGTCTTGCACTGCTGCAGCGACTGCGCGTGCGCGAATATCCGCCGGATGTCACCCAGCGCACCGGCCTTCGACAGCAGGCACTGATGCACGCGCAGCTCGATCTCGCCGCAGATGCGTGCTTCGGAGGTCAGGAACATATCCAGGGTCACCTGGATCATGCCCTGTCCGGAGTTCTCCACCGGTACCACGCCGAAATCTGCATGACCGGCGGCGACCTCCTGGAACACCTCCTCGATGCTGCCCAGTGGCAAGCCATAGGCCGCGTGGCCGAAATGCTTGCGCACCGCCTGCTCGCTGAAGGTGCCCTCGGGCCCGAGGAAGCCGACCTTGAGCGGGTCCTCCTGGGCCAGACACGAGGACATGATCTCGCGGAACAGGCGCACCATCTCGGTGTCGGACAGCGGACCCTTGTTGCGGTCGACGACCATGCGCAGCACGTGCGCCTCGCGCTCGGGCCGGTAATAGTCGATCGCCGACAGGCCCTCGCCCTTGACCCGGGCAACCTCCCGCGCCCAGTTGGCGCGCTCGGAGATCAGCTCCTGGATATGGCGGTCGATGCTGTCGATGCGATCGCGCACCTTGCCCAGCGATTCCTTGGGATCGGTCATCTGGCTGTCCAGAAGTAAAGAAGTCCAAACGTTAACAGGGGACGCCTAGCCGTGGCGACGCGCGAAGTCGCGCATGAAGGCCACCAGCGCCTCGACGGCCTCCACCGGCACCGCGTTGTAGAGCGAGGCCCGCATGCCGCCCAATGCCTTGTGGCCCTTCAGAGCGAGCAGGCCTGCGGCTTCCGATTCGGCCAGGAAGGCAGCATCGAGCGTGCCGTCGTGCAGGGTGAAAGGCACGTTCATGCGCGAGCGCGAAGCTGGCTCGATCGGGTTGCGGTAGAAGCCATTCGAGCCGTCGATGGTTCCGTACAGCAGCGCTGCCTTTGCGCGGTTGCGCTCGCCCATCACCGCCAGACCGCCCTGCCCCTTCAGCCACTGGAACGTCAGCCGGGCCAGGTACCAGCCAAAGGTATTGGGCGTGTTGAGCATGGAACCGGCCGCGGCATGTTCGGCGTAACGGAAGATGCGCGCCATCGGTCGGCCCGGTCGCGCCAGCAGGTCGCGGCGGACGATCATGAGCACCAGGCCGGACGGGCCGATGTTTTTCTGCGCGCCGGCGTAGATCAGTCCGAAGCGGCGCACGTCCAGCGGCCCGGACAGGATGTTCGACGACATGTCCGCGACCAGCGGCACCTCGCCGACGTCGGGCGCGTCGTGGAATTCGACGCCATGGATGGTCTCGTTGGGCGTGTAGTGCACGTAGGCAGCCTGCGGATCCAGCCGCCACTCGCGGCGAGGCGGCAGGTGCAGGAAGCCGTCGGCCTTGCTGCTGGCGGCCATGTTGACGCGCAGGTAAGGCGCCGCCTCGTCGGCGGCCTTCTCGCTCCAGTGCCCGCTCAGGACGTAATCGGCCGTTTCGCCCGGGCCGGCCAGGTTCATCGGGATCTGCGCGAAGTGCTGCGTCGCGCCGCCCTGCAGGAACAGCACCGCGTAGTCGTCCGGGACCTCGAGCAGTTCGCGCAGGTCGGCCTCGGCCTGTTCGGCCATGGCGATGAAGCGCTTGCCGCGGTGGGACTGCTCCATCACCGAGGCACCGCTACCCTGCCAGTCCAGCAGTTCGCGCTGTGCCTGCTCGAGCACCGCCTGCGGCAAGGCCGCCGGTCCCGCACTGAAGTTCCAGACCCTGGTCACTGCGCGCATCCTCATCGGGTGAGCACGCATTATGGCGCGGTGCAACATGGCGTCGTCAAATCATCCGTTGCGCTGCCGTGCGGTTGGGTCGGATGGACAACTTCGCTAGTCTTGCCACTCGCATCTCGCCAAGCCCGCAGCCCCCAAAGTCGATGCTCACCGCCCGCTTCCACCCTGCCATCGCCGAGCTTCCCGCGGCGACCTGGGATGCGCTGCGGGCGAGCGCCAACCCGTTTGTCTCGCACGCCTTCCTGCACCTGCTCGAACGCACCGGATGCATTCGCCCGGACTGGGGCTGGCAGGCCCACCACCTGGGCCTGTACGAGGACGACCGCCTGGTCGCCGCCGCGCCGCTGTACCTGAAGGGCAATTCGCACGGGGAGTTTGTGTTCGACTGGAGCTGGGCCAGTGCCTGGGAGCGTGCCGGCGGCGATTACTACCCGAAGCTGCTCAATGCCGTTCCTTACTCGCCCGTACCCGGCCCGCGGTTGCTCGCCGGCCAGGATGCGCGCGCGCCGCACCTTCGCCAGGCGCTGGTGGAGGCGATGCGCGCGGAGACCGAACGCATGGGCTTGTCGTCGGCGCACGCCAATTTTCTGGAGGACGCGGAACTGGGCGCCTTCGGCGGCGACTGGCTGCCGCGATCGGACGTGCAGTTCCACTGGCACAACCACGGCTACCGCGGCTTCGACGACTTTCTCGCGACGCTCAAGGCCAAGAAACGCAAGAACATCCGGCATGAACGGGCACAGGTACGGGCCTCCGGCCTGGACATCCGCATCCGCGATGGCGCCAGCCTGGACAAGGACACCTGGCGCCAGATCCATGCGCTCTACGCCGGCACCTTCGACGCCAAGGGGAACCACGCCGCGTTGACGCGGGCGTTCTTCGAGGCGCTGGGCGACCTGGACGACGCCGTGCAGGTTGCCTGCGCGATGGACGGTGAACGCATCGAGGCCATGGCGCTGTTCCTGCAAAGCGACACGGCGCTCTACGGTCGTTACTGGGGCGCCCGCGTGGAAGTGCCGGGGCTGCATTTCGAGCTTTGCTACTACCGCGGCATCGAGCATGCGATCGCCCGCGGCCTTGGACGTTTCGAGCCCGGCGCGCAGGGCGAACACAAGCTCGCGCGCGGCTTCGTGCCGGTACGTACGCATTCACGCCATTACCTGGCCCACCCGCAGTTTCGCCGTGCCGTGCGCGAGGCGCTCGTCCACGAAGCGCAGGCCATGGACGACTACGCCGCCGAGCTGGCCACGCACGCGCCCTACGCCGGGGCCTGCCGGTGATCCGCCTGCCACTGCTCGACCCGGCGTCGCCCGAGCGCTTTCCTGATCCCCGGCATGCGCTGGCCGAACCCAATGGCCTGCTCGCGTTCGGCGGCGACCTCTCGCCGCGCCGACTGCTGGCGGCCTACCAGCGCGGCATCTTTCCCTGGTTCAATCCGGGCGAGCCGATCCTGTGGTGGTCCCCCGATCCTCGCTGCGTGTTCGATACCGCGACGTTCCACGCCAACCGCAGCCTGCGCCGGGCTCTGGCCGGCAAGGACTGGCGGGTCACGGTGGACGAGGCGTTCCTGCGCGTGATGCGCGCCTGCGCCGCACCGCGGCCGGACCAGCAGGGCACCTGGATCGGCCAGGCCATCATCGACGCCTATGCCTCGCTGCACACGCAAGGCCATGCGCACAGCGTGGAGGTATGGGAGGGCGACGCGCTGATCGGCGGCGTGTACGGCGTGAGCGTGGGCCGGCTGTTCTGCGGCGAGTCGATGTTCAGCGCACGCAGCGGCGGGTCGAAATTGGCGCTGGTCGCGCTCGCGTCGTTATTGCGCGAGTGGCGGTTTCCGCTGCTCGATGCGCAGGTCAGCAACCCGCATCTGCTGGGACTCGGCGCCCGCGAGATGCCGCGCGATGCGTTCCTGGCCCAGGTGCGCACGCTCGTCGCGCAACCGTTCGACCCGAGGTGCTGGCGCAAGGTCGCCGCGCGGCCCGCGAGCGATTACCTCTAGGCCTGCGCCAGTTCCGGCGGCGGGCTCGCCATGCCCAATGCCTTGATGGAAGGGTAATTGGCGAGGAACAACTCGATCAGCTGCGGATCGAGCTGGCTGCCGGCGGCCTGGCGCAGGTAGTCCAGCACCTCCTCCTCCGGCCAGGCCGGCTTGTAGACGCGCGGAAAGCTCAGGGCATCCCACACATCCACGATGCTGAAGACGCGCGCGGCGAGCGGTATCTCCTCGCCACGCAGGCCGCGCGGATATCCGCCGCCATCCCAGCGCTCGTGATGCGCGTAGGGGATGTCGATGGCGCCGCGCAGGAAGTCGACCTGCTCCATCAGCTCGCGACCGATCTCCGGGTGCCGGCGCATATGCGCCATCTCGGCCTCGTCGAGCTTGCCCGGCTTGATCAGGATGGCGTCGGGAATCGCGAGCTTGCCGATGTCGTGCAACAGCGCGCCGAACTTCACCGCGAGCAACGCCTCGCCATGCATGCCGGCCAGCCGCGCCAGCCCCATCGCCATCCGCATCACGCGGTCGGAGTGGTCGCGGGTCTCCTTGTGGCGGATGTCCATCGCCGACACGAGCACGCGCAAGGTCTGCTCGTGTCCTCGCACCAGCCGGCGGTTGATCGCGGCCAGGCGGCGGAGGTCCTTGCCGATCAGCCAATACAGCATCACGCCGGTCAGCATGACGAAGAACCAGCCCTTGACGCTTTGCGCCCAGACGCGTTGCGATGGATCCAGGACCAGCGACGCGAGCGCACGGTCGGAGAGCCAGATCCAAAGGGACGCCAGCGCCACGTACAGGAATGCGATTCGGAACTGCGGGCTTATGGACACGCCGGACTCCAGGCACCGGGATGGCACGGAGCGCATTCTTCCGTGCCCTGAGGAGGACTGTCGACAGCCTGTCCTCCGGCTGTACAGCCGGATGTGAAACGCGTGATCCAGCGCACATCCCGGCAACCTGGCGGCTGCCGAGGGAAAAAAGGGGGGGTCAGGCGGTCCGGACGGTGTACTTGCGAGCGACGTAATCGTCCAGGATGCCGACGAATTCCTCGGCGATGCGGTCGCCGCGCAGGGTCATCGCCTTTTCGCCGTCGATGAATACCGGCGCCGAGGGCGCCTCGCCGTTACCGGGCAGCGAGATGCCGATGTTGGCGTGCTTGGACTCGCCCGGCCCGTTCACGACGCAACCCATCACCGCTAGGGTGAGGTTCTCCACGCCGTCGTACATCACGCGCCATTCGGGCATCTTGGCGCGCACGTGGCTTTGCACGGTCTTGGCCAGTTCCTGGAAGAACTCGCTCGTGGTGCGGCCGCAGCCCGGGCAGGCGGTAACCAGCGGGGTGAACGCGCGCAGGCCCATGGTCTGCAGCAGTTCCTGCGCAACGATCACCTCCTGCGTGCGCGAGCCGCCGGGCTCGGGCGTCAGCGAGATGCGGATCGTGTCGCCGATGCCCTCCTGCAGCAGCACGGCCAGCGCGGCGGCCGAGGCGGTGATGCCCTTGGAGCCCATGCCGGCCTCGGTCAGGCCCAGGTGCAGCGCGTAGTCGCAACGGGCGGCCAGGTCGCGGTAGACGGCGATCAACTCCTGCACGCCGGAAACCTTGCAGGAAAGAATGATGCGGTCGCGCGGCAGGCCGAGCTGTTCGGCGCGCGCGGCCGAATCGAGCGCCGAGCGGATCAGCGCCTCGCGTGCGACCACGCCGGCATCCCACGGCTGCGCGCGTCGGGCGTTCTCATCCATCAGCGTGGCGACCATGCCCTGGTCCAGCGACCCCCAGTTGGCGCCGATGCGCACCGGTTTGCCGTACTGGATCGCCTTCTCGATGATCGAGGCGAACTGGGTGTCCTTCTTCTTGCCGAAGCCGACGTTGCCGGGGTTGATGCGGTATTTCGCCAGCACTTCGGCGCAGGCCGGCTCGGCTTCGAGCAACTGATGGCCGTTGTAGTGGAAGTCGCCCACGATCGGCACATCCACGCCCATCATCGCCAACCGTTCGGCGATGCGCGGCACCGCCGCCGCCGCGGCCGGCGTGTTCACCGTGATGCGCACGACCTCGGAGCCCGCGCGTGCAAGCTCGGCGATCTGCTTGGCGGTGCTGGCCGGATCCTCGGTGTCGGTATTGGTCATCGACTGCACCACAACCGGCGCGCCGCCACCCACCATCACCTTGCCCACACGCACGCCCACGCTTGGCCGGCGCACTGCGGGACCTGCCGGACGCGGCTGCTGGGAATCGGAATCGCTCATAGATCGAATGGGTATTGCGCCGCGCTGGCTGCGGCAATGCACAAGAATACCACCCGCGTTGCCCTCCTCCCCCTCCGGGCGGAGGGGGCCGAGGCGGGCTATGGCGCCTGGGTCGGATGCCGCTCGCGCAGGATCTTCACCACGTCGGGGAAGGAGAACCAGTCGGGAATTTCGCTGCCTTCGCGCAGGCGCCGGCGCAGTTCGGTCCCGGAGATGTCGCGCACTTCGTCCGTGGGCTGAACCTCGGTGGCCGGGATGTAGGCATCGCGGTTGACCGCGTAGACCATGGCCGGGAACGGCACGATCCGGATGCCGAGTTCCGCCTGGTGTTGCTCCAGGAGCTGCTGCGCCTCGTATGGGTCGTAGAACGGTTTGCCACTGGCGTCCTTGCCCGGGCCGGCGTGGTCGCGCCCCACGATGAAATGGCTGGCGCCATAGTTCTTGCGAATGATCGCGTGCCACATCGCCTCGCGCGGCCCGCCCATGCGCATGGCCAGCGGCAGCAGCGACAACCTGGCCTGGCCCTCCGGGTAATGCGAGAGCAGCGCACGGTAGCAGCGCACACGGGTGGAGTAGTCGACGTCGTCCGGCTTGGTGCGCCCGACCGAGGGCTGGATCAGCAGCCTGGCGCCGACCTGCTCGGCGGCGCGCAGCGTGAGTTCCCGGTGCGCGCGGTGCATGGGATTGCGCGTCTGGAAGGCGACGATGCGGCTCCAGCCATTGGCTTCGAACCAGGCGCGCAGGCTGCGCGGCGTATCGCGCAGCTCGGCGAAATCCGGGTGCGCGGGCGGCTGCAGGCCACGCACGCGGCCACCCAGGTACACCGGCCCGGTACGGTCGAACAGCTCGGCCACGCCCGGGTGCGTGCGGTCGCTGGTTCCGAACACGTGCAGCGCTTCGTGCAGGCGGTCTGGCCAGTAGATGTCCTGCACCTCGAGGATCGCCAGCGGCATGCCTTCCTCGTCGCGCAGCACCACCTCGCTGCCGATGGAAAGCGTCGCCGAGAACGCCTCGTTCACGTCCAGCGTGATCGGCATCGGCCATAGCGTGCCGTCGGCCATGCGCATGTCCTGCACGACGCCGTTGTAATCGTTGCGGCCGAGAAAGCCCTCCAGCGGCGAGAACGCGCCCGAAAGCAGCAGTTCCAGGTCGCACAGCTGGCGCGTGTTGAGCACCAGCGACGGCCAGTCGCCGATGCGCGCGCCGCGCGCCTCGGCTTCCGCCGGCGGCAGGTACAGGTCCTTGAGCACGCCGCCATGCGGGGCGATCAAGCGGTCGGTGACGGCCGTATCGGCAGCGAGCGCAGTCACGTTCATGTGGCTCTCCTCCAGTCGCTGGTGATCAGGCTAGTCCAAGGCTCAAAGGATGTTGTGCAGGCCGCATTCACGCTTGAGCCCGAAGAAGCGCGTGTCCTCCGGATCCATGCCCGGCTTCCAGCGATGGCTGGTGTGCACGTCGCCGATCGAGGTGTAGCCCTGCTCCCACAGCGGGTGGTAGGGGAGATCGTGGCGCTTGAGGTAAAGGCCGACGTCGCGGTCGGTCCAGTCGGCCAGCGGGTGGAATTTCCACCGGCCGTTGCGGTGTTCTGCGAACTCCACGCCGGCGCGCGTGCTCGCCTGGCTGCGCCGCAGGCCGGCAAACCAGCCGGCCGCGCCCAGTTCCGCCAGCGCGCGCTGCATCGGTTCGAGCTTGCGCATCTGGTTGTAGCGGTCGATCCCCGCCACGCCCTGCTCCCACAGTCGGCCATGGCGGGCCTCCATCCAGGCCGGGCTCAGCGCGGCGCGGTAGACCTTGAGGTTGAGCTTGAGTCGGCCCGTGAGCTCATCGACGAAGCGGTAGGTTTCGGGGAACAGGTAGCCGGTGTCGATCAGGACCACCGGGATCCATGGACGTTGCAGCGTGACCATGTGCAGCGACACCGCCGCCTGCGCGCCGAAGCTGGAGGACAACACGTGCTCGCCCGGCACGTGTTCCAGTGCCCAGGCCACGCGCGCCTCGGCGTCGAGCCGGGCCAGATGGGCGTTGACGTCCGCCAGCGCCTGCGGCTCGCCGGCGGCCTGGCGAAGCAGCGCCGCGTTCACGCGATCACCTCCGCGGGGATGCGGCGCGCAGGCGACGGCGGCGCGAGGACACCGCTGCGCAGCAGGAAATCGCCGAAGCCCTCGCCGACCGCCCGCTCGGCGGCATAGCCGGCGAACAGGGGGTCGAGTGCGTCCAGAATCGCCTTTTCGTCCACGTTCTCACGGTAGAGGGAGTTCAGCCGCTGGCCGGCGAAGTCGGCGCCCAGGCGCAGGTCGTAGCGGCCGGGCGCGCGGCCGACCAGCGCGATTTCGCCAAGATACGGCCGCGAGCAGCCGTTCGGGCAACCGGAGAGGCGCAGCAGGATCGGTGCATCCAGCAGGCCGTGGCGCGCCAGTCGTGTCTCGAGCTTGTCCAGGATCGTCGGCAGGTAGCGCTCGCTCTCGGCCATGGCCAGGCCGCACGTCGGCAGCGCCACGCAGGCGATCGCGTGGCGGCGGATCCCGCTTTGCTCGCGGTAGCCGTCCAGGTTGTGGGCGGCGACGATGGCATCGATGCGTTCGCGGTCGGCTGCTTCGACGTTCGCGACGATCACGTTCTGGTTGCAGGTGAGGCGGAAGTCGCCGGTGTGCACCGTAGCCAGTTCGCGCATGCCGCTGAGGAGCCGGCGCTCATCGAGGTCGAGCAAGCGGCCGGATTCGACATGCAGGGTCAGATGCCAGCGCCCGTCGCTGCCCTGCAGCCAGCCGTAGCGGTCGCCGTTGTGCTCGAAGCGGTACGGGCGCGCCGCCTGCAGTGGGAAGCCCAGGCGCCGCTCCAGTTCGGTCTTGAACGCATCGGTGCCGCGCCGGTCCAGCGTGTACTTCAGCCGCGCATGCTTGCGCTCGCCGCGGTCGCCCCAGTCGCGCTGGAGGGCGATGACCTGTTCGGCGGCGTCGCGCAACTGCGCGGGCGCGACGAAGCCGATCACCTCGGCCAGGCGCGGATAGGTGGTCGGATCGCCGTGGGTGGCGCCCATGCCGCCGCCGATGGCGAGGTTGAAGCCCACGAGGCGGCCTTCCTCGGCAATGGCGATCAATCCCAGGTCCTGCGCGAACACGTCGATATCGTTGAGTGGCGGGATCGCCAGTCCGATCTTGAACTTGCGCGGCAGGTAGGTGCGGCCGTAGAGCGGCTCGGGTTCAGGCTCGCCGACCAGTTTTTCCCCATCGAGCCAGAGTTCGTGATACGCGGTCGTCTTCGGCGCCAGCTCGTCGGACAGCTTCGCTGCCCAGGCATAGGCCTCGGCATGCGCCTGCGACTGCACCGGCAGCGGGGTACTCACCACGTTGCGCAGCACGTCGCCGCAGGCGGCAATGGTGCTGGCCATGGCGTGGTTGATCGCCGCGATGGTGGGCTTGAGGTCGTGCTTGAGGATGCCGTGCCACTGGAAGGTCTGGCGCGTGGTGATACGCAGGCCGCTGCTGGCGTAATCGCGAGCGAGCCGGTCGAACACCAGCCATTGCGCCGGCGTGACCACGCCGCCGGGCAGCCGCGCGCGCAGCATGAAACTGTAGAGCGGCTCCAGTTTCTGGCGGCGTCGTTCCTCGCGCAGATCGCGATCGTCCTGCTGGTAGCTGCCGTGGAACTTGAGCAGCTTCGTATCGGCCTCGCCGATGGCGCCGGTGACTGGATCGGCCAGGCCTTCGGCGATGGAGCCGCGCAACTGCCGGCTTTGATCCTTGATGTGTTCGAGTTCGGAAAGCACGGGCATGTCAGTACACGTCGCGGGCGTAGCGGCCCTGGGTGAGAAGGTCGGTGAGCCATTCCCTGGCTGTGTCGGGAGAATGGCCGCCATGGGCGACGGCGATGTCGAGCAGCGTGGCGTGAACGTCCTTCGCCATGTGCATCGCGTCGCCGCATACGTACAGGTGCGCGCCGCCTTCGAGCCAGGCGTACAACTCTTTGCCCTGCTCGCGCAGTCGGTCCTGCACGTAGACCTTTCGCGCGCCGTCACGCGAGAAAGCCAGGTCGAGGCGGTGCAGAGCGCCCGCTTTCAACGCTTCCTGCCACTCGACCTGGTAGAGGAAGTCGCGGGTGAAATGACGGTTGCCGAACACCAGCCAGTTGCGGCCGCGCGCGCCGGTTTCGCGGCGGTCCTGCACGAAGGCGCGAAAGGGCGCCACGCCCGTGCCCGGGCCGATCATGATGATGTCGCGGCTGTCGTCGGCGGGGGGGCGAAAGCGGTCGTTGGTTTCGATGAACACCGGCACCGCGGCCTCTTCCTCCGTCGCCGAGAGGAAGGCCGAGGCCGCGCCCCAGTGCGGCATGCCGAACGCCTCGTATTCCACCCGTGCGACCGTGAGATGGGCTTCCTCCTCACCCACGACCCGGGGACTGGAGGCAATGGAATACAGGCGCGGCGTGAGCGGCCGTAGCGCGGCGACCAGTTCCTCTTTCCGCCAGGCCGCGCGGTAGCGGCGCAGCAGGTCGATCGGCTGGTGGCTGGCGAGCAATTCGGCGAACGATGCCGCATTTTCCTTGCGCAGTACGCGCATCAGGTCCGCATGACCGCTGGCGGTCGCAAGGGTGGTGACGAAGGCGCGGGTGAGCCGGGTCAGTTCGCGCTCGCGGCCCAGCCACTGCGCGAGCGGCAGCGTGCGGCCGTCGTGCGCCACCTCGTCCGACCCGTCCAGGCGCAACGCCTGCAGGAATTGTTCGACCAGCGCCGGTGGATTGACCGGCCAGATGCCGATGGCGTCGCCGGGTGCATAGCGCAAGCCCGAGCCTTCCAGCGACAGCTCCAGGTGATGCACGGCGCGTTCGCTTTCACGCGACACGATGCGCTGGTTGGCCAGCACGGTGGCGGCGAAGGGATGCTCGCGCGAGTGCGGGCTGCGCGCGTGCAAGGCGTGGACCGTGGCGTTTCGAATGACGGATCGGGTCCTGCCCAGCGCATCGCGCGCCTGTTCCACCACCCTGGTCGACCATGGGATGGCAATCTGGTCGATGTCGACGTCGGCCTCCCCCAGTGCCGCGAGGCGGCTGGCGCCCAGCTCGGCCAGGCGCGCGTCGAGCTGGCGACCGATCGCGCAGAACTGCGGGTAGCTCGAATCGCCCAATCCCAGTACCGCATAGTGAAGCCCGGGCATCCGGGGTGCGCGCTTGCCCGCGACGAATTCGACGAAACCGCGGGCGTCATCCGGTGGTTCGCCATCGCCCTGGGTGCTGATCACGACCAGCAGATGGGTTTCCCTGGCCAGTTCGCGCAGCACGTACGCATCCGCGCGCACCAGCCTCACCGGCAGGCCGGCCGACTCGCTGCGCGCGGCCAACTGCTCGGCCAGCCGCCTGGCATTGCCGGTCTGGCTGCCGTAGAGGATGGTCAGTCGCGGCGCTTCGGCCGCACCGGCATGCGTATCGATAGGCGCGGCACCACGTTGCGCCAGGCCGGCGCGGGCCGCGCTCCAGGCAGCCACCCAGTACAATTCTTCCGGCGCCAGGCCTTCGGCCAATCGGGCGAGCAAGGCCGTTTTTTCCGGCGCCAGGATGGGTGGCAGGGGCTCCGGTGCAACCAGGGCGTTCACGTAATTTTGTCCTTTTGGACGTCCAAATGTGTGGCCCGGACAATCTAGGCGCGGTGGTCGCGCCAGGGAAAGGACAGCTCGGCATGTGGATATACCAGGCCCTTATTTCCGCGCATGGGCAGCGCTCTGGATACTCCAGACATCCCTACGCCCGCGCGCATCGATGATGATCCCCGCCGAGTTCCTTACCTTTGCCGCCGTCGGCGTCCTGGCCCAGCTGGTCGACGGCGCGCTGGGCATGGCCTATGGCGTGACGTCGGCGGCGATGTTGCTGGGCCTGGGCGTCCCCCCGGTCACCGCGACCGCGAGCGTGCACCAGGCCGAGGCTTTCACCTGCGGCGCATCGGGCCTTAGCCACTGGCTCGCCGGCAACGTGCGCTGGCCGCTGTTCTGTATGCTGGCGATCCCGGGCGTGATCGGCGCCGTGATCGGAGCCGCGGTCGTGGTGCACGTGCCGGCGCAGTGGATGCGGTTGGCGCTTACGCCTTACCTGCTCGGGATGGGAGTGTTCCTGCTTATGCGTGGCGCACTGGGTCGCCCGCCCGGGCCGGATGTCCCTCGCGGCACGCCCGTGCTCGGGCTCGGCGCGGGCTTCGCCGACGCGGTGGCCGGCGGTGGCTGGAGCGCGCTTACTGTGACCACGCTCGTCGCCCGCGGTGCCACGCCTCGGATGGTGATCGGCACGGTGCACCTGGCCAAGTGCGTGGTCAGCATCGCCGCCAGCATCAGCTTCCTGCTGATGATCGGCCTCAGCCACGGCACGGCCGTACTCGGGCTGATCGCCGGCGGCGTCGTCGCTGCCCCGGTGGGTGCGATATTCGCCCGGCGCATGCCGGCTCGTGTGGCGACGGTGCTGGCGGCGCTCGCCGTGCTGGGGCTGGGCGTGAACAACGTGGTCAAGGCGTTCGGTTAGGCAACGCCCCGACAGGAACGTTCCGGCATGCAGCCGGCTACCCGCGCCTTACAATGCGCGGATGAACAAGCCATTCCCCATCGAAGTCCGCGGTTCGGCGAAACAACCGCTGGGCATGCCGCCAGCACAATTCCTGCGCGACTACTGGCAAAAACGCCCGCTGCTGATCCGCGGCGCCTTCCCCGATTTCCAGCCACCACTGCGGCCGGATGACCTGGGCGGCCTGGCCTGCGAGGACGGTGCGCTGTCGCGGTTGATCATCCACGACGAAGCGCGCGACCGCTGGTCGGTGAAGACCGGGCCGCTCGACGAAGCCGATTTTTCGCGCACGCCCGACCGCAACTGGACGCTGCTGGTGCAGGACGTGGACAAGTGGGACGCGGACGTGGCGCAGCTGCTGGAGCATTTCCGCTTCCTGCCGAGCTGGCGGATCGACGATGTGATGGTGTCCTACGCCGAACCGGGTGGCGGCGTCGGCGCGCACGTGGACCAGTACGACGTATTCCTGCTGCAGGGCCTGGGCTCGCGGCATTGGGCGATCAGCACCGACCCGGCGGCGCCGACGGATATCCGTCCCGACGTCGAACTGAAGCAGTTGGCGCATTTCGAGCCCACCCACGAATGGCTGCTCGAACCGGGCGACATGCTTTATTTGCCGCCGGGTGTGCCGCACGACGGCGTGGCTTTCGGCGGCCCGTGCATGACCTTCTCGGTCGGCATGCGCGCGCCTTCGCAGGCGGAACTCACCGGCGACCTGGCCGATTACCTCGCTGAGCGACTGGACGAATCGCAGCGCTACACCGACCCCGACCTCGCCCCCGCACGCTCGACGGGCGAGATCGACAACGCTGCCCTGGAGCGCCTGCGCATCGCACTGCCCTTCGCCAGCGCGCTCGAGGAGGAAAGCCTGCGCGACTGGTTCGGGCGATTCATCACCCGCTACCGCAACGCCCAGACACCCGCGATGCCGGCCAGGCCGATGACCCTGGCTGCCCTGCGCAAAAGCCTGGACGGCGGTGCAAGGCTGCTGCGCCATCCGTGGTCACGGCTGGCGTGGAGCCGCGGTCGGCGCGCGGCGGTGCTGTTCGCCAATGGCCATGCGTATGCCGCTCCGTCCGATCTGGCCCGGCGCCTGTGCGCCGAACGCGCGCTCGCCTTCGATGACGCGCCCGGCGACGACGCCCTGACGCTGCTGCTGACCCTGGTGAACGACGGCCACCTCGTGCCGCACAAGGGACGCCTGTGACGGGCCAGCCCGGCCCGGACGAATCCTTGCCGGTCGGTAGCACGGCCGAACTGGCATCGGCTCGGCACGCCCTGCTGGTCGCGACGCGACGCCAGCTGGACATCCGCCTCCCACGCCTGGACGACTCGCTTTACGCCAGCGCGGAAGAGATCGCCGAGCTGCGCCGCATCGCGACCGCCGGCCGTGGCGCGCAGATCCGCCTGCTGCTCAAAGAACCGGCGACTGCCCTGCGCGATGGGCACCGCCTGATTCTCCTGATGCAGCGGCTTCCGAGCGTGATCCAGGTACGCGTGCCGGTCGAGGAGATCGACCTGGGCAATCCGTCGGCCTGCCTGCTGAATGATGGTGGCGGCTATCTGTTCCAGCCCGACGCCGAACGCCCGCAGGGTCGAGCCGCACTGACCGATCGCCCCGGCTGGGCACCGCTTCGGCAACAGTTCGACGAGATGTGGGAGCGCGCCGAACGTGCGCGCGCGTTGCAGCCGCTGGATCTGTAGGACGACACAAGGTGGGGTTCAACCCACCTCCGATCACGCCCGGAGAAAAAGCGGGAGGCTGGAGCCCCCTACAGGACCTTCCGGTTCTTGCGGCCGATCGCCACGATGATGATCGCGAACGCCGCCAGGCGGACCAGATAGGCAGCACTCCGGTCCTCGAAATACACGTTCGTCATCGCGATCACTATCTGGGCCACGCCCAGCAAGCCGAATGCCAGCGAAAACGCTAGGAACAGCTTGTCGCCGGTGCGCCGCCAGAAACGCAGGAAGAACAGCCCCCCGACGAAGAAGCCGAGCGTGACGGCACCGGAGAGGAAATAGATCAACAGCGTCATTCGCCTTCTCCGTTCCAGATGAAGCCGAACAACAGCGTCGCCACCGCCGCCAGCGACAACAGGGCGCGCGGGACGGCCAGGTCGACCGAGCCGGGAAAGACGATCAGGTCAAGCACCAGCAGCAGGTTTTGCATCGCAAGCAGCAGGAAACACAGCGCGCTCCAGAAGAGCAGCCCGGCGCGGGTCCGATGGAAGCTGCGACCGAGCATCACCGCACAGACCGTGCTGGCCAGGAAACACAACAGGTAAACCGCGGGTGCGAAGTATTGGGACACGCGCTAGTCCTTACGGAATCGGAAGGCGTCGGCGAACGCGACGAGGTTGTCGGATCGCGACCGCATGATCAGCCGCAGCACGGCGTCGGGCGAGCGCACGTACAGTGTCTGGGAGGCTTCGACGAGGTCGTGGAGATCTTCGGAGGCTGGGCCGTAGCGGACCAGATCGTCGCTCTCGCGCACGATCAGGCCTGCGGCGTGGAGCGATTCCACGGCCTGGCTCACAACCAGTTCGCTGGCTCGCAGCGCATCGACCAGTTCCGGGGAGGACCAGCAGCGCGCGGGATCGCGCAGCAGCAGGAACAACAGTTCCATCGACCAGATGGACCGGAATGTCGACCGCAGAAAACCGGCTACATCCTTCTCCAATGGCATGCCGAAGTTCGCCCCCTTGTCTGGCGGATCACGTGGGCCCCCTCAAACCCCCAAAAGCCGATCCCGAAGCGGAGCGACCTGCTGTAGCAGCCGCCCGCATTCTATGGACTCTTTCTCGCGAAGCCAACCCGGCCGCATGCTATGGTTCGGCGGCGTCGGAAGCCGTATACGGCACCAGGAGGGGCGTCGGTGGAGAAGCGTTGACCTGGGCACCATGGCGCCGGCCGCGCCATGGGACGTGCGTGCCCGATCGCCGCCTGCCCACCGCGTTGGCCGGTTGAAGCATGGGTTCAGCGTGGGACGTGCACCCTCGGCAGCTTGCCCCTCGAATGCCGGGTGCCAGCCACGTATCCATGATTCGACCCTGGACAGGACGTGCTGTCACCACAGGAGACTCATGTGAGCGCCGAAATTCGCCTGGAATCGCTGGACCGTGCCCAGCTCATCGCTGCCCTGCGCAGCCTTCGCAGCGGCGACTTCAGTGTGCGCCTGCCCGAGAGTGGCCCCGGCGCCGACGTCGAAGTGGCGCGCCTCTTCAATGAAGTCGTCGGTTTCAACCGGCAGCTCACCGACGAACTGGAACGCCTGTCGATCGTGGTCGGCAAGGAAGGCCGCATCAACCAGCGCGGCCGCGTCAAGGCGGCCACGGGCGGCTGGGAAAGCGCCATCCGCTCGGTCAACGACCTGATCGAGGACATGGTCCAGCCCACTGCCGAAGTGGCGCGCGTCATCGGCGCGGTGGCCAAGGGCGACCTGTCCCAGACCATGACGGTGGAGATCGATGGACGCCCGCTGCGTGGCGAGTTCCTGCGCATCGGCAAGGTGGTGAACACGATGGTGGCGCAGCTCGCCTCGTTCGCCTCCGAGGTGACGCGCGTGGCGCGCGAAGTGGGTACCGAGGGCAAGCTGGGTGGTCAGGCGACCGTGAAGGGCGTGGCCGGCACCTGGAAGGACCTCACCGATAACGTCAACGCCATGGCCACGAACCTCACCGGCCAGGTACGCAACATCGCCGAGGTGACCACCGCCGTGGCCTCCGGCGACCTTTCCAAGAAGATCACGGTGGAGGTCAAGGGCGAGATCCTGGAGCTCAAGAACACCATCAATACGATGGTCGACCAGCTCAACTCCTTCGCCTCGGAAGTGACGCGCGTGGCACGCGAGGTGGGTACCGAAGGCAAGCTTGGCGGTCAGGCGCAGGTGCCGGGCGTCGCAGGTACCTGGAAGGACCTGACCGACAACGTGAACCTGATGGCCGACAACCTTACCGGCCAGGTGCGAAACATCGCCGAGGTGACCACGGCGGTGGCTTCGGGCGACCTTTCCAAGAAGATCACGGTGGAGGTCAAGGGCGAGATCCTGGAGCTCAAGAACACCATCAACGTGATGGTGGACCAGCTGAATGCCTTCGCCTCGGAAGTGACACGCGTGGCGCGCGAGGTGGGTACCGAAGGCAAGCTCGGTGGCCAGGCGCAGGTGCCGGGCGTCGCCGGCACCTGGAAGGACCTGACCGACAACGTGAACCTGATGGCCGACAACCTCACCGGCCAGGTGCGAAACATCGCCGAGGTGACCACCGCGGTGGCCCGCGGCGACCTTTCCAAGAAGATCACGGTGGAGGTCAAGGGCGAGATCCTGGAACTGAAGAACACCATCAACGTGATGGTGGACCAGCTGAACGCGTTCGCCTCGGAAGTGACCCGCGTGGCGCGCGAAGTGGGTACGGAAGGCAAGCTGGGCGGCCAGGCCACGGTGCCCGGCGTGGCCGGCACCTGGGCCGACCTCACCGACAACGTAAACCTGATGGCCGACAACCTCACCGGCCAGGTGCGAAACATCGCCGAGGTGACGGTGGCGGTGGCGCGCGGCGATCTTTCCAAGAAAATCACCGTGGACGTCAAGGGCGAGATCCTCACCCTCAAGGACACCATCAACGTGATGGTCGACCAGTTGAACTCCTTCGCCTCCGAGGTGACGCGCGTGGCGCGCGAGGTGGGCTCGGAAGGCAAGCTCGGCGGCCAGGCCCAGGTGCCGGGCGTCGCCGGCACCTGGAAGGACCTCACCGACAACGTGAACCTGATGGCCGGCAACCTGACCGGCCAGGTGCGAAACATCGCCGAGGTGACCACCGCCGTGGCGCGCGGCGATCTTTCCAAGAAGATCACCGTGGACGTCAAGGGAGAAATCCTGGAGTTGAAGAACACCATCAACGTGATGGTCGATCAGCTCAACTCCTTCGCCTCGGAGGTGACGCGCGTGGCGCGCGAGGTGGGTTCCGAAGGCAAGCTCGGCGGACAGGCGCAGGTACCCGGCGTGGGCGGTACCTGGAAGGACCTCACCGACAACGTGAATGCAATGGCCGCCAACCTCACCGGCCAGGTGCGAAACATCGCCGAGGTAACCACCGCGGTGGCGCTGGGCGACTTGTCCAAGAAGATCACGGTGGACGTCAAGGGCGAAATCCTCGAGCTCAAGAACACCATCAACACGATGGTGGACCAGCTCAACTCCTTCGCCTCGGAAGTGACTCGCGTGGCGCGCGAGGTGGGTACCGAGGGCAAGCTCGGCGGCCAGGCGCAGGTGCGCGGCGTGGCGGGCACCTGGGCCGACCTCACCGACAACGTGAACCTGATGGCCGACAACCTCACCGGCCAGGTGCGAAACATCGCCGAGGTGACGGTGGCGGTGGCCCGTGGCGACCTTTCCAAGAAGATCACCGTGGACGTCAAGGGCGAGATCGCCGCCCTGAAGGACACCATCAACGTGATGGTGGACCAGCTCAACTCTTTCGCCTCGGAAGTGACCCGCGTGGCGCGCGAGGTGGGCACCGAAGGCAAGCTCGGCGGCCAGGCGCAGGTGCCCGGCGTGGCCGGTACCTGGAAGGACCTCACCGACAACGTGAACCTGATGGCCGGCAACCTGACCAGCCAGGTGCGCGGCATCGCCGACGTGGTGACCGCGGTGGCGCAGGGCAACCTCAAGCGCAAGCTGTCGGTGGACGCCAAGGGCGAGATCGCCGCGCTGGCCGATACCTTCAACGGCATGATCGACACGCTCGCCACCTTCGCCGACCAGGTGACCAACATGGCGCGCGAGGTGGGTATCGAGGGCAAGCTCGGCGGCCAGGCGCGCGTGCCCGGCGCAGCGGGCCTGTGGCGCGACCTCACCGACAACGTGAACCAGTTGGCGGCGAACCTCACCAACCAGGTGCGCTCGATCGCCGACGTGGCGACCGCGGTGACCAAGGGCGACCTCTCCCGCTCGATCGCGGTGGCGGCCTCCGGCGAAATGGCCGCGCTGAAGGACAACATCAACGAGATGATCCGCAACCTCAAGGACCAGACCTTGAAGAACGCGGAACAGGATTGGCTCAAGACGAACCTCGCCCGCTTCTCGCGCATGCTGCAGGGCGTGCGCGACCTGGCGACGGTGTCCAACCTGATCATGTCCGAGCTCGCGCCGCTGGTGAACGCGCAGTACGGCGTGTTCTACGTGGCCCGTCGCGAGGACAACGAGACGGTGCTCGATCTCGTCGCCAGCTACGGCGCCGAAAGCCGCGACCAGCTCAAGCCCACCTTCAAGCTGCGCGAGGGCCTCGTCGGCCAATGCGCGGCCGACAAGCGGGCGATGCTGATGACCGACATCCCCGACAACTTCATCCGCATCGGCTCGGGCCTGGGCCACGCGCCGCCGGCCAACGTGGCGATCCTGCCGGCGCTGTTCGAGGACGACGTCAAGGCGGTCATCGAACTGGCTTCGTTCAACCGCTTCAACGAGACCCACCAGAACTTCCTCGACCAGCTGATGGAATCGGTCGGCATCGTGCTCAACACGATCGCCGCGACGATGCGCACCGAGGGCCTGCTCAAGCAGTCCCAGCTCCTCACCCAGGAACTGCAGGCGCGCCAGACCGAGCTCACCACCAAGCAGGAAGAGCTGCACGCCACCAACGAGGAGCTGCAGGAAAAAGCCCAGCTGCTCGAGAACGAAAAGAAGCAGGTGGAGGCCAAGAACTTCGAGATCGACATGGCCCGCCGCGCGGTGGAGGAAAAGGCCGAGCAGCTGGCCCTCACCTCCAAGTACAAGTCCGAGTTCCTGGCCAACATGAGCCACGAGCTGCGCACGCCGCTCAACTCGCTGCTGATCCTCTCGCGCCTGCTGGCGGACAATCCGCAGGGCAACCTGAGCGAGAAGCAGACCGAGTTCGCCCGCACGATCCATTCGGCCGGCTCGGACCTGCTGAGCCTGATCAACGACATCCTGGACCTTTCCAAGATCGAGTCCGGCACGGTGTCGATCGAGATCGGCGACATGCCCTTGAGCGGGCTCAAGCAGCACATGGAGCGCACCTTCCGGCAGCTGGCCAGCGACAAGAACCTGGATTTCAAGGTGGAGTTCGACCCGGCCCTGCCCGCCTCGATCCGCACCGACGAGAAGCGCCTGCAGCAGGTGGTGCTGAACCTGCTCTCCAACGCCTTCAAGTTCACCGGCGAGGGCAGCGTCACGCTGGCCGTGCGGCCGGTGTCCGGCGGCTGGAGTACCAACCACCCGGTGTTGCGCTATGCCGAACACGCGATCGAGATCGCCGTCACCGATACCGGCATCGGCATTCCAAAGGAAAAGCAGAAACTCATCTTCGAGGCGTTCCAGCAGGCCGACGGCACCACCAGCCGCAAGTACGGCGGCACCGGCCTGGGCCTGTCGATCAGCCGCGAGATCGCGCGCCTGATCGGCGGCGAACTGCAGGTGCGCTCGACTCCGGGCGTGGGCTCGACCTTCACCCTGTTCGTGCCGATGGAGGCGCTCTCGCCCGTATCCGTGCCATTGGGGACCAGCAACGCCCGCTACGACAACAGCGGCGCCACGGTGCCGGGCGCCCTGCCCGCGCCGATGGAAGTCACCGACGACCGCGACGCATTGGGCGACTCGCCGTTCGTGCTGATCGTGGAGGACGACCCGACCTTCGCCTCGATCCTGCTGGACATCGCCCGCGACGCCGGCCTCAAGGGCGTGGTCTCCACCGCCGGCGCCGGCACGCTGACGCTCGCGCGCAAGCTGCAGCCGCACGCGATCACGCTGGACCTTGGCCTGTCCGACATCGACGGCTTCGTGCTGCTGGACCTGCTCAAGCACGATCCGCAGACCATGCACATGCCGATCCAGGTGATCTCCGGCGCGGACAAGCTTGGCTCGGCGCTCAGCCTGGGCGCGTTCGGCGTCACCGAAAAGCCGGCCGCACCCGAGCAACTGGCCGACGTGTTCAAGCGTCTGGCCGGCCACATCCACCAGGCGCCCGCACCGCAGGCGATGCCGGAAGCCGCCGGCGGCATGCGTCCCGTGCCTGAGCTGGCTGGCGCGCGCATCCTCATCGTGGACGACGACATCCGCAACATCTATTCGCTGACCAGCGTGCTGGAAAGCCACGGCGTGGAAGTCATGCATGCCGAGGGCGGCCGCGAGGGCATCGCGATTCTGGAACAGACGCCCGGGATCGACATCGCGCTGATCGACATCATGATGCCGGAGATGGACGGCTACGAAACCATGCAGCAGATCCGCGCGCAGCCGGCGCTGGCCGAGGTGCCGCTGATCGCGGTCACCGCGAAGGCGATGAAGGGCGATCGCCAGAAGTGCCTGGACGCGGGCGCTTCTGACTACATCGCCAAGCCGGTCGACATCGAACTGCTGCTGGCGCTGCTTCGCGTGTGGCTTGCCCGCTCGCGCGAGCGGTCGCCCGCCATCGCGCTGTAGCGCGGAGCCCAGGAAACCCATGAACGTACCTGTTTCCCGCCAATCCCCGTCCGCCACGCGGCGCGGCCGCCCGGCCGAACCGCCGGAGCGCGCGCGCATCCTCATCGTCGACGACGACGAGCGCAACCTGCTGGCCATCCGGACCGTGCTGGAAGACATCGCCGACGTGGTGCTCGCCCGTTCCGGCGAGGACGCGCTCAGGCAACTGCTCAAGGGCGAGTTCGCGGTGATCCTGCTGGACGTCTACATGCCCGGCATGGACGGCTACGAGACCGCGCAGATCATCCGCGCGCGCGAGCAAACCAAGCGCATACCGATCATCTTCCTGTCGGCGGTCAACAAGGAGACCGAACACCTGATCCGCGGCTATTCCATGGGCGCGGTCGACTATGTGTTCAAGCCGGTCGAGCCGGTGGTGCTGCGCTCCAAGGCGGCAGTGTTCGTCGATCTATACATGATGACCCGCGAGGTGCGCCGCAAGGCCAGGCAGGAGCAGGAACTGCTCGATGCCAACCTGCGTGCGAACGCCGAGCGCCTGCGCGCCGAGCAGGAATTGCGGCTGGCCGAACAGCGCCAGGCGGCGATCATCCATTCGCTGCCGCTGGTGCTCTACCTGGAGGACCAGGATGCAACGCCACGGATGCCCAAGTTCGTCAGCGGCAATTTCACCGCGGTCACGGGATTCAGCTACGACGACGTGGTCGCCACGCCGACGCTGTGGCTGGACCGGCTGCATCCGGAGGACCGCGGTCGCGTCGCCGACGCCCTGAGTGCGCGACGCCAGGGCCGTGCCTATGCGGTCGAGTACCGCTGGCAATGCGCCGATGGCACCTACAAGCATTTCCTCGACCAGGCCGTGCTGCTGCGTGACGCCGATGGCCGCCCGCTGGAGTACGCCGGCACCCTGCTCGACGTCACCGACCGCAAGAACCTCGAAACGCAGCTGCTGCACGTGCGCAAGATGGACGCGCTGGGCCAGCTGACCGGCGGCATCGCGCACGACTTCAACAACCTGCTGGCCGCCGTGCTCGGCGGCCTGGGCCTGATCGAGCGGCGCGTCACGCTCGCCGATGACCAGCGCAAGGTGCTGGACATGACCCGGCACGCCGCCCAGCAGGGCGCCGAGCTGGTCTCCCGGCTGCTGGCTTTCGCCCGCAAGCAGAAGCTCGAGCCCGCGCACATCGACATGGCCGAGCTGTCCAGCAGCGTCACGCAGCTGCTGGGATACACGCTGGGCGGACTGGTCGCGCTGGAATGGGAGCTGCAGGACGACCTGTGGTCGCCCTACGCCGATGAGACCCAACTCGAACTGGCGCTGATGAACCTGGCGATCAACGCTCGCGACGCCATGCCCGAAGGCGGCAAGATCCGCATCGCATGCCGCAACGTGAGCATCGGCGACGGCAACGAGGCCGCCGCAGGCGACTACGTGGTGCTGGCGGTCTCCGACACCGGTTGCGGCATTCCCCCCGACATGCTCGAGCGCGTCACCGAGCCGTTCTTTACCACCAAGGCCGTCGGCAAGGGCACGGGCCTGGGCCTGTCCATGGTCTACGGCTTCGCCCAGCAGTCCGGCGGCACCATGCGCATCGAAAGCCATCTGGACCAGGGCACCGTCGTCGAGGTGTGGTTGCCGCGCGCGCCCGAGGCCGCGCGCCGCCCGCCCCCCCTTGCGATCGACGGCGCGTCCGCGAGCAGCCGCGGGCGCCACATCCTGCTCGTCGACGACCACGAAGGCGTGCGCGCCACGACCGCGGCGATGCTGGAGGACCTGGGCCACCGCGTCGTCACGGCCGCCGATGGCGAACACGTCAGCCAGTTGATCCAGGCCGACCACCTTCAGGCGATCGACTTCATCATCAGCGACTACGCCATGCCACTGGTGTCGGGTTCGGAAGTGATCCGCAAGCTGCGCACGGTCAAGCCGGGGCTGCCGGGCATCATCATCAGCGGCTATGCCGACAAGGACGCGATTTCCGGCGCGCCCGAAGGGGTGATCGTGGTGTCCAAACCGTTCACGCCCACGCAGTTGCAGGACGCGATTGTCGCCGCGGCGCACGTCCGGACGTAATCCCGCTTCCGTCGGCCGCTCGGGACAAAAGTTCGAGGGTGCCGCCGTCGTAGCCCCGGCGCTGTCGCCAACCGCACCGGACACAAGCCGGCGTCGTGGGCAGCCAACTGAACAAACACTGCATCCTTGCTCGAAGCAACGCCCGGGCCTTCGGATGCCCACAGGCACCACCCCATGCCAATCCGCGCGTGCCGGCCCTTGAAATCCGCGCCCGCAGCGCGACCTCCGAAGCGTTGTCCGGCTTGCCGCGGCGCAGCAGGCCCGGCGTATAATCGTTAAGATTGCATACGGCCCTCCGCCCTTCCCCAGTCGGACGGCCGCAAAGCCTCCCTTCCCTGCCGGTGGTGACGTGAGCACGAACCTGATTCGCGAGTTTTCCGAGTCCTCCCAACTCGCTGGCGGCAACGCCGATTACGTCGAACAGTTGTACGAGTCCTGGCTGGCCGACCCCGCGTCGGTCACCGCCGACTGGGCCGGTTACTTCGAATCGTTCAAGGGTCGTGGCAGCGACACCCCACATTCGTCCGTCATCGCGCGCATCGAGGCGGCGCAGAAGCAACGCCGCGCCGCAGGCGCCCCGGTCGACGACACCCATGCCCGCAAGCAGGCCGGCGTGCTGCGCCTGCTGACCGCCTACCGTTCGCGCGGCCATCTGGCCGCCAACCTGGACCCGCTGGGCCTGGCCAACAAGATGGATGCACCGGACCTGGGGCTGGCCTTCCACGGCCTGTCCGACGCGGATCTGGACACCGAGTTCGACTGCGGCACGTTCGCCGGCGGCGGCCAGCGCATGAAGCTGCGCGAACTGCTTGCGCGCCTGAAGAAGATCTACGCCAGCACGATCGGCGCGGAGTTCATGTACATCTCCGACCACGCGCAGCGCGCGTGGATCTACTCCCGGCTGGAGCAGGCCAACGGCAGCGCCGGCCTGGACGCTACCGGCAAGAAGCGCGTGCTGGCGGGCCTGACCGCCGCGGAAGGCCTGGAGCGCTACCTGCACACCAAATACGTCGGCCAGAAGCGCTTCTCGCTGGAAGGCGGCGACAGCCTGATCCCGATGGTCGACGACGTCGTCAGCTCCGCCGGGGACAGCGGCGTAAAGGACGTGGTCATCGGCATGGCCCATCGCGGGCGCCTGAACGTGCTGGTCAACATCCTCGGCAAGCCGCCCAAGACCCTGTTCGACGAGTTTGAGGGCAAGTTCGAGCACCCGGATGACCCGGCCCACTCGGGCGACGTGAAATACCACATGGGCTTCTCCGCCGACGTGAGGACGCCCAAGGGCAACGGCGTGCATGTGGCGCTGGCGTTCAACCCCTCGCACCTGGAGATCGTCAACCCGGTGGTCGCCGGCTCCGTGCATGCGCGGCAGATCCGCCGCCACGACGGCGAGCACGCCCAGTCGATGGCGGTGCTGATCCATGGTGACGCGGCCTTCGCCGGCCAGGGCGTCAACATGGAGCTGTTCCAGATGTCGCAGGCGCGCGGTTTCAAGATCGGCGGCAGCCTGCACATCGTGATCAACAACCAGGTGGGCTTCACCACCTCCAACCCGCAGGACGCGCGCTCCACGCTGTACTGCACCGACCTGGCCAAGATGGTCAACGCGCCGGTGCTGCACGTGAACGGCGACGACCCCGAAGCGGTGATCGAAGTCACCCGCCTGGCTTACGACTTCCGCAAGCAGTTCCGCAAGGACGTGGTGATCGACCTGGTGTGCTACCGCCGTCATGGCCACAACGAGGCCGACGAGCCCGCGGCGACGCAGCCGGTGATGTACCAGATCATCCGCAAGCGTCCGACCACCCGCGATCTCTATCAGCAGCAACTGGTGAAGGAGGGCGTGCTGGCCGAAGGCGACGCACAGAAGGAGCTCGACACCTACCGCGACCGCCTGGAAGCCGGTGGGTCGATGACCGCGCTCGATCCGGATCCGAGACGCGATGTGCACGTGGACTGGAGCCGCTTCATCGGCGGCAAGCTGTCCACCAGGACCGATACCGGCGTGCCGAAGCAGAAGCTGCTGGAGCTGGCCAATCGCATCCTGGAACTGCCTTCCGACGTGACGCTGCAGCCGCGCGTGGCCAAGATCTATGACGACCGCCGCAAGATGGCCGCGGGCGAGCATCCGGCCGACTGGGGCTTCGCCGAAAACCTGGCCTACGCCACGCTGATCGACCAGGACTATAACCTGCGCCTGGTCGGCCAGGATTCCGGCCGCGGCACCTTCTTCCATCGCCACGCAGTGCTGCACGACCAGAAGGATGGCCACACCTACATGCCGCTGGCCACCGTGCGCGCGGGTGCCGACGTCGAGATCATCGACTCGCTGCTCTCCGAGGAAGCGGTGATGGCGTTCGAGTACGGCCATGCCACGACCGACCCGCAGACGCTGGACATCTGGGAAGGACAGTTCGGCGACTTTGCCAACGGCGCGCAGGTGGTCATCGACCAGTTCATCAGCTCTGGCGAGGCCAAGTGGAACCGGCTGTGCGGCCTGGCGCTGTTCCTGCCGCACGGCTACGAAGGCCAGGGCCCGGAGCATTCTTCCGCCCGCCTGGAGCGCTTCCTGCAGCTGTGCGCGATGGACAACATGCAGGTGTGCGTGCCGACCACGCCGGCGCAGGCCTTCCACATGATCCGCCGCCAGATGGTGCGCCCGGTGCGCAAGCCGCTGATCGTGATGACGCCCAAGTCGCTGCTGCGCCACAAGCTCGCGGTCTCCTCGCTGGACGAGCTGGCCAGTGGCGAGTTCCAGCTGGTGATCGGCGAGCACCGCGACCTGGCACCCAAGAAGGTCAAGCGCGTAGTGCTCTGCTCGGGCAAGGTCTATTACGACCTGCTGGAGGACGCGGAGAAGCGCGGACTCACGGACGTCGCCATCGTGCGCGTCGAGCAGCTCTACCCGTTCCCGCGCCCGCGCGTGGTCGAGGAGCTGGCCAAGTATCCCTCCGCCAAGGAAGTGGTGTGGTGCCAGGAGGAACCGATGAACCAGGGCGCCTGGTTCCAGATCCGCCACCACCTGCAGGCGTGCGCCGGCCCGAAGCACAGCCTGTCCTACGCGGGCCGCGGCCGCTCACCGGCCCCCGCCGCCGGGCACCTGAACACCCATACCGCCGAACAGACGGCGCTCGTCGAGCAGGCGCTGGTTGCGCCGATCGGCGACGACCAGGCGGCGGAGTAAGCTTTTCCGGATCAATGCGGCCAGGATGGCCGCTATGTGCCGCGCCCGGATCGGCGCTCACCCTTAAGGACCCGTCATGTCCATCGAAGTCAAAGTCCCCGTCCTGCCCGAGTCGGTTTCCGACGCCACCATCGCCAGCTGGCACAAGAAGGTCGGCGAGGCGGTCAAGCGCGACGAGAACCTGGTCGACCTTGAAACCGACAAGGTGGTGCTGGAGGTGCCCTCGCCGGTCGACGGCGTGCTCAAGGAGATCAGGCACCAGGCCGGCGACACGGTGAACAGCCAGCAGGTGATCGCCATTCTGGAGGAAGGCGCTGCCGCGCCAGCCCCCGCGCCCGCTGCGAAGGAAGAACCGAAAGCCGCCGCGCCCGCCAAGGCCGAGGCGCCGAAGACCGGCAAGGGCGTGGACGAACTGTCCCCGGCCGGCCGTCGCGTCGCCAGCGAGGAAAACATCGACCCGTCCAAGGTCGCCGGCACCGGTCGCGATGGCCGCGTGACCAAGGAAGACCTGGTCAACTATGGGAAAGGCGGCGCTGCCCCGGCTCCGGCCGCACCGGCTGCCAGGCCGACCCCGGGTGCCCGCCCCGAAGAGCGCGTGCCGATGACCCGCATGCGCGCCAAGATCGCCGAGCGCCTGATGCAGTCGAAGAACTCGATCGCCATGCTCACCTCGTTCAACGAGGTGAACCTGGCCGAGGTCGTGAAGATGCGCAAGTCCCTGGGCGAGCAGTTCCAGAAGACCCACGGCATCAAGCTCGGCTTCATGAGCTTCTTCGTCAAGGCGGCCGCCGAGGCGCTCAAGCGCCACCCGATCGTCAACGCGTCGGTCGACGGCAACGACATCATCTACCACGGCTACCAGGACATCTCGATTGCCGTGTCCACCGACAAGGGCCTGGTGACGCCGGTGCTGCGCGACGTGCAGGACATGGGCTTCGCCGACATCGAGCAGGGCATCGCCGACTACGCCAAGAAGGCGCGTGACGGCAAGCTCGCTCTGGACGACCTGCAAGGCGGCACGTTCACCATCACCAACGGCGGCACCTTCGGCTCGCTGCTCTCCACGCCGATCGTCAACCCGCCGCAGAGCGCGATCCTGGGCATGCACACGATCAAGGAGCGCGCGATCGTCGAGAACGGCCAGGTCATCGCCGCGCCGATGATGTACATCGCCATCTCCTACGATCACCGCATCATCGACGGCAAGGACGCGGTGCTGTTCCTGGTAGACATCAAGGACCAGCTGGAGAACCCGCAGCGGATGCTGCTCGGTCTTTGAGCGCCCTCGCTCAAAGACAAAATAGGTACGGAGTTCTAATGGTGGGCGGTGCAGTTGAAGCCCGCTCACCGTAACTTTCCGCTTCATTCCATGCCGCGATTCACTTGGTCGCGACATGCAGCAAGGAACCTCGCATGAGTGACCAACAATTCGACGTCATCGTCATCGGCGCCGGTCCGGCCGGCTACGTGGCCGCGATCCGCGCCGCGCAGCTGGGCCTGAAGACCGCCTGTGTCGACGACTTCACCGGCAAGGACGGCAAGCAGGCCCTCGGCGGCACCTGCCTCAACGTGGGCTGCATCCCGTCCAAGGCGCTGCTCGATTCGTCGCGCCAGTTCTGGAACATTTCGCACAACTTCCCGGTCCACGGCATCAGCGTGGAGGGCGCCAAGGTCGACCTGGGCACCTTCATCGGCCGCAAGGACAAGATCGTCAAGCAGTTCACCGGCGGCATCGGCCAGCTGTTCAAGGCCAACAAGGTCACCGCCTTCTACGGCAAGGGCAAGCTGCTCAAGGGCAACCAGGTCGAGGTGACCGGCAAGGACGGCTCCAAGCAGACGCTCGCTGCCACCAACGTGATTCTGGCTTCCGGCTCGGTGCCGATCGAGCTGCCGTTCGCCAAGTTCGACGGCAAGACGATTGTCGATAATGCGGGTGCCCTTGACTTCACCGAGGTGCCCAAGCGCCTGGGTGTGATCGGCGCCGGCGTGATCGGCCTGGAACTCGGCAGCGTGTGGAAGCGCATGGGCTCCGACGTGACCGTGCTCGAAGCGCTGCCCGACTTCCTGGGCGCCGCCGACGCCGACGTCGCCAAGATCGCGCTGAAGGAATTCACCAAGCAGGGCCTGGCCATCAAGCTCGGCGCCAAGGTCTCCAAGGCCGAGGTGAAGAAGGACGGCGTGCACCTGAGCTACACCGACAAGGACGGCGAGCAGTCGCTCGTCGTCGACAAGCTGCTCGTGGCCGTGGGCCGCCGCGCCTACACCGACGGGCTGCTGGCCGCCGACACCGGCGTCAAGCTTGACGAGCGCGGCCGCATCGTGGTCGACGAGCACAACCACACCGGCGTCGATGGCGTGTGGGCGATCGGCGATGCCGTGCGCGGCCCGATGCTCGCGCACAAGGGTTCCGAGGAAGGCGTGGCGGTGGCTGAGTGGATCGCTGGCAAGGCCGGCCACATCAACCTCGATACCGTGCCGTGGGTGATCTACACCGAGCCGGAAATCGCCTGGGCCGGCAAGACCGAAAAGCAACTCAAGGACGAAGGCGTGCCCTACAAGGTCGGCACGTTCCCGTTCGCCGCCATCGGCCGTGCCGTGGCGATGAACGAAGCGATCGGCCAGGTGAAGATGCTCGCCCATGCCGAGACCGACCGCATCCTGGGTGTGCACATGGTTGGCCCGGGCGTGTCCGAGTTGATCGCCGAGTGCGTCGTGGCGATGGAGTTCAAGGGTTCGTCCGAGGATCTCGCGCGCATCGTCCACGCCCATCCGACGCTGTCCGAGGCCGTGCACGAGGCCGCGCTGTCGGTCGACAAGCGCGCCATCCACAAGGGCAACTGACTGCCCGCCGGACGGCCGAACGGCCCGCTCGTGGCGACATGGGCGGGCCGTTCCGTTGAATGGATGCCCTCCGTACCTCGAAGGCGTCATTCCGCGAAAGCGAGAATCCATTTGGCTTCGATACCAGAGCAAGATGGATTCCCGCTTTCGCGGGAATGACGAACAAAGAAACAGCACAGCACCTGCCAACCGGATACCCATGCCCCAACCCACCGCCATCTGCGTCTACTGCGGTTCCAGCAGCGGCAACCATCCCGATTACGTCGAGCAGGCCCGCGCCTTCGGCACCGAGATGGCCCGGCGCGGTATCGCCCTGGTCTACGGCGGCGGCAAGGTCGGGCTGATGGGCACCGTGGCCGACGCGGTGCTTGCCGCCGGTGGCAAGGCGATCGGCGTTATCCCGCGCCAACTGGTCGACCTGGAGGTCGCCCATCCGGAGCTGACCGAACTGGTGGTGGTCGAGACCATGCACCAGCGCAAGACGCGCATGTATGAGCTCTCCGACGCCTTCGTCGCCCTGCCCGGCGGTTTCGGCACCATGGACGAGATGTTCGAAATGCTCACCTGGGCCCAGTTGGGCCTGCACCGCTACCCCTGTGGCTTCCTCGACGTACGCGGCTACTACACGCAACTGAGCGCGATGATGGACCACATGGTCGCCGAGCGCTTCGTGCGGCCGGAGCAGCGCG
This sequence comes from Frateuria sp. GZRe12, assembly GCF_051900535.1. NCBI lineage: Bacteria > Pseudomonadati > Pseudomonadota > Gammaproteobacteria > Lysobacterales > Rhodanobacteraceae > Frateuria > Frateuria sp. GZRe12. The sequence goes on from NZ_JBHZGI010000001.1 coordinate 496,768, forward strand.
AGGACGTCTGGTTCGGTCAGGACATGGGCGCGCTGTTCGACTGGATGGCAAGCTACGAGGGTCGCTACCTGCCCAAATGGGTGGACGACCGCAGCATCGACGCCTGAGTGCAGGAGGCAGGATGAGCCCGACCAACGCGTTCCGCGCCATGCGCATCCAAAACGACCCGGCCGGCTACCGCAGCAGCATCGAAACCATGGGCACGGATGCACTCACGCCGGGCCAGGTGCTGGTACAGGCCGCCTGGTCCTCGGTCAACTACAAGGACGCGCTGGCCGGCACCGGCAAGGGCAAGATCCTGCGTCAGTACCCGCTCAACGGCGGCATCGACGTGGCCGGCCATGTGGTCGCCTCGACCGATCCGGCGTTCAGGGAAGGCGACGCCGTGTTGTGCACCGGCAGCGGCCTGTCCGAGACGCGCGACGGCGGTTATGCCGAGTATGCCCGGCTGGATGCAAGCTGGACCATCCCGCTGCCCCCCGGCCTGACCCTGCGCGAGAGCATGATCCTGGGCACCGCCGGATTCACCGCGGCGCTGGCCCTGTTGCGCATGCAGGACAATCGGCAGACGCCGGCTATCGGCCCGATTGCCGTCACTGGCGCCAGCGGTGGCGTAGGTCAACTTGCGATCGACATCTTCAGCCGCGCCGGGTACGAAGTTCACGCGATCAGCGGCAAGGCCGACCATTTCGACTTCCTTAGAAGCCTCGGCGCCAGCCAGTGCATCGACCGCCACCAGCTCGCCTTCAGCGGCAAGCCGATGGATTCGGCCCGTTTCGGCGGCGCGCTGGACAATGTCGGCGGTCCGATGCTGGCCGGCCTGCTGCCGCTCATCGCACCCTACGGCAACGTGGCGATCTGCGGCAACGCCGGCGGCATCGCCTTCGACAGCACCGTCATGCCCTTCATCATCCGCGGCGTGAGTCTGCTCGGCATCGCATCGGCCGGTACCGCCCGCGACCTGCGCGAATCCATCTGGCAACGCCTGGCCGACGACTGGAAGCCCCGTCACCTCGACCGCATCGCCACCGACGAAGTCACGCTGGAGCAGTTGCCGGCCGTGTTCGAGCGCATGCTGGCCGGCCAGTCCTTCGGCCGCACCGTCGTGCGCGTCGGCGGCGGATGAAGCCCGCGCTTGGAAGCACCCCGCTCGCGGCATAGAATCCACGACAACTACTAGGAACCCCCACCTCATGGCACGAATCCTGATCGTCGACGACTCCCCGTCGCAGCTGCTGGGCCTCAAGCGCATCGTCGAGAAGCTCGGCCATGAGTCGCTGACCGCCGAAGACGGCGCTGCGGGCGTCGAAGCGGCCAAGCGGGAACGTCCCGACCTCATCCTGATGGACGTGGTCATGCCCAACCTCAACGGTTTCCAGGCCACTCGCATCATCAGCAAGGATCCGGACACCGCGCACATCCCGGTCGTGCTCGTGACCACCAAGGACCAGGAAACCGACCGCGTGTGGGGCATGCGCCAGGGCGCCAAGGCCTACGTGACCAAGCCGATCAAGGAAGACGAGTTGGTCGCCACCATCAAGCCGTTGCTGCCCGTCTGACACTTCCTTTGGCCCTTCGCCTCTCGCGAAGGGTTGCAAGTACCGCTCTCCCACGCGCGACCGGCTTCCCCAAGGCCGAAAGCAGCTATCCCGCAAGATCGACCTTTTCCCTAGTCCACTCACGGAGGGAAAGGAAGAAGATCGCCGCGAGTCGGAATCCGTCCGATGTTTCCTGTCAGGGCCTTTAGCCCTCCCGGAAGGGAGGGTCGAGCAGGGCCACTCGCGACCATCGTTCACCGGGGCGCGAGCGGATTTCACGTTCAATCTTTCGATCGTCAGCTTCCCGCGAGACCGGCCTCTCACCCAGCCCTCTTCCCCGAGAGGAGAGGGGGCGCCAAAGCGTCAGGCGCGCGGGTCGTAGCCCTGGAACTGCTTGTGCAGGGCCTCGTAGGCCTCGCGCTGGGCGTCGCTTTCGGCGGCGGGCGTACGGATCGACAGCTCCACAAACTGGTCTCCCGCCGGGTTGCCCGGTAGGCCACGGCCTTTCAGGCGCAACTTGCGCCCCGATTGCGAGCCTGCCGGAATCCGCAGGTCCACGGTTCCCGCCAGCGTCGGTACCGGCACCGTGGCTCCCAACGCCGCCTCCCATGGCGCCAACGGCAACACGTGCGATACGTTCCGGCCGTCCAGCTTGAACCGCGGGTCTTCGCGGAGCATCACTTCCAGCATCAGGTCGCCGTTCGGGCCGCCGGCGGCGCCCGGCTGGCCTTGGCCAGTCAGGCGTATCACCTGACCGGGCAGGATGCCGGCCGGAATCTTCACCTCCAGCACGCGCTCGCTGCCGCCATCCTGCAGCGCCAGACGTGTGCGTCCGCCGTCAAAGGCGGTCTGCAGGTCGATCTGCACCTGCGCCTGCACGTCACGGCCGCGGCGCGGCCTCGACTGACCACGCGCCCCGCCTCCGGCACGGCCGAACAGGCTCTCGAAGAAATCGCTGAAATCGCCGTCGCCGGCTCCGCCAAACTCGAAGCCGCCGCCCTGCCCCCAACCCGGCGGCGGACGGAACTGCTCGCCCCCACGGTAGCCACCGGCGCGCAGTTGGTCGTATGTGCGACGTTTTTCCGGGTCGCGCAATGCCTCGTTGGCCTCGTTGATCGCCTTGAACCTCTCCTCCGCGCCCGGTTCCTTGTTCTTGTCCGGGTGGTACTGCCGCGCCAGCTTGCGGTAGGCCGACTTGATCTCGGCCTCGGTGGCGTCGGGCTTTACCCCGAGAATGTCGTAATAGTCTTTGAATTCCACTGGCCTTCCTCGGCAAAACTGCGCAGGCAGGCGGCCCACCGCGGATGCACTCCGCGAGGGGCCGCCCGGATCACGCTACGGTAGCCGCTCAGTGGTTGCCGCTGCTGGAGCCGCCACTCGAGCCGCCACCGTGTTCGGTGGAAATGGAAATCCGCCGCGGCGTGGTCTCCGCACGCTTGGGTATCAGGATTTCGAGCACGCCGTGCCGGCCGACCGCGGTGATGCCCTCCGGATCGGCGCTGTCCGGCAGCGCGAAGCGGCGATGGAAGGTGCCGTGTGCCCGCTCGATCCGGGTGAAGCGACCGGTCTGCTCCTGGTTCTGCACGGTGCGCTCGCCCTTGATGGTCAGGATCCCCTTTTCCATGCTGACCTCGATGTTCGCCGGATCGACACCGGGGACGTCGACGAAAATCACGAAGCGCCTGTCTTCTTCCTTGATGTCCACGCGCGGCGCCCACTGGCTGGTCACCACGTTGGACGGGTCGGCCTCGTCCTGCTGGAAGAAGCGGTCGAAGGCGTGGCGGATCTCCTCGGGAAACGCATTGGCGGCGTTCCACATCGGATTGCGGTTCGAACTCATGGGCTTGGTCCTCCAGAAAAGGGGTCACGGCAGCCGCCGCTTGCCCCAAAAGTAGGTGCGCGCGCCGCCGATTCAAGGCGACAGGCGTCGCTGGCCGGGTTTACGATGCCGGCCCCACCCCACGGACAAACCCCATGACTATCCAGATCGGCCAGGCCCTGCCGGACCTCGAAGTGGCCGTGATCGAGGACGGCGCTCCGGTGCGGCGCCTGCCCACCGCAAGCTTGTTCAAGCAAGGCCGGGTGGTGCTGTTCGCCGTACCCGGCGCCTTCACGCCCACCTGCTCGGACCACCACCTGCCCGGCTACGTGCAGCACTACCGGGCGTTCCAGGAACGTGGTATCGACGTGGTCGGCATGGCCGTGAATGACGCCTATGTGATGCAGGCCTGGGCGGCCGTGCAACAGGTGCCGCCGGGCCTGAAACTGGTGGCTGACGGCAACGGAAGCTTCACGCGCGCGCTGGGACTTGAGTTCGACGGCACCGCCTACGGCATGGGCCTGCGCGCCCGCCGCTTCGCGTTGTATGCCGAAGACGGCGTGGTGCGGCAGCTGCACGTGGAAGCGCCGGGCGAATTCCGAGTGTCGACCGCCGAAGCGATGCTGCAGGCGATCACGGCGTCCGAGGCGAAAACGGCCGGTTGACGCGTTCGGATCGGCGACCGCCGCGCGATCGCGACGCGCGGTGGGTGGAGGAGTTACGATCCGCCCGCGGTACGCAACACCAGCAAGTCCTGGCCATATCCGTCCGATCGCCAAAGGAGCGCTGCCATGCGGTACGTATTGTTCGACAAGGTCAGTAACGAAGTGATCCTGCTCGCCCGGATCCTTCTGGTGGTCCTGTTCGTGCTGTTCGGCTGGAGCAAGCTGACCGACTTTTCGGGAACGGTCGGCTACATGGCGAGCCTAAGCTTGCCCGTGCCGACGCTGGCGGCCGCCGTGGTCGTCCTCATGGAGTTCTTCGTGGGCCTGGCGATCGTGCTCGGCTTCTGCACGCGGCCGCTCGCCCTGCTGCTGGCCCTGTACACGCTTGGCACCGCGTTGATCGGGCACCACTACTGGACGATGGAAGGCGCCGATCGCATGGCCAACATGATCAACTTCTACAAGAACATCTCGATCGTCGGCGGCCTGCTGTTGTTGTGCGTCACCGGCCCGGGGAAGTACTCGATCGACCGACGCTAGCCTGCGACTCCTGCAAGCGCACCAAAAAAGAAAGCCCCGGCGAACCGGGGCTTTCTTCATTCCATCAGGCCTCCGGCCCCTCCTGTGCGGGCGCCGGCCCTTCCGGCGGGGCACCCTCGGCAGTCTCGGTGTCCTCGCCGTTGGCTTCCTCGGCATCCAGCCGCACCACGCTGACCAGGTTCTCATCCGCGGGCAGGCGGATCAGGGTGACGCCCTGGGTATTGCGCCCCAGCTGCGAAACTTCCCCGACACGGGTGCGCACCAGCGTGCCCTGGTTGGAGATCAGCATGAGCTCGTGGCCCTCGGTGACCTGCACCGCGGCCACCAGCGCGCCGTTGCGCTCGGAGCACTGGATGCCGATCACGCCCTGAGTGCCGCGGCCCTTCTTGGTGAACTCCTCCAGCGGCGTGCGCTTGCCGTAGCCACGCTCGGTGGCCGTGAGGATGTCGCCTTCGGCTGCCACGATCAGCGACACCACGTCGGCGCCCTCGGCCAGGCGCATGCCACGCACACCGGTAGCGGTGCGACCCATCGAACGCACGGTGTTCTCGTCGAAGCGATTCACCTTGCCGTTGGAGGCGAACAGCAGAATGTCGCTGTTGCCGTTGGTGATCGCGACGTCGACCAGCGCATCGCCTTCGTCCAGGTTGATCGCGATCTTGCCGCGCTGCAGCTGGAAGGCGAACTCGGTGAGCGGGGTCTTCTTCACCGTGCCGCTGCGGGTGGCGAAGAATACGTAGCAGTCCGGGCTGTATTCGCGGATCGGCAGCACCGCCTGCACCTTTTCGCCTTCGGTCAGCGGCAGCAGGTTGACGATCGGTTTGCCGCGCGCGCCCGGGCCCGCCTCCGGCATCTGGTAGACCTTGAGCCAGTAGACGCGACCGGTGCTGGTGAAGGTGAGCAGCGTGTCATGGGTGTTGACCACCCACAGCTGCTCGACGACGTCTTCATCCTTGAGCGCCGAGGCCGAGCGGCCCTTGCCACCGCGCTTCTGCGCACGGTACGTGCTGGCCGGCTGGCGCTTGACGTAACCGGTGTGCGACAGCGTGACGACCATGTCCTCCGGCGCGATCAGGTCGAGGACGTTGAGATCCTCCTGCGAGTGCTGGATCTCGGTGCGGCGCGCGTCGCCGTACTCGGCCTTGATGACTTCCAGTTCCTCGCGGATCACCTTCAGCAGGACCTCGGGATTCTCCAGAATCTCGATCAGGCCGCGGATGGTTTCCAGGATCTGCCGGTATTCGTCGGAAAGCTTCTCCTGCTCCAACCCGGTCAGGCGATGCAGGCGCATGGCCAGGATTTCCTGCGCCTGCACCTCGGACAACTGGTAGCCATCGCCCTTGAGGCCATCGCGCGGATCCATCTCTTCCGGCCGCGACGCTTCGGCGCCGGCGGCGGCCAGCAGCGTGCTGACCATGCCTGGCTGCCACTTGCGCTCCAGCATGCGCTCGCGTGCCTCGGCGGGCGAGGCAGAGCTGCGGATCAGCTCGATCATCTCCTCGATATTGGCCAGCGCGACGGTCAGGCCTTCGAGGATATGCGCGCGGGCGCGGGCCTTGCGCAGCTCGAAGATGGTGCGACGGGTCACCACCTCGCGACGGTGGCGGATGAACGCCTCGAGAATTTCCTTAAGGTTGAGCAGGCGCGGCTGGCCATCGAGCAGCGCCACCATGTTGATGCCGAAGGTCACCTGCAACTGCGTTTGCAGGAACAGGTTGTTGAGCACGACGTCGCCCATGGCGTCGCGGCGCACCTCGATCACGATGCGCATGCCGTCCTTGTCGGACTCGTCGCGCAGCTCGCTGATCCCCTCGATCTTCTTTTCCTTGACCAGCTCGGCGATCTTTTCGATCAGCCGCGCCTTGTTCACCTGGTAGGGCAACTCGTGGACGAGGATCGTCTCGCGGCCGTTGGCTTCGGTCTCGATCTCGGTGCGCGCGCGCACCAGGATACGGCCGCGGCCGGTGCGGTAGGCCTCGACGATGCCGGCGGCGCCATTGATGATGCCGGCGGTCGGGAAGTCCGGGCCCGGGATGTACTGCATCAGCTCGTCGACCGACAGCGAAGGCTCGTCGATCAGCGCGATGGTGCCGGCGATCACCTCGTTGAGGTTGTGCGGCGGCACGTTGGTGGCCATGCCGACCGCGATGCCTGCCGAACCGTTGATCAGCAGGTTCGGTACGCGGGTGGGCAACACCAGCGGCTCGCTTTCGCTCTCGTCGTAGTTCGGCCCGAAGTCGACCGTGTCCTTGTCGATGTCGGCCAGCAGTTCGTGCGTGAGGCGCGACATGCGCACCTCGGTGTATCGCATGGCCGCCGCGTTGTCGCCGTCGACAGAACCGAAATTGCCTTGGCCATCGACCAGCATGTAGCGCAGCGAGAACGGCTGGGCCATGCGCACGATGGCGTCGTACACCGACGCGTCGCCGTGCGGGTGGTACTTACCAATCACGTCACCGACCACGCGGGCGGATTTCTTGTAGGGCTTGTTCCAGACGTTGCCCAGCTCGTTCATCGCAAAAAGCACGCGGCGATGCACGGGCTTGAGGCCGTCGCGTACATCCGGAAGGGCGCGTCCCACGATCACGCTCATGGCGTAATCGAGGTAGCTCTGGCGCATCTCGTCTTCGATGTTGACGCGGATGACTTCTTTGGCGAGTTCTGCCATCAATCGGCTTCCCAGTGGCTTCCGTGGAACCAAAAAAGGCCGCGCAACGGACGCTGCATGCGCGCGGTTGCGCGGCCCTCAAGCAATCGTGAAATTGTATCACGAATGCGTTTGGAAGGCCCTTATTTTTACCTTTGAAATCAGCTGGTTAGCCAGCCTGTTTTGACCGCCGGAAAAGCACGCCCCGCGCCGTATAAAAATTGACCAGCGCAGCCACCGCCGACCCGGCCGCCGCGGCCAGCGCCGGCCATCGCCCGAGCGTTTCGAAGGACAGCAGCAGGGCCACGTAAACGGCGTAGTTCACGCACGCGCCCAGCCCCATCAGTCCCATCCAGTGCAGCCATTCGGACAGTGGCGAGTGACCACTCGCGCGATGGGCGAAGGTGTGCCGCCGGTTCCAGGCCCACGTCACCGTGGCCGCCAGCAGGAAGGACAGCACGCGGGCCAGGTACGGATCCCACTGGCCCCAGCCGACCAGCGCCTGCACTGTGCCGGCGTCCACCAGCAGGCCGAGCACGCCGCCGATCGCAAACAGCCCGGCTTCGCGACGCAACCTCACCGGCCGAACATCGCCTGCATGGCTACCGCGTTGGGCCGCTCGATCACCCCACGCTCGGTAACGATTGCATCGATCAACTCCGCGGGTGTGACGTCGAACACCGGGTTCCAGGCCTGCGCTCCCTCGACTACGGTGCGGCGTCCGCCGGTGGCGAGCAACTCGTCGGCGTGGCGCAGTTCGATCTCGATCGCCTCGCCGTCGGACGTGGCCATGTCGACCGTCGAGGACGGTGCGACCACCATGAAACGGACACCGTGGTGGCGCGCGGCGATGGCCAGTTGATAGGTGCCGATCTTGTTGGCGGTGTCGCCGTTGGCGGCGATGCGGTCGGCGCCGACGATCACCCATTGCACCTTGCCCGAGCGCATCAGATGCGCCGCGGCCGAGTCGGCGATCAGGTGCGCGGGAATCCTGTCGCGCACCAGTTCGTACATGGTCAGGCGTGCGCCCTGCTGCCACGGGCGTGTCTCCCCGGCGAACACCTCGTCGATGCGCCCACTTGCGACACCCGCGCGGATCACGCCCAGCGCGGTGCCGTAACCGGCGGTGGCGAGCGAGCCGGTGTTGCAATGAGTCAGCACGCCCGAGCCGGGCGCGATCAGCGCCGCACCCAGCTCGCCCATGTGGCGGTTGGCGGCCAGATCCTCGTCCTGGATCGCCTGCGCTTCGCGCTCGAGCGCGGTGGCATCCGCGCCGGCGGCGATGCGGGTCTTCATGCGATCCAGCGCCCACATCAGGTTCACTGCGGTCGGTCGGGCGGCCCGCAGTGTGGCCAGCACATCATCGAGCGGCGCACCTTGTTGTGCCGCCAGCACCACGCCCCACGCGGCAGCGATGCCGATCGCCGGCGCGCCGCGCACGGCCAGGTCGCGAATGGCCTGGGTGACCTGGTGGGCATCGCGACACTCGATCCAGCGCTCCTCGGCTGGCAACAGGCGCTGGTCGAGCAGGCACAGGCAATCGCCACGCCACTGCACGGCGCGAATGGTGTCGTGCTCGCGGAGGGATTCGATGGAGGTGTTCATGGGCAGGCGGTTCCGGCGTAATCGAAAAGCCTAGCACGCGGCTCGAGCACCGCGCGCAGGATGGGTTTGGCCCACCACCCTTGCGCGGAACGGGCTGAGGCCCGTCCTACGACTATCCGTGCTCGCGCAGCCAGCGATGGATGGCCGGTGGCACCTCGCGCTGCGCACGACCCGACACGTAGATGCCGATGTGGCCGCCCTTGAACGCGAGTTCCGTGTAGTCGTCGCTGCCCACGTGGAGTCCGAGCGCGCGTGAGGCATCGGGTGGGACCAGGTGATCCTGTTCGGCGTAGATGTTGAGGATGGGCTGGGTGATGCGCGCCAGGTCCACCGGCTTGCCGCCAATCGCGAGGCCACCCTTGACGAGCTTGTTGGCCTGGAAGAAATCCTTGACGAATTCGCGGAACGCCTCGCCGGCCTGGTCGGGCGAATCGAAGATCCAACGCTCCATGCGCAGGAAATTCTCCAGTTCCTTCGGGTTGTCCAGGATGTCGACCAGGTTCACGTACTTCTGCTGCAGCAGGCGCACCGGCTTGAGCGTCAGGTAGACCCAGTTCATCAGTGCCGCCGGGATATTGCCCAGCGTGTCCACGAACAGGTCGACGTCGATGTCGCGCGCCCAGTGCGAGAGCATGTTGTCGGGCGTGTGGTAGTCCACCGGCGTGACCATGGTGACCAGGTTGCGCACCTTGGCTGGATACAGCGCCGTGTAGCACAGCGAGAACGCACCACCCTGGCAGATCCCAAGCAGGTCGATGGCATCCACGCCGGCCTGCGCGCGAACGGCATCGACGCAGCGATCGAGATAGCCGTCTATGTAGTCTTCCAGGGTCAACCATCGGTCGGCGCCGTCCGGGTAACCCCAGTCGATGAGGTAGACGTCCTCACCCTGCTCGAGCAGGTTGCGCACCAGCGAGCGGTCGCTCTGCAGGTCGGTCATCCATACCGTGTTGACCAACGCGTAGACGATCAGCAATGGCGTCTTCGACGTCGGCCCGCGCCCGCCGCGCATGCGCCAGAGGGTGAGCTTGTCCTCGCGGTAGACCACCTCACGAGGGGTGTCGGCATAGGCCGGTTCCGTCAGGCCGCGCAGGCTGGCAGCACCGGCGGCGAGCTTGCGCTGGAACGCGGTGATTTCGTCGAGGATGCGGGCGGGATCCAGCGTATGCATGGAATGTCTCAGCGGGGCTTACGTGGCGCGCGACCGGCGGCGGGAGCGGGCTTGGCCTTGGCCCGAGTGGTAGCCGTCTTGCGTTTGGGCGTCTTTACTGCCGGCCCAGCGGCAGCATCGCGACCGGCCGCCTGCATGCGTTTCAGCTCACGGCGAAGCGCCTGCAGGCGCTCGCCCAGTGTATCGACCTCGCTGCGCGTCGGCAGGCCGACGTCGCGGCACCATTGCTCGACCTGCTGCCGTTGTAACTGGCGCACACGCATCTGCGTGTTGCCCTGCGCAGCGTAGGCTTCGCGGAACTCGTCCGACAAAGCGATCTCCGCATAAGACTCCTCCACGGCATCGACCCACAGGTCGTACATGGACTTGAGCGAATCGATCTGGAAGCCGGGTTCGGCCAGCTTGCGCTGCATTCGTTCGGCGCCCTGGGCTTGGGCGCGGGCAAGCAATTCCTGGTAACGCGCGTTCGCCTGCTGGTGGTCGAGCAACGCGCCCAGGAGCGCCTGCTGCTGGGCCTGCTGCTCGCGAGTGTGGCCGAAAGCAGGAGTGTCGAGCAGCCCGCGCAGCGCATCGAGGCCGCTGGGAGCGGCGTCCATGCCAGGCATGGTCCACATGCCAGGCATGGTCCAGCCAGCGAACGGCGGTACCGGCGGGGGGACATGGGCGCCCTGCCCGGTCATGGCCGCGGCAGCCTGCTGCATCCAGTCGAGGTAACCCTTGAGGCCGTCCGTGCCGGGCATGCTGGCGGGCGCGGTGGCAGGACTGGGCCACTGGCGGCCCCAGGCCTCCCATACCTGGCGGCTCAGGGTTTCAAAATCGCTGGCAGGGTTGTGCGCGGTCACGGGTGCGCCTTGCGGGGAATCGCAGGGATCGTACCAAAACGGTATGGCAGTGACTTTGCGAAGCGGCCGCCGGGGTGCCTTGCCAGGCACACTCGTGGGCGACGTTCTGTTGCCATCCGGTTGAAAGAACATCGCCTCGATGGGGGATCCTGCAAGAGCAGGGGTGTGCTTGCGGCGAGCACAAAAAAAAAAGCGGGCCGATGGGCCCGCTTTTTCTTTCTGCTGGATCGGATGCGCTATCGCACCTCGGAAACTCAGCCGTTGGCGGCTTCATCCTCGGCCACGGCCTTCATGGACAGGCGGATGCGGCCCTGCTTGTCCACTTCGAGCACCTTGACCTTCACGATGTCGCCTTCCTTGAGCTTGTCGGAGACCTTCTCCACGCGCTCGGAAGAGATCTGCGAGACGTGCACCAGGCCGTCCTTGCCCGGCATGATGGTCACGAACGCGCCGAAGTCCATCAGCTTGGCGACCTTGCCCTCGTAGATGCGGCCCGGCTCGACGTCGGAGACGATCTGTTCGATGCGCTTCTTGGCCTCGTCGGCCGCCAGGCGGTTGACCGAGGCGATGATCACGGTGCCGTCGTCGCTGATATCGATCGTGGTGCCGGTCTCTTCGGTAATCGAGCGGATGGTTGCGCCGCCCTTGCCGATGACCTCGCGGATCTTGTCCGGATGGATCTTGATGGTGAGCAGGCGCGGGGCGTACTCGCTCATCTCCGAACGCGGCGTGCTGATGACCTTGGCCATCTCGCCCAGGATGTGCAGGCGGCCACGCTTGGCCTGCTCCAGCGCCACCTTCATGATCTCTTCGGTGATGCCGTCGATCTTGATGTCCATCTGCAGCGCGGAGATGCCATCGGCGCTACCGGCCACCTTGAAGTCCATGTCGCCGAGGTGGTCCTCGTCGCCCAGGATGTCCGACAGCACGACGAAGTCGCCGCCTTCCTTGACCAGGCCCATGGCGATGCCGGCCACCGGCGCCTTGAGCGGCACACCGGCGTCCATCATGGCCAGCGAGGAACCGCACACCGAGGCCATCGAGGACGAGCCGTTGGACTCGGTGATCTCCGAGACCACGCGCAGCACGTACGGGAATTCCTCGATCGAGGGCTTGACCGCCTGCACGCCGCGCTTGGCAAGGCGACCGTGGCCGATCTCACGACGCTTCGGGGCGCCGAAACGGCCGGCCTCGCCCACCGAGAACGGCGGGAAGTTGTAATGGAACAGGAACGGATCCTTCGACTCGCCTTCCGGCGCGTCGATGATCTGCGCGTCGCGAGTGGTGCCCAGCGTGGCCACGACCAGTGCCTGGGTCTCGCCGCGGGTGAACAGCGCCGAGCCGTGGGTACGCGGCAGCACGCCGACGCGCACGCTGATCGGGCGGATGTCGTCGAGCTGGCGGCCGTCGATGCGCACCTTGGTCTTGAGCACGCTGTCACGCATGGTGCGGTACTCGAGCTCGCCGAATTCCTTCGACAGCTCGGCGCTCGACCAGGCGTTCGCCTCGGCCTGGCCCTTCAGGGATTCGAGCACGTCGGCCTTGATCGCGGCGATCGCGTCGCGGCGCTGCAGCTTGTCGCGCACCTGGAAGGCTTCTTCGAGCTTGTTGCCGACGCCGCCCTTGAGCGCTGCGACCAGCGACTCGTTGCGTGCCGGCGCTTGCCAGGTTGACGCGGGCTTGGCCGCTTCGGTGGCGAGCTCGGCGATCGCGTTGATCGCAGCCTGCATGTGCTTGTGGCCGAACATCACCGCGCCGAGCATGACCTCCTCGGACAGCAGCTTGGCCTCGGACTCGACCATCAGCACGGCACCGGCGGTACCTGCGACGACGAGGTCCAGGTCGGACGTCTTCAGCTCGGTGTGCGTCGGGTTGAGCACGTACTGGCCGTTGACATAGCCGACGCGGGCGGCGCCGATGGGGCCCTTAAAGGGGATGCCGGCCAGCGACAGCGCAGCGGAGGCGCCCAGCATCGCGACGATGTCGCCGTCAACCTCGGGGTTGAGCGAGACAACCTGGGCGATGACCTGCACTTCGTTCTTGTAGTCGTCCGGGAACAGCGGGCGGACCGGGCGGTCGATCAGGCGCGAGGTCAGCGTTTCCTTCTCGGTCGGACGGCCTTCGCGCTTGAAGAAGCCGCCCGGGATGCGGCCGGCCGAGTAGAACTTCTCGACGTAGTCGACGGTGAGCGGGAAGAAATCCTGCCCCTCGCGCGGCTTGGCCGCGGCGACAGCGGTGACCAGCACGACGGTGCCGCCCATGCTGACCATGACCGCACCGGACGCCTGGCGGGCGATTTCGCCCGTCTCCAGTGTGACTTCGTGATTACCGTACTGGAATGACTTGGTTACTTTCGCCACTGTGTTGTGTCCTTGTCCGATTAACGGCGGAGGCCGAGGCGTTCGATCAGGGCCTGGTAGCGGCCAAGGTCACGATCCTTGAGGTAGGCAAGCAGGCTCTTGCGGCGATTCACCAGCTGCAGCAGGCCACGACGCGAATGGTGGTCCTGCTTGTGTTCCTTGAAATGACCGGTGAGGTGGTCGATGCGGGCGGACAGCAGGGCCACCTGCACCTCCGGCGAACCGGTGTCGTTCGGCACGCGGCCGTAGTCAGCAATGATCTTGCTGGTCTGTTCTGCGGTAAGGGACATGGGTATCTCTTCCTTCAAAATGCGGATGCGGAACTTGTGCAACCTCACCGGGCGGTGAAGTTGCACAAGCTCCGCTGGTTGAATGTAAAGCTCTGGAACAAGCTCGCTATTGTAGCGAGGCGGAGCGGTTGGCAACAAGAGCGCGAAATGGTGCCGTTTACGGACCTATCGCCGCCGGGGGAGGTTTATCCGACGCGAGCGCGCCACCGGGCAGGTTGAAACCACGGACGATACGCACCCGGCCCGATTGATCCGGCTCGACCATTGCCAGCAGGCGTCCGTCCGGTGCAAAGGCGGCGCTGCGTCCCTGGTCCGGGGCGCCCGGCCAGGGGATCTGCTGGCCCTGGGCGACCGCGAAAGCCTGGCCTTCGTCCAGCGCCAGCGCCGGCAGATCGGCCAACCCGGCCGACAGCGGCAACAACAGCGCGTCCAACGCGGCCTCGCCCTGCCCGGCCGCCGCCTCGAGATCGGCCAGCGTGACCATGGCCGGTTCGCGGAACGGTTCGACCCATAGCCTGCGCAACGCGGTCAGATGGGCGCCGCAGCCCAGGCGTTCGCCCAGATCCACCGCCAGGCTGCGGATGTAGGTGCCCGAGCCACACTCCACCAGCAGGCTCAGGCAGTCGCCTTCGTGGGCGATACATTCCAGCCGGTGGATTTCCACTTCGCGCGGCGGCACGTCGACGATCTCGCCGCGACGGGCTTTCACGTACAACGGCTCGCCGCCCTGCTTGAGGGCCGAATACACCGGCGGAACCTGCATGATGCGCCCGCGCAGGGTGGCGAGCGCCTGTTCGATGACGGCCGCCTCGAACGCTGGCACGTGCCGCTGCTCCAGGACATCGCCTTCGAGGTCGGCCGTGGTGGTCGTCACGCCGAACCGGCATTCGGCCAGATACGCCTTGCGCGCCCCCAGCAGCATCCCGGCGATCTTGGTGCCCTCGCCAAAGCACAGCGGCAGCAGGCCGGTCGCCAGCGGATCGAGCGCGCCGGTATGGCCGCCCTTGGCCGCGCGCACCAGGCGGCGCGCTGCCTGCAGGGCCTGGTTCGAACTCATGCCCAGCGGCTTGTCGAGCAGCAGGATCCCGTGCAGGTCGCGCAGCCGGCGCGCCGGGTCCTGGCGGGAAGCGTGGGACCTACGACTTGCCTTCGCCATCGGGATTCGGCTGGATGTCGCCCGAGTCGCGCAGCAGGCGCTCGATTCGCTCGCTCTTGTCGACCGAATCGTCGTACTTGAAACGCAGTTCCGGCACGCGCCGCAGGCGCATGCTGCGCGAGAGCGTGCGACGGAATTCGATCGCCAGTTCGTTGAGCGCCTTGACGGCCTCCTTCGCGCGCTCGGCCTGAAGTGCGGTGACCCACACCGTGGCGAAGTCGAGGTCGCGGGTGACTTCCACGTCGGAAACGCTCACCGACGGCAGCGCGTGGTCACGCACGGCGGCGTGGACGAGCAAACCGAGTTCGCGACGGAGCTCGGCGCCTACGCGGTCGGTGCGTTTGAAGTCGCGTGAGGGCATGAAGGCTCCAATCAATAGCGGACTGCCGCGTAGCGGCAGCCTCGTTGTCCCTCACCCATCCGGGAGAGGATGGGTGAGGGGCGAGCCCGCGTCAGGCCAGCAGGCGCTGGCACCAGAGCGGGCCCTCACCCCAGCTCTCGCCCTGAGCTCGTCGAGCGGAAGGAGAGAGCGGAGCACAGCGTTACAGCGTCCGGGCAACCTCGATGCGCTCGAAGCACTCGATCTGGTCGCCCACCTTCACGTCGTTGTACTGCTTCACGGCGATACCGCATTCCATGCCGTTGCGCACCTCGTCGACGAGTTCCTTGAAGCGGCGCAGCGATTCCAGCTCGCCCTGGAAGATCACCGTGTTGTCGCGCAGCACGCGGATCGGCTTGTTCCGCTTGACCGTGCCCTCGGTGATCATGCAGCCGGCCACCGCGCCGAACTTGGAGCTGCGGAAGACCTCGCGGACCTGCGCCACGCCGATGATCTCCTCGCGCACTTCCATGCCCAGAAGACCCGAAGCGGCCTGCTTCACCTGGTCGATGACGTCGTAGATGATCGAGAAGTAGCGGACATCCAGGCCGGCGGTATCGATCACCTTGCGCGCCGAAGCATCGGCACGGACGTTGAAGCCGATGACCAGTGCCTTGGAGGCGGCCGCCAGGGTCGCATCGGACTCGGTGATGCCACCGACGCCGGCGGCGATCACGTTGACCTTCACGTTCTCGTTGCCGATCTGGCTGAGCGAATCGCGCAGCGCCTGCACCGAACCCTGCACGTCTGCCTTGACCAGGATGTTGAGCGTCTGCTGCTCGGCGCCCTGACCCATCAGCGCCATGATGTCCTCGAGGCGGTTGGCCTTGCTGACCATGCGCGTCTCGCGGCGCTTCTGCTGGCGCTCGGCGGCCACTTCGCGGGCCAGACGTTCGTCGGCGACCACCACGAAGTCGTCACCGGCCTCCGGCACGCCGGACAAGCCAAGCACCTGTACGGGAATCGACGGACCGGCTTCCTGCACGGTCTTGCCGTTTTCATCGACCAGCGCGCGCATGCGGCCATACTCGACGCCGCAGACGACGAAATCGCCGCGCTTCAACGTGCCTTGCTGCACCAGTACGGTGGCGACCGGGCCACGGCCCTTGTCCAGGCTGGATTCGATCACCACGCCGGAGGCGGGGCCGTCGAACACCGCGGTCAGTTCCATCACCTCGGCCTGCACGGAAAGGGCGTCCAGCAGGTCGTCGATGCCCATGCCGGTCTTTGCAGACACCGGGATGAACGGCGTATCGCCGCCCCACTCTTCCGGGATGACCTCGAGGTTGCCAAGGCCCTGCTTGACGTGGTCCGGATTGGCGTCGGACTTGTCCATCTTGTTGAGCGCCACGATCAGCGGCACCTTGGCGGCGCGTGCATGCTGCACGGCCTCGGCCGTCTGCGGCATGACACCGTCGTCGGCCGCCACCACCAGCACCACGATGTCCGTCGACTGCGCGCCGCGGGCGCGCATCGAGGTGAACGCGGCGTGGCCCGGAGTGTCCAGGAACGTGATGACGCCCTTGGGCGTCTCCACGTGGTACGCGCCGATGTGCTGGGTGATGCCGCCGGCCTCGCCCGCCGCCACCTTGGTGCGACGGATGTAGTCCAGCAGCGAGGTCTTGCCGTGGTCGACGTGGCCCATGATGGTGACCACCGGCGGACGAGCGGACTTCTCGCCTTCCAGCTCGGCATTCTGCGTGTGCGCAGCCAGCGCGGCCTCGGCGTTGTTCTCGCTTGCTTCGACCGGCGTATGGCCGAGCTCCTCGACCACCAGCGTCGCGGTATCGCGGTCGATCGTCTGGTTGATGGTGGCCATCACGCCCATCTTGAAGAGCGCCTTGACCACCTCCGAACCCTTGACCGCCATCTTCTGGGCGAGGTCGGCAACCACGTTGGCCTCGCCGACTACCACTTCGCGCACGACCGGCGCGGTCGGGCGGGAGAAGCCGTGTGGCCCCGAAGCCGCAGCCGTGCCGCCACGGGTCATCTCGCGGCCGCCCTTGCCCGGCTTGCCGCGCTTGCTGGAACGGCGCGCGCGATCGGCATCGGACAGGTGCAGCTCGCCACCGGCGAAGCGCTTGCCGCCAGGACCTTCGTCGCGATCGCGGCCATACCGCGCCTTGGCGGCGCCACGTGCATCCGCGGGGGCCGGGGCCGGCGCGGGTGCGGGTGCCGGCGCGGGCGCCGCGACGACCTTCTTTTCTCGCTTACGCGGCTCATGGATACGCGGCACGATCATGCCGAACGCACTGTGGTCGGTGCCGGAGGACGGCGCCGGCACGGGGGCGGCAACATTCCTGGCGGTGGCGGCCGCCGGCGCCTCGGAGGCGACTTCCTGGGCGGAGGCTTCCATGGGAGCCGACACCTCGGCAGGCTGCTCGATAGCCACCAGCTCGCTCTGGCGCTTTGCTTCCTCGGCCCGGTGCTGCTCGTCCAGCGCGCGCTGCTGCGCCTCCTGCTGGCGACGCTGCTCGGCTTCGTGGCGCTCGCGCTCCTCGTGCTCGCGCTGCTGCTGCGATTCGGCCAGCTTGCGCACGGCTTCCTCGCGCTCGGGCTCGGCACTGGCTTCTTCTGCGATCACGCTGCGCTTGACGTAGGTGCGCTTGGCGCGCACCTCGACGTTCACCGTCTTGGCGCTGCTGGCCGCACCGCGGCCACCAGGCGTGGCGACCTTCAGCTCGCTGACCTTGCGGCGCTTCAGCGTGATCTGGCGCGGAGCACTGTCTTCCGCCTCTGGCGCAGCCTCACCCTTGCCATGGGTACGGCGCAGGAAGCCCAGCAGCTTCATCCTTTCGGTCGTGCTGATGAACTGCTCGGGGGCAGAGAAGTTCATGCCAGCCTCGGCAAGCTGACCGAGCAGCTTGTCAACCGGCATTTTCACTTGCTCGGCAAGTTGTTTGATCGTGATATCCGACATCGTGTTCTTTCTCCGCCGTTCCCGCGCTTATCGTCCGTGCGGCCCAGGCCTGCACGTCCACCTCCATCCATGGCGGAAGACCCGTGGGTCTTCCTCGGCGCGCCCTTCCAAAGGCGCCGCCGTCCGCGGTTAGCCGCCCTTCTCCAGTCGCTCGATCATCGGTGCGCGGGCCGCCATGATCAAACCGGCGGCGCGTTCCTCGTCCATGCCATCGATGTCGATCAGGTCGTCGACCGCGAGGTCGGCCAAGTCATCCACCGTACTGATTTCACGTGCAGCCAGCGCATAGGCGGTGGCTTCGTCCATGCCGGGCAGGCCGAGCAGTTCCTCGGACGGTTCGGCGATGCCTTCCTCGACAGCCAGCGCTTCGGTAAGCAGCGCGTCGCGGGCGCGGGCGCGAAGCTCCTCGACGATGTCCTCGTCGAAGCCCTCGACCGCCAGCAGCTCGGCGCTCGGCACGTAGGCGATTTCCTCGACGCTGGAGAAACCTTCCTGCACCAGGATGTTGGCGATCTCCTCGTCCACTTCCAGCTTGTCCATGAACAGCTGGCGCGCGGCCGCCTGCTCGGACTCACTCTTGGCGGTGACCTGGTCCTGGGTCATCACGTTAAGCTGCCAGCCGGTGAGCTTGCTCGCCAGACGCACGTTCTGGCCGCCGCGACCGATCGCCTGGGACAGCTTGTCCTCGGCCACCGCGATGTCCATCGAGTGCTTTTCCTCGTCCATGATGATGGACTGCACCTCGGCCGGCGCCATCGCGTTGATGACGAACTGCGCCTGGTTGTCGTGCCACAGGATGATGTCGACGCGCTCGCCGTTCAGCTCGTTGGAGACCGCCTGCACGCGCGAGCCGCGCATGCCGATGCAGGCGCCGATGGGATCGGTGCGGCTGTCGTGCGCGATAACGGCGATCTTCGCGCGATCGCCCGGGTCGCGGGCGCAGCCCTTGATCTCGACCAGGCCCTGGCCGACTTCCGGGACCTCGAGCTTGAACAGCTCGATCATGAATTCCGGTGCGGCGCGCGAGACGAACAGCTGCGGGCCGCGAACTTCCGAGCGGACCTCGTAGAGGTACCCGCGCACGCGATCGCCCACGCGCGCCGATTCGCGCGGGATGGTCTTGTCGCGCGGGATGAATGCCTCGGCGTTGCCGCCCAGGTCCAGGTACACGTTGCCACGCTCGACGCGCTTGACGATGCCGGTGATCAGCTCGCCGATGCGATCCTTGTACGCATCGACCACCTGCTGGCGCTCGGCCTCGCGCACGCGCTGCACGATCACCTGCTTGGCGGCCTGCGCGGCGATGCGGCCGAACTCGGCGTTCTCGATCTGCTGCTCGATGTAGTCGCCGACCTCGGAGTCCTCCTTCTCGTCCAGCGCGTCCATCAGGCGCAGCTGGTGGAACGGGGACTCCATCTCGCCGTCGTCGGCGATGACTTCCCAGCGACGGAACGTCTCGTAATCGCCGCTCGTGCGGTCGATCGCAACGCGAATGTCCGGATCCTCTTCCGGGTAGCGCTTCTTGGCGGCCGAAGCCAGCGCGGCTTCCATCGCCTCGAAGATCACTTCGCGCGGCACGCCTTTTTCATTGGCGACCGCGTCGACGACCAGCAACAGTTCTTTGCTCATTGCAGCAACCTCGGTATTTGTGCGCCCATCCATGACGCGAGGATCAAGAAGCGGCCCTCCATGGACGCACTCTCAAATTTGTTCCGGCTTCGCTGGTGCTTATTCGCCGGTCTTTTTTGCGGATTTCCTGCCGCCCGGCTTGGGCTGCGGCACGTAGCCCAGCGCCGCCCAGTCCGGCACCACGCGCGCGCTTTCCACGTCGGCATGGTCGAATTCGAACGTCTTGCCCTCGGCTTCGAAGGCCAGCTTGTCGCCATCGACCGCGACGAGCCTGCCACGCAAACGGCGGCGGCCCTCGATCGGCGCCTTCAGCAGCACCTTCACTTCCTGCCCCACCACCCCGGCGAACTGGGCCGCGGTAAACAGCGGACGATCGATGCCTGGCGAGGAAACCTCGAGCACGTAGTGGCCCGGAATCGGATCTTCCACGTCCAGCATCGCCGAGAGCTCGCGACTGGCCGCCTCGCAATCGTCCAGCGTGACCTCACGCCCTTCGGCGCGGTCGAGCACGTCCAGATAAACGCGCAGGGTACTCTGCCCTTGCGACGGGGAAAACTCCACACCGAGGCATTCCAGGCCTAGATCAGCCAGGACGTCGGTGAAGCGCTGTGCGAGTGCCTGCGTATCCATAGTCGTCGTTTGCGTGGTTCCAGAAACAAAAAAAGGGCACAACGGCCCATTCCCTTACCCCGACGATGTGCCGACTCGTCCAGGCTCTTTCCGGCGGCACGTCGATACCTCTAACGGTCGACGCATCGCGACGCATCCTTGCGCCCAACAAAAAAGCCTCACGAGGAGGCTTTCTTGTTCTAAGAAAGATCTGGTAGCGGGGGCAGGATTCGAACCTGCGACCTTCGGGTTATGAGCCCGACGAGCTGCCAGACTGCTCCACCCCGCATCAGAGTCCGCAAACTATAGCGGCATGGCCGGTTTCTTGCAAGCTTTTCCGTACCGTTTTTCTTCGCAGGATGGACTTCAGCCCGTCTTCTCGAACGGTGGGCCGAAGCCCCCCCTGCGAAAACCATCAGCCCGCGAAGGCCGAGCGGCACCAGCCCAGCAGCGGGCCCCAGTACAAGCCCAGCGCCAGCAGCACCAGCGCGTTGAGCGACAGCGCGGTGCGCAGGAATCCATCCGACTGTGGGCGCACTTCCAGACCTTCGGCGGGCTTGTCGAAGTACATGACCTTGACCACGCGCAGGTAGTAATACAGGCCGATGATCGCGAAGACGGCACCGACGATCGCCAGCCACAGCATGCCGGCGTGGATCGCCGCCTGCAGCACCAGCAGTTTGGCGAAGAAGCCGAACATCGGCGGCACGCCGGCCAGCGAGAACATGGCCAGCATCATCAGGAATGCCATCCACGGCGAGCGCTGGTTTAGGCCCTTGAAGTCGTCGATTTCCTCGCACTCGAAACCGGCCCGCGCCAGCGCCAGGATCACGCCGAAGGCGGCGGTGCTCATCAGCGCGTAGCAGATGGCATAGAACATTGCGGCCGCGTAGCCCTCGGGCCCCGCATTGACCAGGCCCAGCAGCAGGAAGCCCATGTGCGAAATGGTCGAATAGGCCAGCAGGCGCTTGAGGTTGGTCTGCACGATCGCGACCAGGTTGCCGATCGCCAGCGAGGCTACCGCCAGCACCGCCAGCATCAACTGCCACTGCCCCGCCAGTCCGCCCATGCCCGATTCGAGCAGACGGTAGGCCATGCCGAAGGCGGCGATCTTGGAGGTCGAGGCGACGAACGTGGTGACCGCCGTGGGCGCGCCCTGGTAGACGTCCGGAATCCACATGTGGAACGGCGCCACGCCCAGCTTGAAGCTGATCCCGACGATCATGAAGATCAGCCCGAACACCATCAGGTTGGACATGCCCGCTTGCACCACCGCGCCGTGCAGTTGCGCCAGCGCCAGCGTGCCGGTGGCGCCATAAACCATCGACATGCCGTACAGCAGCATGCCCGAGGACAGCGCGCCCAGCACGAAGTATTTCATCGCCGCCTCGGACGACAGCGGCGAATCGCGGTTCAGCGCCACCAGGCCGTACGAGCACAGCGTCAGCAGCTCCAGGCCCAGGTACACCATCACCAGGTTGCCGGCCGAGACCAGCAACATGGCGCCGATGCTGGCGAAGATCATCAGCGTGTAGAACTCGCCCTGGAACAGCTTGCGGTCGACAAGGTACGGGCGCGAGAAGACGAAAATAAGGCCAGTGCACAGCAGTGCGAAGACCTTGAGGATCTCGGCAGCCTGGTCGCGCACGAACATGCCACCGAAGGCGGTCACCGTCACGTCCGGCTGGCCGGCTACCACCAGGTAGATGCCGACCAGCACTACCAGGATGGAAACCCAGTGCAGGATGTTCCGCTGCTCGGGTTTCATCCAGGCATCCAGCAGCAACAGGAGGCACGCCGCCGCCACCAGATAGAACTCCGGCAGCATGATCATGATGTCGTTGAGATTGGGCATTAGCGTGTAATTCCGCTTAGATCTTGTGAACGGCGAGCTGCTGCACCAACTGGGACACCGAAGCGTCCATCAGGTGGATCAGCGGCTGCGGCCAGATGCCCAGCGCCAGTACGGCGAGTGCGAAGGCGGCCAGCACGAACGTCTCGCGTCCGTTGATTTCCTTCATCTCGCGCACGTGCGGGTTGGTGATGTCGCCCCACAGCACGCGCTTGACCATCCACAGCGTGTACGCCGCGCCGATGATCAGGGTGAAGGCGGCGAACAGCGCGATCCACGGGTTGGCCGCGAAGCTGGCCAGCACCACCATGAACTCGCCGACGAAACCGCTGGTGCCCGGCAGGCCGGAGTTGGCCATGGCGAAGAACACATAGAAGAAGCCGAACCACGGCATCACGTTGATAACGCCGCCGTAGTCCTTGATCAGTCGCGTATGCATGCGGTCGTACATGACACCGATGCAGGAGAACATCGCGCCGGAAACGAAACCGTGCGAAATCATCTGCACCATCGCACCCTGCATGCCGAGCTTGGCCGCGTCCAGGTTGTTGGTATCGCGTACCAGCATGAAGGCGATGAAGATGCCCAGCGTGACGAAGCCCATGTGCGCCACGGACGAATACGCCACCAGCTTCTTCATGTCCTCCTGCACCAGCGCCACGTAGCCGATATAGACCACCGCGATCAGGCTGAGCACGATGATCAGCCAGCCGAAATGCTCGGAGGCATCCGGCACGATCGGCAGCGAGAAGCGCAGGAAACCGTATCCGCCGATCTTCAGCATCACCGCCGCCAGCACTACCGAACCGCCGGTCGGCGCCTCCACGTGGGCATCCGGCAACCATGTGTGCACCGGCACCATCGGGACCTTCACCGCGAAGGCGATCAGGAAGGCGAAGAACAGCCAGGTCTGCTCCTTCATCGTCAGCGGCAGCGCCGCCAGCGTGTGCAAATCGAAAGTGCCGGCCTTCAGGTACAGGTAGATCAGCCCGATCAGCATGAAGATCGAGCCGAGGAAGGTATAGATGAAGAACTTCAGCGTGGCATACACGCGCCGCGGGCCACCCCAGATGCCGATCAGGATGAACATCGGGATCAGCATCGCCTCGAAGAACACGTAGAACAGCAACGCGTCGGTGGCGCAGAACACGCCGATCATCAGGCCCTCGAGCACCAGCATGGCGGCCATGTACTGGTGCGGCTTGTCCTGGATCACCTCCCAGGCGCCGACGATCACCAGGATCGTGACGAAGCTGGTGAGCAGGATCAGTGCCACGGAGATGCCGTCCACGGCCAGGCCGTAATGCACGCCGAGCGAAGCGATCCACACGTGGCTTTCCACCAGCTGCATGGCGCTGTCGGCCGGGTTGTAGCCGGTCAGCAGGAACAGGCTGGCCACGAAGGCCAGCACGGCCACCAGCAGCGAGATCCAGCGCGCGAGGCCCCGGCGGCCGGAACCGGCCAGCAGTACCGGAATCGCGCCGACGATGGGAAGCCAGATCAGCAGGCTGAGCAAATGATTGAACATGGAGCGTGCTTCCTTATTGCCCGATCTGCCCGGACCCGAAGACCCAGAACCCGCCCAGCAGCAGGATCAGGCCGAGAATCATCGCGAAGGCGTAGTGGTAGAGGTAGCCGGACTGCAGGCGGCGCACGCCGGCGGCGATGCGCTGAACCAGTCCGGCCGAGCCGTCGACCAGTACGCCGTCGATCACGGCCGCGTCGCCAGCCTTCCAGAACAGCCGGCCCAGCTTCACGCCGCCGCGGGCGAAGATCGCGAAGTAGACGTCGTCGACCCAGTACTTGCGGTCGAGCACCGTCCACAGCGGCTTGAGCGCGCTCTTGATCCTGCCAGCCATGGCTGGGTTGAACAGGTAGATGTAGGTGGTGATCACGAAGGCCAGTGCCACCAGAGCGAACGGCCAGCTGGCGAACCCATGCAGTGCCATGGCCGCGGCGCCGTGGAACTCGTGACCGAGCTCGCCCAGCACATTGTTGGCCTCCTCCACGTGGATCGCCTGACCGAACCAGTCGCCGAACAGCATCGGCCCGATCGTGAAGAAACCGACCAGCAGCGACGGGATCGCCAAGAGGATCAGCGGCAGCGTCACGACCCAGGGCGACTCGTGCGGCGCATGCTCCAGCTCCCCCGGCTTATGGCCGTGGTGCGGATCGTCCGAGTGCGCGTGACTCTCGTCGCCATGGGCATCGTGGACATCGTGGTGGACGGCGTGCGGCTCATGCGCGTGGGCATGGGGCCCCACCACCACGAAGCGTTCCTTGCCGTGAAAGGTCAGGTACATCTGCCGGAAGGTGTACAGCGCAGTGACGAACGCGCCGACCAGCACGCAGACGTAGGCATAGCCCGAACCCCAGCGATGCGACTCGCCGACGGCCTCGATGATCGCGTCCTTGGAGTAGAAGCCCGAGGTGAACGGGATCGCCACCAACGCCAGCGAACCGATCCACATGGTGATCCAGGTGATCGGCATGTACTTGCGCAGGCCACCCATGTAGCGCATGTCCTGCTCGTGGTGCATGGCGATGATCACCGAACCGGCGCCGAGGAACAGCAGCGCCTTGAAAAAGGCGTGAGTCATCAGGTGGAACACTGCGCCGGCGTACGCGGATACGCCCAGCGCGACCGTCATGTAACCCAACTGCGACAGCGTGGAATACGCGACCACCCGCTTGATGTCGTTCTGCACGATGCCGATCAGGCCGGTGAAGAGCGCGCCGGTGGCGCCGATGATCATCACGAAGCTGAGCGCGCCCTCGGACAACTCGAAGAACGGCGACATGCGCGCGACCATGAAGATGCCCGCGGTCACCATCGTCGCCGCGTGGATCAGCGCGGAGATCGGGGTCGGGCCTTCCATCGAGTCGGGCAGCCATACGTGCAGCGGCACCTGCGCGGATTTGCCCATCGCGCCCACGAACAGCAGCACGCAGATCACCGTGGCCGCATCCCAGTGCGTATTCGCGGTCAGCGCCAGCGACTTGCCGATCAAGCTCGGCGCACCGGCAAACGCGGTGGCGTAGTCCAGCGTATTGAGGAAGTACAGCACCGCGGCAATGCCGAGCAGGAAGCCGAAGTCGCCCACTCGGTTGACCAGGAATGCCTTGAGGTTGGCGAAGATCGCCGTCGGGCGCTTGTACCAGAAGCCGATCAGCAGGTAGGACACCAGGCCCACGCCTTCCCAGCCGAAGAACAGCTGCATGAAGTTGTTGCTCATCACGAGCATCAACATCGCGAAGGTGAACAGCGAGATGTAACTGAAGAAGCGCTGGTAGCCCGGGTCGTCGGCCATGTAGCCGATGGTGTAGACGTGCACCAGCAGCGACACGAAGGTCACCACCACCATCATCATGGCGGTCAGGCGGTCGACCAGGAAGCCGACGCTGACGTGCAGGCGGCCTATCTCGAACCAGGTGTAGATGTCCTGGTTGTAGGACGGCGCACCGCCCGCGGTGATCTGGTAGAGCACGTAGAACGACAGCGCGCAGGAAACCAGCAGGCCGAGGATGGTCACGCTGTGCGCGCCCACGCGGCCGATCTGCTTGCCGAGGAAGCCCGCGAGCAGGCAGCCGACGAGCGGAGCCAGCGCGATGGTCAGCAGGATGGAGGTCGAAAGTTGCATCGGCTCAGCCCTTCATCGAGTCGATTTCGGCGACGTTGACCGTGCTGCGGTTGCGGAACAGCAGCACCAGGATCGCCAGGCCGATCGCGGACTCGGCCGCCGCGACGGTGAGAATGAAGAACACGAACACCTGGCCGGACACGTCGCCCAGGAAGCGCGAGAACGCCACGAAGTTCATGTTCACCGCAAGCAGCATCAGCTCGATCGCCATCAGCAGCACGATGACGTTCTTGCGGTTGATGAAAAGCCCCGCGACGGCGATGCAGAACAGCACCGCGCCCAGCACGATGAAATGCGACAGCGTGATCATTGCAGCGGCTCCTGCGAGGCGGTCGGTTCATCCGGGCGCGAAGGCGCCATCTTGACCACGCGGATGCGGTCGCGCGGGTTGACGCGCACCTGCTCGCTGGCCGATTCGTGCCGCTTGTCGCCGCGATGACGCAAGGTCAGCGCGACCGCCACGACCACGCCCACGGTCAGAATCAGCGCGGCGATCTCGAACGGCAGCAGGTAGGTCGTGTACAGCGCCCCGCCCAGCCAGGCGGTGTTGGAGAGGCCCATGGCAGCGGCAGGATCGGCGCCCATCACGTGCGCGTGCATGGCGCGCACGCCGATCAGCGCCAGCATCTCGCCGAGCATGACCAACGCCACGATGATGCCGACCGGCAGGTAGCGGATGAAGCCTTCGCGCACCTGTTCCATCTTGATGTCGAGCATCATCACCACGAACAGGAACAGCACCAT
Organism: Frateuria sp. GZRe12; assembly: GCF_051900535.1. Taxonomy (NCBI): domain Bacteria; kingdom Pseudomonadati; phylum Pseudomonadota; class Gammaproteobacteria; order Lysobacterales; family Rhodanobacteraceae; genus Frateuria; species Frateuria sp. GZRe12. The sequence goes on from NZ_JBHZGI010000001.1 coordinate 523,175, forward strand.
CACCGCGCCCACGTAGACCACGATCAGCGCGATGGCCAGGAATTCGGCCTCGGCCAGCAGCCAGATGCAGGCAGTGCTGAAGAAGGCCAGCACCAGCGAGAGCACCGCGTGCACCGAGTTCTTTACCGTGATCACCGCCAGGGCGGCGGTCACGGTCACGGCCGCGAAGCCGTAGAAGCAGATCAATTGCAGAAGGTTGGTATCGATCATGTCGGTGGCCTTTTAGCGGTACGCCGCGTCTTGCGCGCGGGCCGCGGCGATCTCCGGCTCGAAGCGGTCGCCGATGGCGAGCAGCTGTGCCTTGGTCACCACGTTCTGGCCACGCTGTTCGAAGTGGTATTCCATCACCGAGGTCTCGACGATCGAGTCGACCGGGCAGCTCTCCTCGCAGAAACCGCAGAAGATGCACTTGAACAGGTCGATGTCGTAACGCGTGGTGCGGCGCTGGCCGTCGCCCTCGCGGGGCGCGGAATCGATCGTGATCGCCAGCGCCGGGCACACCGCTTCACACAGCTTGCAGGCGATGCACCGCTCTTCGCCGTTCGGATACCGGCGCAGCGCGTGCAGCCCGCGGAAGCGGTTCGAACGCGGAATGTGCTCCATCGGGAAGCGCACGGTGTACTTGGGCTTGAACATGTAGCGCAGGGTCAGCGCCATGCCCTTGAGCAGCTCGATGAGCAGCAGGCTTTTGAAGTAGTCGGTAATGCGGTTCATGAGATGCCTTATGCCCCCGTTCCGGCGATGACCCAGCCGAAATACTTCATGCAGCCGGCCACGAGGACCCACACGATCGTGATGGGAATGAACACCTTCCAGCCCAGCCGCATGATCTGGTCGTAGCGGTAGCGCGGAAACGTCGCGCGAAACCACAGGAACAGGAAGGACATCAGGAAGGCCTTGATCAGCAGCCAGACGATGCTGCCGGTCCAGATCCAGTTGACCCAGGGCGAGACGTCCGCGGTGATCCAGCCTTGCAACGGGCTCAGCCAGCCGCCGAGGAAGAAGATCGAGGCGAGGAAACTCACCAGGATCATGTTGGCGTACTCGGCCAGGAAGAAGATCGCGAAGGCCGAGCCGGAATACTCCACGTGGAAACCGGCGACGATCTCCGACTCGCCCTCGGCCACGTCGAACGGTGCGCGATTGGTTTCGGCCACGCCGGAGATGAAGTAGACGATGAACACCGGCAGCAACGGCAGCCAGAACCAGTCCAGGAAGCCCTTGTTGCCCCCCTGCGCGTGCACGATGTCGGTCAGATTGAGCGAGCCGGCAAGCACCAGCACGCAGACCAGCGACAGGCCCATGGCGAGCTCATAGGAGATGACCTGCGCCGCCGAGCGCATGGCGCCGAGCAGCGCATAGCGCGAGTTAGACGCCCAGCCGGCCAGGATGATGCCGTACACGCCCAGTGAGGTCATCGCCAGCAGGTACAGCAGGCCGGCATTGACGTTGGCCAGCACCATCCTGTCGTCGAACGGCACCACCGCCCAGGCCGCGAACGCCGGCACCAGCGCCAGCAACGGCGCGATGTAGTACAGGAAGCGGTTGGCGCTGGAGGGAAGGATCACTTCCTTGATCAACAGCTTGACCACGTCTGCGAAAGCCTGCAGGACGCCCCAGGGGCCGATCTTGTTCGGCCCCATGCGCACGTGCATCCAGCCGATGACCTTGCGTTCCCAGTACACGAACATGGCCACCGCCAGGATCAGCGGCACCGCGATGCACAGGATGTAGACGACCGGCCAGACCAGCTCGTTGAGGAGTTGTTCGCCCATGGGTTACGCCTTGCTCAGGGTGATGGCCGCGCCGTACGGCGGCAGCGTGGCGGTCAGGTCGTGCGCGGCCTCGATCCACACGGCGCCATCCGGGACGGACGCGTCGATCGCCACCGGCAGCAACGCATCGGCGATTCGCACCTGCACGCCTGCGGTCAGACCGTGATGCATGGCGTCGTTGGCGTTCATGCGGACGGCGGCCGGGCGGTTGATCGGGTGGGCATTGAGCGCGTTGGCCCGGCGCAGCACGGCGTCACTGCGATATATCGGCCAGGTTGCCAGGCGCACCAGCGTGCCGGCGACCGACGGCTGGCGTGGGGCGAGCGTGGCACCATGCGAGGCCTGCAAACGGTCGGTGATGCCTTCGCGCAGGCCGGCCAGATCGTCAAACTCGAAGCCACTCAGCTGCAGCATGCCGCCCAGGGCGCGCAGCACCTTCCATCCCGCGCGAGCCTCGCCCGGCGCCTTGGCGCCAGCGATGGCGCTCTGCGCCAGGCCATCAACGTTGACCAGCGTGCCGTCGTTTTCCGGTAGCAGCGCGATCGGCAGGAGCACGTTGGCCACTTCGCGCAGCGCCGGGCTGGCGTAGGCGCTGAACGCCACTACCGCCTGCGCGCCACGCAACGCCGCTAGCGCCTTGGCGCCGTCGGCAAAGTCGTGCGGCGGCTCGACACCGTAGAGCACGTAGCCCTTTCGCGGCTGGGCAAGCATCGCCTGCGCGTCCAGGCCACCGTTGCCCGGCAGCACGCCGCCCTGCCCCAGTCCGAGCGCGTTGGCGCCGACCGGCAGCTCGTTGTAGCCGGCACTGGTGGCCTGCGCGACGAAGCGCGCGATGGCACGCAGCCAGGACGCCTGCGGATGCGTGGCGGCCACCTCACCCAAGATCACCACGGCCTTGCCCGCCTTGAGCACGGCGATCGCATCGCGGTCGCCCTCGTCATGTCGGGCAGCGTCGATGGCATCGGCGAGCGCAACTGGCGCGGTGGCGCCATCGGCGACCGCGGCCTTGGCCAGCGCCAGCAGCGCGTCGACCAGCGCGGACGGCGACACGATCGACTCGCCAGCCAGCGCGTAGTTGAAACCGAAGCGCGCCGGGTTGACCGCATAGGCCTTCGCGCCGCGCTTGACCGCCTGGTGCAGGCGATGGTTGAGCAGCGGCATTTCGTAGCGCAGGTCCGAGCCGACCAGCAGCGCTCCCTTGACCTGGCTGACCTCGGCCACCGGCACCTCGAAGCGAGCGGCGACCGGGCGATCGGACAGGTCCAGCTGGCGCAGGCGATGGTCGACGTGCGCGCTGCCCAACCCGCGGGCCAGGCGCACCAGCAAATCGCCTTCCTCGTTGGTGGTGGCGGGCGAGGCAAGGATGCCCATGTCGCTGCCGGGCACCGACTTCAGCGCCTCGGCGGCAACCGAGAGCGCCTCTTCCCAGCTGGCTTGCTGCCACTGACCGTTGCGCTTGATCTGCGGCGCATGCAGGCGGTCGGCGGCGTACAGGCCCTCGTAGCTGAAGCGGTCACGGTCGGACAACCAGCACTCGTTGACCGCCTCGTTGTCACGCGGGACCGTGCGCAGCACCTCGCCACGGCGCGTGTGCAGCCACAGGTTGGAGCCCAGCGCATCGTGGTAGGCGATCGACGGCCGCGCGATCAGTTCCCAGGCGCGCGCCTTGAACTGGAACGGCTTGTTGGTCAGCGCACCGACCGGGCAGACGTCGATGATGTTGCCCGAGAGCTCGGTCTCGACCGTCTTGCCGATGTACGTGCCGATCTGCAGGTTCTCGCCGCGGTTCATGCCGCCGAGCTCGTAGGTGCCGGCGATCTCGCTGGTGAAGCGCACGCAGCGCGTGCACTGGATGCAGCGGGTCATCTCGGTGGCGACCAGCGGCCCGATGTTCTCGTCGGCGATGGTGCGCTTGCGCTCGGTGTAGCGCGACACGCTGCGGCCATAGCCCAGCGCCACGTCCTGCAGCTCGCACTCGCCGCCCTGGTCGCAGATCGGGCAGTCCAGCGGGTGGTTGATCAGAAGGAATTCCATCACGTCCTTCTGGAACTTCAGCGCCTTGTCCGAGCGCGTCATCACCTTCATGCCTTCGGCCACCGGAGTGGCGCAGGCCGGCTGCGGCTTGGGCATCAGCTTGCCGCCCATCTCCACGTCGACCAGGCACATGCGGCAGTTGGCGGCGATGGGGAGCTTGCGGTGGTAGCAGAAGCGCGGGATCGCCACGCCGATCGCATCGGCGGCTTCGATGATCATCGCGCCCTTGCGGATCTGCGTGGGCTTGCCGTCGACCTCGATGTTGACCAGGTCGGGGGCAGTGGTGGTCGGCTGCGCGCTCATCAGGCGGCGACTCCAAGCTTGTCGTCGGTCATCGAGCGACCGTGCTCGACGAAATATTCGAATTCGTTCCAGAAGTGGTGCAGGAAACCCTGCACCGGCCAGGCAGCGGCTTCGCCGAAGGCACAGATCGTGTGACCTTCGATCTGCCCGGCGACCGCCTTGAGGCGATGCAGGTCGTCCTCGGTGCCCTTGCCCGCGACAATGCGGTCGAGCACGCGGTACATCCAACCTGTGCCTTCGCGGCATGGCGTGCACTGGCCGCAGGACTCGGCCATGTAGAAGCGCGAGATGCGGTGGCAGGCGCGCACCATGCAGGTGGTGTCGTCCATCACGATCACGGCACCCGAGCCCAGGCCCGAACCGGCCTTCTGCAGGCTGTCGTAGTCCATGGTGCACTCGAGCATGGTCGATGCGGGCAACACCTTCATCGAGGAGCCACCCGGAATCACCGCCTTGAGCTGGTGGCCATTGCGCACGCCGCCGGCCATGGCCAGCAGGTCCTTGAACGGTGTGCCCAGGCGGATCTCGAAGTTGCCCGGGTTGTTTACGTGGCCGGAGACCGAGAAGATCTTCGGGCCGCCGTTGTTCGGCTTGCCTAGGTTGAGGAACCAGTCGGCGCCGTTGCGCAGGATCGCCGGCACCGAGGCGTAGGTCTCGGTGTTGTTGATCGTGGTCGGCTTGCCGTACAGGCCGAAGTTGGCCGGGAACGGCGGCTTGAAGCGCGGCTGGCCCTTCTTGCCTTCCAGCGACTCCATCAGCGCGGTTTCCTCGCCGCAGATGTAGGCGCCGGCGCCGAGCGCCGTGTAGATGTCCACGTCGATACCTGAGCCGCCGATGTTCCTGCCCAGCAGGCCGGCCGCATAGGCTTCCTTCAGCGCCGCCTCGAAATGCTCATACGGCTCGTGGTGGAACTCGCCGCGCAGGTAGTTGTAAGCGACGGTCGAGCCGGTGCAGTAGCAGGCGATCGCCAGGCCTTCGATGACCGCGTGCGGGTTGTAGCGCAGGATGTCGCGGTCCTTGGCCGTGCCGGGCTCGGATTCGTCCGAATTGCAGAGGATGTACTTCTGCATCGTGCCCTTGGGCATGAACGACCACTTCAGGCCGGTCGGGAAGCCCGCGCCGCCGCGGCCGCGCAGGCTCGACTTCTTGACCTCGTCGATCAGGCCGGCGGGATCGGGCTTCTCGGCGAGAATCTTGCGCCACGCCTTGTAGCCGTCGACCTTCTCGTAGCTGTCCATCGACCACGGCGTGTCGAAGTGCAGCGTCGTGTAGACGACCTGGTGGTCTTGCGGTGCGGGTCCGACCGGACCGTTGCTGCTAGCCATGCCCTGCCTCACTCCAGACCGTCGAGAATTTCGTCGAGCTTCTCGGGCGTGAGCCGCTCGTGGTAGTGACCGTTCACCGTCATCGCCGGCGCGTACACGCAGGCGGCGATGCACTCCTCCTCACGCTTGAGGTAGACACGTCCATCCGGCGTGCTCTCGCCAAGCTTCACGCCCAGCTTCTTCTCGCAATGGCGCACCAGGCCCTCGGCGCCATTGAGCCAGCACGAGATGTTGGTGCAGATGGCCACGTTGTTGCGCCCGACCGGCTTGGTCTCGAGCATCGAGTAGAAGCTCGCCACCTCGTAGCCCCACACGGCAGGCAGGTCCAGGTACTTGGTCACCGCCACGATCAGGTCGTCGGTGAGGAAGCCCTGGTTCTGCTCCTGCGCGGCAAACAAGGCCTGGATCAGGGCCGACCGCTTGCGGTCGGCCGGGAACTTGGCGACCCATTCGTCGATGTGGTGGCGGGTGTGCTCGCTCAGCACGACGAGCGGATCGACGTGCTTGACCTGCTCGTAATTTCCGGTGGCCTTCATGTGAATCTCCTCGGTGCCGGCTTAGCGGTCGACTTCGCCGAACACGAGATCGTAGGTGCCGATCATCGCCACCACGTCGGCCAGCATGTGGCCGCTGACGGTGGCGTCCATCGACGAGAGGTGGGCGAAGCCCGGCGCGCGCAGGTGCACGCGGAAAGGCTTGTTGGCCCCGTCCGAAACCAGGTAGCAGCCGAACTCGCCCTTGGGGGCCTCGACCGCGCAGTAGGTTTCACCGGCCGGCACGCCGTAGCCCTCGGTGAACAATTTGAAATGGTGGATAAGCGCTTCCATGCTCTCCTTCATCTCTTCGCGCGAGGGCGGCGCGACCTTGAAATTCGTCACCATCACCGGACCGGGATTGGCGCGCAGCCAGTCCACGCACTGCTTGATGATGCGGTTGGACTGGCGCATCTCTTCCACGCGCACCAGGTAACGGTCGTAGCAGTCGCCGTTGACGCCGACCGGAATGTCGAAGTCCATCTGCGCGTACCTGGCGTAGGGCTGCTTCTTGCGCAGGTCCCATTCCACGCCCGAACCGCGGAGCATCGCGCCGGTCATGCCCCAGGCCTTGGCCATGTCGGGGCTGATCACGCCGATGCCGACCGTGCGCTGCTTCCAGATGCGGTTGGTGGTGAGCAGGTCTTCGTACTCGTCCACGCGGCTGGGGAAGATGCGGGTGAACTCCTCGATGAAGTCCAGCATCGAGCCTTCGCGTGCGGAATTGATGCGCTTGAGGTCCGCGCCCTTGTGCCAGGGCGATTCCTTGTACTGCGGCATGCGGTCGGGCAGGTCGCGGTAGACGCCGCCCGGACGGTAGTAGGTCGCGTGCATGCGCGCGCCCGAGACCGCCTCGTAGACGTCCATCAGTTCCTCGCGCTCGCGGAACGCGTACAGGAACACCGCCATCGCGCCGAGGTCGAGCGCGTTCGAACCGATCCACATCAGGTGGTTCAGGATGCGGGTGATCTCGTCGAACATCGTGCGGATGTACTGCGCACGCTCCGGCGCCTCGATGCCCAGCAGGGTCTCGATCGCGCGCACATAGGCGTGCTCGTTGCACATCATCGACACGTAGTCCAGCCGATCCATGTAGCCGATCGACTGGTTGAACGGCTTGGACTCGGCCAGTTTTTCGGTGCCGCGATGGAGCAGGCCCACGTGGGGGTCGGCGCGTACCACGGTCTCGCCATCCATCTCCAGCACCAGGCGCAGCACGCCGTGCGCGGCCGGATGCTGCGGGCCGAAGTTCATCGTGTAGTTGCGGATTTCCTGCATGTCAGTTCTTCCGCCAGTCGTCGGCGGCCTCGGCTCTGGCCTGGACAAGATCGGCATCGTCGCGGATCACGCGCGGCACCAGCACGCGCGGTTCGATGGTCACCGGCTGGTAGACCACGCGCTGCTGCTCGGCGTCATAGCGGACCTCGACGTTGCCGATCAGCGGAAAATCCTTGCGGAACGGATGGCCGACGAAACCGTAGTCGGTGAGGATGCGGCGCAGGTCCGGGTGGCCATCGAAGATGATGCCGTACAGGTCGAACGTCTCGCGCTCGAACCAGTTGGCCACCGGCCAGATGCCGGTGAGCGAGGGCACCATCGGCAGCGCGTCGTCCTCGCAGAACACGCGCAGGCGCAGGCGCCGGTTGTGCGTGAGCGAAAGCAGATGCACGACGACGGCAAAGCGGCGCGGCATGTTGGCATCGCGCGGGCGTTCGGCCCAATTGAAGCGGCCCATGGCCTGGCCTTCGACGCCTCGCGAGAAGCCGGTGGCCGTGACCGTTTCGGTGGCCCACTCGTCCTGGCCATAGCCGAGGTAGTCGACACCGCAGACGTCGATCAGCTGCTCGAAGCGGAAATCCGGCTCGTCGCGGAGCGCAGTGGCGACGCTCAGCAGATCGGCGGCGGTCAGCTCGGCGGTCGTCTCGCCGCCGCGCGCGGGCAGCAGCGACAGTGTGTCGCCGAACCGCGCCGCAAGGCGCGCGGCGAGCGAAGTGTTTTGCGTATCGGTCATGGGCTTATTGGCCTTAGCCGCGGGCGATGGTGCTGGTGCGGCGGATCTTCTTCTGCAATTGCAGGATGCCGTGGATAAGCGCTTCGGCCGTCGGCGGGCAGCCGGGCACGTAGATGTCCACCGGCACGATGCGATCGCAGCCGCGCACCACCGAGTACGAGTAGTGGTAGTAGCCGCCACCGTTGGCGCAGCTACCCATCGAGATCACCCACTTCGGGTCGGGCATCTGGTCGTAGACGCGGCGCAGTGCCGGCGCCATCTTGTTGACCAGCGTGCCCGCCACGATCATCACGTCGGACTGGCGCGGACTCGGGCGGAAGATCACGCCGTAGCGGTCCAGGTCCAGTCGCGCCGCACCGGCGTGCATCATCTCGACCGCGCAGCAGGCCAGGCCGAAGGTCATCGGCCACATCGAGCCGGTGCGTGCCCAGTTCATCAGTGCGTCGACCGACGTGGTGGCGAAGCCGCGCTGCACGACCGGGTTGTCCTCGGCCGGGCGCAGGATGTCGTCGACCAGGTTCAGCGGTTCCGGGTTGTGCATCACCCGGTCGATGGAAGACAGCATTCCCATTAGATCAGTCCCATTCCAGTGCGCCCTTCTTCCACACGTACGCGAACCCGACCACCAGCAGCAGCAGGAACAGCGCCATCTCGATCAGCGCAACGATGCCGATCTGCTGGAACACCACCGCCCACGGAAACAGGAAGGCGATTTCCAGGTCGAAGATGATGAAAAGGATCGCCAGCAGGTAATAGCGGACGTCGAAGCGCATGCGGGCGTCCTCGAAGGCCTCGAAGCCGCATTCGTACGGTGCGAGCTTGATCGCCTCGGGGCGGCGCGGGCCGGCGAGCATGCCGATGATCAGCAGCACCACGCCCAGGCCGGCGGCAACGCCGATGAACAGCAAAATGGGCCAGTATTGAGCAAGCACGATGCAACGTACCTCCGCGCCCTTCGGACGCATCAGTGACCGCCAGCATTGGCGGTCAGGCTGGTTCGATTCGGCAGGCCGCGCACGGCAGGGGCTGTCCAGCCACGATCGCACGCGTGGGGGCCGCGAGCGCCCGATTTCCACGAAATCCCTTCGTGTAACCGCGGCATTGTATCAGCGCGCGCGGGGACTACGCCAAGTATTGCGGACGCGACAGTTATTGGTTAGTGGCGCCCGTTCTCACAAATGGCAGGTGATGATGCGACCAGTGCGCGGAAGGGCCTTGCGCTACATGGTGTGGGTCGGACGCTCTGACGAAAGCACGCCGGCGAGGATGTTCTCGATGCGCTGGCGCGCCACTTCGGCATCACCGGACTCGTTGAAGTGCACGCCGATTCCGGCGGTGCGGTTGCCCTGCGCACCGAGCGGGCTGATCCAAGCCACCTTTCCGACCACCGACAGGCGCTCGGTCTCGTCCATCAGCGTGATCAGCAGCACCACCTCGTCGCCCAGCGCGTAGCGTTGCGCGGTCGGCGCGAACAGGCCGCCGTTCTTCAGGAACGGCATGTACGCGTTGTAGAGCGACGCGGCGTCCTTGATCTTCAGCGAGATGATGCCCTGACGGGCGGCGGTGGGGGTCATGCGTGGGCTCCGGGGCGAACGGCCGGTTTCGGCCGGCGCCCGGGCATCGTAGCGAGCGCGATGGGCGGGCGCAAAGCGGACGGATCGCGCAGGGTGGGCTTCGGCCCACCGGCCCACATTGCCGGAAAGGGCGGTGGCCCAGCCCACCCCCGCCCGACCCGGCGACTACAGCTCGCACCAGCCCCAGCGATCGAAGATCCACGGCGACGGCACGTCCATGTCCAGCCGGGCAAAGCATGGCGCCGTGGACACCTCGGCCAGGCGCCAGCGGCCCTGCCCGTCACGCTGCAGCGGCGCGTCGGCCCAGGGCCAGTGACGTACGCCGTCCGGGCTGGCGATGGTCAGGCGCAATTGCGAGCGCCAGGCCCTGGGATGCCAGGGCAGCGCGCCCGCCTCGCGGTCGGCCGGGGGCCGGGCGACGCGGTCGTAGCGCTCGGGGCGATCGGTCAGGCGGCGCATGCGGCCTGCGCTCAACGCCATCTGGCTGCCGTGGGCCGTCAACGCCGCGAGCTTGGCCTCGTGCCGCCCGGCGGCGGCAGGCAGAGCGACGTCGGGCGACGCCTCTCCGCGACCGTGCACCAGGTAACTGAGCAGCAGCGGCGGCTCGGCGTCCCAGTCGGCCAGGGCCAGTCGCATCAGTACATGCGCGCTGCCGTGGTCGGGATGGCGATCGGGCAATGCCGGCAAGGCGACCACGTTCGGGCGGAAATCCACCAGCTCCTCGACCAGCCGTGCGCGTGCCATCGAGGCATCCTCGCGCACCAGCGCAGTGAGGCCCATGTCGGGCCAGCCCATCGCATGCAGGGCATCGAACGGCACGTCGAGCCGGCGCAGGGCCTCGGCGACCTCGCCGCGTCGCCGCCGCCCCCAGCGCGCGCGTTCGGCATCGCCGATACGCAGGCGACGTTCGATCCAGCGTTGCGGCCAGGGGTTGTCGTCACCGTCGCTGAGCAGCAGCACGCGCACCTCGCCGCCCGCCGCACGCACGAGTTGCAGCAGTTCGCCGGTGCCTATGGTTTCGTCGTCGGGATGCGGAGCCACCACCAGCAGGCGGGTCCGCGCGTCGGGGCTGTACAGCTCCGGGCTCAACGGCATGTCGTGGCGCCTCCCGCGCCAGGGTATGGGGAACGCCTGGGGCTTCGGGCCGCAAGCGAATCGTTGCGCGCAGCTTGCGGCAGCGCGCGTTCGCACTACGTGTAGCGTCAGGCAGGTGGCCGCACGGTTCCGTGGTTCATCGCGTCAGTGCCAGCCAGCGAGCAACTCTAGCAGCAGCAGGTCGCCACGCAGCGGACCGCGCAAGGCGTCGCGCGTTCGGCTGGCGGCGGCGAACCAGTCGGCCAGCGCGTCGGGTTCGAGCTGGCTGCCAAGCGGCGCGGCGCCGCCGGTCGCGCGCGCCCGCGCTTCGTCCACGGCCGCCTGCGCGGCAAACCACAGGCACTGCTCCGGTTCGGTGTCGAGCCAGCGGCGCGCCACTTCCATCGGTTCGGCGCGACCGGCGGCCAACGCGGCCAGGTCCTTGCGTACCGCTTGCCGGCGTGCCAGCGCACCCTGCTCCGCCCAAGCCTGGGCCAGGCCGGGATTGCCCCCGGCCGCCTGCAGCGCGGCGGAGGGATCGGCAACGCCCTGCGCCGCCAGCCAGGCCATCGCCTCGTCCGACGGCGGCAACTGGAACTCGATCCGCTGGCAACGGCTGCGGATCGTCTGCGGTAGCCGCCAGGGGGCGTCGGCGACCAGCAGCAGGAGCGTCTGCGGCGAGGGCTCCTCGAGTGTCTTGAGCAGGGCGTTGGCGGCGGATGCGTTCATCGCATCGGCCGGGTCGATCACCACGACCTGCCAGCCGCCGAACTGGCTGGCCATGGCCAGCCGCGCGGACAGTTCGCGGATCTGCTCGACGACGATCTCCTTGCGCTGGACACCGTCTTTGCGCAGGCCATAGCTGATGGTAACGAAGTCCGGGTGCGTGCCGGCGCCGAGCAACAGGCAGGCGCGACACTGGCCGCAGGCTTCGCCCTCGCGCGGGCGCTCGCACAGGAGGCCACGCACGAACCGATGCATGAAGGCGCGCTTGCCCAAGCCTGCGGGACCGCATAGCAGCAGCGCGTGCGGCAAGGCCTCGCGTGCCAGGCGCGATTGCAGCCGTTGCCAGTGCGCCTCGTGCCAGGGCGGCGGCGTACTCATGCCGGGCCCTGCGCAAACAGGGACGCGAGCGCCGAGACGGCCGCCTGCAGCACGGCCTCGGGCGACTGACCGGCGTCGATCACGCGGAACCGGTGGGGCTCTGCCGCGGCACGCGCGCGATAGCTCGCACGCACGCGCTCGAAGAATGCGTCGGCTTCGGTCTCGATGCGGTCCGCTTCGCCCCGGCCGGCGGCGCGTGCCCGGCCGGTCGCCACCGGAAGGTCGAGCAACAGAGTCAGGTCCGGCACGACTCCGGCGCAGGCCCAGCGTTCGAGTTCCGCGATACGTTCCAGCGGCTGGCCGCGGCCGCCGCCTTGGTAGGCATAGCTGGCATCGACATAGCGATCGCACAGTACCCATTGGCCGGCCGCAAGGGCTGGGGCAATCGTTTCGCGCACGAGCTGGGCGCGCGAGGCGAACATCAGCAGCAGTTCGGTTTCGGCGGCCATCCGGTGCGTTTGCGGGTCGAGCACGATCGCGCGGACCGCCTCCCCCACCGTCGTGCCACCCGGCTCGCGGGTCTGCACCAGATCGATGCCCTGCCCTGCGATATGTCCACGCAGGGCAGCCAGCAACGTGCTCTTGCCGGCACCTTCGCCGCCCTCGAGCGAGATGAAGCGTCCGCGTCGCGCATCAGTCATGGCAGCGCTTCAGCTGATAGCAGGCGACATTGCGGTTGTGCTCGGCGAGCGAGCTGGCGAACACGTGGCTGCCGTCGCCGCGGGCAACGAAGTACAGCGCCTTGCCTGGTGCCGGATGCAGCGCGGCCTGTATCGCCGGCTGCCCTGGCAGCGCGATCGGCGTGGGCGGCAGGCCCGCGTGCAGGTAGGTGTTGTAGGGGGTATCCGCAAGCAGATCGCTGCGGCGGATGTTGCCGGCGTAGGTCGCGCCCATGCCGTAGATCACCGCCGGGTCGGTCTGCAGCAGCATGTGATTTTCCAACCTGCGTACGAATACCCCGGCAATCTTCGGCCGTTCGTCGGAGCGCCCGGTTTCCTTCTCCACGATGGAGGCCAGGATCAACGCATCGTAAGGCGTGGCCAGCGGCAGGTCCTTGTCGCGCCCAGGCCAGAGTTCGGCCAGCGTGTGCACCATGGCCTGGTGCGCGCGCTTGAGGATGTCCAGGTCGCTGTCGCCTTTGACGTAGGCATAGGTCTCGGGCAGGAAGCGGCCTTCGGGCATCTCGCCGGCTGCCCCGATGTGTTGCATCAGGCTGGCGTCGTCCAGCGAAGCGCCTTCGTGGCGCAGCGTGGGTACATCCGCCAGGGCATCGCGCAGTTGCCGGAAGGTCCAGCCGTCGACGATGGTGAAGTCGCGCTGCAAGACGCGGCCCGCAGCCATGGCGTCGAGCAGTTGGCCGGGCGTGACGCCCGGATCGAGCGCGTACTCGCCGGCATGCAGCCGGTCGGCCACCCGCATGCGTTCGGCCAGCACGCGCCAGTACAGCGAGGGCGCATGGGTAAGGTTGCGCGCACGCAATTGCGCCACGATGCCGCGCAGGGAGGTGCCTCGCGCGACGTCGATCGTCTGGCGCTGCGGGCCGATCGCCAGCGGTGCGCGGCTGAAGCGTTCGAAGTCGTACCAGCCCGCCACCACGGCGGCCAGCACGCCCAGCAGCAGCACCCAGGTCAGGATGCGCCAGGCGGCTCGCCCCTTTCTCTTCTTGCGCCCCATCGACGACTCCCAAGGATGATCCGATCCATTCTACGCAGGCCTCACTGGCGCGCGAAATAACACGAAGAGGCTTGGTGCCGCCTGCACAACATCGATCAGGGCATCCTAAAAACCCAGTTCGCGCCAATGCGACTGCAGCGCGCGTGTGACCGGGCCAACGGCAAGAGCGCGGCCGTCCAGTTCGCGAACCGGCAGGATGCCGCGCACGCTCGAGGATAAAAAGAGCTCGTCGGCGCCACGAAGTTCGTCAAGCGGGATCGGGCGCACCTGCACGTGCGGCCAGGCGGCCAGCACTTGTGCCCTGGCCACGCCGGCGACGCCGCAACGATCGACCGCCGGCGTGGCAGCCACGCCGGCGAAGACCGCAAAAAGATTGGCCGCGGTGGCCGAAATCGCCAATCCGTCAGCGTCGCACAACAAACCTTCGGCGATGGTCGGGTCATCCCACTCGGCACGGGCCAGCACCTGTTCCAGGCGATTGAGATGCTTGAGGCCGGCAAGCGCCGGCTGCACTCCCAGGCGCAGGGTGCACAGACGCACGCGGATGCCCTCGGCCTGCGCGGGCTCGTCGCACGGTGGAACATCGAAGGCGGCAACGATGCGGGTAGGCTGTGGCTTCGTGGGCGGTTTGTAGCCGCGTGCTCCGATTCCCCGCGTCAGGGTAATGCGCACGACCGATTGCGCCAGCTCCCGCGACACGGCGCGCGCCTCGGCAAGCAGCGCGCCCGCACCGGGCATCGGCAACCCCAACCGGCGGCAACCATTCTCCAGGCGGTGCATGTGGCGCGACCACAGTGGCGCATCGGCGCCGAGGAAGCGGATGGTCTCGAACAGGCCGTCGCCATAACCGAGTCCACGGTCCATGACCGAAATCCGGTCGCCTGCCTGGCCATCGACCAGTACGCGCGCAATCAACCGGGCACTCCCAGCGCGCGCAGCAGGCCCCGGGCCTTGGCGCGGGTTTCGTCCAGCTCGTGCTCGGCGATCGAGTCGGCCACGATGCCGGCGCCGGCGCGCAGCGTGACGTCGGAACCGGTCTGGGTGAACGTGCGTATCAGGATGTTGAGGTCGAGCTCACCGCTCAGGTCGAGGTAACCCAGCGCACCGGTGTAGGCGCCGCGCGGCTCGTCCTCGATCGCGGCGACGATCTCCATGCAGCGCACCTTGGGGCAGCCGGTGATGGTGCCGCCCGGAAAGGTCGCGGCGATCACCTGCCCTGGCGTGACCCCTTCGCGCAGTCGCCCGCGCACGTTGGAAACGATGTGGTGCACGTGGGCGTAGCTCTCCACCACCATAAGCTCGTCGACCACGACCGTGCCCGGCACGCAGACACGGCCGAGATCGTTGCGCTCCAGGTCAATCAACATGACGTGTTCGGCGCGCTCCTTCGGATGCGTGGCGAGTTCGCGGATGCGCGCCGCGTCATCGTCGCCGGCCACGCGCGGACGGGTGCCCGCGATGGGACGCGTCTGCGCCACGCCGTCGCGCACCTCGACCAGCCGCTCTGGCGAGGAGCTGGCCACGGCCCAGCCAGGCTGTTGCAACAGACCCGCGAACGGCGCCGGATTGGCCGCCCGCAACGCCCCGTACAAGGCCGCCGGCGACGGCGGCATCGCATAGCGCGCGCGCCAGGCGCGCGAGAGATTGGCCTGGAAAATGTCGCCGGCGTGCAGGTGTTCGTGGACGCGGGCGACGCCATCCAGGAAACGCCCGGGCGGATCCTCTTCGATGGCGATCGGCGGAACCAGCGCGGGCAACGCGAGGGGGACGGTGAGGTCGGCCTCCATCGCATCGAGCAGGTCGGCGTGTCCTGCCTCGGCCACCAGCAGCGTGCGGTCGCGGGCGTGGTCGACGATGATCGCCGCCGGGCAGCGCAACGCCAACGCCACGGGCAGATCATCGCCGGATGGCAGGCGGAGGCGCGGCTCGATTTCGCCGGCCAGTTCGTAAGCCAGCATCAGTACCCAGCCCCCGTGGAACGGCAACCCGTCGTTCTGCCGCGGTACGCGCTCGGCCTGCCAGGCGGCGTCGAGCGCGTCGAGGAATCGGCGCTCCGGCGGGAGCCCGCTGGTGTGCGATGCCTCCGGCTCATCGCCCCCAAGTGGACTCGTGCAAAGGTGGCCGTCCGGGTGGAGGGCAAGCTTCTCGCGCGGAAACGCGAACAGGATGTCGTAGCGCGCCTGTGCGCTACCGCGCACCACGCTTTCAAGAAGGCACGGATAGCGGTCCGCAAAAGCAGCGGCCGGCGCGAGCAGGTCGCGCCGGCCGTCAAGGACCCTCAGATGGCCGTCCACGCTTCCGCTCAGTGGCGGCGGAAGACGAGCGTGCCGTTGGTCCCGCCGAAGCCGAAGGAGTTGGAAATCGCCACGTCCACGTCGGCCTTGCGCGCCGTGTGCGGCACGAAGTCCAGGTCGCAGCCCTCGCCCGGCTCGTCCAGGTTGATCGTCGGAGGCAGCACCTGATCGCGCAGCGCCAGGATGGTGAAGATCGCTTCGACGCCGCCCGCAGCGCCCAGCAGGTGGCCCGTGGTCGACTTGGTCGAGCTCATCGCCAGCTTGTAGGCGTGCTCTCCGAACACCTTCTTGGCCGCCATCACCTCGCCGAGGTCGCCCAACGGCGTGGAGGTGCCATGCGCATTGATGTATTGCACTTCGGTCGGCTTGACGCCGGCGTCGTCCAGCGCCGCCTGCATGCAACGCGCAGCACCCTCGCCACCCTCGCTGGGCGCGGTGATGTGATACGCGTCGCCGCTCATGCCGAAGCCGACCAGCTCGGCGTAGATCTTCGCGCCACGTGCCTTGGCGTGCTCGTACTCTTCCAGCATCAGCACGCCTGCGCCGTCGGACAGCACGAAACCGTCGCGGTCCTTGTCCCACGGGCGACTGGCCTTGGTCGGCTCGTCGTTGCGGGTGGACATGGCCTTGGCCGAGCAGAAGCCTGCCATCGCGGTGCCGGTGGTGGCGAATTCGGCACCGCCGGCGATCATCACGTCCGCGTCGCCGTACTGGATCATGCGCATGGCCAGGCCAATGTTGTGCGTGGCCGTGGTGCAGGCGGTGACACAGGCGATGTTCGGGCCCTTCAGTCCGAACATGATCGACAGGTGGCCCGAGACCATGTTGATGATCGAGCTGGGCACGAAGAACGGCGACACGCGACGCGGACCCTTTTCGTGCAGCTCGATCGAGGTGTCCTCGATGGTATTGAGGCCGCCGATGCCGGCGCCGACGGCCACGCCGATGCGCGGCGCGTTCGCCTCGGTGATCTCAAGCCCGGAATCGCGCAGCGCCTGCGTGCCGGCAGCGATGCCGTAGTGGATGAACGGGTCCATCTTCTTGACGTCCTTCGGCGGCATCCACTGTGCCGGGTCGAAGTCGCGTACCTGCCCGGCAATGCGCGTGGCATAGCCGGTGGCGTCGAAGTGGGTCACCTGTCCGATGCCGCTGTTGCCCTTGAGGATGTTGTCCCAGGCGGTGGCGATGTCATTGCCGACCGGCGAGATGATGCCCATGCCGGTCACTACGACGCGTCGTTTGCTCATGGATTTTAATCCTTACGTGTTCTCTGGGCTCGCTGCCGCGCAACGGCCTCACGTCCAGCCACCATACGGTATCGGACGTTTCAAAACGCAGAAACGAAAACTGCGCCAAGGTGGCGCAGCTTTCAGTATCGCCACGTGAACGGAACCCGCGCCGCCATGGGCGCAGACACCGGCCACGAAACCGATCAGTCCTTGGTGTGGGCCTTGATGTAGTCCACGGCCTGCTGAACGGTGGTGATCTTCTCGGCCTCTTCGTCCGGGATCTCGGTCTCGAACTCTTCCTCGAGAGCCATCACCAGCTCCACCGTGTCCAGCGAATCGGCGCCCAGGTCGTCCACGAACGAAGCGTTCGCCGTGACTTCGTCTTCCTTCACGCCCAGCTGCTCGATGACGATCTTCTTGACGCGCTCTTCGATGGTGCTCATGTTGCCAAACCTCCCAAGGGGTGTGCTTTTTTGTCGGGCCGGCACGGGTCCGGCAAAGGACGGCGAATTGTAGTGGCTAAGCGACCAGGCCGCCATTGCTCCGCCGACAGGTTCAAACGCGCAGGCTTTCCGACCGGCGCGAAAGGTCAATTGTCGCCTAAAAACGGTTTCTTGGCGACAACCGCGCCATACGTCAGGGCATGTACATGCCGCCATTGACGTGCAGCGTTTCGCCGGTGATGTAGGCGGCAGCCGGCGAAGCGAGGAAACCGACGGCCTTGGCGATATCGCCCGCCTCGCCCAGGCGGCCCAGCGCGATCTGGCCCAGCAGCGCCTGCTTCGATTCTTCCGGCAGCGCGCGGGTCATGTCGGTATCGATGAAACCGGGCGCGACCACGTTGACGGTGATGCCGCGCGAACCGATCTCGCGCGCCAGCGATTTGGAGAAGGCGATGATGCCGGCCTTGGCCGCGGCGTAGTTGGCCTGGCCCGGATTGCCGGTCAGGCCGATCACCGAGGCGATCGAGATGATGCGGCCCTTGCGCGCCTTCATCATGCCCCGCATCACGGCCTTGGAGGTGCGATAGACCGAGGTCAGGTTGGTGTCCATGATCGCCTGCCAGTCCTCGTCCTTCATGCGCATCAGCAGCTGGTCGCGCGTGATACCGGCGTTGTTGACAAGTATCGAGACGGCGCCGAAGTCCTTGCCGATCGCATCGATCAGTGCCTCGACCGCGCCGCCATCGGTCACGTCCAGCACGCGGCCATGTCCACCGTTAGCCGCCAGGCGCTCGCCGATGGCCTTGGCGCCGTTCTCGCTGGTGGCGGTACCGATCACGGTGGCGCCCATGGCCGCCAACTCATCGGCGATCGCCGCGCCGATGCCTCGGCTGGCGCCGGTGACCAACGCGATTTCTCCTTCCAGGATCTTGCTCATCGTCATGCCCTTTTGCAGGAATCGTGGAACGGACGCGGGGCCCGTCCCGTCAGAGGTGGTTTACGCCAGCGCCGCTTCGAGTTCGGTCGGCGAGCCGATGGCGCGCGCGTCCAGGCCCTTGTCGATGCGCTTGATGAGGCCCGAGAGCACCTTGCCCGGCCCGCACTCGAGCACGCGGGTGGCACCGTTGCCGGCAAGGGCCTGCACGCATTCGGTCCAGCGCACCGGGAGGTAGAGCTGGCGTTGCAGCGCGCCGCGGATTTCCTCGACGCTGCCGTGGCTGCGCGCCTCGGCATTCTGCACAACGGGGATGGCGGGCAACGACCAATCGATCGCCGCCATGCGCTCGCCAAGCCGGTCGGCGGCCTCGCGCATCAGCGCGCAGTGGGAAGGCACCGAGACGGCCAGCTTGACGGCCTTCTTCACGCCCAGCTCGGCGAGTTTCGCCAGCGCGCGGTCGACCGCCTCCGCGTTGCCGGCGATCACCAGCTGCCCCGGCGAGTTGTAGTTGGCCGGCGAAACAACCTGGCCTTGCGCGACCTCCTCGCAGACCTGCGCAATCTGCGCGTCGTCACCGCCAAGAATCGCCGCCATCGCGCCCACGCCCGGCGGCACCGCCGCCTGCATCAGGCGACCGCGCTCGGCCACCAGCGCGGCGGCATCGTGCAGCGACAGCGCGCCGGCGCAAACCAGCGCGCTGTACTCGCCCAGGCTGTGGCCGGACAGCTGCGCAGGCCGCGCGCCACCGAGCATGGACCACACGCGCCACACCGCCACGCTCGCCGCCAGCAGCGCCGGCTGCGTGTTCTCGGTGCGGTTCAGTTGACCCTCCGGACCTTGCTGGCTGAGCTGCCACAGGTCGACGCCGGCGCCGTGCGAAGCCTCCTCGAAGGTCGTCCGCACTTCCGCGTGCGCGGCGGCCAAGTCAGCCAGCATGCCGACCGATTGCGAACCCTGACCGGGGAAGACGAAGGCGAGCGAGGCGGAGGTATCGGTCATCGGTGTCGATCCATCAAAGGCAAAAAAGCGATGATGCCAGCAGCGGCGCGCGTACGCAGCCGTATAGGTGTTGCGCGCGACGGGTGGCGTCCGCGGACCTAGCCCATCCGCCATGCCGGAAACGACGATGCCGCCCGAAGGCGGCATCGCGGGAGGGGCAGTCGGACTCAGTAGCGCAGGAGCGCCGAAGCCCAGGTGAAGCCGCCGCCGAAGGCTTCCAGCAGCAGGTTCTGCCCGCGCTGCACCTTGCCCGAGCGCACCGCGTAATCCAGCGCCAGCGGCACCGAACCCGAGGAGGTATTGGCGTGCTTGTCGACGGTCACGATCACCTGGTCCATCGACATGTTCAGCCGCTTGGCAGTGGCCTCGATGATGCGCAGGTTGGCCTGATGCGGGATCAGCCAGTCGAGCTGCGAAGCCTCCATGCCGGCGGCCTTCAGGGTCTGCTCGACGAGGGAGTCGAGCGTCTTGACCGCGACCTTGAATACCTCGCGACCGGCCATCTTGATGCGTACGCCATGGTTGGGCTCGTCGCGGAATCCGACCGACACGCCCACCGGATTCCAAAGCAACTCCTTGTGGCCGCCGTCGGCATGCATGCAGGTGGCGTAGATGCCCGGCTCGTCGCTGGCTTCCAGCACCACCGCACCGGCGCCGTCGCCGAACAGCACGCAGGTCTCGCGCTCCTTCCAGTCGATCATGCGCGTCAGCGTTTCGGCGCCGATCACGAGCGCCTTCTTCGTCTGGCCGCTGCGTATGAACTTGTCCGCCACGCCCAGCGCGTAGACAAAACCGGAGCAAGCCGCATTGACGTCGAATGCGGCGCACCCGTTGGCGCCCAGGCGGTGCTGCACCAGGCAGGCGGTCGACGGGAAGATCAGATCCGGCGTGGTGGTGCCCAAGACGATCAGGTCGAGCTCCGAAGCCTTGACGCCAGCGGCGGCGAGTGCGCGCTCGGCGGCGAGAAAGGCCAGGTCACCTGTGGTTTCGCCCTCGGCGGCTATGTGGCGCTGGCGAATGCCGGTGCGGGATTGGATCCACTCGTCGCTGGTCTCGACAAACTTCTCCAGGTCGAAGTTTGTCAGCACGCGTTCGGGGAGCGCACTGCCGGTGCCGGTGATGCGGGCGTAGATCGAAGCCATGGACTTTCCATCTCATGCGGAGGCGACGGACCGAAGCCGGGGCTTCCGCACCCGGGTCCAGCCACGCCGAAACCGCAACGTTACGTTCGCGGACGCCGAAACGCAAAGCGGCGCGTCGCCGCGCCGCCCTGTCGCGTCCGATGGAAGCCGCTTACTCGGCGTCGACGGCCGCGGCGGTGTCGATCACCTTCTTGCCGCGGTAGTAGCCGTCCTTGGTGACGTGGTGGCGCAGGTGCACCTCGCCGCTGGTCGGATCGGTCGCCAGCTGCACGGTCTTGAGCTTGTCGTGCGAACGACGCATGCCGCGGGTGGACGGGGTCTTGCGGCTCTTGGCAACGGCCATGGGTGTATCTCCGGCTTCAATCGGTTTTCTTGAGTTCGCGCAGAACCGCGAACGGGTTGTCGTTGGACTCCGGCTCGGATTGCTCCGGGCCGGGGCCAGTCACTTCGGGTGGCAGGCTGCTGTCCGGATTGACCGGCACCAGCGGCACTGCCAACAGCAATTCGTCCTCGATCACGGCCGCCAGATCCAGCTTGCCGTCATCCTCGACCAGCAGCGGCTCGCAGCCCGGCGGCAGGGCCGCCTCCTCGCGCTCGTTGCGGATCAGGCCAAGCCGGCTGTCCACCGTCAAGGGCAGTACGAACGGTTCCAGCGTACGCTGACAGGTCAGCGTCAGCGGCGCCTCGACGTGCACCTGGAGGTAGGCCGTGCCGAAATCGTCGCGACCAAAATCCAGTGCGAACTGGGCCGCCCCTTCGTTGCCGGCCAGCATCCCGCACAGGCGGGACATGGCGGCCACGGGAAGCGCTCCGGCGAACGAACGCCGCGCCGAGACCATGCGCCAAGCGTCCACGGACTCTGGCAGTGTCACGGACATAATCGCGAAATCTTAGGGTTGACGGGGGTCCAAGTCAACCGCGCCACCCGGGCTTTGCCTGCCGTCGGGACTGCGGCAGACTGCCCTTCCAATCGTAACCGGTTCTCCTCGTGCCCGCTTCCCTCGCCTTTGGCCTCGCCGCGATGTGCCTGCTGCTGGTGGGCGCCGGTGCGCTCGTGCTGGTGGGTCGGCGGCGCAGGCTGGAACGGCGGCGCCACAGCATGCACCGGTTGCTGGAGCTGGCCGACCAGCTGGAAGCGGACCTGAAAACCTGCCGCAAGGGCCTCAAGCAGGCCCATGCGGTGATGTCCTTCAACCCCGACCAGCCGGCCGCCGGCGAGCCGGAAGCCAAGCAGGCGATCGACGCCGGCCTGCGCTCGCTTCTGCAGCAGCGTTTGTGGATCCGCGACTGTGCGCCCGACGCCAGCCAGCAGGGCCTGGACGAGGCGGCCGCCGACATGAGCCAGACCCGCGCCCGGCTGCGCCCGCTGGTGCGGGCACTGGAGCGCGCGCACCACGAGCTGGACGACGCGATGCGCGAACACATCCGCCGCGAATCGGACGTATGACGCGGCTGGTCCTGGGCTCCACCTCACGCTACCGCGCGGAGCTGCTGCGCCGGCTTGCGTCGGACTTCGAACAGCGGGCGCCCGGAACGGACGAAACGCTGGCCCCCGGCGAAGGCCCTGCCGAAGGCGCCCTGCGGCTGGCGATTGCCAAGGCAGAAGGCGCGGCTCATGGGCTGGACGGAGCGCTGGTGATTGGCTCGGACCAGATCGCCGAACTCCACGGTTGCGCCCTGGGCAAGCCCGGCAGCGTCGATGGCGCGCGGGCCCAACTGGCCGATTGTGCCGGCCGCGAGGTGCGCTTCCACACAGGCTTATGCCTGCTCGACACCCGCGATGGGCGTCGCCTCACGCACCTGGACACCACGCGCGTGCGGTTCCGGCAGCTCACGGAAGCCGAGATCGCCCGCTACGTCGAGCGCGAGATGCCGCTGGATTGCGCTGGCAGCTTCAAGTGCGAGGGCCTGGGGATCTCGCTGTTCGACCGCATCGACAGCAGCGACCCGACGGCGCTGGTAGGCCTGCCATTGATCGCGCTGGCGCGGTTGCTACGCGAGGCCGGCCTCGCCATTCCGTAGAGCGCCTGATGGGCTTCGTCCCGTGACGGCCGGTGGCCGAAGCCTGCCCTACGGTCGCGGCGATGCTTGCGCATTGCGCCAGAACAGGCAGGACGCCGGATCGGCAATGCGCGGCGATGGCTCCGCCGGCACCTGACCGCGGTAATACGCAAAGCTCTTTCGCCCGTCGAACAGCACCGACCGTGTGACGAACTCCGGCGACTGGATGCTTCCGCAGATTGCACCGAGTCGAGCCAGCTTCTCACGCTCGCGCATCACCTCGCTCACCACCAGCAACATCGGTGCGCCCGCATGGGTGGCGCGTAGTCCAGCCTCGTCGCGTCCCCAGACCGCCAACTGTGGTGCGCGGCCGTGCTTGACGTTGAGCGTGCTGTCCAGCGAATACACCGGACGGTCGCCGAGCTGGAACTCGAGCTCCGCGGCGAGCATGAAATTGTCGGCGACCAGCACCGCATCCTTTCGCTCCAGCAGCGTGCGCGCCTGCGCCGCGCTTTCGCGCCAGCCCACGAAGTTGGTCGGGAAAGCCTTGCTGGCAGCCAGCATGTCGACGCCTTGCGGGCTGGCCGCCAGCGCCAGGTAAGCCAGTCCAAGCAATGTTCCCATGCCGCCAAGCACACCACCGGCCACCGTGACCACGCGCCATCCCCGGCCCGCCTCGCGGCACAACGCCGGCAGCGCCGCCAGCAAAGGCAGGTAGCCGGGCAACGGCCAGTGCGCGCGGAAGCGAAGGTCGTCGGCGAACAACCCGAACACGAAGTACGGCACGAGGAAGCCCAGCGACGTCCAGGCCAGCAGGTCCCACGGCGTCCCTTCACCGCGCCGGCGCCAGCTGCGCCACAAGGCCCACAGCAACGCGACGTAGAGCATGGGCGTGCAGGCGATCGCCTGTTCCAGCGGTTGCACCAGCGCATCGGCATGGAAACTCCACGGGTTGCGATCGACCAGCTGGAACGCGAGCCCCGCGCCATGCTGGCGCCAGTTCGACACGATCAACGGGACCAGTCCCAGCGCCGCCACGGCAAGCGCTAGCCACAGGCCCGGCCTGCGCCACTGCGCACGGCCGCGGGACGTGAAGACCAGCAGCAACAGTCCGGCAAGCATCGCCATCGCGGCGCGGTAGTGGGTCAGCCACGCCACCGCCAGCGCGATGCCTAGCAGCACCCAGTCGCGCAGCTGGTTCTCGTCCATCGCGCGCAACAACGCATACAGCGCGGCCGCGATCGCCAGGGTCAGCGGCACGTCGGGCATGGCCATTACCCCGAACGTGCCGGCCAGCGGCAGCGCAAGACACAACAGGCCCGCCTGCCAGCCGATACGCGCATCGAAGGCCCACCGCCCGAACGCCACCATCACCCATGGCAGCGCACTGCCCAGCACCAGGAACGGCCAGCGCATGCCGAGCAGCCCATGCCCGGCGACACGCTCGCCCAGCCAGATCAGCCACGCGGTCAGCGGCGGCAGGTCGCTGTAGCCCCAGGCGGGATGCCGGCTTTCCAGCCAGTAGAAGGCCTCGTCGCCAAACGGCGACATCGTGGCGGCGACGATGCACTTGAGAACGAGCAAAGCGACGAACGCAATGAGGAACGCGCCTCGCCAGCGCGCGAGACCGGCCGCTACACTCGACCGGCCCTCCCCGCGTTCCGCCCGTGCCGACTGCCAGGAACCCATGTCCGCCACCACTCCCCTGTCCGAAGAAACGCTCCACCCGCGCCTGGAGGCGGCGATGGCCCAGGTCAACCGCGTGCTGCTGGGCAAGCCGCGCCAGGTAAAGCTCGCCTTTACCTGCCTGGTCGCCGGCGGCCACCTGCTGCTGGAGGACGTGCCCGGCGTGGGCAAGACCACGCTGGCGCATGCGCTGGCAGCGAGCTTCACGCTGGACTTCCAGCGCGTGCAGTTCACCAGCGACCTGTTGCCGTCGGACATTATCGGGGTCAGCGTGTTCGAGCGCGAGACGGGCCAGTTCCGCTTCCATCCGGGTCCGATCTTCACCGGCCTGATGCTCGCCGACGAGATCAACCGCGCCACTCCCAAGACGCAAAGCGCACTGCTGGAGGCGATGGCCGAGGGCCAGGTGACGGTAGACGGCCAGACGCACACGCTCGCGCAACCGTTTTTCGTCGTCGCCACCCAGAACCCGCTGGACCTGCATGGCACCTTCCCGCTGCCCGATTCGCAGCTGGACCGTTTCATGCTGCGCATCTCGCTCGACTATCCCGACGCCGCCGCCGAGCGCGCGCTGCTTTGCGGCAGCGATCGCCGTGACCTGCTCGCCCAGCTCACGCCGCAGCTGGACGCGCCGAGCCTGGCCGCCCTGCACCGCCAGGCGCAGGGCATCACTGCCAGCAGCGCCTTACTCGATTATCTCCAGGCGCTGCTTGCGGCCAGCCGCCGCCACGCCGACATCCGCGTCGGCCTGTCGCCCCGCGCCGGCATCGCGCTGCTCGGCGCGGCGCGCGCCTGGGCCCTGCTGAGCGGCCGCGGCCACGTGTTGCCGGAGGACATCCAGGCACTGTTCGTACCGCTGGCCGCGCACCGGCTGGTGCCTTCGCGCGGCGCCAGCGGGGATGCGCTGGCCCGCGCCCTGCTGGCCGACACAGCGGTCGACTGACCATGCGCGACGCGCTGCGCCGCCTGCAGCAACTGGCCGAGCGGCGGCTGCCCGCGCTGACCCGCTTCCGCCGGCCGGAACCGATGCCGATCGAGCTGAACCGGCGACGCATTTATATCGTGCCGACGGGCTTCGGCATCGGCTTTACCGTGTTGCTGCTGGTGATGCTGGTCGGCTCGCTCAACTACTCCAACAACGCCGCCCTGCTGCTTACCTGCGTGCTGGGCGCGGCCGGCGCAGCCAGCATGCTGATCGCGTTCCGCGCGCTCGACGGGCTTGCACTGGCCAGCATCCGCGCGGGCCAGGCGATTGCCGGCCAGCCACTGGCGTTGACGCTCGAATTCGAATCGACCCGGCCACGCAGCGCGATCCGGATCGACCTGGGCGATGCCTGCCAGGCGTTCGCCATCGACGCCTCGGGCAAGGCCGACGTCACCTTGCCGCTAGCCACCCGTCAGCGTGGCTGGCTGCCCCTGCCGCGCGTGCGCGTGTGGACGACGTGGCCGTTGGGGTTGTTCCGCGCCTGGAGCTGGATGCACCCGGAACAGTCCGTGCTGGTCTGGCCGCGCCCCGAAAGCAGCGGCCCACCGCCGCTGCTGCCCGCCGACGAAGGGCTGCGCCCGCGGCTGCACCGCGGCGAGGACCTGGCCGCCCTGCGCGACTACCGCAGCGGTGACCCGCGCAAGCACATTGCATGGAAGGCCAGCGCACGACTGGGCCAATTGCTGAGCAAGGACTTCGAGCAGCCCGAATCGCGTCCCGAATGGCGCCTGGACTGGCGGGAACTGGAGGGCATGGACAACGAGGCGCGCATCGCCCGTCTCGCCCGCTGGCTGGGCGAGGCGCATGCCGGGGGACGCCGTCACAGCCTTTGGCTGCCGGGGTTGCCCATCGAGGTGGGGAGCGGCCCAGGCCATTACGCGCGCTGCATGAGCGCACTGGCGGCATTGCCATGATCGGCGTCAAGCGTCGCACCAACGAGCCCACGCTGGACAGCCACGCATTCGACCTGCTTTGCCTGACCATGGCCTGCGTCCTCGGCGTACACGCGCCACACCTGCCCTGGTGGCTGGTGGCCGGGTTGTCGCTGGTGCTCGTGCTGCGCTGGTGGCAGCGGCGCCGGCAGGGCAAGCGACCGCCACTGCTGCTCAAGTTGCCGTTGCTGGCCTTGCTGGCGGTCGCCGTCGTCTTCACCTACGGCACGATCTTCGGCCAGGAACCCGGCTCCGCACTTGCCGTCGGCCTGCTGGTGCTCAAGCTGCTGGAAAGCGAGGCGCCGCGCGATGCCAAGGTCGGCGTGAGCTTCGCTTGTTTCGGGCTGATGGCCGCGCTGCTGTTCGACCAGGGACTGGTGGCCACCTTCGTGGTGGCGCTGGGCCTGTTGCCCGCCCTGGCCACCCTGCGTGCGCTGGAACCGGCGCAGGCATCGGTCAGCCTGCCGCGCGCCTTGCTGCCGGGCCTTGCCCTGCTCGCCGCCGCCGTGCCGCTGGCTCTGCTCGCCTTCGCCCTGGTGCCGCGACTGAGCTCGCCGCTGTGGGGAGCCGCAAATAACGCTGAAGCGCGAACCGGCCTCAGCGATCGGATGTCACCGGGCAATTTCACCGAGCTGCTGACCGATGACCGCCCTGCCATGCGGGTCAGCTTCGACGGAACGCCTCCGGCGCCCGAACTGCGCTACTTCCGCGCATACGTCATGTGGCTTTATGACGGACGCACCTGGGAGCACGCGGACCTGCGACGCGCCGACGGTCAGGCCCGACCGCTGGAAACCGTGGAAGGGAACGCAGCCACCCGCTATGAAATCGACCTGGAACCCACGAACCGCCGCGTCCTGCCGGCGCTTGACGTGCCGCTGGAGGCGCCGGCCGACGCATGGCTCAGCCCGGATCGCGAAGTGTTTAGCGACAAACCTGTGCGCGTGCCGCTCCATTATGAATCGCGCTCCGCGCTCCACTACCGCCTCCAGGCCACCCTGCCTGCGGGAGCCAGGCACCTCGCCCTGCGCCTGCCGAAGGGATACAACCCGCGCTCGCACGCTCTGGCCGCGCAGTGGCGCGCACGTTACGGAGGTGACGACCAAGCCATCGTGGGTGCCGCGCTGACGCTGTTCCACAACGGCGGTTTCCGCTACACGCTGGCGCCGGCACCACTGGGGCGTGACTCGGTGGACGATTTCCTGTTCGGCACGCGCGAGGGCTTCTGCGAGCACTACGCATCGTCTTTCACCGTGCTGATGCGCGCCGCCGGCATACCCGCACGCGTAGTCACCGGCTACCAGGGCGGATACTGGAGCCCGCTCGGCAACTACCTGCTGGTACGCCAGTCCGATGCGCACGCCTGGAGCGAGGTGTGGCTGGAAGGTCGCGGCTGGACCCGTGTCGACCCCACCGCCGCCGTGCGGCCGGAGCGGGTCAGCCAGGGCGCAGCGGCCGCGGCGGGCGACCAGCTCGGCTGGGCGCAAACCAGCTGGCTGGCGTCGCTGCGCAACCAGTGGGATGTAGTCAACCACTGGTGGACCCAGGGCGTTATCGGTTTCGATGCGTTGCGCCAGCGCGGCCTGCTGACCCCGTTCGGCATCCATGACACCGGCACGGCGATGCTGGGCATCCTGCTGGCGATCGGCACCGCGCTGTTCGTGTTGATCGGCGTGGGCTGGGCGTTGTGGCGGCGTGAACGGCCCGAGCCGGTGCGTCAGGCGCTACGCCGGCTGGAGGCCAGGCTTGCGCGCGCCGGCATCACGCGGCGTCGCAGTGAAGGGCCGCAGCATTACCTGCGCCGCGCCGCTCGGGCTCTGCCGGCGCAGCGCGATGAACTGGAGCGACTGATGGCCCGCTACCTTGAACTGCGCTATGCACACGACGAACCGGTGCCTGAACTGCTGCGGGAATTCCAGCGGGCGGTACGGGAATTCCGGCCCCGGCGCGTGGTCAAATGAATATCCATGCGGCTGCCAGGTCAGCCGCTGTTCCAGGGAGAACCACCATGTCCTTTCCTTACCGTCCTCTGGCCCTGGCAACCGCCTTCGGCCTGCTGACCGCCTGTGCAACGGTGCCCCAGCCGCTGCAGGGCACTTACTCCGACGTGAGCACGGCAGGCGCCCAGCAAGGTGGTGCCGGCGGCGCGAAGGTGCGCTGGGGCGGCGAGATCATCAAGACCGAACCGGGTCCGCAGGAAACCTGCTTCTATCTGCTGTCCCGTCCGCTGGACAAGCAGGCGCGGCCGGAGAGCGACACCAGCGGCGCCACCGAGGGCCGCTTCGTTGCCTGCCACGAAGGCTTCTACGATCCTGAGGTGTTCACCCGTGGCCGCGAACTCACGGTGACGGGCACGCTGCAGGGCACCGTGACGAAGAAGGTGGGCGATTACGACTATGCCTACCCCCGCGTTGCGGCCGACGTGGTCTACCTGTGGCCCAAGCGCCCGGTAACGGTGCGCTACCCGCCGGGTTACTACGACCCGTTCTGGGGCCCGGGCTGGGGCAGTCCCTACTGGGGTCCGTGGGGCGACCCGTTCTGGAACCGCCCGCGGGTGATCATCGTGCGCCCGCCGCCGGCGCCGGCGCCGAAGCCGGCGCACAAGTAAGCGCGGTCCGATCTCGGAAACGCCGGCCCGGGGCCGGCGTTTCTGTTTCCGCTAACCGCTTCGCGGACGTGCCTGCAGGAGCGAACAGGCTGCGAAGGTCCGCCGCGTTCAGTCGCGGCGTACGCGCCCACAAGAATCCGCTCAGCCGGGCGGCCAAGCCATCCGGCGACCGGCCAGCAGGTGCACGTGCAGGTGGAACACGGTCTGGCCGCCATGTTCGTTGCAGTTGATCACCGTGCGGTAGCCCTGCCCGGCAAGCCCTTCCTGCCTGGCGTAATCGGCCGCGGCGAGCAACACCTTGCCGAGCAGTTCGGCATCAGCCGGTTGCGCGTCGTCGAGCGTCGGCAGCGGCTTCTTCGGGATAAAGAGCACGTGCACCGGCGCCTGCGGATTGAGGTCGCGGAAGCCGACCACGTCGTCGTTCTCGAAAACGATGTCGGCCGGGATCTCGCGCCGGATGATCTTGCCGAAGATGGTGTCGCCCATGCCCGAGCCCTCGCGTGGATTCACAGGCGCAGCAGCATACCCTGCGAGCGCGGCGTGCTCAGCCGGCTCGCTGGCAATCCCGCGATGGCGGCCGCCTCGTCCATGGGACTGAGGCCCGCGGCAAGCCGCAGCGCGCAGTACTCGGCCGGCGCGGGCGGCGCGGAGGCCAGGTGCGGTCGCTCATTCCAGCGTCTGGCGGCTGCCGAAGGCGTGCGCCAGGGTGCCGCGATCGACGTATTCCAGTTCGCCGCCCAGCGGTACGCCGTGGGCCAGCCGCGTCGGCCTTACGCCGCCGGCGTGCGCCAGCTGTGCCAGGTAGTGCGCGGTCGCCTCGCCTTCGACGGTGGGGTTGGTGGCGATGATCATCTCCTCGATCTCGCCCTCACCCAGGCGCGCGCTCAGCTGCGCCAGGCCGAGTTCTTCCGGACCCAGTCCGTCCAGCGGCGACAGGCGGCCGAGCAGCACGAAGTACTGTCCGCGATAACCGGTGGCCTGCTCGATGGCGGCAAGGTCGGTCGGCGTTTCCACCACGCACAGCACGTGGCGGTCGCGGCTGGCGCTGGCGCACAGCGCGCAGACCGGCTCCTCGCTGAAATTGCGGCAGCGCGTGCAGTTGCCAATGCGTTCCATCGCCTCGCGCAGCGCGTCGGCAAGCTTCAGGCCGCGCGTGCGCTCGCGTTCGAGCAGGTGGAAGGCCATCCGCTGCGCGCTCTTGCCACCCACGCCGGGCAGGCAGCGCAGGGCTTCGATGAGATTGGCGAGTAAGGGCGAGCCTGTCATGGGTTGGGTATCGACAACGGTAGGAAGCGGGGCGGAGCTACTGTTCCGAATGGCCGCCGCAAGTGGGCTCCTACAAGAGTCGTGGTCAGAACGGCATCTTGAAGCCAGCCGGCAGGTTCATCCCGGCAGTCACGCCGCCGAGCTTGTTGCGGCTGGCCTCCGCCACCTTGTTGACCGCGTCGTTGACGGCGGCCGCAACCAGGTCCTCGGCCATCTCCGGATCATCCGCGAACAGCTTGCGGTCAATCTGCACGCGGCGCACCTCGTGCGCGCCGGTCATCAGCACGGTGACCAGGCCGCCCCCGGAGCTGCCGGTGACTTCCATCTTCGCGATTTCCTCCTGCGCACGCTTCATGTCTTCCTGCATGCGCTGGGCCTGCTGCATCAGCTGACCGATCTGGCCTCTCATGATTCTGCTCCGCTCAACTTTCGATGGGTTTGATGGACTGCGGCACCACGCGGGCGCCGAACTCGCGCTTTAGCGACTGCACCAGCGGATCGTCCTCGATCGCCTGCTCGGCGGCGCTCTGCGCGCTTTCGCGGGCCGAGGCGGCACGGGCGGCGGGCGTCTGGGTGGCGCCCTGGCTATCGGCGACGAAGCGCAGCTTGATGCGCTCGCCAAGCACGTCGCCGATGCGGTCGGCCATCTGGCCGACCATCGGCTCGACCGCCAGGTGCATGTGCGCCGGCTGCAGCGCCAGCACCAGCGTGTTGCCATCGCGCTCGCGCAACGCAGCGTTCTGCGCCAGCTGGCCGAGCGGGCCACGCAGGCCAGCCTGTTCGATCAGTGCGTCCCAGCGCGGCAGGCCGCGGGCATCAGTCGGCACCGGCGCACGCGCGGCGGGAGCTGCAGGCGTGACCGGTGCGGGCGCGGATGCCACCGAAGCGCCTGGCGAGGCATCGCGCACGGGCGGCTCGGCGCGCCCGGCGGGCGATGGCGGTCGCGCCGCGGGCGCCGGTCGCGGCATGCGTTCGGGCGGCGCAGGTTCGTCCGTTCCGCCCGGGCGGAACGCCAGCATGCGCAGCAGCGCCATCTCGAAACCGGTGCGCGCGTCCGGCGCCACCGCGAGATCGCGTCGACCGGTGGTGGCGATCTGGTAGTAGAGCTGCACGTCTTCCGGCTGCATGCGTTCGGAGAGCGCCGCGAGGCTTTCCGTACCCTCGCCATCGCTCTCGGCGTGGTAGCCCGGCACCAGCTGCATCAGCTGGACGCGATGCAGCGTGGCAGCCAGGTCGTCGAGTACGCCGCCGAAGTCGGGCGAGTACGACGCGATGCGCTCGCACTCGGCCATCAACCGCGAGCCATCGCCGTCGGCCAGCGCATCGAGCACACCCAGTACCTGACCGCGCGCCACGCTGCCGAGCATCGCGCGCACGTCCTCAGCCTTGAGCGCGCCGCCGCCGTAGGCGATCGCCTGGTCCAGCAACGAGAGGCCGTCGCGCAGCGAGCCGTCGGCGCCGCGCGCCAGTTCGCCGATGGCGGCATCCTCGTAAGCGATCTTTTCCGCTTCGAGGATGTGGCGCATCTGCCCGGAGATCTGTTCAGGCAACAGGCGCTTCAAGTTGAACTTCAGGCAGCGCGACAGCACCGTCACCGGCAGCTTCTGCGGGTCCGTCGTCGCCAGCAGGAATTTCACGTGCGGCGGCGGCTCTTCCAGCGTCTTCAGCAACGCATTGAAGGCCGGCTTGGAAAGCATGTGCACCTCGTCCACCAGGTACACCTTGAAGCGGCCGCGCGCCGGTGCGTATTGCGCGTTCTCGATCACCTCGCGCACGTCGTCCACGCCCGTGTTGCTGGCCGCGTCGATTTCAAGCAGGTCGACGAAGCGGCCGGCGTCCACCGCCGTGCAGACGGCGCATTCGCCGCAGGGATCGGCCGATTCGCCGCGCTCGCAGTTGAGCGACTTGGCGAAGATGCGTGCGATGGTGGTCTTGCCCACGCCGCGGGTGCCGGTGAAGAGGTAGGCGTGATGCATGCGCCCGGTGTCCAGCGCGTTGGTCAGCGCGCGCACCACGTGTTCCTGCCCGACCAGCTCGACGAACTTGCGCGGGCGCCATTTGCGGGCGAGGACCTGATAGGACATGCGTGACTACCTTGGGGCGAAGGTCGATTGTGCCAAGTCGACGCCGGCAAGTCAGCCGAGCGCGTCGGAACCCCGAAATGGCGGCGGCCCCGCCAGCCACACCCCGGCACCCGAATCATCCACTACCGTTGCTTCCTTCCGGACCTGGCGGAGTTTGCGGACTATCGTCGCGGGGGGACCGACGGGGCCACCATGGACGTGGGCTTTTCAGGCCCTACTTGAAACTGGCGGAGAGGGCGGGATTCGAACCCGCGATACGGGTATAAGCCGTATACACACTTTCCAGGCGTGCTCCTTCAACCACTCGGACACCTCTCCGGATCTTCTTGCCGCCCAGGGGGCCGGCAAAGAAGCGGAAGGATAGCGATCTCCCCCGACCGACACAACCTGCGCGAATCAACCGGCGTCCGGGTGGGGCGGCGATGGCGGGGGCAGCACCAGGCTGCCGCCGCGCTGGGCGATCGCATGGCCACGCGCCCGGAGCGCCTCGCCGTCGGCGGCGCTGCCGTAGTGGTAGAGCACCAGCTGTTGCCGCAATCTTTCGTCGTACTCGCGCTCGAGGTCGTCCACACCGCTGTGCGAGGGATTGCCGACCAGCCCGCAGTCGTGCAGCACGCGTTCGCCGCCCGCCGCAAACTGCGCCAGCATCTCCGGTACCGGGCGGGTATCGCCGGTGAACACGAAGCTGCCGTGCAGGGCCAGGCCGAAGGACGTGTTCGGTCGATGGTGCCGCGTGGGGAAAACATCGAACCACCATCCGTCCAGCCAGAAGCCGCGGCTGCAGGGCACCAGGCGGAACGCCTCCCAGAAATTGACGCCGCCCTCGGCCAATACGCCCGGGTAGTCGGCCACGCGCGCCTGCAGCCACGGCACCAGCGCCGCGTGGATGAAAATGCGGACTTTGCCCCGCACGGTCTCGTCGAACCACAGCCGGGTGAACAGCCGTTCCATGCCGCCGACATGATCGAGGTGGGTATGGGTGACGTAGATCGCCCGCGGCAACTCGCCGTACGCCGCCTGGTAGCGATCCAGCGTGTCCGGGCCGCAATCGATCAGCAACATGGGCTTGCCGCCCTGTTCGAGCACCGCGGCAGAGGAACCCAGTTCCACCGCATGGGCGGCGCCGACACCGAGGAAACGCAGCGACCAGTTCATGCGCCCATCGTCCGTTCGTAGCCGTAGACCAGCGGCCCCCAGATGGCCGCCTGGAAATCGGGGATCCGCTCCGCGGCACCGAGCTTGACCAGCGAGCGGCGCAGTCGCGCCAGGTTCGCCAGCCGCCAGGCCTCTGCCGGCTTGCGCAGCGCGCCGCGATCGAAGTCGATCAGGTAGAGCGCCTCGGAGGTGACCAGCACGTTATGTGCGTTGAGGTCGGCGTGCCAGATTCCCTCGCGATGGAAGCGCGCGACCAGGGCGCCGGTCTCGCGCGCCAGGTCCGCATCCAGCCGCCCGTCGGCAAGGCATTGCGCCAGCGTGTGCGCGCCTTCAATGCGGCGGGTGATCAGGTCGCCGGTGTAAAACAGCCCGTGGCGACACCAGCGTGCGGCTACCGGCTGCGGCGCCGGCAGCTCCAGCGCGGCAATCTGGGCCAGCAGGCGAAACTCGGCGAAGCTGCGCGTGCGCGCGGCACCGGTCCAGAGATAGCGGTCGCGGTTGAAGCGGGCGACCAGGCCGCCGCGGTGGTAATGGCGCAATACACACGTGCCCGCGGTCGTGTCGATCATGGCCACGCCGCCGCGCCCGCCGCCTTGCGCCTTCAACGCGCCGCGGGCGCGCCAGAAACCGGGGTCGAACCAGTCGTTGTCCACGCCGCTCGCCAGCGAGGCATCGAACAGCACCGCGCCGCCGGCTTCCTCGCGGATCTGCTCCTGCATCATCATGTGCGGTCGAAGGAGACATTCATGCCGGTCGATTCTAGCCCAAGCCCCCTGCCCGCTCCCGCCGCACTGTGCCTGCTGCGCACTTCGGCGCTCGGCGATGTCACCCACGTGGTACCGCTGGTGCGCACGCTGCAACGGGCCTGGCCGCAGACGGCACTCACCTGGGTGGTGGGCAAGCTCGAGCGCAAGCTGGTCGGCGACATCGAGGGGGTCGAGTTCGTTACGTTCGACAAAGGTGCGGGCTGGACCGGGATGCGCGGCGTGTGGGGGGCACTGCGCGGACGGCGCTTCGACGCATTGCTGCAGATGCAGGTGGCGGCTCGCTCG
Organism: Frateuria sp. GZRe12; assembly: GCF_051900535.1. Lineage (NCBI taxonomy): Bacteria > Pseudomonadati > Pseudomonadota > Gammaproteobacteria > Lysobacterales > Rhodanobacteraceae > Frateuria > Frateuria sp. GZRe12. The sequence continues at coordinate 557,395 of NZ_JBHZGI010000001.1, forward strand.
AACCTGCTGAGCCTGGGCGTACGGGCGGCGCGTCGTATCGGTTACGACCGCGCGCGTTCAAAAGACCTGCACAGCCTGGTGATCAACGAGCGCATTCCCGCGCGCACCGGCGAGCACGTGCTCGATGCCATCGGCAGCTTCTGCGAACCGTTGGGACTCAAACAGACGCAGGTGCGCTGGGACATCCCGGTGGCCGAAGAGGCGCATGCCTGGGCCGAGCAACAACTTCCGAGCGACACGCCAACCCTGCTGGTCAGCCCCACGTCCAGCCATGCCTTGCGTAACTGGTATCCGGAACGCTACGCGGCGGTGGTCGACCACGCGATGGCGCACGGCTGGCGCGTGGTGTTGGTGGGTGGCCCGTCCCCCGGCGAGCGCACGATGGCCGATGCGGTGCTGGCCGCCTGCAAGCGTCTGCCGCTGGACCTCACCGGCAAGGACACGCTCAAGCGGATGCTCGCCCTGTGTGGTCGAGCGCAGTTGCTGCTTACGCCGGATTCCGGGCCGATGCACATGGCCAATGCGGTCGGCACCAAGGTGTTGGGGCTACATGCGGCGAGCAATCCGAACCGCTCCGGACCCTACTCGGATCGCAGCTGGTGCGTAGACAAATATGACGAGGCGGCGCGCCGTTTCCTGGGCAAGCCGGCAAGCGAGCTGGCCTGGGGAACGAAGATCGAGCGTCCCGGCGTGATGGGCCTGATCGGCGTGGACGATGTGATCGGGCGGTTCGAGGCATTCGCCTCGTCGCACGGGCTTGCCTGATGCGGCGCCCTCGCCCGAAGGGCGAGGGATTTCGGATTTGGAGCGTACGTCGGCGCTGACGGCTCTTTGAAGCCTTTCCCTTGAGCGTGGGCGCGCAGCGCCGCAGTCGAAAGGCAGCTCACGCGCCCGTCGAGCGGTAATCCTGGTAGGACTTTTCCTCGACGAGCTGCGAACCCAGCTTGAGGTTGATCTCGCGCTTGACCGCCGCGCGCACATCGTTGCGGAAATACACCGAACGCGCCAGCTCGACGAACTCGGCGTCGAACGCCTGCGCCTTCTCCTTGAGCCGGATGCGATCCTCGATATCCCACAGCGCCTCGTTGACCGCGAGCAGCCGCGCGCGCTCATCACCGATGTCGGTCTGCGAGGCGGCATCGTTGGCCCAGGTCGCGTTGAGCAGCTCCAGCTCGTTGCGCACGTTGGCCAGCTTGGCCGGATCGCTGATCTGGCGCGATTTGATCTCCAGGATGGTGATCTTGTCGATCAGCTCGCCATAGGAAACCGGGACTTGGATGAGGCTCATGGGAACTCCGGGGAATCAGGGGTAATCGACGACGTCGGCGACCAGCCACGGATGGGCCGCGGCAGCGAACGCACGTTGTTGCTGCATGTCACAGGCGGAACGGATGTCGCCGTCCATCGCGCGGTCGCGATGCATGAAGGCGATCCGCTCGCGCAGCAGGGCGTGGGCGGTCTGCACGGCGGTGCCGGCGTGGAACTCCTCGCTACCGGCGAGCGCCGCCATCAGCTGGCGCACTTCCCGCTCGAACTGGGCGCAGTGGGGATGGCCTTCGCGCGGCGCGTTGCCGATCTTGGCGGCCAGCGCGAGCCAATCGCCGCGCGCGGCCAGCCGGCGCGCGGCGTTGAGCATTTCACGGCGGTAATCGAGCGCCTGCGCCGCGGTGTAGAGCTCCAGCGCCAGCACGTGGCCCAGGTCCTCCATCATCTCGAGCACGTGGCGCGCCTCGTTGGCGCCCATCGAGACGTGGTCCTCGGCGTTCGCGCTGGTGGGGATCGAATACACGCTGGCCGGATGCGCGCGGGTGGCCAGGTCGTTGACCAGCGCGGCGGCGGTGTACTGCACGATCATGAAGCCGGAATCGGTGCCGTCCTCGTTGCCGGTCAGGAAGGCCGGCAGGCCATCGTTGGTGGCCGGGTCGACCAGCTTGTTTAGTCGGCGCTCGGAGATCGAGGCCAGCACGGGGATCGCGGCCTTGACGTAGCTCATCGCCAGCGCCAGTGGCATGCCGTGGAAGTGGCCGGCGGAGATCACCTGCTCCTCGATGAATTGCGCACCCTCGGCATCGGGAAAGATCAGCGGATTGTCGGTCACCGAGTTGAGCTCGACGTCGATCACGCGGCAGGCCTGCGCCCAGGCATCGCGCACCGCGCCGTGCACCTGTGGCATGCAGCGCAGGCAGTAGGCGTCCTGCGGCTGGTGCTTCTTGCCTCCCTTGAACGGCAGGAAGCGGTCGTAGAACGCTTCGCGGCCGTGACGCTGGTTGGCCGGCACCCAGTCCCAGCCGATGTCGAAGGACAGCGCCTGGTCTTCCGGCAGCGCCCACGCTTCGGCCGACCACGGTTTGAACCGGGGTACCAGGTGGTAGGGGATGTCGACCAGCGTGGATCCGCCCAGCAGTTGGCGCACGTGCGACGCCGCCTCGACCTGCCCAGGATGCGGACGCAGCGCATGCACTTCCGGCCTCAGCGCGCCACTGCGGCCGGCGAAGGCATCCAGCGTCATCGACCCGGCGAGATCCGCCACGCCGAGCAGGTATTCCAGATCGTCCAGCGCCAGCACCGCGGTGGCCAGCATCTGCGCGGTGCCGTTGTTGAGCGCCAGGCCTTCCTTGAAGGACAGGCGGATCGGCTCCAGGCCCGCACGCTTCAGCGCTTCGTCGCCCGGCAGGCGTTCGCCGCCGAAGAAAGCCTCGCCGCCGCCCAGCAGCACGATCGCCAGGTGCGAGAGCGGCGCAAGATCGCCGCTGGCGCCGACCGAACCCTTCTCCGGCACCACCGGTACCACGCCGCGGTTGAGCATCGCGGTGAGCGCCTGGAGCGTGGACACGCGGATACCGGAATGGCCGCGCATGAGCGTGTTGATCCGGATCACCAGCATCGCCCGCACCACTTCGGGCGCGAAGGGTTTGCCCACGCAGACGGCGTGGGTGACGATCAGGTTGTGCTGCAGCTCCTCCATGAGGCTCGCGCCGCCCCGGGGCGCGTCCTGGATCGCCAGCTCGTCGCGCATGCGGTGCCCGCCAAGCAGCTTGTCGGCATTGCTGCCGAAGCCGGTGGTCACGCCGTAGGTCGGTTCGCCGCAGCTGACCTTGTCGGCCAGGAAATCGGCCGCGTGCTGCACTCGCTCCAACTGGGTCGCGTCCAGTGCCACCGGCACGCTGCGGCGCGCCGCGGCAACCAGCTGCGCGCGGGTGAGACTGCGGCCATCGAGAATGATCTTGTCCACCGGTGCTCCGTCGTATTCGTGGGTGAGCCGTGGCTCACTGCCCCATCGCCGCTGCCTGTTCCAGTTCCACCCGCAACGCCTTGACCAGCTCGCCGCGCGCCACTTCGAACTGGTCGCCGCGACGCAGGTCCTTGACCGTGACCACACCCTTGGCCAGCTCGTCTTCGCCCAGCACCACGGCGAAGCGGATGCCGGCGCGATCGGCGTACTTGAACTGCTTGCCGAGCTTGCCGCTTTCCAGCACCACCTCGGTGGCGATGCCGGCAGTGCGCAGTTCGCTGGCGATGGCGAGGTAGGCCGGCAGCTGCGCGGGGTCCATCTGCGTCACCAGCACGTCGACGGTGCTGCGCGCGTTGCCCAGCAGGCCGGCGTCGCGCAACTGCCAGAACAGGCGCGTCAGGCCGATCGATATGCCCACGCCAGGCAGCCTTGACTTGGTGTACTGGCTGGCCAGGTTGTCGTAGCGGCCGCCCGAGCAGATCGAGCCGATCTGCGGGTGGTCGTTGAGCGTGGTCTCGTAGACGGTGCCGGTGTAGTAGTCCAGGCCGCGGGCGATGGAAAGGTTCAGCGCGAAGTGTGTTTCCGGCACGCCGAAGTCGCGGATCAGGCCGAGCACTTCCTTCAGTTCCGCCCTGCCCTGTTCAAGCGCCTCGCAGCCGCTGCCCAGCGCGTCGAGTTTGGCGAAGGCGTCCTCGAGCGAGGTCGAGCGCACCTGCACGAAGTCCAGGATTTTTGCCGCGACGTCGGCCGACAGGCCGAAGGCCTCGCCGGTCAGCGTCTCGCGCACGTAGTCGGCGCCGCGCTTGTCCAGCTTGTCCACCTCGCGCAGCACCAGCATCTGATGCTCGCTGTCGGCCACGCCCAGGCTCTCGAAATAGCCGCGCATCAGCTTGCGATTGTTGAGCTGGATGGTGAAGGCGCCGATGTCCAGCTCGCGGAAAGTGCTGTAGATCACCGCCGGCAGCTCGGCGTCGTAGCGGGTGGTCAGGCTGTCCTTGCCGATCACGTCGATGTCGCACTGGTAGAACTCGCGGAACCGGCCACGCTGCGCGCGCTCGCCGCGGTACACGCGCTGCATCTGGTAGCGGCGGAACGGGAACGACAGGTCGTGTTCGTGCTCGGCGACGTAGCGCGCGAGCGGCACCGTGAGGTCGAAGCGCAACGCCAGTTCAGGCGTGCCCTCCTTGGCAAGCGCACCAGTGGATTGCACGAAGTACACCTGTCGCTCGGTCTCGCCGCCGCTCTTGGTCAGCAGCACGTCGGAGAACTCGATCACCGGCGTTTCCACCGGCAGGAAACCGAAGCGCTCGAAGTTGCGGCGGATGGTGTCGAGCATGCGCTGGAACGCGATCTGGTCCAGCGGCAGCAACTCGAGCACGCCGGGCATGGTGCGGGCCGGGGTAAGCGCCATGGAATCCTCTGCTTGCGGGTAACGGGAGCGGCGCTGAAGGCCGCGCAACGGCAGCCGCCTAGGTTAGCAGAAGGGCAAGCCCGCCCCGGCGCGCGGTGCGCGAAAAAAAGCCGCGGGGATGTTGCCAAGCCCGCGCCGGCTCACTAAGATACGCGGCTCCACGGGGTGTAGCTCAGCCTGGTAGAGCGCTACGTTCGGGACGTAGAAGTCGCATGTTCGAATCATGTCACCCCGACCAAGGTTCGAGGAAAGGCCACCGCTAGCGGTGGCCTTTTTCTTTGGCGGGTTCCCGCAGGAGCGCACCCTGTGCGCGACAAGATGCATGGCGGTCGCGCACAGGTTGCGCCCTACGGTCGGATCGCCAGTGCGGCGAGCTGATCCATTTCCTCGGCGTCGAAACCGGCGGCCAGCCGCGCAGGACGATTGAACGGCCCGCGCAGGTTTCCCCCCATGTGATCGCGCAGCAGCTGCACGAACGTTGCGCGCGGTTCCAGTCCGTCGCGCTCGCAGCACCAGCGGAACCAGCGCGTGCCTGCCGCCACGTGGGCAACCTCCTCGCGCAGGATGATGTCCAGGATGGCGATGGTGCGCCCGTCGCCGACGCCGCGCAGGCGCTCGATCATGCCGGGCGTCACATCCAACCCGCGCGCTTCCAGCACGCGCGGCACCAGCGCCATGCGGGCAAGGTCGCTGTGCGCGGTCTTTGCGGCCATCTCCCACAGGCCGTTGTGGGCATCGAAGTCGCCGTATGTATGGCCGAGCTCGGCCAGCCGGTCCCTGAGCATGGCGAAATGGCGCGCCTCGTCGGACGCGCAGCTGGCCCAGTCGCGGTAGAAGTCATCGGGGAAGCCGCGGAAACGGTAGACCGCATCCCATGCCAGATTGATCGCGTTGAACTCGATATGCGCGATGGCATGGACCAGCGCGGCCCGGCCTTCGGACGTACCCAGCCCGCGCTGCGGGACGCGCCGCGCTTCGACCAGGCCGGGACGAGGCGGTCGGCCCGGGGTTGCGATCGGCTCCGGGGGCAACGCCTTGGAATCCGGATGCAGCTCGCCCGCCTGCAGCGCCCGCCATGTGTCGTGGGTCAGGCGCAGCTTCTCTTCCGGATCGCTGGCGTCGAGGCAGCGCCGGGCGGCTTGGTGCAGATCGGTCATGCGGCAAGTCTACGTCGTGGCCTGCGTTGCAACGCCACCCCATCGACCGCATAGTGGCGCTCCACGTCTTCCAGGGAACAGGACATGTCCAACCTTCATGCGGTCGAGATCAAGGCGTTCGTACCAGCACGCGACTACGACCTGTCGCGACGCTTCTACGCCGACGTGGGCTTCGAGGAACGGTCCAATTTCGATGGCGTGGCCTATTTCGCGCAGGGCGAATGCAGCTTCCTGCTGCAGCGCTTCTACGAGCAGGCGCACGCCGAAAACTTCATGATGCACCTGCTGGTGGACGATGCCGACGCGTGGCACCGCCACCTGGTCGAACAGGATATCGTCGGCCGCTATCGCGAACACAACGTGCGGATGACCGCCCCGGCGGACCGCCCGTGGCGTATCCGCGATTTCCACCTGATCGACCCCTCCGGCGTGTTGTGGCACATCGGCCACAACATCCGGTGACCGCGATTTACGCGCTGCGGCGGGCGGCCTTGGCGTCGTCCGAGCGCAGCATCTCTATCTGCTGCAGGTAGTTGCGGTCCAGGCCGGTGACGTACTCCCCGGAGAAGCAGGACGTATCGAACTGCTTGAGCTCCTCGTTGCCGTCCTGCACCGCCCATACGAGGTCGGCCAGGTCCTGGTAGATCAGCCAGTCGGCGCCGAGCAACTGCTCCACTTCCTTCTCGGTCTTGCCGGCGGCGACCAGTTCGCTGGCCGAAGGCATGTCGATGCCGTACACGTTCGGATAGCGCACGGGCGGCGCGGCCGAGGCGAAATACACCTTCTTCGCTCCCGCATCGCGGGCCATCTGGATGATCTGCCTGGACGTGGTGCCGCGCACGATCGAATCGTCCACCAGCAGCACGGTCTTGTTGCGGAACTCCAGATCGATCGCGTTCAACTTGCGGCGCACCGATTTCACGCGGTCGCCCTGTCCCGGCATGATGAAGGTGCGGCCCACGTAGCGATTCTTGACGAAGCCCTCGCGGAACGGCACGCCGAGCGCGGTGGCCAGCGAGCTGGCGGCGGTACGTGCGGTGTCCGGGATCGGGATCACCGCGTCGATGCCGTGGTCGGGGCATTCGCGCATGATCTTCTGGGCGAGCTTCTCGCCCATGCGCAGGCGTGCCTTGTACACCGAAACGTCCTCGATCATCGAATCGGGCCGCGCCAGGTAGACGTACTCGAAGATGCACGGCGCATGTACCGCGGCTTCGGCGCAGCGGCGCGCGTGCAACTGGCCGTCCACGGTGATGTAGACCGCCTCGCCCGGCGCCACGTCGCGCACGCGCTTGAAGCCGAGCACGTCGAACGCGACCGATTCGGAAGCCACCGCGTATTCGCGGCCCTCCGGCGTCACGCGCTCGCCCAGCACGAGCGGGCGGATTCCGTGCGGATCGCGGAAAGCCAGCAGGCCATAGCCCTGGATCAGCGCCAGGCAGGCGTAGCCGCCGCGCGCGCGGGCGTGCACGCCGGCCACCGCCTTGAAGATCTGGTCGGGCGTCAGCGCCATGCGATCCTGGATCTGCAGCTCGTGCGCGAGCACGTTCAGCAGCACCTCCGAATCCGAATCGGTGTTGATGTGCCGGCGGTCGTCCTGGAACATCTCGCGGCGCAATGCCTCGGTGTTCACCAGGTTGCCGTTGTGCGCGAAGGCGATGCCGTAGGGCGAGTTCACGTAGAACGGTTGTGCCTCGTCGGCGTTGTCCGAGCCGGCGGTCGGGTAGCGGCAATGGCCGATGCCGATGCTTCCGCGCAAGCGGCTCATCGAGGCCTGGTTGAATACATCGCGCACCAGGCCGTTGCCCTTGTGCAAGCGCAGGTGTGCGCCATCGACGGTGACGATGCCGGCCGCGTCCTGGCCCCGGTGCTGCAGCACCGTGAGTCCGTCATAAAGCGCCGATGCCACTTCGGTGGGACCGACGATGCCGATGATTCCGCACATGGTTTGATGCCCTGATTTCGTTAAGCGTGTTTCAGGTGAGCGTGGCCGATTGCGCGGCCGAAACGACAGATTGCGCCGGTGCGGGTGAACCGCCCGGAAGTACCGGCAAGGTGACCGGCGGCAACTTGGGCAACTGGGCCGGCGGGTGCAGGTAACGGCGCACGCTTTCCGGCACCCGGTCACCCAGCCATGCAGCCGCGCCGGCGAACTGCGGCAGCAACAGCGAATGCTGCCAGCCGGCCTCGCGGGTGAGGCCGGTGAAGCTGGCCAGGAACACCGCAAGCGTCACCAGCAGCACCCCGCGCGCAAAGCCGAAGAACATGCCCAGCAACCGGTCCAGCCCGCCCAGGCCGATGCCCGACAACAGCCGCCGCGCCACGAAACGCAGCAGCGCACCGACGATCAACACGACCAAGAAGCACAATCCGTAGCCGAGCAGGATCCGCGCCGCAGGCAGCGAAATGCTGTGCTCGAAGTGCGCCGCGACCACCGGCCCGAACGTCCAGGCGACCCAGAACGCGGCAACCCAGGCGACCAGCGACAGCACCTCCGACACCAGCCCGCGCCACAGCCCGACCAGCACGGACAGGGCCAGCACGCCGAGGATGGTGAAGTCGATCCAGTTCATGCCGCCCCCCGGTGGACCGCGCCTTACGGCACGCTCACCACATTGCCAGCCATCCCGAGCTTGGCCTTGATCTGGTCGCGCACGCGCTCGGCGTCCGTCCGCTGGATCTGCGGACCGGCGCGCACGCGCCACAACGTGCGACCACCGCTGCTCACCGAGTCGGTAAAGCCATCGAAGCCAGCCGCGCGCAACTTGTCGCGCAGCGCGTTGGCGTCGGCCTGGCTGCCCATCGCGGCCACCTGTACCGCGTAACCGCCGGCACGAGCCGGAGCTGCCGTGGGCGTCGCGGGCGCGGCGGCGACGTCACCATGCTGGTCGCTGGCGCCACTTTCAAGGTGCGCCGGTGCGCCGGGAACGCTCTGGGTGATCTTCAGGCGCGCGGCTTCGGCTGCCGTGCGCGTCTGGAACGGCCCGGCGGTGACCAGCGTGAGCGCGCGGCCGCTCTGGCGGATCGGCGCACCGCTGACGGGATAGCCAAGCGCGCGCACCTTCTGCATCAATCGCTGCGCGCCCTCGTTCGAATAGGCGCTGAGGTTGAGCGTGTAGCTGCCGCGCGCGGCCGTACCGGCGGTGTCGGCCGGTACGCTGGCGGCCTGCGGTTCACCGACCGGTTTCGCGGCCGTCTGCTGCGCAACCGGTGCGGGGATGGCCGGCGTTTCCGGTTGCGGGGCCGGCGCAGGCGGCGTGGCCGCATCGGGCTCCATTTCGACGTCGTGCGGGCGGCGCGAGGCGATGTCGACCGTGGCCAGGCGGTCCGACGAGGCCGACGCGCTCGACTGGGCGCGGGCCGGAATCACCGGCGCGGTCGTGCCGGCGCTGACCGGGGCATTCGGGTCCAGGCTCATCGTGCGCGTCTGCAGGTCGCGATCGGGCGCCGGCGGGATCGCCAGGCTCACCGCCTGGTCGCCCGCGGCCGTGGGCGGCGTGCTGGAAAAGAACATCGGCACGAACAGCACCGCCAACGCAATCAGGACGAAGGCACCCAGCAGGCGTGTTTTCAAGACTGGAACTCCAAGGCGGCACGGCATGCAACAGGACGATTATACCTGCCCGTGCCACCGGCACGGTTCGCTCAGGCGTCCGGTTCAGCCAGCACCGCGCCCGCGACGAAGAACGAGCCGAACGCCAGGATGCACTCGCCGGGCCGCGCCTGCGCGCGCGCGGCGGCCAGTGCGTCGGTGACAGTCGAATGCGCGTCGAACGTCGCCTCCGGCAGGGTCTGGCGCAACGCCTCGGTCAACGCGCCGATTGGCAGCCCCCGGGGCGAGTCCCGGTCCAGCCCGGCCAGGTGCCAGTGGTCGACCTGTGCTCCCAACGCGGCCAGTACGCCGGCCACGTCCTTGTCCGCGAGGACACCGTAGACCGCGTGCACCCGCGGAAACCGGCGAAGTTTCAGCCAATCGGCCAGCGCGCGCGCCGCCTGGGGGTTGTGCCCGACGTCGATCACCACCGCAGGGTCGCCGCCCAGCGATTGCAGGCGCGCCGGCACCTGCACGGCCGTGAGGCCATCGGACGCCGCCTGGCCGAGCGCGATCGGTGATTCAAGGCTGCCGGCGGCATCGAGCGCATGCAGGGCGGCAATCGCGGACGCGGCGTTGGCGTACTGCACCGGTGCGGCCAGCGCCGGATCGGGCAGTTCGAATGCGGTGCCGTCGCGGTGCTGCCAGCGCCAGCCCTGGGCGTGCCGTTCCACACGGAAGTCCTGCCCCGCCCGCTGCACCTGCGCGCCGCTGGCGGCCAGCGCATCGAGCAGGCCCGCCGGTGGTTCGAGCTCGCCCACGATGGCCGGGCGCCCGGGCCGCGCGATGCCGGCCTTTTCGCGGCCGATGCTGTCGCGGTCGTTGCCCAGCCAATCCGTGTGGTCCATGTCGATGGTGGTGACGACCACGGCGTCGGCATCGACGATGTTGACCGCGTCCAGTCGCCCGCCGAGGCCGACTTCGAGTACCGCCACGTCGAGGTCGGCGCGGGCGAACAGATCGAGCGCGGCCAGCGTGCCGTATTCGAAATAGGTCAGCGGGACCGTTTCCGCACCGCTGCCGCGCGCCGCTTCGATGCGCTCGAACGCGGCGATCAGCGCGTCGTCCGTGGCCTCGTGGCGGTCGATGCGAATGCGCTCGTTGTAATGCAGCAGATGCGGCGAGGTGTAGCAGCCGACCCGCCTGCCGGCCGCGGCCAGCATCGCTTCGAGCAACGCGACGGTGGAGCCTTTGCCGTTGGTGCCGCCGACGGTGATGACGCGCCGCGCCGGCGCCGGAGCGCCCATGCGTTGCCATACCTTGCGCACACGCTCCAGGCCAAGCTCGATACTGTGGGGGTTGACGCCTTCCTGGTAGGCCAGCCATTGGGCGAGCGTGCGGGGCATGGGGGTCCTTCGTGGCGGGGCGGCGCGCAGCTTAAGGCATCACCGGATCGGGTGCCTTGTCGCCATTTCCTGGCTTTCCCGCGACTCACACGCACCGCGACGGGTCAAAGCTTCACGCCCCGCAACCGCAACGCATTGGTCACCACCGACACCGACGACAAGCTCATCGCCAGTGCCGCGACCATCGGCGACAGCACCACACCGAAAACCGGATACAGCAGGCCGGCCGCCAACGGCACTCCCACCGCGTTGTAGACGAAGGCAAAGAACAGGTTCTGGCGAATGTTCCGCACCGTCGCCTGCGACAGCGCCCGCGCCCGCCCGATCGCGGACAGTTCGCCCTTGACCAGCGTTACCTGCGCGCTTTCCATCGCCACGTCCGTGCCAGTGCCCATGGCAATACCGACATCGGCCGCAGCCAGCGCCGGCGCATCGTTGACGCCATCGCCCGCCATCGCCACCCGGCGTCCTTCGCGCCGGAGCCGCTCGACCACCGCGGCCTTGTCCGCGGGCGAGACGTCCGCATGCACCTCGTCGATGCGCAACTGGTGCGACACCGCCCGCGCCGTGGTCGCGTTGTCACCGGTGAGCATCACGATGCGCAGGCCCTCGCGTCGCAGCGTGTCGAGCGCGGCGGGCGTATCGGGCTTGATGCGATCGGCCACCGCCACCAGACCGGCCAACGAGCCGTCGACCGCCAGGAACATCACGGTGGCGCCATCGCCACGCAGGCGCTCGGCCTGATGCGCGGCGGGTTCATCCAGCGCGACATGAAGTTCATCGAGCAGGCGCGCGTTGCCCAACGCCACGTCGCGGCCTTCGACCTGCGCGCGCACGCCCCGGCCGGTGAGCGCACGAAAGCCGGTCGCCGCCGGGATGGCCAAGCCCTCCGCCGCAGCGCCGGCGACGATCGCGCGTGCCAGCGGATGCTCGCTCGCCTGCTCCAGTGCGGCGGCCAGGCCCAGCAACTGCGCGCGAGTCCGGTCGCCGAAGGCAAGCACGTCCCTCAGCAGCGGACGCCCTTCGGTGAGCGTGCCGGTCTTGTCCACGACCAGTGTGTCGACCCGGTGCAGCGCCTCGATGGCCGCGGCGTCGCGGAACAGCACGCCCGCCTGCGCGCCGCGTCCGCTGGCGACCATGATCGAGATCGGCGTGGCCAGTCCCAGCGCGCATGGACAGGCGATGATCAACACCGACACGGCGGCGATGAGCGCATGTGCCATTCGCGGCTGCGGCCCGGCCACCGCCCAGGCGGCGAACGCCAGCACCGCAACCGCCACGACCGCCGGCACGAACCACGCGGCGACGCGGTCGGCCACCCGCTGCAACGGCGCGCGACTGCGCTGGGCCTGCGCGACCAGCGCGACGATCTGCGCCAGCATGGTCTCGCCGCCGACCTTCTGGGCGCGCAGCAACAGCGTGCCGTCCCGGTTCACCGTACCCGCGGTGAGGCGGTCGCCGGCCGTCTTGGCAACGGGCATCGGCTCGCCGGTGAGCATCGATTCGTCGACGTGGCTCTCGCCCTCGGTGGCGATGCCGTCGACCGGCACTTTCTCGCCGGGACGCACGCGCAGCAGGTCGCCCACGCGCACCGCATCCAGCGGCACGTCGTGTTCGTGGCCGTGCTCCAGGCGGCGGGCGGTCTTTGGCGCCAGTCCGAGCAGGGCCTTGAGTGCTTCACCGGTCCGGCGGCGTGCGCGAAGCTCCAGCAGGTCGCCCAGCGTGACGAGGGTGACGATCACGGCGGCCGATTCGAAGTACAGGCCCACGCGTCCGTGGATGCGGAAGCCGGCCGGGAACAGGTCCGGCGCGAGCAGCGCGACCACGCTGTACAGCCAGGCCACACCGGTGCCCAGTGCAATCAGCGTGTACATGTTCGGCGACCATGGCCGCAGCGAGCGCCAGCCGCGCCGGAAGAACGGCGCGCCACCCCACAGCACCACGACGCTGGCGAGCACCGCCTCGATCCAGCCCAGGGCACCCGCCCAGTTCATCGGCCAGGGGCGACCGGTCAGGTGGGGCCCCATCTCCACCACCAGCGCCGGCAGTGTCAGCGCGACCAGCCAGCCGAATCGACGCGCCAGTGCGCTCACCTCGCCAGCGTCGTCGGCCTCCGCGCTGGGCGTGAGCGGTTCCAGTGCCATGCCGCACTTGGGGCAGTCGCCCGGGCCGACCTGGCGCACCTCCGGGTGCATCGGACAGGTGTAGATGGCGCCGGGGTCGGCGGGCGGCGTTGGGCGCTCGCCCAGGAACTGCTCGGGCGCTTCGATGAAGCGTTCGCGACATCGCGCGCTGCAGAAATACCAGGTCCTGCCGCCATGCCCGGCGCGGTGTTTCGTCGTGTGCGGATCGACATCCATGCCACAAACCGGATCCTTGGCGAGGTGTGCATGCCCCTCCTCCGGGACGTTGGCCTCTCCCTGGCAACAGGCGGCAGCCTGCGATGGCGTGTCGTCGACGAAATCGCCGGGCGCGTCCAGGAATCGCTCGCGGCAGCGTGCGCCACAGAAATGGTAGGTGCGGCCATCGTGGTCGGCATGATGGGGCGTACCTGCCGGGTCCACTGTCATGCCACATACCGGATCGCGCTCGCCCGCCGTCGTGGGCGCGTGGCAGCAACCGCTCATGGCCGCTCCTCCCCACCCAGCGCGCGCAGGATCGGACACGCGTCCGGCGAGCCGTGGCCAGGGCAGGCTTCGACCAGTTCGGCCAGGCCGGCGCGCACGCGCTCCAGCTCGGCGATGCGCGCCTCGATGTCGGCCAGGCGCTGCTTCGCGCGCTGCTTGACCGCCTTCACCCCGCGCTGCCGGTCGGTGGAAAGCGCGAGCAGGTCGCGGATTTCCTCCAGCGTGAAACCCAGGGTCTTGGCGCGCCGGATGAAGCGCAGCTGGGCAACGATGCCTTCGCCATAACTGCGGTAGCCGGAGGGACGTCGCAGCGGCTCGGGCAACAGCCCTTCGCGCTCGTAATAGCGGATGGTGTCGATGGCTACGCCGGCGCGCTTGGCGACGGCACCGATGGTGAGCGGGGTGTGGGTGTTCATGGGGTAAGTCTAGACCTTTGATCCAGGTCTAGAGTCAAGCCCTTACGTGTCGGCAGGCTCGGCTTCAGCCCACCGAAGATAAGTCGATCCTAAAAGCGGTGGGCTGAAGGCCACCCTCCGGTTCGCTCAGCGCTTGAGGAAGGTTTGCACCCACTCGACGTATCGGTCGACGAACCCCTGCAGGAACTTGCGCGTGCTGTCCACGGTGATGTTGCCGTCCGCATCTACCGGACCGTGGTCCTTGAACTGCACGAACACCTCCGGCTGTCCCAGCAATGGGACGTCCAGATAAGCCAGCGTGTTGCGCAAATGCTGCTGCGCCAGCGCGCTGCCGGTGGAACCGATCGACGCACCGATCACCGCCCCCGGCTTGCCGGCGAAGGCATTGGTGCCATAGGGGCGCGAGGCGATGTCGATGGCGTTCTTCAGCACGCCCGGCACGGACCGGTTGTACTCCGGCGTCACGAACAGCAGAGCGTCCGCAGCCTGGATCTGTTGCTTCAGCGCCTTCCATGGCGCCGGGTAATTGCCGTCGAGGTCCTGGTCGTACAACGGCAGGTCACCGATGGCGATGTGTTCGAACGCCAGTTCACCCGGAGCCAGTTTTTCGACCGCGCGAGCGAGGCGGCGATTGAAAGAGTCCTTGCGCAGACTGCCGACCAGGACGGTCACTTTGATGCTCATGGGGGACCTCCGCATGGTGCGCGCCCTGCCGGGCGTCAGCGTTTCGTGAAAGGCCACGGCGCGACTGCTCGTATGGGTCCATAGCTACCCCACAAGGTCAGACACGGCCGCGATTCGGCTGAGCATGCCGCCCACGCCGGCAAGGACCCGTGAGCGCAGGAAGCCTTCCGTGGCCTTGGCACGGAGCCTGCTAGTCCAGCCCTTGGCCCGCCTATAAAAAACGGGCGACGGACCGGACGATTCGCGTAGGATCGTCTTCAACGCAGGCACACCGTCGGAGAGTCCCGGCTTGCCTGTTCGAGAGGAGGGGCTGCGGACCGCAGGGACTTTGCAGCCGTCGCCAAGCGGGGACAAGGGGATGCGAACACTGTCCACAGCAAGGATCTGGAACCGGTGCAGGCTCCCGTTGATCGGCAGCGTGCTCGGTCTGCTGTGGCTGTGGTTTGGCGTGGTGCACGCGGCCATGCTGCTGGACGGCGGTTGGCGCGAGGCGCGCGCCGGCGACACCCCGGCCATGGTGCTGGAGCAATTCCGCAAGGGCCAGCTGGCCGCGTTCGACCCCTCCCTGCTGCACGGTTTTCCACGCGAAGGGCTGGGTACCTGGGTAGTACTGCGCCCGCAGCCGCCCTGGGTGGACGAGGAGCGGGTGCTTACCATCTACCCGCCCGCGCTGGGGCGGATCACCGTCTACGACCAGAAAGGGCCGATCAGCCGCCTGGCGCTGGACGACGTCAGCGGCCCGCCGCTGGGCCATGGACGGCTGGCGTTCCGCTATCCGGCCAGCGTGCCCGCCTCCACCGTCATCCTGCTGAAGCTCGAGCCGGTGGACGGACTTTCGCCGCCACTGAGCTTCCACCTGGAATCGCTGACCGCTTTCCTCGCGCATGATGCGCACTGGCTGACGCTGTTCAGCGCCTGCTTCGCGGTGATGCTGGCGATGGCGCTCATGGCGCTCTGCTTCGCGCTGATGCTGCGCGACAACACGTTCTTCTGGTACGCCGGCTATATCTTCTGCTACGCACTGATCCAGAGCATCCAGACCGGCTTCCTGTTCCATCCGCTGGAGGCGAGCTGGCTGGCGCCATCGGCCAGCCTGCTCGAGTCGGCATCGATCGCATTGTCGGTGGCTTTCGCGGCGCTCTTCATGGCGCGCTTCTGCGAGCTGCAGCGCTTTGCTCCCCTGCTGCGCGCGCCGGTGCTGGCGCTGGCGATCGGGATGCCGCTGCTGGTGCTGATGCGCAGCAGTTCGATCGGCCTGCTGATGGACGTGGCACAGGCGCTGGTCGATCCACTGCTGATCCTGGGCGCCTTGCTCATGCTGCTCACCGCCATCGTGGCCGCCTCGCACGGTTCCCGCCACGCCTGGTTCTTCCTGATCGGCTGGACGCCGCTGCTTGCGCTCACCGCGCTTTCCACCGCGCAGCTCAGCGGCGCCCTGCCCGACATGGGCTGGATCAGCGACGCCAGCGTGGTGGCCGGCGCGTTCGAGGCGATCGTGCTTTCGATCGGCCTGGGCGACCGCGCGCTGACAATGCGGCGCGACCGCGACATGGTGCGCGCGTTGGCCGACAACGATTCGCTCACCGGCGTGCTCAACCGCCGTGCATGGAACGAAGCTGCCGAGACCATGCTGGAGGAAAGCACCGGCCGCCCGGTGGCGCTGCTGTTCCTGGACCTTGACCGCTTCAAGCTGCTCAACGACCAGCAGGGCCATCGCGCGGGCGACCGCGCCTTGATCGAAGTGGCCGAGGCGCTGCGCGCCGAGTTGCGCCCCTCCGACCTGCTCGGTCGCTACGGCGGCGAGGAATTCATCGCCATGCTGGATGGCGTGGTGGAAGAACAGGCCATGCAGGTCGCCACCCGTCTGTGCCGACGGGTGCATCGACTGGAGATTCCGGTCAACGGCGAGTTCATGTTGAGCGTAAGCATCGGCGTGGCCATGCGCACGCTGGCCGATACGGTGGAAACGCTGATCGAACGCGCGGACCAGGCGATGTACCAGGCCAAGGTGAACGGCCGTAACCAGGCGCGCCTGTACGACCGGCCGCGTGCCATTCCCGACCAGATCTGGCCGCGGGTGACCGAGGTGGAGAAATAGCGCGGTCGCGCTTTGCCCATCCGCTTGTGGGTACCTTTTTCCATTAGCTGGGAAGCCTCGCTGGAAGCGTTCCGGCTGGGATCTTCTTTCCTCGGTCGGCTGAATCCCCCGCTTGCGCGTAAAGGCGTCCAGACACGGACGGGGGAAACTTTTCTCGCCCCCTCCGCCCCCTTCGCCCCGGCGTTTCGTCAGCCGGCCAAACGCCGCGCCGCGGCCACCACGTCCGCCTCGCCCGGCAGCACCAGGAATGCCGCCCCCGCCAGCGGCGTGAACGTATCGGCACCGACCACGCGCTCCAGCGGCGTGGCGCCGAGACCCGCCTCCACGATGGCGGTGATCACGCCCTCGCCCACGCCGGCGCTCTTGCGGCCCTCGTCCAGCACCAGGATCCGCTTGGCCGTCTTCGCCTGCGCCGCGATGAAGGCGTCATTGAGCGGCGCGAGCCAGCGCAGGTCGACCACGCGCACCTTCCACTGCAATTGCGCCTCGATGGTGCGCGCGGCGCGCAGCGCCATCGGCACGCCGTTGCCGAAGGTGAACACGACCAGGTCGTACGCACCCTCGCCATAGACCCTGCCCTCGCCCAGCACCATGGCTTCGCCCGGCGCCGGATAGGCGAACTGCCACTGGCCGTCGCCGGGCTCGTACAGATCCTTGGTCATGTACAGCGCGATCGGTTCCAGGAACGCGCACACGCGCCCGTCCACCTTCGCCAGCGCGGTCAGCGTGCGCAGCATGGTCGCCGCATCGTCGCCGCGGCTGGGGCAGCCGACAACGAGGCCCGGGATGTCGCGCAGCGCGGCGATCGAGTTGTCGTTGTGGAAGTGGCCGCCGAATCCGCGCTGGTAGCCCAGCGACGCCACGCGCATCACCAGCGGGTTGCGGTACTGGTCGTTGGAGAAGAACTGCAGGCTGGCCGCCTCGCCGCGGATCTGGTCGCCCGCATTGTGGAAGTAGGCCAGGTACTGGATCTCCGGGATCGGCAGCATGCCCATGTTGGCGTAGCCCTGGGCCAGACCCAGGATCACCGTCTCGTCCAGCAGTGTGTTGAACACGCGGGTGTTCCTGAAGGTTTTATGCAGGCCCTTGGTGACCGTGTAGACGCCGCCCTTCTGCGCCACGTCCTCGCCGAACAGCAGCGACTCGGGATACTTGGTCATGATGTCGTGCAGCGCCTGGCCGATCTGGATGGCCAGGTGACGCGGCGGCTGGTTCTCCGGCAGCTTCTCTTCGCTACCGAAAGCCTTCAGGCGTGCGTCGGCGTAGTCGGTGCGCTCGGCTTCGGCCTTCACCTTGGCGGGCGTGTACGGTGCGAGCGGAGCCATCACGTCGTCCAGGCGCTCGAGCCTGGGCCGGCGGTCGGCGTCCTCGGCGGCCGCGAAGCAGCGCTTGCGGGTAGCTTCGTACAGCGCCAGAAGTTCGTCCTTGGTGTAAAGGCCCGATTCGAGCGCGATCGCAGCCGAACGCAGCAGCGGATCGGTCGCCTCCACCGCGCACAGCTCCTCGATGCTGCGCCACTCGATCTCGAAGTCGGTGCCGGCGTGGCCCATCACGCGGGTGGTCTTCAGGTGCAGGAAAGTCGGCCGGCGCGTGCTGCGGCAGTGCTCGACCGCGCGCTGCACCTGGGCGTAGCCTTCGGCCAGGTCCAGTCCGTCGGCGAAGAAGTAGTCGAGGTTGGAGCGCGAACGGTAGTTGGACGCGACCCAGTCGGTCGGTGTCTTCACCGAGATGCCGATGCCGTTGTCCTCGCACACGAACAGCACCGGCGCGGGCAGCTTCTGGTACGCGGTCCATCCGGCCGCGTTGAAGGCGGTCTGCGCGGTGGCGTGGTTGGAGGAGGCGTCGCCGAAGGAGCAGATGGCGATGGAGTCGTCCGGCACCGGCAGCGTGTGGCCGATGCGTCGCGCGTGGTCGATGGCGATCGCCGTGCCGAGCGCCTTGGGCAGGTGCGAGGCGATGGTCGAGGTCTGCGGAAGTACCCACAGTGGCTTGGAGCCCCACACCTTGTGGCGGCCGCCCGAGGCCGGATCGTCCTTGCTCGCGGCAAAGGAGAGCGCCGAATCCATCACCGGGTCCATGCCCGGCAGTTTGCGGAAGCGCTCGGCCATGAATCCGCCGGAGCGGTAGTGCAGGAAGGCCGGATCGGTGTGCCGCGTCAGCCGCGCCACCATCGCGTTGCCCTCATGGCCCGACGAGCCGATCGTGTAGAACACCTTGTTCTGCACCCGCAGCACGCGCGCCATCAGGTCCAGGTGGCGGCTTATCAGCTGCGATTCGAACAGTTCCCGGAAGCCCTGCGCATCCAGCGCGCTACCCGGCAGCACGGGCTGGTCATCCCGCGCCGCGCCGCGCACCTGACCGTCCCACAGCGTCACGAACTCGCTGAAGTTCTGGTCGACGATCTCGGCGCGATTGAAGCCTTTGTGGCGGGCAGTGTTGGGGAATGGCAGGGACATGACGGTTCTTCGAGAGGTTGAGGTTGCAATTGTAGGGTGGGCTTCAGCCCACCGCGCCTGCCGCGGCCGGGAATGAGGAGCGGATGCCCCAACCCTCCGATCGCGATCAGGCCTGCATGGGCGAGTGCCCCGGCTGCGCCCGCACGCGGTCCAGCCAGGCCAGGACGTTCGGGTACGGCGACAGATCGAAACCGCCGTCGCCGGCACAGTGGGTGTAGGCATACAGCGCGATGTCCGCAAGCCCGTAGCGCTCGCCCACGAACCATTCGCGCCCGGCCAGATGCTGCTCCATCACCGCGAGCACCGCCTTGCCGCGCTCGATCAGAGCGGGCACCTCGGCCTGGCGCGGGTGCGCGGCCGGCAGCCAGCCGCGGATGAAGCGCGCCACCGCGATGCACGGTTCGTGGCTGTATTGCTCGAAGAACAGCCATTGCAGCGTCTGCGCGCGCAACCAGGCATCCTCGGGCCAGAACGAAGTGCCTTCGGCGAGGTAGCACAGGATGGCGTCCGACTCGGCCAGCCGGCGCCCGTCGTCCAGCTCCAGCAAAGGCACCTTGCCGTTGGGATTCTTGGCCAGGAATTCGGGCGTGCGCGTCGCGCCGCCCGCACTGTCCACATCGACCCAGCGGTAGTCGCGGCCGAGCTGGTCGAGCAGCAACTGCAGCTTGTAACAGTTGCCGGAGGCACGCATGCCGTAGAGGGTGATCATGCGATGTTGTTCCTGGTGGCCAGCCAATCGGCGCGCTGCAGGTCTTTGTCGCGGCCGAACAGACGCAACAGGCGCAGCTGTTCGGCCTGCGAGGGAATGGGAATCACGAGGCCGTCGATCTGCGCCATGCGCGTTTCCTCGACCCGCACGCGACGCCATTGGTTGCCGTCGTTTACTTCCAGGTCGCCCATGACTTCCACCGGCACGCCCGGGAACGCGAAGCGCGCGAAGTGCGAGCGGAACCGCTCGCCGCCGGCAGCGTGTTCGGTTGGCAACCGCTTGTCGTGCCAGAGCGCGAGTAGTGCATGGGCATCGCGTGTGCTGGTCAGCACATCGAGATCGGCCACGGGCAACGTGTTATCCGCGAGGTAGATCGACGCGCTCCCGATCACCACCCACGGGTCCGCGCAATGGCGATGCAGGTCCGGCACGCACGCGGCCAGGGTATGGCGAAGCGGCGCAGCAACTTCGCGGATGGAAAACAGGCTCATGCCACCGACCGGCGCGTGCGCCACTGTTCGCGGGTCTGGCCCCAGATCTCGGTGGGTGAATCTTCGTACGGCGCTGGCAGCTTGCCCGGGCCGCGACAGGTGGACCCGAGTCGCCGCGCGAGTGCCTGCGACGGAGCATTGTCCGGATGGATCGAGTGGATGACTTCGTCCCAGCCGAGGTTCTCGAATGCCCAGTCGATCGCGGCGGTGGCGCCTTCGACGGCGTAACCCTTGCCCCAGGCGGCCCGGGCCAGTCCCCAGCCGACCTCGGTACCGGGCCAGCCCTCCGGGAACCAGGGACCGAGGCGGCCGACCCACTGGCCGCTGGCCTTCTCGATCACCGAGAACATGGAAAAACCCTGGATCATCCAGGCGCCGGCCGAAGACAGGAAACCGCGCCAGGCCAGCGCCCGCGGCTGCTGTCCGCCGATGAAGCGGGCGGCCTCCAGGTCGGCCATGTTCGCCGCGTAGGCCTCGAAGTCCTCGATGCGCGGCGGGCGCAGGATCAGGCGGTCGGTTTCGATGCGGATGTCCGGAACGTGCAAAGCCTTGCTCCTCGTTATTCCCCGCCGTACAAGCCTGACTGGCGTCATTCCCGCGAAAGCGGAAATCCATCTTGCCCTGAAACACACAGTCAAAAGTGGATCCCGCTTTCGCGGGGATGAGGGGCGGTGGTGCAGATGCCGCCCCGGACGAAACGCCGATCAGAACGCGTTGATGCCGGTCAGCTCGCGACCGACCACGAGCTGGTGCACGGTCTCGGTGCCCTCGTAGGTGATCACCGATTCGAGGTTCAGCGCGTGACGGATGGCCGAATGCTCGGTGGTGATGCCGGCGCCGCCGAGGATGTCGCGGCACTCGCGGGCGATGTCGATCGCCATGCGGCAGTTGTTCCACTTGGCCAGCGAGACCTGGGTCGGCTGCATGGTGCCGGCGTCCTTCAGGCGACCCAGTTGCAGCGACAGCAGCTGCGCCGTGGTGATGCGCCGGGCCATGTCGGCCATCTTCAGCTGCACGGCCTGGTTCGAGGCAAGCGGACGGCCGAACAGGATGCGCTCGGCGGTGTAGTCGAGCACTTCCTTCAGGCAGGCCTGCGCCGCGCCGATCGGGCCCCAGGTGATGCCATAACGCGCCTGGGTGAGGCAGCCCAGTGGGCCCTTGAGGCCTTTCACGTTGGGCAGGCGGTTGGCTTCGGGCACGCGCACGTTGTCGAAGAACAGCGCGGAAGTGACCGAGGCGCGCAGGCTCATCTTCTTGTGCACTTCCTGGGCGGTGAAGCCGGCGGTGTCGGTCGGCACGATGAAGCCCTGGATGCCGTCCTCGGTCTGCGCCCAGACGATCGCGATGTGGGCCAGGTTACCGTTGGTGATCCACATCTTGGCGCCGTTGATGACCCAGTCGCCGCCGTCCTTCCTGGCGTTGGTCCTCATGTTGGCCGGATCGGAACCGCCATGCGGCTCGGTCAGGCCGAAGCAGCCGATGATCTCGCCCGCCGCCATCTTCGGCAGGTAGTGCATCTTCTGCTCTTCGGTACCGTAGGCGTAGATCGGATACATGCACAGCGAGCTCTGCACCGAGGCGAAGCTGCGCAGGCCCGAGTCGCCGCGCTCCAGCTCCTGGCAGATCAGCCCGTAGCTCACGCCGTTCATACCGGCGCAACCGTACTTTTCCGGGATGGTCGCGCCGAGCAGGCCCAGGTTCGCGATCTCCGGCACCAGTTCCTTCGGAAAGCGGCCCTGGTCGAAGCAGTCGCCGATGATCGGCAGCACCTTCTCGTCGACGAAGCGGCCGACGGTGTCCTGCACCATGCGCTCCTCGTCGCTGAGCAGCGAGCGGACGTCGTACAGATCGAGCGGATCGAGGCGGGCGGCCATGCTTGGGTTCCGTTGGAGGGACAAGCCCGGCATTCTACCGCCCGCGGTGGCGGGAGGTCATGCCGGGGCAACTGCCCACCCGCCACCCTGCCCCCACCCAACCGGACCACCCATGTTCAAGGGCGTACTACTTGGCTTTGCCTGCTATGCGGCCTATGCGATCAGCGACGCCTTCGTCAAATCCCTGCGCGGCACGCTGCCGGCGTTCGAGGCGGTGTTTTTCGGCGCGGTGCTGGGGCTGGTGGCCATCCCGTTCATCCGCAAGCCGGGCGACCGCTGGCACGAGGTGTTCGTGGCCAATCGTCCCTCGCTGTGGTGGATTCGCGCGGTGACCGGCGCGGTCTGCAACGTGTCGGCCGTCGTGGCGTTCACCCACCTGCCGATGGCCGAGACCTTCACGCTGATCTTCCTGATGCCGATCTTCGTGACGATGCTCTCGGTGGTGTTCCTGAAGGAGCACGTGGGCTGGCGACGCTGGTCGGCGGTGGTTGCCGGTTTCGCCGGGGTGCTGGTGGTGTTGCGCCCGGGTCTTCGCCCGTTGGGCGTGGGCCACCTCGCCGCGATCAGCTGCGGCATGGCCGGCGCCGTGTCGGTGGTCGCGCTGCGCATGGCCGGGGCGCACGAGAAGCGCGTCAGCCTGTACGGCGCCGGGGTGATCGGCCCCTTGGTGGCCGGCGGCCTGCTGATGCTGCCCTCGTTCACCTGGCCGACCCTGCACCAGTGGGAACTGCTGGCCGGCTACGGCCTGCTGGCGGGGCTGGCCGGCGTGCTGCTGATGCTCGCCACCCAGCTCGTCCCCGCCAACCGGGTGGCGCCGACCCAGTACAGCCAGATGCTGTGGGCGATCGGTTTCGGTTACTGGCTGTTCGGCGACACGCTGGACTGGCCGATGCTGGCCGGCATCGTGCTGATCCTGGGCGCCGGACTGTTCACCCTGGTGCGGGAGGAGCAGGTGACCGGTTGGTGGCGCCGGATGAAGCTGGTCTAGTGAAACCGGCGCGGCGACGCGATTACCGGCTCCGGGCAAGATCCGAAAGCAACTCGACCTGCAGTTCCTGGATCCGCACCAGCCGCTCCCACTGGTGCGACAGCAGGTGATCGACCTTCTCGTGGAGGTGGCGGATCTCCAGCTCGGCTTTCAGGTTGATCTTGTAGTCGTGTTGCGAGCGCAGGCGGTCCTTCGCCTCCTGCCGGTTCTGGCTCATCATGATCACCGGGGCCTGCACCGCCGCCAGGCAGGAGAGCAACAGGTTCAGGAAGATGTAGGGATACGGATCGGGCGGATGGCGCCAGAGCGCGAACGAATTGACGCCGACCCAGCCCAGCAGGAACACGGCGAAAAAAGACAGGAAGGTCCAACTGCCGCCGAAGGTGGCAATGCGGTCGGCCAGGCGCTCGCCGAAACTCCATTGGCGATCGAATTCGCGCTCGATGTCGGTCGACACAAGTTCGTGCTCGCGCAGGCTGCGCAGCACGTCGTTTTCGAGCGAGCTCAGTTCGCCCTTCTCCGATTCGAGCAGGTCATGCACGTAGGCGGCCCGCGCTCGGGCCAGGTCCGCGCGGCACACCGGCCGGTCCGGCGCCCAATCCGGCGCCAGCCTGGCCAGTTCCTCGGCGACCTCGGGACGGATCAGTTCGCCGGGAACGAGTTCGCGCGCCGGCAGTTCCTTGCCGCAGACGACGCAGGTGCCCATCGCGTGCTTGCCCACCGCCGTACCCTCCGGTTGTCCGGGCGCGAGCCTAGCACCGGTGCCGCCGCGTGTGAGGTCAGCGGTTGCTGACGCCGTGCGGCACGTGCCCGGTGGCGACGTGCCGGCGCGCGGACTCCACGTTGGCGGGCGAATCGTCGAAGAAGATGTCGGCGCCGAAGGCATCCAGGAACGGCCCCTTGTCCCGGCCGCCCAGGAACAGGGCCTCGTCGATGCGCACGCCCCAGCGGCGCAGGGTCAGGATCACCCGCTTGTGCGCCGGCGCGGAGCGCGCGGTGACCAGCGCGGTGCGGATCGGCGAGTCCTCCGCCGGGAAGGCGGTCTGCAGCCGGTGCAGCGCGGTGAGGAAGCCGCGGAACGGACCGACCGACAATGGCTCGCCCGCCTGCTCCGTCTCGCGGCGGTGGAAGGCTTCCAGACCCTCCTCGCGCGACACGCGTTCGCCTTCGTCGCCGAAAATCACCGCATCGCCGTCGAAGGCGATGCGCAATTGCTCGCTGGCGCGCGGCGGCGCGGTGCTGGGCAGGATGGTGGCCGCGGCCACGCCGGCGGCCAGAGCACGGCCGACGTCCTCGGCATTGGCCGAGAGGAACAGGTCGGCCCTGAACGGGGCGATGTAGTCGGAGGTAGGCGCGCCGCTGGTGAAGGCGGCGCGGCTGATCTCCAGGCCATGGTGCTGGATCGCGTTGAAGATGCGCAGTCCGGTGTCGCCCGAGTTGCGCGACAGCAGGATCACCTCCACCGGCGGCACGTCGCCCGCCAGCTTGTTGAGGCCCAGCAGCTTCTGCACCAGCGGAAAAGCGACGCCTGGCTGCAGCAGCTCGTTCTCGTGCGCGATCTGGAAGCGGCGGTAGGCGTCCAGGCCGTCGCGCTCGAACAGTGCGTGGCTGTCACCCAGGTCGAACAGCGCACGCGAAGAGATGGCGACGACCAGGCGGTTGTCGGTACTGGCGCCAGGATCGTGGGCGCTGGGAGTCGCGGGATTCATGCGCGCAATCTAGCAAAACGGCCAGGGGCAAGGGGCGGGACGGGCGAGCGGCGCGTCAGGGCGGCCCGCGGCGCCTTCCACTGCCCCGCGCTCATTCCGCGGCGAACTGCTCGTCCAGGATCCGCTGCTCCAGGTTGTGCTCCGGATCGAACAGAAGCTTCACGCCGCACTCCTGCGCCTGGCAGATCTTCACCGAGCGCACGTCGCGCACTTCCAGGAAGTCGGCAGTGGCACTGACCGGCCGCTTGCCCGGTTCGAGCACGCGCAGGGTCACCAGGGTACGGTGCGGCAGGATCGCGCCACGCCAGCGGCGCGGGCGGAACGGGCTGATCGGGGTGAGCGCCAGCACGTTTGCGTCCAATGGCAGGATCGGACCATGGGCCGAGAGGTTGTAGGCGGTGGAACCGGCCGGCGTGGCGACCATGATGCCGTCGCAGACCAACGCCGCGAGCTTGACCGTGTCGTTGAGCTTCACTTCCAGGTGCGCGGCCTGGTTGGTCTGGCGCAGCAGCGACACCTCGTTGAATGCGAGCGCGAACTGCTCGTTGCCCGCGCCGTCGACGGTGCGCATCTGCAGCGGGTACAGCACGGCGGCGTGAGCGCGTTCGATGCGCCCGGGCAGATCGTCCAGCTGATGCTTGTTCATCAGGAAGCCGACGCGGCCGAGCTTCATGCCGTAGACCGGCAGGTCCAGCGCGCGATGCGCGTGCAGGGTGCGCAGCATGAAGCCGTCGCCGCCCAGCGCCACGATGACATCCGCCTCCAGCGGTGGCAGATCGCCGTAGCGTTCGGCCAGCTTGCGGCGGGCCTGCTGGGCGACCGGGGTGTCGCTGGCGACGAAGGCGAAGCGCATGGGCATCCGGCGTGGCGAGGGATGTTTCGAGCTTAGCGCAGCCCAGAACGATGTAGGAGCGCACCCTGTGCGCGACCACGCCCCATCGGGACGCGCGGTCGCGCACAAGGTGCGCTCCTACAGGGAGCCCGGGACGTGGAGTCCCGGGCACTTGCATCAACCCACCGGCACCTGCGCCAGTTGCGCCAGGCGGCGGACGGCGACCGAGGCGATCGGGTAGTCCGCGTTCTGGGTCAGGATCTCGGCGAGCATGCTGCGGGTGTAGTTGAGCGTCGCATCGTCACGCTGCAGCCATGCCTGTACCGGCGAGACGTCCTTCCGGGCGCCGGCCAGCGCCAGCACCTGCTGGGCCAGTGCGCGATGCTGGTGGTTGAGCTCATCCAGCAGCGAACCGCGCGCCTGCGCATGCCAGTGGCCTTCCACCGGCAGCGCCTCGATCTGGCCGCGCAGCCATTCCAGGTCCAGCGTCTCGCCCAGTTCGTAGAACACCTTCGCGACCGCGGGAACGGGCTGGTTGCTCTGGCGCGCCACCTCGACCATGTCCAGCACTGCGCGCAACACCGGCATGCGGGCAAGGCGCACCGCCAGCTCGGCCGGCACGCCGAGGCCTTCCCACTTCTCGCAGCTGAGCTCGAAATCGGCCTTGCCGGTCTCGGTCAGCACCTCGGGCAGGCCCTGGCGCAGGGCGGTGACGCCGGCCTGGTAGCGCTCGACGTTGGCGGCGATGTCCAGGCTGGCGCCGGGACGGTTGAGCAGCCAGCGCGTCATGTGCCGCAGCTGCGACCAGATCTGCATGATCGCGTCGATCTGGGTGTCCTCGGCGACCTTGCCGTCGAGCGCCTCGATCTCGGCCCACAGCTCACGCGCATCAAGGATCTCGCGCGCGGCGGTGTACGCCTTGGCGATCGACGCCGGGCCCTGCCCGGTGTCCTCCTGCATGCGCATCATGAAGGTGGCGCCCATGCGGTTGATCGTCGAGTTGGTCACCGCGGTGGCGATGATCTCGCGCTTCAGGCGATGGCGCTG
Source organism: Frateuria sp. GZRe12 (assembly GCF_051900535.1). Taxonomy (NCBI): domain Bacteria; kingdom Pseudomonadati; phylum Pseudomonadota; class Gammaproteobacteria; order Lysobacterales; family Rhodanobacteraceae; genus Frateuria; species Frateuria sp. GZRe12. Next base: position 584,064 of record NZ_JBHZGI010000001.1, read on the forward strand.
CATGTTGGCCGCGTACTTCTCGTGCAGCGGCTCGGGGAAGTAGCGCACCAGCTCCTTGGACAGGTACGGGTCTTCCGGCACGTCCGACTCGAGCAGCTGCTGGAACAGCTTGATCTTGTCGTAGGACAGCAGCACCGAAAGCTCCGGCCGGGTCAGGCCCTGGTGGCGCGCCTTGCGCTCGGTCAGCTCGGCGTCGGACGGCAGGTTCTCGACCTGGCGATCGAGCAGGCCCTCGGCCTCCAGCTGGCGGATGAAGTGCGCCATCGAGCCCAGCCGCTTGACCGACTGGTGCTCCATGAGCGTGATCGCCTGGTTCTGGCGGTAGTTGTCCCACAGCACCAGCTGGCCAACCTCGTCGGTCATCGCGGCGAGCTGCTTGTTGCGGCCCTCCTCGGTCAGCTCGCCGCGGCGCACGGCGTCGTTGAGGAGGATCTTGATGTTCACCTCGTGGTCGGAGGTGTCCACGCCGGCGGAGTTGTCGATGAAGTCGGTGTTGAGCAGCACGCCGTGCTGGGCGGCCTCGATGCGGCCCTTCTGGGTGAAGCCCAGGTTGCCGCCCTCGCCCACCACCTTGCAGCGCAGTTCGCCACCGTTGATGCGCAGCGCGTTGTTGGCGCGGTCGCCCACGTCGGCGTTGGTCTCCTGCGAGGATTTCACGTAGGTGCCGATACCGCCGTTCCACAGCAGGTCGACCGGCGCCTTGAGGATCGCGCTCATCAGCTCGTTCGGATTAAGCTGTGTCACGTCCTCCTTAAGGCCCAGCGCCTGGCGCACCTGCGGCGAGACCGGGATCGACTTGGCGCTGCGCGGATAGATGCCGCCACCTTCGGAAATCAGCGACTTGTCGTAGTCCTCCCAGCTAGAGCGCGGGATCTTGAACATGCGCTGGCGCTCGGCGAAGGACTTCGCCGCATCCGGGTTCGGGTCCAGGAAGATGTGGCGATGGTCGAACGCGGCCAGCAGCCGGATGTGCTCGGAGAGCATCATGCCGTTACCGAACACGTCACCGGACATGTCGCCGATGCCCACGCAGGTGAAGTCCTGCGTCTGCGAATCGCGTCCGAGCGCGCGGAAATGGCGCTTGACCGATTCCCACGCACCCTTGGCGGTGATGCCCATGCCCTTGTGGTCGTAGCCGTTCGAGCCGCCGGAGGCGAACGCGTCGCCCAGCCAGAAGTTGTGCTCGATGGAGATGGCGTTGGCGATGTCGGAGAACGTCGCCGTGCCCTTGTCGGCCGCGACCACCAGGTACGGATCGTCCTGGTCGTGGCGCACCACCTCGTGCGGCGGAACGACCTTGCCCTCGACCAGGTTGTCGGTGATGTCGAGCAGGCCGTTGATGAACATCTTGTAGCAGGCGATGCCCTCGGCCTGCTGCGCGTCGCGGTCGCCGCCGACCGGCGGGCGCTTGACGAAGAAGCCGCCCTTGGAACCGACCGGCACGATGACGGTGTTCTTCACCATCTGCGCCTTGACCAGGCCCAGCACCTCGGTGCGGAAGTCCTCGCGGCGGTCGGACCAGCGCAGGCCGCCACGCGCGACCGCGCCGAAGCGCAGGTGGATGCCTTCCACGCGCGCGGCCGACACGAAGATCTCGCGGTAGGGCACCGGCTTGGGCAGCTCCGGCACCTTGTGCGAATCGAACTTGTAGCTGATGTACGGGCGGAACGCGCCGTCCCACTGCTGGAAGAAGCTCGTGCGCAGGGTGGCGCGGATCACGTTCAGGAAGCTGCGCAGGATGCGGTCGTCGTCGAGGCTGGAGACGTTTTCCAGCAGCGTCGCGACGGCGTCTTCGAGGATCGCCACCTGCTCGGCGCGCGGACGCGAAAGCATGCCGACCAGATTGTCGACCAGGGCCGGTTGCGCGGCCTGCACGTTGCCCGGGATCAGCACGCGCATCTCGGCGTTCAGCAACTCGCCCGCGGTCTGCAGTTCGTCGGCCGAGAGGCTTTCGCGACGCGGGTCGAACTTCGCGTTGAACAGTTCCACCAGCACGCCGGCAATGGCCGGATAGCGGTTGAGCGCGTCTTCCATGTAGGCCTGCGAGAACGACACGCCGGTCTGCAGCAGGTACTTGCAGTAGCCGCGCAGCACGGCGACCTGGCGCCAGTTGAGCTTGGCGCCCAGCACCAGCCGGTTGAAACCGTCGTTTTCCGCGTTGCCGCGCCAGATCTGCTCGAAGGCGTCCTCGAACAGGGTGCCGACCTGTTCGACGCTGAAAGTGAGGTGGCCGACCGGCTGCACCTCGAAGTCCTGGATGAACAGCGGCGTGCCGCCGGTGCGTACGTCGTAGACGTGCTCGGTGAGCACGCGCAGGCCGAGGTTTTCAAGCTGCGGCAGCACCTCCGACAGCGCGATGTCGCTGCCGGAACGGTAGACCTTGAAGCGCAGTTCGTCCGGGCGCCGCGGCGGATGGTAGAAGGACATGCGTACGGCGTCGTCGCCTTCGAGCTGCGAAAGCTCGTAGACGTCCTCGGCCGCCACTTCCGCGCTCACCTCGTCGACGTAGCCGACCGGCAGCGCCTTGACGTAGCGGTTGGCCAGCACCACGCCCTCGTGGTCGCCGCGGGCCTGGACCAGCGCGTCGCGCACATCGTCGTGCCAGTTGCGCACGATGGCAGCCACCGCCTGCTCCAGCGCGGCGCTGTCATAGGTCGCGCGATCGCCGATCTTCGGACGCACCACCACATGCAGGCGGGCCAGTGCGGCCTCGCCCATCAATACGGCGGAGTCGACGTGCTCGCCGTGCAGCGCATCGCGCAGCAGGTTCTCGATGCGCTCGCGCACCGTGGTGTTGAAGCGCTCCCGCGGCACGTAGACCAGGCACGTGTAGAAGCGTCCATAGCGATCGCGGCGCACGAACAGGCGCGTGCGCGCGCGCTGGCGCAGCTCCAGGATTCCGCTGGCAGTGCTGGACAGTTCGTCCTCGCTGCTCTGGAACAGCTCGTCGCGCGGCAGCGTCTCCAGGATGTGGCGCAGCGACTTGCCCGAGTAGGAATCGCGCTTGAGGCCCGAGCGGCACATCACCGCCTCGACCTTCTGGCGCACCAGAGGCACGTCCTGCGGGCGGGCCATGTAGGCGTTGGAGGAGAACAGGCCCAGGAAGCGTTGCTCGGCGATCGGCTTGCCGTTGGCGTCGAACTTGAGCACGCCCACGTAATCCATGTAGCCGGGCCGGTGCACGTGCGAACGGGCGTTGGTCTTGGTCAGGATGATCGCGTCGGTCGAACCGGACTGCGGCAGCGACGAGGCGGCCAGGCTGCGTAGCGAACGCGGCGCCATCGAACGCTCGCTGCCGCGCAGGATGCCCAGCCCCGAATCGTTGATGGCGCGCAGCACTTCCTCGCCATCGGCCTCGGTCACCTCGTATTCGCGATAGCCCAGGAAGGTGAAGTTGTCGTCGGCCAGCCAGTGCAGGAACGACGAAGCCTCGCCCACCGCGCTCTCGCCCAGCGGCAGCTTGCGCTGCGGCAGCTCGGCGGCGATCGCCAGCGCCTTGTCGCGCATGGTCGCCCAGTCGTCGACGGCGACGCGTACATCTTCCAGCGCCGCCTCGACGCGCGCCTTGAGCGCGGCCTGCGCCGCTTCGTCGGCCACCCGGTCGACCTCGAAATGCATCACCGATTCCGGCTTGCCACCGTCGCCGCCCAGCTGTTGCAGCTGCCCCTTGGCGTCGCGCGTGGCGCCGACCACCGGGTGGATCACCGCATGGATCTGCAGGTCGTCCGAAGCGACCATGCTGACCGTGTCGACCAGGAACGGCATGTCGTCGGTAACGACCTCGATCACGCTGCGCCCGGCATGACCGCGCTCGGGGTTGAACACGCGCACCTTGGCGCGACCCGGTTCACGCTGCTGGATGAAATCGAGAATCCCGCCGATCAGGCCGGCCCACTCGGCCGGGGTATGCAGGTCCACGTCGCTGTGCGCCATGCGCGCGAAGAAGGCGCCGATAAAAAATTGCGCCTCATCAAGGCGCCCGGTCGCAAAGCCGCTTTTCTTCAGTTCCTCGAAGACAGCCGGGGGAACCGTGCTGTCGCTGGTCGCGCGAATGGCATTCATGGCATCTGCTTGTCAGTGGAAACGAGTGGTGCCCACGCTGGGGAGGCGTAAAGCCCGAAAAGGATACGCCTCGCGTCAGGTCGATTCCACCGATGAGGCCCGTTGAGGCGAGTGCCCGGGCCTGTTGCCGTAGCCACGTTCAGGCTGGTCATGCATGCATGGCAAGGCGATACCGGCGCGGGAGCGAAGCCCGTGCGCTGCCGCATGGTCGCGACAATGCAACACGGTCGCGCAAAGACTGCGTTCCTGCGCCCAAGCGCGACTCAGTGACCGGCCTTTGTCCACAACATCCGGCGGCGCGCAAGATCTTGGCCGCGACAGTTCGCAAAATGTAAACTCGCCGGTATAGTTGCGCGTTTCAGCCGACGGTGCCCCCCCCGCCGGCACGCCGTGTCACGACCACTGGCACTGGTCGGCCACGTCGGCACTCGTATGCTCCCCGGCTTCCCCGCCGCGTCCCCGGTCACGCCTCATAAGAATGGAGTTCCCATGAAGTCCACGACAACGCGCACCCTGGCCCTGTGCCTCGGCATGCTCGCCCTCGCCGCCTGCGGCGGCAAGGACCAGCCGCAGGGGCAGCAGCAGATGCCGCCGCCGCAGGTAGGTGTGATCACCCTCAAGGCGCAGACCGTGCCGCTGACCAAGGACCTGGTCGGACGCCTGTCCCCGTTCCGCAGCGCCGACGTGCGCGCCCGCGTACCGGGCGTACTGCTCAAGCGTGCCTACGACGAAGGCACCGATGTCGAGAAGGGCCAGCTTCTCTTCCAGATCGACCCGGCGCCGCTGAAAGCCACGCTGGGTGCCGCCCAGGCCAGCCTGGCGCAGGCGCAGGCCAGCTATACCAATGCGAAGGTCAACGCCAGCCGCGCACGCGAGCTCGCGCCCAAGGGTTATGTCTCCAAGTCCGACCTGGACAACGCACTGGCCACCGAGCGCAGCGCAGCGGCCGCCGTGCAGCAGGCACGCGCCTCGGTGCAGTCGGCGCAGATCAACCTCGGCTATGCCGACGTGCGCTCGCCGATCGACGGCCGCGCTGGCCAGCAGCAGGTCACCGAGGGCGCGCTGGTCGGCCAGGGCGAGGCCACGCTGCTGACCACCGTGGAGCAGATCGATCCGCTGTACGTGAACTTCAACATGAGCGTCTCCGAGCTGGAGCAGCTGCGCCAGGCGCAGGGCCAGGGCAACGTCTCGCTGGCCGTCGCCGGCAAGAGCGGTCAGGACGCCAGCGTGCGCGTCAGCCTTCCCGACGGCACTGCCTACGCGCAGCCGGGCGCGGTCGACTTCTCCTCCACCTCGGTGGACCCGGCGACCGGCGCGGTGACGCTGCGCGCGCGCATCCCCAACCCCGAGCACGCCCTGCTGCCCGGCATGTACGTCACGATCGAAGCGTCGCTCGGCCAGCGCCACAACGTGTTCGTGGTGCCACAGGCGGCGGTGCTGCGTGACACCGTCGGTGCTTACGTCTTCGTGGTCGGCCCCGATGGCAAGGTCGCGCGCCACGATGTCACCACTGCCTCCATGCAGGAGGGCAACTGGGTTGTCACAAGCGGCCTGAAGGCCGGCGAGAAGGTGATCGTCTCGGGGGTGCAGAACGTCAAGGAAGGCGCCCCGGCCAACCCGTCCCCGTGGCAGCCGCCGGCTCCTGCCGGCCAGGCTCCGGCTGCCGCGAAGGCGCCGGCCGCCGCCGCGACCGCGCGCGGCAAGTAACGGAGCGCCCTCATGCCGAGTTTCTTCATCGACCGCCCGATCTTTGCCTGGGTGGTGGCCATCCTGATTTCGCTGGGCGGCGTGCTGGCCATCCTCAACCTGGGCGTGGAGTCCTACCCCAACATCGCGCCGCCCTCGGTGACGGTCAGCGCGTCCTATCCGGGCGCCAGCGCCGAGACCACCGAGAAGGCCGTCACCCAGGTCATCGAACAGCAGCTGACGGGCATCGACCACCTGCTGTACTTCAGTTCCTCCTCCAGCGCCAGCGGCCGCGCCAGCATCACGCTGACCTTCGAGAGCGGCACCGACCCGGACATCGCCCAGGTGCAGGTGCAGAACAAGGTCTCGCTGGCCACGCCCCGCCTGCCCTCGGAAGTGACCCAGCAGGGCGTGGTGGTGGCCAAGGCCAACGCCGGCTTCCTGATGGTGGTCGCGCTGAAGTCCGACAACCCCAGCATCGACCGCGACCGCCTGAGCGACATCGTCGGCTCGCAGGTGCTCGACCAGATCGCCCGCGTGCCGGGCGTGGGCAGCACCAACCAGTTCGGCTCCGAGTACGCCATGCGCATCTGGCTCGACCCGGACAAGCTGCACGGCTATGACCTCTCGGCCACCGAAGTGCTGAACGCGATCCGCGCGCAGAACGTGCAGTTCGCCGCGGGCTCGATCGGTGCCGATCCGGCGTTGCCCGGCCAGGGCTTCACCGCGACGGTGTCGACCGAAGGACGCTTCACCACGCCCGAGCAGTTCGCCGGCATCATCCTGCGCGCCAACCCGGATGGCACCACGGTCAAGCTGGGCGACGTGGCCCGGATCAGTTTCGGTCCCGGCAACTACGGCTTCAACACCACGGTGGACGGCAAGCCGATCGGCGCCTTCGCGATCCAGCTGCTGCCCGGCGCCAACGCGCTCAACGTGGCCACCGCCGTGCGCGGCAAGATGGACGAGCTGGCGCCCAGCTTTCCGCCGGGCGTGACCTGGTTCAGCCCGTACGACAGCACCACCTTCGTGAGGATCTCCATCGATGAGGTGGTGCACACGCTGATCGAGGCGATCATCCTCGTCTTCCTGGTGATGCTGCTGTTCCTGCAGAACATCCGCGCCACCATCATTCCGACGCTGGTGATCCCGGTCGCCCTGCTGGGCACGTTTCTGGGCATGCTCGTGCTGGGCTTCACCATCAACCAGCTGACCCTGTTCGGCATGGTGCTGGCCATCGGCATCGTGGTCGACGACGCGATCGTGGTGATCGAGAACGTCGAACGCATCATGACCGAGGAGAACCTGTCGCCGAAGGAGGCCACGCGCAAGGCGATGGGCCAGATCACCGGCGCAGTGGTGGCGATCACCGTGGTGCTGACGGCGGTGTTCGTGCCCTCGGCGCTGCAGCCGGGCGCCTCGGGCATCATCTACAAGCAGTTCGCGCTGACCATTGCGGTGTCGATGGGCTTCTCGGCCTTCCTGGCGCTTTCCTTCACGCCGGCGTTGTGCGCGAGCTTCCTCAAGCCCGAGCACCACAAGAAGAAGAACGTCGTCTTCCGCAAGTTCAACCAGTTCTTCGACTGGACCACGCGCACCTACACCGGCCACGTTGGTGGCGCCGTGCGGCACGCGCCGCGCTGGATGTTCGTGTTCGTGCTGGTCGCGGTGCTGGCCGGCTTCCTGTACACCCGCCTGCCCGGCAGCTTCCTGCCCGAGGAGGACCAGGGTTACGCGATGTCGATCATCCAGCTGCCACCGGGCGCGACCCGGCAGCGCACCGAAGAGGTGATGGCGGAAATGCTGAAGGTCCTGAAGAAGGATCCGGCGGTCGACACCGTGCTGCAGGTCGCCGGCTTCAGCTTCATCGGTTCCGGCGAGAACGCCGGTATGGCGTTCATCAAGCTCAAGGACTGGTCGGATCGCGACGTTACCGCCGCGGAATTCATCCAGCGGGCGAACATGTCGCTGTTCCAGATCCACGATGCGCGCATCTTCGTGGTCAATATCCCGACGGTACAGGGCCTGGGCCAGTTCGGCGGCTTCGACATGTACCTGCAGGATCGCAGCGGCGCCGGCCGCGAAGCGCTCACGCAGGCGCGCAACACGCTGCTGGGCAAGGCCAGCCAGGATCCGGTGCTGACCGGCGTGCGCCCCAATGCGCTCGAAGACGCGCCGCAGTTGCACCTGGACGTGGACCGCGTACAGGCGCAATCGATGGGCCTGTCGGTGGGCGACATCTACAACGCGGTCGGCCTGATGCTGGCGCCGGTGTACGTCAACGACTTCACCTACGGCGGGCGCGTCAAGCGCGTGATCATGCAGGCCGACGCGCCCTACCGCATGAGTCCGGATGCGCTGCAGCACTTCTTCACCCCCAGCAGCACGCAAACCACTGGCGCGGGCACGCCGGAGATGATCCCGCTGTCCAACGTGGTGCACGCGGACTGGCAGATGGGCTCGCCCTCGTTGAACCGCTACAACGGTTACGCCGCGGTCGAGATCGTCGGCTCGCCGACCCCGGGCCATGCCTCGGGCGAGGCGATGGCCGAGATGGAGAACATCGTCACCAACGACCTGCCGCAGGGCTACGGCTTCGACTGGACCGGCCAGTCCTACCAGGAAATCCTTTCCGGCAACGCCGCCACGCTGCTGATGGTGCTGTCGATCGTGATCGTGTTCCTGGCGCTGGCGGCGCTCTACGAGAGTTGGTCGATCCCGGTCTCGGTGCTGCTGGTGTTGCCGCTGGGTCTCCTGGGCGCGGTGGTGTTCACGCTGTTGCGCGGGCTGCCCAACGACATCTACTTCAAGGTCGGCCTCATCACGGTGATCGGCCTGGCGGCGAAGAACGCGATCCTGATCGTGGAGTTCGCGGTGGAGCAGCAGGCGCACGGCCGTACGTTGCGCGAAGGCGTGATCGAGGCGGCACGCCTGCGACTGCGGCCGATCCTGATGACCTCGCTGGCTTTCATCCTGGGCGTGTTCCCGCTGTTCGTTTCCTCGGGCGCCGGCGCCAACGCACGCCATGCGATCGGCACCGGCGTGGTCGGCGGCATGCTGTTCGCCACGTTCCTTGGCGTGCTGCTGATCCCGGTGTTCTACGTGGTGGTGCGCCGGTTGCTGGGCGACAAGCTCGATGGCGACGGCACGGCGCAGCCGGGGATCGGCCATGGACCGCATACGTTCGATTCGGATCCGCGCCGCGGGCACTAGCCGAACACCTGCTCCCTCTCCCCTCCGGGGAGAGGGTTGGGGTGAGGGGCCGGGGCTCGCCTCGGGCCACAAAAAAAGCCCGGGCAACGCCCGGGCTTTTTTTGTTTGAGGGAAGTGCTGTCCGCAGCGCCGGCGATTCTTCCGAAGAGCATCGCTGGCAACTTCCCCGCGAGTTTCGGCCCCTCACCCCAGCCCTCTCCCCGAAAGGGGAGAGGGAGCCAGAAGTTCAGCGCAGACCAGTCTCGTTACGGGCGATCACGATGCGCTGGATCTCGCTGGTGCCTTCGTAGATCTCGGTGATCTTGGCGTCGCGGAAGTAGCGTTCCAGCGGCATCTCCTTCGAGTAGCCCATGCCGCCGTGGATCTGCACCGCCTGGTGGCTGATCCACATCGCCGCCTCCGAAGCGGTGAGCTTGGCGATCGCCGCCTCGGTGCCGAAACGCCCGCCGTTCTTCTCCGCCTCGCCCTTGGCCCACGCTGCGCGCAGGGTAAGCAGCGTGGCAGCGTCCAGCTTGCACTTCATGTCGGCGATCTTTGCCTGGGTCATCTGGAACGTGCCTATCGGCGCGCCGAACGCCTTGCGGTCGCGCGACCACTGCAGCGTGGCCTCGTACGCGGCGCGGGCGATGCCCACCGCCTGCGAGGCGATGCCGATGCGGCCGGCGTCCAGCACGCCCATCGCAATGGCGAAACCCTTGCCTTCCGCGCCCAGCAGGTTTTCCTTCGGGCACACGTAATCGTTGAATTCGATCTCGCAGGTCGCCGAGGCGCGGATGCCGAGCTTCGGCTCGGTCTTGCCGGCGTGGAAGCCCGGCCGCTTGGTGTCGATGATGAAGGCCGACACGCCCTTGGCGCCGATGCCCGGCGTGGTGATCGCGAACAGCACGATGTAGCGTGCCACCGGACCGGACGTGATCCAGCTCTTCTTGCCGTTGATCACCCAGTTGCCATCGGCATTCTTCGTCGCGCGCGTATGCATGGCCGAGGCGTCGGAGCCCGACTGCGGCTCGGTCAGCGCATAGGCGCCGATGGCCTCGCCCGAGGCGATGGCGCGCACATAGGTCTGCTTCTGCTCCTCGGTACCGTGCTTGAGGATGCCATTGCAGAACAGCGAATTGTTGACCGACATGATGGTCGAGGTGGCCGCATCGGCTGCGGCGATCTCGATCATCGCCAGCACGTAGGCGATCGGGTCCATGCCCGCGCCGCCGTATTCGGTCGGCACTTCGATGCCCATCAGGCCCAGCTGGCCCATCTCCTGGATGTTCTGCAGCGGGAACTCACCCTTGGCATCCAACTCGGCGGCAACCGGCGCGATCCGCTTCTGCGCAAAATCGCGGGCGATCGACTGGATCGAGAGCTGGTCTTCGGTGAAACGGAAATCCATGGGGGGCTCCAAGGCTTGGCGAAGCCCGCTAGTTTAACCGACCCTCACGCGGGCCCGTAGGGTTCACTCTTGACGCCCACGCTACCGCCGCCTAGCCTATCCATCTTCGCATCGCGATGAAAGGATGAAAATGGATCTGGCGACCGCCTCCGGCGTCCTGCGCCTGCTGGCCGATCCCACCCGCGTGCGGCTGCTGGCATTGCTGGAGCGCGAGGAACTGACCGTGGCCGAGCTGGCGCAGGTGCTGCACCTGGCCCAGCCGCGCGTGTCTACGCACCTGGCCAAGCTCAAGGAAGCCGAGCTGGTGCGCGATCGCCGCGCCGGCGTGTCGGCCTACTACCGCGCCAACAACGAGGGCGGCGCGCACCAGCACGCCCTGCTCCACTCGCTGCGCGAGAGCATCGACGATGCCCTGCTGCGCGAGGACGCCGCCCGCCTCCCGTCCGTGCTGGCCAATCGCGCCCGCGCGGAAGGCTGGGCCGACACCGTCGCCGGCGACATGGAGCGCCACTACTCGCCCGGCCGCACCTGGGAAACCCTTGCCCGCTCGCTGCTACAGCTGCTGGAAACCGGCGACGTACTGGACATCGCCTCGGGCGATGGCATCACCGCCGAGCTGCTGGCGCCGCACGCGCGCTCGATCGTCTGCGTGGATTCGAGCGACCGCGTGGTTGCCGCCGCTGCGCAAAGGCTCAAGGCCTTCCCCAACGTGGAAGTGCGCGAGGGCGACATGCACGCGCTGGACCTGGGCAAGCGTCGCTTCGACCTGGTGCTGATGCTGCACGCGCTGACCTATGCCGAACGCCCGTCCCAGGCCGTGGCCGAAGCCGCGCGCCTGCTTCGCAGCGGAGGCCGGCTGTTGGCGGTGACGCTGGGCAAGCACGACCATCGCACCGCGGTCGAGCCGTTCGACCACCGCAACCTCGGGTTCACGCGCGAAGACCTGTCGCGTCTGGCCACCGACGCCGGCCTGACCGTATCCAGTTGCGTGCGCCTGAGCCGCGAGCGCAAGGCGCCGCACTTCGAAGTGATCAGCCTGCTGGCGCGCAAGCCGTAATCGATCCTTCCCCCGCGTGCGGGGGAAGCTGCCCAGGGGCAGTCAGGCACACCCGTCTGCCGCCCGCACAGTCGAGGAAACACCATGAGCACCCTGCCCTGGCTCCATCCCCATCGCGTCGCCCAACTCGAGCAGGCGCTGCGCGAGCGCATCCTGATCCTCGACGGCGCCATGGGCACCATGCTGCAGGGCCATGCGCTGGACGAGTCCGGCTTCCGCGGCGAGCGCTTCGCGCATGGGCACGACAACAAGCACGACCACTCGCGCCCCGGCGGATGCGACCTCAAGGGCAACAACGACCTGCTTTCGCTTACCCGCCCGGACCTGATCCGTGGCGTGCACGAGGCCTATCTCGATGCCGGCGCCGACCTGGTCGAGACCAACACGTTCAATTCCACCCGCATCAGCCAGGCCGATTACCACCTCGAACACCTCGCCTACGAACTGAACCTCGAAGGCGCACGGTTGGCGCGCGCCGCCTGCGATGCCTGGACCTCGAAAACGCCGGACCGGCCCCGCTTCGTGATCGGCGTGCTCGGACCGACCAGCCGGACCGCTTCACTGTCGCCGGACGTCAACGACCCGGGCTTCCGCAACGTCACGTTCGAGGAACTCGCGCGCAATTACCGGGAGTCCGCTGCCGGCCTGATCGACGGTGGCGCCGACGTCGTGATGGTGGAAACCATCTTTGACACGCTCAACGCCAAGGCAGCGCTGTTCGCCCTTTCCGAACTCTTCATCGAACGGGGCGCGCGCGTGCCGATCATGATTTCCGGCACCATCACCGACCGCTCCGGTCGCACGCTCTCCGGCCAGACCGCCGAGGCTTTCTACTATTCGATCGCGCACGCCCGCCCGCTCGCGGTGGGCCTGAACTGCGCACTCGGCGCCGCCGACCTGCGCCCGCACGTGCAGACCCTGGCCGACATCGCCGACTGCTACGTCAGCACGCATCCGAATGCGGGGTTGCCCAACGCCTTCGCCGAATACGACGAGACACCCGCGCAGATGGCCAGCGTCGTCGCCGGGTTCGCCCGCGACGGGCTGCTGAACCTGGTCGGCGGCTGCTGCGGGACCACGCCGGCGCACATCGCGGCGATCGCCGAGGCGGTGCGCGGTTGTGCGCCACGCAGGTTGCCCGATGCGTCGCGGCAAGCCGCATGAATACCTCCAATCAGCTCCCTCTTCCCTGCGGGGACAGGGTTGAGGTGAGCGGCCGGCCCGGCGACGGCCCAGCATCACGGCCGGCTCTTTTCAGCTTCCCCGCAAGCGCCATCCCCTCACCTCAATCCTCTCCCCCATCCTTGATAAGGGCCGGGAGAGAAGAAGCAAAAGCGAAAGCAAACGCATGACCACCATCCGCCACACCCGTCTCTCGGGCCTCGAACCGCTGGTCATCACCCCCGACCTGCTCTTCGTCAACGTCGGCGAGCGCACCAACGTCACCGGCTCGGCGCAGTTCAAGAAGCTGATCAAGGAAGACCGTTACGAAGAAGCGGTGGAAGTCGCGCGCCAGCAGGTCGCCAACGGCGCGCAGATCATCGACGTCAACATGGACGAGGGCCTGATCGATTCGGAAGCGGCGATGGTGCGCTTCCTCAACCTTATCGCCGCCGAGCCCGACATCGCCCGCGTGCCGGTGATGGTCGACTCCTCCAAGTGGAGCGTGATCGAGGCTGGCCTGCGCTGCCTGCAGGGCAAGGGCATCGTCAACTCGATCTCGATGAAGGAAGGCGAGGAAGCATTCCTGGAACAGGCTCGCAAGGTGCGCCAGTACGGCGCAGCTGCGGTAGTGATGGCCTTCGACGAGGAAGGCCAGGCCGACACCGCCGAGCGCAAGGTGGCCATCTGCGCGCGTGCCTATTGGCTGCTCACCAGACAACTCGACTTTCCTCCCGAAGACATCATCTTCGATCCCAACATCTTCGCCATCGCCACCGGCATCGAGGAACACAACAATTACGCGGTGGACTTCATCGAGGCCACCCGCGAGCTGAAGAGGCGCTTTCCGGCAAGCCACGTTTCCGGCGGCGTTTCCAACGTGTCGTTCTCGTTCCGCGGCAACGACACGGTGCGCGAGGCGATCCATTCGGTGTTCCTGTACCACGCGATCAAGGCCGGCATGGACATGGGCATCGTCAATGCCGGTGCGCTGGCGATCTACGACGATCTCGATCCGATGTTGCGCGAGCGCGTGGAAGACGTCGTGCTCAATCGGCGCGCCGATGCCACCGAACGATTGCTGGACATCGCCGACAATTACAAGAAGAAAAAAGGCGAGGCCGTCGTCGAGAACCTCGCCTGGCGCGACAGGCCCGTGCGCGAACGGCTAAGCCATGCCCTGGTCCATGGCATCGACCAGTTCGTGGTGGAAGACACCGAGGAGGCACGCCAGCAATGCACGCGCCCGCTCGATGTCATCGAGGGTCCGCTGATGGATGGCATGAACGTGGTTGGCGACCTGTTCGGCGCAGGCAAGATGTTCCTGCCCCAGGTGGTCAAGTCGGCCCGCGTGATGAAGAAGGCTGTGGCCTATCTGCTGCCCTACATCGAGGAGGAAAAGGCGCGCACCGGCGACACCGGCAAGAACAACGGCAAGATCGTGATGGCCACGGTCAAGGGCGACGTGCACGACATCGGCAAGAACATCGTCGGTGTGGTGCTCCGCTGCAACAACTTCGACGTCATCGACCTGGGCGTGATGGTGCCCGCGCAGAAGATCCTGGAAACCGCCATCGCCGAGAAGGCCGACATGATTGGCCTATCGGGCCTGATCACCCCTTCGCTGGAGGAGATGGGCCACGTCGCCCGCGAGATGCAGCGCCAGGGCTTCACCGTGCCCTTGCTGATCGGCGGCGCCACCACCTCGCGCGCGCATACCGCGCTGAAGATCGAGCCGCATTACAAGGCGCCGACCGTGTGGGTGAAGGACGCCTCGCGCGCGGTGGGCGTGGCGCAATCGTTGGTGAGCAGGGAACTGGTGGACGGCTTCATGGCCAGGATCCGCGCCGAGTACGCCGAGGTGCGCGAGCGCCATCGCCATCGCGGCCCCGGCAAGCAGCTGGTGCCACTGGAGAAGGCCCGCGCTCAGCGCTTCACCTGTGACTGGGCCACTTATGACCCGCCGCAACCGGCCAGGCCCGGCCTCACCGTGTTCGACGACTACGACCTGGCCGAACTGCGCGAGTACATCGACTGGACGCCGTTCTTCCAGGCGTGGGAACTCGCCGGTCACTACCCGGCGATCCTCACCGACGAAGTGGTTGGCCCACAGGCGACCGAGCTGTTCAATGACGCGCAGAAGATGCTCGACCGTGTCGTCGCCGAGAAGTGGCTGACCGCCCGCGCCGTCATCGGCTTCTGGCCTGCCGCGAGCGTGGGCGACGACATCGAACTTCTCCCCTCTCCGACGCAAGAGACGGGCCAGTCGATCATGCTCCACCACTTGCGCCAGCAGGCCGACAAGCCCGTCGAACGCCCGAACCTCTGCCTGTCCGATTTCATCGCACCCAGCGAATACGGCAAGCGCGACTGGATCGGCGGCTTCGCCGTCACCGCGGGGCTCGGCATCGAGCCACACCTGCAACGCTTCCATGCCGAGCACGACGACTATTCGTCGATCATCCTCAAGGCCTTGGCCGACCGCCTCGCCGAAGCGTTCGCCGAACGCATGCACGAACGCGTGCGCCGCGAGTTCTGGGGCTACGCCCGTGATGAATCGCTGGACAACCAGGCCTTGATCGCCGAGAAGTACCAGGGCATCCGCCCGGCTCCGGGTTACCCCGCCTGCCCCGACCACACCGAGAAGACCACCCTGTTCCGCCTGCTCGACGCCCAGGCCAACGCTGGCATCGAACTCACCGAAGGCTTCTCGATGTACCCGGCCGCCGCCGTCTCGGGCTGGTACTTCTCCCACCCGTCCAGCCAGTATTTCGTGGTCGGCCGCCTCACCCGTGAACAGGTCGAGGATTACGCCGGGCGCAAGGGCTGGAGTCGCGCGGAAGCCGAACGCTGGCTCGCCTCCAACCTCGACTACGATCCCGATTAGCCCCTTGCAGGAGCGCCCTCGGGCGCGAGCGCGGCGTCCCGAAGAACTGCCGCGCATGGCGGTCGCACAGAGGGTTCGCTTCTACCGGGACCGGGCCCAGGGGGCAGGTCTGCCGCGTCGATGGGTCCCGTGTGCGATGGCGCGCCGAGGCCAGTACTTCAGGTTCCTTCCGCGATGCCGTGCCTGCGCTGGCGCAGGTGCACAACCAGGTTGTAGACCGACACGAACACGGGGAAGAAATTGGAAAGGATGCCTACCGAGTCGTTCTTGCCGACCGTGAAGTACGCAAGCAGCAGCGCACTCCCGACCACCGACAGCCACCAGAACGCCAGGGGCATCACGACCCGCTTGTATTTGCGCGTGTAATACAGCTGCACGAACCAGCGGCTGGTGAACATGAAGGTGCCGGCGAAACCGACCAGTTTCCATGGCGTTAGTTGGAAATGCTGCAGCGCGTGCAGGATGGGGGCGAAAAGGTCCATGGGGTCGGCGCCTGCCTGAAAGGCGGGCATTCTAACCAACGCCGCCTTGGTTCGACGTGGCCATTGACCACACCTGCAAGCCCCCGTATAGTTGCGCGCTCTCGGCGGGCGATTAGCTCAGCGGTAGAGCACTGCCTTCACACGGCAGGTGTCGCAAGTTCGATCCTTGCATCGCCCACCACGCATGAAAAAAAACCCGGCCTCGCGCCGGGTTTTTTCTTGGCGTAGTGCCTGCTGCTAGCCGCAACTGCCACCCGATTCGATCTTGCGGATAGACGCACGCCCGGAAGTGGACAACAGGACCTCCGCCCCGAGCACCCGACCGGCACTTTCGCCCACACTGTCGCCGTTGGACTTGGCGCAAACCAGAAAGCTCAGCGGCTTGTCGCTGGTCGTCGAACCGTCCTGGCTAAATCCAACATCGTTCACCGCTGCGCCTGTGTCGTCCACCAGACGGATGCTGATCCCCGACTTGGCCTGGGTAACCCGCTGCACCTCATCGGCCGAGGTGAACGTGGCGGTGGGACCAGGCGCGGTTTCACGATAGACCACCCAGCCCCCCTCGAAAGCGTTCGTGCCCGTGCAGGCGGTACCGTCGGTGCTGCCGCAAATCTCCGTGATCACCCGGCGGGTGATGGCATCGTTGCGGGCGTATTGAAGGTCAGCAAGCACGGCGTTCGATTGCGAGGTCACCGCGCTGCGGCGCGTGAAATCGCGCAAGTTGGGCAAGGCGATGCCCGCCAGGATGGCCAGCACGACTACTGTCACCATCAGCTCGATCAATGTGAAGCCGCGCGATAGCCTGGACACATGCATATTCATGGCTTGGTCCCCGTCCCGCAGAACTGCGTGATGCGCTGCTTGGCGCGAAGTTTGGCTTGGTTGCGCTGTTCCGCATCGAGCTTGGTAGCTGCATCGGGGCTATCGCCGCTGACTATCATGTGGTTCTTTTCGAGCAACCCCAGGTCGTTGCGCGCTGCGTCACAGGCGTTCTTGCGATAGGCCGCCTGTGCCTCTTCCAGCTGAGCCGTCGGCTCTGTCGCCGGCGCTGGCGGGGCGGGCGCGGCCTGCTCGCCTTCCTGCCCCTGCAGCTTAAGCGCCTCGGCTTTTTGCCCAGGCGGAGGCGTGGCGCTGAAATGGACCGTGCCGCTGGCATCGGTCCACTTGTAATAGGAGCCCTCCTGAGCGGTCGCCGCCAGGCAGAGGCTCGCGGCGATACATCCCGCCAGTAACCTGCCGCGCGCCATGCTCAGCGTCCCCAACATGCCGGATCATTGGTGGTGGAGCCGGTCGATTCCTGGCGACCGGCCTGATCGAGGCTGAGCGTCTGGCACAACTTGTCGTCGTCGTGCTGCGAGCCCACAGCCGTAGCCACCACCGTATAGGTGGTGGTGGAAGCGCTGGCCGGATCGACGGCAACCGTGTAGTAGCTTCCAGCCATCGAACTGGTGCCGCCCAGCGAGGATACGCTGTCGGCGTAGGCATTGTTGCTGTAGAGGAAACGCTCCTGCCTGGCCGCCAGTTCGGTCAGCGCACGTTGCGCGTCCACGCGGTGGGAGCGCACCACGTACTTGCGGTAGGAAGGGATCGCTACCGCCGCCAATATGGAGACAATAAGCACCACGATCATCAGCTCGATCAGCGAAAAACCACCTTGCCTGCGCATGTAATGCTCCTTACTTGTCCAGCGGTTCATGCCAGGATATCTCGCTACTGAGCACTGACTTGAGCGTGGTGATCTCCTTGCAGATGATCGCGCCCGTAGACGTCTGCACGCAGGCGGTCACCTTGCTCTTGCCGGTGCCCTCGCCCACGTGCAGGCTCGGCGGCGCAGGCAAGCCCGGCCCCAGATCGGTCGACTTGTTCACCGCTTCCTTGCCACCACTGGACGTGGTGCCAAAGAACTGTTCCGTCGGGCTGGCCGTGCCGCTCTTGTAGTTGAGGCCATAGAGCGCGCCGCGGCCCACGTCGGTACAGGTGTCCGTACCCGGGAAGAATGTAGTGGTGAGCAGCACGCCGCCCAGCAGGCCCTGTGCGCTGACCACGCGCTCGGCCGGCGTCTTGTCGGTCGTGGAGGTCGGCGCGGTCAAGTCCTGGTACCAGCCCAGGCGTGTGGCCGAATCGAAACTGCCCAGCAACTTGTTGAAAGTGTCGATGCTGTTGCCGTCGGCATCGCTGCCGCCACCAGTTACCGAATTGTCGGTGAACACGTCGACGTCGGTGACGTCCAGCAGATCGGACATGGACAGTGGCAGCAACTTGTATTGCTGGTCGCTCGTCGACAGCAGTGACGTGTCGATCAGGCCGACGATCTTTTGTTGCGCCGTCGAGGCCAGATCGCTCTTGGTGTAGGCACGTCCGGTGCCGAAGAACACCATGGGCGCGCCGCGGTCGTTGCGACCGACCGTCGGGCGGATCGTTATCGGCAGCTCCAGGTCCGAGATGACCCGTTGCGGCGTCCAGTTGTCCGGATCCGGATCGGGCGCGCCATCACTCATAAAGCTCAGTTTCCAAAGCGAGCCACCGAAGCCGTTGGCGCCCTTGTCCTGCACGCTACCGAAATAAATGCCCTCGGATCGCCCGTCGAGGTTGTAGTCCGAGGCGATCAGGTCGCCTGTAAAACTCTTGGCGCCCGGCGTCGTGTTGTCCGTCGTACCCCCGATGGAGGTGAGGTCGAACGTCTTGACGGGTGAGGCCGAACGCAGGGTAGCGGTCAGATCCTCCAGGTCGTAAGCGCGGATCTTCACCGAAGTGGTCGCCACGGCGTTGCCGCCCTCGGTCTTGCCCACGCCGCCGTTGTCCGTCGTACCCGACCCGGTAAAGAGGAAGAACTTGTTCGGGCTGCCGGAGGTGTTGTCGCGGAAGATCGCCGCCGCGGGGATCGACGAGGTGTACGTATCGACCACCTTGGTGATGTCCGCGCACGACGGCACGGCAGCATTCGTGCCGCACTTGAGGTCGGTATCCGAGAGCGCGGTATTGGTCAGCTCGGCCAACAGCACCGGCGCCTTCTCCGGGTTGGTCACGTCCAGCACCACGTACGCCGAGAACGAGTTCTGCGTGGCAGTGGTGCCATCGGTAGCGGTATTGACCGAGATGGGACCGCCGCCGAAGCGGAACGGCACGATCAGGATCGTGCCCCAGCCGTCAGGGTGGTCGGTGTCGTCGGCAAACACCTTGACGTCCTGGGCGATCGGGCTGCCGTCGACGTAGAAATTGTGCTTGTAGTCGGGATCGGCCAGCCAGCGAAGGTGCGGCAACAGGTTGCCCGGCACATAGGCCCACAGCTCGCCGCCCAGGGGATCGGCCGTCACCGTCTGGGTGGTGTCGGTCGGGGTCAGCTGCAGCTTCTGCGCCTTCGCGTTGTAGAAGCCGCCGTTGAAGGCGTGCAGCATGCCGTCGTTGGCGCCCACGTACACCACCTGGCGGCGACTGCGGTAGTGGTCGCGGAAGGTGCCGTAGCTGGTGTCGCCGTACAGCAGGTCGAACGCCTCGGACGGGGTACCCACCACGACCGGCGTCGAGTCGACGATGTCGCCCAAACGCAGGGTCCGCAGCGTGCCATCGTTGTTGTAGTCGACCGTGCGGGAGCGCCACAGCGCGGCGCCCTGGCTATCCTTGTCGGCCACTTCGTAACCACGGATCCAGGCCACGATGCGCTTGGCCACCGCCGGATCGGCCGTGTTGAGGTAGCGGAAGTTGCCGGTACTGGTCGTGGTAGTGGTTCCGCCGGATTTGCTGGTGCTCTGGCTGCCGTAGAAACCGCTGCCGGCAGTGGTGCCGCTGAAAACGAAAGGCTGCTGCTCGGTACCATCGACCACGCCGTCGTGGTCCGCATCGATCCAGGTAAAGATGTAGCGCCCGCTGCTGGTCAACCCTGTATAGCTGCGGTTGCTGCTGGTGAGGTCGGTGGTGTTCACGCCGGTGCTGAAACCGATGTCCCACAGTTGCTCCTGCGCGCTCCACACGGTCCTCAGCTCATCGAGCCCATGATCGGTGATGGTGGCCTTGGTCTTGTCGAAGATCGTCACCGGCGAGCCATCCGCGCTACCGGGCATGATTTCCCGGTGGAACTTCGTCTGCCCGTCGTTGGGGTCGTAGTAGAACTCGATCACGGGATCGACGTCGTAGCCATCGAGCGTCGCGACGCCGCTGGAGAGACCGTTGCCGTTCTCGCGCAGCCGGCCGAAGCTGTCGGTCCACAAGCCGTTGAGCGTGCCGTTCCAGTCGGCAGATCGCTCGTTGGAATCCTTGCGCTCGGCCTGGTAGAGCGCCTGGTAGACCAGGCCCACGCCCTTGGCGCTGTTGGCCACTACCGCCGCTGCCGTACCGGAACCGGCGCGCTTGAGGATCGCGTCGAACGTGCGCGACAGGCGATCAGAGAGCTGCGCGGGGTTGCGCACCAGGAAGTAATTGTCGGGAATGCCGTCCTGCCCGGCCGCGCCCGTGTCATTGACGATGGCATCCCATTCGGCCGAATCGGCACGGTCGGGCTTATTGTCGGCGTTCTGGTCGGCAAAACCGCCGTACTTGGCCGCGAAGAACAGCGGGTTCTCCAGCGGCAGCTGTTCAGCCGGACCGGTGCTGTACTTCTCCACGGAAGGCTGCGTCCAGCTGCGCGCGCCGCCGTAATCGCCGAACAGCAGGCTGCCGTTGGTATTGCCCGGACGCAGCACGGTGAACTTCACGCCGCTCACGTCCTGGTTGCCGCTGTTGAAGGCGCCGGCGGTGGTGTAGCCGACCTGCAGCGCGTTGCCTGCGTAGGCCGACAGCGACTCGGTCCGGACCAGGATCTGGCTTTCCTGGATCGACTTGACGTTGTTGCAGGCGTTCGACGACGTGCCTTCGCAGATGTCGGCCGTGCCATCCTTGTTACCGTCGTAGCTGCAGCCGCTACCCTTGCAGAAGGTCAGCATCTCGACCACGTCGTTGTCGTGATCGTTACCCCACTGGGAGTCCTCCCAGGTGATGGTGAAGCTGCCGCTGATCGGCTCGCCGTTGGCGTCAAGTGTGTACGGCAGGCCGAACACGTGACAGGGCGCGCTGGAGCCGCCGCAACTACCGGCGTTCTTGGGCGCCAGGTTGCCCACGACCCTTAGCCAGTCACTCTGAGAGAGCGTGGTGGAGGTTTTGGTGCCAATGGTCAGGTTGCCCAGATAGCAGCTGCGCCAGCCGCTGGCACTGTTGAGACTGGCCGAACCGTCGTTGTTCGCCTGGCACGCGGGCGTGATGGTGATCAGGTCGGTGGTGTCCGAACTGGCGCGCACCTTGATCTGGAACGTGGGGAGCGTTTCGGCCAACGCGATCGCGTAGGTCTGCACCTTGGTCTTGCCAGGCTTGGACGGACGCAAGTCCGGGCGCATGTCATTGGTCCAGGCCTCGTAGGCCAGACCGGCGAGTTGGTAGCCGCCCTCCAGCGACGGAATGTCCGGGCAGATGCCGAAGGTCGTCGAAAGGTCCGCGATGAACTTCGGCGTGCAGACGTCCTGGTAGGTGGTCGAGTCGAGCGCGCCGACGCGACCGACCAGGTACTTGGGCGGCTTGCCGCTCAGCGTACCGGAAAGATCCTCGTTGACGCCCACGTCGGTCGTCGCTGCGTTCGCCTGCTTGGGCAGGCCCTCGACCGTGGGTATCTGGTCGCTGTCGAAAGAGTTCAGGCCGGTCGAAATCAGCACGATGCTGCAGTTGGCGCAGTAGGCGTTGCCGCCCTCGCCGGGGTCGCGGTAGGGGTCGAGCCAGCTCGCCTGCGGCAGGCCGGTGACGATGCTCGCGTCGCTGACGTTGAACGTACTGGTCGCCGACTTGCCCTTGATGTAGCGCAAAGCCTCGGCGTACATCTCCGCGAGCGGGTTGCCCGAATCCTTGCACTTGTAGGCCGTCGTGTTGCCGCTGGCGCCATCCGGATCGAGCAGGTGGCCGTTTGCGCCCTTCACGTCGCGCTGCAGGATGCCGTAGGTGTTGCAGTCGGAGTAGACGTCGTTGGACGGATCCCACGAGGTGAGGCGGAAGCGCCGGAGCGTATTGATGATGCCTTCGTTGCCGTCCGCCTGGTTGCAGAACTGGCCCGTCTGCAGGTTGATCTCGTCGACCTTGCCGGCAGTGTTGGAGCACGCGGTGCCGGGCACGTTGCCGGCCAGCAGGCCGATGTTCCGGCGCAGCATGCCGCCCGCGCGGGGCGCGCTGTAGGTGCCTGTGATAAGGCCGAAGCGCATCTCGCCGTTCTGGCCGTAGCGCTGCAGCAGCCCGTAGGGCTTGTAGTGGGTTGCCGTGGTGCCGTCGCTCTTGGTCTCGACGTACGCCTTGCAGAAGCTTTCGCGCACCGCGCTGCTGCTGGGGTCACAGACTTCCACGCGCACGGTGTAGACGTAGTTGCCCAGGCCGTCGCTAGTCTTGGAGGGCGAGTCGGACTTGTTGATGTCCGCGCCGCTCTGGGTGATGTCCTCGCGCCAGCGGCACTGCTCACGGGCAGTGGAGGCCCATTCCGAATACGCGCCCTTGGCCACGCGCAACTGCGGCGCGCCGGTAAGGGTCGGCGTCACGTTGCACATGGACAGGCCCTTGCTGCTGGTGTCCGAAGTGGTGAACGGGGTGAACGAATTGACGTCGGCACCCAGGTACACCTTCGACCAGGCGTGCAGGTCGCTGGGGATGTAGGCGCGTTCGAGCACGGTCCGGTCGGCATCGTCGGTGGACCGGTTGCCGCCGTACAGCACGTAGCGCAACACGTCGATGCGGCTCATCGCGGCCCAGTTGAGGAAGTTGCCGCTCCAGGTCTTGCCGTCGCACTCGTGCGCCTCGCCGTTGCCGTTGGCATCCGTGGCCGCCGCGGAGGCCTTGAACTGGCCGCTGCCGTAGCCGTAGCAGAGGTTGGAATCGAAGTAGCCGGAGTAGTCGAACTTGTCCTGGTAAGTGATATCGACGACACCGTCGTTGTTCAGGTCGGTGTAGTCGGTATACGCCTTGATGTAGAGCTGCTCGTCGCGCGACATCACCAGCATCACCAGCGGCGGCACGGCGCCGACGTTGAGCAGCGGATACGCGGTGTAGTTGTCGGCGTTGGACTTGTCGCCGTTGCTGGTGGTCGAAATCGGCGCGTCCAGCCCTACCGGCGTGGAAGTGGTGCCGCCACCGTTGCCGTTTCCGCCGGAGCCGTTGGCCGCGCGCGCCACCGGCACGACGCTGATGCCCGCGGTCAGCGTGATGAGAAACAGCGCCGCGATCGTGCGCAAGGATGCGTGGAGGGTTCGCATGGGATGGTTCCCTATTGCTTCAGTTGCGGATCGATTGGCGGTACTGGGCCATGGTGACGGCGCGGCCGTCCCCCGGTACGGTGCCAACGCTCATCACTTCGAAATACATGCTGCCCCCACCCGCCGCGGCCCCGCCGCCGATGCCGCGGTAGCCGGCCGCCTGGGCGCCGCCGGAGCCTTCTGCCAGCACCGTGCCGTCGGGGACGATCGAGACCGTGGCGGTAACGTCGCGCGAGCACCCGGTGCTGGTCACGTCGCACATCGACAGGATCGCATCCGGATGCCAGGTACTTGTGTCGTACCGCACTTCCGCCGGCAGAGTGCCGCAGGTCGGCTCCAGGTTGCCGTAGAACAGATCCACATCACCGGCGCAGTTTGTCTGCAGGCCGTTCTTGACGACGGTCAGCATGTCCTCGGTGAGGTCGAAATCGAAGTCATCATCTGGCAGCGTGCCACCGAGCTGTTCGGGCCAGCCCCGCTGGAACACGTGTTCGTCGAACAGGGCAACCGGCACCGCACGCAGGGTTTCGGACGTTTCGAAGGCCCGCTGGTGATTGGCCACGTTGGTGACCAGACGCATTTCCATGAGCGTGCCTCGCATGGCGATCACCGCCACCAGCGAGAGCACCACAAGAAACACGAGGCCGACAAAAAGGGCGATACCGCGCTGGCGAGAGCGTGTCGGGAAAACGTTCATCGGGATGCCACCAGCATGCGAACGCGGTTGCGTAATTGCACCACCTGGGTCAACGGGGTGCGTGCGAACTGCCACGGCTGGGTCCCGGCTACGGAGAAGCCGGTGCAGCCGGTTGTGGTCGTGGATGCTGCGCCAATTTCGTAGGTGCAGTTGCCGACGCGGAACGTGCCGGTGTGTGGCATCGATACGTCGCGCTGTTGCGACACCGCGACCAGGCCGACATTGACGGTAATCACGCGCGACCACTCGTCGGCTGCTACTGCACTGGCGTCCTTGTAGGCCGACGGCACCATCTGGCTGACGTCGGTACCGGTGATGCCGTAGCGGAACTGCAGTTGTTCGATGCCTTCCACCAGCGGCTCCTCGGTGAGGTTGCCGGTGCTGTCCAGGCGCATGCGCATGAGCGTGGGAACCGGATTGCCGTCGTCATCGCCGGCGTCGCAGTGGGACGTGTCGGACCCGCCATCCGGGTTGCTGCACGGGCGTAGGTAGTACATGTCCAGCCGATACGGGTAGACGTAGCGACCGATAGCGGACGCCGGCGGCGTGGTTGGCACCGAATCGCTGCCCAGAAACAATGCGGCCTGCTGGCCGATCGCCGACACCAGGTACACCTGCTTGGGCTCGGCGGAAATCGTCGAACTGGCGGCCGGGTCCATGCCGTCGGCGTCGACGTAGCGAGCCACCAGCACGTCGGAGCCCTTTATGTAGTCCTTGTCGTCTACGCAACCGGAAATCGGGAACGTAGCGCCGCCTTCATAGCCGTACACGCCTTCCCGGGTATCGAGGATCCAGTCGCTCTTGCAATCGCCGCGCGCAGTCACCGCGGGGGAGCCTGTGACCACGCTGCCCGAATTCCCCCCCCAGAAATCGGCCATTCGCAACGACCAGCCGATGCGATCGGAAGCGAAGCGCATGTTCTGCTGAAGGATGTTGGTGCCTTGCTGCAGCTGATAGGACTTGCGGTTGGCCAGAAGCACCTGGATCAGGCCCGCGACCACGATCAGGCCCAGCACCACCGCGATCATCATCTCCACCAGCGAAAAGCCGCCGGCGGCCCGGCGGGAACGGTTCGATCCCATACGTGGCGTCCTCACGGCAGCATGCTGAAGCTGTAGGTGCCGTTGTCGGCGGAGGTCAACTGCTTGTCGCCGTTGAGATCCAGGCCGTTCCAGGACACGGTGATGGTAAACGTTCCGAGGCTGGCGTCGCGTGCCACCTTGGCCACCGGCACGCCCTTGGCAGCGATCGTGCTGCTTTTCAGGCTGTCCAGCCAGTTCTTCAGGTCGGTCTTGGCCTGGAAACATGGCAGATTGCTGGCGCAGCCCGTCGGATCCGGCGCAACCGTGCCATCGTAGATGTAATAGCTGCTGCTGCCATCGGCTGGATCGACGCCTTGCGGGTTGGCGCGCATGGCGTCGGCCAGGCTGCGCGCCTGGATGATCGCGTTGGTACGCGAACTCGATTCCTTGGTGAACTGGGCGCCCTTGGTCTGCAGCAGTGCCAGGCCGAGCATGCCGATGCCGAACACGACGATCGCGACCATTACCTCGACCAGCGACACACCGCGCTGGCTGCGCGCGTAACGATTCATTCCAGCCCCCTTCCGGATCACGCCAATCCCAGCATAGGCGACCGTGCATCGGCCGCCAGACCCGGGCGGACGAAAGGCAGGTTTTTCCCGACGAGCGGCACCCGGCCCCTGGGCGGATGCGGCCTGCGTCACACCAACTGGGCCCGGCTGCCGACCTCCACGCGATTGCGCCCGGCATCCTTGGCGCGGTACATCGCGTTGTCGGCGCGCCGAACCAGTTCGGCAAGGTCGTCGGTGTCGTGGTCGGCCACGGCCGCGCCGACGCTGGCGGTGATGTGCAGTCCGGGTGCCAGATTGGCCAGCGGCAGCGACTCGACTTTCCGCCGCAGGCGCTCGGCGATCTGCAGGGCGACGTCCGGCGTGGTGTCCGGCAGCACCACCAGGAATTCCTCGCCGCCCATTCGCCCGATCATGTCGAAGCGGCGCAGCGCCTGCTTGCAGGCCTGGGCAACGCGCACCAGCACCTGGTCGCCGACCGCATGCCCAAAGGCGTCGTTGACTCCCTTGAAGTGGTCCACGTCCAGCACCAGCACGCACAGCGACTCGCCGTTGGCGCCGGCATGGGCGAGCGCCTGCTGGGCCAGTTGCTCGATGTGCCGGCGATTCGCGATCCCGGTGAGCGGATCGGTCATCGCCAACCTGTGCAGCTTGCGCGAGCGCCGGAACTGACGCGCTGCGAGCCACAACAGCAACACGATCAACACGCCGCCGAGCACCAGCGCCAGGCGCTGCCAGTGCCGCACCCGCTCGAGCGACTCCAGTTGCTGCTCCTTCAGTGCACGGTCCGCCGCCAGACGGCGGTTTTCCTGCTCGCGCTGGGCCGTCTGGAACTGGTAGTTCATCAGCGTGGCGTTGTCCGAGTGCGCCTTGCGGTCCAGCGCCTCGTGCACCGTGACCAGCCGGCGCAGGTCCGCCACCGCGAGATCCAGATGATCGAGCGCCTGGTAGCTGCGCGCGCGCGCATCGAGCAACTCGGCCAGGTAGCGCAGGTTGCCGCTTTCCTGCAGCAGCTTTTCGGCCTGGTTGTATTCGTCGATCGCCTCGGCCTGCTTGCCCAGGCCCGCGTGCGCCTCGGCGGTCTGCAGCAGGATCATGTCGCGGTTGGAACGGTCGCCCATGCGGGCGAACCCCGGCTTGGCCAGGGCGAGCTCTTTCAGCGCCTCCTGATAACGACCTTGCAGATTGTCGACCTGCGCCAGTCCCAGGTGGATGCTTGCGCCGCGCGAACGGCTGTCGACCGCGTGCGCCAATGCCAGCGCCTTGCGCAGGTGCCGCTCGGCCGCCGGCTGGTTGCCGGCTTCGCTTTCGAGGAAGCCCAGCTCCATGTGCGCAGCGAGTTGCTGCGCGCGATCGTGTCGCTGTTCGCCCAGCACAAGCAGCTTGTCCAGGTACCCGCGCGCCTGCGCCTCCTCGCCCAACCGGCGATAGGCCACGGCGATGTTGAACAGGTTGTCCTCGCTCTCGACCGGCGCGCCGCTGGTGGCGTAGAACTTCTGCGCCTCGAGAAAATCCACGAGCGCCAGGGCATGTTCGCCGAGCAGCGATTGGACGCTGCCGCGCCAGGTCAGCCCATCGGCGACCAGTCGCTGGTCTTCATGCTGGCGCGCCAGCGTGATGCCGGCGTCGTAGTCGGCCAGCGCATCGCGTGGCGTGGTCAGCGCTTCCTGGTTGGCGCCGCGGCAGAAGTGGAAGTTGACTTCGGCCTCGACGTAGCCGAGGCGACGGGCATCTTCGATGCCCTTGTCCGCGTATGCGATGGCCTGTTCGGGCGAGGTGTCCAGCCCGAGGATGCAATACATGTAGCGGTAGCGAAGCTCGCGACGCGCATCGCCCGCCGGCACCAGGCTTTTCATGTGCTCCAGCGCTTCGAGCACGCCCGCCTGGGTGTCGGGCGAGATTTCGCCGCGCTCCAGCCGGCCGGCGTACTGGTCGAACGCTGCTGCCTGGTCGGGCGGCACCGCCGCAAACGCCCTCCCCAGGAAAAGGGCGAGGATCAATATCGACACTGCCCGCAGCAGCGGTTTTGCTCTGGCAGTGGCTATGGGCAAGGCTGAGGAATCCGTTGGGCGCCCTTCCCTGGCGAGCTCTAGGCGGTATGCCTCCTCTCGTAACGGCAGGAGACCCGAAAACTGTAGTGGGCGGCGTCCCCTCCATCCATACGCCATCCACCGCGGTCGTCAAGCTTGCCACGCCTGACGCGCTTGCGTGCATCCCGATCGATCCGTAGAATTCCCGCCTCTTTGCCGGAATAGCTCA
This sequence comes from Frateuria sp. GZRe12, assembly GCF_051900535.1. Lineage (NCBI taxonomy): Bacteria > Pseudomonadati > Pseudomonadota > Gammaproteobacteria > Lysobacterales > Rhodanobacteraceae > Frateuria > Frateuria sp. GZRe12. The sequence goes on from NZ_JBHZGI010000001.1 coordinate 611,796, forward strand.
GTTGGTAGAGCGGCGCATTCGTAATGCGTAGGTCGTAGGTTCGATTCCTATTTCCGGCACCAGACCCAAGAAAAAGGCCCGCGCAAGCGGGCCTTTTTCTTGGGGCCGGCGCCTCCGCATCAGAGGCTGGCTGGGACGTTGCCGCCGTCAAGGCGCAGTTCGCGTGGCAGCGCGAAGGTGATCGTTTCGGCCTCGCCCTGCAGCTCGCTCACCTGGCCGGCGCCCCAGGACTGCAGCCGGGCGATCACGTCGCGCACCAGCTTGTCCGGCGCCGACGCGCCGGCGGTGATGCCGATGCGCGCGACACCATAGAGCCAGGCACGGTCGATGTGTTCGGCGCCGTCGATCAGGAACGCGCGCACGCCCTGCTTCTCGGCCAGCTCGCGCAGGCGGTTGGAATTGGAACTGTTGACCGAACCGACCACCAGCACCAGGTCGACCGCTTCGGCCAGCCGGCGCACCGCGTCCTGGCGGTTCTGCGTGGCGTAGCAGATGTCGTCCTTGCGCGGTCCTTCGATATCGGGGAAGCGCGCGCGCAGCGCCGCGATGATCGCCTTGGTGTCGTCCACAGAAAGCGTGGTCTGGGTGACATAGGACAGCTCGTGCGGGAATCGGGGCGTGAGCGCGGCCACATCCTCGACCGACTCGACCAGCAGGATTTCGCCGCTGTTGGCCGGATTCCACTGGCCCATCGTACCTTCGACTTCCGGATGGCCGGCGTGACCGATCAGTACCACGCTGCGGCCGGTGCGACCCAGGCGTGCGACTTCCATGTGGACCTTGGTGACCAACGGACAGGTCGCGTCGAACACCTTGAGCGCGCGCTGGCCGGCTTCCTCGCGCACGGCCTGCGATACGCCGTGGGCACTGAAGATCACGGTGGCGCCGTCGGGAACCTCGTGCAACTCCTCGACGAAGATGGCGCCATCGGCACGCAGTTTTTCCACCACGTAGCGGTTGTGCACCACCTCGTGACGGACGTAGATCGGCGCGCCGTAGGATTCCAGCGCGCGCTCGACGATGGCGATGGCGCGGTCGACGCCTGCGCAGAAGCCGCGGGGATTGGCGAGCAGGATGTCCATGGGCGTTTCGCAGAAGTGGGACGGATGGCTGCAGGAGCGCATCTGGGCGCTCCTGCACTGGGCATTATCGCACGCCGGCCTTGCCGCTCCTGAAGCCGAACAGGATCAGCAGCACCGCGCCGACCGAGATGCCGCAGTCGGCCACGTTGAACACCGGATAGCTCCACTGCTGGTAGTAGACCTGGATGAAGTCGGTCACCTGCGCCGCATGCAGCCGATCGATCAGATTGCCAAGCGCGCCGCCGACGATCAGGGCCAATGGGAGCGCCGTGCGCCAGTCGCGGCGTGCGGTGCGCGCCAGCCATACGACCAGTGCGCCACTGATCATCAGCGCCAGCACGACGAAGAACCAGCGCTGCCAGCCGTCGCCCTGCGCAAGGAAGCTGAAGGCAGCGCCCGTATTGAACGCCAGCGTCCAGTTGAGGAAACCCGGGATCACCGGATGTGGCATGCCGGCCGGCTGCAGGGCGTGCAGCGCCCATATCTTGGTGACCTGGTCGAGGCCGATGACCAGCAGGGAAAGAAGCAGCCACGGCAAGGCGTTGGGTTTGGGATGCATGTGCCAGTCCAGAGCGAGTTATCCAACACCGTTCGTCCTGAGCGCAGCGGAGGCGAAGGGCCAGCTTTTTGGCGGCCCTTCGAGTCCGGCACCACGAGCCTACGCTCAGGGTGAACGTCTTTTTCCGATCAGAACCAGCGGCGCGTCTCGCCCTGCCCCGCCACGTTTTCGACGCAGCGGCCGCACAGCTCCGGATGGTCCGGGTGGCTGCCGACGTCGGAACGACGGTGCCAGCAGCGTACGCATTTGGCCGCGTCGCTCGCCGTGGCCGACACCCAGGCTTCGCCGCCGGCCAGTTCCACCTTCGCGGCCTCGTCGGGGCGCGGGGCCAACGGCGCCAGCGAAGCGTCGGACGTGATGAAGAAGAAACGCAGCTCGTCCCGTGCGGCCGCATACCGCTCGACTAGGGCCGGATCGGCCTGGATCGCAAGGTTCGCCTCAAGCGACGCACCGATCTTGCCATCCTTGCGCATGCTCTCCAGGACCCGTGCGCCGGTTTCGCGGATCGCCAGCAGGTCGGCCCACCAACCGCGCTGTGCGGGCGACCCCTGCGTCGCGGCCAGCCCGTCGTACCAGGTCTCGAACAACACGCTCTGGCCACGCTCGCCGGGCAATTGCTGCCAGATCTCTTCGGCGGTGAAGGCCAGGATCGGCGCCAGCCAGCGCACCAGGGCCTCGGCGATGCGGAACATCGCGCTCTGCGCGCTGCGCCGTCCGTGGCTGTCGGTCGGCATGGTGTAGAGCCGGTCCTTGGTGATGTCCAGGTACAACGCGCCCATCTCGTTGGTGCAGAAGTTCTGCACGCGGGCGACCACGTCAGGAAAGTCGTAGCGCTCGTAGGCAGCGATCACCGCCTGCTGCACGTCGCACGCCTGCTGCACCGCCCACTGGTCCAACGGCAGCGTCTGCTCCACCGGCAGCAGATGCGTGGCCGGGTCGAAGCCGTCCAGGTTGCCGAGCAGGAACCGCGCGGTGTTGCGGATGCGCCGGTAGCTGTCGGAGACGCGCTTGAGGATTTCGTCGGAGACGGTCATCTCGTTGCGGTAGTCGGCCGAGGCCACCCACAGGCGCAGCACGTCGGCGCCGAGCGTGTCCATCACCTTCTGCGGCGCGACCACGTTGCCCAGCGATTTGGACATCTTGCGGCCGGACGCGTCGACCGTGAAGCCGTGCGTCAGCACTTCGTCGTACGGCGCGCGGCCGTGGATCGCCGAGGAAGTGAGCAAGGACGACTGGAACCAGCCGCGATGCTGGTCCGAGCCTTCCAGATACATCACCTTGTATTGCGCCGCATCGCCCTGCTGCAGTTCCGGCCGCTGGCCGATCACGCAGAAATGGGTGACGCCCGAATCGAACCACACGTCGAGGATGTCGGTGACCTTTTCGTAGTCGCCGGCCGCCTCGCCGAGCAGTTCAGCCGCGTCCAGCTCGTACCACGCGTCGACACCGCCCTGCTCGATCTTCTTCGCCACCTGCTCCAGCAACGCGACCGAATCGGGATGTGGCTCCTGCGTAGCCTTGTGCACGAACAACGCGATCGGCACGCCCCAGGTGCGCTGGCGGCTGATGCACCAATCGGGGCGTCCCGCCACCATGCCGGCGATGCGCTCCTCGCCCCAGGTCGGCACCCAGCGCACGTCCTTGATCGCCCTGAGCGCGGTGGCGCGCAGGTCCGCCTGTTCCATGCCGATGAACCACTGCGGCGTGGCGCGGAAGATCACCGGCGTCTTGTGGCGCCAGCAGTTGGGGTAGCTGTGTTCGATCTTCGCGTGCGCCAGCAGCACACCCCGGCCGCGCAGCAGTTCGACGATGGCGTCGTTGGCCTTCCAGATGTGCATGCCCGCCAGCGAAAGGTCACCCGCCACCGGCACGTCCTCGCGGTAGGCTCCGCGCGGACCGACGTAGTTGAGCGTTCCCAGGCCGTTCTCGCGACCGACGATGAAGTCCTCCATGCCATGGTCAGGCGCGGTATGCACGGCGCCTGTACCGTCCTCGGCGGAGACGTGCTCGCCCAGCAGGACAGGGACTTCGCGCGGGTAGAACGGATGGTGCAGATTGAGACCGTCGAGATCCGTGCCCTTGGCGTGACCGAGCACCTTCGGAGAGTCGACGCCGTAGCGCTTGAGGGCCGGCTCGACCAGCGCGCTGGCGATCACGAGCAGCACCCGCCGCCCATCGCGCACGGGCCCTTCGACCAGGGCGTATTCCAGCTCCGCACCCAGCGCGACCGCCTGGCTGGACGGCAACGTCCACGGCGTGGTGGTCCAGATCGGCACGGACACGATTGCGTCACCCGCATCGGCGCCGAACCTGTCCGCCAATGCCTTCGAATCGACCGCGTCGTAAGCCACGTCCACGGCGGGCGACTGCTTGTCGCCGTACTCGATCTCCGCCTCGGCCAGCGCCGAGCCGCAGTCGAAGCACCAATACACCGGCTTGGCGCCGCGCACCACGTGGCCATTGGCGACGATGCGCGCCAGCGCGCGCAGCATGTCGGCCTCGTAACGGAAGTCCATCGTCTTGTACGGATGCGACCAGTCGCCCAGCACGCCAAGCCGCTTGAAGTCGGCGCGCTGCGCGTCGACCTGTTCCTGCGCGTACTCGCGGCACTTCTGGCGGAACGCGCGCGCGTCGAGCTTCTCGCCCGGCTTGCCGTGCTTCTTCTCCACCGCGATCTCGATGGGAAGTCCGTGGCAGTCCCAGCCAGGCACGTACGGCGAGCGGTAGCCGGCCAGCAGCTTCGACTTGACCACCATGTCCTTGAGAATCTTGTTGACCGCGTGGCCGATGTGGATCGCGCCGTTGGCGTAGGGCGGGCCGTCGTGCAGCACGAACGCCTTGTCTCGACCGGCCACCTTCTGCTGGATCTGCACGTAGCGGCCGGCCTTTTCCCACTCGGCCAGCCACTGCGGCTCGCGCTTGGGCAGGTCGCCGCGCATCGGGAAATCCGTCTGCGGCAGGTTGATCGTGCTCTTGTAGTCGTGCGTCATGTAGGGCTGTCCGTGGGGCGACGCCGGAAAGGCGCGATACGCGCCGGCGAACCGTTGAAAATAGTGGAAATTGCTGCGTTGCGGTAGAGGAAGTCTCGCAGGGGGCTTACCTGTGCGCCACCGGCGGCGCGGGCATACCGCCGTCGCCGCCAGGTGCGCTCTACATTCAGGCTTCCGCCAAACGCGGATTCATGCCCAGCAGCTCGCGCGCCTGGCGCGCGTCCTCGTGCATCTGCACCGTCAGCGACTCCAGGCCGTCGAACTTCTGCTCCTCGCGCAGCTTGGCGACGAACTCGACCGCCATGCGCCGGCCATAAAGATCGCCCTCGAAGTCGAACAGGCACACCTCCAGTACCGGCTGCGCAACCTCGTTGACCGTCGGCCGCAGCCCGAGCGATGCCACGCCCGGCCAGCTGCACGGGGCCTCGCCGAGCCCGACGCGCACCGCGAAAATGCCCTGGATGGGGCTGACCCGACCACGCAAGTGGATGTTGGCCGTGGGAAAGCCCAGCGTTCGGCCCAGCTGGTTGCCGCGCTCGACCCGCCCATCGATCACGAACGGCCGGCCGAGCAGTGGCGTGGCGCCGGCGAACTCGCCGGCCGCGAGCAGCGCCCGCACGCGCGTGGCCGACACACGTGCACCGTCGAGCAGGACCGGTGGCATCACGCGCGTGGTGAACCCCAGCTCCGCGCCCATGCGCTCGAGCATGGCCACGTCGCCTGTGCGCTTGTGACCGAAGCGAAAATCCTCGCCGACCCAGACTTCCCGCGCCGCCAGCCGATCGATCAGTACGCGCCGCACGAAATCCCCGGCGGGCATGGCAGTCAACGCCGCGTTGAAACGCAGCATCAGTGCCTGCGCCATCCCCGCGGCCGCGAAACCCTTGAGTTTTTCGCGCACGCTGGAGAGCCGCGGAACCGGCTCGGGCGAGAAGTACGCCCGCGGCAGGGGTTCGAAACTGACCACCGCCGGCTGCGCCCGCAGTGCGGCGGCGCGGATGTGCACCTCGGCCAGCAGGGCCTGGTGCCCCCGATGCAGTCCGTCGAAGGCGCCAATGGCCACCACGCTGCCCTCGGGGGCCAGGCAGGGGCCCGCAAGGTCCCGGGAAAGTCTTGTCATCCGGCCAGTATAAGCGGACGCCTGTGGCGGACTGTTCACGCGCTGCCGGAGCGTCCCGGGCGCCCCACTGGCATCAGACCCCACGCAATTCGCGCAAGCGGAAACCCATGGCAAACAGCGCCACGACGTAGGTGATCCCGCCCGCCCCCACCAGCACGGCCAGGTGCCAGACGCGCGTGAAGGTCGATACCGAGGTCCAGTCCTGCCACAGCCAGCGCCCGAGCAACAGCACGGCCACCATCGCGGCGCACGCCACCGCCAGCCGCAGGAAATGCCGCGTCCAGCCGTGTTGGCGTTCGTAGACCCCGGCCTGCTTGAGCCAACGCCACAAAAGACCCAGGTTGATGTAGCTGGCCAGCGCGCTGGCCATGCCCAACGCCATGTGCAGGCCCGGCACTTCGGCCAGCGCCTGCAGCCAGGGCGCCTGCTTCTGCGCCGGGGTGGCCCACAGTGCGAACAGCACCGCCACGAACAGCACGTTCAACGCCATGTTGGCGATGAGCGACGCCACGCCGGCTCGCACGGGCGTGCGCGTGTCCTGCCTCGCGTAGAACGCCGGCAACAGTACCTTGACCAGCGCGAAGGCCGGCAACCCGAAACTCAATGCGGTGATCGACAGCGTGGCCATCCGGGTATCGAACGCATCGAATCGGCCATGCTGGAACAACGTCGCCACCAGTGGCTCGGCCAGCAACATCAGGCCGAACATGGCCGGCACCGCGATCAGCAGCGTCGTGCGCAGGCCCCAGTCCAGCGCATGCGAGAAGCCGGTGCGGTCGGTGGTGACGTGATGACGCGACAGCGAGGGCAGGATCACCGTGCCCAGCGCCACGCCGAACACGCCCAGCGGCAGTTCCAGGAACCGGTCCGCCTGCGATAGCCAGCTTTGCGAGCCGGCAATCAGCAGCGAGGCGATCACGGTGTCCAGCAACAGGTTGATCTGCGCCACCGAGGAACCGAACAGCGTCGGCACCATCAGCCGCATGATCCGGCGCACCTGCGGATGGCTCCAGCCCCAGCGCGGCAGTGACAGCAGGTCCAGTCCGCGCAGCGCCGGCAACTGGAACAGCAACTGGAGGATGCCGGCGGCCAGGATCGCCCAGCCCAACGCAAGGATCGGCGTTTCCAGCCACTTCGACAGCCACAGCGCACCGGCGATCATGCACAGGTTGAGGATCACCGGCGTCAGTGCCGGCAACCCGAAACGGTGGAAACTGTTGAGCGCGCCACCGGACAGCGCGGTCAGCGACACGAACAGCAGGAACGGGAAGGTCAGCCGCAGCAGTTCCACGGTGAGGGCGAACTTCTTCGGTTCGTCCAGCGCACCGGGCGAGAACAGCATGGTGACCTCGGGTGCGAAGATCAGCCCGATCGCCGTGACCACCAGCAACACGCCACCCAGCGTACCCGACACCCGCGCCATCAACTCCTTGAGATCGGCGTGGCTCCCCTTCTCCTTCACCTCCGTGAACACGGGCACGAACGCTGTGGAGAAGGAACCCTCGGCGAACAACCGGCGCATGAAATTGGGAATGCGGAAGGCCACCCAGAAGGCATCGGTGGCCGCGTTCGCGCCGAACGCCGAGTTGATCGCCATGTCGCGCACCAGGCCGAGCACGCGGGAGATCATGGTCATGCTGCTGAAGGACAGCAGCCCGCGGAACATGCTGGGGGATTTCATGCGTGGAACGGAACCTGGCGCGGCCAAAGGCCTAGTGTGACAGCCCGCCGGGGCGCGCCGGTAGCCTCGATATGGCGACAAGGGGAAATGGAGTCGTTCGCAGGAACGCACCTGTGCGCGACCGCGGCCCGCATGAGGCGTGCATGCCCACGCGGTCGAGACCGCCTAAACAGTTGACCGGGCAGCGCATTGCCCGCATAATTGCCCGTCTTTTTCCAACCCAAGCCTTCTCTGGAGTTCTACCTTGGCCAACATCAAGTCCGCGAAGAAGCGCGCGCGCCAGTCCGAGCAGCGCCGCCTGCGCAACGTCAGCGCCCGTTCCATGGTGCGCACCGCCCTGAAGAAGGTCGTCAAGGCCATCGAGGCGAAGGACAAGGCCGCCGCCGTGGAAGCCTTCGCCGCCGCCCAGCCGGTCATGGACCGCTACGCCGCGCGCGGTCTCATCCACAAGAACAAGGCTGCTCGTCACAAGAGCCGTCTCAACGCGAAGATTCACGAGCTGGCGTAAGCCGGCCTCGCGTATCCAAGGGTTGAAGGGAAGGCCGGCGCAAGCCGGCCTTTTCGTATGCTCGTAAGAAAAGCAGGCAGCCACCCGGCCGTGTCCCTGCTCCCGGGTCAGGAGAAGCTGGTCGTGTACACGCTGGGCGAGGCGAACAGGCCGTCCTGCTTCTTCGCATCGCACACGGCGTAGGTAAACCCGCGCTGGATCGCGTGCGCGCCTACGGCACCGTCGCGTCGCAGCGCAAGGAAGCCCACCTGCATTTCCTTCGCCGCGTCCGGACGCTTCCTGACTATGCGCCGCACCGCCTCCTCGCAGGCTTCCTGTGGGCTGCGCCCCTGGCGCATCAGCTCGACCACCAGGAAGCTGCCCGCATTGCGGATGACCTCCTCGCCCACGCCCGTGGACGTGGCGCCACCCACCTCGCCGTCCACGTAGAGGCCCGCGCCGATGATCGGGCTGTCGCCGACACGACCGTGCAGCTTCCACGCCATGCCACTGGTGGTGCAGGCGCCGGCCAGTCGCCCGTGCGCGTCTACGGCGAGCATGCCGATGGTGTCGTGATTGTCGTGTCCGCCAGGCAGGCTGCGGTGGTAATCGAGGTTCTCGCTGTTGGCCACCGGCTGGTATTTCGCCGTCTTCAGCCACTCGCGCCAGGCCTTTTCGGCCTCGGGCGTGAGCAAGTTTTCCTCGTGGAAACCCTGCTCCCGGGCGAACTGCAGCGCGCCATCGCCGACCAGCAGCACGTGCGGCGTGGCCTCCATCACCCGCCGCGCCACGCGGATCGGGTGAGCGATGCGTTCCAGGCATGCGACCGCGCCACAACGGCCGTCGCTGTCCATGATGCTGGCATCCAAGGTGACGTGGCCATCCCGATCCGGATAGCCGCCCTTGCCGACGCTGTGATTGGCCAGGTCCGACTCGGGCACCTGCGCGCCCTGCTCCACCGCGTCCAGCGCCTTGCCGCCGCGAGCAAGTACAGCCCAGGCCGCCCGGTTGGCGGGCACGCCGAAATCCCAGGTCGAGATCACGCGGGCTCCGTCGGTGCCCGGCAGCGCGCCCTTCGAGGGGGCTGCGGCGGCGGTCGCGAAGCGAGGCGCGGCAAGCGCACCGGCGGCCAACACGGAGGTCTTCAGGAATTCGCGGCGAGAGGGCATGGCAGAGACTCTTCGGACAGAAGCTCCGCATGATGCGCGAATCGGACTGGGCAGGCGAACTTGAGGTTCCTGCAGGGCTTCTCAATCCGACCCGTGCCCCGTAACCGGGAAGGAACGCGCGGTGCTTCCTATCGAAACTGTCCCCCGTTCACGGGCACCGACAGGGCGGATGTGGAAAACCTCGCTAGAAGTTCGGCTACAGCTCGCCGCGCAGCCGCACGTCACCCGGTTGCATATCGACGCGCTCGTCGCGTACCTGGCGCTGTGACTCGAAGAATCGCTGCACCTGCTGGCAGACCGCCATGGTGTTGTCGCGCGCGATCGCCGACACCAGGAACCACGGCTCCTTCCATTCAAGCCGGGCCACGATGTCCTCGGCGATCGCCTGGCGCTCGTCCTCCGGCAGCACGTCGGCCTTGTTGAGCACCAGCCAGCGCGGACGCTCCAGCAGCTCGGGGTCGAACTTGGCCAGTTCCTCTTCGATCGCCCGCACCTGCTCGACCGGATCGGTGCCATCGATCGGCGCGATGTCCACCAGATGCAGCAGCAACCGGGTGCGCGAAACGTGGCGCAGGAACTGGATACCCAGCCCCGCACCCTCGGCGGCGCCCTCGATCAGGCCGGGAATGTCGGCGATCACGAAGCTCTGGTCGGTGCCCAGGCTGACCACGCCCAGGTTCGGATGAAGCGTGGTGAACGGGTAATCGGCCACCCGCGGCGTCGCTGCCGAAACGGCGCGGATGAAGGTCGACTTGCCGGCATTGGGGAAGCCCAGCAGGCCAACGTCCGCCAACAGCTTGAGCTCGAGCTTGAGCTCGCGCACCTCGCCAGGCGTGCCCGGCGTGGACTTGCGCGGCGCCCGGTTGACCGAGCTCTTGAAATGGATGTTGCCCAGCCCGCCCTTGCCACCCTCGGCCACCAGCAGACGCTGGCCATGCTGGGTGAGATCGCCGATCACCTCATCGGTATCGACGTTGGTGACGACGGTGCCGACCGGCACGCGGATGGCGGTGTCTTCGCCGCCCTTGCCGTACATGTCCGAACCCATGCCGTTCTCGCCGCGCTGGGCCTTGAAGCTGCGCTGGTGGCGGAAGTCGATCAGCGTGTTGAGGCCCTCGTCGGCCACCAGCCAGACCGAACCGCCGTGGCCGCCATCACCGCCGTTGGGACCGCCAAACGGGATGAACTTCTCGCGACGGAAGCTGACGCAGCCGTTGCCGCCGTCACCGGCCTGGACTTTGATGATCGCTTCGTCGACGAATTTCATGGTGTAGGGAGCCGCAACAGGAGGGGTGACAGGTGACCGCGAAGCTCAAGGTTAACCGGGAAGCTGCATGCTCCCCGTTCCTCGCTCGCCGATCCTTGCTTCACAAAAAACAAAAGCCCCGCCGGAGCGGGGCTTTCGCTGCAGCGCCGGGAGCGATCAGCCCTTGACGACGCTGACGAACTTGCGGTTGTTCTCGCCGCGGGTCTTGAACTCGACCACGCCGTCGGTCAACGCGAACAGGGTGTGGTCGCGGCCCAGGCCCACGCCGGTACCGGCATGGAACTTGGTGCCACGCTGGCGGACGATGATGTTGCCAGCCTCGATGGCCTGGCCACCATAGATCTTCACGCCCAGGTACTTCGGGTTCGAGTCGCGACCGTTGCGGGACGAACCTACGCCTTTTTTATGTGCCATGACTTAAATCCTCGGCTGTGTATCAGGCGTTGATGCCCGTGATCTCGACTTCGGTGAAATGCTGCCGGTGCCCCATCTGCTTCTTGTGGTGCTTGCGGCGGCGGAACTTGATGATGCGGATCTTGTCCGCACGGCCGTGGCGGCGCACGGTGGCCGAAACGGTGGCGCCGGCAACGGTCGGCACGCCGACGTTGACCGAATCGCCCGAGCCGACCAGCAGGACCTGGTCGAAGCTCACGTTGGCGCCTTCCTCGGCATCCAGCAGCTCCACGCGCAGCACGTCGCCCTGCTGGACGCGGTACTGCTTGCCGCCGGTCTTGATGACTGCATAACTCATGGGATTGTCCCTTCTGTCGTTATTCTCTTGGGTTTCACCGCGCGCGTACCGGCCGTGGTGAACGGCAAAGTATAACGACGCCGTCCGGGGCTGGTCAATCTTTGAGCAGGACGCTCAGTGACCCGCCGAAGAGCTGCCCGCGGCAGGCGCGACCAGCCGCGTCGCCGGTGCCGCCGCCGGCGCGGCCGGGCAGCGACCCTGGGCATCGATCCTGCCGCCCTTTTGCAGGTCGGCCAGCATCGCCTGGGCGCGTTCGCGGCCCCACTCCTGACCCAGTTGCATGCCTTCGGCCATGGTCGCGGGCATCTCGGTAATGACCTTCTTGCCCAGCGGCGAGCGGTAGAACTTCAACAGCCCCTGGATATCGGCCGCGCTGAAGTGGCGCTGGTAGATCGGCACCATGCGCTCGGTGAGCTCCCGCGCCCCCTTGGCGTCGATGAACCCCTGCCAGTAATCGGCCGGCACGCAGGGCAGTTGTTGCTGCATCATCGCAGCCATCTGGCTGTTCATCTGGCCCAGCATCCGATCCACGCCAAACACGTCCATCAGCTGGCGTACCTGCGCCTCGCTGGGCGGTTTGGGCGTGGCTGCCACCGCGGCGCCGGTCGCCAGCAGCAGGGCCATGCCCGTCAGGCTCCACTTGCGCATGTGCGTCTCCTCATCGTGTCCCGAGCCGGGTATTTGGCCACAGCCGCCAGCCTTTGCGTAGGTCCGCGGAGGACGCGCTCCCGCCCACCGGCGGTGTCCGAAAGAACGGCGGGCTGAAGCCCACCCTACCGGGCACTCAATTTCTGACCTCGGCAGGTTGGTATAGTGGCCGGTCTCCCCCATATCCCAGCGCGCATGGAAACCATACGCATCCGCGGCGCCCGCACGCACAACCTCAAGAACATCGACCTGGACCTGCCGCGCGATCGCCTGATCGTGATCACCGGCCTGTCCGGCTCGGGCAAATCCTCGCTCGCCTTCGACACGATCTACGCCGAAGGCCAGCGCCGCTACGTGGAGTCGCTCTCGGCGTACGCGCGGCAGTTCCTGTCGATGATGGAGAAGCCCGACGTCGACCATATCGAGGGCCTGTCCCCGGCGATCTCGATCGAACAGAAGTCGACCTCGCACAACCCGCGCTCGACCGTCGGCACGATCACCGAGATCTACGACTACCTTCGCCTGCTCTACGCCCGCGTCGGCACGCCGCGCTGTCCGGACCACGCCATTCCGCTGGAGGCACAGACCGTCAGCCAGATGGTCGACGCCACGCTGGCGCTGGACGCCGACAAGCGCTGGATGCTGCTCGCGCCAGTCATCCGCGAGCGCAAGGGCGAACACGTGCAGGTGTTCGACCAACTGCGCGCGCAGGGTTTCGTGCGCGCCCGCGTCGACGGAGTGGTGTACGAACTCGACGCGGTGCCGCCGCTGACGCTGCGCCAGAAGCACACCATCGAAGTGGTGATCGACCGCTTCCGCCCGCGCGAGGACCTCAAGCAGCGCCTGGCCGAGTCGTTCGAAACCGCGCTGCGCCTCGGCGACGGCCTGGTGATCGTGGTCGACATGGACGACGACAGCGCGCCAGAGCAACTGCTGTCCTCGCGCTACTCCTGCCCGGTCTGCGATTACTCGCTGCCGGAGCTGGAACCGCGCCTGTTCTCGTTCAACTCGCCGATCGGCGCCTGCCCCAGCTGCGACGGCCTGGGCGTGACCCAGGTGTTCGACCCGGCGCGCGTGGTCGGCCATCCCGAACTGCCGCTCTCCAACGGCGCGATCCGTGGTTGGGACCGGCGCAACCCGCACTACTTCCAGATGCTGCTCTCGCTGGCCGCGCACTACGGCTTCGAGGCCGATACGCGCTGGCGCGACCTGCCTCCGCACATCCAGCAGGCGATCCTCTACGGCAGCGGCAAGGAAAAGATCGCCTTCCGCTACCTCACCGAGCGCGGCGGCCGGGTGACCCGCGAGCATGCCTTCGAGGGCATCCTCCCCAACCTCGAGCGGCGCTACAAGGAAACCGAATCGTCCGCGGTGCGCGAGGAGCTTGCCAAGTACATCAGCGACCATCCCTGTCCGACCTGCGAAGGCCAGCGCCTGAACCGCTCGGCGCGCAACGTTTTCGTGTCCGACCAGCCGCTGCCCGCGCTGACCAACCGCTCGATCGACGATGCACTGGGATTCTTCGACGACCTGAAGCTCGCCGGCTGGCGCGGCGAGATCGCGGCCAAGATCGTCAAGGAAATCCGCGAGCGGCTGACCTTCCTCAACGACGTCGGCCTCAACTACCTCACGCTGGACCGCCAGGCTGACTCCCTTTCCGGCGGCGAAGCCCAGCGCATCCGCCTGGCCAGCCAGATCGGCGCCGGCCTGGTCGGCGTGATGTACGTGCTGGACGAGCCCTCGATCGGCCTGCATCAGCGCGACAACGAGCGCCTGCTGGGCACCCTCACCCGCCTGCGCGACCTGGGCAACACGGTGATCGTGGTCGAACACGACGAGGACGCCATCCGCATGGCCGACCACGTGCTCGACATCGGCCCTGGCGCCGGCGTGCACGGCGGCGAGGTGGTTGCGCAGGGCACGCTCAAGGACATCCTCGGCTCCGAGCGCTCGATCACCGGCCAGTACCTCTCGGGCACGCGCGCCATCGAGGTTCCCGCCGAGCGGCGCAAGCCGGTCGACGAGGACGCCTGGCTGCGCCTGAAGGGCGCGCGCGGCAACAACCTCAAGCACGTCGACCTGGCGATCCCGGCCAAGCTGTTCACCTGCGTGACTGGCGTGTCCGGCTCGGGCAAGTCCACGCTGGTCAACGACACGCTGTTCCGCCTGGCCGCCTCCGAGTTGAATGGCGCCAGCGCGCAGCCGGCGCCGTTCGAGTCGGTCAGTGGCATGGACCTGTTCGACAAGGTGGTCGACATCGACCAATCGCCGATCGGCCGCACGCCGCGCTCCAACCCGGCCACCTACACCGGGCTGTTCACGCCGCTGCGCGAACTGTTCGCGCAGGTGCCCGAGGCGCGTGCGCGCGGCTACACCCCCGGCCGCTTCAGCTTCAACGTACGCGGTGGCCGCTGCGAGGCGTGCGAAGGCGACGGCATGATCAAGGTGGAGATGCACTTTCTCCCGGACGTGTACGTGCCCTGCGACGTCTGCCATGGCAAGCGCTACAACCGCGAGACGCTGGAGATCCACTACAAGGGCAACACGATCGCGGACGTGCTCGACATGACGGTCGAGGACGCGCTGAAGCTGTTCGAGAACGTGCCGACCATCGCGCGCAAGCTCGACACGCTGCGCGCCGTAGGCCTGGACTACATCAAGCTCGGCCAGAGCGCGACCACGCTTTCCGGCGGCGAGGCCCAGCGCGTGAAGCTCTCCAAGGAGCTGTCCAAGCGCGACACCGGCCGCACGCTGTACATCCTGGACGAGCCCACCACCGGCCTGCACTTCCACGACATCGAGCAGTTGCTCGACGTGCTGCACCAGCTGGTCGACCAGGGCAACACCGTGGTGGTGATCGAGCACAACCTCGACGTGATCAAGACCGCCGACTGGATCGTTGACCTCGGCCCGGAGGGCGGCGCCGGCGGCGGGCGTATCCTTATCGCCGGCACGCCGGAAGAGGTGGCCGCTTCGTCCGAGTCACACACCGGACGCTTCCTGGTGCCGCATCTCAAGGCACCGGCGCCTGCCGAGGAAAAGCCGGCGGCCAAGCGCACCAAGAACACGCTCAAGCACATCGCCTCGGCCGACAAGCACAGGCCCATGCCGCGCAAGAAGAAGGCCCAATGAGCCCGCGCAAGTCGACGAAGAAGGCCGCGGACGAACGCCTTGCCGAACAGGCGCCGCCGGCCACGCCCACGCCGCTGTTCACCGCAGCGTTGCCGGTCCGCTGGCGCGACCTGGACGCGTTCAACCACGTCAACAATTCCAACTACCTCACCTACCTGGAAGAGGCGCGGCTGCAGTGGCTCAGCCATGTGCCGGGCCCGTGGTTCGACGAAAACGCGATGCCGGTGATGGCGGCCGTCCAGCTCAACTACCGCCGGCCGATCGAGTGGCCGGCGCAATTGAGCGTGGAGCTCTTCTGCGAGCGGCTGGGCACCAGTTCGATGACCATCGCCCACCGCATCCTGGATGTCGAGAACCCCGAGCGCCTGTACGGCGACGGCCACGTGGTGATGGTCTGGATGGACCCGGCCACCGGCAAGCCGGTGCCGTTGCCCGACGCGATCCGCCAGGCGGCCGCGCAGGACTGACCATGCGCGCCCGCGCCCATGCACCACGCACGGCCTTCCGGGTGCAGCGCAGCGGAGCGGGCGCGGTCGAAAGCATCGCCGGCGACCGGCATGCCTGGCGCTTCCGCCCTCATTTCCATGCCGGCGACGAGGTCGTACGGATGCTTGCCGGCCGCGCGCGGCTGTGGCTCCCAGCCGGCTGCCGCATGGTGAGCGCCGGCGACACGGTCACGGTGCCGGCGGGCACGGTCCATCGCTTCGAACCGGTCGACCGATACGGCTGGGCCTTCGTTTCCGAGTTCATGCCGAACCCGTGCGCTCCTGTCGCCACGGAGGTCGGCAACACGCTCGGCGCGCAAGCGCGCGAGCTGCTGATGCACCGTTCATCGCTGCATACCGACGTGGAAAGCGTGGCGCAGGCATGCGGGGTTTCGGCCGGCCATCTTGCACGTGCGTTCCGCCGCGAGACCGGCACCGGCCTGCACAACTTCCACGTCCTGCTGGCCTTGCACCACGCCAAGGCGCGGCTGCGCCAGCATGCGCCCGTCAGCGAGGCGGCGCTCGATGCCGGCTTTTACGACCAGGCCCATCTCAACCGGGAGTTCGTGAGGACGTTTGGCATGACGCCGGCCACCTTCCGTGCCGGCTGGGTCGCCGGCTGACCGCTCAGACCGTGCCGGGCGGAAGACCGAGCGCCATGTACAGCGTGCCGGGCACCGGGTTCACGTAGTACGGCTCGACGGGCTGGAACCCGAGCGAGGCATAAAGCTCGCGTGCGGCGTGCATCGAGGCGAGCGTATCCAGCAACACGCGGTGATGGCCCGCCTGGATCGCCCAGGCGATCGCCGCCTCTGCCAACAGTCGCCCCAGAGATCGTCCTCGCGCCGCGGGCCGCACGTACAGACGCTTGATCTCGCACTCGCCCTGCACTGACCACGGCCGCAGCGCGACGCAGCCCAAGGCGGCGCCCGTCGTGTCGCGGGCGAGCAGCACGACCCCTCGCGGCGGCACGTACTTTCCCGGCAGGTGCGCAAGTTCCGCATCAATGTCCTGGAAGGAAAGATCGATATCCAGGCTGGCCACGTATTCCTCGAAAAGCCCGCGCACGAGTTCAAGATCCTCGGGCAGGCGCGCGGGCGCAATGTCGATGATCGAAGGAGCTGGCATGGCCTGTCATCCGAAAGGGCTGGAGCCACCATAGCCGGGTGGCGGGCACCTGGCTTGGACAGACCTGACCGGCGCGAGCCGGGCTGCGCGGCGGTGGCCACGCGGGCGGCGGAACGGTCGCTATGATGAGCGCTCCCCAAAACGGAAGGTGCCCCATGACGACACTCCCCCGTTCCACGGTTCTCGCCACCGCTTGCGCTGCCTTCATGGCGATGTCCACGGCGCAGGCGGCAGACGCCGGCACCGCGCTTACCCTTTACCGAAGCGACAGCGCCGCCCTGTTCGCGTCCTCCGGCGACGGCAGCGTGGGTGAGGGCCATGCGGTGGTGCGCGAGCAGCGCACGTTGCAGCTCAAGGCCGGCACGCAGGACGTCGCCGTCGGCGACCTGCCGCTCTACCTCGATCCCGAAGCCATTGCGCTCTCATTCGGCAAAGACCAGGCCGTGCTGGTTTCCCAACGGCTGTTGCTCGGCCAGGGCAACGAGGCGGCACTCGCCGGGCTGGTCGGCCAGGAGATCACGGTGCTCGGCGACAACGGCGAGTCGCTGGCGCAAGGCACCCTGCTGCGCGCCGGCACCGGCCTGCTCGTCAAGGGCGCAATGGGCACGACGCTGGTACGCGACTACGCCGCGGTGCGCAGCGCCGGCGGGAGTTTCCCCACCGGCGCCAGCCTGCGCCTGCGCGTGGACGCCGCGCGTGCCGGCACCGCTATTGCAACATTGAGCTATCCCACCGCCGGCCTGGGTTGGCGCGCCGCCTACGTCGCCACGCTTGTGCCGGGCGGCACGTGCCGCATGCAGTTCGAATCGCGCGCCAGCATCGCCAACCGCAGCGGACGCGACTGGCACGATGCCACGCTGAAGCTGGTCGCCGGCGAACCGCGCTTCGCCAAACTGGAAGCGCCGCAGCCTATGGCGATGTCGATGGCCCGTGCCTACAAGGCCGGGGCAGCCGACATGCCGCAGCAGTCCTCGCTCGGAGATTACCGCCTCTACACGCTGCCCCAGCCGGTCGACCTGCCCGACGGCAGTGTCAGCCAGGTGCCGCTCTACGCGACCCGGACGCTGGCGTGCGAGCGCACCGCGCTGTACGAGAACGGCAACGCCTGGACACCGCCCGAGCCCATGCTTGCTCCCGACTTCAACACCGGCGGTGGCAACACCATCGAAAGCACCTTGCGTTTCACCGCCTTCGACAGCCTGCCGGCCGGCTATCTGCGCGTACTGGGCAACGACAACCAGGGCACGCCGCAATTCCTTGGCGAAGGCCGCATCGACGACACGCCCAAGGGCAGCGACGCCACCCTCTCGCTCGGCACTGCCTTCGACCTGCGTGCCGAGCGCGAGCGCACCTCGTTCAAGGTGGACAAGGCCGCGCGCGCGATGGATGAAGCGTTCCGCATCACCCTCACCAACGCTGGCGAGTCTGCGCGCGTGGTGACCGTGCGCGAGCACCCGAGCCGCTGGCGAGAATGGACGCTGGTGTCCTCGTCGGTCAAGCCGGACAAGCAGTCGCCGGACGTGCTGGAGTTCAAGGTGAATGTGCCAGCCGGGGGCAAGGCGACACTGGACTACGCGGTGCATTACCGCTGGGCCGCGGACCAGTAGCCACGACATATCGCTGCAGAGCGCTCCTGTGCGCGACCGCCATCCGTACGGTCATGCACAGGGGCGCTCCTGCAGCGGCCGATTCGTCGCGTTCAACAAACAAGCCAAGGATCACGCCATGCTCGACATCCTCCCGCACGACGGCGACATCGCCGAGATCCGCCTGGCCCGCCCGCCGGTCAATGCGTTGAACTTGGACCTGATCGCGGCGCTGCGCGATGCCCTCGCACAGGCGCCACGCGACGGCGCGCGCGGGTTGGTGATCTCCGGCGCGCAAGGCCTGTTCTCCGCTGGCGTGGACGTGCCCGAGCTGCTGCAACGCGACCGCGCCGGCGTGCGGGCTTATTGGCGCGCGCTGTTCGACCTGTGCGCGGACCTCGCCCATTTGCCGGTCCCGGCGGTGGCGGCGATCACCGGCCACAGCCCCGCCGGCGGCGCCGTGCTGGCGTTGTTCTGCGACTACCGCGTGATGGCGCAGGGCCCGTTCCGCATCGGCCTCAACGAGGTCCAGGTCGGCCTGATGGTGCCCGACTGCATCCAGCTCGCGCTGCGTCGCGTGGTCGGCACTTACCGCGCCGAGCGGCTGCTGGTCGCCGGCGCCATGATCGAGGCCGAGCAGGCGCTGGCCTGCGGGTTCGTGGACGAGCTGACCGGCGTGGACCAGGTGGTCACCCGCGCGGTGCACTGGCTCACCGAACTGCTGGCGCTCCCGCGCCACGCGATGCTGGCCACCCGCGAGCTGGCCCGCGCTGACCTGCGCGCGGCATGGAAGGATGTCGATGCCCTGCCGCTGGACGCCTTCATGGACGCCTACTTCCACGCGGAAACACAGGCGACGCTGCAGGGACTGGTCGCGCGGCTGAAGGCCAAGGGCGCCTGAGCCGCCGATCCTCTTCTTCGGAGGCCATCCGCGGGTGACGCTCTTCAACCCGTCCGGGGAAAAGGCATCGCCCACGAATGGGCTCCACAGTCAGCTCAGCCGGTGGCGATCGGTCGCGACGGGTCGCTCACCCAGCCGCTCCATGAGGGCGCATAAAGACGCGAACCCTTCAGCCCGGCATGCTCCATCGCCAAGAGGTTGTGGCAGGCGGTGACGCCCGAGCCGCACATGTGCACGACGTCCTGTGGCCGCGTGTCGCCCAGCACCGCCGCAAACTCCGCGCGCAGTCGTGCCGGCGGCTTGAACCGCCCGCTGGCGTCGAGGTTGTCCGCATAAGGACGGTTGAGCGCGCCGGGGACGTGGCCGGCGGCGCGATCCAGCGGCTCGGTGTCGCCGCGATAACGCGCGGCCGCGCGCGCATCCAGCAACACCGGGGCAGGATCGGCGTGCAACGCGGCGTGATCGGTGATCGCCTGGGTGGGATCGAAGTGCACGTCGAGCTGGCTCGGCGTGCGCTCGACGGCACCGCTTTCGACCGGCAACCCGGCCTCGCGCCAGGCGGCGAAGCCACCATCGAGGACGGCAACCTCGCGCACGCCGGCCAGGCGAAGCAGCCACCAGAGGCGGGCCGCCGCAAGCGCACTGCTGCCGGCATCGTAGGCCACCACCTGCAGGCCCGGACGCCAGCCCCAGCGGCCGAGCACGGCGGAAAACGCCCGCTCCAGCGGCAGCGGATGGCGGCCCAGTCCCTGGCCCTTGCGGCCGAGGTCGGAAAGGTCGTGTTCCAGGCTGGCATGCACGGCGCCCGGAATATGGGCCTCGCGGTACTCGCGCTCGGGCTTGTCCGGATCGGCCGCGCCGGCGCCGGCTGGATCCGCCCGGCAATCGACGATCAGGACCTGGTCCGGCGGTATCGCTGCCAGCGTGGCCGCATCGATCAGCGTGGTGTGCAGGCTCATGCGTTTTCCATCCTCTCGAGCAGGTTGAGGAGCATCGCGGCGGTCGCTCCCCAGATGCGATGGCCGCCGTGGACGAATTCCGCCATCGCCCGCCGGTGCCCGCGGTAATCCATCACGTAGCGCCTGAGGTTTGCCGGTTCAAGGAAGAACGCGAACGGCACCTCGAAGACTTCGGCCACTTCTGCCGGGGTCGGGTAGAGCATCGCGCGCTCGGCGATGCGCGCGACCACCGGCGTGACGCAATAGCCGCTGATCGTCTCGAAGCAGTCGAGGAAACCCAACGGTTGCACCAGCGCGCGCTCCAGCCCGATCTCTTCCTCGCTTTCGCGCAGGGCGGTGTCGATTGCATCGAGGTCGCCCGGATCCTGCCGGCCTCCGGGAAAGGCTACCTGCCCCGCATGCGATTGCAGGTGGGCGGTGCGCACGGTGAGGACCAGTCGCGGTTGCACGCCTTCGCGCACGCCGACCAGCACGGCTGCGGGGCGCCTCGGTGTGTCGCCGAGCAGGTCGGCCATCTGTGCGTGATTCCAGCCCGGGGCCGCGGGCGGATCGGAGAGTGGCCGCAGAATACGAGGCAGCGCGTCGAACACGCCCTCGTCCGGACGCTCCGGCGCGCCGTCCATCACGCCCTCGCGCGCGACGGCAGGATCTCGCGCATGTAGCGC
Organism: Frateuria sp. GZRe12; assembly: GCF_051900535.1. Taxonomy (NCBI): domain Bacteria; kingdom Pseudomonadati; phylum Pseudomonadota; class Gammaproteobacteria; order Lysobacterales; family Rhodanobacteraceae; genus Frateuria; species Frateuria sp. GZRe12. The sequence continues at coordinate 632,406 of NZ_JBHZGI010000001.1, forward strand.
AGGCGCTCGGCGTCGTCCATGGTCCGCCAGCGCGCGATTTCCTCGCCGCTGCGCAGGCAGCCCTCGCACCAGCCGCGTGCATCCAGGCGACAGATGCCGATGCAGGGGGTCAAGGGGGCAACGGGAACGGGGGGGTCGTGCGGCATTCGCACGATTTTAGCCGATGCGCGGACGCCTGGCTGTGCGGCAAGTACCTCGACTTCACCCTGAGCGCTGGCGCAACGCGCCGGAATCAATGGACCTGCTCGCTACTTGGCGATATCCAGCAACTCGATCTCGAACACCAGCGCCTCGTTCGGCCCGATCCGCGGCAGTTGCCCGCGTTCGCCGTAGGCCAGTTGCGGCGGGATCACCACCTTCCAGCGATCGCCCACGTGCATGCGCGGGATCACGTCCTGCCAGCCGGGGATGACCTTGTCGACCTGGAACGTCACCGGTGCACCGTGCGCCCAGGAACTGTCGAACTCGGTACCGTCGACCAGCATGCCGCGGTAGTTGACCGTCACGGTGCTGGTGACCTTGGGCGTCTGCGTGCCCGCGCCCGCGGCGATCACCGCGTACTGGATGCCCGAGGGCAATTGCACCACACCCGGGCGCTTGCGGTTCTGTGCCATGAATTGCGCGCTCTTGCGCGCGTTGGCCGCCGCGATGTGCTTGAACTCGTCCACCGCGTTGGCATGCAGTTGCTGCTCCAGGCGCTCGAGCTGCGCGTGCATGTCCTGCATCGGGACGGCCGGATGGCGCTTGGCATAGGCGTCGGCCATGGCCTTCTGCACGGTGGCCAGGTCCACGTCGGGTTCACCGCCGGCGAACTGGCTGCCGATCTGGTAGCCGATCGCGTAGGACAGCTTGTGCTTGTCCAGCTTGACCTGCGACGACGGCGCGGCGGCGCGATCCTGCGCATGTGCCACGCTTCCCAGCAGCAGCATGCCAAGCGCCAGCCCACCCAGTCGTGTCATGCCTTGCCTCCATCGTCGACGGTACCGACATGCTAAGCGCTATGGCGACGCCATGCAGCGTCGCAGCCGGCGTTGCTTCGAACCCGCGCGACGGCAAAGGTTCCCGCGCTACCATGCGCGTTTTCCCTCCGCCGGAGCGCTTGTCATGGCCTATCGCAATCTGGAAATCGCCAACCGCGACGCGGTGCGCATCATCACCGTCAACCGCCCCGACAAGCTCAACGCGCTCAACCGCGACACGCTCAACGAACTGACCCTCGCCTTCACCCAGGCGGCGCAGGACGACGCGGTGCGCGCGTTGGTGCTCACCGGCGCGGGCGAAAAGGCTTTCGTCGCGGGCGCCGACATAGCCGAGATGAATGGCTATACGCCGGTGCAGGCGCAGTCGTTCTCGCGCACCGGGCAGCGCCTGATGAGCACGATCGAGCGGCTGGGCAAGCCGGTGATCGCGCGCATCCAGGGTTTCGCGCTGGGTGGCGGAATGGAATTGGCGATGGCCTGCCACCTGCGCGTGGCCAGCGAGAAGGCGAAGTTCGGCCAACCGGAAATCAACCTGGGCCTGATCCCCGGCTTCGGCGGCACCCAGCGCCTGGTACGGCTGGCCGGCCGCAGCGCCGCGCTGGAGCTGTGCCTGACCGGCGCGCCGATCGGCGCGCCGCGAGCCTATGAGCTTGGCATCGTCAACCGCGTAGTGGTGCCCGAGGCGCTGGACGAAACCGTCGACGCGCTGGCCAACCAGTTGGCCGCCGCCGCGCCGCTGGCCGCCGCGGGCATCCTCGATGCGATTCTGCTCGGCGGCGAGACGGCGCTGGACCAGGGCCTGGAGTTCGAGACACAGGGCTTCGCGCTGGCCTTTGCCACCGAGGACATGCGCGAAGGGACGAACGCGTTTCTTGCCAAGCGCAAGGCGGAGTTCAAGGGTCGCTGAGACCTTCTGCAGGAGCGCCTTCGGGCGCTCCTGCAACAGCGGCGTCAGTGTCCGCCGCGATACTTCTTCTCACCGGCCGTCACGGCGAGATCCAGCCGGTTCTCCGGCGGCGCCAGCGGACAGGTGGCGAATGGCGTGAACGCGCACGGCGGGTTGTAGGCCTTGTTGAAATCCAGCTCCACCTTGCCCGGCTGCCACAGGCCGCCCTTGGGCAACGCCGCGTAGAAGAACCGCGCGGCGCCGTAGGTTTCCTTCCCGGACGTGCGGTCGGCAATCACGAAGAACAGCTCGCCGCCCGGTTCTTCCTGGTAGGGCATCAGTTCGAAGGTGTGGCCGTCGCGCTGGAACACCGCCTTGCCGGGAACGTCCACCGCCTCGATGGTGCCGATCACCGAACCGATCTCCAGCTTGTGTCCGGGCGCGAACGGTACCCAGTCGGCCTGGACGCGCCAGGACGGATCGATCGGGAAATAGTCGATGCCCGCGAAGTGCGCGCGGGTCGGCGCTTGGGGATCCTTGACGCGCAGCGCCTTGCGGCCGTCGCGGTCGATCACGTAGAAGCTCGCGCTGCCGAAACGCACGAGGGTGGGACCCGCGGCGCCGGCGTGCATGTCGTCGACCAGCGTCGCCTCGGTGACGCTCTTGCCGTCGATGGTGGCGCCCGCATCCTTGTCGAGCGCGATGCGCTGGCTGCCGTCCGCCGCGAGCGTGACCGTGCCCAGGCGGGCCGGACCGGCAGAGAGCACGATGTCGTTGTCGGCGCCGCTGCCGATGCGGTTGGCGCCTTCATGCAGCCACTCCAGTCCGATCAGGCTCAACCAGCCGTCCGGAGCGGTCAGCCGTGCCACGCGGTCGGCGCGCCATTGCTCGACCTGGCGGGAATACGGATCGGTATCGGCGGCGTGCACGGCAACGGCTCCCAGGGTGATGGCGGCGAGGAACAGGCTGGCGCGAAGCATGGGGCTCTCCAGCGTGGGGTGGCGTTCGAGTATAGACGAGCCCGCATGCGTGCCCCGTGGATCGCGCCTGTGCGACCGGGACGCAGGGCGCTCGCCCACAGGTGCGCTCCTGCAGGATCAGCGACCGCGCAGGAACAGCCGATCGAGTTCGCCCACCGACAGCTGCACCCAGGTCGGCCGCCCGTGGTTGCACTGGCCGGAGCGCTCGGTCGCCTCCATCTCGCGCAGCAGCGCATTCATCTCCGGCAGCGTCAGCCGCCGCCCCGCGCGCACCGAACCGTGGCAGGCCATCGTCGATAGCAGTTCGTTCTCCAGCTCCTGCAACCGTCGCGAACTGCCGTGCTGGGCCAGCTCGGCCAGCACGTCGGTGGTGAGCTGGCCGACGTCGGCGCCCTCGAGCAACGCCGGGATGCGCCGCACCACCACGGTCGACGGACCGCTACGCGAGAGCTCCAGACCCCAATCGGCCAATGCTTCGGCGTGTTCCTCGGCGGCCGCGGCTTCCTTCGCGCTCACGGACAGGCTCAGCGGCACCAGCAGCATCTGCGAGCGCAGGTTGCTGCAGGCGCGACCGTTCTTGAGCTTTTCGTAGGTGATGCGCTCGTGCGCCGCATGCATGTCTACCAGCACCAGGCCGTGCGCATTCTCGGCGAGGATGTAGATGCTCTTGAGCTGGGCGATGGCGAAGCCCAGCGGCGGCGCCTCGCGCTCGTCGGTCTCGGGCATCGCCGTGGCCACGGCAGCGTCCATCCGCGCCGATGGCTCGCCCAGCAGCGTGGCGTAATCGGCCAGCGGCTCGTCACGCAGGCCGAGGCTGAGCCGGCTTTGCGCGAACTGCGCGGGGCGTCCACTCGCCTGGCCACCGTAGGAATACGACGGTGCCGACGCCGTCTCCGGTTCGAGCGACGACGGCTGCGCTGCCAGCCCTGCCCGCGTTTGCGCCAGCGCCTCGTGCAGGCTGCGAAAGAGAAAATCGTGCACCAGCCGCTGCTCGCGGAAACGCACCTCGTGCTTGGCCGGATGCACGTTGACGTCCACGCCGGCCGGATCGAGTTCCAGGTACAGCACGAAGGCGGGATGGCGACCGTGGAACAGCACGTCCGCATAGGCCTGGCGCACCGCATGGGCGACCACGCGGTCGCGCACCAGCCGCCCGTTGACATAGAAATACTGGCCATCGTTCTGCCCGCGCGAAGCGGTCGGCAAGCCGACCCAACCGGACAGCTGCATGCCCGCCGCTGCGTGGTCGATGTGCAGGCTCTGCGCCGGGAAGTTTTCGCCCAGGACCTCGCCCACACGGGCCAGTGCGGCCGATTGGTCCTGGCAGGCCCTGAACAGGCGCAGCGGCTTGCCGTTATGGCTCAGGCGGAACTCCACCGAGCGGCGCGCGAGCGAGAGGGATTTGAGCAAATCGTCGATGTGCGCCAGTTCCGTGCGCTCGGCGCGCAGGAACTTCCGCCGGGCAGGCACGTTGAAGAACAGGTCACGCACCTCGACGCTGGTGCCCGCCGGATGCTGCGCCGGACGCACCGGCTGCATGCGCCCGCCGTCGACTTCCAGCCGGAACGCGCTGTCGGCATCGCGCAGGCGCGACGTCAGCGCGAAACGCGCCACCGAGGCGACCGACGCCAGCGCCTCACCGCGGAAACCCATGCTGGCGACGTGCTCGAGATCGTCGAAGCTGCCAATCTTGCTGGTGGCATGGGACGCCACCGCCAAGGGCAGGTCGTCCGGCCCGATGCCACCGCCATCGTCGCGCACGCGGATCAGCCGGGCGCCACCCTGTTCGATGTCCACCTCGATGCGGGTAGCGCCGGCGTCGAGGCTGTTCTCGACCAGTTCCTTCACCACCGAGGACGGCCGCTCGATCACCTCGCCGGCGGCGATCTGGTTGATAAGGTCGGGAGGAAGCTGGCGGATGACGGGCATCGCGCAAGCTTAAAGGGTGGCGGTGGCGTTGCCCATGCCGCGACGTTTCCCGCGGGAGCGTCCCTACGGGAAGGTCAGGCTGGCTCAGCCGGCGGGAATGGCCAGCACCGCGCCTGTCTGCACGGTATCGCTGCTCATGCGATTGGCGCTCTTGAGCGCATTCACGCTGACGCCGTACTGGCGCGCAATGCTGCCCAGGCTCTCGCCGCGCTCGACCCGGTGCAAGTCGCGCACGTTGGCGTCTGCGCGCGTGTCCGCCACCGGCGTGGACGCCTCGGTGGCCGAAGCGAGCGCGCCGCTGCGGCGCATGGCTTGCGCAGCAAACCAGGTGCCCTGCGGCGGAGTCGACTCGAAGTAGTTGCGCACGCCACCGGTCACCGCTTCGGCCAGCTGGCGCTGGTGAGCCGGATCGCGCAACTTGCGCTCCTCGGCCGGATTACTGATGAAGGCGGTCTCGACCAGGATCGAGGGCACGTCCGGCGAGCGCAGCACCACGAAATTGGCGTGCTCCACGTGGCCGCGGTGGGTCGGCCCCAGGCTGGCCAATGCCTTGAGCACGTTGCCGGCGATCGACTCGCTGGCCTGGATGGCGTAGCCCTGCTGCAGGTCCAGCAGTACCGCGGCCAAGCTGTCGTCCTTGTCGTCCAGCGAGACGCCGCCGATCAGGTCGGCGCGGTTTTCGCGGTCGGCCAGCCAGCGTGCCGCCTCGGACGTCTTGCCGCGCGGCGACAGCACCCACACCGACGAGCCCTTGGCATCGCTGCTGGTGAAGGCGTCGGCGTGGACCGAGACGAACATGTCCGCGTTCTGCTCGCGGGCGATCTGGTAGCGACGCTTGAGCGGGATGAAATAATCGCCGTCACGGGTCAGCACGGCTTTCATGCCAGGCTGGCGGTTGATCTCGGCGGCCAGGGCGCGCGCCACCGCCAAAGTGACGTCCTTTTCCTGCGTGCCGCTGGGGCCGTGCGAGCCGGGATCCTTGCCGCCGTGGCCGGCGTCGATCGCGACGATCACCTTGCGCTCGCCGCCGAGCAACGCGGCAGCCTGCCTGGCGCCCTTGCCCACGCTGGAAGTCGGCTTGACGCTGGCCAGCACGCCCGGCGCAGGGTCGTCCGTCGTATCCGCGATGGCCCCGTCCTTGCGAGGATAGAGATCCAGCACCAGGCGGTAGCCGTGCCCGCCGGCAGGCTTGAGCAGGAAGGTCTTGGGCCGGGAGCCCTCGGCAGCTTGGGCCAACAGATGCAATTGCCCACCGGAAGCGCGGCTGTCCAGGCTCTTGTAGAGGCCTTGCGCCGCCGGTGCGGCGAAACCGCGCGCCAGGCCACCGCCGGGCAGCTCCAGCTCGACGGTGTCGCCGTCGCGGCGCAGCCTGTAATCCACCGGGCCGGACAGATCGAACACGACGCGGGTGTAATCCGGGCCCGCCCAGACGCGGGCGCCCTGGACATCGGCCGCCTGCACCGGGCGCAACGGAAGCGCGGCGGCAAGAGCCACCAGGCCGAGACTTCCCAGGCGCGCAAACGTACGTGTCATGGCGTCGCATTGAAACGCAGCAAAAATGCGATTGCAAGGGTTTTTCCCTTGGATATCCATAACCTGCATCGCATTTGTCATGACTGTCCAAGGTATGGCCAGCAAGCCGCGCTTTCCCGGCGCAAAACCGCCAGTAGCACTTTTTTCTTACGGAACCGTAACTTAGGACTCGGCCAAACGCCTCAACAAGTCCCTTCCGCGGTCGCTGTGCGGGACGGCCCTGGCACACCGTCCGGAGTTGGCATGCTCCAGCTCCAGGACCAAGTCCGGCGCCGGCAAGGCACCGGTGCCCCGCTCGGGCCACTCGACCAGCACCAGTGCAGCCGGATCGCCGAGGGCGTCCAGGCCCAGCCATTCCAGTTCGCCAGGGTCGGCGATGCGGTAGAGGTCCAGGTGCCAGGCGATAAGTTCGCCGGCGCGATAGGACTCGACCAGGCTGTAGGTCGGGCTCTTGACCCGCTCACCCACGCCCAGGGCGGTAAGCAGCGCACGGGCGAAGCTGGTCTTGCCGGCGCCCAGGTCGCCGTGCAGGTAGAGCACCATGCCGCCGTCGATCGCAGCAGCGAAGCGTTGGGCCAGCGCCGAGGTGGCGGTTTCGTCGGGGAGGGTCCAGTAGCTCATCCATCCAGTCCGTTCAGCAGGCGACGCAGCGGGAACAGCAAATCGCTGGCGACGAGGCCGCGCTCGCCCCCGCGCGCGGCATGGTCGCCGGCGCGCGCGTGCAGTCCCACGCCGAGGCGGGCGGCAGCCGAGGCGGTACAACCCTGCGCCAGCAAGGCGGCGACGAGGCCCGTCAGCAGGTCACCCATGCCGCCGGAGGCCATGCCCGGATTGCCCCATGGACAGACGTCCAGACGGCCATCCGGATCGGCGATCAGCGAGCCTGCACCCTTGAGCACCGCCACCGCCCCGAAGCGCAGCGCAAGCGCGCGGGCAGCGGCGAAGCGGTCATCCTCGACCTCGCCAACGGAGCAACCGAGCAGCCGTGCGGCCTCGCCCGGATGCGGCGTGAGTACCACCGGCCGGGACTGATCGAAGCGCCGCGGCTCGGCCACGAGCAGATTGAGGCCGTCGGCGTCCAGCACCAGTGGCAGCGGGCTGTCCAGGGCGGTCAGCCAGAGCGCGTGGCCCCACGCGCCCTGTCCCAGGCCCGGGCCGACCGCCAGCACGGTGGCGCGCTCGAGCAGCGGCTCCAATGCCTGGGGACCGTTGACCGCGTGCGCCATCAGTTCGGGGCGGGCGGCGTTGAGCGCGACCAGGTGTTCGGTCCGCGTCGCCACGCTGACCAGGCCCGCGCCACCACGCAAGGCGGCCTCGCCGCACAGGCGGATCGCGCCAGCCGTGCCGTGGTCGCCGCCGACGGCGAGCACATGGCCATTGCGCCCCTTGTGGTCATCGCGCCGGCGAGGTCCCAACGCGCCCGCTTCGAGCAGATAAGCATCGGGCGCCTCCTGCCACAGGCTGTCGGGAAGGCCCAATGTGGCCAGCTCCACGCGCCCCGTATGCGCGCTGGCCTGCCCGGTGTGCAGGCCGCGCTTGGCGGCGATGAAACTCACCGTGAAGCTTGCCCGGATCGCCGCGCCCGGGCAGTGCCCGGTGTCGGCATTCAGGCCCGAGGGCACATCCAGCGCCAGGACCGGCTTGCCGCTGGCGTTGAGGCGTTCGATCAACTCGGCCGCGGCCGGTTGGGGCGGCCGGTTCAGGCCGGTGCCATAGAGCGCATCGACATGGACGTCAGCGTCCGGCAACGAAGATGTTCCCTGCCAGCGGTGCACCGGCACACCCGCCTGCTCACAGGCGGTCCGGGCGCTGGCGGCATCGCCTTCGCCCGGGGACTCTTCCAGTGCGTGCACGTCGGCGACCAGGCCGGCCTCATGCGCCAGCAGCGCGAGCAGGTAGCCGTCGCCACCGTTGTTGCCGGGCCCGCAGTACACCGCGATGCGCCGCGCCTGAGGCCAGTGGCGGCGAAGGCTGGCGAATGCTGCGGCGGCCGCGCGGCGCATGAGCTCATGGCCGGGAATGCCCAGCTCCCCGATCGCGCGCCGATCCAGTGCGCGCACCTGGGCGACGGTATAGAGGGCGTGGCGATGCGGCGCGGTCATCGGGTGATTATAGGTGCGGGCTCGCCCTTACAATGGCGTCATGTCCGCTGTCCCTTCCCCCGACTACGCCGCGCTGGCCCGTGACATCAAGCAGTGGGCGCGCGAGCTGGGGTTTTCCCAGACCGCCATCAGCGGCATCGAACTGGGCGAGGACGAGTCGCACCTCGAACAGTGGCTGGGCGATGGCCTGCACGGCCAGATGGATTACATGGCTCGCCACGGCACTCGCCGCAGCCGCCCGGCCGAGCTGGAACCGGGCACCTTTCGGGTGATCTCGGTGCGCATGGACTACCTTGCACCCGGCACCCGGCACGCCTGGGACGTGATCAACGACGGGGAAGCCGGCTACGTCGCACGCTACGCGCTGGGCCGCGATTACCACAAGCTGATGCGCAACCGGCTGCAGAAGCTTGCCGAACGCATCCGCGAGGCCATCGGCGAGTTCGGCTATCGCGCCTACGTGGACTCGGCGCCGGTGCTGGAGAAGGCGCTTGCGCGCAACGCGGGCCTGGGCTGGATCGGCAAGCACACGGTGCTGATCAACAAGGATGCGGGGTCGTATTTCTTCCTCGGCGAGCTCTACACCGACCTGCCGTTACCGGTCGATCCGCCCGCCACCGCTCACTGCGGTACCTGCGCGCGTTGCATCGACGTATGCCCGACCCAGGCGATCCTGGGACCTTACCGGCTCGACGCGCGGCGGTGCATTTCCTACCTCACGATCGAGCTCAAGGGCTCGATCCCCGAGGAACTGCGCGCACCCATGGGCAACCGCATCTTCGGCTGCGACGACTGCCAGCTGGTCTGCCCCTGGAACAAGTTCGCACAGGACGCGACCGAGCCGGACTTCGCGCCGCGGCACAGCCTGGACGGCGCGAAGCTGGTGGAGCTGTTCGCGTGGAGCGAAGAGGAATTCCTGCGCCGCACCGAAGGCATGGCGATACGGCGCACCGGTTACGAGGGTTGGTTGCGGAACATCGCGGTGGCGTTGGGCAATGCGCCTTCGTCCACGCAAGTCATCACCGCCCTGCATGCGCGGGAGAGCCACCCTTCGCCCGTCGTCCGCGAACACGTTGCCTGGGCATTGGCCCGCCACGGAGCCGGGCCTCTGTAGCAGCGCACCTTGTGCGCGACCGCCATCCGGGCATTACCGGCATGCATGGCGCTACCGGTCGCGCACAAGGTGCGCTCCTACAAGGTCAGCTGCGGCGCTCGCGGATCGCTGCGATCAAGGCGCAGGTCGCCGCATCCAACGGCGGCACGTCCGACTCTTCGCCGCGCAGCGCTGGCAGGATCTGACGCGCGATGCTCTTGCCCAGCTCCACGCCCCACTGGTCGAACGCGTTGATGCCCCACAGGTGGCCCAGCAGGAACACCTTGTGCTCGTACATCGCGATCAGTGCGCCGAGGCTTTCGGGCGTGAGTGCATCGAGCAGGATCACCGAACTGGGGCGATCGCCCGGGAACGTGCGCTGTGCGGCCAGTTCGCGACCACCGGCGGGGTTCTCGGCCAGCGCCTCGTCCGCGGTCTTGCCCAGCGCGAGCGCGGCCGCCTGCGCAAGCAGGTTGGACAGCAGCGCATCGTGGTTGCCGTGCAGCGGATGCGCCGGGTTGACGACACCGATCAGGTCCAGCGGCACCACCTCGGTGCCCTGGTGCAGCGCCTGGAAATAGGCGTGCTGCGCGTTGGTGCCGACGCTGCCCCACACCACCGGCACGGTCGGCTGTCCCACCGGCGCGCCCTGCGGCGTGACTGACTTGCCCAGGCTCTCCATCTCCAGCTGCTGCAGGTAGCTCGGCAGGTCGCCGAGCAGGTCCGCGTAAGGCACCACCGCGCGCGTGGGGAACCCCAGCACGTCGCGATTCCATATTTCGGTCAGCGCCAGCAACGCCGGCAGGTTTTCCCGCCAGGGCGCGCTGCGGAAGTGATCGTCCATGCGCGCGCCGCCGGCCAGGACGTCGCGGAAGCCTTGCATGCCGATCGCCAGCGCCAGCGAAAGCCCGACCGCCGACCACAGCGAATAGCGCCCGCCGACGTAATCCCACATCGGGAAGATCTGCCTGAGCGGCACGCCCCAGCTACCCGCCACCTCGGTATTGGCGCTGACCGCCAGGAAGTGCCGCGCCACTGCGCGCTCGTCGCCGCCGCAGGCTTCCGAAATCCAGCCACGCAGCACGTTGCCGTTGAGCAGCGTCTCCTGCGTGGTGAAGGTCTTGGAGACCATCACAACCAGCGTGGTCTTCGGATCCAGTCGGTTGGTCAGGTCGTAGGCGGCCTGGCCATCGACGTTGGTCAGGAAATGGCTGCGCACCTTCGGCGTGCGGAACGGTGCCAGTGCGGCCACCGCCAGGCGCGGGCCCAGGTCCGAGCCGCCGATGCCTATGTTGACGATGTCGGTCACCGTCCCGGGCAGTCCGAGCGCCTCCTGGCGACCGTCATGGATGGCATCGACCAGTTCGCCGATGCGCTCGAGCGTCGCCTCGATCTCGCTGCGCGCCTCGGCAGGCGCGGGTGAAGGCATGGACGAGCCACCGGCACGCAACGCCGTGTGGAGCACCGCGCGCCCTTCGGAGGCATTGATCGGCTCACCGGCGAACATCGCGTCCCGCGCGGCCTGCCAGCCACCGGCTTCCAGCTGCGCGCCAAGCGCATCGAGCGCCGCCACGTCCAGCTTCTGCCGGCTCAGATCGAGCAGCAGAGGACCTGCGCGGCGCCGCAAGCGCTCACCGCGGGCCGGGTCTGCGATCAGCGTGCGCAGGTGGGTCTGAGAAAGGCGGCGGGCGTGGTCGGCGAACAGCGAGGCGTACGTCGGGACGTTGGCTGGCATGGGCAGACGCGCTGGCAAGGGAAGCCTTGCATCTTAAGCCGTGCAAGCGTGAGGAACACGTAGGACGCACGCAGGGTGGGCCTCAGCCCCGTACCTTGTCGCACCCTTGCGGGTGGGCTGGCGCCCACCCTACTGTCTGACGCGAATCAGGCGACCGCCATCTGCTTGGGGATCGACCGGTTGGTGTGGCTGATCCGGTTGCCGGCGCCCACGTACACCAGCGTCGGCTGAAACTTCTCCAGTTCCGCTTCGCTGAGCTGCACGAAGGCGGCGATGATGATCAGGTCGCCGGCCTGCGCGCTTCGCGCGGCACTGCCGTTGACCGAGATGATCCCCGAGCCTTCCTCGGCGCGCAGCGCGTAGGTCACGAAGCGCTGCCCGCTGTTGATGTTCCACGCGTGGATCTGCTCGTACTCGCGGATGCCCGAGGCATCCAGCAACAGGCCGTCGATCGCGATCGAGCCCTCGTAGTGCAGCTCCGCGTGGGTCACCGTGGCGCGGTGGATCTTGGCCTTGAGCATGTTCAGGTGCATGACAGATGTGTTTCCGGCAGGAACAGCCTGCGTTTGCCAATTATCGAACCCCTGACGCTGCGCTGCAACATCGAGCCGCTGCGGCAGCAGAGCATTCGGTACGCGACCGCGCGTTCCCCTCCACGCCCTGGGTGCGCTCCTACCGGCGCTGCTGCGCGTTCAGCCATCCAAACCATGCATGCCATAATGCGCGATCCCGTCGCAACGCCACCCGCCATGACCCGCCGCCTGCTCGTCACCAATGCCCTGCCCTACGCCAACGGCCCGCTGCACATGGGCCACCTGCTGGGCTACATCCAGGCCGACATTTGGGTGCGCGCGCAGCGCATGGCCGGCAACGAGGTGGTGTACGTCTGCGCGGACGACGCGCACGGCACGCCGATCATGCTCGCCGCGCAGAAGGCCGGCATGACGCCGGAGGCCTTCATCGAGGGCATCCGCGCCGGGCACGAGGCCGACTTCGCCGACTTCGGCGTGGACTTCGACCACTACCACTCGACCCACTCGGAAGAGAACCGCGCACTGGCGACGCTGATCTACACGCGACTGCGCGACGGCGGTTCCATCGCGCGGCGCAGCATCAAGCAGCTGTTCGATCCGGAGAAGGAAATGTTCCTGCCGGACCGCTACATCAAGGGCACCTGCCCGCGCTGCGGCACGCCCGACCAGTACGGCGACAACTGCGAGAACTGCGGCGCGACCTACGCACCGACCGACCTGATCGAGCCTTACTCGGTGGTTTCCGGCGCCGCGCCGGTGCTGCGCGATTCGGAGCACTATTTCTTCGAGCTGTCCAAGTTCGAGGCGCTGCTGCGCGACTGGTTCGCCGGCCGCTACACCGACGGCAAGCCGGTCGCCAATGCGGGCGTCGCGGCGAAGCTGCGGGAGTGGCTGGACGGCGGGCTGAAGGACTGGGACATCTCGCGCGACGCTCCTTACTTCGGTTTTCCGATCCCCGATGCGCCGGGCAAGTTCTTCTACGTGTGGCTGGACGCGCCGGTCGGCTACCTGGCCAGCTTCAAGGCGCTATGCGACAGGCGGGGCCTGAAGTTCGACGATTTCCTCGCCCCGTCCAGCCATGCCGAGATGCACCACTTCATCGGCAAGGACATCATCAACTTCCATGGCCTGTTCTGGCCGGCGATGCTGCACGGCGCCGGCTTCCGCACCCCGACCGCGCTGCACGTCAACGGCTACCTCACCGTCAACGGCGCGAAGATGTCCAAGTCGCGCGGCACCTTCATCCAGGCGCGCACCTATCTGGACGCCGGCCTCAACCCCGAGTTCCTGCGCTACTACTTCGCCAGCATGCTGGACGACGCGCCGGTAGACGTGGACCTGGACCTGAAGGCCTTCGAGGAGCGCGTCAACTCGCACCTGGTCGGCAAGTGGGTGAACATCGCCAGCCGCACCGCGGGCTTCGTGCACAAGTTCTTCGACGGTCGCCTCGCCACGCGCCACGGCGCCGCCGAACAGGCCCTGTGGAACACGCTGCTGGAGCACTACGACGGCATCGACGCGCTCTACGACGCGGGCGATTTCGCCGAAGTCACCCGCCGCTTCGTGCTGATGGCGGACCTGGTCAACGGCCACATCGCCGCCACCGCGCCGTGGACCATGGCCAAGGACGAGTCGCGCCGCGTCGAGCTGCACCAGGTGTGTTCGTTCGCCCTGGCCGCCTTCCGCCTGCTGGCGGGATTGCTGAAGCCGATCCTGCCGGCCACCGTGGCCGCGGCCGAGGCCTTCCTCGACGCGCCCATCGCCGATTTCGACGATGCCCGCGCGGAGCTGCACAACCATTCGATCGGTCCGTTCGAGCCGCTGCTCGGCCGCATCGATCCCAAGCGCATCGAGTCGATGGTCGATGCATCCAGAGAATCCCTCGCGCCCGCCCAGGCGGCCGCACCCAAGCCTTCCAGGGAAAACCGCAAGCCCATGACCGACCCTGCCGCGCCCGCCGCAAACCAGCCTTCCGCCACGCCCGCCACCATTTCCACCGACGACTTCGCCAGGCTCGACCTGCGCATCGGCAAGGTCGTCGCCTGCGAGTTCGTGGAAGGCTCGGACAAACTGCTTCGCTTCGAGCTGGACGCCGGCCCGCTAGGCACGCGCCAGATCTTCTCCGGCATCCGCGCCGCCTACCAGGAACCGGAAAAGCTGGTCGGCCGCAATGTGGTGTTCATCGCCAACCTGGCGCCGCGCAAGATGCGCTTCGGCCTGTCCGAGGGCATGATCCTGTCGGCCGGTGACGGCGGCGGCGACCTGTTCCTGCTGGACGCCGACCAGGGCGCCAGGCCCGGCGCCACCGTCCGCTAGGCTGGATGTCCCGCAGGAAGACTCAGCGCGCGTAGGTGACGAAGAACCCCACCAGGTCGCCGTTCTCGTTGTACGCCGACAGATCCACCACGTGATAGCCGCGCGCGGCGTATTCAGCGTGCGTCTCGGTCAACTTCTTCGCCATGTGGTTCTTGCGGAAACCCAGCGTGGCGTCGACGAACACCGTGACGGTATCGCCCGGCACGGTCTCCGCCCGCACCGGCGCGGCATGGGTGAGCAGCAGCGTGCCGGTCATGCCGATCGCTGCGGCGAGCAGCAGCGAGGCGACGCGTACGGACGGACGGGAAAAGGTCATGGGAAGCTCCTGCCGACTTGCGGGACAATAGAGCGCTGATTATGCCGATGCCCGTCCGGCACCGCGCCCGGAACACCATGAACGACGTCACCGATCTCGCCAACCGCATCGACGCCCTGCTGCCGCAGACCCAGTGCGAGCAGTGCGGCTTCCATGGCTGTCGCCCGTATGCCGAGGCGATGGCGCGCGGCGACGCACCGATCAACCGCTGTCCGCCCGGCGGCGCGGCCGGCATCGCCAGGCTGGCCGCGCTGCTGGACACACCGGTATTGCCGCTCGATCCCGATCACGGCGTGGAGAAGCCGCGCATGCTCGCACGCGTGGTCGAAGCCGACTGCATCGGCTGCACCAAGTGCATCCAGGCGTGTCCGGTCGATGCGATCGTCGGCGCAGCTAAGCTGATGCACACCGTGATGCCCGACCACTGCACCGGCTGCGAACTGTGCGTGCCGGCCTGCCCCGTCGACTGCATCGTGCTCGAGCCCATGCCGCTGGCGCAGGTCGAGGATCCGGCTCACGCCGATGCTTCCCGCGCGCATTTCCTGCGCCGCGAGGCACGCCTTGTCCGCGAACGCGCCGAGCGCGAGGCCGAGCTGGCGGCGCGCAAGGCTGTTGTCGATACACTTGCCACGCCGACAAACCCCGTGCTGGCCGCACTCGCCCGCGCCCGCGCCCGCGCCAAACAAGGCTCCGAATGAAGCGCGCCGATATCGTCGAACTGTTCACGCGCCTGCGCGAGCTCAATCCCCACCCCACCACGGAGCTGGAATACCGCACGCCCTTCGAACTACTGGTGGCGGTGGTGCTCTCGGCGCAGGCCACCGACGTGGGTGTCAACAAGGCGACCCGCAAGCTGTACCCGAAAGCCAATACACCGCAGGCGATCCTGGCGCTGGGCGAGGAAGGCCTGAAGCGCTACATCAGCACGATCGGCCTGTTCAACGCCAAGGCGAAGAACGTGATCGCGCTGTGCCGTATCCTCATCGAGCAGCATGGCGGCGAGGTGCCGCGCACGCGCGAAGCGCTGGAAGCCCTTCCGGGTGTTGGCCGCAAGACCGCCAACGTGGTGCTCAATACCGCCTTCGGCGAGCCCACCATCGCGGTGGACACGCACATCTTCCGCGTCTCCAACCGCACCGGCCTCGCGCCCGGCAAGGACGTGCGCGCGGTCGAGGACAAGCTGGAAAAAGTGGTGCCGGCCGAGTTCAAGAAGGACGCCCATCACTGGCTGATCCTGCACGGCCGCTACGTGTGCAAGGCACGCAAGCCTGACTGCCCGATCTGCCCGATCCGCGACCTCTGCAAATACAGGCACAAAACGCCTCCCGCGCAGTAGGCCATAGGGTCGGCTGCGAAAGCCGGCTCAGGCGACGTGCGTCAGCGAGCGGTAGAGCATGTAGATCGCCACGACCACGATCACGCCGGCGAAGACCATGTTGAGCGCACCGCGCGTACCGGCCAGGCGACGCGCGCCCAGGGCGCCCAGCCAGCCGCCGATCACGCCACCGCCGATGAACTCCGCCGCGATGCGCCAGTCGACCAGGCCCGATGCCGCGTAGTTGCCCGCGGTGGTCGCCGCGAAGGTGCCGACGGAGAACAGCGAGGTGCCGATCGCGTTGATGATCTCCATGCCGCTGGCGAACATCAGCCCGGGCACGATCAGGAAGCCGCCGCCGATCCCGAAGAACCCGGCCAGGCCGCCAGCGCCGATGCCGACTGCGCCCAGCCGCGGCAGGGTATTGGGCAATGGATAGCGATCCGCCGCCCCGTCGCGTCGCCCGCGCAACATCAGGAACGCCACCACCAGCATCAGCAACGCGAACAACGCCAGCAGCCGGTGGCCGTCCATCGCCTTGCCCACGCTCGATCCCAGCCAGGCGCCGAGCACGCCGGCCGCGGCGAACACGAATCCCGCACGCCAGCGCACGTGGCCGGCGCGCGCGTGCGGCAGCAGGTTGGCGAAGGCGTTGGCCGATACGGCCACCGCGCTGGTGCCGATCGCCAGGTGCGGATCGCGCACGCCGACGACGTACAGCAGCAGCGGCGTGGCCAAAATCGACCCGCCTCCGCCGATGAGCGCAAGCGAAAACCCCACGGCAGAGCCGCACAGCACGGCCAGCAGTTCGCCGATCCCCGGCACCAGGCTCACGGGGTCGTCCAACAACAGGTCAGGTGGCCGGAGCTCGTCGGATCAGGCATGCCGCATCGCCCGCAGCCGTGGCGCGAGGGCCGCGATGTCATAGCCCGCCCCGCCGGCCGCCTTCACGATCGCATCGGCGTCGCCGGCGCGCGCCGCCTGCAGCGCCCACAGCGTGGTCGAACGCGTGCCGGTGCGGCAGAACGCCAGCACCGGCATGGGCAGTTCCGCCATCGCCTGGGCCATGGCCTCGATGACAGCGGCCCCGTACTGCCCGGGCACGACGGGGATGTCGCGATAGGCCAGTCCGTGCGCGGCGGCGGCCTGCGCCATCTCGACACCGGACGGTTGATCGTCCGCTTCCCCGTCCGGCCGGTTGTTGATCACGCTGCGGAACCCCGCAGCTTCGAGGTCGGCCATTTCGCCGGGCAGGACCTGCGGCGACACGCTGATCTGGTCGGTCAGCTTGCGGATATGCATCGAGCGCTCCTGTGGTCGACGATGAAGGCAAGTCGCTTCTCGCAGGAACCCGCTTGCGTGGTGATACCCCGGGCTCCGTTGGCGCATCAGCGAATCGCCACGCGCGGCTCCTGCGAAGACAACCTGGCAACCCTCAAAAAAATAACGGCGGGCTTGCGGCCCGCCGTTGTCCCTCCCTGGGTAGAACTCCCTTCCGATAACCACTCCTTGACACGCGGCTAATGATCCACGGGCCGCGTGAAGGTTTGTTCAAGATGCGCCAAACGTAGCGCCCGCCTAGAACGCGACCTCGCCGAACACGCCGATTTCGTTCGTCTTGACGTTTTGTACATGCGGCGGCACCGGATCGGCGACCGAGTGTTCGGCCTTCTCGTGCTTCCACACCGCGGCCAGCTTGAAGCCCTTGGTGACCTGGTACTGCAGGCCGAGGTTGTAGTAGACGTCCTTGGCGCCGTCGTCCAGGTCCTTGCTCAGCTTGGCGTTGTCGTAGCGGGCGAACAGTGCGACGTCGTCGGTGAGCGCCACCGAGCCCCACAGCGAGTAGCCGTCGGCCTTGTCCTCGACCGGGCTCAGAACCAGGTTGCCCCAGTTCTTCGCGGTGAAGTACTCGGCACCCACGCGCACCTTCTTGTCCTGGTAGGCCACCATCACGTCGCCGCGCTGGGCGGTCTGCGGGGCGTTGAGGTTCTCGGTTTCCTTGCCCAGGTGGCCGCTGTAGCCGCCGACGGCGACGATCATGCCGTCGAACGGAACGAAGCCCACGCGACCTTCGATGTCCACGCCCTTGCTGCGGCTGGGGTTCTTGTAGCCGCCGCCGTTGACCACCGACACCGCGTAGTTGGCGACCTTGTTCGCGCCCAGGTCACCACCCAGGTGCAGGCCCCAGTCGGCCGAGTTGCCGTACTTCAGGCGGTCGGTCAGGGTGTTCTCGACGTAGCGGAAGCCGTAGTAGCTCTCCACGAACGGAATCCAGGGCATGTCCGCCGAACCGATGCGCAGCACCGCCGCCTGGTCGAACTTGCCCTGCACGTAGGCCTTCTTGACGAACAGGTTGGTCTCGCCGTCGGCGCTGACGTAGTTGAAGTCGGTGGTGAGGTTGGCCGACCAGATGTCGTTGAACTGGTGGTCCACGCCCAGGTAGAAGCGCTTGACGTCCAGGCCCGTGCCGGAAGCGTCGGTCTTGCCCGTGTCGCTGTTCTTCTGGTCGATGTTGCTGAAATCGAAATACATCTTGCCGGAGAACTTGGTGTCGGCCAGCGCCTTGTCCAGCGACGAGGCCGAGCTGGCCTGCGTCTTTTGCAGCGCCTCGATGTTCTGGCCGGTACTCACATTGATGTCGGACTGCGCATCGGTGCGCTGTTCCAGCTCGTCCATCTTGGCCTGCAAGGCGGCCAGCTGGGCCTTGAGCTGCTCGACCTCGGCGCTGCGCGCAGAGGACTGCGCATCCTGCGGGACCGGTGCCGCGTGCACGCCGGCGGCTGCCAGGCCCAGACCGGCGGCGATCGCCACCACGAGCATCTTCGAACGCATGTAATTCTCTCCACTGTTGGTAGGAACCACTCGACCGCCCCCTTCGATCCTGGATGGCCAAGCAGGGACAGGCGGCAGGATGCGGCCCTTCGTTTACGGTTCCGTGCCGGTTGCATGACAGAACGAAGACAGTGCGCATCGGAATGCAGACGCGGACTTCGCGAGAGCCCCGCCGGGCGCTGATATGCTTCGTCGATGGAATACGTAAGCAACAGCATGGCCGCCCGCATGTGCCAGCGGTTCCGCGGCTTCATGCCGGTGATCGTGGACGTGGAGACCGGCGGCTTCGATGCCGAGCACGACGCACTGCTGGAGATCGCCGTGGTCACCCTGGCGATGGACGGCGAAGGCTACCTGCACCCGCGCGCCCCGGTGTTCACGCACGTCGAGCCTTTCCCCGGCGCCCGCATCGACCCGCGCTCACTGGAGATCACCGGTATCGACCCGGACAACCCGTTGCGCGGCGCGCTCTCCGAACGGCAGGCGCTGGACCACGTGTTCAATCCGGTCCGCCAGGCCATGCGCGAGAGCGAGTGCCAGCGCGCCGTGCTGGTCGGCCACAACGCGGCTTTCGACCTGGCCTTCCTCAACGCGGCCGTGCGCCGCTGCGGGCACAAGCGCAACCCGTTCCATCCCTTCAGCTGTTTCGACACGGCCACCCTGAGCGGCCTGGCCTACGGACAGACCGTGCTGAGCAAGGCGGTGCAGGCAGCTGGCCACGCGTTCGACGGTCGCGAGGCGCATTCGGCCATCTATGACGCCGAGCGCACGGCGGAACTGTTCTGCTCGATCGTCAACCGCTGGCGGCGGCTGGAAACGCTCGAGCGCGACCGGGTCGGACTGACGCTGATCTGACCGCTTTCATGACAGCCGGATGCGGCGTGTCATCACGCTGAAACATTCATCTCATCTCATTGCAACACCGCTGACCTCAAATGCGGCCGCCGGGAATCCGCCCGCGACGCACACTTCCAAGAGGACCGACCGTGTTGAAAGCAACCACCACCGTTTCCCGCTTCGGTACGGCTGCCGTACTGGCTGCCGCCACGCTGCTGGGTGCCAACGGCGCCCAGGCGACCGACATCACCGGCGCCGGTTCGAGCTTCGTCTACCCGGTGCTGTCGCGCTGGTCGGCGAGCTATGCCGAGAAGACCGGCAACCACCTGAACTACCAGTCGGTCGGCTCCGGCGCCGGCATCGCGCAGATCAAGGAAGGCACCATCGATTTCGGCGCCTCCGATGCGCCGATGAAGGCCGAGGACCTGCAGAAATTCGGACTGGGCCAGTTCCCGGTAGTGGTCGGCGGCATCGTGCCGGTGGTCAACATCGCCGGTGTGCAGGCCGGCCAGGTCAAGCTCGACGGCGCGACGCTGGCTGACATCTTCCTGGGCAAGATCAGGAACTGGAACGACCCGAAGATCGCCGCGCTCAACAGCGGGCTCAAGTTGCCGGCCGGCAAGATCACCGTCGTGCACCGCTCCGACGGTTCAGGCACCTCGTTCAACTTCACCAACTACCTGTCCAAGGTCAGCACCGAGTGGGCCAGCCAGGTCAAGTTCGGCACCTCGGTCGACTGGCCGACCGGCGTAGGCGGCAAGGGCAACGAGGGCGTGTCGCAGTACGTCAAGCAGATCAAGGGTTCGATCGGCTACGTCGAATACGCCTACGCGGTGAAGAACAAGATCAGCTGGGTCGACCTGAAGAACGCCGCCGGCAATGTGGTCGCTCCCAGCGCCGACAGCTTCGCCGCCGCGGCCAGCACCGCCGACTGGGCCAGCGCGAAGGACTTCAACCTGATCATGACCAACGCCCCGGGCGCCAAGGCATGGCCGATCACCGCGACCACCTGGGTGATCATGTACAAGCAGCCGAAGAACGCCGAGCACAGCAAGGTCGCCTTCGACTTCTTCAAGTGGGCGCTGGAGAACGGCCAGGACCAGGCCGCCGCGCTGGACTACGTGCCGCTGCCGCAGAGCCTGGTGCAGAAGATCGAGGCCTACTGGGCGTCGGAATACAAGCACTGAGCGATGACCGTTGCCCTCCCCTGTTCCGCGGGGAGGGCGCCGGCAAGGCCGATGGGGGCGATCCTGGCGATACGCCCCCATCGGTCTTCCTGCCCCCAACGCGGGGGACGCAACAGCACCCTTCGCCTTTGACCCGCACGGCTGATCCCTACTGATGTCCACTATCCCCGCTTCCGTCGCGCCCGAACAACGGGCAAGCCACGACGCCCGCCACGATCGCCTGTTCGCCGGCCTGCTCAAGGCCTGCGCGATGATCGTCCTGGCGGCGCTGCTGGGCGCGGCGTTCGCTACGCTGTGGGGTGGCCGCGAGGCGTTCGGCACGTTCGGCTGGCACTTCCTCACCAGCTCCGCGTGGGACCCCAGCAGCCAGGAGTACGGCGCACTGGTGCCGGTCTACGGCACGCTGGCGACCTCGTTCATCGCGCTGCTGATTGCGGTGCCCGTGAGCTTCGGCATCGCCCTGTATCTTTCGGAAGTCGCGCCGCGCTGGCTGCGCACGCCGGTCGCCTCGGCGATCGAGCTGCTGGCAGGCATCCCTTCGATCATCTACGGCATGTGGGGCCTGTTCGTCTTCGCGCCCTTCTTCGCCGAACACATCAAGCCCTGGCTGACCAATTACCTGGGCAACAACCCCGATGACAACAATCCTTCCTGGATCGCCACGCATGTGCCGTTCGTTGGCAAGATGTTCGCCAGCGACTACCCGTTCGGCGCCAGCATCCTGGTGGCCGGCATCGTGTTGGCGATCATGATCATCCCGTTCATTTCATCGGTGATGCGCGAGGTGTTCCAGACCGTGCCCACGCGCCTGAAGGAGTCGGCCTATGCACTGGGCTCGAGCACCTGGGAGGTGTCCTGGGACATCGTGTTGCCGTACACGCGCTCGGCGGTGATCGGCGGCATCTTCCTGGGGCTGGGCCGCGCGTTGGGCGAGACGATGGCGGTGACCTTCGTGCTCGGCAACGCGATGGACCTTTCGGCCTCGCTGCTCGACCCGGGCGCCTCGATCGCCTCGACCATCGCCAACCAGTTCAGCGAGGCGGTGGGCCTGCAGAAATCCGCGCTGATGGCGCTGGCCTTCCTGCTGTTCGTGGTGACCTTCTTCGTGCTGCTGATCGCGCGGCTGATGCTGCGCCGACTGGCCAGCCGGGAGGGCCGCTGATGGACATGCTGTACCTGCGTCGCCGCCTGACCAACGCGCTGGCGCTCATCCTCAGCACGCTCGCCACGCTGATCGGCCTGGCGTTCCTCGCCTGGATCCTGTGGGAAACCCTGCGCCAGGGGATCGCCGCGCTCGATCTGAAGCTGTTCACCAAGATCACCGCCTACGGCGACCAGGGCGGCCTGGCCAATGCGATGGTCGGCAGCCTGATCATCAACTTCGTCGGCATCGCCATCGCCACGCCGATCGGCGTGCTTGCCGGAACGTGGCTGGCCGAGTACGCCAATCGCACGCGACTGGGCGAGACCGTCCGCTTCCTGAACGACATCCTGCTTTCCGCTCCCTCGATCGTGATGGGCCTGTTCGTCTACACCATCATCGTGTTGCCGAGCACCGCGCTGACCCACGGCAACACCACGTTCTCCGGGTTTGCCGGCGGCATGGCGCTGGCGCTGATCGCGTTGCCGGTGATCGTGCGCACCACCGACGAGATGCTGCGGCTGGTGCCCTCGACGCTCCGCGAGGCGGCGCTCTCGCTGGGCGTGCCGCAGTGGAAGCTGACCTCGCAGATCCTGCTGCGCGCCGCGCGTTCGGGCATCGTCACCGGCGTGCTGCTGGCCCTGGCGCGCATCAGCGGCGAAACCGCGCCGCTGCTGTTCACCGCCTTCGGCAACAACTTCATGACGCTCAACCCGCTGGACAAGATGTCCAGCCTGCCCCAGGTGATCTACCAGTACGCCAACGACCCCGGCGAGGCGATGCATGCGCTGGCCTGGGCCGGCGCCTTCGTGGTCACGCTGTTCGTGCTGCTGCTCAGCCTCGCCTCCCGCCTGCTGTTTACCCGCAAGGTGTCACATGACTAGTGGTTCCATGAATTCGGCCGCCCTCGCCCTTGCGCCTTCGATGGCGCCGCCCGCGACCGAGCCCAAGCTCAAGGTCCGCGACCTGAATTTCCATTACGACAGCTTCCATGCGCTGAAGAACATCGCCATGGACGTCCCCGAGAAGCAGGTCACGGCGATCATCGGCCCTTCCGGCTGCGGCAAGTCCACGCTGCTGCGCATCTTCAACCGCATCTACGCGATCTATCCGAAGCTCAAGGCGACCGGTTCCATCGAACTTGATGGCGAGAACATCCTCGACCCGCGCTATTCGCTCAACCGCCTGCGCAGCAAGGTCGGCATGGTGTTCCAGAAGCCGGTGCCGTTCCCGATGACGATCTTCGAGAACGTCGCCTATGGCATCCGCCACCACGAGCGGCTGTCCAAGGCCGACATGGAGGCGCGCGTGGAGCAGGCCCTGCGCGGCGCGGCGCTGTGGGACGAGGTGAAGGACAAGCTCAAGCAGAATGCGCTTGGCCTTTCCGGCGGCCAGCAGCAGCGACTGTGCATCGCGCGCGCGATCGCGCTGCGTCCCGAGGTGCTGCTGCTGGACGAACCGACCTCCGCGCTCGACCCGATCGCCACCGGTCGCATCGAGCAGTTGATCGAGGAACTCAAGAGCCAGTTCACCATCGTGATCGTGACCCACAACATGCAGCAGGCCGCGCGCGTATCCGACCGCACCGCCTTCATGTACCTGGGCGAGTTGATCGAGTTCGACGAGACCGAGAAGATCTTCACCAAGCCGGGCAAGAAGCAGACCGAGGATTACATCACCGGACGCTTCGGCTGATCCCTGGTACCTGCACCCTGCCCTGACGTCGTCCCCGCGCAGCGGGGATGGCGCACGGACACTGCAAACAGCGCGAACACCACGAGACTCCCATGAGCAGCAAAGACCACATCATCAAGAGCTACGACAGCGAGCTGGCGCGCCTGACCGGCGAGATCGTGCGCATGGGCGAACTGGCCGCCGCGCAGCTGGAGGCGGCGATCGACGTCGTCGAACGCCGCGACGACCGTGCGGCCCAGCGCGTGGTCGCCAACGACGATGCCATCGACGCGCTGGAGCAGGAGATCAGCCACGACGTGGTGCGCCTGCTCGCCCTGCGCGCCCCGATGGCCGGCGATCTGCGCAATGTGTTCGCGGCGCTGCGCATCGCCTCCGACATCGAACGCATCGGCGACTACGCCGCCAACGTGGCCAAGCGTTCGATCCCGCTCTCGATGGTGGCGCCGGTGACGCCCACCAGCGGCCTGGGGCTGCTCGCCAAGCTGGCCGCCGCCGAGGTACGCGACGTGCTGACCGCCTACGCGCGGCAGGACGCCGAGCAGGGCTACCAGGTGTGGAAGCGCGATGCGGGGCTGGACGAGGCATACACCGGCTACTTCCGCCAGTTGCTGACTTACATGATGGAAGATCCGCGCAACATCACGCCCTGCACGCACCTGCTGTTCATGGCCAAGAACATCGAGCGCATCGGCGACCACGCGACCAACATCGCCGAGAACCTGTGGTACCAGGTGTACGGCGAGCCGCTGGACAAGCAGAGGGACAAGCGCGACCTGACGTCGAATCCGGAGATGCCGAAGCTGGGAGGTTGAGGCAACGGCACCCTCCTTTTGGGACCCGTCCCTCCCTCGTTCGCGAGGGAGGGACCGACAGGGGGCCTGGGACAATCTTGCCGCTGACTAGAGGTCCGGCCCCGCCAATTTCTCCGCCCGCCGTTGTCGCGCGCTCCGCACGATGCCGAAGATGCCGATGGCCATCCACGCGATTTCCAGCGCAAACGCCGACACGTTGAAGCTGCCGAACAGCAACGACAGCGTCACTCCCAACGCGCCGAAGACGTTCATCAACTGATAGGTAAGCCCGTTGCCGTGCAGCTTGTGGGCCTGCAGGAGGAGGAACGCCAGCAGCACCAGCAGCACCCCGGCGAAGCCCGCCCAGTCGTACCAGAACAGCGTGCTCATCGCTTCGCTCCGCGCTGGCGCAACGCCTCGAACAGCACCACCCCGGTGGCGACCGACACGTTGAGGCTCTCCATCACGCCCGGCATGGGGATCTTCGCCACGAAATCGCACAGCTCGCGGGTGAGCCGGCGCATGCCTTCGCCCTCGCTTCCCAGCACCAGCGCCACGGGCCCGCGGAAGTCGACCTCATACACGGACGTCTCCGTGTCGCCGGCCAGCCCGGTGATCCAGACGCCGGCATCCTTGAGCTCGCGCAGGGTGCGGGCCAGGTTGGTGACCGCCACCAGCGGCACGCGGTCCGCGCCGCCGGCCGAAGCACGGCGCACCACGGGCGTCAGGCCGACCGCACGATCCTTCGGCACGATCACCGCGGTCACCTTGGCCGCCGCCGCCGAACGCAGGCAGGCGCCCAGGTTGTGCGGGTCCGTGATGCCGTCGAGCACCAGCACCAGCGTTTCCATGCCGTCGCGCTCGATCAGTGCGGCCAGGTCGTCCTCGTGGGTCATCGGGGGCGGTTCGTAAAGCGCGACGATGCCCTGGTGGCGTGCCTCCCCGGCCAGCTTGTCCAGCTGCTCGCGCGGACGGTGGTGCACCGGGATGTGGTGGCTGCGCGCCTGGTCGATCAATTCCTTGATGCGCGCATTGCGCTGCGCAGTGGCGATATCGACCAGCAGTTCGCGTACGCGCGAGGCGTCGTTGGCCAGCGCGCCCTCGACCGGGTTGATACCGACGATCCAACTCTCGCTCATGCCTTGCCCTTCGGTTTGCCCCGGCGATCCGATCGTTTGGCGGCCGCGGAAGCAGCCTCCAACGCCTTGCGTTTGCCCCCGCTCTTGGCCGCCGCAGCAGGATTGCCCTGTGCTCGGTTGCCCTTGGCGCTCCCGGCTTGGCCGATCGCGGCCTGGCCACCCCTGCGCTGCCGCTTGGACTCAGGCGGGAGCGCCGAGCGGCCCAACGCCTCGGATGCAAGCTTGGTCGCCTTGCTGCGTGGTTTCGGCACGCCGGCCTCGGACGGAAGCGCCTGCCGCCCCATGGCTTCGGACGCCACCTTGGCCGCTTTGCCGCGCGGCGCGCGATTATCGCTCATCACTGGCGCCGGTGGCGCTGCCTCGACCGGTGCCGGCACACCGCGTCCGAACGCCCGACCGACGGCCCTGGCGGCACGGCCGAACATGCCGGGCGGCTTGGCGGCCGGCGCCCCGGCCGGCTTGGGCAGCGAGTAACGCTCACCGCTGGCGCTGTAGTCGTAGGCCTTGCGGGATGGGGTGGGCGGCTTGGCCTGCTCGCGCCGCGGCGCCAACCGGAAGTCGATCTTGCGATCCTCGATGCTCGCACGCAGCACCTGCACCCGCACGTGGTCGCCCAGGCGGAACTGCTCGCCGGTGCGCTCTCCCTTGAGGAGTTTCCGGATCGGGTCGAAGTGGTAGTAGTCGTTGGCCAGCTGGCTGATGTGCACCAGACCCGACACGCGCGATTCCTCCAGCTCCACGAACAGCCCGAAGGAAGTGACACCGGTGATCACGCCGTCGAACTCGCTGCCGATGTGCTTGGACAGCCAGGCGGTCTTGAAGCGCTCGTCGACGTCGCGCTCGGCCTCTTCGGCACGGCGTTCGCGTTGCGAACAATGCACCGCCATCGAAGCCATGTCGCTGGGGGAATAGACGTAGTCGCTCGGCTTGCCCCCGGTCAGCGCGTAGCGGATCGCGCGGTGTACCAGCAGGTCGGGGTAGCGGCGGATCGGCGAAGTGAAGTGCGCATAGGCATCCAGCGAGAGGCCGAAATGGCCGCGGTTCTCCGGCTGGTAGGCCGCCAGGCTCTGCGAGCGCAACAGCACCGACTGGATCAGCTCGCTCTCGGGGCGGTCTCGCACCATCCGCAGGACGTCCGCGAAGTCGCCGGGAGTGACTTCCTCCACCGGCGGCATGCGCAGCTTGAACTCGCGAAGGAACTGCTGCAGGTCCTCGTACTTCTCGGCCGGCGGCGGCTCGTGCGCGCGGAACAGCGCGGGAATCTTCTTCTTCGTCAGGAACGTGGCCGCCTGCACGTTGGCGGCGATCATGCATTCCTCGATCAGCTTGTGCGCGTCGTTGCGTTCGGTCGCGCCCATCGCCTCGACTTCGCCGCGCTGGTCGAGCCGGAACTTGACCTCCGGCGTCTCGAAGTCGATCGCGCCGCGGCGCTTGCGCTGGGCGGCCATCGCCTTGTACAGCGTGTGCAGGTGTTCCAGTTGCGGCAGCACGTCGGAAACCTGCTCGCGCGCCTCCGGATCGAGCAGCCCGACCGCCTGCCACACGATGTCGTAGGTCAGGCGCGCGTGCGAGCGCATCACCGCGTCGTAGAACTTCGACTTCACGACCTCGCCATCGTCGGTGATCTGCATGTCGCAGACCATGCACAACCGTTCGACCTTGGGATTGAGCGAGCAGATGCCGTTGGACAGCGTCTCCGGCAGCATCGGCACCACGAAGCCCGGGAAGTAGGTCGACGTGCTGCGCTCGTAGGCCTCGCGGTCCAGCGCATTGCCGACCTTGACGTAATGCGACACGTCGGCGATCGCCACGATCAACCGCCAGCCGCCACCGCGGCGGGGCTCGGCGTAGACCGCATCGTCGAAGTCGCGCGCGTCGGCGCCGTCGATGGTCACCAGCGGCAGCTTGCGAAGGTCGGCACGGCCCTGGCGCTCCGCGGCCGTCACCTCGGGCTCGATATGCGCGGCGTCGCGCAGCACTTCAGTGGGCCATTCGTGCGGCAGGTCGTAGCTGGCAATGGCCATCTCGACCAGCAGCGAGGGCTGCAGCCGTTCGCCCAGCACCGACACGATGCGGCCGAGCGGGCCACGATGCGGCGTCGGCGGATCGGTGATCTCGGCGACCACGATCTGTCCGGCGTGTGCGCCCTGCTCCTGCCCCGGCGGGATCATCACGTCCTGATGCAGGCGCCGGTCGTCCGGCGAGACCAGGGTCACCCCGTTCTCGACCACGACGCGTCCGACCAGCCGTGGCGAACGCCGCTGCAGTACCTCGGCGATCGCGCCCTGGCGCCGCCCGCGCCGGTCGATGCCGACCACGCTGGCGAGCACGCGGTCACCGTGCAGCACCATGCGCATCTGCTGCGGCGAAAGGTAAAGATCGTCACCGCCCTCGTCCGGGCGCAGGAAGCCGTAGCCTTCGGCGTTGGCCAGCACCACGCCGGGGATCAGGTCCAGTTTGCGCACCGGGGCGTAGTCGCCGCGGCGGCCCTGCAGCAATTGGCCGTCGCGCACCATCGCGCCGAGCCGCTTGCGCAGAGCGCTGATGTCGCTCTCGTCGTGGAGCTCAAGCGCCTCGGCGATGCGAGCTTCGCTCAGCATCTCGCCACGGTCGTCCAGCAGCGCCAGGATCGCCTCGCGGCTGGGGATCGGCCGCTCGTAGCGCTGCGCCTCGCGGTCGGCGAACGGATCGCGTCCGCCCTTGGCGTGCGGGGGCGCGCCGGCCGGCGGCGTGCGCCGCGAACCGCTTCGTGCGCCGGGCTTCGGAGTGCGCGGGCCAGCGCCCGTATCGCCGCCCTTGCCGGTGCGGGATGTCTTCTTTCTGGTCACGAAATGTCCTTGTGGTGGAGCGCCGCGCAGCATGCCGCACGGTGCAATGAATTTCCTATCAACGAAGTGTTGACAAGCTGGGGGGAGGTGCCTACTCTACGCGGCTCGCGCAGCCCGAACGGCTTGCGCGACACCTGCCCAGGTGGCGGAATTGGTAGACGCACTAGTTTCAGGTACTAGCGGGTAAAACCGTGGAGGTTCGAGTCCTCTCCTGGGCACCAATTGTAGATGAAGCCCGCCGCAAGGCGGGCTTTTTCGTTTCCGGCGTTCGCTCGCAAGCTTCGGGCTTCTACGCCCTCTCCCCGCAGGGAAAGTAGGCTCAGTCCGAGGTGGCTGGCGGGCCTTTCAGTTCCACCATGTTCCCCTGCGGGTCGTAGCAGTAGATCGACGGCCCCTCGCCCTGCGCGCCATAACGCGAGCCGATATCACCCACGCGCACGCCGTGCGCCTTCAGATGCGCCACGATGGCCGCCTCGTCGTAGTTCTCCACGCTCAGGCACAGGTGGTCCACGTTGTGCCCCTCCCTGCCCGGCCCGGCACCGCCCAGGCGGCCGAGCTTGCCGTCCACCGGCACCAGGTCGATCAGCGAATCGCCGGCGCGCAATTGCACCAGCCCGATGGCCTCCTGGCGCCGCTCCTCCGTACAGCCGAGCACGCCGCAATAGAACGCCTGCATCGCGGCCAGGTCGTAAACGCGCAGCACTAGGTGGTCTATTTGCCGGAGTCGGAAGGGAGGCATGGAGGCTCCTGCCAGGTGGGGAAATTCGATGGTACAGGCACCGGCCGGACACACGTCCGTGCGTGTCCGTCGTTAAGCCCGATTCCACGCGCGTGGATGGCCTGCCTGTATAATCGACCCTTCGCACGCGGCGGGAGAAGCGGGGAACAGCCCGCTGCCGAAGACGCAACGCCCGTAATCGCTCAGGCCCGATACCGCCGCGTGCAAAAACTCTGGAGAGAGCGGTTCGATCCGCCGCCGAAGGGGCACGAAGCGTTCCGCTTCCAAACTCTCAGGCAAAAGGACAGAGGGGCGCCCCGCGTGCGGCACGCACGCGTTGCCTTCGGACGCCCGTCATGAGCCACAACCCCACTCCTTCGCTGCGCGACCTGGAAAACCACGACGCCTTCATCGCGCGGCACATCGGCCCCAACGATGCCGAGATCGCGCAGATGCTGCGCACGATCGGCTACGACTCGCTCGAGGCGATGACCGACGCCATCGTGCCGGGCAAGATCAAGTCGCCTGCGCCGCTGGACCTGCCGATGGCGGTCAGCGAAGTCGAGGCGCTCGCCAAGATCCGCGCGATCGCCGACAAGAACAAGGTCTTCAGGAGCTTCATCGGCCAGGGCTACTACGGCACCCACACGCCTAACGTCATCCTGCGCAACATCCTGGAGAACCCGGCCTGGTACACGGCCTACACGCCCTACCAGGCGGAAATCTCGCAAGGCCGCATGGAAGCGCTGATCAACTTCCAGACGATGTGCGCCGACCTCACCGGCATGGAAATCGCCAACGCCTCCCTGCTGGACGAGGGCACCGCGGCCGCCGAGGCGATGACGCTAGCCAAGCGCTCGGGCAAGTCCAGGTCGAACGTGTTCTTCGTTTCCGACCGCGTGCACCCGCAGACGCTCGAAGTGCTCAAGACGCGCGCCGAGGCGATGGGCATCGACCTGCACGTCGGTAGCGACCAGGACGCCGCTACGGTCGACAGCTACGGCGTGCTGCTGCAGTACCCCGACACGCTTGGCCACATCGGCGATTACAAGGCGCTGGCCGACAGCGTGCACGCGCGCGGCGGCATCGTCTGCGTGGCCACCGATCTGCTGGCGCTGACGCTCATCGCCGCGCCCGGCGACTGGGGCGCGGACATCGTGGTCGGCAACACGCAGCGTTTCGGCGTGCCCTACGGCTTCGGCGGTCCGCACGCCGCCTTCATGGCCTGCCGCGACGCCTACAAGCGCTCGATGCCGGGCCGCCTGATCGGCGTCTCGATCGACGCCGAAGGCAAGAAGGCCTACCGCCTGACCCTGCAGACCCGCGAGCAGCACATCCGCCGCGAGAAGGCGACCTCCAACATCTGCACCGCGCAGGTGCTGCTGGCGGTGATGGCGAGCATGTACGCCGTCTACCACGGCCCCGAAGGACTGACCCGCATCGCCCGCCGGGTGCATCGCCTGGCGGTCATCCTGACCGTCGCGCTGCGCCGGGCCGGGGTGAAGGTCGGCAACGACTTCTTCGACACCCTGCACGTCACCGGCGTCGACGCCGCGGCCATCCATGCCAAGGCGCGCGCCAACGGCATCAACCTGCGCGAAGTGGACGCCGGCAGCCTGTGCATCAGCCTGGACGAGACCACCACCCGCGCCGATGTTGTCGCGCTGGCGGGCCTGTTCGGCGCCGAGGCCGACATCGACGCGCTGGATGCGGCCGTGCACGACGCGCTGCCGCGGACGCTGCTGCGCCAGAGCGACTTCCTCACCCATCCGGTGTTCAACACCCACCACAGCGAGCACGAGCTGCTGCGCTACATGCGCGCGCTGGCCGACAAGGACCTGGCGATGGATCGCACGATGATCCCGCTGGGTTCGTGCACCATGAAGCTCAATGCGACCGCGGAGATGATCCCTGTGACCTGGCCCGAGTTCGGCCAGATCCACCCGCTGGCGCCGGCCGCGCAGACCCAGGGCTACCAGGAACTGATCGATGGCCTGGAAGCCATGCTGGTCGAATGCACCGGCTACGACGCGGTCAGCCTGCAGCCGAACTCCGGCGCGCAGGGCGAATACGCCGGCCTGCTCGCGATCCGCGCATACCACCGCTCGCGCGGCGAAGGCCATCGCGACATCTGCCTGATCCCCGAGTCGGCCCACGGCACCAACCCGGCCTCCGCGCAGATGTGCGGCATGCAGGTGGTGGTGACCAGGTGCGACGCCAACGGCAACGTGGACGTGGAGGACATCCGCCGCAACGCGGAGAAGTATTCCGACCGCCTCGCCGCGCTGATGATCACCTACCCGTCCACGCACGGCGTGTTCGAGGAGGACATCGTCGCCATCTGCGACATCGTCCACCAGCACGGCGGCCAGGTGTACACCGACGGCGCCAACATGAACGCGCTGGTCGGCGTGGCCAAGCCGGGCAAGTGGGGTTCGGACGTCTCGCACCTCAACCTGCACAAGACCTTCTGCATCCCCCACGGCGGCGGCGGCCCGGGCGTGGGCCCGTGCGCGGTCAAGTCGCACCTGGCGCCGTTCCTGCCACGCAAGCTGGGCGAAGACACCCCCGTGGGCATGGTCTCCGCGGCGAGCTTCGGCAGCGCGAGCATCCTCCCGATCAGCTGGATGTACATCACGCTGATGGGCAGCGAGGGCCTGCGCCGCGCCACCCAGGTCGCGCTGCTCAACGCCAACTACATCGCGAAGCGTCTGGCCGACCACTACGAGACGCTCTACACCGGCCGCAACGGCCTGGTGGCGCACGAGTGCATCCTCGACCTGCGACCGCTGAAGGACGCTACCGGCATCAGCGCCGAGGACGTCGCCAAGCGCCTGATCGACTTCGGCTTCCATGCGCCGACGCTGAGCTTCCCAGTCGCGGGCACCCTGATGGTCGAGCCGACCGAGTCCGAATCGCAGCAGGAGCTGGACCGCTTCATCGACGCGATGATCCAGATCCGCGACGAGATCCGCGCGATCGAGGACGGCCGCCTGGACCGCGAGGACAACCCGCTCAAGCACGCCCCGCACACCGCTACCCAGGTGTCGGCCACGGAGTGGACCCACGCCTATCCGCGCGAACTGGCCGCTTTCCCGCTGCCGAGCCTGAAGTTCCAGAAGTACTGGTCGCCGGTGGCCCGCGTGGACAACATCTACGGCGACAAGAACGTGTTCTGCAGCTGCGTGCCGATCAACGACTTCAAGGAAGAGATCGAGGCATTCAGCGAACCGAACGTGTCCTGACACCTCGGCAGGATCGCAAGCGAAAACGCCGCCGGTATCACCGGCGGCGTTTTTTCTCCCGACGGCGGCCTTCGCTCACGACTCCGGCGCGGGCATCCGGGCGTAGCTCACCGTCAGCATCTCCCAGGCATGCCCATCCGGCTCGCTCCAGTACACGTTGCGACCGCCGCCCGGCTGGCTCCGCACCTGCATGTCGACCTCGCCCATCGGCGTGCTGCGGTAGGCGATGCCCTTGGCCTGCAACCGGGCGAAGATGGCATCGAACTCGGCCTCGCTGACGCGGAAGCAGTAGTGCTGCATCGTGAACTCGCCGATCTGGCCCACGTCCAGGGTAAGCCCGTCGTTCACGTAGACCGGGGAGAACGGGCCCGTCGGGGTGTCCTCCGACCAGGGTACGTCCAGCAGGCTGGCGAGCAGCCTGGCGGCAGCCTTCCGGTCGCGCGAGGGAACGATGACGTGGTCGAGCTGGATCGGCATGGGCGAACTCCTGTCCTGTAAATCCGAGAGCGTCAATCACCAACTGACCTCGAGCGTATCCCGTACGGGATGGCTCGGCACGCGCATACCCCGGCCTTGGGGCCCCGCTAAAGGTCAGCTCGCTGCCATCACCGCGGGCAAACAGCGGCGTTCGAACTCGGAAGCCGGCATCGGCCTGGCCAGCAGGTAACCCTGTATCTGGTCACAACCCAGCGCGCGCAGTGCGGCGGCCTGTGCGGGCGTTTCGACGCCTTCGGCCACCACTTCCATGCCCAGGGTGTGCGCCAATTCGATGATCGCGGCGATGATCGCCCGTGGCTCGTGTCCGCCCTGGTCCAGCGCCTGCACGAAGAATTGGTCGATCTTCAGCTGGCGCACCTGGAACTTCTGCAGGTACGCCAGGCTGGAATAGCCCGTGCCGAAGTCGTCGATGGCGAATTCGAAGCCGTGCGCGCGGAAGTCCTGGAGGATCGCGGTGGTGCGCTCGGCGTCGCGCATGGCCATGCTCTCGGTCACTTCGAACATGATCTGTGACGTGTCCAGCCCAGCCGCGCCGACGATGCCGGCCGCGGTCTCTACCAGCCCGGGCTGCTGGATCTGCATGGGCGAAAGGTTGATCGCGATGCGCACCGGCGCCAGGCCGCGGTCGTGCCAGTCGCGCAGTTGCCGGCACGCTTCGCGGATCACCCATTCACCGAGCCGCGCGATCTGCCCGCTGCGTTCGGCCACGCCGATGAATTCCAGCGGCGGGACCGAACCGAGCTCGGGATGGCACCAGCGCAGCAGCGCCTCGGCGCCGACGAGGGCGCCGGTGTCGCCGTGGTGCTTGGGCTGGAAGTGCAGCGAGAGGCTGCCGTCATCGAGCGCGGTCTGCAGGCCGCGCTGGATCGCCAGTATGCGCATCGCACGATCTCGCATGGAGCGGTCGTAGCAACGGTAGCCGTTGCGGCCGCCCTCCTTGGCTTCGTACATCGCCGCGTCGGCGTGCGCGACCAGTTCTTCCACGCTCTCGCCGTCGCGCGGGTAATAGGCCACCCCGATGCTCGGGGTGACCCGAAGCGGGGTGTCGCGCACGTCGAAGCTTTCCTGCATGAGCCCGATCAGTTGCTGTGCGATGCGCAGCGCCGAGTCGGGGCTGCGCATGTGTTCCAGCACCACCACGAATTCGTCGCCGCCCATGCGCGCCAGGCTGTTGATGTGCAGCACGCCGGACAGCCGCCCGGCCACGGCGCGCAACAGCTCGTCGCCGAAACCGTGGCCCAGCGTGTCGTTGATGGCCTTGAAGCCGTCCAGGTCGATGTACAGCACGGCCAGGTGGCCGTGCCCGCCGCGCGCGCGCGCCAGTGCGCGCTCCATGCGCTCGGCCAGGAGATGGCGGTTGGGCAGACCGGTCAGTGCGTCATGCGTGGCCAGATGGTGCAGGCGGTTGTTGAGATGGTCCAGCGATCCGGAAAGTCGTTGTGCGCGCACATACAGCCTCGCGACGATCTCGGACAGGGCCAGTGTCGCCCCGATCGCCAGCACCGCGACCATGCTGACCACGCTGCCTAGCCACACCGTCCCCGGGGACGCCACCAGCGACAGCACCGGCCGGTCGCCGTAGGAAAGCCGCGTGGAGAGGTCCAGCAACACCACGATCAACACGCCCATCAGCATCGACAGGCATGCCCGGCGACCGTAAAGCCCGCGCATCGGACGCGGGCGGAACGCATGCATCAGGCGCAGGCCACACGCCACCCCGAAGGTGCACAGCAGCACCCAGTACAACCAGACCCGCGGCTGGTAGCTGATGCCACCGGCGACGTGCAGCGCTCCCTCGCTGAACATGTGGATGAGCGCCACGCCCACGCCAAGCGCAAGCGAACCGCCCAGCCAGCGCAGCCGGCCCATGACCTGGCAGTCGGCCACCCACAACAGGCCCAATCCCACGGCCAGCGCCGCGAACGCGGACGCCGTGCTCAATACCGGATCGAACGCGCCCACCGCCCGTGGCAGGCGCGCCAGCATGCCCACGAAA
The DNA here is from genome assembly GCF_051900535.1 of Frateuria sp. GZRe12. Classification (NCBI taxonomy): domain Bacteria; kingdom Pseudomonadati; phylum Pseudomonadota; class Gammaproteobacteria; order Lysobacterales; family Rhodanobacteraceae; genus Frateuria; species Frateuria sp. GZRe12. The sequence goes on from NZ_JBHZGI010000001.1 coordinate 667,031, forward strand.
TGTACCGACCACAGGCCGAGCCCCAGCATCCAGGCGCCCACGCCGTACCAGATCACGCGATGCGCGGCCGTGCGCGACGCGGCGATGCGTCCGGTGGCATCGGTCGCCTGATAGGCGACCAGGCCGCCGATGAGCAGGGAGAACAGCTCCAGACTGAGGCGATAGCTACCGACCATGGCGTACTCGAAGCCGACCAGCCGGCAATCTCCGGTACTAGCGGCCGCGTGGCGTATTTCTTTAGTACCAACCAGCGGGTGCGAACGCGCATTCCGCTTCCGCGCGCCTGCACTTGCTCAGTCCCCGCCCGCCTCGACCAGGCTCTTGACCCTCCCCGCCAGCTGATCGATCACGAACGGCTTGGTCAGCGAGCTGGCCGCAGCCGAACACGGTGACGGCCAGGGTGATCCACAGTTCGTCGGCGTGATCGACCTCCAGCGTGACCGCTGGCCCGGTCGTGCGCCGGATCAGTTCCTCCCTCCCCCCCGGTCAGCCGGTTGGCATCCAGGGGGCGGCATCAGTCGCCCGTCCGCCTCCTCGATTGCCTCACCGACTTCCAGGGAGGCGGCCGTCGGGTCGCTGCGCATGACATGGCAATATCCGAAAAGGATCAGGCTTAACGCCTGCGCCTGCACCGTACGGCCGCAGTGTCGATGGGTTGCCGCCTGTCACCCAGGCGGGGTTGCAGGCGGGCATGGACCGACGGATCAATATTCCGGCGCATCGCCGCGCGGGGCAGGCCTCGCGTCGGGACTGGCGAACATCGGTGGCACGCCTCCGTGCATGGCCGATCCTTTCGCCATCACGGGAGGCTTGATGTCGGCGTGGGCGCTGCCGTCGCTCGACGGCGGGCGGGAACTGGGCAGGGACTCGTCGATGTGCATGGCGGGTTCCGGTGTCTCGGTCACGCCACCATGCCTGGGAGCCAGTGCAGTGGGCGTATGGGTGGTGGCAAGGGGACGCCAACACGCCCGCGGGGCCTCCACCCGCCGGTTGCGGGGGGGGGCCGCCCCTTGCAGGCTGGTCCGTCAGACGCGACCGCCGTTGCTCGGCGCGCCCGGCGGCGGATCGAGCCCGCCATCGCCCTTGCCGCCGACCCCGTGGCCCTTGGTCGAACCCATGCCGCTTTCGCGGTTCTTGCGTTCCTGGATGTGCTGCGCGCGATCCTGGCCCACGCCACCGGTCTGGTATGTGGGACCGGTTTCTGGCATCGGCACGATCGATTCCGGATCGACCGGTTCGCCCATCGCCTTCTGCCCATGCGGGTCGCCGAAGCCATGATGCGGACGCATCTGGCCGTTGCCGCTTTCTCCGCCGGTGCCGCCTGCCGGCTCGACCGCTTCGCCGGTTTCGCCCTGAACCTGAACCTGGTTCTGCCCGGCGCGCTTGCCGATGGCGTCCTGCAGGTTCTCGTTGGTGCGACCGCGCGGATCGTCGATGCTGCCCATGGGGTTCTCCAGTTCCGGTTGCTAGAAGCGATCGTGCCCGAGCGAAGGTCTGCAGGGCGTGCAGCGACAATGGCCGCAGCGTTAGTCGCTTCGTGCACATGGACCGGGGCAAGCTTCCGCGACGCCACGCACAGGCCAACGATGATGCAGACCGAAGCCTTCCGGCTTGCTCGCCACGAATGGGTTCCCAACCACCCGCACCTGCCCGTGTTGCTCTACCACCAGGCGCTCGATGATCCGGGGAACGACGCCGCGACCACGTTCGAAGCGCGCTTCGATGGCAACGGCTGGCCTCCGCAGTGGCGCGCAGGCATCTACGACTTCCACCACTACCACTCCACCGCGCATGAGGTGCTCGGCGTGGCCAGGGGCACGGCACGACTCGTGCTGGGCGGACCGGGCGGACGCGAGGTCGGGGTAGGCGCGGGCGACGTGGTGTTGCTGCCTGCCGGCACCGGCCACTGCAGCGTCGAATCGAGCGACGGGTTCCTGGTGGTCGGCGCTTATCCGCCCGGACAGAAGTGGGACATCCGCCGCGAGGCGCCCACGCAGGAGATGCTCGATCGCATCGCGCAACTCCCCTTCCCGGCTTGCGATCCAGTCAGCGGTGAACAAGGGCCGATGCTTGCATGCTGGAGCCAGCCATCGGAGACCTGACACCTGGTCGCCGTTAGGCGGATCGGGGCCGGAGGCGATCCAGAATGCCCGGTATTGGTCCGGGAATCTCCCGCGCCAGGAAACCCAGCGAGCCGACCGAGGCTTCCAGCGCGCGCCCGGCCTGGGCGTGCACGAACACGCCCCACAACGCGGCCTGGAGGGCATCCCCGCAGCGCGCCGCCAGGCCCGCGATCACGCCTGCCAGCACGTCGCCGGAACCGGAGGTGCCCAGCCCGTGGCAACCCCCTGGATGGATCCACAGGCGGCCGTCCGGTGCAGCGATCCACGTGGTGGCGCCCTTGAGGACCAGCACGCTGCGCGTGCGCCGCGAGAACGCGCACGCCAGCGCCTGAGGTTCCTGCTCGACCCGCGCCTTCTCCCGTCCGGACAGCTTGGCCATTTCGCCGGCATGCGGAGTGAGCACGTACGGCCGTCCCGGCGGCGCGCGCAAGTCCGCCGAGAGTGCCCCGGCATCGATGACCAGCGTGCCGCCGGCCTGCCGCAGCACCCGCTGAACCAGCGGGGCGCTGGCCGATGCGGGGTTCATTCCCGATCCGATCAGCGCTGCGTCGCAGCCCTCGATCGCCTCCTCCAGTGCCGCGTTGCCACGCACGATCTCACCGCGGGAATTCACCGGAAGGCCGATGACCAGCGCCTCTGGCATCGCCACCGCGAGCGGCAGAGCCACCTCATCGGCGGTCGCGACCTGCAGCTTGCCGGCACCGGCGCGCAGCGCGCCGGTGCCGGCAAGCAACACCGCGCCGGGCACGCGGCTGGAACCGCCGATGACCAGCACGCGCCCCCGCCGTTCCTTGCCGCCGTCCGGGTCGGGCAATGGCATGCCGCGCAGGAGCCGCGCCGTGAGACGCTGCGGCTTCGCGCCTGGCTCGCTCATCGCGCGCCCTTGGGCCGGTCCGACTCGATCGTCACCGGCGAGCCGGCCTCCACCAGCGGCGCCACGAAGTTGGTGCGCTGGAGCAGCAGGCCGCAACCGTCCGGGGCTTCGGCATATTCGGTGATGCCGCAATTGGGCACGTCCCCGTTGCGATCGATCGCGAGGATGGTGTCCTCGTCCATCCGCTCCAGCAGATAGCGAAAACAGTTCACGATCACCTGGTGGGCGACGATCATCACGCGCTCGCCCGCATGGTTGCGCTGCAGGTCGCCGAGCATGCTGCGCAGCCGCAGCACCACGTCGCACCAGCTCTCGCCGCCGGGCGGGCGGAAATAGAACTTGCCGACCAGCAGCCGCTGCTCGGCCAGCTCGGGAAACTTGCTGCGGATGCCGGCGCGGGTGTAACGGTCGAGCACGCCGAACTCTTTCTCGCGCAGGCGCTCGTCGACCATCACGTCCTCGTGCGCGCGGCCCAGCGCCGCGGCGACCGCCACGGCGGTCTCGCGCGCACGCTTGTAGGGCGAGGCCATGAAGGTCGTCGGCCGATCGTCCTCCCGCAGCGCGCGCACCCAGGCGCCCAGCGCCTGCGATTGCTCCAGGCCCAGCGGCGACAGCGGCACGTCGGCATCGCGGTGCTTCAGGTCGATCAGCGTCGCGCCGGAAGATTCCGCATGGTCGCGCGCGATGTTCCCCGCGCTCTCGCCGTGGCGAATCACCCATAACCGCTGAGGCCAGCCCACATTGCCCTGCATGACCGCTGCTCCCACGCCGCTCTCCCACGTTGCAACAACGCGAGCTTTGGCACGCAGCGCGTGAATGGCCGGTCGACCGGCGGCGGGCAGGCATCACGCTGCCCCTGGGCGCCCCGCCTGAGCTTTTCCTAGCGTCAGTTAGACGATGGCCTCACGGTCCGTCGGCCAACATCGCCCTTGAGTGGCGGCCTTTTGGCCGCCCCCTCGCAACGCATGCCAGCCCACCCGCGCCTGACCGTCGAACGAGACCCAAGCCATGCGAAACCCCCTGCAACTGCGCTGCAACCAGTTGGAGCGCTCGATGCGCGCCCTGCACGACGAATGCGACCGCCTTATGCGTGAGAACGCCATGTTGCGCGAACGGATGCAGGGAGCTGGCCAGTCGGTGCAGCGCCTCGATGATGAACTGGCACGCATCGCCTCCGGCCCGGATGCGGAGCAGGCGCCGTTCGTGATTCGCGCTTCGTCGATGCGGCTGTACTAGCCGGGAGCAGTCACTTCCCGGCGGCTTGTTATGCGCGTCGATCCGGTTCGCCAGCCAGTCGCCGGGCGGCCTGTCGGACGCCCTCGGCCACGCTTTCGAACAGGGACCCGGGAACGTCCTCGGGCAGACGTTGCGCTACGCGGTCAAGAGCGGCCACCACCGCGGCGGGAAAGCCTTCCAGCCATTCGACGTCCGCAAAACCCAGTTGCTCGCCCATTGCCACCCAGTGCCAGCGGTGGATGTCGTGCGGCACGTAGTGCCGGTTGCGGCCCTCCACCGCCATCGCGAGCTTGGCCTTGCGTGGATCCAGCTTGCCGGCTCCCCGTCCCATCAACGGGTAGATCGAGAGGATGTCGTACAACGGCGCGAGGCGGTAAGCGCCGCCGGGAAGCAGACGCAAGCTGAAGTTCTTGGCGTGGCCGTCGGTGGCGGCGAGCAACCAGAACAAAATCTGGGTTCTGAAGAAGGTTGCGCGATCTTCGGTGGCGGCTTCCGAGCCACGCAACAATTCCATGATGCGCCGTATGCCAGGGCCGCCATCGGTCTCGTATTTCTGCGAAGGCGGCAGGCCGAAGGCCTGGCAGCAATCCTCCTGGGGAACGCGCTGCCACCATTTTCCATCGCGCGACAGAGCCCGGTCGAAACGCTCGACGATCAGCGCTTTCTGGTCCTCGAAGCGGCCAATCTCCACTCTGGCTACCGGTAAGCCGCACTCGCGGGCGATCTCCATGCACAGCCATTCCAGTTCGACCGAGGCGCCAAGGTCTGCACGAACGTTCCCGACCAGCCCGAGTGGCAACTTGAAGATGTGCGTGCTGGGCGTAGCGCCGCGCGGGATGCACCAGCGGCCGCGATGTCGGAGGAGCGCGGTTTTTTCCTGGGCGCCGGCGATCGAGAGGCGAAACGCGTCAGCCTCCCTCGCGTCGAGAGGGCCGCCGGTCGTCGCGTCGCGCAGGAGCTGGGCAACACCAGCCTCGTCGAGCGCGAAGGCCTCGATACGGCGCGGATCGCCCGGCTCCTCCCCGGTCGGAACCAGTTGCACGGCACCGGCGCAGTCGCGACCGATGGTCGCCAGCAGGTCGAACGCGGAGCTGGAACGGGCGTGGTAGCGGTCGCGAAGGCGACGCAGGATACGCTCGTTGTCGGGAATCAGGTTCTCGAAGTACGAGGCCACCCGTGGCGAGCGCAATGGCACGCCGGTGAAAGGCAGCGACAGCGACAGCGGACGCCCCTCCGGCGCGGTCATCCAGGCCGGGTCGTAGACCAGTTGGTCCATACCGCCGCGTGTGCGCTCCCAGCGGCCCACGTGGAGGCCATTCATCCATATGTCCAGCGCAGGAATTCGCGAGACCACCACCTACCACTCCGCCTGCGGCTCGGCCATCTCAGCCGTGCGTCGATCCCTCGGTTGCAAGGCCAGGTCCATGCCAAGCAGGAGGCACAGTCGGTGAATGCGGTCAAAGGAAGCACGGCCCGCGTTGGCCTCCAGCCGGGAGACCGCCTGCACGGTCACGCCGAGCTGGCGTGCAACGTCGGCTTGGGTAAGCCCTCGCTGCATGCGCACGGCACGCAGTTTCGGGCCCAGCTGATCCGGTACGCGGATGATATCCATGGCAAAATCAACTCTTGCATTGATGCGACATGAATCAACATACGGATTGAAATGCGCAAAATCAATGCTTGTGTTGAAAATGAGCCGCCCTCCAACCCATCGCGAGGGCATCCAGCCGCCAGCGGCTGCCACAGGCGCTCAAACGAAGAAGCCCGCCGAGGCGGGCTTTTTCTGTCGAAATCCCTGCGAACGATCACTCAGGCGAACGGATCATCCAGCACGATGGTGTCGTCGCGGTCGGCGCCGGTGGCGACGATGGCCAGGCGGCAGCCGGAGAGCTCCTCGACCGCACGCAGGTAGGCGCGGGCCGCGGCCGGCAGCTTGTTCCAGTCGCGGATGCCGGCGGTGGATTCCTCCCAACCGGGGAATTCCAGGTACACCGGCTTGCACTCGGCCCACCCATCAGCGTCCAGCGGGGCGAGCTCGCGACGCTTGCCGCGGTATTCGTAGGCCACGCAGACCTTGATCGACGGCAGGCCGTCGAGCACATCGAGCTTTGTGATGGCCAGGCCGCTGATGCCGTTGATCTGGACGGCACGCTTCAACGCCACCAGGTCGATCCAGCCACAGCGACGCGGGCGGCCGGTGCTGGCGCCGAATTCATTGCCGACCTTGCGCAGGCGCTCGCCCATCTCGTCGTTGAGCTCGGTCGGGAACGGCCCACCACCCACGCGCGTCGCATAGGCCTTGCAGATGCCCAGCACGTAGTCGATGTCGCAGGCGCCCACGCCGGTGCCGGCCAGCGCGCCGCCCACGGTGGTGTTGGACGAGGTGACGTATGGATAGGTGCCGTGGTCGATGTCCAGCAGCGCGCCCTGCGCGCCTTCGTACAGGATGTTGCCGCCCTCGGCGCGCACGTCGTGCAGGATCGTGGCGACGTCGTCGACCATCGGACGGATGTATTCGCCCCAGGCCAGCGCGTCGTCGAGCACCTTCTGGTAGTCGACCGGCTCGGCCTTCAGCCACTGGGTCAGGATGAAGTTGTGGTACTCGACCGCCGCCTTGATCTGCGCCGGCAGCTCGTGCGGGTACATGAGATCCGCCACGCGGATCGAACGGCGGGCGACCTTGTCCTCGTAGGCCGGGCCGATTCCGCGGCCGGTGGTGCCGATCGCGCTCTTGCCGGCGGCCGCCTCGCGCGCCTTATCGACAGCGATGTGGTAGGGCATGATCAGCGGCGTCGCCGGGCTGATCTTCACGCGCGAGCGCACGTCCACGCCGTTGCCTTCGAGCTCGGCGATCTCTTCCATCAGCGCCGCCGGCGATAGCACCACGCCGTTGCCGATCAGGCACAACGCGTCGTCGCGCAGGATGCCCGATGGGATCAGGTGCAGCACGGTCTTCTTGCCCTTGATCACCAGCGTGTGGCCGGCATTGTGGCCGCCCTGGAAGCGCGCCACGGCACTGACCCGCTCGGTCAGCAGGTCGACGATCTTGCCCTTGCCTTCGTCGCCCCACTGGGCTCCAAGGATGACGACTGACTTGCCCATGAAAGTTCTCGCTCGTTGGGTGCTCCCTTCGGGAGCCGTGAGTGTGGGAAACAGGAAAGCTTCAGCGCACCAGCTGCAGGACGGCCAGCCCCGCGATCACTGCCACCGCGCCGAACACGCGCAGCGTGCGCGGCTGCAGTTCCAGCGCCTGGCGCACCATCGACTGCCAGTGGGCCGGGGCGGCGAACAGCATCAGGCCTTCGATCACCAGCACCAGGCAAAGTGCGACGGACAATTCGTGCGGCATGGCTTCAGCGCTTGGCGCTGTCCTCGAAATAACGCAGCAGTTCCGAGTCCGGCTTGAGCACCAGGGTGCCGTGGCCATCGGCGAAACCGGTCTTGTACGCCGACAGGCTTCGATAGAACGCGAAGAACTCCGGATCCTGGCCGTAGGCGCCCGCATAGATGGCGGCTGCCTGGGCGTCGCCCTGGCCGCGCACGGTTGCGGCGTCCCGATCGGCGTCGGCGCGCAGCACCTGGCCCTGGCGGTCGGCATCGGCGCGGATCTTTTCGGCTTGTTCCTGGCCGGTGTAGCGCAGCTCGTTGGCCAGTTGCAGGCGCTCGGCGCGCATGCGCTTGTAGACCGATTCGCTGACCTCCTCGGGCAGGTCGATGCGCTTGATGCGCACGTCGACCACGGCGATGCCGAGATTCTTGCGGGCGGCGGCGTCGGTCTGCTTGCGCACGCGCTCGGTGATGTCCTTGCGGCCGCCGGCGATCAGGTCCTGCAGGCTGCGCGAATTGAACTCGAAGCGCAGCGCATCCTTCACCACCGGGCTCAGCCGTTGTGCCGCCTGGTTGGCGTCACCGCTGGTGGCGCGGTAGTAGGCGGCGTTGTCGGCGATGCGCCACTTCACGTAGAAGTCGACGTTGACGCTCTTCTTCTCGGAGGTGAAGTAACGCTCCGGTGGCGCGTCCAGACCCTGGATGCGGCTGTCGAAACGCATGACCTGCTGGATCACCGGTGCCTTGAAGTGCAGCCCGGGCGTGTAGTCGGTCTGCACGATGCGGCCGAACTGCAGCAGCAGCGCGCTCTGACCTTCACGCACCACGAACGCGCTGTTGAGGCCCAGCAGCACCAGCAGCACCACGATCACGGTCCAGACGATCTTCATGGCTGGTTCCCCTTGTCGCTGGCGTCATCGGTGGTCACGGCGGCCGCGGCCGGCGGGCTCGCCGGGGTGGCCGGCGGCAGGTTGATGATGGTGCGGCCGTTGGAGGCGTCGATGACCTTGCGGTTGCCGGCCATCACCTGCTCCATCGTCTCCAGCCACAGGCGCTTGCGGGTGACTTCCGGCGCCGCCTTGTATTCCTTGAGCAGCAGATCGAAACGCGCGGCGTCGCCGTTTGCGCGGGCGATACGCTCGGCCTTGTAGCCGGCAGCCTCCGCGGCGATGCGCGAAGCGTCGCCGCGCGCGACCGGCACGACCTTGTTGGCGTAGGCCAGCGCATTGTTCTCGATGCTCTGCTTGTCCTCGCGCGCCTTGTTGACGTCGTCGAAGGCGTCCTTCACCTCGGCCGGCGGCGAGACGTTCTGGAAGCTCACGGCGGTCACCTGCAGGCCGCAGTGGTAGCTGTCCAGCGTCTTCTGGAGGGCCTGGCCGGCCTCGCTGACCAGCGCGGCGCCTTCGCCGGAGAGAATCGTATCCATGTCGCTGCGGCCGATCACCGAGCGCACCGCGGCCTCGGAGGAGGCGGCGATGGTGTCTTCCACGTCGTCCACTGCAAACAGATAGGCACGTGCATCGGACACCTGGTACTGCACGGTGAAATCGATGGTGATGATGTTCTCGTCGCGGGTCAGCATGCGCACGCTGTCCTGCAGCGAGCGCACGCGGGTGGTCTCGACCTTGGTGACGGTCTCGACCGGCTGCGGCAGCTTGAAATGGAAGCCCGGCGGCAGCGTGCGGCTGTACTGACCAAAGCGCAGTACCACGCCGGCCTGGCGCGCGTCGACGATGGTGTAGCTGCTCAGCAGCAGCCAGGCCAGCACCAGTGCCAGCACGATGGTGATGATGCCGCTGGGGCCGCCGTGCTTGCCCAGGCGCGCGCGCAGGCGGCGCAGGGCGTCATCCAGGCCGTGGCCGTTGCCGCCGGGACGCTTGCTGTTCCAGGGATCGCGTTGGCCGTTGCCGGGTTCGTTCCAGGCCATGTCAGTCTCCTTGGGACAAGGGGCAGGCCGGCGGGACGAGCCGGTGGGTGTAATGCGGGATGAGGGTCATGGAACGCGGCGTCGAGGTCGGGGATGGGTGAACCGCGGCGCGCCGCGATCGATCTCGGTGCGGGCGGGAAAAACGCCGCACAAACGCCGCTTAGTCTAGCAGAGGTGAATTCGGGCGTGGCCTGGCTGGGGGATGGCCTGGGCGCCTGTCGGGTCCAGGCGCAAGACCCATTCCCATCCCAGCCACTCCCGTGTGATAGAGCAAGCCAGGAGCGAAGCCCTTCCCTTCAAGGAAAGGGTTGCCTGGGAATGGATCGGCCTACAGGCCGTCCGGCGAGCCGAGCACGCTCCGCAGCAACGCCGCGTCCTGCGGATGGCCGCCACCCAGCGGCGCGATCACGCTCCGCGGCGCATCGATCTGCAGGCGCCAGCCGTGTTCGTCGACCGACTCACCGGCAATGGCGCCGGCCGCACGCAGGCGCGCGTGCAGACGGCCGGCGGAAAGCGGCAGCTGCAGTTCGGTCTGCACACGTTCGCCGCCGAGCAGTTCGCCCAGCGCCTGGCGCAGCAGGTCCAGCCCCTCGCCGGTGTGGGCCGACAGCCAGACCTGCGTCGGCCGCCCCTCGCCATCGCGCACGATGCGTGGTTCGGTGCCGGCGCGCGGCTCGTCCTCGCCTTCGCGCAGCATGTCGATCTTGTTCATGACGTGCAGTTGCGGCACGTCGCCAGCGCCGATCTCCTCCAGCACGCCATCGACCACGCGGTGCAGCCGCACGCGTTCGTCGTCGGCGGCGTCGCTGACGTGCAGCAGCAGGTCGGCGTCGCGCGCCTCGGCCAGGGTCGCGCGGAAGGCGGCGACCAGGTCGTGTGGCAGCTCGCGGATGAAGCCCACGGTATCGGCCAGCACGGCCGGGCCGCAGGAGAGGTCCTCGATCTTGTGCACTGTCGGATCGAGCGTGGCGAACAGCAGGTTCGCGGCAAACACCTCGCCTTCGGTCAGCGCATTGAAAAGCGTGGACTTGCCTGCGTTGGTGTAGCCCACCAGCGCGACCCGCGGCACCGTATTGCGCAAGCGCGCACGGCGCTGCTGCGTGCGCTGTACCTGCACTTTCTCGAGGCGCCGGGTGAGCATCTTGACCCGTTCGCCGAGCAGGCGGCGGTCGGTTTCCAGCTGGGTTTCGCCGGGACCGCGCAGCCCGATGGCGCCGCCGCGCTGGCGCTCCAGATGGGTCCAGCCGCGTACCAGGCGCGTGGCAAGGTGCTTGAGCTGCGCCAGCTCCACTTCCAGCTTGCCTTCGTGCGAGCGGGCGCGCTGGGCGAAGATGTCCAGGATCAGTCCGGCGCGGTCGACCACGCGCACGGCGAGCAGCTTTTCCAGGTTGCGTTCCTGCACCGGCGTGAGCAGGTGGTCGATCAGCACCACGTCGGCTTCGGTGGCGCGCACGGCCTCGGCCACCTCCTCAGCCTTGCCGGTGCCGATGTAATAGCGGGGATTGGGGTCTTCCACGCGCGCGGAAACACTGGCGAGCACTTCGGCGCCGGCCGAACGCACGAGCTCGGCGAATTCTTCCCCGCGGCGGGCGGTGTCGCCCTCGCCGCGGGAGTGCGGCAGCACCAGTACGGCGCGCTCGCCCTTCTTCTGTCTATCGAACACTGGGTTGGCGTGGCCTGGGGGAACGGATTCGCGCCGCCGGCAGCGTGCCGGTGGCATGGGATCGGCATTGTATGCCCATCGGCAGGCGGTCGACGGCAAGCCCCTACGGGCGACGGCCGCCGGCGGACCGGGCGGCCCGCCTGCGGCACGTCAAACCATCCGTGAAATCAGTCTTCGCCCTCGGCGGGCGCGTGGGCATCGACATGGCCTTCATGGCCATTGCCCATGCGCACGTTGCGGCTGGGCACGACGGTGGAGATGGCGTGCTTGTAGACCATCTGGCTCACCTGGTTGCGCAGCAGCACCACGAACTGGTCGAACGACTCGATCGTGCCCTGCAGCTTGATGCCGTTGACGAGATAGATGGCCACCGGAACGCGCTCACGGCGAAGTGCGTTGAGAAACGGATCCTGCAATGACTGCCCTTTGGACATGTTGTTGTACCCCCTCGCGAACCTGCGCGGGCCGGAGAAAAAACGCGCGCATGACGCGCCGGCCCAAGTCGAAGGGATATTAACCGCTTTTAAATGATGGGCGGAAGCGCGGGAACCACGACATGCGTCGCGGGAACGCCGCTTCGACGCTGGAGCCCACCTGTGGGCGGGGCTTTTGCTCCGAATAAGCAGCGGCGTTGAGACATCGCCCACCACTGGGCGCTTGCAGGATGCGCTTCCGCAGCGGGCACTACAGGAACAGTTCCAGGGCGCCGCTTGCACGATCGAGCAGACCGGCCCGATCTGGATCGAGCGTCCGCGCATCAAGCTCCGCGCGCAGCCAGGTCATCTGCCGCTTGGCCAGCTGCCGGGTGGCAAAGATGCCTTTGTCGCGAAAGAGGGTCGCATCGATGGCGCCATCCAGGTGCTCCCACGCCTGGCGATATCCGACGGCGCGCAGCGCCGGCAGGTCCGGGGCGAGGTCTCCGCGGTCACGCAAGCCGCGCACCTCGTCGAGGAAGCCGGCCGCCAGCATCGCGTCGAAACGCCGCGCGATGCGGGCGTGCAGCTCGCCTCGGTCGGCCGGCAGCAGCGCCAGCTTGAGCACGCGCCAGGGAAAGCGCTCGCCGCTGCCTCCGGTCTGCTGCTCGGAGAGCGGCCGTCCCGTCAGCTCGATGACCTCCAGCGCGCGCTGCAGCCGCTGGGCATCGTTGGGACCGATGCGACTGGCGGCGGTCGGATCGCACCCGGCCAGCCGCGCGTGCAGCGCGGGCCAGCCGTGCGCCGCCGCTTCGTCGGCCAACCGCGCGCGGATCGCGGGCGCCGCGTCGGGCAGCGCTGAAAGACCGCGCTGCAGCGCACGGAAATACAGCCCGGTGCCGCCCACCAGAAGCGGGACCCGCCCTTGCGCATGGATACGCGCCATGGCGGCCAGCGCATCGGCCCGGAAATCGGCAGCGGAATACGGTTCGGACGGATCGCGCAGGTCCAGTAGCGCGTGCGGATGCAGCGCCAGCGTGGCCGCATCTGGCTTGGCTGCGCCGATATCCAGTCCGCGGTAGACCAGGGCCGAATCCACGCTTACCAGCTCGAGGGCAAAGCGTTCGCGCAACGCACAGGCGAGCGCGGTCTTGCCCGAGGCGGTGGGGCCCATGAGAAATACGGCAAGGGGGCGCGCATCGGCCGGCATTCCGGCCATTGTAGGCGGCACGGGCGCCTGACAGTCAGAGGGACCGACTGCGGCCAGTTAGTGACGCCGGTCACATTCGCAGGCCACGTGCGACCCTTTGTGACTTGCCTATGAACGACCGCGGGCGCACCATGCTGGCAGGCGACCACATAGAATTCACGCGATGGTGCACTCGATCGACGCGGAACACGACCAGGACGGTGGTCACGGGGCAGTCGTGATGCTGCGGCCAGCCGCCGCCACGTCCCTGCCGCGCGTCCGCCCGGCGACCCAACCGGCTCCGTCGCGTCAGCCGCATGGAAAGCCTCCGGTGGCTCGCAAGCCGGTGTGGGACAAGGACAACTTCGGTTTCTGGCTGACGGTGTGCATCCTCATCAGCTTCGTCTTCTCGATCGCCTGGCACGCCATCGGCTGAGGCTCGGCCTCCCCTGCGGCGCGGCCCTACCCCGCGGCGAGGCCCTATAATCGTCAGCTTCCCCGCCCGCCTTTGCGGGCCAGACGATGGTGGTCCCATGCCGCAGACGATGAAAGCCCTGGTCAAGCGCAAGCCCGAACAGGGCATCTGGATGGAAGAGGTGCCGGTTCCCCTGATCGGCCCCAACGAGGTGCTGATCAAGGTCGAGAAGACCGCCATCTGCGGCACCGATCTGCACATCTACAAGTGGGACGAATGGTCCCAGCGCACGATTCCCCAGGGCCTGACCATCGGACACGAGTTCGTCGGCCGTATCGCCGAGCTCGGCAGTGCCGTGACCGGCTACAAGGTGGGCGACCGCGTCTCGGCTGAAGGCCATATCGTCTGCGGGCATTGCCGCAACTGCCGCGCCGGACGCCAGCACCTGTGTCCCAATACCGTGGGCATCGGCGTCAATCGCAACGGCGCCTTCGCCGAATTCGTGGCGGTACCGGCGTCGAATCTGTGGCCGATCCCCGACCAGATCCCGAGCGAACTGGCCGCCTTCTTCGACCCCTACGGCAACGCCGCACACTGCGCGCTGGAATTCGACCTGATCGGCGAGGACGTGCTGATCACCGGCGCCGGCCCGATCGGCATCATCGCCGCGGGCATCGCCAAGCACGTGGGCGCGCGCAACGTCGTAGTCACCGACGTCAACGACTACCGTCTGAAGCTCGCCGCCGACATGGGCGCCACCCGCGTCGTCAACGTGGCCAACCAGTCGCTGCGCGAGGTGGTCAAGGACCTGCATATGGAAGGCTTCGACGTGGGCCTGGAAATGAGCGGCAACCCGCGCGCCTTCAACGACATGCTCGACGTGATGTACCACGGCGGCAAGATCGCCCTGCTCGGCATCCAGCCCAAGGGCGCCGGCATCGACTGGGACAAGGTGATCTTCAAGGGCCTGACCCTGCAGGGCATCTATGGCCGTCGCATGTACGAGACCTGGTACAAGATGACGCAGATGGTGCTGACCGGCTTCCCGCTCCAGAAGGTGCTGACCCACCAGATCGCCATCGACGATTTCCAGCGGGGTTTCGACCTGATGGACGCGGGCACCTGCGGCAAGGTGGTTTGCAGCTGGACCTAACCGGCGCGTCGGCCACCACAAAGTGGTCGTCAGCGTTGACGCAGGCACCGGCACAGGTGGCAACGCCGGCGCCGGCCGCGCCCTCCCCTTCACCATGTCATTTCCCGCGTTCGCGGGAATGACGGCCGAGCGGCTTCGCAAGCCACGGGCCACCCACCTCAGATCGGAGACCACTCGTGACCTACACCGCCCGTGACCGCTACGCCGCCGAGCTGGACTCCATCCGTGACCAGGGCCTGTTCAAGGGCGAGCGCATCATCGTGTCGCCGCAGTCCTCGGAGATCACGCTGGCCAACGGCCGCAAGGTGCTCAACTTCTGCGCCAACAATTACCTCGGGCTGGCCGACCACCCGGACGTGATCGCCGCCGCCAAGGAAGCGCTGGACACACACGGTTTCGGCATGGCCTCGGTTCGCTTCATCTGCGGCACGCAGGACCTGCACAAGCAGTTGGAGGCGAAGATCGCCGAGTTCTTCGGTACCGAGGACACCATCCTCTACGCCGCCTGCTTCGACGCCAACGGGGGCCTGTACGAGCCTCTGCTGGGCGAGGAGGACGCGATCATCTCCGACGCGCTCAACCATGCCTCGATCATCGACGGCATCCGCCTGTGCAAGGCCAAGCGCTTCCGCTATGCCAACAGCGACATGGCCGACCTGGAGCAGCAGTTGCAGGCGGCCGACGCCGCCGGCGCGCGCACCAAGCTGATCACTTCCGACGGGTCGTTCTCGATGGATGGATTCATCGCGCCGCTGGACAAGATCACCGCCCTGGCCGAGAAGTACGGTGCGATGGTGCACATCGACGAATGCCATGCCACCGGTTTCCTGGGCGCCACCGGCCGTGGTTCGGCCGAGGTGCACGGCGTGATGGACAGGATCGACATCTTCACCGGCACGCTGGGCAAGGCACTCGGCGGCGCGCTGGGCGGTTTCACCACCGGACCGAAGGAAGTGATCGAACTGCTGCGCCAGCGCTCGCGGCCCTATTTGTTCTCCAACTCGCTGCCACCGCACGTGGTCGCCGCCGCGATCAAGGTGTTCGACATGCTGGTTTCGGCCGGCGAGCTGCGCACGCGCGTGCAGGAGAACACGGCCTACTTCCGCAAGGCGATGACCGATGCTGGCTTCGACATCAAGCCGGGCGTGCATCCGATCGTTCCGGTCATGATCTACGACGCGCCCAAGGCGCAGGCGATGGCCGCGGCGCTGCTGGAGGAAGGCATCTACGTCACCGGCTTCTTCTACCCGGTGGTGCCGCAAGGCCAGGCCCGCATCCGCACGCAGATGAGCGCGGCGCACACACGCGAGCACCTGGACCGGGCGATCGCGGCATTCACCAAGATCGGCAAGCAGCTGGGCGTGATCTGAGCTTGTGACTCCCTCCCTCCTTTGGGAGGGGTAGCCCTCTCCTTGAAATGGGAGACGGCTCAAGCGAGCCGCAGCGCCCGGACTTCCTCGGCTGAAAGATGGCGCCACTGGCCCTTGGGCAGCTCGCCCAGAGCAAGGTTGCCGATCGCCACGCGCACCAACCGCAGCACGCCGATGCCGTGGGCCGCCAGCAGGCGCCGGATGTGCCGGTTGCGCCCCTCGTCCAGCACGACATGAAGCCATGCGTTCTTCTCGCCCGTGCGCAGCAGGTCGACCCGCCGAGCGACAAGCCGCTCGCCCTGGTCGATCACGCCCTCACCCAAGCGAGTCAGCAGCGCCGCGTCGGGCACGCAGTCGACCTGCACGTGATAGGTCTTCTCGCGGTGCGTGGCCGGATCGGTAATGCCGGCCGCCCACACCGTGTCGTTGCTCAGCAAAAGCAGGCCTTCGCTGGCCTTGTCCAGCCGTCCGACCGGTCCGAGCCAGGGCAGTCCCGCCGCAGCCAGCGCGTCGTAGACAGTAGTTCGCCCACGCTCGTCCGCCGCACTGACGACCAACCCGCGCGGCTTGTTGAACATCACGTAGACCGGCGCCGCCTCGCCGATCGGCTGGCCATCGACGGTAATGCCGCCCTGCCCCGGCGCGGTCGGGTATTCCGGATCGCGCACCACGCGACCACCCATCGCCACCCTTCCCGCGCGCACCCACTGCTCGGCTTGGCTGCGCGAACACACGCCACGCTTGGACAAGACCCGCGCCAACCCGTAGCGGGGACCGGTAGAGACCGATGTAGTCGAGGGGCGGCGCGTAGTTGGCATCGGCGAAGCGTATCGACCGCGCAGGAACCGCGGCAAGCCTGGTGGTGCATCTGCCCGTGCGGTTCGTCCGTATTCACATGGGCAAGACGCATCGACAGGGCCACCCATGAACGAAACCGCTCAAGCTGCCGTACCCGGATTTACCCGACGCCTGGCTACCGGCGTGCTTCGCTGGTTCGACACCAGTGCCGTCGAGACCTCCGGCGACGACCGCATCGACTGGGCTCGCGTGCTGCCGTTCATCGGCATGCACGTGGCTTGCATCGGCGTGCTCTGGGTGGGCTTCTCGTGGTTCGCGTTCTGGGTGGCGGTGGGCCTCTACGCGCTCAGGATGTTCGCGGTCACTGCGTTCTACCACCGCTATTTCTCGCACCATGCCTTCCGTGCCCCGCGTCTGGTGCAGTTCGTGTTTGCGGTGATCGGCGCCAGCGCCGTCCAGCGCGGGCCGCTGTGGTGGGCCGCGCACCACCGCAACCATCATCGCCACGCCGATACCCCGGCGGACGTGCACTCACCGGTGCAGCACGGTTTCTTCCGCAGCCACGTCGGTTGGTTCCTGAGCCGCAACGGCTTCCGCACCGACTGGAAAGTGATCCCGGACCTGGCGCGCTTCCCCGAACTGCGGTTGCTCGACCGCTTCGACCTGCTGGTACCGGTAGCGTTGGCGGTGGGCCTGTTCCTGCTCGGGGACCGGCTGCGCACGACGCGCCCGGAGCTGGGAACTGACGGCCCGCAGTTGCTGGTGTGGGGCTTCTTCGTGTCGACCATCGTGCTTTTCCACGTCACCGTGACGATCAACTCGCTGGCGCACCGCTTCGGCAGCCGGCGTTTCGTCACGCGCGACAACAGCCGCAACAACTGGCTGCTGGCACTGCTTACCTTTGGCGAAGGTTGGCACAACAACCATCACTTCTTTCCCGGCTCCGCGCGGCAGGGCTTCCGCTGGTGGGAGGTGGACCTGACCTTCTACCTGCTGCGGTTGCTTGCCCTCGTCGGGTTGGTGAGCCAACTGAAGGCGGTCCCGGCCGGCCTCAAGCGCCGCGGGGACTGACCATGCGTATCGCGGTCATCGGGTCAGGCATCGCCGGGATGGCCAGCGCATGGCTGCTCTCGCGCCAGCACGAGGTCACGCTTTACGAGGCCAACGCCTATATCGGCGGCCACACGCACACGCATGACGTACCGCTGGGCGGGCGCCGCTACGCGGTGGATACGGGTTTCATCGTCTTCAACCGGCAGCACTACCCGTTGCTCAGCCGCCTGCTCGAGGAGCTGGACGTGCTCACGCAACCGACCGCGATGAGCTTCGCCGTGCGCAACGAGCGCAGCGGTCTTGAATACGGCGCCGCCTCGTTGCGCAGCCTTTTCTGTCAGCGTCGCAACCTGGTCTCGCCCCGCTTCCTCGCCATGGTGCGCGACATCTTCCGCTTTTACCGCGAGGCACCTGCCTTGCTCGACCAGGCAGGCGAAGGCCCGACGCTCGGCGACTACCTGGCCGGGCAAGGCTATGGCGCGATGTTCCGCAACGACCACCTGGTGCCGATGGCCTCGGCGTTGTGGTCCTCGCCCTCGCGGCAGATCCTCGCCTTCCCCGCCAAGTACCTGGTCGCCTTCATGGCCAACCACCACATGCTGCAAGTGGAAGGCCGGCCGCAATGGCGGGTGGTCAGTGGCGGCTCCCGCCGCTACGTCGACGCGCTGCGCATGCGCTGGCGGGTGCGCGAGCGGATCGCCTGCCCGGTGCTGGCCGTGCACCGGCCGGCGGTCGGCGGCGTAGAGGTGCAGAGCGTGGCCGGATCCGAACGCTTCGACCAGGCCGTGCTGGCCTGCCACAGCGACCAGGCACTGGCTTTGCTGGCCCAGCCGAGCGCGGCCGAACGCGAGGTGCTCGGTGCAATCACCTACCGGTCCAACGATACGGTACTGCACACCGACACGCGCCTGCTGCCGCGCCGGCGCAGCGCATGGTCGGCCTGGAACGCGCTGGTGCCAGGCGGCAGGGACGATGCCTGCACGGTCACCTACTGCATGAACCTGCTGCAGTCGCTCCAGGCACCGGAAACCTTCTGCGTGTCGCTCAACTGCACCGACCGGATCGACCCGGCGAAGATCCTGCGCCGGCTCACTTACGCGCACCCGGAGTACACCCATGCCTCGGTCGCCGCCCAGCGGCGCAAAGCCGAGATCCAGGGTGTCGACCGGCTCTGGTACGCGGGCGCGTACTGGGGTTGGGGCTTCCACGAAGACGGCATGCGCAGCGCGGTCGCCGTGGCCGAAGCGCTTGGAGTGCACTGGTGATGGACGCACCGCTCGCCAGCGCGGTCTACGAAGGATGGGTGCGCCACCGCCGCTTCGCGCCGCGGCCGCACGCGTTCCGTTACCGCATCGCAATGCTCTACCTGGATTTGACCGAATTGCCCCGGTTGTTCGAGGGTCGTTGGTTGTGGTCGTACGGTCGCGCCAACGTGGCCCAGTTCCGCCGCAGCGATTACCTCGGACCCACCGATCTTTCGCTCGACGAGGCGGTTCGGCGCCGCGTGGCAGAGCACACCGGACATCGTCCCGAGGGACCGATCCGCCTGCTCACCCACCTGTGCTACGCCGGACACTGCTTCAACCCGGTCAGCTTCTACTACTGCTACGGCGCGGACGGTCGCACGCTCGAAGCCATCCTCGCCGAAATCACAAACACGCCCTGGAAGGAGCGCCATGCCTACGTGCTTCCGCTGGACGAGGGCGAACATCATGGCACCGTGCACGCCTGGCGTTTCGACAAGATCTTCCACGTATCGCCGTTCATGCCGATGGAGCGCGCCTACGACTGGCGTTTCTCCGAGCCGGATCAAGCTTTGCGCGTGCACATGAACGTGCTGCACAGCGGCGCTCGCGACTTCGACGCCACGCTCGTGCTTCAGCGCCGCCCCTTCGACGGCACGCAGCTGGCCCGCGTGCTGTGGCGCTTCCCGCTGATGACCCTGAAGGTCGTCGCCGCCATCCACTGGGAGGCGCTCAGGCTCTGGCTCAAGCGCAATCCGGTTTACGACCATCCACGCCACCACGGGACCTGACATGGATCTGGAACTGCGTCCATCCGACGAGCGCGCTGCCGCCGGCACCATCGACCCGGCGCTCCGCTCTGCCGACCTGCCGACCGAGGCAACGGAAGCGGAGCGGGTGCCGACCGGGACTTACGGCGCACTCGACCGCGTCTTGCGCTCCCGCCTGCTCGCGCAGATGGCGCGACTGCGCGGCTGCCAGCTCGTGCTCGCCGATGCGCTCGGCCGCGTCGAACTGGGCTCCCCGGTCGAAGGCAAATCGCCGCTGCGGGTGCAACTGCACGTCGACGATCCGCGCTTCTATCGCCTGGTCGCGGCCAACGGCAGCGTCGGCGCGGGCGAGGCCTACATCGAGGGCCTGTGGCGATGCGACGATCCGGTGGCGCTGGTCCGCATCATGGTGCGCAACCGCGATCTGCTCGACGGCATGGAGCGCGGGCTGGCGCGGCTTGGCGGGTTGGCGCTGAAGGCGTGGCACGCGCTCAACCGCAACACGAAGAACGGCAGCCGGCGCAACATCGCCGCGCACTACGACCTGGGCAACAAGCTGTTCGGCCTGTTCCTCTCCGAGGATCTCATGTACTCCTCGGCAATCTTCGCCCGGCCGGACGAATCGCTCGAATCGGCATCGCGCCGCAAGCTGGAGCGCATCTGCCAGAAGCTCGCGCTCGGCCCCGACGACCACCTGCTGGAGATCGGCACCGGGTGGGGCGGCCTCGCGGTCCATGCGGCCGCGCAACATGGCTGCCGCGTCACCACCACGACCATCTCGCAGGAGCAGTTCGACCTGGCGCGCCAGCGCGTACACGCCGCCGGGCTCGATGACCGGGTCACCGTGCTGCTCAAGGACTACCGGGACCTCACCGGCAAGTACGACAAGCTCGTCTCGATCGAGATGATCGAGGCGATCGGCGCGGCGTACATGCCGGCCTACTTCGCCGCCATCACGCGTCTGCTGGAAGACGACGGCCTGGCGCTCATCCAGGCAATCACCATCGAGGACCACCGCTACGAGCAGGCGCTGAAGTCGGTCGATTACATCAAGCGCTACGTCTTCCCGGGCAGTTTCATCCCGGCGGTGAGCGCGATGCTGGAGGCCGCGCGCCGCTCGAGCGACTTGCGCCTGTTCCACCTGGAGGACATCGGCCCAAGCTACGCCCTCACGCTGAAGGCGTGGCGCGAACGCTTCATGGCTCGCCGCGCCGACGTGCTGGCGGCCGGCTACGACGCGCGTTTCATCCGCATGTGGGAGTTCTACCTCGCCTATTGCGAGGGCGGTTTCCGCGAGCGTTCCATCGGCGATGTGCAGATGCTGCTGACCCGACCCGGTTGCCGGCGCGACTCCTACCTGCCGGACCTGGGCCTGCGATGAACATCTGGTTCAACGCCGTCGGTTACCAGCTTGTGTGGCTGGCCACCGTCTGGGGCGCCACGCACGACCGGGCCTGGCTGGGTCCGCTGGCGCTCCTGCCGTTCGCGGCGATCCATCTGCACCGCCGCGACGGACGGCTGGATGCATGGCTGCTGCTTGCCGCCGCGGGCGCCGGAACGGTGCTCGATTCGCTCTACGCGGCCACCGGGACGATCGACTATGCGTCGCCGTTCCCGTCGGGATACGCCGCCCCGGCGTGGATCATCACCCTGTGGGCCGCGTTCGCCCTGACGTTGCGGCACAGCCTGCGATTCCTGCAGGGACGCTGGCTGCTGGCGATGGCATTCGGCGCCGCCGGAGCGCCACTGGCATACGTTGCAGCAGCCCGCAGCTGGCAGGCGGTCGGATTCCCGCAGGGGGTCGTGGTCGCGATCGGGGCGCTTGCCCTCGGCTGGGCGGTCGTACTTCCCCTGCTGCTGCGCCTGGCCATGGCCATCGAACATCAGGCGCACCCGCGGACGGCAACGCATGTCCATGGCTGAACTCTGGTATCAGCCCGCTTGGGTCTGGGCGGCAAGCGCCCTCGCGATGACGCTGGGTTGGGTGGTGCAGTGGCGAACGCGCAACGCGGGTGTCGTCGATGCGATCTGGACGGCCGGCCTGGGCGGCAGCGCGCTCTATTACGCTGCGTTGGGCGAAGGACTGCCCGACCGCCGCCTCGCCGCGGCGCTGCTCGGCAGCCTGTGGGCCGC
The DNA here is from genome assembly GCF_051900535.1 of Frateuria sp. GZRe12. NCBI lineage: Bacteria > Pseudomonadati > Pseudomonadota > Gammaproteobacteria > Lysobacterales > Rhodanobacteraceae > Frateuria > Frateuria sp. GZRe12. The sequence continues at coordinate 688,719 of NZ_JBHZGI010000001.1, forward strand.
CCGTCTGGGGCTGCATCTGGGCCTGCGCATCCTTGGTGAAGCGGAGGATGGCCGCTATCGCCATCTGCGCAGGCACTGGCACGACAACCAGGTGAAGTTCTTCCTGTTCTTCCAGGCGCAGGCCTGGCTGGCCGCGCTGTTCTCGTTGCCGTTGCTGGCGGCGGCGGCCAATCGCGCCCCCTGGTCGGGCTGGGACAACTTGGGTATCGCCGTGTGGCTCCTCGCCATCGGCGGCGAAAGCCTCGCCGATCGCCAATTGGCGCGCTTCCGCGCCGATCCTGCCCACCACGGCCTCACCTGCCGGGAGGGCCTGTGGCGCTACTCGCGGCATCCAAACTATTTCTTCGAGTGGCTGCACTGGTTCGCCTACCTGTTGCTCGCGGTCGGCTCGACGCTCTGGTGGCTGGCGCTGCTGGGTCCCGTATTGATGCTGGTGTCGCTGTACTGGATCACCGGCATCCCCTTCACCGAAGCGCAGGCCCTGCGCAGCCGCGGTGATGACTACCGCGACTACCAGCGCCGCACCAGCCCGTTCTTTCCGTGGTTTCCCGAGGATCCCCGCCATGACCGATAGTCTCGTGCTCGACGCGCCTACCGCCGCCGTCCCCGAGCGCGGCCTGATCCAGCTCGCCGAGCGCGGGCTGGTTCCCGATGCCCTGCTGCGATGGGGCATCCGCCGCCTGTGCACCCAGCGATTGCGTGAGGAGCGCCAGGGCGGCGCGGAGGCCAGCTGGGAGCGCTTCCGCGCCCTGCTGGATGAGCTGCGCCACAGCCCGCTGGCACTGCACACCGACGCGGCCAACGCGCAGCACTACGAATTGCCCCCGCCCTTCTTCCAGCTCTGCCTGGGCAAGCGGCTGAAGTACTCCAGTTGCTATTACCCGCTCGGCACCGAGAACCTGGACCAGGCCGAAGAAGCGATGCTCGGGCTGTACGGGCGCCGCGCGCAGCTGGCCGACGGCCAGGACATCCTGGAGCTGGGCTGCGGTTGGGGCTCGCTGACGTTGTGGATGGCCGAACGCTATCCTGCCGCGCGCATTACCGCCGTCTCTAACTCGCGCCTGCAGCGCGAGCACATCGAGGCGCGCTGCCGTGAGCGGGGGCTGACCAACGTCACGGTGGTCACCTGCGACGTCAACCGCCTGGCGCTGCAAGGGGCGGCCTTCGACCGCGTCGTGTCCGTGGAGATGTTCGAGCACGTGCGCAACTACCAGCGGCTGTTCGAGCAGATCGCGCGATGGCTGCGGCCTGACGGCAAGCTGTTCGTGCACATCTTCTGCCATCGCGAACTGATGTATCCGTTCGAGACGGCGGGTAGCGACAACTGGATGGGTCGGCACTTCTTTACCGGTGGACTGATGCCGGCGGCCGATACCTTCCTGCATTTCCAGCAGCACCTCGCCATCGAGCACCAATGGCGTCTGCCCGGCACCCATTACCAGCGCACCGCCAACGCCTGGCTGGAACGCCAGGATGCAAACCGCGGGCAGGTGCTGCGTGTGCTTGGCGAGGTTTACGGCAAGCCCGCCGCCCCGTTGTGGCACCAGCGCTGGCGGATGTTCTGGATGGCTTGCGCAGAATTGTTCGGTTACGACGACGGAAACGAATGGCTGGTCGGCCATTACCGTTTCAGCCGGCGCGAATGATGCGCCCATAGGGCGGGCTTGGGCATACCTTCCGGCTTCCTTGTTGCTGCAGCCGCAATGCGAGCCGACACCTGCCCGGCCTGGACTCGCATCTTCCAAGGGCACCGTTGGGCGCTTCCATGTGCTTGCAGGTGGCATGCGGTCGCGCCCAAGTGCGCTCCTGCAGGTGAGTGGTTGCGGCGCGCGGATGCGTGGATGCGTGGATGCGTGGAGATGACCGCGCTTCCCCATTTCGATGAAGAATCAAAAAAAAAAGCCCGGCTTGCGCCGGGCTTTTCCTGTTGCATGGCAGCTCCGCTTACTGCTGGACCTGCAGCTCCGTGCGGCGGTTGCGCGCGCGGCCATCGTTGGTGTCGTTCGAATCGATCGGGTCGGCCTCGCCGTGGCCGATCGGGCCTTCCAGGCGGCTGGCGTCGATGCCGTGCGAGGTCAGGTAGTCGTACACGATTTTCGCGCGACGCTCCGACAGCGACTGGTTGTAGGCGTCGGTACCGACCGAGTCGGTGTAGCCGGCAACAGTCACGTGCACCTGCGGGTAGCGCTGCAGGGTGTCGACAGCCTGGTCGAGGATGGCCAGCGAGTCGGAGGTCGGCTCGGCCAGCGCCTTGCTGATGTCCGTCTCGCCCTTCGACGGGCGGTCGAACTTGAAGTTGACGCCGCGCAGGTCGATGACGACCTTCTGCGGGCAACCGTCCGGACCGACGATCGTGCCGGCGGCGGTGGCCGGGCACTTGTCTTCGCAGTCGTTCACGCCATCGTTGTCGCTGTCCTGCGCCGAGCAGTCGGTGGCCGGCGGGGGCGGCGGCGGGGCAGCCTGTTCCGGCGCTGCAGCCGGCTCGCCGAAGCGGGACACGATGCTGAAGCCCAGGAACCAGTCGCCGTAGCCATCTTCCGTCGGCTGGCTCTTGTCGTCCCAGTCGTAGCGGTAACCGGTCTCGATGCGGATGTCCGAACTCTCGGCAACGCTCTTGGACACGCCCACGCCCAGCTCGGCAGCCGGCGAGAAGCCGTGGTCAGCCGCGTTCTTGTGGTAGCTGCCCATCACGCCGGCGAGCACGTACGGACGCCAGGCATTCCAATCGCCGCCGTAGAAACGCGCGGCCACGCCATAGTTGGTGCTCGACCAGTTGCCGCCGCCCACCGCGGTATCGCGGTCGCGGTTGGTGCGGTCGATGAACAGATCGATCGAGGCGTTCGGAGCGATGAAACGGCCAACACCGAGCCCGTAATAGAACTGGCGGCTGTTGGTGTTGCGACCGGAATCGTTGTAGTAGCCGCCAAGGGTCGGGGCGATATACCAACGGCCGTCATAATCGCCCGTGGTGGTCATCGGGGCGGTATCGGCGGCGGCGTCAGCGGTATTGTCCTGCGCGTGAACGGCACCTACGCCGCCCAGGGCCAAGGCAATAAGGAAATACAAGCCCTTACGTTTCATCAGGTGTCTCCTTCAATTATTGGTGTTCGCAGCCGTTTCACCTCATACGGACCGCGCGTCAAACTCACTTTGACTTCCGGAAGCTTGAGCCGCCCCCTCGCTTTTAGTCCCTACGGGCAAGCGGCACGAGTGTAGCAAAACCGTTAAGCCGTTCTCACAACGGCGCAGGTCCCCCGGTGAGGCCTTGTTCAGCAAAGCCCCATCTCCATTGCCGCCCGAATGGCGTCGAAATGGCGTGAATACGAGAAAACCCGGCCGCTTGGGCCGGGTTTTCTCGTCGGGGACATTGCAGGCGTTAGCCTGTTTTCATTGCCGCCCAATGCCATGGGTACGGCTAATTGTAGTTAAAGCGTGAAAAGCCCGAGGAAACGCTGGATCGGCATGCCGTCCAGCACCTTCGGATCGGCAGTGGCTTCCAGGATGGCCTTCACACGATGCGCCGGCAGGTGACCGCGCAGGGCCGCCTCGAACTTCTTGAGCAATACCGGGATGCCCTCTGCGCGACGCTTGCGGTGACCGATCGGATAGTCGATGGAGACTTTCTCGGTGGACGTACCGTCCTTGAAGAACACCTGCACCGAGTTGCCGATGTAACGCTTGTCCGGATCGAAATAGTCCTTCGTGAACTGCGGGTTCTCACGCACTTCCATCTTGTCGCGCAGCGCATCGATGCGCGGGTCGGCCGCGACGTCGTCGTTGTAGTCCTCTGCGGTCAGGCGGCCGAAGATGAGCGGCACCGCCACCATGTACTGGATGCAGTGGTCGCGGTCGGCGTAATTGGCCAGCGGACCGGTCTTGTCGATGATGCGCACGCCCGCTTCCTGCGTCTCCAGCACGATCTTCTCGATCTGGTCGAGCTTGCCGGCCACCTGCGCGTGCAGTTGCATGGCGCATTCCACCGCGGTCTGCGCGTGGAACTCGGCGGGAAAGCTGATCTTGAACAGCACGTTCTCCATCACGTAGCTGCCGAAGGGCCGCTCGAACTCGAACGCATTGCCCTTGAAGGCGACGTCGTAATAGCCCCAGGTCTTGGCGCTGAGCGCCGACGGGTACCCGACGACGCCGCGGTAGACCGCATTGATCGCGTGGGTCACGGCGCGGCGGCAGGCGTCGCCGGCGGCCCAGCTCTTGCGCGGCCCGGTATTCGGCGCGTGGCGGTAGGTGCGCAGCGCGCCGTTGTCGATCCAGCTGTGCGACACGGCGGTGGTGATCTGCTCCTTGGAGCCGCCCAGCATCGCGGTGGAGACCGCGGTGGAGGCCAGGCGCACCAGGATCACGTGGTCCTGGCCGACGCGGTTGAAGCTGTTCTTGAGCGCGTAGCAGCCCTGGATCTCATGGGCCTTGATGGCGTAGCCGAGGACGTCGCGCACGGTGAACGGCTGGCCGCCCTCGCGCTCGGCCTTGCGGCTGAGATAATCGGCCACCGACAGGATCGCGCCCAGGTTGTCCGACGGATGGCCCCATTCGGCCGCCAGCCAGGTGTCGTTGAAGTCGAGCCAGCGGATCTGGGTGCCGATGGCGAAGGCGCCCTGCACCGGATCGAGCTCATGGCTGGTGCCCGGCACGCGCGTGCCGCCCGGCAGGTTGGCGCCCGGCACCAGCGGTCCAAGGTGCTTGACGCACTCGGGGAACTTCATCGCCAGCATCGCGGTGCCCAGCGAATCGAGCAGCATGTACCGGGCGGTGTCGTAGGCTTCCTTCGACTCGATCCGGTAGTCGGCCACGTAGTTGGCGATGTCGACCATCGGCTGGTCGGGATCGGGGCGAACGGCGGAACGGATGTCGTGGGCGCTCATGGAGGGCTTCTCGCGGGAGGAAAAACGGCCATTGTATCCGGCCGACCGTATGGCTGCTCCATTCCCGGCAGGAGGACCCCGTGCTCGGCTGCCTGGAATGACGATCGCGCACAGGTGCGCCCCTGCATGGCAATGCCGTGCTTGACCGTCGCCGGCGCCACCTCGACAATCGCCGCACACCCAAAGGGGAGTAGTTCCGGCACCGCGGTTTCCCACGCGGTGCCGTGCGGTGATCGTCATCACGGACGCCTTCGCGTCCCGGTCACCCCGGCGAGGCCTTTCGCGAACGAGACTTTTGCGGTGGCGACGGGCCTGTGCGCGTGTCCGCCGTCATCGCCATGAGTCACGCGCGGGAGCTTTGCATGGATATCAGCGGTACCGATTTCGTCTCCGGCCTCCTGGCCATCGTGCTGCTCGACCTGGTGCTCGCCGGCGACAACGCGATCGTGATCGCGCTGGCCGCGCGCAACCTGCCCAAGGCGCTGCAGAGGAAAGCGGTGTTCTGGGGCACCTTTGGCGCGGTGGCCGTACGCGTGGCGTTGACCGCGGTCGTCGTCTACCTGCTCAAGTTGCCCGGCCTGATGCTGGCCGGCGGCGTGCTGCTGTTGCCGATCGCCTGGAAGCTGATCAAGCCCGAGGCGGAAAGCGGACACGAAGTAAGCGCGGCCGACAGCTTCTGGGCCGCGCTGCGCACGATCGTGGTGGCCGACGCATTGATGGGCCTGGATAACGTGCTGGCGATCGCCGGCGCGTCGAAAGGCCACCTGGGACTGGTCGTGCTTGGCCTGCTGATCAGCGTGCCGCTGGTGGTGTGGGGCTCGACGCTGATCCTGAAGCTCATCGAGCGCTTCTCGTTCATCGTCTACCTGGGCGCGGGCGCGATCGCCTGGACCGCTGGCCGCATGATCGCCCATGACCACCTGCTGCGCGGCTGGTTCGATGCTCACCCCTGGCAGGGCTACGCACTGGACATCCTGCTGATCACGCTGGTCTGCGGCGGCGGCTGGCTCGCCCAGCGTCGCAGGGCCCGGCTGGGATGAATGCTAAGGACCGCAGCCGGAACGGTTGCGGTCCTACCGTTACCAGCGCAGCTTGGCGAATGCCGACGGTCCGCTCAGGGTCATGTCCAGGTCGGCGTCGTAGGCACTGCGGTTCCAGTGCAGCTTGATCTGGCTGTAGCCGTATTCGACGCCGAAGCCGAGGTTCCGCCACGGCAACCATTCCACGCCCAGCGCGGCGTTGTAGATATGCCCGCTGATGCGGCCACCGTTCTTGCGCACGCCCGAGGCGTCCAGGTACATGCGCAGCTGGTCGTTGAACATGTGGCGCCAACCGAGCTGCAGCATCGGCGCCCAGGCGCTGTCGTTGCTGGTGGTGGCGACCGATACCACCTGCTCGCCGCCCTGCCCCAGGTCGTAGGCGCCATCGCCCGCCAGCGCGGTCTTCACCCGATACCAGCCCGCGCCCAGGCCGATGCCATAGGCGTCGTTGCCTTGTCCGAACCACCAGCGCCAGGCGACGCTGCCGAAGTTGAAATCGAGCTTGGCGCGGACGTCCGCGTTGGCGCTGTAGGTCACGCCGTCATAGGTGATGTCGCGCGCGAGTACCTGGTGGCTGGCGCGGTCGATGTTGTAGTAGTCGAGCGCCAGGCCCTGGTGTTCGCCGAACAGGAAGTCGGCGCGCACGCGCGGCACGGCCTTGTTCTTGTCAAAGCCAAGGTCGTCCTCGAGATTGATGGTGCCGCCGAGGGTGTCGCTCGGGTCGGCGATCCTCACGTCCGTGTCCACGCCGGCGTAGTAGCCACCCAGCCGCACGCTGGCGCGGTCCAGGGCCGGAGTGGAATCCTGTGCCAAAGCGGCGGTACTCACCAACGCGAGCGTGACCAGGACAGGAAGCAGGGACCACGACGGACGCTTGGCGGGATGTCGCATGCGGAGGCTCTCTCGGGATGGCGGGCCATGGTAGCCAGCGCCCCCGTGGACAGGCCGTGGACAGCGCCCATCCACGGCCATCGCATGCTTGTTGCGGAAGTGCACTCGTGGGCCAGCGCTTTCGGCGCATCGCACCCTAGTAGTTCATGCAAGGGATGCGCGCATCCGCCGCAAGCCCCTTCCGCTGAAGCGCCCCTCCCGGTGGGAGGGGACTTCCAGCCGGGCGCCTCAGCGCTTCTCGATCGGCACGTAGGTCTGGTCTTCCGGACCGGTGTAATTCGCGCTCGGGCGGATGATCTTGCCGTCCTGGCGCTGCTCGATCACGTGCGCGCTCCAGCCGGAAGTGCGCGCGATGACGAACAGCGGCGTGAACATGGCGGTCGGCACGCCCATCATGTGGTAGGCGCTGGCCGAGTACCAGTCGAGGTTGGGGAACATCTTCTTGAGATCCCCCATCAGTTTCTCGATGCGCTCGGAGACCTCGAACAGGGTCGGATTGCCGCCATCGGTGCAGAGCTTGCGCGAGATCTCCTTGATGATCTCGTTGCGCGGATCGGACACCGTGTAGACCGGATGGCCGAAGCCGATGATGATTTCCTTGCGTTCCACGCGCGCGCGGATGTCCGCCTCGGCCTCGTCGGCGTTGCGGTAGCGCGCGATGATCTCCATCGCCACCTCGTTGGCGCCGCCGTGTTTGGGACCGCGCAGCGCGCCGATCGCGCCGGTGAGGGCCGAATACATGTCCGAACCGGTACCGGCGATCACGCGGGCGGTGAAGGTCGAGGCGTTGAACTCGTGCTCCGCGTACAGCACCAGCGACTTGTCCAGCGCCTGCGCGTGCAGCTCGCTCGGTGCCTTGCCATGCAGCACATGCAGGAAGTGCGCGGCGATCGACTCGTCGTCGGTCTCCGTTTCCACCCGCTTGCCGTTGTGGCTGAAGTGATACCAGTACAGCAGCATGGAGCCGAAGCTCGCCATCAGGCGGTCGGCGATGTCGCGCGCGCCGGTGACGTTGTGATCTTCCTTTTCCGGCAACACCGTGCCCAGAACCGAGCAGCCCGTGCGCAGCACGTCCATCGGGTGGGTCGCCGCCGGCAACAGCTCCAGCGCGCACTTGACCGGCGCCGGCAGGCCGCGCAGGCGCTTGAGCTTGGCCTTGTAGTTCTGCAGTTCCGTCCAGCTCGGCAACACGCCGTGGACCAGCAGGTAGGCCACCTCCTCGAAGCTGCCCTTGGCCGCCAGGTCATGTATGTCGTAGCCGCGATAGTGCAGGTCGTTGCCACTGCGGCCGACCGTGCACAACGCGGTGTTGCCGGCCGGCACGCCGGACAGCGCGACGGATTTCTTGGCCTTGGGAAGGACTTGCTCGGTCATCGGGTATCTCCTGGATGCAAGGGTTGGGTGCCAGGCGGGGACTCTGTAGGACTGCACCCTGTGCGGCGACCGGATGTGTGGCAAAGCGGTCGCGCACAGGGTGCGCTCTACAGGGAGCCTGATCAGCTCTCTTTGGAAAACAGGGCGTCGAGCTTGTCCTCGTAGGCGTGGTAGCCCAGGAAGTCGTACAGCTCCTCGCGGGTCTGCAAGGTATCGATGATGCCCTTCTGCGTGCCTTCGCGGCGGACGGTCTCGTAGAAGTTGAGCGCGGCCTTGTTCATCGCGCGATAGGCGCCGCAGCAGTACAGCGCGATATCCACGCCGGCCGAGCGCAGCTCGTCGGTGGTGAAGAACGGGGTGGAGCCGAATTCGGTGAGGTTGGCCAGGATCGGAACCTTTACCGCGGCCTTGAACCGGCGGTAATCGTCCAGCGTCTTCATCGCCTCGGGGAAGATCATGTCGGCGCCCGCCTCGACATAGGCGCAGGCGCGCTCGATCGCCGCGTCGATGCCTTCCACCGCCGCCGCGTCGGTGCGCGCCATGATCACGAACCCCGCATCGGTGCGCGCGTCCACCGCCGCCTTGACCCGGTCGACCATCTCGGCCTTGGGCACGACTTCCTTGCCGGGGCGATGGCCGCAACGCTTCTGGCCCACCTGGTCCTCCATGTGCACGGCGGCCACGCCGACGTTGATGAAGGAGCGGATCGTGCGCGCGATGTTGAACGCGCCGCCCCAGCCGGTATCGATGTCCACGAGCAACGGTAGCTGGGTGGCATCGACGATGCGGCGCGCGTCGGTGAGTACGTCCTCCATCGTGCTGATGCCGAGGTCGGGCATGCCCAGCGAATTGGCCGCCACGCCGCCGCCGGAAAGGTAAAGCGCCTTGTAGCCGACGCGCTTGGCCATCAGTCCGGCGTAGGCGGTGATCGCGCCCATCACCTGCAAGGGTTGTTCTGCGGCCAGCGCGGCGCGAAAGCGGGCGCCGGGGGATGCGGTGGGGGACATGGAAGGCTCCGCGGGAAAAGCGCCATTTTAGCGCACCGCCAGCCCTGCCCCCCTGTCCCGGGACTTGACCCTCACGTAACGTGAGGCCGGAACCTGCCGGCACGCACCGAGGAGACCTCCCATGCCGCTAACCGTCGGCGAACTCGCCAGCCGCTGTGGACTGACCGTCCGCACGCTGCACCACTACGACGCCATCGGCCTGCTCAAGCCCTCGCTGCGCTCCGATGCCGGCTATCGCTTGTACGACCGGACCAACGTGGAACGCCTGCACCGTATCCAGGCGCTGCGCCAGCTCGGCCTGTCGCTGGCCGACATCGGAACCGTCCTGTCCGGACCCGAGCAGCCGCTGGGCGAGGTCATCGACCGCCAGATCGCCCAGTTGGACCACGAGCTCGAGCGAGCCGCCCGGCTGCGCGGACGCCTGGTCGCGCTGCGTGGGCAGCTCGCCGCCGGACAATCCCCCGACCTGGCCGAGTGGCTGGACACGCTGGAGCTGATGACCATGTACGAAAAGTATTTCTCGCCCGAGGAACTGAAAAACCTGCCGTTGCATAACGATCCGGACGTCGTGGCGCAGTGGGATGCGCTGATCGGCGAGGTCCAGGCCGCGATGGATCGAGGTGTCACGCCCGAGTCGCCGTATGCCCATGCGCTTGCATTGCAGTGGATGGAGATGGTCCAGCGCGGCACGGGCAACAACCCCGGCTTCATCACCCGCCTGAAAACCATGCAGGACAATGAGCCGGGGATGCGCGAACGCAACGGCATCACGCCGGCCCTGGAGCGATTCATCGAGCGGGCGCTGGTCGACGCACGCCTGGTGATCTTCGAGCGCTACCTGGATCCCTCGGACATGGAGCGCATGCGCACGAACTACGGCGCGGGGATGTACGAATGGCCGCCACTCATTGCGGAAGTGCGCGACGCCATCAACGAGGGCGTACCGCCGACCGATCCCCATGCCCGGGGGTTGGCGCGGCGCTGGATGGAACTTTTCCGCGCCTATGCCGGCGATGATCCGGCCACGCACGCGCGCATCCGCGAGGCCTACGCGAACGAGCCGGACCTGCGCAGCGGCAGTTCGGTGGATCCGGCGATGCTGGCCTACGTGCGCTCGGCGATAGAAGCGATGGGATAGCGCGAGCCAACCTTCCCCCCTGCGCAGGGATGGAAGGCCTCTTGGGTGCCAAGGGCCTGCGCAGTTCATCCATGCACTGTCGCAAGAGTGGCCCCTCACCCCAACCCTCTCCCCGAAGGGGAGAGGGAGCCGGCCCTGGGGCGACCTGGCAGATGCTACGGTTCGCCGATTCGCTCCCTCTCCCTCCGGGGAGAGGGCTGGGGTGAGGGGCCAAGGCTTGCGGGGAACCCGGGTTGAAGCCCGCAAAAAAAGGGCGGCTCCAAGGCCGCCCTTTTCCGCGCCACCAAAGGTGCTCTTACTTCTTGGCAAACAGGTGCTCGACGCCGCCACGCTCCTCGCGCAGCTCCTTGTCGGTCGCGTCCATGCGGGCGCGCGAGAAATCGCCGATCTCCAGACCCTGCACGATGGCGTACTTGCCATCCTTCACGGTCACCGGATAGCCGTAGATCACGCCCGGCGCGATGCCGTACGAGCCGTCCGACGGAATGCCCATCGAGACCCAGTCGCCCTCTTCCGTACCCAGCGCCCACGAGCGCATGTGGTCGATCGCGGCCGAAGCGGCCGAGGCGGCCGACGAAGCACCGCGGGCCTTGATGATGGCCGCGCCGCGCTGCTGCACGGTCGGGATGAAGTCGCTTTCGTACCAGGCCTGGTCGACCAGCGACAGCGCCGGCTTGCCGTCCACGGTGGCGTGGTGGATGTCCGGATACTGGGTGGAGCTGTGGTTGCCCCAGATGGTCATCTTCTTGATGTCGGTCGAGTGCTTGCCGGTCTTCTCCGCCAGCTGCGACAGAGCGCGGTTGTGGTCCAGGCGCACCATCGCGGTGAAGCACTTCGGATCCAGGTCCGGCGCGTTCTGCTGGGCGATCAGCGCGTTGGTGTTGGCGGGGTTGCCGACCACCAGCACCTTCACGTCGCGCTTGGCGTGGTCATTCAGCGCCTTGCCCTGCGGGCCGAAGATGGCGCCATTGGCTTCGAGCAGATCCTTGCGTTCCATGCCCGGGCCGCGCGGACGGGCGCCGACCAGCAGCGCGTAGTCGACGTCCTTGAAGGCGACGTTGAGGTCGTCGGTGGCGACCACGCCGGCGAGCGTCGGGAACGCGCAATCGTTGAGCTCCATCACCACGCCCTGCAGCGCGGGCAGCGCCGGGGTGATTTCCAGCAGGTGCAGGATGACCGGCTGGTCCTTGCCCAGCATGTCGCCGGCGGCGATGCGGAACAGCAGCGCGTAGCCGATCTGGCCAGCGGCGCCGGTGACGGCAACTCGGACGGGGGCTTTCATCACTTCACTCCTAAAGTTCAAGAGGTGGACGTGCGGCCCACCAAGGCAGGTAAACGAAAAGGTTCAGGCCAGTTCGGCGAAGAATTCCTGGATGCGCTTCAAGCCCGGCTCCAGCTGCGCCGTCGGGCAGGTATAGGAAATGCGCAGCGAACGCGGTTCACCGAAGGCGGAGCCGGGCACGCAGGCGACACCCTTCGCTTCGAGCAACGCCGCGCAGACGTCCACGTCGCTGTTGATGGGCGTGCCGTTGTGCGACTTGCCGAAGGCGACGGAGATGTCCGGGAAGGCGTAGAACGCACCCTGCGGGCGCGGGCAGATCACGCCGGGGATCGCGCGCAGCGCGGCAACCACGACGTCGCGCTTGGCGGCGAACTCGGCGCACTTGGCCTGCGGCACGTCCTGCGGTCCACTGAAGGCGGCCACCGCGGCGGCGGTGATCACTTCCGGCACGCTGGTGATGTGGTTGGAGTTGAGCGTGGTGACCGCCTTGGCCACCGGCTCGGGGCCCGCGAGCATGCCCACGCGCCAGCCCGGCATGCCGTAGGTCTTGGACACCGAGTCCACGAACACCAGCCGCTCGCGCAGCTCGGGCCGGGCGAACACGAAGTTGTGGTAGCCGATACCGTCGAACACCATCGAGTTGTAGATGTCGTCGGTGACAATCCAGGTGTCCGGATAGCGCACGAGCACGTCGGCCAGTGCGGCGATTTCCTCGGCCGTGTAGACCATGCCGGTCGGGTTGGACGGGTTGTTGAAGAGAAACACCTTCGGCTTGCGCTTCAGGGCTTCTTCGAGCTGCGCCGGCGCGAGCTTGTAGTTCTGCGTCGACGGGCACGGCAGCACGTTCATCTTCGCGCCGACGATGTCGGCGATGTCGCGGTAGGTGGTCCAGTACGGCGCGGCGAAGCAGATTTCGTCGCCCTCGTCCAGCAGCGCCTCGGCCAGGTTGTAGAGCACCTGTTTGGCGCCGATGCCGATCGAGAGGTTCATGCGGCCGTAACCGGAGAAACCCAGCGCCTCAATGTGCTTGAGGAAGGCATCCAGCAGCGGCTCGGCGCCGCGATTGCTGCCGTACTGGCCCGAGTCGTGGCTGAGCGACTCGCGCGCCGCGGCGTAGACGTGCTCGCCGGGCAGGAAATTGGGCACGCCTATGGAAAAGCTGATGATGTCCCTGCCCTGCGCCTTCAACTGCTTCGCCTTTTCGGCGATGACCATGATCGCGCTGGGTTTGGCGCGACCGACACGCTGGGCGAGCTGGGGCATGGCTTCCTCGGGGGGTGTGGGTGAGGTAACCGGCGGATTTTAGCACGCGACTCGAAGCCGCTCGGCGCGAGCGGTAGGCCGGAACCCCCCGGTGCGTGGCGGCCGCGCTCCGACCGCCCCATCCGCCCTGCGGGCGCCTTCCCCCGCCGGGCGGGGGAAGGGCCGGTTTGCTCAACCGCGCTGGTCGAGCTTCTCGTTCCATTCCCTGATGCGGTCGGCCTGCGCGGCCATCAGCGCATCGACGTCGCCCTCGACGGCCACACGCTCGATGGTGTCGCCCTGACGGATCGCGTTGACGACCTTCTGGTCGTCACCGCCGACCACTTCGCCGAACACGCTGTGCTTGCCGTCCAGCCACGGGGTCGGGCCGTGGGTGATGAAGAACTGGCTGCCGTTGGTGCGCGGGCCGGCGTTGGCCATGGACAGCACGCCCGGCTTGTCATGGCGCAGCGAGGAGTGGAACTCGTCCTCGAACTTGTAGCCCGGGCCGCCGGTGCCGGTGCCCAGCGGGCAACCGCCCTGGATCATGAAGTCGTTGATGACGCGGTGGAACGACAGCCCGTCGTAATAGCCGCGGCGGGCCAGGTTGACGAAATTGGCGACGGTCACCGGCGCCTTGTCCTCGTGCAGGCGCAGGTGGATCGGGCCGCGGTTGGTCTCGAACGTGACGTTGATGGTCATGGCAATCCCTTGGGACGTGGGCGAAAAGGCCGGCAAGGATAGCGCAGCAGCCGGCCGTCGCCCGTGAACCGTCTGATCAGTGCACCGCCGGCGCCTCGGCGCTGCCCGCGGTGGCAGGCGCCCTTGCGGGTGCGTTCTGCAGCAGCTGGTGCAGCTTGAGGTAGACCGCGTTGGTCCAGCCGAAACCGATCACGTTGGTGGTGTAGCCGGCGGTGATCTTTACGTCCGCGTTGCCCAGCGCCATGTTGTATTTCTCGCGGATCGTGCCGTCGTGGGCGAAGCCGGTTTCCACGGTGGCCATGAACTTGTGCGCCAGGCGCTGCGCATCGTCATGGAAGCCGTAGGCGTCCAGGCCCGAGACCGCCAGCCAATTGGTGGGCGCCCAGCCGAACGGCTCGTCCCACTGCGCGCCGCTGCTCAGGTTGTCCATCGACAGGCCGCCCTTGCGCTCGAACACGGCCAGGTGCTTGTCCAGCGAGGCAGCCTGTTCCCTGGAGGCAAGCCCCGCCCACAACGGCCAGTACGTGGTGACATAGGGCTGATCCGAGGATTTGCGGTGGACGACGTCGTAGTCCATGAACATGCCGCGCTGCTCGTTCCACAGGTACTTGCCCATGGCGGCCTTGCGGCGCGCCGCGGCATCGGCCCACTGCTGCGCCTCGGCCACCTTGCCCAGTTGCAGGGCAAGGTCGTGCAGGTCGCGCTCGTAGCGATAGAGCAGGCTGTTCAGGCCCACGCCCGCGTAGTGGTGAGTGGTGCCGCCGTAGGGACCGAAGTGGAAGTTGGTGTCGAAGCCGGACTCGCGCATCGCGCGATCACCCAGGTAATAGTCGGCGCTCAGCCGATAGCCCTGGGCCCACGCGCCGGCGCAGACGGTCGACGCCTGCAGGTCGCAACTGCTGGATTTCAGTTTCGCCGTTTCAGCCGAGTCCGGATGCTCGGACGCCTTCACCAGATAGCCGGGATCCTGCTTGGGGTGGGCCAGCACCCAATTGATCACGCCCTGGTAGTACTCGCTGCCGTGCATCTCCGGCACCGGCCCGGCGCCCAGGTCGAAGTAGCGCGCCAGGCCCGTGTCGCCCGCGCGATGCTCCGGCCGCGTCCAGATGTGGTAGTTGGCAACCACCAGCGGATACGCGCGGGCCAGCCAGGCGTGGCGTTCGGCCTCATCCTTGAAGGCGCCGGGCGCGGCCAATACGTCCGAGACCATCCGGCTCAGGAACGGCGGCTGCGAGCGCGTCAGGTAGTAGGTGCGGTTGGCGTTGAGCACGCCGCCGTAGTGCTCGACCTCGAACAGCATGTTGTCGGTCATGTCGCGCGCCAGGTCATCGCGGTGGTCGGCGAGCAGGCCTAACTGGATGAAGTAGCTGTCCCAGCCGTACATCTCGTTGAACTGGCCACCCGGAACCACGTACGGCCTGGGCAGGTAGAGCAGGCCTTCGGCCGGAAGCTTCGATGGCATCAGCTCGCCCAGCCGTTCGATGCGCCGGGGCAGCGTGCGCACCTCGACCTTGCAGCGCCGGGCGATGTCGTCGATCCCCGCGGGCTTGTCCAGGTCCGCCGGCAGGTAGAGCACGGGGCGCGCGTCCATCTTCGGATCGTGCAGCGCGGAGCAGTCATCGAGCGAGCGGGTGAGCGTGTCCCAGGCCTTGTGGATGTAGGCCTGTGTCTTCGCAGGGTCGGGAGTGGCGGCACTCGCCACGGTGGAAAGGACGAGCGCCGTGGCGCCGAGCAGGGAAACGATCCGCGGACGGGTCTTCATGGATGGGCTTCCTCTTGCGGTGGGGCGAGGTGGCGCTCGAAGAACGCCACGATAGTGCGGTAGGCCTGCCGCGACTCGGGCAGTTCGGGGTCGGAGAAGAACGAATGCCACATGCCTTCCCACACGTGCAGCTCGGCCTCGACGCCGGCCTCGGTCAGTAGCGTCTGGCTGTGCACCACCGAGCTCATCGCCATGTCGCGCGTGCCGGTGATCAGCAGGGTCGGCGGGAAATGTTTGAGCAATTCGGGCGAGAGGCCCGGTTGCACCCTGGGGTCGCTGGCGTCGATGCCGTGGAAATACGGCAACGTAGCGAGGTCCAGCGGCTCCGCCGGCACGCCCTGCCCGTTGAGCAACGGCCCGACGTAGGCCGAGTCGCCGGCGATGGTTACCAGCGAGCCGCAGAAGGTGCCGATCGCGCCGGGCACGGGCACCTTGTCGGCGATGAAGCGGGCCACCGCCTCGCCGGTCAGGATGCCGCCGGCCGAGCAGCCGTAGATGCCGATCTCGCTTGGCCGATGGGTTTGGAGCAGCTTGCGGTAGACGGCCTCGACGTCTTCGCTGGCGGCGGGGAAGGTGTGCTCGGGCCCCTGCCGGTAATCCAGCGTGATGACCTCGATCCGGCCCAGGCTGGCGACCGGAATCGCTTCGACGAGGCCGCCACTGCCGGCGCCCCAAAGGAAAGCGCCACCGTGCAGGTTGACCAGCACGCGATGACGATTGGCCGCGCTGACGCCTTGTTCGGGCAGCACCACGTCGGCGCCGACGCCGGCGATGGTTTCGTGCCGGACGGTGACCGGATAGAGCTTGCGCATGCGCGCGGCGCGGTCGCTGTTGAGGCGATCGTAGAAGCGCCGGCTCCGCTCGATCGGCGCGCTGAGAGGCGGCGACTGAGCACCCGCCGCCAGCATCCCGGGGAAGAACGCGCGCGCCGGCGGCGAAGCGAACTGCGAATACGGGATCGCCACCGAAGCGGCGGTCACCGTGCCGTCGGGCCTTACCCCGGCCTGCTCATCGGCCCCGGCCGCGACCGCGAACAGGCAAGCCATAACCGTGAACAAGGCGCGGGCATTCATGGCCGGTCCTCCGCGGGTCGGCGCGTGAGCGCGACGCGTCCGTTCCGATCGCGGCTCACGGTGATGTCGTAGTACGCACCACGCAACGCTACGTGGGTCAGCGTGAAGGCGTGCCACGTCGGCGGCAGCACCGGCGGATAGGCTGCGACCAGGCCGCCGGGTTGCAGGCGAAGGCCGGTGAAACCGTACTCGATGGTCTGCAGCAGCCCCCCGGCGGCGGTGATGAAGTATCCGGTGTTGTTGTTCGGCGTCTCGGTGCGCACGTTGAATGGGGGCTGCATCACGCCGGCGTGGAGGTTGCGCTGGAACCACGCATTGGCCCCGGCGGCATCGCCCAGCGTGGCCGCGTAGATCGCCAGCGGCGCCAGGCCCATGCTGTTCGGATCGCGATGCGATTGCGTGATCGGCGCCAGCGCGTAGTCATAGTCGCGCCGCCGCACGCCCGGCTCCATCGGCAGGTCCAGCGAAGGCAGGACCAGCATCGGCAACGAGCTGCCGCCCCAGGAATCGATGTCGTGCGGCACTGACGGGTCGAAGTCCAGGTGATGCCCGGCCCTCGCGTCGAAGGGGACGAACAGCTTGTCCGCGACCTCCGCCCAGCGCGGATCGGCCTTCTCGCCCAGGACCGCGGCGGCCCGCGCCGCCAGCTGTAGCGCCTTGCGGGCCGAGACGTTGGTGAAGGTGTCGTTGGGCACGTCGTTGTAGTCCTCGTCCACCGAGGTGACGTGCGGGATTTCGTAGCGCTTGCGTTCGGGCACCCAGGTCGCGCGGCTGGCCCAGAAGTCGGCGACCGCGTGGATCACCGGCCAGCCATGGTCGCGCAGCCAGCCCTTGTCGCCACTGGCCAGCCAGTACTGCCATTGCGCGATGGCCACGTCCGCCGTGACATGGATCTCGCGCTCGCCGAGCACATAAGCCGGGTGCGGCGTCTGCTCGGTGCCGTGCTGCGGATCGGACTCCCACGGATACATCGCCCCGCGCAGTCCCCTTTCCCGGGCGCGCGCTTCGGCAGCCGGCAACGTGCGGCTGCGGAAGTCGACCAGCGATCGCGCGCGCTCCGGATGCAACAGCAGCAGCGCCGGGAACACCCAGGTGTCGTTGTCCCAGAACACGTGCCCGGCATAGCCAGGAGTCAGGCCGCAGGCGCCGCTCGGCCAGGCGGTGCCGGGCGTGACGTTCGACAGCAGGTAGTACAGGTCCGAGTGCACCATGCGCTGGGATTCGGGATCGCCCTCGATCCGGATGTCCGAGCGCCACAGGTCGTGCCACGCGGCGACGTGGTCCGCGCGCAGGCGCGCGAAGCCGTTCGCGCGCGCCTGCCGCACCAGCGCCAGATCTGCGCTGGCGTCACCTCCCCAGCCCTCGCGCGACAGCGCCACGAACTTGCCGAAGGTGTAGGTGTGGCCCTTGCGCACCCTGGCCTTCAGTTCGAGGGAAAGCCGCCAAGGGCTGCGGTAGACGCGGGCACCGCTCGGCGCGAGGCCTTCGGGCAGCGCCACGGCGACCGCCTCGGCCATCGACAGTCCCTGTTCGGCGCGGCCGTCCAGCGACAGGGTCAGCCCCTTGGCATCGCCATGCGCGTCGAGCACGTGGGTGTCGCCGTGGTACCACAGCGGCGCGCGGTCGGGCGTGGCCGGCGGGATAGGCTCGAGCTTGAGGTTGTTCGCCGCCACCGCCTCCTGCATCTGCTCGCCGGTGAGGCGGGCCAGGTCGAAGCGCGGCTGGTGCGGCGCCCACAACGCGAGCGGAAAGGACAGCTCCACCTCGCCGTCGAACTCGGGCGTGATCGACAGCTGCGTCGCCGCCAGGTGCGGCGAGGCCTGGCTGACCAGCGAGACCACCTCGATGCGCGTGGCGCGGCCGTGGTCGTCGTAGCGGTAGCGCGTGGTCAGCGTGCCGTCGTGCAGGTCCAGCACCTGGCGGTAGTCGCCGAACACGGCCGGATCGAGCGCGACCTGGTTGAGCCAGAAATGCCCGGAAGACGACGTGCCGGTGCTGTAGTCGATGCCGCTCCATCCGGGTATTGCCGCGGGACGGGAGACGTCGCCCTCGGCGTAGTCCATGAAGGCGGCCATGTAGGACAGGTTGTCCTCGGTGCCGCGCGGGGCGCTGAGCGTGGCGACATAGCCATTGCCGAGCTGGGTCGGAAAGTACGTGGGGAAGTCGCGGGCGGTGGCGGTGAGCAGGAAGCTCGGGTCGGTGGCGGCGGCCGGCGCGGAAAGTGCGAGGGCGGCGCAGGCGATCAGCCACAGCATCCACAGGGCGATGCCCTCGAGCGATCCCTTGCCGAACAGCGTGGCTGCAGGAGCGCCCCCCGGCGCGACCCGGGCATGGCGGTCGCGCCCAAGGGCGCTCCTGCAGGGATCGCGGTTCATGGCGCCGCCTTGCGCACCAGCTGCACCTTGCCGTCGGCGCCGCGCCCGACGTGGATGTCGAAGCGCTTCCCGCGGAAGTGCACGCCCTTGAGCGTCAGGCCGCTCCAGCCCGGCGGCAGCACTGGCGCGTACTTTTCGCTCAAACCGCCATCGTCGATGCGCAGGCCGGTGAGGCCGTAAAGCATGCTCTGCAGGAAACCGGACGAGGTCGCGAGGATGTAGCCGGCGTTGTTGGCGGCGGTCTCGGTGCGCACGTTGAACGGGGCCTTGAGGAAGCCGACCAGGTTGCGCTCGATCCATGCACCGGCGGCGGCCGCATCGCCCAGTTCCGCGGCGCCGACGGCCATCATCACCATCATCATCTCGTTCGGGTCGTCACCGTGGCTCTTCAGTTCCTGCAACTGGAACTGGAAGTCGTTGCGGCGCACCTGCGGCGACATCGCAAGGTCGAGGTTCGGATACATCAACCAGACCAGCGAGGAACCCATCCAGGTGATCTTGTCGTGCGGCACCGACTTGTCGAAGTCCAGGTGGCGCTGCTCGGCCTCGTCGAAGGGGATGTACATCTTCGAAGCGATCTCGCTCCAGCGCGGGTCGGCCGCGGCGCCGACCACGCGCGCCGCCTTCACCGCGATCTGCAGCGCCTTGCGCGCGGCGGCATTGGTGAACGAGTCATTCGGCACATCGTTGTAGGCCTCGTCGGGCGAGGTGACGTGGTGGATCTCGTAGCGGTCGTGCGCCTTGTCGTAGGTGACGCGGCTGGTCCAGAAGGTGGCGATGCCCTCCAGCACCGGCCAGGCCTGCGTCTTCAGCCACGCCTCGTCCCCGGTGGCGAGGTAGTACTGCCACTGCGCGATGGCGATGTCGGCGTTGACGTGCACCTCGCGGTAGACCTCCCAGGCGAAGTGCGGCGTAACGTCCACGCCGGTCTGCGGATCGGCCTCCCACGGGTACATGATGCCCTTCACGCCGTACTGGCGTGCCCGCGCCCGTGCGGGTTCCGTGGTGCGGTCGCGGAACATCACGATCGGCTTGGCGCGCTCCGGATGCAGCAGCAACAGCGCCGGTAACACCCACGAATCGCTGTCCCAGAACGCATGACCCGCGTAGTTGGGCGTCAGCGCGCAGGCGCCCATCGGCCAGGCGGTGCCGACGGTACTGTTGGACAAGAGGTAGTAGAGGTCCGAATGCACCGCCTTCTGCACCGCCGGGTTGCCGTCGATCACGATGTCGGATTGCCACAGCGCGTGCCAGGCGGCCTGGTGCTCGGCCAGAAGGCGGTCGAACCCGGTAGTGCGCGCGGCGCTCGCCAGGGCAAGCACGTCCTGGTCGTCGCTCCAGCCCTCACGCGAGAGCGCCAGGTATTTGGTGAAGACGTAGCGCTGCCCCTTGTGCAGCGTGGCGGTGATCTCCAGCGAAAGCCGGGTCGGTGTCCGCTCGAGCTTCACCGCGTCGGGCGAAAGGCCTTCGGGTAGGCCGATCGCGGCGGCCTCCGCCATTCCGAGCCCATGCTGCGCCCTGCCCTTCAGTCCGAGCGTCAGCGCCTTGGCATCGCCATCGGCGGAAAGCACCTGCGTGTAGCCCGGATACCAGACCGGGGCACGGTCGGGCGTCGGCACCGGCTTGTTGTCCAGGTTCTGACCGCTGGCGATCACCGCCGCGATCATCTCCTCGCCGCCCATGCTGGCGATCGGGAAACGCGGCTGGTGCTCGGACCACAGCCGCAGCGGGAAGCTCAGCTGCACCGGGCCGTCGAACCGCGGCGTGATGGCGATCTGCGTGGCCGCCAGGTGCGGCGAGGCCTGGCTGACGAACGAGGTGACCTGGATGTCGCTGGCCTTGTTCGCATAGGCGAAGCGGTAGCGCGTGGTCAGCGTGGCGCCCTGCATGTCCAGCGTCTGCGCGTAGTCCTGGAAGATGCCCGCGTCCAGCCGCGTGCGGTTGAGCCAGCCGCCGCCGGGGTTGTAGTCGATCTCGCTCCAGCCGGGAATCGCCGCCGGGCGCGAAATGTCGCCGGGCTTGTAGTCCATGAAGGCGACCATGTACGCGGCACTGGGCTCGGTGCCGCGTGGCGAGGTCATGGTGGAGAAGTAGCCGTTGGCCAGATAGCTCGGGAAGTAGTTGCCGAAATCCTTGGCTGACGCGGTGAACTGGAAGCTCGGATCGGTGGCGGCGAAGGCCGGCGCGGCAACCAACGCAATGACGAGCGGGAACACCGCGAGTCCGACGGGAAAGCGCTTCATGGGCACTCCTCTTTGCTGCCGGGCTTAGTGCGAAGGCGGCACCGCCTGGCCGTCATTCCCGCGGAAGCGGGAGGCGCCTTTCAACAGCGACTGCGGGACTTCGATACCGCCCTCGTCGAGGGCGGCCCTGGATTTGCCGTTCTCACTGGAACGACGCCCGGGCCTTTCCGGGTTCCATCCCGGGAACCCAAAAAAGGCGCCTGCGCCCGCCATCGGCAGGGCGCAGGCAATCCGGGGTGCCTCAGAACATGTACTTCACTTGCAGGTTGACCTCGCGACCCTCCAGCGGACGGGCCAGGATCACGCCGGTGGTGCCGGCGGCCGAACCGAAGATGCGCGAGTTGCTTTCGGTCAGGCCCAGCTCGTTGGTCATATTGGTGCCCTGCAGGCGCACCTGCCAGCTCTGCTGGATGTTGGCCACGATGCCGAAGTCCCAGGTGTGGTAGCTGCCCAGTTGCTGCAGGCCGGAAATGTCCTGGGTGTGCGGGCCGACATGCGTGAAGGTCACGAACGCCAGCACGTCGCCCCAGCTGAACGGCATGTCGTAGCTGGGCGTGAACATGTAGCGCACCTTCGGCTGTCGCTGCAGCTGCACGCCGTTGATGTTCGCGCAACCGTCGCCGGCGACCGGGTTGGTGTAGGGAAGGCACGAGCGGTTGTGCGAGTACACACCGTCCAGGTAGTTGCCGACCAGCTGGAACTTCAGGTGCTCGATCGGACTCCAGGCCGTGTTGATGTTCACGCCCTTCGAATCCGAACCGTAGGTGCTCTGCGGCCCGTTCGGCACGCCCTGCTCGTCGGTCGGCTGGTACAGCAGGCCGTTGAACTGGCGGTGGTACACGCTGATGTCGGCGTAGAACTGCTCGCTCTGGTACTTGAAGCCGCCTTCGAAGTTCTGGATCTTCTGGATCGGCGCGGTGTTGCCCGTGGTGTTGCCGCGGATGCCGTTGTCGAAGTCGTCGAAGTGCGCGCCGCGGTTGGCGCGGAAGTACACGCTCATGTTGTCGGCGAGCTCGTAGTTCACGCCGAAGGTCCACGACGGGTGGGTCTTGTCGTAGCGGGTATGGGCGAAGGTGCCGTTACACACCGGCACGTTGTTGTCGTAGATCGTGTTGTCGTTGCCGTCCAGGTTCTGGTTGGTCAGGTTGCAGACGTCGTTGACGGCGTTCTGGTTCTCCACGCGGCCGGAGAGGTCGATGAGCCACTTTCCGATGCGCCAGATGTCCGACAGGTAGAACGCCTTGTTGTTGGCGGTGCCGTGCTGGGCGATGTTGTAGCCGCCGTAGTCCAGGAAGCCCTGGTTGTCGGTGAGCTGGTTGACGCCGTTTGCATCGACGTAGGTGACCGTGATCGGCCGCGCGTTGGGCGTGTTGGTCATGAGCATCTGGTTGCCCAGCGCCCATTCGTCGTCCATCGTGTAATGCGCCAGGTAGAGGCCGGCGGTGAGCGTGTTGCCCTCGAAGATTTCCTTGCTCAGGCGGAAATCGTTGTTGATGTTCTTCAGGTGCTTGTGGATGAACCACCAGCCCTGGTGGATCACGCTCTGGTTGGGATCGACCGCGCCGCCGCCCACGTAGGTGGCGGTGGCCGAGCCCGGCGTCAGGTTGAACGCGCCGATCTGGCTCTGGTCGGTGTAGAGCATGTCGTTGAGGCTGCCCGGGTTGGTGCCGGAGAACAGTGCGTTGGTGTCGACGTCGCCGCCATCGATCAGAAACTTGTCCGACAGGTTCCAGCCATTGCCCAGGTCGTAGTCGAAGTTGCCGCCGAGGAAGCCGACCTTGGCGCCGCGGCCATTGGCCAGGTTGGCATCGCGCCCGCCGCCGGGATAGCCGCGCAGGAACACGTGCTGGATGGCGGGGCCGTTGTAGGTGTCGGTCAGCGGATCGAAGCCCGGGTAGGCGCTGAAATTGTCCGTGCCGCTCTGGATCAGCGGGATCGGCGTGATGAACTGGTTGCGGTCGTTGAGGTAGCGCGCGTACAGCGTCATCGAACCGTTGTCGCTGTCGTGGGTGAACGTGCCGGTGAGCTGGCCGCCCTTGTCCGCCGCGAACTTCGGATCGCGCACACCGTCGGAATCGCGGTAGAAGCCGCCGATGCTGCCGTAGGTGTTCTTGGCGATCGGGAAGCCGAAGAAGCCGTCGACACGCTTGAGGTTCTCGTTGCCGTAGGTCACGCCGATGCTGCCCGAAGGCACCTCGGTACCCTGCTTGAGGATGAAGTTGGCGGTCGCGCCGATCTGGCCGTCGCCGAACACGACCGACGGGCCACCCTGCACGATCTCGGCGCGATCGACCGTGTCGTCGAGGCGGAAGATCGAGGTGGTCTCGAAGAACGACAACGTGGGCATGCCGTACAGCGGCGAGCCCATCATCTGGGTGCTGAAGTAGGGCGCATCGCCGCCGCCGGGGAAGCCCGCGATTTCGATGTTGGCGCCGGTCTGGCCGCCGGTGGACTCGGGCCACAGGCCGGGCGAGATCTTCAGTAGGTCGGCCGTGCTCTTGGGATTGGCCAGCTTGATCTGTTCGGCGGTGGCCGTGGTGACCGAATAGCTGGTGTCGATCTTGCGCAGGCCGCCGGTGGCGGTGTTGCCCGTCACCACGACCTGCTCGAGGTTCTTGGCGCTCGCCTTGCTGGGCGGCTGTTGCTGCGCCTGGGCATCGGCCGGTTGGGTGGCGTCCGTTTGCGGCGCCGTGTTCTGCGCCTGATCATCGTTCTGCGCCAGCGCGATGCTGGGCATCAGGCAGGCGGCAATCGCCGCGGATAAGGCCAGTCGCACGTGCTTGTTCATCAGCTTCGCTCCCCGCATAAGTGATGTTCAGACGGCATGGACCGCGCGCGCGGCCTGCCGCTTCGCCCTTGTTGCGCCCCACTTGTGTGCCTTGCACCCGCGGTCTGTTGCCGCAAGCGGGGCACATGTTTGCCTTGCTTTGACAGCGCTGTCAATTTGCCTTGCAACAAATTTCTTACACGTTCTTTCCCTTACGCCGCCTGTGCGGTGGACTCGCGCAGTTCCAGCGAGAACGTGGCCTGCACCATCGCGCCGGGCCGCCCGCGCAGGGTGTCGAGCAACTGCAGCGCGGCGATGCGGCCCATTTCGCGGCTGGGCTGGTGGATGGTGGTGAGCGTGGGCCAGATCTGGCGCGCGATCGGGGTGTCGTCGAAGCCGCAGACCGAAACGTCCCCGGGCACCGACAAGCCGTGCTCGCCGGCCGCCCAGATCACGCCGGCGGCCATGTCGTCGTTGGCCGCGAACACCGCGGTCGGCCCGCGTCCTCGTGGCAGCGAGAACAACCGCCTCGCCGCCGCCACGCCACTGCCGAAGGAGAAGTCGCCAGGCACCTCCAGCTCCGGGTCGCGCTGCAGCCCGGCCTCGGCGAGCGCCGCGCGATAGCCGGCCAGGCGCCACTGGCTCGCGCCGTGGTCCGGGTGCCCGATGACGTGCGCGATGCGCCGGTGCCCCAGCGCCAGCAGCGTCGCCATCATCTGGCGCGCCGCTTCCGGTTCGTCGATGAAGGCGCCGATGGTGCCGGCGCGCTCGATCGGCGAAACGCTGGCGTAGAGCACGCGCCGCTCGCGCAGGCGCTGCAGCAGCGCGGGGTTGTCGGTGATCGGCGGCGTCAGCAGCAGGCCGTCGGGATGGTGGTGCGAGAGCAGCCGGTCGACGCGATCGACGAAGCCGGCCTCCTCCATGTGCAGCGGCCGCACCATCATGCTGTAGTGGTGCAGGTCGCAAGCCTCCAGCACGCCAGCCTGGATCTCGGTGAGGTAGTTGGACGAAGGGTTGTCGTAGAGCATCGCGATCAGGAACGAGCGGTTGCTTGCCAGGCTGCGCGCCGGCTGGTGCGGGCGATAGTCCATCGCCGCCATCGCGGCAAGCACCTTCTCGCGCGTGGGGCCACGCACGTTCGCTTCGTCGTTGAGCACGCGGGAGACAGTCTTGGGCGACACCCCCGCGGCGCGTGCCACATCTTCCAGGCGTACCCGCATGGCGCGTCCTGCATCGACAGCTGGTGGCGGTCGACTATGCGTGCTGCGCAGGCCGGGCACAAGCAGAAGTTGGACGGCTACTCCAGGTCGAGCGCCGCCCGCGTAAGCGCCTGCGCGCCCCGCGGATGCCCCGACGGCGTGCGGATATCGGCCATCCATGGCGCGCTTTCGAACAGGTGCGCCCACAGACGATCCAGCGCGGCATAGCCATACGGCAGCAGCGGCAGGTGCCGTTCGCCGAAGCCGGGCAACGGCAGGAACGCGTCGAAGTGCTGCGCGTGCGGCACCTTCCAGTACAGCGGACGGCGGCCTTCGGCGCGCAGCCAGGCGATGTACGGCTCGGAGGTGAAAGCGGTCGGCAGCAGGCCGTCATCGGCACCGTGCACGACCCACAGTGGCAGGTCCGCGCGTGGCAGTCGCGCCACGGTCGTTTCGACGCCCGCGTGCAGCGCCCGCGCGGTGGCGTCGTCGCCGTCCCAGAGCGCGCGCAGGCATTGCTCGCCGACGAGGGTGGGATCGGCCGAGCCGTCGGTGCCACCGAACAGGCCGATGCCGTTGCCAGGCGGAATGCCCGCGCTGTCCGACCACCACGCCGCGCGGGTGGCCGCGTCGGCGATGCCGGGTGTGCCGTCCGTCCTGGCCGCGGCGTAGTGGAAGCCGCACGGCATGTTGGCTGGGCCGCGGCGCAGATAGGCCGAGGCGTAGCCGGCGGTGATCGCGCGCCACAGGTCGAACGCGGTCGATGTGGCCGCGACCTCCATGGCCGCGTCGGTCCAGCCCGATGCGCGGAGATGGTCGTACGCTTCAGCCGCCTGCGCCGCAGGCGTGGCGGACTCAAGCAGGCCCCGCGCGTGCAGGCTGGCGCAGCGCCGCGGCCATCCGTGGGTCGTCGGCGCGCGGGCGAAGGGCACCGCATCGAAGCGCGCGCCGGTCAGTGCGCAAGGCAGCCAGATCGCCGCCTCGGTGGCGTAGTCGTAAAGCTTGCGGCCCTGCCCGGCCAGTTGCACGTTGGGCTCCAGCGCGACCACACCGTCGAGCAGGCGCTCGTCGTCCAGGCCCGCGGCCTGCAGTACTGCGCCGCCACCGTTGGAAAGGCCGGTCGCGATGATGCGCGTGTTCTTCGGCGTGAACGGCGCAAGCTCCGGATAGGCACGGTCGAGCATGGCCAGCCCGAAGCGGGCCGCCTGCAGCACGTGACGACCCCAGTCGGCTTCCGGGTTGTCGCCCGAGTGCAGGTGCTTGACCGCGATGCCCGCGCCGGCCGGCAGCGGTGGCGGCGTGAACTCCAGTGGCGCCTCGCCGCGCTTCGCGCGGCGGCCATCGAGCGCCACGCCGCCGTCGTCGGCGTAGTCGAAGAAGCCGCTGCCGGCACCCTTGTCGGTATAGGCCACCGCGCAGCCCTTCGGCAGAGCCCAGGCGCCGGCCAGTGCGATCGCGCCGTAGATCCCGCGCGAGCCGGACGAAGCGGTGACCACCAGGCAACGCTTGTCCTTGTCGAAGCCGTCCGGCGCCTGCAAGAGCACGCGGTGGGGCTGGTGCGCGCCGCGGACCCACGCGAAGGCCTCGTACTCGCGTCCCGGCACCGCCGGGACGCCGCCGTAGACCTGGCCATAACCGCCCAGCGGACCGAGGTCGGCGATGCCTTTCCAGCTCATCTGGATCGCGCGGCGACGCAGTTCCTGCGACGTGGGGTGGGCTGGATCGGCGAAAGGCACCGGCGCGCCGGCCAGGCCCGTGAGGCCGAGTCCGGCGCTGAGCAGGTCGTCATGGTCGCGGTGCGTGGTGACCCGCACCTCGCCCGGGACGAATTCGATCGATGGCATGGCAGGCTCCGCGGCCGCGGCGTGGGCGGCACCGCCGGCCAGGACCGGCACCAGCAACAGGGTCAGGCGCTTCACGAACGCGTTCATTGCGGCACCTTAGCAAGCACGCGCGCGGACGCCATCGTACGAAGGTCCATGTTGGCGCCTTTTCCAGATGAGCGCCCCGATTGCGTCACGCGCGGTCGCGCACCGCTGCGCTCCTGCACAGAGGCGAACTCGACGCCACGGCGCGCACCCGCTAGTTTGCATGGCCATGCCTTCCCTGCTGATCGCCGACGACCATCCGCTGTTCCGCGCCGCCTTGCGGCAGGCGGCCATCGCGTGTGTCGCAGACTGCCAGGTCAGCGAAGCGGCCGACCTCGCCGACGCACTCGCCGCGTTGACGGCCGCCCCCGACACCGACCTGGTGCTGCTGGACCTGCACATGCCCGGCAGCCAGGGTCTGTCCGGCCTGGCCGCGCTGCGCGGCCAGCATCCTGGCGTGGCGGTGCTGGTGGTGTCGGCGCACGACGAGCCGCGCACCGTGCGTCGGGTGCTCGACCACGGTGCGGCCGGCTTCATCCCCAAGAGCGCCACGCCCGCCCAGATCGGCGAAGCGATCCGCACCGTGCTCGACTGCGGCAGCTGGGTCCCTCCGGGCCTGGCCAGCGCGGTCAGCGCGCTCGCGCCCGATCCGAAAGACGCCGACCTCGCCGCCCGCCTGGCGCGCCTGACCGAACAGCAATACCGCGTGCTGGCGCTGATCGGCGAAGGCCTGCTCAACAAGCAGATTGCCGATCGACTGGCCATCCAGGAGCGCACGGTCAAGGCTCACGTGACGGCGATCTTCGAAAAGCTCGGCGTGCGCAACCGCACGCAGGCCGGTTTGCTGCTGCGTTCGCTGGACCTGGGCGAGCCGTCGCGCGTCCTGTAGGAGCGCACCGGGTGCGCGACCGCGGCGTACCCGCACCGCAGGCCCACGCACAGGTGCACGCCTACAAGGGTTCGAGCGACAACCTGCTGCGGAACTCCCGCGCCTGCCCGCTCAACGGATCGACGAACGCCAGCCCGCGCGCCAGCAACTGCAGCGGCCGGCTGAAATCGTCTTCTGCCCGTTCCTGCAGCTGCGGATAAAAGCGGTCGTTGCGGATCGGCGCACCAAGCGCCGCCATGTGCACGCGCAACTGGTGCTTGCGCCCGGTGTGCGGCTCCAACGCGTAGCGCCACAGCTGTGCGCCCCGTTCGAGCACATCCACACGCGTCTGGCTGTTCGCTTCGCCCTCCACTTCGCGCATGCGGAAGAACGGCTCGCCCGCCTCCAGCCGCGAACGGTGCAGGTGCGGTAGCGCAAGTTGCGGCAAGGGCGCGGCCAGTGCCTCGTAACGCTTGACGATGCGCCGCTCGCGGAACAGTGACAGATAGGCATCCCGCGTAGCCGGCCGCGCCGAGAACAGCACCAGCCCGGCAGTCTCGCGATCGAGCCGGTGCAACGGCACCAACGCCGGATTGCCCAGCCGGCGCACCAGGCGCGCCAGCAAAGTCTGCTGCACATAGCCGCCGGCCGGGACCACCGGCAGGAAATGGGGTTTGTCGACTACTACCAGGTGTTCGTCGACATGCAGCACTACCTCTTCGCCGGGAATCGCCGGTTCGCTCTCGACCTCGCGGAAATATTTCAGCTTCATGCCGGCGCGGCCGGGCGTGTGTTCGTCGATCGGGATGTCGCTGGCATCCATCACGCGGCCACGGCGGATCCGGTCCAGCCACTGCGCGCGGCCGATCCGTGGAAAGCATGCGCACAGCCCGTCGAGCGCGGTCACCCAGTCGCCTTCGGGCAGGTGCACGGTGCTGGGCGCGGTCGCGTGGATCATCCGGACAGCTTAGCGCCGGCCGCGGCGTACAATGGCCGATTACCCGCAGCAGGCACGACCATGGCCCTCAACGCCACCATCCACAAAGCCGAGCTGTCGATCAGCGACATGGATCGGCACTACTACGCGACCCACGCATTGACCCTCGCCCGCCATCCCTCGGAAACCGAGGAGCGACTGATGGTCCGGTTGCTCGCCTTCGCGCTGCACGCGGACGACCGGCTGGAGTTCGGCAAGGGCCTGAGCGACGAGGACGAGCCCGCGCTGTGGCGGCGTGCGTACACCGACGAGGTGGAGCAGTGGATCGAACTGGGCCAGCCGGACGAGGCCCGCATCCGCAAGGCCTGCGGGCGCGCACGGCAGGTCGTGGTCGTCAACTACGGTGGCCGCGTCGCTGACATCTGGTGGGACAAGGTCGGCAATGCGCTCTCGCGCAACGACAACCTGACCGTGCTCGACATCGACGAAGCCACCGTGCGCGGGATCACCGCCCTGTGCGACCGCGGCATGCGGCTGCAGTGCCTGATCCAGGATGGCGAATTGCAGCTGATCAGCGGCGACACCACGGTCGCGATCCGCCCCCGTGCACGCATGGGCGAATACGCCGCCGCCTGACGATGGGGTTGCCCCGCAGGAGCCCGGCTGTGCGCGACCGCCATTCACTACCGCGTCCCGCGGTCGCGCACGGGTGCGCTCCTACACTCGCACGTCAGCCGTCACGCGCTGCAGCAACTGGCGCAACGCCAGCGGCTTGAGCGGCTTGTAGAGCACGCCGATCCCCGCATCGAGCAGCCGCTGGCGCAGCTCGCCGTCACGGTCGGCGGTCAGCATCACGGTCGGCACGTCCGGGTGGCGCCCGCTCAGTTCGCGCCAAACGTCCCAGCCGGTACGCCCCGCGTCGAGGTGATAGTCGAGGATGTGCAGGTCCGCCTGCCACGGTGCCGCGAGCGCCTGGGCCGCATCGCGGGCGGCATGCACCTGCCAGCCCCAACCGGTGAGCAGCGTGCTTAGCGCGGCCAGCGCCGCCGGTTCGTTGTCCAGCACCAGCGCTCGCCCGGCCGGCAGCGGCTGAAGCGTCGCCGTGGCCGCTGGCACGCTCGCCGGCATTCGCGCCACCGGCACGGCCAGGTCGAACACGCTGCCGTGGCCCGGCCACGAGCGCAGCCCCAGCGGATGCCCGAGCAGACCGGCCATGCGCCGGGCGATCGACAGCCCCAGGCCGAGCCCCTGCCCGCCCGCGGCGCTGCCGCGCCGGAACTCCTGGAAGATCATCGCGCGCTCCTGCGGCGCGATGCCCGGACCGGTATCCCACACCTCCACGCGCAGCTGCGCGCCGCAACGGCGCACACCCAGCAGCACGCGGCCGTGTTCGGCGTAGCGCAACGCGTTGGAGAGGAAGTTCTGCAGCACCCGGCGCAGCAGTTGCGGATCGGAATGCACCCAGGCACGCGTGCCGACTACGTCCAGCCGCACGCCGCGGTCCTGGGCGATGGCGCGGAACTCGGCGGCAAGCGGATCGAGTACCTCGGCCAGCGCGAAGACGCGCGGCTGCGGCTGCAGCCGACCACCCTCCAACCGCGCGATGTCGAGCAGGCCGGCGAGCAGGCCCTCGGTCGCGGTGAGCGCGCCATTGAGGTTGCCGGCGATGGCTGCGTCGGCCCCGTGCTCGGTCAGCGTATGCGCGAACAGCTGCGCCGCGTGCAACGGCTGCATCAGGTCGTGGGTGACGGCGGCCAGGAAGCGGCTCTTGGCCTCGTTGGCGCGTTGCGCCTCGGCGCTGGCGGCGGCCAGCGCACGGGTGCGCTCTTCCACGCGCAATTCGAGCGTCTCGTTGACCTTCTTCAGCGCGTCCTCGGCGCGGCGGAATGCGGTGACGTCGGTGAAGGTGGCGACGAAGCCGCCGCCGGGCATCGGATTGCCGCGGATCTCCACGATCGTGCCGTCGGGAAAACGACGCTCGGACAGGTGCCGCGTGCCGGCCTGCATGTGGGTCAGCCGGCGCTGCACGCGGGTTTCGACGTCGCCTTCGCCGATCAGGCCCTCGCCAATGATGAAGCGCGTGAGGTCGGCGACCGGGCGGCCGATCTGCAGCATCTCGTCGGGGTACTGGAACAGCCGCGCGTAGCAGCGGTTCCAGGCCACCACGCGCAGGTCCGCGTCGACCACGCAGATGCCCTGGCTCATGTTCTCCAGCGCCGCCTCCAGTACGCGCTGGTTGAAGCGCAGGTCCTGGGTGGCTTCGCCGACGATCGCCGCGACGGTGTCCAGTTGCGCGCTGCCCTGCTTGTGCACCACTTCCAGCAGCAGCCGCGCCGACGCCGCACCGATCACCGCGGCCAGCTCATGCTCGACCGCGTCGACCCGCGCATGGCCGGCGGCGCCCTGCGCCGGCGCGGTGGCGAACAGGTGCCCCACGCGCTCGGGCGGCAGGAAACGCTCGGCCAGCGCGCGCAGCTCCACCACCCCGACATCGCCGACGCCCGCCACGCGCGTGGCCTGGCCAAAGCGCGACTGGGCCACCAGCCACGTCACCGCCACGTTCGCCGCCAGGCTCAACACCACGGCGCGGCCGAGCTGGCTCCAGTCGCCCAGCCCGAGCAGTCCGCCGGGCGACAACCAGGCGATGCCCATCGGACCGTGCAGCAACCCCGCCGGCATCGCCGGCCACAGCGAGGGCAGCACCACGTAGAGCCACACGAGCGTGCCGCAGGCCAGCCCCGCGGTCACCGCACGCGGCCCGACCTGCGGCCGGTACACCGCCGCGAGCAGCGCCGGCGCCAGCCCCGCCAGCGCGGAGAACGAGATTGCGCCGATGTCGGCCAGCGCCTCATGGCTGGCCAGCACGCGGCTGTAGCCCCAGGCCAGCAGGATCACCACTACGATCGCCACGCGGCGCTGGTTGATTACCTCGCCACGCAGGTCGCCACGCTCGTCGCGGCCCCAGCCGGCGCGCACGCGCAACGGAGCGATGAAGTGATTGACGATCATCAGGCTGAGCGCCAGCGTGGCGACCACCACCATGCTGGTGGCGGCGCTCAGGCCGCCGAGGAACGCCACCAGCGCCAGCGCGTGCTGACCGCGCGCCAGCGGCAACGCAAGCACGTAGAGGTCCGACGGAACGCCGCTGGGCCCGAGCCACGCATCGCCGAGCTTCGCCAGCGGCAGGATCGGCAGGGCGATCAGCAGCATGTACAGCGGGAACAACCATCGCGCGGTGCGCAGGTGACCGCCGTCGCGACACTCGACCACGCCGGCATGGAACTGGTGCGGCAGGGTGAACATCGCCAGTGCGCCCAGCAGGATCAGGGCCGGAAAGCCGGTGCTCTCGTGTGGCAGCGCCGGCACCGGCGGCAGGCCGGCGGGCAGCGGGGTGAACAGCAGCGTGCCCAGCGCCAGCATCGCGCCTAGCTTGAACAGCGATTCGAACGCCATCGCCAGCACCAGCCCGCGGTTGTGCGCCGTGGTGGACGCGCGGCGGGTGCCGAACAGCATCGCGAACAGCGCCATCAGCAGCGCGATGTAGAGCGCGCTGTCCTGCCATGGCTCGGACTCGGCGAGCTGGCCGTGGCTGAGCAGCATGTAGCTCATCGCCACGGCCTTCAGCTGCAGCGCGATGTAGGGAACGATGCCCAGCACCACCACCGCGGTGACCAGCGCCGCCAGCCCCGAGTGGCGCCCCAGCCTCACCGCGATCAGGTCGGCCAGCGAGCCGGCGTTGTACTCGCGCGCCAGCTCCACCAGCCGCCGCAGCACGGCGATCGCCAGCAGGTACATCAGGATCGCGCCGACGAAGGTCGGCGGCAGCCACCAGCCCGAGCGGCTGGCCTGGGTCACCGTGCCGTAGAAGGTCCAGGAGGTGCAATGGATCGCCAGCGACAGCGCATAGACGACCGCCCAGCGCTTCTCGAACAGCCGCGGGCGCCGCTCGCCGAGCAAGGCGACGCCGAACAGCAGGCCCAGCCAGCAGGCGGCGGCTAGGGCGATCAGGGTGGGGCTGGGCATGGCGTTACACGCTGCGCGGTGCGCTCCTCTCCCGGGCAGAGGGAGCGGAGCGTGGGCTCATCGGGTGGCGGGCAGCCCCAGCGCGTGCACGGCGTCGACCAGCCAGCGCAGCTGCACGCCCTGGCGGGTGTCGTAGTCGGCTCCGGAGTATCCCCACCAGTCCCAGCATGCTTGCGGATTCAAGGGCGCAAAGCTCGCGCGTGCCTGAGGGTACAGCACGGCCACGTCGTACGCGTCGGCCCAGCGGTTGAAGCCGGCGTCGCGCACGAACGCCTCGCCCACCGCCTCGGCGTTCTGCTTGCAGCCGTGCAGCGCGACCAGCAGGCCGCAGGGTTTGCCGGCGGCGCAGGAGGGCGGCAGGTAGACATAGCCCTCGGCGGCGAGGAAAGCATCCTTGCCGTCCGGGCGCAGTGCGTCCTGATCGAAGGTGTGCAGCTCGCCGCGTGATGCGGCCACGGCGTGGGCGGGTTTGCCGAACAGTTCGGCGAAGATCGCACCCGCCGCATCGAAACCGCAGTGACCGAGGAACGGCGACACCGACTTGTCGCAATCGTCGCCCTTCCCCGCCACCGGCAGGTTGTGCGCGAAGGCGCGTGCGCCATCGTCGCGCACCCGCATGTTCGCGAGACCCGGCACGCTGTCACGCAGGGTTTCGTAGAAGCGCGCGCCTGCCCCGGCCACCGACGGCGCGACCATGGCGTCGTCCCTGCCGTGCAGCAGGTAGACGTGCGATCCCGCCAGATCCGCGAGCGGTCCGATGCGACCGTCGGCCGACAGTTTCCGTGCGCGGGCGACCAGCGCGTCCACGTCGGGCGCCGGAGTGCCTTTCATGCAGCTTCCGAGCGCCGTGGCGAGCTGGCCGCCGGCGCAAC
This sequence comes from Frateuria sp. GZRe12, assembly GCF_051900535.1. NCBI lineage: Bacteria > Pseudomonadati > Pseudomonadota > Gammaproteobacteria > Lysobacterales > Rhodanobacteraceae > Frateuria > Frateuria sp. GZRe12. The sequence continues at coordinate 722,259 of NZ_JBHZGI010000001.1, forward strand.
CGTACGGGCCGCCGGCGACGATGGCGGCGCCGTGGAAGATTTCCGGATAGGCGAGCTGCGCCTGGGTGGCCATGTAGGCGCCGGAGGAAAGGCCGGCCACGGCGACGCGCGTGGGGTCGAGCTTCAGCTTCGGCAGCGGCGAGGCGTCGCCGGCATGGGCAACCACGCTGGCGAACAGGAGGGCCAGCAGGCCGAGGGTCTTGCGCATGTCGATCTCCGGCGATCGTTTCAGGAGCGCACCTGTGCGCGACCGTCGTCTTCCCTGTCGCTCAGGTGCGCCCCTACAGGATAGGCGGGAAGTCCACCGTTTCCCCCGCAGGCAGGAAAGGAGCCGGGCGGCGGGGAGGTGGCATCCCGGCGCCTCCCCTGCTGCAGAAGGAAAAGGCCCGGCGTCAGAACCTGTACTTCGCGCTCAGCGTGACCATCCGCGGCGCACCGTAGAAGCCGGTGTAGATGCCCAGCGCGCCGACGTTGTAGCCGGTGGCGCGATAGGACTTGTTGGCCAGGTTGGTGCCCTGCAGGCTGAGCGACCAGGGGTCGTTGACCTGCCAGATCACGCCGGCGTTCCACAGGCCGTACGCCGGCTGCGCGATCAGCGGCGACAGCGTGGTCTCCGGGTAGACCATGGTCTGGTAGGTGTAGTTGATCCGCGCCGAGATGCTGCCGCCATTGGCCAGCGGCGTGGTGTTTTCCAGCGAGAGGCCACCGGACCACTTGGGCGCGTTGGTGAACTTCTGCTGGTCGGCGATGTTGACGCCGCCGGTCATGTACTGGGTGTACCTGGTGTGCAGGTAGGCGACGTTGCCGCGCAGCGTCCAGTTTTCCGACGGCTTCCAGGCGAACTCCTCTTCCAGGCCGTCGATGTGCCCCTTGCCGGCGTTGGTGAAATCGCCGAAGAAGCCCTGGCTGCCGTTGGGCAGCGTGTAGGAGCTGAACACCGACAGCTGGATGTTCGAGTAGACGTTGCGGAACAGCGCCGTATTCATCATCAGCGCGTCGTCGAAGAAGGTCATCTTGCTGCCCACCTCGTAGGACTGCACCTTCTCGTCGTCGATCGGACGGCACGAGGTGGGCACCGCCACGCAGTTGGCGCGGATGTTGTAGCCGCCGGAGTGGAAGCCCTCCGAGTAGCTGGCGTACAACTTCACGTGGTCGCTCGCGCTCCAGTCCAGCGAGACCTTGGGCGAGAAGTTGCTGGTGGCGTGCGAGCCGCTGAAATCGGCCAGCGTGGCGATCGGCGTGGTGAAGGTGTCGTCGGAGTAGCCGTAGTTCTGGATCAGCGCGGTCTTGGTCTCGTGGGTGTAGCGCAGGCCCACGTCCAGGCTCCAGTCGGGCGTCAGGTCCCAGGTGAAGTCGCCGTAGCCGGCCCAGCTCTTGGTGCCCATGCTGCCGCCGGTGCCGCCGAACTGGGTCAGGCCCAGCGTCGAGTACGGCGGCGAGCCCAGGAAGATGTTGTGGATGTGGCCGTTGGCGCTGCCGTCGAAGTAGTACGCGCCGAACACGCCGTGCACGGTGCCGCCGGCGTCGTAGTTGGCCTGGAATTCCTGGCTGAACTGGTGGTCGGTGTAGACCGCGTTCACGTCCGCGATCTTTTCCGGCAGCGTGTCGAAGTCGATGTTGGTGTCGGTCGAGGAGCCGCGCACCGCGGTGACCGACTTGAGCGACCAGTCCTGGCTGGCGATCCAGTTCATCGTCAGCGCGGTGCCGTAGAGCTTGGTGTGGTTGAGCTGGGCGAATCCGCTGCGGGTGTCGAAGTCGCTCTCCAGCGGCGGGTAGGCCGGGTCGAGCGCGTTGACGGTGAGCATCTTGGCGCCGCGCGGGTTGGAGTTGTCGCGCACGCCGTCGACCGACAGCTGCATGTTGAACGTGCTGGTGGGGAAGAAGCCGATCGTCGCGCGCGCGGCGTTGGTGTTCTTGTTGCCGTTGCGGCTGCCGGTGAGGATGTCCTCGCCGAAACCGTCGTTGTGGCCGCTGGCGTAGGCGATGCGGCCGCGCCACATCTGGTCGGCGCTGGCGCCGCCGATGCTCGCCTTGATGTCCTTCTCGCCGTGCGTGCCGGCGGTCACTTCCACCGAGCCTTCGGTCTTCACCGGCAGCGGGTTGGAGACGTACTTGATCGCGCCGCCGATGGTGTTCTTGCCGTACAGCGTGCCCTGCGGGCCGCGCAGCACCTCGATGCGGCTGACGTCGAACACGTCCAGCACCGCGCCCTGCGGACGGGCGAGGTACACGTCATCGAGATAGATGCCCACGCCCGGATCGAAGCCCCAGGTCGGATCGGCCTGGCCGACGCCGCGGATGTAGGCGGTGAGCGTGGTGTTGGAGCCGCGTGCGGCGTAGATCTGCAGCGAAGGCACCTTGCCCTGCAGGTCGGACAGGTTCTGCACGTTCTGCTTTTCCAGCGCCTGGGCGGTGAAGGCGCTGACCGCGATCGGCACGTCCTGCAGGGTTTCCTCGCGCTTGCGGGCGGTGACCGTCACCTGTTCCAGCTGTTTGGCGTTGACCGGTTTGCCGCTGTCCTGCGGCGACGCGCCGACGGATTGCTGCGCCAGCGCCGGCATGGCGAACGCCAGACCGATCACCATGCCGATGGCCAGACTCAGATGCGTGCGTTGCATGACTCCCCTCCCCTTTGGACGCAACCGTCGAGGGTTGCCTGTGGACGCAGCCATCGACGATGGGTGCCTTGTGATGCATCGATCCTAGGCACGAGGGGACGGCGGGACACTTGTACCTTCGTACAGTGCCCGGCCGCCGGTGCGCTGCCGATACTCGCCGGGCACTGGTCATTCCGGCGCGGCAGCGCGCCGCTGGGAAAAAAGGTCGATGGCTTTCCTGATCGTTCTGGTCGCGCTGGCGTTCCTGATGGTGGCGGCGTATCGCGGGTACAGCGTCATCCTGTTCGCGCCGATCGCGGCGCTGGGCGCGGTGCTGCTGACCGATCCGGCGCTGGTGGCACCGATGTTCACCGGCCTGTTCATGGACAGGATGGTGGGCTTCCTCAAGCTCTACTTCCCGGTATTCATGCTCGGCGCGGTGTTCGGCAAGCTGATCGAGCTGTCGGGTTTCTCCAAGGCGATCGTGGCGGCGACCATCGGGCTGGTCGGGCGCGGCCGCGCGATCCTCTCGATCGTGCTGGTCTGCGCGCTATTGACCTACGGCGGCGTGTCGCTGTTCGTGGTGGTGTTCGCGGTCTACCCGTTCGCGGCGGAGCTGTTCCGCGCCAGCGACATCCCCAAGCGGCTGATCCCCGGCACCATCGCACTGGGGGCGTTCACCTTCACCATGGACTCGCTGCCCGGCACGCCGCAGATCCAGAACATCATCCCGACGTCGTTCTTCGGCACCACCGCCTGGGCGGCGCCGTGGCTGGGCACGATCGGCTCGGTGTTCATCCTGATCGTGGGGCTGGCCTACCTGGAATCGCGCCGGCGCAAGGCCGCCGCCGCGGGCGAGGGCTACGGCACCGACCTGGTCAACGAGCCGGCGCCGTTCGAGCACGACAAGCTCGCCCATCCGCTGGTGGCGCTGCTGCCGCTGGTGCTGGTGGGCGTGGCCAACAAGCTGTTCACCGACTGGATCCCACGCGCCTACGGCGAGACCGCTTCATTCGCGCCCAGCGTTGTCGGCAAGGCCGAGCCCGTGGTGCAGGAAGTCTCCAAGCTCGCCGCCATCTGGGCGGTGGAGGGAGCGTTGCTCGTGGGCATCCTGTGCGTGCTCGCGTCCGCCTGGCGGCCGGTGGTCGAGCGCTTCGCCGAGGGTAGCCGCAGCGCCGTGGGCGGCGCGTTGCTCGCCTCGATGAACACCGCGTCCGAGTACGGCTTCGGCGCGGTGATCGCCGCCCTGCCCGGCTTCAGGCTGGTCGCCGACGCGCTGCACGAGATTCCCAACCCGCTGGTCAACGAAGCGGTGACGGTCACTGCGCTGGCCGGCATCACCGGCTCGGCGTCGGGCGGGATGGGCATCGCGCTGGCTGCGATGGCGCATACGTTCATCGCCAACGCGCAGGCCGCCGGCATTCCGATGGAAGTGCTGCACCGCGTGGCGGCGATGGCGTCCGGCGGGATGGACACCCTGCCGCACAACGGCGCGGTGATCACCCTGCTGGCAGTGACCGGGCTGACGCACCGGCAGTCCTATCGCGACATCTTCGCCATCACGGTGATCAAGACGCTGGCAGTGTTCGTGGTGATCGCGCTGTTCACACTGACCGGCCTGACCTGACGCCGGGCGGGCTCCAGTCCACCGCCCCTTTCCCGACAGGTGCGGGCGGGCTGAGCCCACCCTGCGGGATGCTTCCCACCTGCGAACGGGGCTGGCGCTAGCCGTTCATGCGCGGCACGGGCAAAAACCCCCGCAAATCCGTATAATTGCGGAGTTTACCCCTCCGAAACTTACGTGGCGGCTGACCAAGCGCCGCCCGGGCCTGTGCCATGTCCATCGAAAAACTGCGCAATATCGCCATCGTCGCCCACGTCGACCACGGCAAGACCACCCTCGTCGATCAGCTGCTCAAACAGTCGGGCACGCTCAACGAGCGTACCGTGCTGGCCGAGCGCGTGATGGACTCCAACGACCAGGAAAAGGAACGCGGCATCACCATCCTGGCCAAGAACACGGCCATCACCTGGCAGGGCAACCGCATCAACATCGTCGACACGCCCGGACACGCCGACTTCGGCGGCGAGGTCGAGCGCGTGCTGTCGATGGTCGACACCGTGCTGATCCTGGTCGACGCGATGGACGGTCCGATGCCGCAGACGCGCTTCGTGACGCAGAAGGCGTTCGCGATGGGCTTCAAGCCGATCGTGGTCATCAACAAGATCGACCGCCCCGGTTCGCGCCCCGAGTGGGTCGTGGAGCAGGTGTGGGACCTGTTCGACCGCCTGGGCGCCACGCCGGAGCAGATGGACTTCCCGATCGTCTACGCCTCGGCTTTGAACGGCTACGCTTCGCTGGACGAGAACGCCCGCGAAGGCGACATGACCCCGCTGTACGAAGCGATCATGCAGCACGCGCCCAAGCCGGAGGTCGATCCGGAAGGCCCGTTCCAGATGCGCATCAGCCAGCTGGACTACAACAACTTCGTCGGCGTGATCGGCATCGGCCGCATCCAGCGCGGCACGCTCAAGAAGAACATGCCGGTCGCGGTGATCGACCGCCACGGCAAGAAGCGCCAGGGCAAGGTACTGCAGGTGCTGGGTTTCATGGGCCTGGAGCGCATCGAGCAGGACACCGCCGAGGCCGGTGACATCGTCGCCATCTCGGGGATCGCGGAACTCACGATTTCCGACACCGTCTGTGCGCTCGACACCCCCGAGGCGCTGCCGGCGCTGACCGTCGACGAGCCGACCATCAGCATGACCTTCCAGGTGAACAACTCACCCTTCGCCGGCAACAAGGACCTCTCCGGCGGCAAGTTCCTCACCAGCCGCCAGCTGAAGGACCGCCTGGATCGCGAGCAGGTGCACAACGTCGCGCTGAAGGTCGAGCAGGGTTCGGACGCGGACAAGTTCCTGGTGTCCGGTCGTGGCGAGCTGCACCTGTCGGTACTGATCGAGAACATGCGCCGCGAAGGCTACGAGCTCGCGGTGTCGCGTCCGGAGGTGATCATCAAGGAGATCGACGGCCAGAAGATGGAGCCGATCGAGCAGCTGGTGGTCGACGTGGAAGAAATCCACCAGGGCCCGGTGATGGAGCGCCTGGGCGTCCGCAAGGGCCAGCTCAAGAACATGGAGCCGGACGGCAAGGGTCGCGTGCGCCTGGAATACATGATCCCGGCGCGTGGCCTGATCGGCTTCCAGAACCAGTTCAAGACCCTCACCCAGGGTTCGGGCCTGCTGTTCCACGTGTTCGACCACTACGGCCCGAAGGAAGAAGGCCAGATCGCCAAGCGCCAGAACGGCGTGATGATCGCCAACGCCGGCGGCACCACCCCCGCCTACTCGCTGGGGCCGCTGCAGGAACGCGGCAAGCTGTTCGCCGCCGAGGGCGACAACGTGTATGAGGGCCAGCTGGTCGGCATCCACGCCAAGGACAACGACCTGACCGTGAACGCGATCAAGCCCAAGCCGCTGACCAACATGCGCGCCTCGGGCAAGGACGACGCAATCCAGCTCACGCCCGCCATCAAGTTCTCGCTGGAGCAGGCGCTGGACTTCATCGACGACGACGAGCTGGTCGAGGTCACGCCGAAGGAAATCCGCCTGCGCAAGAAGCACCTGACCGAGAACGACCGCAAGCGCGCCTCGCGCGCAGCGTGATCATCGTCGCAACCGGGACACGAAAAAGCCGCCGCAAGGCGGCTTTTTCGTGCGCGTGCACATGGCGACCACGGCGGTGGGTGCAACGTCGGGACGTCCGGTGCGGGGGCGCCGGCAAGCGAAGGGAGCTGTCATGGAGATTTCGAGCAGCCGGCCGGTGTCCTTCACCCAGGTCGGCAACGAGCTGGATGGCTTGAAGAACGAAGTGGAAGCGATGTCGCTGGTGCTGCGGGCGCTGGTCGAATCGCACCCGGCGCCGGCCGAACTGGTCAAGCGCTGGCGCGAACTGAGTCGCGAGCCGATCGAGCAGACCCGGCCAAAGGGTTGCCACCAGGGCGTACTGACGCGGCGGGAGCGCCTGTACCAGACGCTCCAGCGCTGGTCGCATGCCGTCCACAGCGCCGAGATGTCCGGCCCCGTGTCTCCGCCGGGAAGAGAACTGGGGTGAGGCTGCGGCCCACAAAGGACATGGCCTAGCGGTTGTCGCCCCTGGGGAATTTCACCCGCTCCGGTTCGGCGTTGAGCCGCGCCAGCATGGTGCCGATCAGTCGCGTCTTGACGCTGCCTGCCTGGCGCGGGTCGACCACGTACCGCACGATCGCGTCCACCCAGGTGTTGGCGTCGATGCGGAACAGCACCGACGGCCGTTCGTTGACCTGCAGCTCGTCCACCGGCGTCTTGGCGAGCACCTCGCGGAAGATGCGCACATGCTCGAGCATGGCCTCGCCCAGCTCGTCCTCGGCCGCCTCGCGCATCACCTGCGCCACGAAGGCGAAGTCGCTGTTGTAGGCCACCTGGAACTTGATCTCGTTCCAGACGTACGGAAACACCGGCCAGGAATAGTTGTAGACCGGACTGGTCAGCACGTTGGCGTTGGGAAACTTGATGATCCGCCCGCTCGGGTGGTCCGAAGAAAGATAGGGCCCGCCGACTTCCCACAGCGTGGTGTCCAGGTAGGTCACGTCGATCACGTCGCCGGTGGCGTCACCGATCTGGATGCGGTCGCCCACGCGGTAAGGCTCGCGCACGAGGATGTACACCCAGCCGATGAAGCTGGTGATCGGTGTCTGCAGCGCGAAGCCGAGCACCAGCGAGATCAGTCCCAGCGAGGCCACCGCGGCATACCAGTTGGCGAACAGCACCGACACCACGATCAGCGCCAGGATCACGTACACCACCAGCCGCAGGATGCGCTTGAGGTTGTAGCGCGTCACTGCCGTCTGCGCGCGCTCGATGGCGAACGCCCGCACCATCCGCGAGGCCACCAGCGTCAGCACGATAGCCATGGCGCCCACGGTCGCGCGCCGTGCCATCGGCAGGTAGCGGCCCAGGATGCCGAAGAACTCCAGCCGCAAGAGGTAGAACAGCATGCCCAGCGCCGCCAGTACCAAGGCGTAGATGACCAGCCATAGCTTGTGACCCGAGCGCACCGCGCGCTGGTGCTTGTGGTGCGTCGCGGTGCTGGTGGCCAGCGCGCGACGCACGTCGGCGCGGCGTTCGACCTTGCGTACGGCCTTGTCGGTCATGGGTTCTCCCGGGGCGTCCACGCACAGCAGACAACCGCGGCGGTGCCGGACAAGTGAAGGCGTTGACCCCCGCTGCACGCACGCGCCGGATGATGAGCCTGGTTTTCGTAGAGCGCCCTTGCGCGCGCCCCGGAACCTCCCGGTCGCGCCCACGGGCGCCCCTGCAACCACCAGCCAGGAGACACGATGCCCGCCGAACCCGCCCGCCCGACCCGCGACAACGGCGAGGCCTCCCCGCCCAGGCCGCACTGGAAGCGGCGCCTGCTGTGGGCCGGCCTGGGCGCGTTCGCGGCGGTGGTGATCGGTGTGCTGGTGCTCAATCTGGTCCCGCAGACTCAGCAGCTGGTCCATCCGCTGGGTCCGTTGAGCCCGGTCGAGAGCCCGCAGTTCCGCCGCGAAATCGGCAACCTGCTCGGGCCGACGATCGTCGACGGCAATGCGGTCGCGGATTTCCAGAACGGCGCGGAGATCTTCCCCGCGATGCTCGAGTCGATCCGCGCGGCCAAGGTCAGCGTGGACATGGAGACCTACATCTACTGGTCCGGCCACATCGCCGACGAGTTCGTGCACGCGCTTACCGAGCGTGCCCGCGCCGGCGTGCGCGTGCACGTGATCGCCGATGCTGTCGGTTCTTCCAAGATGAAGGATGACGTGGTCGAGGCGTTGCGCGCCGGCGGCGTGCATTTCGAGTACTTCCATCCGCTGCGCTGGTACGACATCGACCGCTTCAACAACCGCACCCACCGCAAGCTGCTGATCGTCGATGGCCGCGTCGCCTTCACCGGCGGCGTGGGCATCGCCGACGAGTGGAACGGGCATGGCGACAAGCCGGACATCTGGCGCGACATGCAGATCCGCGTGACCGGCCCCGGCGCGTTGCAGATGCAGGCGGTGTTCGAGGACAACTGGATCACCACCACCGGCCAGGCGCTGCTGGGCGCGGAGTACTACCCCGACGTGGCGCCGGCCGGCGACGTCGCGGTGCAGACCGTCGCCAGCTCGCCCGAAGGCGGCAGCGAGAACCTGCAGCTGATGTACCTCATGGCGATCGACGGCGCGCGCAAGGCGATCGACCTGGAGGCGGCCTATTTCGTGCCTGACGACCTCACCATGGCCGCGCTCAAGCGCGCGCTCGCGCGCGGCGTGCGCATCCGCCTGGTGGTGCCTGGCCCGTACACCGACAGCAAGATCATCACCAGCGCCTCGCAGACGCGCTGGGGCGAAATGCTCCAGGCAGGCGCACGCATCTACCAATTCCAGCCGGCGCTGTTCCACAACAAGCTGATGATCGTGGACGGCTACCTCACCATCGCCGGCAGCGCCAACTTCGACAACCGCTCCTTCAGCCTCAATGACGAATCGAACGTGCTGGTGTTCGACCACGCTTTCGCGGCGCACATGACCGAGGTCGTCGATCGCGACATCGGGCGCTCGAAGGAGCTGTCGCTCGAACAGTGGCAACACCGCCCGTGGACCCGCCGCGTGCTCGACTGGCTCTCCGCGCTGGGTGCGGCGCAGTACTAGGACAGGCTCCCGATGGCCGCGCGAAAACCGCTCAAGGTCGCCACCTTCAACATCAACGGCGTGCGCACGCGCCTGGCCTCGCTGCTAGCCTGGCTGGAGCGCGAGGCGCCCGACGTCGTCTGTTTGCAGGAACTGAAGGCGCCGGACGAGGCCTTTCCCGTCGAGCCGATCCGCGATGCCGGCTACGGCGCCATCTGGCATGGCCAGCGCTCGTGGAACGGCGTGGCGATCCTGGCCCGCGGCGCCGATCCGCTGGAAAGCCGCCGCGGCCTGCCGGGCGACCCGAAGGACGTGCAGAGTCGCTACCTGGAAGCGGCGGCGCACGGCCTGATCGTCGGCTGCCTGTACCTGCCCAACGGCAACCCGCAGCCGGGTCCCAAGTTCGACTACAAGCTGGCCTGGTTCGACCGCTTCATCGACTACGCGCAGGGCCTGGTCGAGAGCGAACACCCGGTGGTGCTGGCCGGCGACTACAACGTGGTACCCACCGACGAGGACATCTACAACCCGCGCTCCTGGCGCAAGGATGCGCTGCTGCAGCCGGAGAGTCGCGAGCGTTACGCGGACCTGCTGGCGCAGGGCTGGACCGACTCGCTGCGCGAGCAGTTCGGCGAGGAGCGGGTGTACACGTTCTGGGATTATTTCCGGCAGCACTGGGAGCACAACTCGGGGCTGCGGATCGACCATCTGCTGCTCAACCGCGAGCTGGCGCCGCGGCTGAAGGATGCCGGGGTGGACCGGTGGGTGCGGGCGTTGCCGCATCCTAGCGATCACGCGCCCACATGGATTTCGTTGCGGCGGTAGGTGGATTGCTCCAGGAGAACCCATCCTCACCAGCCCTTCCAGGGATGAAGGGAGCGGCTCGCGGCGCGGTTATACCCGCCCTCCAGCGGAGCGTTGGGTAGAGATGGGTTCCCCGATGCCACAAATGCACGGCGCCCCATTTCTGGCAAAGTGGCGCGGCCGTCCGCCCTCCTCGGGGAATCCATGCGCCTCTTGCCCTGCCTCGCCGGCCTCGCGCTGGCCGCCACCTGCCTCGCCAGCCAGGCCGCCGACACCCTCGCCGCCAGCGCCTTCGCGCGCGACCCGGCCCAACCCGTCGACCAGGCCTACACCGCGCAGATCGCCCGGTTCACCACCGATCCGGCGTTCAACACGCCGCTGACGGACTACCTGCCCGCCTCGCCCGGCGTGCCCACGCCCCTGCAGCTGCTCGGCCACATTGCCGGCGCGGCGGACTGGCTGCCCTACTCGGCCGACGTGTATCGCTACTTCCGCGCGCTGGACACCGCCAGTCCGCGGGTGAAGGTGTTCAGCATCGGCAAGACCGAAGAAGGCCGCGAGATGATCGCGGTGGCCATCGCCGATGAAGCGTTGCTGGCCAACCTGCAGGCCAACGACGCACGCCTGGCGCAACTGGCCGATCCGCGCACGATCGGCATGGACGATGCCAAGGCCGATGCGCTCATCAGGGAAACCACCCCGGTCTACTACGTCACCGGCTCGATCCACTCCGACGAAACCGGCGCGCCCACCGCGCTGATGGAGCTGGCCTACCGGCTGGCGGTGGACGATGCGCCGTACATCAGGAACATCCGCTCGCACGTGATCACCCTGATCACGCCGATCGTCGAGGTGGACGGCCGCGACCGCATGGTCGATCTCTACAACTGGCACAAGGCGCATCCGGGCCAGGATTATCCCGACCTGCTCTACTGGGGCCATTACGTCGCGCACGACAACAACCGCGATGCGATGGGCATGACCCTCGCGCTCACCCGCAACGTCGCCGACACTTACCTCGGCTGGCATGCGCAGGTGCTGCACGACCTGCACGAATCGGTGCCGTTCCTCTACGACAACACCGTGGGCGATGGCCCGTACAACGCCTGGATCGACCCGATCCTCACCAGCGAATGGCAGCAGCTGGGCTGGGACAACGTGCAGAAAATGACTCAGCTCGGGTTGCCCGGCGTGTTCACCCACGGCGATTTCGATACCTGGAGCCCCGGGTACCTGATGTTCATCGCGGCCATGCACAACGGCATCAGCCGCCTGTATGAAACGTTCGGCAACGGCGGCGCCGACACACGCAAGCGCATCCTCGACCCGTCCGAATACGCGCGCACCTGGTACCGACCGAACCCGCCGATGCCGGAAGTGACCTGGTCGCAGCGCAACAACAACAATTACGAGCAGACCGGCGTGCTCACCGCGCTGGACTACTTCGCGCACAACGGCCAGGCGTTCCTCAAGAACTTTTACCTGAAGGGCAAACGCTCGATCGAGAAGCCCACCGAAGCCGGCCCCGCCGCGTACGTGCTGCCGGGCGACGACAAGCGCTCCGGCACCCAGGCCCAGTTGCTGCGCGTGCTCGATCGCCAGCACGTGGAGATCAGCCGCGCCAGCGCGTCCTTCAGCGTTACATTGCCCACCACCGGCGACGGCAAGAAGACGCACACGCGCCGCTTCCCCGCCGGCAGCTACGTGGTGCGCATGGACCAGCCCTACTCGCGCGTGGCCGACACCCTGCTGGACCGCCAGTACTGGTCACCCAAGGACCCGCAGCAGCATCCCTACGACGACACCGGCTGGTCGATGGGCGATCTGTTCGACGTCGAGGTGGTGCGCGTCACCGATCCGGACGTGCTGAAGGCATCGATGGCGCGGCTGGACAAGCCGGTCAGCGTCCCGCCGGGCCTGGCCGGCGTCGATGCGACGGACGCGAAGCTGCCCCGCGTCGCGCTCATGCACACCTGGCTCAGCACGCAGACCGAGGGCTGGTGGCGCATGGCGCTGGACCAGCTGGGCGTGCACTACGACTACATCAGCACGCAGGACGTGGCGCGCATCCCGGATCTGCACGCGAGGTACGACGCGATCCTGTTCGCTCCCGTCGGCGGCGCCAGCCTGCGCCATATCGTCGACGGCCTGCCGATGTGGGGCCCGCCGCTGCCCTGGCAGACCGGCCCGCTGACGCCGAACCTCGGCCACATCGACAGCACGCCCGACATCCGCCCGGGCCTGGGCGAGGCCGGCCTGGCCAACCTCAAGCGCTTCGTGCAGGAGGGTGGACTGCTGGTCACCGCCGAGGACACCGCGCGGTTCGCGATCGACGCAGGCCTGGCGCCTGGCGTGTTCGTCACACCCAAGACGAAATTGAAGGTGGTCGGCAGCGTGTTGCAGGCCGACTTCGTCGACCACGACAGCCCGGTCGCCGCCGGCTATGGCGACGATCTGGCGCTGTACAGCTCCGAAGGCCAGTCCTTCACCGTCGCCAACCTGCTCACCGGCGACCGCGGCCTGCCCAACGCCCGCGACGCCGAACGACCCACCGGCCGCGGTGGCCCGCAGGACGAGGACATGCCCGAGGGCCGCCCGTTCGCCCAGCCGCCCGCCCTGCCCGACGCCAAGCCCTGGCAGGCATTGCCGCTCAACGAGGACCAGGCCTACAACAACCCGTGGGTGATCCCGCGAGACCACCGCCCGCGGGTGATCCTGCGCTTTGCCGATGCCAGGCGGCTGCTGGTTTCCGGCCTGCTCGATGGCGGCAGCGAAATGGCGGAGCGCGCGGCTGTGGTGGATGCTCGCTATGGCAAGGGACATGTGTTGCTGTTTGCTGGCAATCCGATCTGGCGTGGCGAGACCCTGGGGAGTTACCCGCTGGTACTCAATGCACTGACGCATTTCGATCGGCTGGACCAGGGGCGCTGAGCCTCGAGACAGCTCCCTCTCCCCCGGGAGAGGGTACCGAAGGCGGTTGGGGGTTCAGGCGGAGCGGACGGTCGAAGCTCGAACACCCGTCTGCCTGAACAAATCCGCCGCGTCTCACAGCCTTTTCATCACCCATTGCCGTCTGCGCTTGAAGACTCGGGCGCACCACCCCCACGGAAAACGGCCATGAAAAAGCTCGCTTCGATGACCCTCGCGCTGGCGCTGGGCGCCTCCGGTGCAGTGATGGCGCAGCAGGCGATGACCGAGGCCCAGGTGCGCGAGTCGCTGATCCACCAGGGCTACACCGACATCGACGACCTGAAGTTCGATGGCGGCATGTGGCGCGCCGAGGCCGAGAGCGCCGACGGCAACGATGTGTCGCTGCGCATCGACCCCGAGAGCGGCAAGGTGTATCCGGACGAGAAGGTCTCGCGCCTGAGCGAGGACGACGTGCGCGCATCGCTCGCCACGCAGGGCTACACCAACGTGCATGACGTCGACTTCGACGACGGCGTGTGGCACGCCAAGGCCGACGACAAGGCCGATCACCGCGTCAAGCTCGTCATCGATCCGGCGAACGGCCGCGTGGTCGACAGCGACGATTGAGCTCAGCGCATCGGCGCGCTCGCGGCCGGGCTGAGCCCCGGATCCGCGGGCGCGGGCTGGAACTGCTGGCGCCAGCGCAGCGCACCCAGCACCAGCAGCACGAGCGTTGCTACCAACAGAAGAATCAATCCGAGTCGACGTTTGCCCTTCATGGCATTCCCCCAGAGTTCGACTGCTCCACGCTATCCGTGCCGTTGTCGTGGCCGCGTGCGCATGCCTACGCGCCGGCGGCCAGCGGCCAGCGGCCCAGCACGCGATATTCGGTGCGCCCCAGCAGGCTGTGGATGAGCACGAACTCCTGCACTGTCCATTCGAACGGCTCGATCGGCTGCGGGGCGATGGTGAGGGCGTCGTAGAGCAGCGTGACATGCGGCACGAACGCCGGCTCGCGCCGCGCCAGGCCTGCCGCCGCCAGGCGCGTCCCAAGATTTGCGTACAACCCCGCCAGACCCGTCGCGCGGTCGGCGCCAAGCAGGACGAACGGGTGCTTGCCGGCGCGTCCGCGGAAACTGGCGACGCGATCGAAATGCGCCTCGAACGACGACAACTCCACGCTGGCCGCGGCCGCGCAGGCCTCATCCACCCGCTGCTGCGGCAGCCCGGCAAAGTCACCCAGGTGATGCAGCGTCACATGCAGGTGCCCGGTGGGTCGCGGTCGGCCACGCAACCGGAGCTGCTGGCGCAGCTCGCCCGCCAGCGAGGCGACCCGTTCGGCCACCGCTGGAGGCGGCATGACGGCAAAGAACAGCCGGTCGGTGGGATGCGGCGCGGCAAAGCCGCCCAGGGAGCTCTGATGCATGGCGTCGTCGGGAGGAAAAACACCATTGTAGGAGCCGGTGCACAATGGAGCGCCCTCCCATGGCGAGCATCCCATGCCCAAGATCGATGTTCCGAAAGTTCCCGAACGCCGCGGCTCGGGCTATCCGGCGCCCTATGCGGCGGCCGCTGGGGATCGCGTCAAGCAGGCGCTGGGCGATGCCGGCGGCCTCTCCGACTTCGGCGTCAACCTCACGCAGCTGCCGTCCGGCGGCTGGTCCAGCCAACGCCATTGGCACGAGCGCGAGGACGAGTTCGTCTACGTGCTGTCGGGCGAACTGGTGCTGGTCACCGACGCGGGCGAGCAGCCGTTGCGTGCGGGCGAATGCGCCGCTTTTCCCAAGAACGTGGCCGATGGCCACCATCTGATCAACCGCGGCGGCGAAGTGGCCGTCTATCTCGAAGTCGGCACGCGTTCTGCCGACGATGCCTGCCACTATCCGGACATCGACCTGTACGTCGAAGGCGACCGGGGTTACGTCCACAAGGACGGCACGCCCTACTGACCCGGCGGCGCGCCTTGCGATCCTTCGAAGCAAAGCGGCGCATCGCGCTTCCTTGCCCTGGCTCCGCCATGGGCCACCGCAACGGGGGCGGGAGCCGGGTGCCACCCGGCAAAGGACGCGCGATGCGCCAGCGGACGCGAGCTTGCCCAGCCGCGCGTGAAGACGCCGGCGAGGAAGCGCGCAGCGTGCGTCACTTGTCGCGCAGCGCTTCGACCTGGATGCGCAACGCGACCCGCATGTCGAAGCCGTAGTCCTTGCCCGCATCCAACCCGAACGCGCTGCGGTCGAAACTGCCCAGCGCGTCGGCGCCGCAGTAGTCGCGCTTGAACAGCGGGTGCGGGATGCACTTGAAGTGGTCGATGCGCAGCTCCATCGGCCGAGTCACCCCCTGCAGCGTCAGGCTGCCTTCGACCCGGGTCGGCGCGCCGTCGACGAAGCCCGTCAGCCGGCCCCGGTACACCGCGCGAGGGTGGTGCGCGGTGTCGAGGAAATCCTTGCCGCGGGCCCAGGTGTTGAGCGCATCCTGGCCGAAATCGATGCTGTCCAGCGCGATGCTCACCTCGACGCTGCCGCTGCCGGCCGCCTTGTCCAGCTCCACCCATCCCTCGCTATGGTTGAACTTGCCGCGCCAGGTGGAGATGCCCATGTGGTCGGCCTCGAAGCTCGGGTAGGTGTGGTCCTTGTCGAACGTGTAGCGCACCGGCGCGGCGCTGGCGGCGCCGGCCAGCAGCAGCGCGGCGGGCAGCAGTCGGCGAGCAAGGCGGGATGGAATGCGCATGGGATCTCCTTCGATGGATGGCGCCCTCGGCGCCGGCATGGAAACCGACGCGCGACCCGGCCTGGAATCGACAAACGGAACCGCCCCCGGGGCGGCTGGACGGCCGCGAAAATCGCCGCAGGAAGTACCTACCGCGTCAGCTTTTTGCCGGGAAAGCTTGCTGCCATGATGCCTGCGCGGTCGACACCTTGGAGCTTTCCATGGTCCAGAGCACGCGGCACTCATCCACATGGCCGGTGGGCCAAGGCGAGATGGCCGAGTGCATTCGCCGGCACGACTGGGCCGCCACCGCACTGGGGCCGATCGCCGGCTGGCCGCCGCACCTGCGCACCGCGGTCGACATCTGCCTGGCCTCGCCGCTGCCGATTGCGATCCTTTGGGGCGAACAGCGCCTGCAGATCTACAACGATGCCTACTGCGCCATCGCGCGGCACCGGCATCCTTCGATACTGGGCCGGCCGGTGCTGGAGAACTGGACCGAGGCGCGCGAACTGATCGGCCCCATGCTGGACCGGGTGTTCACCCACGGCGAACCGAGCGAGGCGGAGAACTGGCCGGTCCTGCTGAACAACGAGTCCGGCACCGCGACCGAACGGTTTTTCACCTACACCTTCTCGGCCATCCGCGACCGCTACGGCCGGGTGACCGGCGCCTTTCACACCGCCGTGGAAAACACCTCGCGGCTGAGCGCCGAACACCGCCTACACGACGTGATGGGCGAAGCCGGCCTGAGCGCAGGCTTTCGTGCGCTGTTCCAGGCAGCGCCGGCGCCATTGCTGATGCTCGCCCCGCCTGACTTCCGCGTGGTCGCCGCCAACGATGCCATGCTGCGCGCCAGCGGCCAGTCGAGCGAGAACCTGCTGGGCCGTCCCGGCTTCGACCTGCTCGCTTCCTGGCCCAATCGCGCCGAGGTCGAGGAACAGTTGCGCCTTTCGCTGGGACGTGTACTCCTGCACCGCGTTCCGGACACCCTGCCGATGGTGGTCCAGCGAAGGCGCTCGGGCCAGCGCAGCCCGCGCTTCTGGACCATCATGAACACCCCGGTGATGGACCCGCATGGCCAGGTCGCGCTGGTGCTCCACCGCTGCGAGGACGTGACCGAGCTGGTGCGCCTGCGCAGTGCCAGCGAAGCACAAGCGCATCTGGACCGCGACCAGCAGGTATTGATCGCGCGCCTGCGCGATTCGGGCGTGGCCGGCTACGAGGGAATCGCGCCGGGGCCATCGCGCCTGTTCACCGCGATGCTCGACTCGATCCCCGACTACATCTACGCATTCGATCGCGAACACCGCTTCGCTTACGCCAATCGCGCCATGCACCAGTTGTTCGGGGCCGCCGACAACCCCGTCGGCAAGACGTTCCAGGAACTTGGTTACCCGCCCGCGCTCGCGGAACGGCTGGACGGCCACCTGCGGCATATCTTCGAGACCGGCGAAACGGTCGAGGACGAGGTCTTCTTCACCGGCCCGACCGGACCGCGGGCCTACTTCCAGTTCGTGTGGGGGCCGGTACGCGCCGACAGCGGCCGCATCGAGCAGGTAGTGGGCGTCTCGCGCGATACCAGCGAGCGCCGTCGCATGGAGGAGCGCCTGCGCCTGGGCGAGGCGCGGCAGTCGTTCCTGCTGCAGTTGGGCGATCGCATCCGCGGGCTCACCGACGCCGCGCAGATCACCAGCACCGTCGGCGAAATGGTCGGTCGCCACCTGGACGTGGGCCGTTGCGGCTACGGCGAAGTGACCGATTGCGGGCAGTTCTTCATGGTCGAGCGCGACTGGACCGACGGCCGGATGCCGAGCCTGGCCGGACGCGTGCGACTGATGGATTTCGGGGCCGCGGTGGTGGAGCAGTACCGCGCGGGCCAGACCGTCGTGCTCGACGACACGCTGGAAGACGCCCGCACGCGTGGTGCCGAACAAAGCTATGCCGAGACGGGCCGCGTGCGTGCCGGCGTGGGCGTGCCGCTGTTCAAGGGCGGCCGATTCGTGGCTGCCTTCTACGTGCACCAGAGCCGCCCGCGGCACTGGCGCGACGAAGAGGTGGCCTTGCTGGGCGAAGTGGCCGAACGCATCTGGGCGGCGGTGGCGCGGGCCCGCGCCGAGCGCGCGCTGCGCGAAAGCGAGCGGCGCTATCGCACCCTGTTCGACGCGCTCGACGAGGGATTCTGCCTGCTCGAAAGGGTCGACACCGCGCCGGACCAGCCGTCGGACTACCGCTACCTGGTCACCAACCCGGCGTTCGTGACGCACACCGGCATCGGCGGGGTGGTCGGCAGGACCATGCGCGAGGTGTTCCCGGACGCTTCGGCGTTCTGGTACGACACCTTCGACAGCGTCATCGGCAGCGGCGATTCCTTCCGCTTCGAGCACGGCATGGTCAGCCGCGGGCGGGTGTTCGACGTCTACGCCTGTCGCCTGGACGACGGCACGCACCGGCGCGTCGCGGTGCTCTTCCACGACATTACCGAACGCAAACGCCACGAGCAGCACCAGCGACTGTTGCTGCACGAGCTCAACCACCGGGTCAAAAACACGCTGGTGACGGTGCAGTCCATGGCGATGCAGAGCTACCGTCCCGGCGTCGATCCGGAACTGGCGCGGCTCCAGTTCGAGGGGCGCCTGATGGCGCTGTCGCGCGCGCACGACATCCTCACCCGCGAGAGCTGGGGTCGCGCGCCGCTGGCGGAGATCGTGCGCGAGGCGATCGCGCCCTACCGCGACCAGCACCACGAGCGCCTGAAGGCGACCGGGCCGCCGGTCTGGCTTCCACCACGCCACGCGCTGGCCTTTGCCATGGTGCTGCACGAACTTGGCACCAACGCGGTCAAGTACGGGGCGCTTTCCAACCAGGAAGGCCGGATCGACATCGATTGGCAGGCCAACGGCACGTTGCGTCTGACGTGGACCGAATCCGGCGGGCCGCCGGTCGAACCGCCGACGGGACGCGGCTTTGGTTCGCGGCTGATCGAACGCGGCCTGCGTCACGAGATCGGCGGGCGCGTGGCGCTGGGTTTCGCGCCCGAGGGCGTGGTCTGCACCATCGAGGTGCCGCTGGATGGCCTGGAACCGCTGGACCGCTTCTGACCGCCCGGCCGCGCCCGCTGTGCGCGTGGACACAGTTCGGTTATCGTGCGCGGGCAGCCCTTAGGCGCAGGGGAGCATGGTGGTTGACGCAAGCCCGATCACGTTCGGCTACTACACAGCCGCGCTGGTAGCGACCGCCGGCATCGCGCTCGCCTCGGGCACGCAGTTCGCCGTCGTCGGGCTTTGGCGCCGGCGCGAGGCAATGTATCTCTCCTACGCGTCGCTGTGCCTGTGCGTCGCCACCCTCGCCTTCGCCAACGCCCTGCTGCATACGGCGACCAGCCTGGCCATGGCCACCGGCGCGCTTCGCACCATGATCGGCGCGGCGGCGACTTCCTTCCTGCCTTTCGTGATCTTCATCCGCGCCTACACCGGCGGCCCGCCGCAACCACGGCTGCAACTGGCGGTAAGCGTCGTGGTCGGCTTTTTCGTCTGGCTCAACCTCGCACTGCCCGGCACCGTGTTCTTCACCCGGCTGGTGCCGGGAACAGGCATCGCCCTGCCCTGGGGCGAGCGCCTGTACGACGTGGCCGGCACCGCCTCGCCGTGGGGTTTGCTGTTCCACGCGCTGACTTATGTCGCCTTCCTCTGGGCGCTTGGGCGCGCGGTGAAGCAGATGCGCGGAGGCGAGAGCCTGCGCGGCGCGCTACTGGCCATCTGCCTGTTGGCCCAATTCGCCGCGCTGCTCTGGGGCGACGTGGTGGTGGACGCGCTCGACCATCACTATCCCTACCTGGATGCCTTCTCGTTCCTGCCCTTCGTGCTGCTGATGGGCCTGTCGCTTGCCGCCCAGCTGCACCAGCGCACGGTGCAGCTGGAGCAGACCACGCGCCGGCTGGAAGCGGAGGCGCACACCCGTCGCGAGGCCGAGTTCAGCCTGCGCCACGTGGCCTACCACGACAGCCTCACCGGCCTGCCCAACCGCCTGCGTGCGCTCGACCACCTTGCCGAACTGCATGCCGACACCCTGGCCCGGAGCCAGCACGGCGCCGTGCTGCTGATCGACCTGGACAACTTCAAGACCATCAACGACGCGCTCGGTCATCCGATCGGCGACCGCATGCTGGAGGCCATCGCCGACCGCCTGCTCGCCGCCGCCCCACCGGACGCGATGCTCGCGCGGCTCGGTGGCGACGAGTTCGTGCTGGTGCTGGGGCCGCTGGCGGGCGCGCCTGCGGCGGTGCAGGCGCAGGCCGAGCAAGCGGCCGAACGGATGGTCGCGCGCCTGGCCGAGCCGGTGACGGTGGACAGTCGCGTCCTGGCGGTCGGGGCCAGCGTTGGCGTGGCCATGTTCCCCGCTGGCGAGGAGGGCGTGGCCGACCTGCTGCGCCGCGCCGACATCGCGCTCTATCGTGCCAAGGCCGCCGGGCGCAACACCGTGCGCCTGTTCCTGGAGCCAATGCAGCAGGAAGCGGATACCCGGCTCACGCTGGAACGCGGCCTGCGTACCGCGCTGGAACAGGACCGCATGCCCACGCAATTTGCCCTGCACTTCCAGCCGCAGGTCAACCGTCGCGGCGAACTGCTGGGCGCGGAGGCGTTGCTGCGCTGGCAGCATCCGCAACTGGGCGAGCTTTCGCCGTCGGTGTTCATTCCGCTGGCCGAGGAAACCGGGCTGATCCACGCGCTCGGCACCTGGGTAATTGGCCAGGCCTGCGCACACATCCGCGCCTGGGACCGTGACGGCGTGGCCTTCGGCGGCCGCCTGGCGGTGAACGTGAGCGCCTGGCAGCTCAACCATCCGCATTTCGCCGCGCAACTGGAAGCACAGGTACGCGCTGCCGGCATCGAGCCATCGCGGCTGACCCTGGAACTGACCGAGAGCGCGCTGCTGCAGGACTTCGACAGCGCGCTGGAAACCCTCAACCAGCTGTCCGAAACCGGCTTCCGGCTTGCGCTGGACGACTTCGGTACCGGCTACTCCTCACTGAGTTACCTGCAGCGCCTTCCGCTGGATGTGCTCAAGGTCGACCGGGCGTTCGTCAGCGGCCTGAGCCCGAACGCGGCCAATCCGCTGGCCAGCTTCATCATCGACGTGGCACATCGCCTGGGCATCGCCGCCGTGGCCGAGGGCGTGGAAACCGTGCCGCAGCGCCTTGCGCTGGAACGGATCGGCTGCGACGGCCTGCAGGGGTTCCTGATATGCCGGCCGGTGGACGAGCCCGGCTTTCGCCGCTGGCTCGCCGAGCACCAGCAGGCGCGCGCGCTGCCGCAGGCGCAACGCAACGTACCCGATGCGCCGGAAACCCGCGACCTGGCTTCGCGCGACAGGAACCTGTCGGGGGACTGATCGGTTCCGGGGCGCAGGCTAGGCCATTGCGCCCGTGCGCTCCCGCTGGAAGAAGGCCTCATAGCGGGGCACCGCTTCCTTCAGCGGGACGTCCTCAGGTTCTCCCCTTCCCTCGAGAGTGAAAACCGGGAGGGGCCTGCCTTATGCCATTTCCGGATCCCTATCCTCCTGGCCCCCTCGCTCGGCCAGCTTGCTGGCATACATCGCGCGATCGGCGGCGGCGTACAGCCGGGTCTCGTCCTGGCCGTCGTCCGGGAACAGCGCCAGGCCGATGCTCGCGCCGATGGACAGCTGCAGGTCCTGGAAGTCGGTGCTTGCATCGAAGGCGCGCGCCAGGCGTTCGGCGCGCACCTGCGCAGCGGCGCGATCGGCCACGTCGGGCAAAATCGCCGCGAACTCGTCGCCGCCCAGCCGCGCCAGCGTGTCGCCCGCACGGATGCCCTGCTGCAGGCGTTGCGCTACGAAGTGCAGCAGCGCGTCGCCCGCGGCGTGGCCGAGGGTGTCGTTGATGCGCTTGAAATCGTTGAGGTCGATGACCAGCATCGCGACGCGCCCCCCGCTCTCGCGCGCACGCCGCAGCGCCTGCTCCAGCCGGTTCGCGAACACGCGCCGGTTCGGCAGGCCGGTCAATGCATCGTGCTGGGAAGCATGCTCGGCATGGCCGATCTGCTCCTCCAGCAGGGTGAAGATCATGCCGGTGGCGACCAGGAACTTGGGCAAATTCCAGGCCTCGTCCTCGATGCCCCAGCCGGCCAGCCACGGAGCGAGCGCGGCGGCCACCGGGAACACCGCCGCCCACGCGACGAAGCTCACCGTGGTGAACGCCACGCCGACCGAGGGACCCGCCGCGCCGCGGTAGAAGCAGAACGCCACCGCCAGGTAGTGCCAGAACAGCATCCAGTTGAGCGCCTGGTCGATCGCGCCCTGCCAGGCGAACATGCCTTGCAGCGCATAGATCCCGACCACCACCGGCACGCACCAGGACGGCTTGCGCCGATCGCGACGGAACAGCCAGGCGGTCGAGGCCATGCCTAGCCCGGTGCACAGGAGATACGGGAAGCGAACGTCCGCCCCATAGGCGGCCAGCACGAAGAACGCCACGTCCGGCGCCGCCGCCAACAGCGTGATGCCCAGGTCCCGCCACCAGGCCAGGCGCGCGTCGGAGCCGGCCCAGACGAAGGCGACGCTGGCCAGCAGCAGCATCGACAGCGAGACGGCCAGCGCAGCGTCCGCCGCGGGTCCGGGCGCGAGATTGCGTTCGACGAACTGCGCAACGATGTGCACCAGGATCATCGCCCATCCGACCAGCCAGAAGCGCGGCCGCATCTGCCGGGTTCGCCTGAGCAGCCCGGCAAACACCAGCACCAGGCCGCCAATGGCAAGGAAGTCGGGGACGACGGACAGGTTCAAGCATGTTTCTCCGCGCCGTGGGCGGGCGCGTTCGGCAACAAGACTCCTGATCGCTTATCGGCCATGCGCGCGCAAGCTTGAATCGGCCTGCGCCGTGGCGCAACTGCACGCACGCGACGGCTCAAGCGCCCGTCGGAACCGGCCGATACAGGGCGATGAAGACCTTCCTCCTGTTGTGCCTGTTCCTGGTGCTGCCGGTCCGCGCGGCCGCGGGCGAGCATCTGGAGGAGGCACTGCGTGACCAGCGTCTGCACGGGTTCCGCTCGGTGGCCGCGGCGATGGAGCGCTTGCGCAACGTCGACGACGTGCCAGGAGCGGATGCGCCACTGGCGCGTCGCTGGCGCTACCAGAGTGCCATGCTCGATCTCGCTTTGGGGGGCGATCGGGCTGCACCGCTGAAGGCGGGCATGGCTGCCATGGAGGCCATGGCGACCAGCGAAGACTGCGCCCGTTGCCGCTTCGACCTGCTTCTGGCCAAGGCCCGGCTTGCCGTGCGCGCCTCCACGCCCGCCGCGGGCGAGACCTATCTGGACCAGGCCGCCGCGCTGCTGGCGCAATTGCCTGACGATGGCGCGCGCGAGGCCCTGTTGTCCGCGCAAGCATGGAACAGCGCAGTGGACGGACGTTTCAACCAGGCCATCGAACTGTCCCTGGAGGCCTATGCGCTGGCGGCCGACCACCATGACGAGGCCGCGCAGATCCGCCTGCTCGCCAGCATGATCGGCGCGAATGCCAACCTGGGCGATCCCCGCCGTGCCGTCCAGATGGGCGAGGAGGCCTATGCCCGCGCCGACGCGGTGAACTACCGGGCGCTCATGGGCACCATCGCCCTGGATCTGGGCCACGCCTACTCGCTGCTGGACGATCGTCCGCACCAGCGGGTCGCACTGGAACGCGCGCTGGCCATCTCCGAACACGACCCCGACCAGATCGATACCCTGATCCTGGCGCTCAACAATCTTTCCGACTACTACCTCAGCCAACCCGGGCAGAACCAGCGCGTGCTCGACTATGCCCGCCGCGCCGATGCCCTCGCCCGCGCCGCCGGCAGCGAAATCGACCGCGCCGCACCGCTGGCCAACATCGGCATCGCGCTTGGCCGACAAGGCAAGCTCGATGAAAGCGTGGCTACCCTGCAGCAGGCCATCGACATCGCCGAGCGCCACGGCAACACGACCTACGTCATCGGCATCACGCAGGAGCTGGTGCGGATACTGGAGGGCGCCGGCCGCGACCGTGAGGCGCTGGCGCAGTTGCACAAGGCCGACGCGCTGGAGGCCGATCTCACCCGCCAGCAGCGCGAAAAGGCGGTGCTGGACCTGCAGGAAAAATATGCGGCCGAACGCAAGAGCCAGCAGATCGCCCAACTGTCGGCGCAGAACCAGCTCAAGCAGGCCCAGCTGGCGGCCGAGGGCTGGCGCAATCGCCTGTGGATCGCGCTGGCCGTGATGCTCGCCTTGGGTTCGGTGTGGCTGATGCATTCGATTCGCCGTGCCCGCCAGGCCAATCGCCGGCTGGCATGGCAGTCCTCGATCGATCCGTTGACCGGCGCGTACAACCGGCGCCATACACAAGGGCTGCTCGAGCGCCTGCAGCAGCCGGTGCAACGGCGCGCGGACGACACCGGATGGAATGCCGGCACCGGCCTGATGATCCTGGACCTGGATTTCTTCAAGCAGATCAACGACAGCTGGGGACACGCCGCCGGCGATGCCGTGCTGGTGGCGGTCGCGCAACGCCTGCGCAGCCTGCTGCGCCAGGGCGATGCGATCGCGCGCTGGGGTGGCGAGGAGTTCGTGCTGGTGCTGCCCGACACGCCCGCCGGCGCGTTGCCGGCGCTGGCCCGTCACGTGCTGCACGCGATCGGCGACGCCCCGGTGACAGTCGCAGGCCACGCGGTGATCGTCACCGCGTCGATCGGCGCGGTGAGCTTTCCGGCGAACCCGGGCCAGGGTTGGGAGGCCGCCCTGGGCCTGGCCGACCTGGCGCTGTACCAGGCCAAGGCCAGCGGCCGCAATCGCGCCTTCTGCCTGACTCGCGTCTCGGCCGATGTCGAGCCCTCGCGACTGGTTCGCGACCTGGCCCAGGCGCGCGATGCCGGCGAGGTGGATCTGGAAATGGTGCCAGGCCCGACCGTCCGTGCGGCCCCGGTCGTGGCCGAGCAGCGCGTGGCGGTATCGGCTTGAGGAGCGCGTGACGCTCATGCGCGGCGCGCCGGAACGTCCCGGCGGTCGGCACCGAGCATGTTCCGCACCTTGGCCAGCAGGTCCTCGTCGCGGAACGGCTTGCTGACGATGCGGTCGTCGCCGATGTCCTTGAAGGCACCGAAGTCGGCATAGCCGGTAAGGAACAGGACAGGCAGCGACGGCCGCTTGGCGTGCGCCTCGCGCGCCACCTCCGAGCCGTTCATGCCGGGCATGGCGTAGTCCATCAGCATGAGGTCGACCTCGCCTCCCTCGCGGTCGAGCACGTCCAGCGCCGAGCCGCCACTGCCGGCCTCGATCACTTCGTAGCCGCGCTCGGCGAGGATCGCCGCGGTCACCTCGCGCACGTCGGTATCGTCATCGACCAACAGGATGCACTGCCGCACCGTACTCCCGACCGGGTGCACCGGCGCGTGCGGCAGGTCGTCCGCCTGGACGATGGCATCGACCGCACGCGGCAGGTACACCTTGACCGAGGTGCCTTCGCCCAGCCGCGTGGCAATGCGCACGCCGCCGCCGGACTGCTTGGCGAAGCCGTACACCTGCGCCAGCCCGAGCCCGGAACCCTTGCCGACCTCCTTGGTGGTGAAGAACGGCTCGAACGCCCGCGCGAGCACGTCCGGCGCCATGCCACTGCCATGGTCGGTCACCGCGACCATCACATAATCGCCCGGCGCGGGTTCTTCCGGCCGCGAGGCCAGGTCGCCCAGGGACACGTTTGCCGTTTCGACGATCAGCTCGCTGCCCACGGCCGACGCGTCGCGTGCGTTGATCGCCAGGTTGAGGATCACCAGTTCGATCTGGGTCGGATCGACCAGCGCAGTCCACAAGCCGGGCTGCAGTTCCATGGTCAGCTGGACCGAACCACCCATCGAGCTTTGCAACAGGTCGCGCATGCTGGTGACGATGCCATTGAGGTCCACCGCCTTGGCCTCCAGCCGCTGCCGCCGCGAAAACGCCAGCAGCTGCGCGGTCAGCTTGGCGCCACGCGTGGCGGCGTCCTTCATGTAGGTCAGCCGTTGGCCAATCCGCGGATCGTCTTCGAGCTTTTCGGCGCACACGCGCTCGAGCATGCTGATGTTGCCGGTGATGACGGTCAGCAGATTGTTGAAGTCGTGCGCCACGCCCGAGGTGAGCTGGCCGACCGCTTCGAGTCGCTGCATCTGGCGCAGCGTGGCCTCCACCCGCTCGCGCTCCTCGATCTGCGCAAGCAACTGGCGATTGGTCGCGGCCAGCTCGGCGGTACGCTCGGCCACGCCACGCTCGAGCGCCTCCTGAGCCTGGTGTTCAAGCGTGCGGTCGCGCAACACCTTGAGATAGCCGAGCAGCCGACCGCCCCCATTGCGCAGCGGCATCATCGAGCCGCTGGAGAAGAAACGCGAGCCGTCCTTGCGCACGCGCTGGCGATCGGTCTGCGCCCGCCCGGTTTCTGCGGCGCATTCCATTTCCTCCTCCAGCACGCCCTGCCTGCGGTCCTCCGGCGTGAAGAAGACCATGTCCGCGCGCTTGCCCAGCACCTCGTCTTCCCGCCATCCCAGGAGCCGCTGCGCGCCGGCATTCCAGAGGGTGACGCGGCCCTCCAGGTCGAGCGTCAGGATGCCGTAGCCGGTCGTGCTTTCGAGGATCAGCTTGAGCCGGTTGCTGGTCGCGCGCAGTGCCGACTCGGCGCGCGCGCGCTCGACGTTGGCCCAGGTGCGCTCGGCCACCTCGCGCACGACCGCCTCGTCCTCGTCGGTCCAGCGCCGTGGCTCGCGCTGCTGCACCGAAAGAAAGGCAGCCAGCCGGCCGCCCTTGACCAGCGGCACGGTCAGGCTCGCACGCAGGCCGCCGAGTGCGTGGTGGACCTTGGCCTCATCCAGTTCGACCCGCGGATCGTCGAAGGGGTCGTTGACACGGATGGCCACCCCGGTCAGCGCTTCGGCGATCAACCTGGGCCCGAACTCGGACAGGCGGTGCCGGCCCACGCCACTGGGCATGCCGCCACGGGTCCAGTCACGCTCGACGGTGAAGTACTCGCCGGTCTCGTCCACCTCGCAGTAACCCACGCGATCGGCCCGCAGGTGCCAGCCCAGCCTGCGCGCGGCAGCGGCCATCACCTCCCGCGGGTCGGTCAGGTCGCGCAAGGTGTCGCCCAGCCGCGTGCGGAAGCGCAGGCGCCGGTCCGCCAGCACGCGCTGGGTGGTCTCGATCGCTTCGTTGATCAGGCCCTGCACCTGCCCGCCCTCGTCGCGGACCGGGCCGATCCAGTAGTCGAAATAGGCCACCTCGCGAAAACCGTCCCGCTCCAGCAGGAAACGCGCATCGCGAAAACATCTGGGGCGGCCTTCCAGGACGTGATGGATCACCGGCTCGGTGATGTCGGGCGCTTCCGGCCAGACTTCGCGGAAGGGCCACCCCAGCGCCTCCGGCTTGCTGCCCAGCAGCGGCCGGTATGCATCGTTGTAGAGGCAGGTGAGCTCCGGGCCCCAGCCGAGTGCGATCGGCAATTCGCTCTCCAGCATCATCGACACGAGCGTGCGCAGCGAACCTGGCCACTGGTCGAACGGGCCCAGCGGGGTGGTGGCCCAGTCGAAAGCGCGGATGCTCGCCGCCATCTCGCCGCTGCCGGCTATGAAATCGCCCCCTGTTGATGCTGGCGTGGAGGATCCTGGCAAGCGCACTCCTCGCGAGCCTCCGTGCGCGCCGGGCTGGTGATTGGAAGTGTCGGTTCCGGCAGTTCGTGCGATCCGTGTCGGCTCCCCGCGCCCCCCGCGCGAACCACCAAGGCAGTCCGGGGACCCGTCGCAGGGCTCAACCTGTGACGCAATTCACACTATCGGCCTCCCACTGTCGCCGCGTTGGCAAGGGTCCGTGAGGGCGCTGTCTCGTTGCGCCCGCTGCAGTTGAGGCGTCGCTTCACGCTCCGGCCACCCATGCTGTCGCCCCATGGCACACCCGCATGTCCGACGAACTGCTCGATTGCCTGATCGTGGGAGCCGGCCCGGCTGGCCTCACCGCGGCTACCTATCTGGCCCGCTTCCGACGCCACATCCTGGTGGCCGACGCGGGAGCCAGCCGTGCGCGATGGATCCCGGCCAGCCACAACTGCCCGGGGTTTCCGTTCGGCGTGGCCGGCAACGAACTGCTGGCGCGCTTCCGGCTGCAGGCGCAGGCCTACAACGTGCCGGAAGTGCGCACGCGCATCACCCAGCTCGAGCGCCACGCGGACGGCTTTACCGCCAGCGACGGCAAGCGCCACTGGCACGCACGCACGGTGATGCTGGCCACCGGCGTGGTCGACCGGTTGCCGTCGGTGGCGGGCGTGGAGGACGCGATCGCCGCCGGCACGGTGCGCCTGTGCGCGGTCTGCGACGCCTACGAGGCGCGCGACGACGTGATCGGCGTGTTGGGACCGGCCGACACGGCGATCGGGCACGCGGCGTTCCTGCGTACGTTCTCCCGCCATGTCTGCGCACTGGCCGCGGACGACTCACCATTGGACGAGCCGATGCAGCGGCGCGCCTCCGACTGCGGCGTGCAGCTATGGCCCGCCCCGCAGCGCCTGGAACTAATCGACGGGGCCTGCCAGGCGTTCTTCGCCGACGGTCGCCGGCTGCGGCTGGAAACGCTCTATCCCGTGCTGGGCGCCGACGCGCAATCGGAACTCGCATCGGCGCTCGGTGCCCGGTTGGACGACGAGGGCGCGCTTGTGGTGGACGATCACCTTCAGACCAGCGTGCCGGGGATCTATGCCATCGGCGACGTGGTCAGCGCGCTGAACCAGATCAGCGTTGCGGTGGGCCATGCGGCTATCGCGGCAACCACCGTCCACCGGCGGCTTCCGCCCAACCACTGCTAGGGACCACGCAGGGTGGGCCGAAGCCCACCCTGCCCGTCATCGTGCCGACGCGGCTCCGGCCGGCAGCGTGGCGCCGGTGAGCAGATCGCGGATTTGCCGCAGCTTCGTCTTCACCCTCGCCTCGTCGTCGGCGCCCAGGCGCATCAGCAGCTTCTGCCCCGCCGAGCGCGCCTCCAGGCCGGGATCGGCATAGCGGTAGAACACCTTCGGCTGCACAAGCGTCACCGGCGCATCCGGCACCGGCGCGGCCAGCATGTCGTCGATGGCCACCACCAGCCGGTCGTTGAAATAGCCCTTCGGGTAGCCCAGGTCACGGTAGGCCTGCTGGAACAGCGGATAGTTCGCGACATACCAGGCCACCAGCGCCTTGGGATCGGTGCCCTGCAACACCTGCATGTACGGCGCATAGCGCTCGGCATTGCGCGGGCTGAGCGTGATGGCGCCATTGGCCTGGTCGACCAGGAACGCGTTCTTGGGCGTTTTCAGCGGCAGGATGTTGGTGCCCACGCTCTGGCGCGGCAATGCGTCCACCGTGGCCACCACGCGACGGACGATCTGGTCGCGCTGCAGCAGCCCGCCGAGCGAGTTGCCACCCAGCGACAGCAGCGCGCTGGCAACGTCGGTATCGCTGGCGTCCAGCGCCGGCAGCGGCGCGGTCGTGGCCGGCGCCGGACCGGCCTGTGCAATGGGATGCTGGATCGCGGTGGACGCAGCGGCCGGACCGGTACCGGCATTGCCGGGCATCGGCGACGTCGCCACCGGCGCGGGCTCGCCGCCCGCCTGGGTGGCCTTTCGCCAGATGAACACGCCCACCGCAATGGCCACGATCACCACCACGCCCGAGACCAGCCACGTCCCGATCGAAGACTGCTTCTTTTTCAATTGCGCATCCCGCCGTGTGATTTGCCTTCTCCCTGCATAACGCCGGTAGGCACGATGTGCAAGCCGCGCGATGGCGGCCGGCGCTCAGGGAACCGTGCCGAACAGCATGCCCGCGCCGGTCGTTACGCCCATCGCCAGCGCGCCCCAGAAGGCGATGCGCATCGCGCCGACGCCGGCCGCGGCGCCACCCATCCGCGCAGCCGCGGCACCGAGCAGCGCGAGGCAGACGAGCGATATGGCGAACACCAGGGCCAGTTGCATCGACGCCGGCACGAGCGCCGCCACCAGCAGCGGGACCAGGGCGCCGATCGCGAAACTCGCCGCCGAGGCCGCCGCCGCCTGCAGTGGGCGGGCGCGGAATACCTCGGTGATGCCCAGCTCGTCGCGTGCGTGGGCATCGAGCGCGTCATGCGCCATCAGCTGTTCGGCGACCTGCCGCGCCAGCGCCGGTTCCAGTCCGCGGCCGACGTAGATGTTCGCCAGTTCGCGATGCTCGGCATCCGTGTCGGTGGCCAGTTCCTCGCGTTCCCGGGCGAGCTCGGCCTGTTCGCTGTCGGCTTGCGAATGCACGGACACATACTCGCCGGCGGCCATCGACATCGCTCCGGCCACCAGTGCGGCGACGCCTGCAAGCAACACCGCGTGACGGTCGGCGTGCGCGGCCGCCACGCCCATCAGCAGGCTGGCGGTGGAGACGACACCGTCATTGGCGCCCAGCACGGCGGCGCGCAGCCAGCCCATGTGGCCGGTCCGGTGGCGTTCGGGGTGATGGCGGCGCATGTGCACTCCTCGGATGCGGGTGACGCGAGCATACCGTTGCCAGCCTTCGACCAAACGGCGCTGGTCGCTTGTATCTGACGCACCGGCCCGAACGGCAGGCACACCGCTGCGGCCGGTTCCACGACGTGATCACTGCCCGGTAGGCAGCATGGGGTCCAGTTTCGAGGAGGAATCCCGATGTCCCGATCGACCACGCCGACCGGTCCCGGTCAAGGCAAGACAACCAGCAATCCCGCCATCAGCGGTGTCGGCACCGGCATGGGTGCCGACAACGCGTCTGGCCCCGATGTCGTCGGCGGCGTGCAGGCCGGCACCGTCAACGATGCCGCCCAAGGTGCCAGCACTGGCGACGCGGCCGATCCAAGCCTGGGCAGCGGGATGGTAGTGCCCGAGCGGGGCAACCGCATGGGTGACGCGGCCACGGCCGGCGCTCCCGGCATGGATGAAAAGCCGTTGGGTATCGGCGTTGCGCCGATCGAACCAGACGACCCGTCCTACAGGTGATCACACCGCTGGGCGCCGGCGCTGCTTCCGGAGCGTCGCTCGGTGCCAACACACTTGAGGAGCGCCCTGTCGGGGCGCAACCGCCTTGCCACATCGGCGCCCAAGGGCTTTCTCGCGCGCTGGCGAGGAACTCAAAAACAAGACGGGCGCCCGAAGGCGCCCGTCCGTTTACCGCAGTGACGAATCGGCTTACTTCTCGCCGACCACGATCACCTTGACCTGCGTCTGCACGTCGGCGTGCAGGCTGATCACGACGTCGTACTCGCCGGTGTTGCGAATCGGGCCTTCGCCCTGGATCACTTCACCCTTGCCGACCTTGTGGCCGGTCGCTTCCAGCGCCTCGGCGATTTCGCGCGGGCCGACCGAGCCGTACAGCTTGCCTTCCGGGCTGGCGTGCGCGGCGATGGTCACCTCGGCGCCTTCCAGCTTGGCCTTGCGGCCCTCGGCGTCGGACAGCAGGTTGTTGGCCTTGGCCTCGTACTCGGCGCGGCGCTTCTCGAAGGCTTCGAGGTTGGCGGCGGTGACCGGCACGGCCTTGCCCTGCGGCAGCAGGTAGTTGCGGCCATAACCCGGCTTGACCTTGACCTTGTCGCCCAGGTTGCCGAGGTTGCGGACTTTCTCGAGAAGAATCAGTTCCATGGGTCTTTCCTTTCGTTAGCGCCGGTGAGGCCGGCGCAGCCGTGGACGGTTGTCCGAAGTTGCGTCTGCCCCTCTCCCCCGGAAGGAAGAAGGATCAAGCTCAGACGTCGTGGTTGTCGGTATACGGCAGCAGCGCCAGGAAGCGGGCACGCTTGATGGCGGTGGCCAGCTGGCGCTGGTAGCGCGCCTTCGTGCCGGTGATGCGGCTGGGAACGATCTTGCCGTTCTCGGTGACGTACTGGCGCAGCGTGTTGAGATCCTTGTAGTCGATCTCCTTCACGTCTTCGGCAGTGAAGCGGCAGAACTTGCGGCGGCGGAAGAACTTGGACATGGGTGTGTGCTCCTGGATCAGTCGCTGTCGCGATCGTTGTCGCGGTCATCGCGCTCGCGGCGCGCCGGACGGTCGTCACCGTCGCCATCGTCGTCGCGGCGACGCGAGGACTTGGCGTCATCCTTTTCCTTGGACTTCAGGATGAAGGACGGCTCGGTGTCGGCCTCGTCGCGCTTGACGACCAGGTGACGCAGCACCGCGTCGTTGAAGCGGAAACCGGACTCGAGCTCGTTCAGCGCGTTCTGGCCCACTTCGATGTTGAGCATGACGTAGTGCGCCTTGGCCAGGTTCTCGATCGGGTAAGCCAGCTGGCGGCGACCCCAATCCTCGAGACGGTGGACCTTGCCGCCGTCAGCCTCGATCAGCGCCTTGTAGCGGTCGATCATGGCCGGGACCTGCTCGCTCTGGTCAGGGTGGACCAGGAACACGATTTCGTAATGACGCATGGTCATTGTGGTGTTGGCTCCTTGTGGATGCGGCCCCGAGGGGCCTCGCAGCCTCCCGCGCATGGCGGTGAGGCAAGTACCTGTCCACGCCGATCGGGCATGGACAGAAGCGGAAGTGTATCGCGACGCGCGGGGTGGCGTAAAGCGAACGTGATTCGGCCGGCCTTTGCGGCGCGGCCGGCCAAGCGTGGCGGTCGCGGCCGATGGCACCTTACCCGGTAAAACGCGGCCGTTCAGCCGACGGTGAAGCTCTCCCCGCACCCGCACTCCCCCGTGGCATTGGGGTTGTGGAACACGAATGCGGCGTTGAGGCCCTGGCGGCGGAAATCGATCACCGTGCCCTCCACCATGGGCAGGCTCTTGGCATCGATGATCAGCCGGATGCCGTCCACTTCCAGCGCCTGGTCATCCGGGCGCGCGTCCTCGGCCAGGTCCACCACGTAGGCGAAGCCGGAACAACCGGTGCGCTTGACGCCGAAACGCACGCCCACCGCCTCGGGCGTCTGGGCGAGAAACTGGCGGATGCGCTCGCGCGCGGGGGGAGTGATCGAGATGCTCATGGCGCCTGAAGGTGAAGAAGGTCGCGGGCCTACATTATCATGTGGGTTTGCCCCGACGCGCCGAAGTACGGCGTGCGAATCGAACACGACAGCGTCCAGATGCGGCGCGCGCGCAGGAGTTTCAACCCATGGCGGCAGTCAGCCCGACCTTGTCTAGCGTGAAGCAGGCCCTTTCGGGCGCCATCGAAGCCGGCAGTACCGTGACCGTCCGCGGCTGGGTGCGCACGCGGCGCGATTCGAAGGCGGGCCTGTCGTTCGTCAACGTCAGCGACGGCTCCTGCTTCGACCCGATCCAGGCGGTGGCGCCGGCGACGCTTGCCAACTACGAGAGCGAGATCCGGCACCTGACCGCCGGCGCCGGCGTGATCGTCACCGGCACGCTGGTGCCCTCGCAAGGCAAGGGCCAGGCGTTCGAGATCCAGGCGACCGGCGTGGAAGTCACCGGCCTGGTGGACGACCCGGAAACCTACCCCATCCAGCCCAAGCAGCACTCCATGGAGTTCCTGCGCGAGGTCGCCCACCTGCGCCCGCGCACCAACCTGTTCGGCGCGGTCACCCGCGTGCGCCACACGATGATGACGGCGATCCATCGCCACCTGACGTCCGAAGGCTTCTTCTGGATCAACACGCCGATCATCACCACCTCCGATGCCGAGGGCGCCGGCGACATGTTCCGCCTGTCCACGCTGGACCTGGCCAACCTGCCGCGCACGCCCGAAGGCAAGATCGATTTCCGCAAGGACTTCTTCGGCCGCGAGGCGTTCCTGACCGTGTCCGGCCAGCTCAACGTCGAGGCCTATTGCCTGGCGATGAGCAAGGTCTATACCTTCGGTCCGACCTTCCGCGCGGAGAACTCCAACACCCCGCGCCACCTGGCCGAGTTCTGGATGATCGAGCCGGAAATCGCCTTCGCCGACCTGGCGGCCGACGCCGACTGCGCCGAACGTTTCCTCAAGGCGATCTTCAAGGCGGTGCTGGACGAGCGGGCCGACGACATGGCGTTCTTCGCCGAGCGCGTGACGCCGGATGCCATCACGCGCCTGGAGAACTTCATCGCCCAGCCGTTCGAGCGCATCGACTACACCGACGCGATCGATATCCTGAAGAACTGCGGCCAGAAGTTCGAATACCCGGTCGCCTGGGGCGTGGACCTGCAGACCGAGCACGAGCGCTATCTCGCCGAGAAGCACGTCGGCCGTCCGGTGGTGGTGATGAACTATCCCGAGGCGATCAAGGCCTTCTACATGCGCCTGAACGACGACGAGAAGACGGTCGCGGCGATGGACGTGCTGGCGCCGGGCATCGGCGAGATCATCGGCGGCAGCCAGCGCGAGGAGCGCCTGGACTACCTGGACCGGCGCATGACCAAGTTCAGCCTGGATCTCAACACCTATAGCTGGTACCGCGACCTGCGTCGCTACGGCACCGTCCCGCACGCCGGCTTCGGACTGGGCTTCGAGCGCCTGCTGTGCTATGTGTGCGGCCTCTCCAACATCCGCGACGCGATCCCCTACCCGCGCGCCGCCGGATCCGCCGATTTCTGATCGCCATGCTCCGTCGCCTTCCGCTGACTTTCCTGCTGATCGCCCTCACCCTGCTGCTTGGCGCATGCCACAGCGTCAAGGTGCTGGTCCCGCCGAACCTGCGCGCGCCCACCGACACCGGCAATGCGCTGGCGCAGGCCAAGCTGCAGTTGCAGCAGGCCACGCCATGCTGCGGCAGCTTCGCGGACTTCTCCTACCTGACCCCGCTGCCGTGGCGCCCGAAGAAATTCGAACTGGGCCCTGGCAGCATGGTGGCCAGCTTGAATGGCGTGCGCAGCTACTTCCTCGCCTTCCGCCTGCCCACTGACGTCAAGCTGCCCTACCGGGTCGCGTTGAAGTCCGAATTGAACGGCCGCTGGCTGCACTCGAGCTACCTGTTCGCGCCTACCACCGTGCTGCTGGACGCCGCGTTCCAGCCGGTCGACTCGCAGGACATACCGCTGTGCGAGTACATGGGCTGGAGCAGCGCCACCACCGGCGCCTTCGGCCAGCTCAAGGTGACCAACGACAAGGCACGCTACCTGGTGGTCTACAGCTCGGCCGACCAGCAGGCCAGCGACACCTATTGGGAGCAGTCGCCGGCCACGTTCTCGGCCGAGGCTCCGGTGCGCATGACGTCCAACGGCAGCTTCCGCATTCCGCACGGGCCTGACGGCACGGTCTGGATCGGCATGATGAACGAGACCTACGCCAAGGCGGTGGAGAACGGCATCTGTGACAAGGCGCCCGAAGGCAAGGGCCTGCTCAACACGCTGCGCACCGCCCTGCCCACGCACTGGAGCAAGAGCGGCACGTGAACTCCCTCGTCGAACTCTACCTGTTGCTCCTGACCGGCGGCATCGCCTGCTTCGTGCTGTATTACCTGGCGCAGTACCGCATTGCCCGGCTGTTGCGCGAGCGTCACCCGCAGCAGTGGAAGATCATTGCCGAGCCCGAGCAGGGGAAACCCAGCGGCATGCGCACCTGGATGCGCATGCAGCACGTGCTGCGCTCCTCCCAACCGCGCCTGCCGGAGCTGCTGCAGGACGATGCGATCACTCGCTGGTTCGGCCTGTGGCGGGTATCTCCATGGCTGGCCTGGGGCTGCTGGTTCGCCGCCATGTTCCTGCAGTGGAAGGCACGCTGACCCTGTTCCGCCTTTCGTGGGAACCCGTCTGCGGGGATGCTTCAGGACCAGGGCGAGAAAGGGCATCGCCCCAAACGGGCTCCCGCCAAGGCACGTCCAACCAAGGAGGCATGCGATGCAACTGGATCTCACCGGCCGCCACGCACTGGTCTGCGGTGCCTCGCAGGGCATCGGCCGCGCCAGCGCCATCGAGCTGGCCGAACTGGGCGCGACCGTCACCCTGCTCTCACGCTCGGCCGGCCCGCTGGAAGAGCTGGCCGGCCAGTTGCCGCGCCCGCGCGAACAGGATCATCGCTGGCAGGCGGTTGACATGCTCGACACCACGCGCCTGCAGGGCGTGGTCACCGAGCTCGCCGCGACCGGCCCGGTGCACATCCTGGTCAACAATAGCGGCGGCCCGCCCGGCGGCCCGGCGAACACCGCCGACCCGGCCGCGTTCGAGGCCGCCTTCCGCCAGCACCTGATCGCCGGCCAGGCGATGGTGCAGGCCTTGCTGCCGGGCATGCGCGAAGCCGGCTACGGCCGCATCGTCAATGTCATCTCGACCTCGGTGAAGGAACCGATCCCGAACCTGGGCGTGTCCAACACCGTGCGCGCCGCGGTCGCCGCCTGGGCCAAGACGCTCTCCGGCGAACTGGCCGCCGATGGAATCACCGTCAACAACGTACTGCCCGGCTACACCCGCACCGGTCGGCTGGACAGCCTGCTGGGCACGCAGGCGAAGAACAGCGGTCGCAGCGAGAATGACATCGCGCACGAGCTGATGGCGACGGTTCCCGCGCGCCGCTTCGGCGAACCCGCCGAGGTCGCCGCGGTGATCGCCTTCCTGTGCACGCCTGCCGCCGCCTACGTCAACGGCGTCAGCATCGCCGTCGACGGCGGTCGCACGCGCGCGCTGAGCTAGCCTGTCGGGTGGGCTTCGGCCCATCCGCTCTCCGCACGGCCGGGTGATGCCCATCCCACGAAGGCGTGTGCATACGCCTCCGTCCGGTGCAATCCCTCGTCGCAGGTCGTAAGCTTGTCCGGATGCCTTCCTTGCGCCTCGCCAACCTGATCGACGGCCGCCTCGTGGTTCCCAGGGCCGACCGCTGGCTCGACGTGTACGAACCGGCCACCGGCGAACTCTTCGCGCACTGCCCCGATTCCGACGCCGACGATGTCGCTGATGCCGTAACCGCGGCACATCGCGCCGCACCCGCCTGGGCGCACACGCCGCTCGAGCAGCGCGCCCGGCTGATGAACCGCCTGGCCGACCTGATCGAGCAGGACCTGGACGCGTTCGCCGCGCTCGAATCGCGCGACAGCGGCAAGCCGCTCGCGCTGGCACGCAACCTCGACATCCCGCGCGCGGTCAGCAACCTGCGCTACTTCGCCGCCGCGATCCAGGGCTGGGACAGCCAGTCGCATGCCATGGCGCTCGGCCAGCCGGACATCGGCGCGGTCAACTACACGCTGCGCCAGCCGCTGGGCGTGGTCGGCTGCATCAGCCCGTGGAACCTGCCGCTGTATCTGTTCACCTGGAAAATCGCGCCCGCGCTCGCCGCCGGCAACGCGGTGGTGGCCAAGCCCTCGGAAGTCACGCCCTGCACCGCCGCACGGCTGGCCGAGCTCAGCATCGAGGCGGGCTTCCCGCCCGGCGTGCTCAACATCGTGCAGGGTCGTGGTCCGAGCGTGGGACAGCCGCTGGTCGAACACCCGCAGGTCAAGGCGATTTCCTTCACCGGCAGCACCGCGACCGGTGCGGCCATCGCCGCCACCGCGGCGCCGCGCTTCAAGAAAGTGTCGCTGGAGATGGGCGGCAAGAACCCGGCCCTCGTGTTCGCCGACGCGGATCTTTCCGACGCCAATCTCGACACCATCGTGCGCTCTGGCTTCGCCAACCAGGGCGAGATCTGCCTGTGCGGCTCGCGCCTGCTGGTGCAGCGCTCGATTTACGAGCGTTTCCGTGAACGCTATCTGGAACGCGTGCGGGAACTGGTGGTGGGCGATCCGGACGAGCCCTCGACGAACCTCGGCGCGCTGGTCTCCCAACCGCACTTCGACAAGGTGATGGGTTGCATCGCCCAGGCGCGAGCCGAGGGCGCGACCGTACTGTGTGGCGGTGAAGCCATATCCATGCCAGGCCGCTGCGCCAACGGCTGGTTCGTCGCTCCCACCGTGATCGAGGGGTTGTCCAACGCCTCGGCGACCAACCAGACCGAGATCTTCGGCCCGGTGGTGAGCCTCATCCCGTTCGAGGACGAGGCCGAAGCGGTCGCCCTCGCCAACGACAGCCGCTATGGCCTGGCCGCCTCGCTGTGGACGCAGGACCTTTCCCGCGCCCATCGCGTCGCCGCCGCGCTCGACTTCGGCATCGTCTGGACCAACTGCTGGCTGCTGCGCGATCTGCGCACGCCATTCGGCGGCGTGAAACAGTCGGGCCTGGGTCGCGAAGGCGGCACCGAGGCGCTGGCCTTCTTCACCGAGCCGAAGAACATCTGCATCCGCTACTGATCTGGAAAAACCATGCCGCACACCCTGAAGGACCTGCTTGCCAACAACCGCCGCTGGGCCGCCAGCGTCACCGCCGCGGACCCGCACTTCTTCGAACAGCTTTCGCAACAGCAGGCGCCCAAGTACCTGTGGATCGGCTGCTCCGACTCGCGCGTGCCGGCCACGCAGATCGTCGACCTGCCTCCGGGCGAGATCTTCGTCCACCGCAACGTGGCCAACGTGGTGGTGCACACCGACCTCAACGCGTTGAGCACCATCCAGTTCGCGGTCGACGTGCTCAAGGTCGAACACATCCTGGTGGTCGGCCACTACGGTTGCGGCGGCGTGGCAGCGGTGCTGCGCAAGGACAGGCTCGGCCTGATCGACAACTGGCTGCGGCACGTCAAGGACGTCGCCTTCAAGCACGAGTCCTCGCTGCAGCCGCAGGTTCCCTTCACCGCCCGGCATGATCGCCTGTGCGAACTCAACGCCATCGAGCAGGCGCTCAACGTCTGCGGCACCAGCATCGTGCAGGATGCCTGGGAGCGCGGCCAGAAGCTGGCCGTGCACGCCTGGATCTACGGTCTCACCGACGGGCATATGCACGACCTGGGACTTGTCGTCACCGGCCGCGAAGGCATGGCCGAGGCCTACCGCACGGCGCTGGACGGCATGGCCGAGCGCTGGCAGGCCCAGGCGTGAGCGGGGGCATCCGCACCGAGGCCGCACCGGCGCCGGTGGGTGCGTATCCGCACGCGCGACGGGCGGGAAACCTGCTGTTCCTTTCCGGGGTCGGCCCGCGCGAACCGGGCACGAACCGGGTGCCGGGAAACGTCCACGAGCACGACGGCAGCCTCGCCGCCTACGACATCGAGGCGCAATGCCGGCAGGTGTTCGCCAACGTACGCGCAGTGCTGGAAGCGAGCGGCGCGCGCTGGGAGGACCTGGTCGACGTGACCGTGTTCCTCACCGACATGGCGCGCGACTTCGCTGTCTACAACAAGCTTTACGCCGAGTACTTCGCCGGCGTCGACGCCTGCCGCACGACCGTTGGCATCGACGCCTTGCCGACGCCGATCGCGATCGAACTCAAGTGCATCGCGGCGCTGCCCGCCGAGCACTGAAACAAAAGGCCCCGCCGGCGACGCCGGCGGGGCCAGTGACGCATCCGACCGGATTACTTGCCGGCGGCCGGCTTCTCGGCCGCCTTCCTCATCGCCTTGTGGGCGTGATGATGGGTCATCGTCTTCTTCGGGGCCGCGGCCGCCTGCTCGGTCTTGGTCGCCGCCTTCGGGGCAGCGTCCTGGGCCAGCACAACACCGGAAAGAGCCACGCCCGCCACGAGCAGGGAAGCGATCACGAGCTTACGCATAAGGAAACCTCGGAACTGGAATGAGCCGCGGACCCGGCCGGAACCCGGCATCGCGGGCGGCGCGGCGGATGCACGATGCGGCGGCCGCCGGATACGGCAACTGAACATCCAGCGCCCGGACATGCACGCCGCGCGCGTCGGCCCCTTGACTTGCGACGCGCCGCTATTTCGGCGAAAAAACTTGCGTCAGGCCACGCAGGCGCGCAACAACGGCTCGATCGCGTTACGCAGGACGGCGGCCTTGTTTTCGTCCCACGCGAAGCTGTCCTCGTCCATGTAGTTGCGCTGGGTCATCTCCAGCTGCACCGCATCGACGCCGTCGTCTGGACGTCCATACTGCCGTGTGATGTAGCCGCCCTTGAAGCGGCCATTCACCGCGTAATCGAAGCGGTCCTGCGCACCCAGCACATCCTCCAGCCGCTGCTGCAGCGACGGCGAACAACTGGCACCGTCGGCGGTACCGAGGTTCAGGTCGGGCAGGCGCCCGTCGAACAGCATCGGCACGCGGCTTCGGATCGAATGGCCTTCCCACAGCACCACGCGTCCGTGCAACGAGCGCAACCTCGCAAGTTCCTGCTGGAGCGCGGCGTGGTAGGGACGCCAGTATTCGTTCACGCGGCGTTGAACTTCCGACGCCTCCGGCTCGCCCTCCAGGTACAACGGCTCGCCGTCGAAGCCGATGGTCGAAACAAGGCCTGTTTCGCGCTTGCCCGGATAGAGCGCGTGGCCGTCGGCCGGCCGGTTGAGGTCGACCACGTAGCGCGAAACGAGCGGGCGCAGCAGGCTCGCCCCGAGCGCCTGCGCCAGCGGCGCGTACAGGCGCGTGACGTGCCAGTCCGTATCTGGCGAACGCCGCGCCGCCGGATGCATGCGCGCGGCAATGTCGTCGGGAATGTGACTGCCATCGTGGGGCAGGCTGATCAGCAGCGGCGCGCTGCCCTGGTCGAGGCGGAAGATGTCCATCGGAGCAGTGTAACGCCGGCATCGCGACCCTCAGTGCATCAGCAACAGTTCCTCCGACGCGGTCGGGTGGATCGCCACCGCGCTGCGCAACTCGCGCCGGGTGAGGCCCTGGCGCATCGCCACGGCGAAGCCCTGCAGCATTTCGTCCACCCCGGGTCCCAGGACGTGCAGCCCGAGCACGCGCTCGTCGTCGCCCGTGCAGACGAGCTTCATCACGGTCGGCTCGCGCTGGCCCGCCACCGCGAACTGCAGCGGCACGAAGCGCTTGCTGTAGACCCGCACCGCATCGCCGTGGCGCGCCCGCGCCTCCTTCTCGGTCAGGCCGATCTTGCCCAGCGGCGGATCGGCGAAGACCACGGTGGGAATCGCCTGATAATCGAAAAAGGCTTCCGGCTGGCCGCCGAACAGCCGCTCGACGAGCGCGTATCCTGCCGAAACCGCCACCGGCGTCAGCGCGGGACAGGCGGTGACGTCGCCGATGGCGGTGATGCCGGCCACCGTGGTGTTCTGGTGCGCGTCGACCTGGATGAACCCCTTGCCGTCGCGAGCCACGCCGACCTCCTCCAGTCCGAGCGCATTGCTGTTGGGCTCCCGTCCGACCGCCCACAGCACCGCCTCGTACGGCCCGTGCGCGGCGCCGCGGGCATCATCCAGCAGCAGCGCGTCCGCTTCGCCGCGAGCGCCGTTGACGTTGCTCTGCGGCGTGATGCGGATGCCCTGCGCGCGCATCTGCGCGGCGAGCGCCTGCACCACCTCGGCATCGAAGCCGTCGAGCAACTGCTTGCGGATCAGCAGCTCGACCTCGCAGCCCAGCGCGCGCAGCAGGCAGGCAAATTCGGTCGCGACGTAGCCGCCGCCGACGATGCCGATCGAACGCGGCAGGGTGCGCATCGAGAAAATGTCGTCCGACACCATGCCCAGCTCGAAGCCCGGCAAGGGCAGCCGCCGCGGCCGTGCTCCGGTAGCGATGGTGATCTGCGACGCGCGGTACTGCGCGCCGCCTGCCTGCACGGTGTCCCGTGACAGCAAGCGGCCCGCCGCGCCGATCCACGTCACGCCGGCTTCCTGCAACCGTGCGAGATAGCGCTCGCGGATGCCCTCGATGTAGCGATCGCGCAGCAGGCGGAAATGGTTCCAGTCCAGCCGGCCGGGCGTAAGGTCGAAACCGTAGTCGACCGCCAGCGCCTGCGCATGCGCCAGCTGCGAGGCAAACCACAGCGCCTTTTTCGGTACGCAGCCCAGATTCGCGCATGTGCCGCCCGGCGGGCCCGGTTCGATCAGCGCCACCTTGGCGCCATACCGTGCCGCGCGCTGGGCCACCGTCAGTCCGCCGGACCCGGCGCCAAGCACGATCAGGTCGAAATCGCTAGTCATGCCGCCTCCCTAGGTTTGCTTCTCCAGCATGCCTGTCTGACGGTGACGGACACGAGCAGGCACGTCCACGTGCCCCTTGCCTGAAAGCCGGGTGAAATCTAGTCTGGCCCAGACCCATTCGAGGGATAGCCGCATGCCGTTCCGCCTGTCCGCCGTCCTTGCCCTCGTGCTTGCCGCTGCGTCGATCCACGCCATGCCGGCGCGCGCCAGCGGAATCTCCTCGCGGCAGCTGCTGGAGGCAATGCGCGGCACCAACGAACTGGGTCGCTACGGCTACCTGCTGCAGGCCATCCCGCAGCTGGATGCGGGGGACAGGCCGACGGCGCAGCAATACTTCGCCTTCAGCGAAAGCGAGCTTGGGCTTTATGGCGAGGCGGTACGCGATTTCCCGCTGAAGGCGCGCCTGCCCGCAGGCATCGTGCTGCCCTCGCCCGTCGAATGGCAGGCGGCCGATGCGGTGGACTCCATCGTCGACCTGGCCGCGCGGCGACGCGTGGTGATGATCAACGAGGCGCACCACGACGCCCATACACGACTGCTCACGCTCGCGCTGCTGCCGCGGTTGCGCGCGCTCGGCTTCACCCATCTGGCCATCGAGGCGCTGCTGGAAGACGGCGACGCGCTGCGCCAGCGCGGCTACCCGACTGGCCATAGCGGCACCGAATACATGCGCGAGCCGGTGTACGGCGAAATCGTGCGCGAAGCACTGCGACTGGGCTACGTGCTGGTGCCGTACGAGTCGACCACGCCCGGCGGGCAGGAGCGCGAAGCGGAACAGGCACGCGCGCTCTACCGGAAGGTGCTGGCTGGGAACCCGAAAGCAAAGCTGTTCGTCCACGCCGGCTATGCGCACATCGACAAGGCGAAGGGGCGACTAGGGGACATCCTGCCGATGGCGGCACGCCTGCAGGCGCTGACCGGCCTGGACATCCTCAACATCGACCAGACCGAACTTCGCGAGGAAGAGCCCTTCAACGAGCTCGAAGCGTACCGGACCGTCAAGAACGCGGTGCGCACCGACGACTCCCTTCGCGGCGTGCCGCAGAACGGCTTGACGCCCCAACTGGACACGCGTGCCGCCTTGCGCGAGCCCTATCACCAACTTGTCGCGGCCTTCCATCCGCAGCGGGCCATCGTGCTGCGCCACGTGGGAGACGGGCGACTGTGGAGCGCGCGCCCGCGGCTCTACGACATGAACGTGATCCTGCCGCCAGCCAACGAGCATGTCAGCTCCTACGTGCGCGACCGCGTCATTTCATTGCAGATCGACGGCAAGGCCACCATCGCGCTTCCTCCGGCCGCCGGCGGACATCGTCCGGACTGGCTATCGCTGTACGGCAGGCGCGTGGCGGTCGCGGTCAGTTCCGGCCTTTGCGAAGGGGCCTTTCCCTGCCTGGTGGAAGCCCGTTACGCCGATGAGGCGGACGACGCCGTAGCCGCCGACCGTTACGTGTTCCTGGAAGGCGGCAGCAACAACACGCTCTGGCTGCGCCCTGGGCGCTATCGCCTGCGCAGCATGAATGCGGCTGGAAAGGTGCTGACCGAACGTCCCATGCAGGTCGACGTGACAAATTGAAACTTGCTGCGTTGCCTCACGAGCTTGACGCAAGCCCTTGATTGGCTAAGCTCCGGCAAAACACTGCCGAGGTTGCCATGACTGCGTCCGGATGCCGTATCGCCGCCACGCGACTGCGACTGCGACTGCGCCTGGCCCTGGTCGGGACGGGTGTGTTGCTGCTGGCCGCCTGTGCCGGCAATCCGCATCGGCGCGAGCCCACGTTCAAGACTTCGCATTCGTTGCTGGCCGACCTGCCCGCAAAGGCGCCATCGGCGGCGAGTGCCGGCACCGCCAACGACGTGCTGTTCCGCGCGATCGCGCTGGTAGGTACGCCCTACCGCTGGGGCGGCAATACTCCCGAGAGCGGTTTCGACTGCAGCGGGCTGGTCGACTACATCTATCGCAACGCGGCGGACATCCTGCTGCCGCACAGCTCGCGCGCCATGTCCGGTGTGGACGGCCGCAAGGTCAGGCGCATGACCGACCTGGCCAGCGGCGACCTGGTGTTCTTCGACATCGGCGGGGACATCAGCCACGTGGGCGTCTATGTCGGCAAGGGACGCTTCGTGCACGCGCCCAACAGCGGCGGCACCGTGCGGCTGGACGACATCGACGGGCCGTACTGGCGGGACCACTTCGCGTTCGGGAAGCGGTTGCTGGATTGAGGGGAGCGGGCTGAAGTCAGATCAGCCCTTCACCCCGGCCTTTCCCTGCAGGGGATAGTGCAAAGAAAACGGCGCCCATGGACGCCGTTTTCGTTATCGTTCCGGAGCGCACTTCGATGCACTTCAGTGCGCTTCCTGCCCCGGCGGATGCGCGTGCCCGTGCTTGATCTCGTCCTCGGTGGCGTCGCGCACTTCCTCGATCGCCACGTCGAAATGCAGCGTCTTGCCGGCCATCGGATGGTTGAGGTCCACGTCGATCGTGCTCATGCCCACCTTGTGCACGGTCACGGCGCGATGGCCACCTTCCTTCAGCGACAGCACCGTGGCCATGCCCGGCTTGAGCTTGTTGGCCTGCTGGAAGTACTTCTTGGGCACGCGCTGGATGCGTCCGTCCTCGCGCTCGCCGTAGCCCTCGGCGGGGGCGATGTCCGCTGCAAGCGTCCCGCCCGCCTCATGGCCTTCGAGCGCCTTTTCCAGGCCGGGAATGAGTTGGCCGTGGCCAAGCAGGATCCACAGCGCCTCGCCGTTGTCGTGCGAACTCTCCACCTTGTCGCCATCC
Organism: Frateuria sp. GZRe12; assembly: GCF_051900535.1. Classification (NCBI taxonomy): domain Bacteria; kingdom Pseudomonadati; phylum Pseudomonadota; class Gammaproteobacteria; order Lysobacterales; family Rhodanobacteraceae; genus Frateuria; species Frateuria sp. GZRe12. Next base: position 766,589 of record NZ_JBHZGI010000001.1, read on the forward strand.
ACCGTGAGCGTGTAGTGGAACGCGATGACCTTGTCCTTGCCTGCCTTCATTGCCTGTCTCGTTGGGGTGCAAAGAGCGCGATTCTATCAGTCCGGCGCCCGGCCGAAGCCTACTCCACGGGCCTCGGGACCCAGCCAGGCGAGCAGCGCCAGCACCAGCGCCACCACCGCGATCCACGCCGCCATGGCGAAGGCGTAGTCGCCACCGTGCGCTTTGGCGATCCACGCCTGCGCCGTGGCGGTGACCGCAGCCAGCAGGTTGCCGGTCTGGTAGGCAAAGCCCGGCAGCGTGCCGCGCACGTGGCCCGGCGACAGTTCGTTCAGATGCGTGGGCACCACGCCCCAGGCGCCCTGCACCATCACCTGGATCAGGAAGGCGCCCGCGCCGTAGAGCACCAGCGTGCCGCCGTACATCCACAACGGGACCACCGGGATCGAAAGCAGCGCGGCGATCACGATCGCGCGCCGCCGCCCGATCCGCTCCGACAGCGCTCCAAAGAACAGCCCGCCCACCAGAGCCCCCAGATTCAACAGCGCCACCAGCACGAACGCAGCGGTGGAACCGGTGGGCAAGTGCAGGTTGACCTCCTCGAACGTGTGGTAGAGGTCCTGCGATCCGTGGCTGAACATGTTGAACGCGGTCATCAGCAGCATCAGGTACAGCGCCAGCTTCCAATGCCCGCGCATGGCCTCGCGCAGGCCACGCCGTGGTGCGGCACGCTGCTGCTTCCATACCGGCGACTCGGGCACCTTGCGACGGATGTACAGCACCAGCAACGCCGGTGCGGCGCCCACGACGAACAGCCCGCGCCAGCCGATGTGGTCGATCAACAGCCAATTGGCCAGCGCACCGAGGAAGAAGCCGCAGGGATAGCCGCTCTGAAGAAGACCGGAAACGATGCCGCGCGCCTTCGGTGGTATCGCTTCCATCGCCAGCGAGGCGCCAATGCCCCATTCGCCACCCATGGCGATGCCGAACAGGAAGCGCAGCACCAGCAGCATGGTCAGCGAGGTGGAAAACGCGGTGGCCAGTTCGAACAGCGAGAACAGCACCACGTCCAGCATCAGGATCGGCCGACGGCCGTAGCGGTCGGCCAGCCGCCCGAAGATCAGCGCCCCGAGGGGCCGTGCGGCCAGCGTGAGCAGCAGCGCCAGCGTGACGTCGGTCTTGTCCACGCCGAACTCGTTGGCCACGCCGACGATCACGAAGGTCAGCAGGAAGTAGTCGAAGGCATCCAGTGTCCAGCCCAGGAAGCTGGCCAGCACCGTGTGGCGCTGGTCATGGTCCAGCTCACGCAACGTGGACAGAACACTCATGCGGCCGCTCCCAGCATCGAGACCGGTCATCAGGCTAGCACGCGGTCTCCAGGGGGCCGCCGACAGGATGCTGCGCGGCAGGATGACACGCTCCCCGGAACGGCGTAGGTTGCCCTGTCGGCACATTCGCTTCCTGGGGAGGATCGGCGAGTGCCGATGTGACGGCGGAACGCGGCAGGAGGCCACGGACCGCCCATCCATTTCCTTGGGAGGGAAACACCAATGATGCAAAAACCGCTTGCCGGCGCTCTGCTGGGCGCCCTCGGCCTGCTCGTGGCCGCCGCTGCCCAGGCTGCCACGCCGAGCCACATCCACGCGCCCGCGCTGGGCCACCTGAGTTCCGGCGCGCTTGCCCAGCGTCTTGGCATGGACCCGCAAGCCTCGCTGGCCCCGGGCCTGCAGCTGCGTACCGCCCACGGCACGATCAAAACCCGTGAGCACCAGATGTTCCGCGGCGTGCCAGTGTACGGCCGCAGCGTGGTGGTCGAACGCGATGCCGCAGGCAACGTCCGGAGTGTCGATGGCCGCCTGTCCAATGGCCTGGGCTTCGACCTGGCCTCGGTCACGCCGCGCCTGAGCGGCGCCCAGGCACTGGCCGCGCTGCGCCAGCATGCCGGCTTCCTGCCCTACGGCATCGGCGCCCACGCGATCTCCGACGCCAGCCTGCAGAACGTCAAGCACGAGCTCTACGTCTATGCCGAAGGCAAGAAGGCGCGGCTGGTCTACCTGACCTCGTTCTTCGACGACCACAACGGCCGTCCCGCCCGTCCGACGGCGATCATCGACGCCAACACCGGCGCGGTGGTGAAGAGCTGGGAAGGCCTGACCACCAAGGGCAAGCCCGGCGGCGGCGGTGGCGGCAGCGGAACTCCGGCCTCGGCCAACGGCCCGGGCGGCAACCAGAAGACCGGCCAGTACTTCTACGGCACCGATTATCCGGCGCTGGCGGTCACCCAGTCGGGCAGCACCTGCTCGATGGTCAACACCAACGTGAAGACCAACAACATGAACCAGAGTCGCACCCGCGCGACCCTGTGGACCTTCACCTGCCCCACCAGCAGCGGCGATGGCATCAACGGTGCCTACTCGCCGATCAACGACGCGCACCACTTCGGCGCCGTCGTGCACGACATGTACAACGCCTGGTTCGGCGCGCCGCCGCTGAACATGCAGCTGGTGATGAACGTGCACTACAGCCGCAACTACGAGAACGCGTTCTGGAACGGCTCGTCGATGAACTTCGGCGACGGCGCGAGCTACTTCTACCCGCTCACCGCGCTGGACGTGACCAGCCACGAGATCAGCCACGGCTTCACCGAGCAGCACTCGAACCTGCAGTATTCCGGCCAGTCCGGCGGCATGAACGAGGCCTTCTCGGACATGGCCGGCGAAGCGGCCGAGTACTACGACCGCGGTGCGAACGACTGGCTGGTCGGCGCCGACATCACCAAGACCGATCCGGCGCTGCGCTGGATGTGCACGCCGAGCAAGGACGGCGGCTCGATCGACAACGCCTCGCAGTACTACAGCGGCCTTGACGTGCATTACTCCAGTGGCGTCTACAACAAGGCGTTCTGCACGCTGGCCAAGACGTCGACCTGGAACACGCGCAAGGCGTTCGAAGTTTTCGAGCGCGCCAACGCGATGTACTGGACCGCCACCGCCACCTTCAACTCCGGCGCCTGTGGCGTTGAGAGCGCGGCGGACGACTACGGCTATTCGCGCAGCGACGTAGTGGCGGCGTTCAATGCGGTGGGCGTGACCTGCCAGTAAAACTGTCATCCCTAGCTGTACCCACGAGCCCGGCCCTGCGCCGGGCTCGTTCTTTTCGTCGCGCATTCGTCGCTCACGGGCCCCGCGCGCATGCATGCGCTCCTTGCACATCCGGCGTCCGTAGCCTGCCTATACTGGCTTCCCGCCCCCGGAGCCCGGCCATGCCACGATCGTCCCGACACGCGTTCCGCCACTCGGCCGTGCCACCGGAGCGCCAGCCTTGACGGTTCGCCCGCGGCATCATCTCGATCGCTCGATGCGCGCCACGTTGTCGGCGCGCTTCACCGGGTTCAACCAGCGCCAGTACGTGCGCGGCAAACTGGCGGGCGACCCGGTGTACGGTGCCGTCGCCCGGTTGCTGCAGGAATCGCCGCCCTTCCCGCTGCTGGACGTCGGCTGCGGCATCGGCCTGCTCGGGCACTACCTGCATGGCTGCGGCGCGCTGCGTAGCTATGTCGGGATCGATCACGACGAGCGCAAGATCGCCACCGGACGCCGCGCCGCGGCGGCGATCGGCGACGCGCTGGACCTGCGCTGCGCCGACGTTGCCGACCTGCCGGATTTCCGAGGCCATGTCAGCCTGCTCGACGTCCTGCATTACCTTCCGGCGGCCCGCCAGTCACCGCTGCTCGAACAGCTGGCCACCCACGTGGCGCCCGGAGCGCAGCTGATGATCCGCAACGTGTTGCGGGCGAAGCACTGGCGCTTCCACGCCACCGTGCTCGAGGAGCACGTGCTGCATGCCACTGGCTGGATGCGCGTGGGCGCGGACCATTACCCGACCGCACAGGAGGTGACCGCGCCGCTCGAACGCGCGGGCCTCGTCACCACGCTCACCCCGCTGTGGGGCCGCACGCCCTTCAACAGCTACCTGATCGTGGCCAGGCGGCCCGCCGCCGCGCCTTCCGTGTAGGGCGCCCCGGGCGCGACCGCCTCCAGGTCAGGCCAGGGGCTCCCTCAGGCAGGCTCGTGCCGCTTGCGCTATACTGTGCGGACGGCTTCGAAGCCGTTGCGGCCTCCAACCGCCCCTTCCCCATATCGCAACGCGGTTCTGAAAGAACGCTCCGGGTTGCACAGGAGTGTTTTCATGTCTTTCGAATCGCTGGGCCTTGCGCCCGCGTTGTTGCGCGCGCTTGCCGACCAGGGCTACACCCAGCCCACCCCGATCCAGGCCGGCGCCATTCCGCTGGTGCTGGAAGGCCACGACCTGCTCGCCGCCGCACAAACCGGCACGGGCAAGACCGCCGCCTTCGCGCTGCCCTTGCTGCAGCACCTTTCCACTGCCGGCGCCACGCAAACCCGCCGTCCGCGCGCACTGGTGCTGACCCCGACGCGCGAACTGGCCGCCCAGGTGCACGACAACCTGCGCGACTATGGCAAGCACCTTCGCGTCTCCAGCACCACCATCTTCGGCGGTGTCGGCATGGGCCCGCAGATGCAGGCGCTGCGCCGCGGCGTCGACGTGGTGATCGCCACTCCCGGCCGCCTGATCGACCACATGCAGCAGCGTTCGGTCGACCTCTCCGGCGTCGAGGTGCTGATCCTGGACGAAGCCGACCGCATGCTCGACATGGGCTTCCTGCCCGCGATCAAGCGCATCCTCCAGTCCGTGCCCAGGCAGCGCCAGACGCTGCTGTTCTCGGCCACCTTCGCCGAGCCGATCAAGGCGCTGGCGATGCAGTTCATGCGCTCGCCGCGCGAGGTGTCGGTCACGCCGCCCAATACCGTGGCGCCGACCGTCACCCACCACGTGCATCCGGTCGATGCGTCGCGCAAGCGTGACCTGCTGCTGCACGTGCTCTCGCAGGACAGCCGCCGCCAGAGCCTGGTGTTCAGCCGCACCAAGCACGGCGCGGACAAGCTGGTGAAGTTCCTGGAAACCTCCGGCCTGCGTGCCGCCGCGATCCACGGCAACAAAAGCCAGAACGCGCGCACCAAGGCCCTGGGCGACTTCAAGAGCGGCCGCATCACGGTACTGGTCGCCACCGACATCGCCGCCCGCGGCATCGACATCGACCAGTTGCCGATGGTGATCAACCACGACCTGCCGATGGTCGCCGAAGATTACGTGCACCGCATCGGGCGCACCGGTCGTGCCGGCTCCGAGGGCATGGCCGTGTCGCTGGTGAGCCACGATGAATCGGGCCTGCTGCGCGACATCCGCAAGCTGCTCAAGCAGGAAATCGCGATCAGCGACGTGGCCGGCTTCGAACCCTCCACCCCGCTGCGCCTCGACGCCGGTGCGCCGCGTCCGGTGCAGGGCCAGCGCCAGCCGCGCCCCGCGCGCAACGGTCATGCAGGCCATGGCGGCAACCATGGGCAGGGCCGCGCGCCGGCCAACGCCGGGCGCAACAACCGTCGCCGCAGCCGCCCCGCCGGCGGCGCCACGCGGCCGGAAACGCGCGGCTGATCGGAAGCGTTCGACCCGATCCGCTCCGACCCTTCCCCCCGCAACGCGGGGGAAGGTGCCGACAGGCTCTCGGTGACCGACTACAACACCAGTGCTTGCGCGTGATGGCGCAAGTGATCCTCGATGAACGTGCTGACGAACCAGTAGCTGTGGTCATAGCCCGGCTGCCGGCGCAGGACCAGTGACTGGCCGGCCGCGGCGCAGGCCTTCTCGAACAGCTCCGGACGCAACTGCTCGGCGAGAAAGCGGTCGGCCTCGCCCTGGTCGATCAGGATCGTGCCCGGAAAGGTTCGCCGCTCCACCAGCGCACAGGCGTCGTAGTCGGTCCAGGACTGCCGGTCGTCGCCCAGGTAACGGGCGAACGCCTTCTGTCCCCATGGCACCCGGGATGGCGCCACGATGGGCGCGAAGGCCGACACCGAGTGGTAACGGTGCGGGTAGGCCAAGGCCAGGGTGAGCGCGCCATGGCCGCCCATCGAATGGCCGCACACGCCCGCGCGAGCAACGTCCAGAGGAAACCGTTTCGCGAGCAGCGCAGGCAGTTCATCGACGATGTAGCCCCGCATGGCGAAGCGCGACGCCCATGGCGCCTGGATGGCATCGAGGTAGAACCCCGCACCTTCGCCGAACTCCCAGTCACCCGTGGCGCCGGCGAAGCCGGTATCGCGCGGGCTGGTGTCGGGCATCACCAACGCCAGGCCCAGCTCCACCGCGAGGCGTTGCGCGCCGGCCTTGATGGTGGCGGTCTCTTCGTTACAGGTCAGCCCCGCGAGGAAGTACAGCACCGGACAGGCCTGGCGCTCCGCCTGCGGCGGCAGGAAGACCGCGAAGCGCATCGGGCCACACGCCTCGGACACGTGCCGGTAGAAGCCCTGCACGCCGCCGTGGCAGCGCTGCTCCGACAGCGTTTCGACCATTGCCATCCCTTCGCTCTCCAACCACACAAGCGCCCGATCATAACCACGACCCGCCCACGCCACGTGTACTCGACGCCGACGCCACTGCGGCGAGGCTGCTAGAATGCCGCGCTGCGCGGCGCCGCCCTTGCTCGCCGCTGCCCATATCCGAGGTTCCCATGTCATCCCCCGTTCCAGGTCCCACGCCGGCCGACCACGACCCGGCGCCGGCCGGTTTTGCCGCGCTCGCGCTGCGTCCCGAAATCCAGCAGGCACTCGCCGACGTCGGCTATGAGTCGCCCTCGCCGATCCAGGCCGCCACGATCCCGCCGCTGCTCGAAGGCCGCGACGTGCTCGGCCAGGCGCAGACCGGCACCGGCAAGACCGCCGCGTTCGCGCTGCCGATCCTTTCGCGCATCGAGGCCAGGCCCGGCAAGCCGCAGGCGCTGGTGCTGGCGCCCACGCGCGAATTGGCCATCCAGGTGGCCGAAGCGTTCCAGCGCTACGCCGCGCACATCCCCGGCTTCCAGGTGCTGCCGATCTATGGCGGCCAGAGCTACGGCCCGCAGTTGCACGCGCTTCGCCGCGGCGTGCACGTCGTGGTGGGCACGCCCGGTCGCGTGATCGACCACCTGGACAAGGGCACGCTGGACCTTTCCGACCTCAAGTACCTGGTGCTCGACGAAGCCGACGAGATGCTGCGCATGGGCTTCATCGACGACGTCGAGAAAGTCCTCGAAGCGACGCCGCCGACCCGCCAGGTCGCGCTGTTCTCCGCGACCATGCCCGCGCCGATCCGCAAGATCGCGCAGCGCCACCTGAAGGAGCCGGTCGAGGTCACCATCAAGTCCTCGACCACCACCGCCGCCAACATCCGCCAGCGCTACTGGTTCGTTTCGGGCATGCACAAGCTCGATGCGCTGACCCGCATCCTTGAGGCCGAGCCGTTCGACGCGATGATCATCTTCGCGCGCACCAAGCAGGCGACCGAGGAGCTGGCCGAGAAACTCACCGCCCGCGGTCTGGCCGCCGCCGCGATCAACGGCGACATCGCCCAGCCGCAGCGCGAGCGCGTGATCCAGCAACTCAAGGATGGCAAGCTGGACATCCTGGTCGCCACCGACGTGGCCGCGCGCGGCCTGGACGTCGAGCGCATCAGCCACGTGTTCAACTACGACATCCCCTACGACACCGAAAGCTACGTGCACCGCATCGGCCGCACCGGCCGCGCGGGCCGCAGCGGCGAGGCGATCCTGTTCGTCACACCGCGCGAGAAGGGCATGCTGCGCGCGATCGAGCGGGCCACGCGCCAGCCGATCGAAGAGATGAAGCTGCCCACCGTCGAGGCAGTCAACGACGTGCGCATCGCCCGCTTCAAGCAGCGCATCACCGACACCATGGCGCAGGGCGAACTGGGCCAGTTCCAGCAGCTGATCGAACAGTACGAGCAGGAGCACAACGTGCCGGCGCTCGAGATCGCCGCCGCGCTGGCGCGGATCGCTCAGGGCGACCGCCCGCTGCTGCTGACGCCGCCGCCCAAGCTCGAGTACGAGCGCCGCGAACCGGCGCCGCGTGAAGCGCGCGAGCGCGATGGCGAACGCCGCCCGCCTCACGAGCGCAAGCCGCGCGAGGCCCGCGAGGGCGCCCCGCCGCGGAGCTTCGACAGCCGCCCGCCACGCCCGCACAACGCACCGGAGCCGGGCAAGCGCACCTATCGCATCGAGGTCGGCCACGAACATGGCGTCAAGCCCGGCAACATCGTCGGTGCGATTGCCAACGAGGCTGGTCTTGAAAGCGGATTCATCGGGCGCGTCAGCATCCGCGGCGACTACAGCCTGATCGACCTGCCCGACGGCATGCCCAAGGAAGTGTTCGATCACCTCAAGAAGGTCTGGGTAAGCCAGCAGCAGCTGCGCATCAGCGAATGGGACGGCACGGAAGAACCGGCCGGCGCCGCACCACCGCGCCGGCCGCGGCCGGGCGGATTCAAGCCACGCCAGGGTGGGAAGCCGCCGCGACACAAATGAAGCGTCGGGCGGGTCCTTCGCCCGCCCGAGTAGCCATCTGGCGGGCCCTTCGACTCTAGCCTGCAACCTACGCTCAGGGTCAATGGTTTCGGGCGGGGAGGGTTTGATTACCCAGGCCCCCACGACCCGTTCCGATTGAGCGTAGGTTTGCGCAGCGAGCGGAGCTGGCCCGGGTACCATCGCCTTTCCACCCGGCGAGATTTCCGATGTCTGCTTCCTGGCCCCGTCCCGAGCACCCGACCGACATGGCCACGCGCGTTGCCGGTTTGTCGCCGGGACAGCGCCAGCAGCTCGAGACGACGGCGCGGGCGATCCGCGATGGTGCACTGGCGCCCGCGCAGCAGATGCTCGGCGCCGTGCTGGCGGGCGCACCGGAACATCCGGAGGCCCTGCGCATGCTCGGCATCCTGCATACCCGGGCCCGGCAGTACGACGCCGCACGCGAGGCGCTGGGCGCGGTGCTGCGGCAGTGGCAGGACGATCCCCTGGCGCTCACCGACCTGGGCAATGCCGAGCAGGCGGCCGGCGACATCGAGGCGGCGCTCGCGCACTGGCGGAAGGCCTGCGCGCTGGCGCCGGACTATCCGGTGGGCTGGTTCAACCTGGGCCGCAACCTGCAGGTGCTGGGCTACACCGAACCCGCGGTGGAGGCGCTGGAACGCGCCTGCTCGCTGGAGGCGACCCTGCTTCCCGCCCACGTGCTGCTCGGCGATGCGCTCGTGCACCTGGGCCGTTTCGTGGAAGCCGACCAGCGCTACCGCGCGGCCCTCGCGCTGCACCCGGCCTGCGGGGACGCCTGGCGCGGGCTGGCAAACATCAAGACGCGGCCGCTTTCGGAAGACGATCGGGCCCGGCTCGCTGCCCTGCTCGCACGCGCTGACGTGCCCGAGCCCGATCGCATCGCCATGGGTTTCGCGCTCGGCAAGGCCAGCGAAGACCAGGGTCGCTACGAGGACGCATTCGCCGCCCTGGGCGACGCCAACGCGCGCCAGCGTCGACTGGCCCCGTGGCACGCCGGCGGCTTCCATGCGTTCGTGGAATCGGTGGTCGCCGCCGGTGCGAAGCTGCCGGCGCCGGTCGACCCCGCGCAGGGCGGCGAGGCGATATTCATCGTCGGCCTGCCGCGTTCGGGCTCCACGCTTTTCGAACAGATCCTCGCCGCGCATCCCATGGTGGAGGGCGCCAGCGAACTGCCGGACCTGGGCGAGGTGCTGGTGGAGGAGTCCAGCCGACGCGGCCAGCCGTTCCCCCGATGGGTACCGTCCGCCACGGCACAGGACTGGCAGCGCATGGGCCAGCGCTACCTCGAGCGCACCGCGCGATGGCGCCGGCAGCGCCCTCGATTCACCGACAAGCTGCCGGAAAACTGGCTCTACGCCGGCGTGCTGGGCGCGATGCTGCCGGACGCGCGCATCGTCGACGTGCGGCGCGATGCGCTGGAGGCCGGCTGGTCGTGCTTCAAGCAGCAGTTCTACCGGTTGCCGCACTTCGCCTGCACGCTGTCGGACATCGCAGCCTACGTGCGGGACTACGAGGCGGCGCTGGATCGCTGGCAGGCCACGGCGTCGGAGCGCATCCGCACCCAGCGCTACGAGGCGTTGCTGGCCGATCCGGAAGGCGAGATCCGCGCCCTGCTCGACTTCTGCGGCCTGCCGTTCGATGCGGCCTGCCTCGACTTCCACCGCGCCATGCGCGCCATCCGCACGCCCAGCGCCGCGCAGGTCCGCCAGCCGCTCAGCCGCGACACCGCGCGCGCCGAGCACTATGGCCGCCTGCTCGATCCGCTGCGCCTAGGATTGGGCAGGCCGCTGGCGTAACGGCCAGCTTGCGGGCGCGGGTTTCGCCCCGATTTATCCAGGACATCGCCCGCGAATGCGCGCCACAGGTTCCCGGATCATGACCACCCTGCCCAGCCTCTACATCTCCCACGGCTCGCCGATGACCGCGCTCCAGCCGGGGCCCGTGCGCGAGCGCCTGGGCGAACTGGCCGCCCAGCTGCCGCGCCCGCAGGCGATCGTGATCGCTACCGCGCACTGGCTGAGCGATGGCCCCCAGGTGGGCGGCGCGGCGCAGCCCGAAACGGTGCACGACTTCTTCGGCTTTCCCGCCGAGCTCTATGAGATCCACTATCCCGCCCCGGGCGCCCCCGCACTGGCCGATCGTGTCCTGGGGATGCTCTCGCAAGCCGGCCTGGACGCCCGCCTCGACCCGCAACACGGGCTGGACCACGGCGCCTGGGTGCCATTGCGCCTGCTCTATCCGGCAGCGGACATACCGGTCGTGCCGATCTCGATCCAGCCCGGACGCGATCCGGCCCACCACCTCGCGGTCGGCCGCGCGCTGGCATCGTTGCGCGACGAAGGCGTGCTGGTGATCGGTTCGGGCAGCATTACCCACAACCTGGGCGACCTGCGCATGGGCTATGGCGCGGAGCGCGAAGCACCGTACGTGCGTCCGTTCATCGGCTGGGTGGAAGAGCGCCTGTCCGCAGGCGACGTGGATGCACTGCTCGATTACCGCCGGCAGGCGCCCTTCGCCCAGCGCGCCCATCCGACCGACGAACACCTGCTGCCGCTGTTCGTGGCGCTCGGCGCCGCGGGCGCGCAACCGCGCGCGCAGCGCATCGAGGCTGGTATCGATTACGGCATCCTGGCGATGGACATCTACCGCTTCGGTTGAGGCGCTACTGCACCACCACGGTACCGACCATCATCGGATGGATGGCGCAGTAATAGGTGTAGGTGCCGGGCCTGGCGAAGGTCACCGCGTAACTGTCGTCGGTGTCCAGCGCCGCGGAGGATTTGAATGCCCCGCCCGCGCTGGTGACGGTGTGCGGTTCCTCGTCCAGGTTGGTCCATACCACGCGCGTGCCGGCGTGGACGGTGAGCGCTTTCGGGCCGAACGCGAAGTTTCGTATCTCCACTTTCACGGTCGTAGCCTGCGTTGCACCGACGCTCGCCGGCAGGAAGGCCGACACCAAGGCGACGGCGAGCGCACCGGGCAGACGCCACCGACCGCTCACGGCAACACCTCCTCGGTGACGGCAAGCGCCTGGCGGCCGCGCACGTGCCGCACCTCCCGCACACCGATGTAGCTGTGCAAGCGGCCGGGCGGCACGTCCTGCAACGGACCCGGTCCCGCCCCCATGCCGGGCGGCGGCTGCGGGTACGCCGTGGAGCGCGCGGTGTGGAAAGTGATCGTGCCCTCGACCTTCTGCTGGATCTGGTGGATATGCCCGTTGAGCACACTGACCGAACCGAACCGGCGCAGGTAACCCATTGCCTGCGCGCTGTCGTCGGTGCCCCATCCCCACTGCGGGTACAGCGGCCACATCGGCATGTGCGCGAACACCACCACCGGCGCCTCCGCTGACAGCGGCGCCAGATCCTTCTTCAGCCAGGCCAATTGGTCAGGCCCGAGGAACCCAAGCCCGCCTGCCTTCAGGTTGAGCACGTTGACCAGGCCGACGAAGTGCACGCCCCGATGGTCGAAGCTGTACCAGCCGCCGGGCTGTTGATGCTGGCCGAAACGGCGGAAGAATTCCGCGCCGTTGTCGCCGATCACGTCGTGCTCGCCCGGCACGTAGAACACCTGGCGCGCACGGCGCTCGCCCATCACGCCGGCGAGCGTCTCGAACTCCTCGGGACGGGACAAGTGGGTGAGGTCGCCGGTGTGGATCAGGAAATCCGGCCGCCGCGGCTGCGCATCGACCAGCGCCAGCGAGGCGCGCAGCGAGCCGACCACGTCGAGGTTGGGTGCCTTGTGGAAGCCGATGTGCGAGTCGCTGACCTGGACGAAGCTGAAGCTGGCATCCGGGTCCGGCCGGGCGCTGGCGTCGAGCGTGCGCGCATGCAGCACGCCGCCCTTCATCAGCCAGAGGGTGCCGGTACCGGCCCAGGCCATGCATTTGAGGAACTGGCGCCGGTCGATCGGTGCGTCGTCGCGGGAATCGTTCATGTCGGGTACTCCGGTGGAGCGCATGCCGGATGGCGCGCGCAGGACGCATGGAGGATCCGCGCGTTCCTCCCTGCGTTACCGCGCGGACGGACCGCCTATTCCGGCCATAACGCGCCGGGAATAAAGTCGCCGCGAGCGAGGTACCCACCGTTATGTCCGCCGATTCGTTCGCCGCCCCACCCCACGACGCCGTCGTCACGGCGCGCTTCGAAACCGCGGTATTGCCCTGGCTGGATGCGGCCTACAACCTGGCCCGGTGGCTGGTGCGCAACGACGCCGACGCCCAGGACGTCGTGCAGGAATCGCTGCTGCGTGCGTTGCGCTATTTCGGCAGCTTCCGCGGCGGCGATGCCCGCGTCTGGCTGCTCGCGATCGTGCGCAACACCTGCTACACCCTGCATGCCCGACACGCGCCCGAAGGCCAGCGCGAGAGCCTGGACGACGAGGTCCTGGCATTGCCCGACGAGGGGCCTTCGCCGGAGGCGCGCACGCTGTTGGCGGTGGACATCGGCTCGCTGCAGCAGGCGCTCGAACGCCTGCCGCCGCCGCTGCGCGAGGTGATCGTGCTGCGCGAACTCGAGGAGTGTTCCTACAAGGAGATCGCGGCGGTCACCGGACAGAAGATCGGCACCGTGATGTCCCGGCTGGCGCGGGCGCGCGAACGGCTGCGCGCCGACCTTTCCCCATCCTCGACGGAGGCAGGCCGCCATGACGTGCGATGAGATCCGGCTGCTGCTGCATGCCTACCTGGACGACGAACTGGACGCGGCGCAAAGCGCGTCGTTGCTGGCACACCTGAGCACCTGCAACGCCTGCGCCGCCCGTTACGAAGACCACGCCCAGCTGCGCACGGCACTGGCGCAACCGGGGTTGTACCGTCGCGCGCCGGATGCGCTGCGTTCGCGGTGGCGAGCGACTGCACCGGTCGCCGCACCGGCCTCTTCCGCGGCCAGGCCGCGACGTGGCCCGCTCGCGTTCGCTCTGGCCGCGGGCTTTGCCGGCGCGCTGCTGCTCACCAGCCCGGCCTGGATCGGTAGCCTGCGCGCTCCCGGCACGGCGGACGACATCCTGGTCGCGCAGGCCGTTTCCGGCCACCTGCGTTCGCTGCAGCCACAACATCTGATGGACGTGGCGTCCACCGACCGGCACACGGTCAAGCCATGGTTCGAGGGCCGCCTGGATTTCTCGCCCGAAGTGAAGGACCTGGCCAGCGAGGGCTTCCCGCTGGCGGGCGGCCGTCTGGACGTGGTCGGCGGACGCACCGTCGCGGCCCTGGTGTACCGCCGGCACCTGCACGTCATCAACGTTTTCCAGTGGCCGGGAGAGGCCGCTGCCGACCCGCAGCCCTATCGCCAGCATGGCTACACCGCGATCGAGTGGAGCGGCGGGGGGATGCGTTACGTCGCCGTCTCGGACCTCAACGAGGCGGAACTGCGGCAATTCGTGCGCGAGTTCCGCGAGGGTGCGCCCCTGCGCTGAGACTTTCAGGCGCTCTGCGGCAACGGCGGCGCGCTGTCACCGGGGGGATCCAGCCAGTCTTCCGGCGTCAGCGGGCGCAGGCCATGGGCGATGCGGCCCTTGTCGCACTGCAGGCTGTGCCGGCCGAACTCCCACGACGGCTCGACCTCCCGGCACACCGAGGGTTTGATGGGATGGATGCCGCAATAGGCCGCCTCGCCGATGGTTCCCTTCAGCGCCACGCAGCGCGGCTGCCTGGCCTGCGTACCACGCATCACTACGCGGTGCGGGTCCAGCTTTTCGGTGAGTTCCACCGGCACCGTGCCGCCCAGGAAGGGATCGGTTTCGGACCAGTGGAAGGCGATGCGGAAGAAGGCGCAGCAGGCGCCGCAACTCAGGCAGGGATGGGCCATGGACCGAACGGGAAGGCGCACCCCCTGGCGCGCAGCGCGCGGATTCTAGGGCGTGGCGAGCTCTGGCGGAAGATGCCGATGGCGGCAAAAAAAGCTTTGCCGGCAGTTGTTTAGCGCGGGTTGGGTTTCGGCGGCGAGGAATCTCCGACTTCGCCTGGCTACGCTCGGGGTGAACGACAACTTCGAACCGCCCCTGATCCCGAAGGGGCCGAAATCAAACGGCCTGCATGCCGCGGCAACCCAAATCAGATATCTCCGGAAAACGTGTCGCAACGGGACACCTGCCCGCTCTCCAGCCCCGCCTTGAACCACTTCACCCGCTGCGCCGAGGTGCCATGAGTGAACGAGTCGGGCACCACCGTTCCCCGGGTCTCGCGCTGCAGTGTGTCGTCGCCGATCTTGCTGGCGGCGTTCAACGCCTCCTCGACATCCCCGGCCTGCAGCCAGTGCAACCGCTGCTCGCTGCGGTTGGCCCACACGCCTGCAAAGCAGTCGGCCTGCAGTTCCTGGCGAACCGAAAGGCCGTTGGCGCCCTCCATCGGCGCGCCCCGTTCGCGCGCCTGTTGCACCTGGTCGAACACGCCCAGCAACTTCTGCACGTGATGGCCCACCTCGTGCGCGATCACGTATGCGCGTGCGAAGTCGCCGGCCGCGCCGAATCGATCCTGCAGTTCCTGGAAAAACGAGAGGTCGAGATAGACCTTCTGGTCACCCGGGCAGTAGAACGGACCCACCGCGGTGGAAGCCAGCCCGCACGCTGTGCGCACGCCGCCGCTGAACAGGTCCAGCGTCGGATCGACGTACTGGCGCCCGTTGGCGGCAAAGATGTCACCCCAGGTCTTCTCGGTCGACCCCAGGATCGCGCTGACGAAGTCGCGTTGCTGCGGGTCGACCTGGGCCGGCTCGCTCACCTGCGTCGTGGTCGGGCCGGCCTGACCGCCCTGGTCGAGCAGCGCCGTCGGATCCTTGAAGAACACCCAGCCCAGGATGGCCAGCACGATCAGGCCGCCGATGCCCATCCCGCGACCACCACCGAAGCCGAAACCGCCGCCGCCACCGCGCCCGCTGTCGACCTCCACGTTCCGGCTACGCTCGCCTTTCTGCCAGTCCATGCCGTCCGCCTCGCCATGCGCCGCAGCGCGGTCAGGGCACCCTAACCGCCGGCACGTCTCCCGCGTGTGGACGTTGCCGCTACAGTAGGCCACCGTTCAACTGCGCAATCCTCCATGAAAGAAAACCTGCCCGCCCTGGTCACCCTGCTCGCCGTCCTGCTGATGTTCGGCACCGCCTTCGCGGTGGGCCGGGCACGTGGCCGTTACCAGGTCCACGCGCCGGCGACCAGCGGCCACCCGGCATTCGAGCGGGCGTTCCGCGTGCAGATGAACACGCTCGAGGCCGCGCTGCTGTTCCTGCCCACGCTGTGGCTGGCGGCGCACTACGGCTTCGCCTTCTGGGCGGGTATCGCCGGCCTGGTCTGGCTGGTCGCGCGGACCTGGTACGCGCTGGCCTACCTGCAGGAGGCTGCCAGGCGTGGCGGCGGTTTCGTGCTCGGCATGGCCGCATGGGCGGCGACGTTGCTCATGGCATTGACCGGCCTGGGTCGCGCGATGCTGGTGGGTTGAACGGTCCGCAGGATTGCGCCGCGCCCGGCCCCGCGGCTAGCGTGGGCGATCGGGCCACGCACGTCCGTCCTTTTCCCGCAGGTTGTTTCCGGCCGATGCCCTCCCGCCCGCTCCACCCATCGCTGCACGATGCGCGGCTGCCCCACTTGGGCAGCGCGATCGGCATGATCGTTCTTTATTTCGCGCTGCAGTTCCTCGCCAGCGGCCTGATCGGGGTCGGGCTGGGTTTTGCGCTGGGCGTCTCCGGCGCGCCGGCGGCCGGCATGGCCGCGCGCATCAAGGCGGTGCTGGCTCAGCCGGATACCAATGCGTTGATGGTGATCCTGACGCTGCTGCTGGCTGCCAGCGTGACCATCGTGCTGGTGCGAAGGCTGTGGCCCGCGGCCTGGTCGCATGGCGCACCGCCCGGCCTGGGTTTGACGCGCCCGGGCCGCCCCCTGTTCTACCTGGCGGCGGTGCTGCTCGGCCTAGCCCTGCCGATCGCCGGCGGCTGGCTGACCCGCTGGGTGGCGCACGGCCACCCGGTCACCCAGGACGTCAAGCAGATCGGCGGCGCCGCCTCGCTGTTGCTGCGCCTGCCGCTGGCGCTGGTGGTGGTCAGCCTGGGCCCGCTGGTCGAGGAACTGCTCTTCCGCGGTGCCCTGCTCTCGGCGCTGTTGCGGCGGATGCATGCCGGCTGGGCGATCGCGGTCAGCTCCCTGCTGTTCGCCTGCGTGCACCTGCCGGACCTGGGCTTCCTCTGGTACGCGGTGCCCAACCTGGCCCTGCTGGCCGCGGCGCTGGCCTGGCTGCGGCTGCGATCGGGCTCGCTATGGCCCGCGGTGGTCGCGCATGGCGTGAACAACCTGCTGGCGGTGGTCGCCTGGTTCGTGGCCGCCTCGGGCATCCATTAGAAGATCGGCAATCCCCGTCCCGTTTGTAGGGGATCGTCCATTGCGGTCTCGCGCCGGCATCGCCTAGATTCGACCTTCCCTTTTCCGCATCGAGCAGGACGCCCGATCATGCGACACGCCCGCCTTGCCTCCCGCGCCTTGCTGATTCTTATCGCACTGACAGGATGTCTATCTGCCATGGCATTTCCTTCCGATACCTCGACCAAGCATCCGGCGCCGAACCATTTTCCGCTGACGTTCAAGCGGCATGATTTTCGCGCCTATTGCTACAACACCATCGGATGCGAGGTGATTTACGCGAACAACAACTTCACTCGCCGTTACTACGGCGACAAGGTGGCACCGCCACCGCGCTCCCCCGATTACAGGGATGCCTGGGGTCTGGCGAGTTACCTCGGAATACCCAATTTTCCGCCACCTGCAGAGGTGAAGTGGAAGTCGTTGGACGGCGTCGCTCACGAGGCTTCGGTTGATATCGGTGCGATTTTCAAGGATGAGCTGATCCGATTCTCGGTGTCGAACGAAGAAATCGTCGAAGGCTTGTACCCCGGCCCCGGCCCCGCAGGCGAACCCAGCATTTTCCTGGAAGTGAATGACCGCACGATAAGCGTCTTCATGAAGGCGTTCATACCCACCAAGAAAGAGCAGGAGCCTGGCAACAAATACAGCAATTTCCGGGAGGATTTGGTTCTGGCCTGGACTCGCACCTACTGACGGCAGTGACCGGAGCCAAGGATGGGCAACGAAAATATCGCCGGCGATCTGCCGCAGGACGGCGTCTCCACTTATCTCGCGAGTAACAGCGACATGCAGCTGTATCGGGATGCCAATGTGGCGCTTTCTCGCTTCAAATCCCCTGTATTCCTTCATTCGGATGACCCTCATGAGCGGTTGTACGTCGCCGCTTTCGATGGCACCGGTAACGACAAATTCAAGGATCCGCTGCACGCCACCAACGTCGCCAAGATCGACATTCAGATGGAAGAGCTAGTTGATGGTGGTCGGCAAAACATCAGTGTTGGCTATATGCCCGGGCCAGGCACAGAGGCCCACTCAATCAGGCGTGTCCTTGATGGTGCGATCGGGTTTACACATGAAGCACGCGTCGAGGCAATGTACGCACAGTTTGTAGTGAAGGCAGCGGAGTGGCTTCGCGAGGACCCGCGGGCAACGATTAGACTTGCCGACATCGGCTTCAGCCGTGGAGCGGAAGAAGCGGCGAGCTTCGCGCGCTTGGTACACGAACGTGGCATCCAGGATCCTCGTGGAGCGATCTACACCCGCGACTCCCACGGCAACATCACCCACGTCGAATACACCAAACCGCCCCTGGTCGAACCAGGCAAGGTGGCCCAGGTCGTCGGGTTGTTCGACGCGGTGGGCACGGGCGCGCCGGTGAACGACTACGACCGGCGACTGCCGCCGTCGGTGATCTCGGGGGTGCAGATCTTTTCCAAGGATGAGCACCGCGGTCTGTTCAAGTCCGACCACATCATCGATCCGGGCCTGACCCCCGACGGGCGCTTCCTCGGCGTGCTGGTGCCGGGCGCGCACTCGGACGTCGGCGGAGGCTATCTGCGCAATGGCCTGTCCATACGCAGCGGCAATTTGATGGTCGATTACCTCAATTCGCTGAGCGACCGCGCCTTCCTCGAAAAGTCGCCCGAGCCGACCGACCCGCGCCTCAACGTCGTGCACCGCTCGACCGAGGGCCTATGGCTCTACCGGGTATGGGACAAGATCGACCGGCTCAAGCCGGAGGGATACAACACCCTGGAAGCACCTCGTCACCATCACCACGGTCGTCGCGTGACGGGCGATCCCTACAACGCCGAACCCCGCAACGAGGCCCTCAGCGGCGAGTTCGATTTTCGCGCCGTGGCGATCAGTTCCGTGCCGGACGCTACCCCGGAAACCGCCAGGGAGCCTGCCAGGGCCACCGCTGCGGACCCGGTCGATGCGATGGTCGAGCGGCTCTACCAGGCCGCCCTGAAGCAGGACGCCTGCGCAATGGACGCCGTGGCGGGCGATTACCTGCAATCACCCCAAGGGACCGCCTGGTGGCGCGAGATCCAGCAATACAGCCAGGCGATGCAGGCCCCGGAGCCTGCACTCGCTTATCAGGGACAGGCGGCGGAGCCGGCGATGGCGACCAACATGCAACGCTGAACCAACCCGAGGAGATGCCATGGACGGCGGCAATATCGATGACGTGAAACAACTGCTGGTCAAGCTCGCGGTCATCGCCGAGCAGCTCGACACGCGCGGCCGCGGTGCCCTGCAGCGCATCGATACCAGCGCAACGGCGCTCGATCGCAGCGCGCAACGCTGGACCGAAGGCGGCGAGGAGTTTTCCCGCAAGGTGCTGGAGACCCTCGGCGCGCAGGCACGCGACAGCATCGCCGGCGCCACCCGCCAGGCGCTGGCCCCTATGGACGCGCAGTTGCGCCACGCCGCCGACGCAGCGAAATGGGCGGCAGACGCGCTGGCCGAACAACGCAAGCTGCTCACCCAGGCGCAGCAGTCACTGGTCCGCAGGGGACTGCTCGCTCTGCTGGTGGGATCGGTGCTGGCGGCAGGCGGCAGCGGCTACCTGGCCTGGCGCAACATGCACAGCGCCGCGCTTGGTGGCGCCGTGCTGGAGGCCGTGCGCTCGGGCGCGCTCGTACGCTGCCCTGACAGCCGTTCGCTATGCGTCAGGATGGGTACCCGGCCGCGCCGCAGCGGAGCCCGGGGCGAATATCTGGTGGTCCAGCCGTAGACGAGCGTACCCCGGCAGGGAAGGACGCCACGTTCCCTGGTGCCCTTTGCCATCGGAGAGCGTAAGGATGGGCGCTTGCCAGCCCCCCGCCGCTTTCGGTCGAGAGCCCGGACTGAATCAGGCGAGAGGAATCCCGTCTTCCACCGATGGGGAGCAGCAACCGCGCGGCATGATTCCAGCAGCGCCAATCCTTGGCCGGACCGGGAGCAGGCTCAGCCCGGCAAGACGCCGAAGCCGCGCAACAGCCGCGCCGTCTCGAACAGCGGCAATCCCATCACCCCGGAATAGCTCCCTTCCAGATGTTCCACCAGCGCGGCGCCGCGCCCCTGGATGG
This sequence comes from Frateuria sp. GZRe12, assembly GCF_051900535.1. NCBI lineage: Bacteria > Pseudomonadati > Pseudomonadota > Gammaproteobacteria > Lysobacterales > Rhodanobacteraceae > Frateuria > Frateuria sp. GZRe12. The sequence goes on from NZ_JBHZGI010000001.1 coordinate 786,449, forward strand.
CATAGCCGCCGGCCTTGCCGAACGGCTCCCCGGTGGCGACATAGGTGGCGATGGCCGCCTCGTCCAGCGGTGCGAAACGCACCTTCGATATGCAGAGCTCGCAGCGCGCCTGCTGCGCATCGACGCCCCATACCGCCGAGATCACCGCATGGGTCCGACCGGATAAGCGTCGCAACATTGCGGCAGCCTGCGCCGCGTCCGACGGCTTGCCGAACACCTCGTCCTCCAGCACGACCTCGGTATCCGAGCCGATTACCAGCGCGCCCGCGACATCCGCCACCAGGGCGAGCCCGGCCTGCGCCTTGTCGCGGGCGACACGGCCGACGTAGCGCTCCGGCGACTCGTCCCTGGCGCGTATCTCGGGTACGTCCACGTCCAGCGTCGTGTGGGCAACGCCGAGCTGCTGCAGCAGCTCGCGGCGGCGGGGAGATTGCGAGGCGAGATAAAGCATGGCGTGTCGGGACGAGGCGAAGAAACCAGCATAACGTCATCCGGGCGCGCACTTACCGCGACCCAGTCGGCACTGCGGCCGTGGTGGCGTTGTGCCCGACCCCGCCCGCTTCCACAATCGAGCCTCCCTGCCCGACATGCGCGGCTGCCACCGGGGGCTTCGTGAAACTTCAGAGCTGGACGCCCAGGATCTACGCGCCGCTCCTGCTCGGCCATCTCGGCGTGCTGCTGTTCGTCGGCGAGCGCTGGATCCTGGCGTCCAGCTACGCGTTCGTGCTGGCAATTCTGGCGTTCACCGTAATGCTGTGCTGGCGCCGGCTGCACCTTAGCGTCAACCACAACACGCCACTGTGGGGCCTGCTGCTCGGCGCGCTGCTCGCGCAATCGGCCGCCTTCGCACTGTTGCTGGTCGATGCCCTGCATCACCCTCAGGGCACGCTGGTGGCGTTCGATCCCACGTTCTACTTCTGCCTTGGAAGCTTCTGGCTGATCGCCGCGGCGGCCTACAACCCGCTGACCCCGGTGCGTCGGTGGACCACCGCCATCGACGGCGTGCTGGCCTGCGCCATCGTGGCGCTGTTCTACCTGATGCTGGTCCGATTGCTCGCCGCCGGCCATCCGGCGCAGGCCACGGGCCGTTACGTGATGTGGATGTTCGACGGCATGGGATTGTTCGTGGCGCTGTTCGCCACGCTTCGCTTCGTTGCCACGCGGCGCGCCGACGAACGGCGCTTCCATTTCGTGCTGGCCGCCTTCGCCTGGGTGGATGCGATCCTGCCGGCAATCCACAGCCGCTTCATCCTGGCAAGCGAATCGTGTCTGCCTGAGTGGCTGCTCGGATGGCCCTTCGTGATGCTGGGGCTACTGCTCAGCCGACGCCGAACCGTGTGGTTGCGCGGCTACCGACCAACGCCGCGCACCCGCCAGGTGGCGGCCAGCATCGCCCCGTTGATGCTGAGTCTGGCCTTGTGCCTGCTCGGCTTCGCCCAGCTCGGCGCGGACCGGCCGCTGGCGATGGGCGCGCTGATCCTGGCCGTCGCCGCCTATGGCGTGCGGACCACCGTGCTGCTGGGTTACCACCAGGCGGTGGAGGACGAGCTGCGCAGCCTGCGCCGCGACCTGCACCACAAGAGCGTTCGCGACGAGCTGACCGGCCTGCTCAACCGCGCCGGTTTCCGGCAGGTACTTCGACGCTCGTGGCAGGAAGCGGTGCGTGCACGACGGGCGTTCGGGATCGCCGTGGTGGACGTGGACAACTTCAAGTCCTTCAACGACACCTACGGCCACCTCGCCGGGGACGACTGCCTGTCGTTGGTCGCCCACACGCTGCGCCAGGAGGCCGGCATGCAGCCGGGCGTGGTGGCGGCGCGCTACGGCGGCGAGGAGTTCGTGATCCTGCTGAGCGACCTGGACATCGACCGCGCCGAAGCGGTCGTGCAACGGTTGCGGCTGCGCGTGGAAGCGCTGCAGGTTCGCCACATCAACTCCGCCCACGGTGCGGTCACGATCAGCGCCGGCGTGGCCGTGATGGCCGCGGGCACCACGCTGGCCAGCGAAAAGCTGCTGCGCGTCGCCGACGAGGCACTGTTCGCGGCCAAGCGCGGGGGACGCAACCAGGTCCGCCGAGCGGCCGTCGTGGCGGCATCGCCGGCTAAAGCGTGAGCGAGTACTCGCAGAACTGGCGATCGCGCTCCCAGCCCAGCGATTCGTACAGCGCCTGCGCAGGCGCATTGTCGAGCGCGGTCGACAATGACAGGCTGGCCGCCCCCAGCGCACGCGCATGCGCCGCCGCTTCGTGCAGCAACGCTGCCGCCACGCCCTGCCGGCGCGCCCGGGCCGCCACGAACATGTCGTTGAGCAGATAGGTGCGCACCATCCGCACCGAGGAAAACAGCGGATAGAGCTGGGTAAAGCCCAGCCCCGCGCCTTCGGCATCCAGCGCCAGCAGGATCACCGACTGGTGGTGCGCGAAGCGCGCGCCGAGGAAGGCGCGTGCGCCTTCGGGATCGGACGGCTTGCCGTAGAACTGCCGGTAGCCGTCGAACAACGGCACCAGCGTGTCGAGGTCATGGACGGTGGCCTGGCGAACCTGGACGGACATGGCAGTTCCGGAGAGGTTGGAAAGTGCGACCGTATCGGCCCGGTGGCGGCCGCACAAGCCTCGTCCGTGGCTTGGCGTTACCCACGCGTTCACGGCGTCTAGAGCACGCGTTGCCGGTACGGCGGCTAGCGTCGTAGGCCCCGCATCGACCGGACCTGCCATGAAGCTGCCCTTCCTGCCTTCCTTCCTCGCCCGCGGCCTGCTCGGTTTAGCGGTAGTCGCACTCGCCCTGCCCGCGCCAGCCGCAAACAATCCCACGCTGGACAAGCAGGAACAGGCGTTCGTCGCCAAGGCCACGGCCGACAACTCGATGCAGATCGAACTGGCCAAGGTTGCGCGGGACCGCTCCTCCTCGGCGCAGGTGCGCGAACTGGCCAAGGACATCATCGATGACCACGAGGCACTGAATCGCAAGTTCACCGATTTTTCGGTCGCCAGGAAGGCGCACGGCCAGGCTCACGGAACGCCGCCGGAGGACGTCACCGAGGACAAGCTGCGCCTGCAGCGGTTGCACGGCGACGCGCTGGACCAGGCGTTCGCCGGAATGATGGTCGCGGAGCACCAAAGGATCATCCCGCTCTACGAACGGGCCGCAAAGGATGGACACGATCCGAAATTGCGCCAGATCGCGCGGGACGGCCTGCCGATGTTGCGCGACCACCTTCGGTTAGCGCATGCCATTACGACGAAGTGAGGAGCCACGAACCCCGTAGGCGCACCTGCGGGGGGTGCCACAAGGCCTCGCCCCACGTCGGATCGGTTTATGGGTTATCGGCCAGCACGAACCGCGCGGCCATCTCGCCGATCATCGCCGAGGGTGCCTCGGTGTTGCCGCTGATCAATGCGGGCATGATCGAGGCGTCGGCGACGCGCAGCCCCCGGATGCCAAGCACGCGCAACCGCGGATCGACCACCGCGCCCTTATCGGCGCCCATGCGGCAGGTGCCCACCGGGTGGTAGATGGTGTCGGCGTGAGCGCGTATCAGCGCGCGCAGGCCATCGTCGTCCTCGCTGCCGGTGCCGTACAACAGCCGCCCGCCGTACGCCGCCAGCGCGGGCGCCGCCAGGATGCGCCGGACGATGCGCGCGCCCTCGACCAGAAGTTCCATGTCTTCCGGCGCCGAGAGAAAATCCGGATCGATCAGCGGTGCGGCCGCCACGTCCGCACCCGTCAGGCGCACGCGTCCCCGACTCGCCGGCCGCAATACGCAGACATGCAGCGCCAAGCCGGTGGACAGGTGCATGCGGCGGTTGTGGTCGTCGACCATGCCGATGCAGAAGTGGAGCTGCAGATCGGGCCGCGTGACCTCCGGCCGGCTGCGAATGAAGCCCCCGGCCTCGGCCGCGTTGCTGGTCAGCATGCCCTCGCCGCGCCGACGGTAGGCGCCGCCGCTGGCGACCATCCGTGCCAGCGTCGCCGGGTTCATGCCGAACAGGCCCTTGGCGCGGACACGCAGGTTGGCGGTGTAGTCGATGTGGTCCTGCAGATGCCTGCCCACGTCCGGCGCGTCCTGCACAACGGGGATGCCCAGCTCGCGCAGGTGCGCTCCCGGGCCGATGCCGGAAAGCATCAGCAACTGTGGCGAGCCGATCGCGCCACCGCAGAGGATGACTTCGCGCCGCGCAAGCAGGCGTTTTCCTCCGAGCAATACCCCGCTCGTGCGAAGCCCCTCGAACAGGATGCGCTGCGCCGGCCGCCCGGCCAGCACGCGCAGGTTCGGCCGCGCCTGGCCATCGCCCAGATACGCACGTCCGGCGTCGACCCGGCGGCCGTCGCGCTGGTACACCTGGTACAGGCCAACGCCTTCCTGGCGCAGGCCGTTGAAGTCGTCGTTGCGCGGATAACCACACTGCGCCGCCGCCTCCACGAACGCGCGGCTCATCGGGCTGGGCGAGCGCAGGTCGCTCACCGGCAGCGGCCCGCCGACGCCGTGCCAGGCATCGGCGCCGCGCTGGTTGTCCTCGATGCTGCGAAACACCGGCAGCACGTCGTCCCAGCTCCATCCCGCGCAGCCGAGCGCCGACCAGCCGTCGTAATCCTCGGGCTGGCCACGGGTGCAGATCATCGCGTTGATCAGGCTGCTGCCACCGACACCGCGCCCGCGCGGCACGTAGCCTCGGCGCCCGTCCAGGTGCGGTTGCGGCACCGTTTGATAGGCGTAGTTGTGCCGGCTGCGGAAGGGCACCAGCGCGGCGATGCCCATCGGCACGCGGCTCAGCCACGAGGGCGTGGCCGGACCGGTCTCGACCAGGAACACGGTCGGCCGACCTGGCGCATCGGCCAGTCGCGCGGCCACCGCGCAGCCGGCCGGGCCGGCGCCGACCACGATGAAATCGGCGCTCTCCCCGTCGCCCATGCTCAATGCCCCGAGGTCGGCTGCTTGGGCTTGAGCGCGTTCTGCAGCAGGTTGTTGAGCACGTCCTCGTTGCTGGCAGGCTGCTTCGGCGCCGGCTGCGTGCCCTTGCCGCGCGCGCCGACGTCCAGCAGGCCGACCGCCGCCTTCGGATCGAGCCTGAAGCTGGGCGCGCTGGCCGTGCCGCCCACGCGCACGCCTACGCCGTTGGTACTCATGCCCTTGATCAGGCCGCCGAGCGCGCCGCCGGCCTTCGATCCGCCCAGCAGGCCGGCGAGACCCTGGCCCGCCTGGCCCGCGCCGGTGACGCCTTGATCGAGCTTGACCAGCATGCGGAAGTCGAGCGCGCCGTCGGCGGCCATGCGGCCCTTGCCGGTGAAGCTACCGAGCTGCGCGATCTGCGCCTTGGCCGGGTCGGCGTCGATGCCCTTGGGCGAGATGGTCAGCATGGCCTCGGCATGGCGGATCACGGTGTCCTTCGGCGCGCTGATGCCGGCCAGCGCCAACGCGCCGCCGAGCTTGTCGCCGAGGCTGTAGCCGGCCAGCCGCGTGCCGTCGAGCGAGACCGGTCCCTGGATGACCAGCGCATCGAGCGGCCCGCGCACGCCAAGGTCCATGCTGGCGGTGCCACCGCTCAGGCGTGAGTCCTTCGGCAGGATCACGCCGAACACCGGCAACAGGGGCTGCAGGTCGTCGATGGGCTGGCGCAGGCCTTTCACCTTCAGGTCCATGCGCATCACCGCAGGCCGGTTGTCGAAGCTGCCGGCGATGGACAGCCGCGCCGCGCCGGCGTGCAGCACCGTGTTCGCGATCTGTCCCGTGCCGGCATCGAGCCGGTAGTTCGCCTGGTAGTCGATCCGCAGCGGCTGCGGCGAGGGCGAGCCTGACGCGACCAGTTGCAGCTTGCGTGCATCGATGCGCCCCTTCGAGCGCAGCACGCCCTTGGCCGAGCCGATCTTCGTGTCCAGGTCGAGCACGCCGCCGACGCCACTTCCGCGTGCCATCAGCCCAGCGCCTACAAGGTCCAGATCATGCATCACCAGGTGCGCGTCCACCGGTGTGAGCACTGCATTGCCGGCGTGCCATGGCCCTAGCTTGCCTTCCAGCGCCAGCGTGCCGCCCCCGGCGACATCGGCCTTGAGTTCGAACGGGAAAGCCGCCCGCGTGTCGACATGATCCGCACCCAGATGCACGTGGTCGTAAACCTTGCGGTCGCCGGCCATGCGGGTGAGTTCGATGCGGCCATCGTCGATGCGCAGCCGGTCGACCGTGAGTCCGGCCGGCACGCCGGCCCCGGTGCCTTCCGACGGCGCCGGACCGCCGCCGAGTCCGGCGAAGTTCCAATCGCCCTTGCGGTTTTGCAGCAGGCGCACCACCGGCTGGTCCAGCGTCAGCGAGGTCACGTGCAGCTCGCGGTGGATCAGCAACGGCCACAGCTCCACGCCCAGGTCCAGCGAACGCGCGCTGACGAACGGCTGCTTGCCGAACGCCGGATCGTCACCGATGCGGATCTCGTCCGCCTCCAGCGAGCCGGTCCACAACGCCATGTGCAGCTTGCCGATGCTCACCTCGCGACCCAGCGCCTTGCCCAGCGAGGCCTGGATCTGCGGGCGGAAGTGGTTGGCGTCCACCAGCAGCAGCGCGGCGGCGCCGAGCACGACCAGGGCCAGCACGACGACGATCGATCCCACCAGCAGGCGCTTCATGAGTGCATCTCCCCGGCAAAGTGTCCCGATACTAACCAAACCCCGCGCACGCTCCGACTGCCCGGCCGCGCGGGCGTGACGCAGGCCCGCCTACGCGGGCGGCGGGCACACGCGGCTGAAGATGACCCCGGTCGGACCCACTTCCCTGATCCATGGGTTGTCTACCGGTTCCGCTGTTCCTGTTGCTCGGTTTGGGCACCGGTTACGCCATCGACGGCACGCCGGGCGCGCTGTGGGGCGCGGGTGCCGGGCTCGTGCTTGGGATCGCCGGCATGGGCTGGCTGATCCACCTCATGCGCGGTCGTCGCTGAACCGCATGCCGCACGCGTGCTGGCCTTTCGATCCGGCGCGTAGTCGAATGACGGGCAGCCTCTACCGGAGTCCCGGGTGATCAAGGACATCGACCGACTCAACCGCCATCTCGATCGATTCGAGCGACGGTTGCCACGCTGGATCGCAACACCACTGCGCTGGCTGCGCGCGCCCTCGTCCCGCTGGCTGCGCATTCCAGTGGGCGTGCTGCTGATCGTGGCCGGGTTCTTCAGTTTCCTGCCGCTGCTGGGGTTGTGGATGCTCCCGCTGGGCGTGCTGCTGCTCGCCCAGGACCTGCCGTTCCTGCGCCGGCCTACGCGCTGGTCGTTGATCCTGCTGGAGCGCCAGTGGCTGCGCTGGAAGCGGCGCCGGCGCCGGGCCGGACGGTTGCGCTAGGGTGGGCTTCGGAAGACGCCATCCGCGGCGGGTTTCGTGACGGCGCCGCCGGTCATGGCTTCAGTCGCCATTGGCGGGCGCTACGGCAACCTATGCCGGATGCGTATCCGAACGCCCGCCCGTCCCGTCGTCCTGCTCGCGCTGCTGGCCCTGGTCGCCGGCTGCGCGCGTCCGCGCGTGGAAGCGCCGCAGCGCCGACCCGACGAGGTGCGCGCGCAGATCGTGCGCCTGTTGCCCGGCGACACCGCGGACCGCGCCGGTTGGGCGACCGACATGTACGCGGCGTTCTCCGCGCTCGACATCCCGCCGACCGACAGCAACCTCTGCGCCGCCCTCGCCGTCGCCGCGCAGGAATCGAACTACCACGCGGAACCCGCGGTGCCGGGCCTGGGCCGCATTGCGCGCAAGGAGATCGATCGCCGCGCCGCGCTGCACCACGTCCCGCAGTTCCTGGTACGTGCCGCGCTGGCGCTGAAGTCGCCGGACGGCAAGCGTTATGGCGACCGCCTGGCCGCCGTGCGCACCGAACGCGAACTGAGCCGCCTGTACGAGGACTTCATCGGCATGGTGCCGCTGGGCCGCCGCTTGCTGGGCGACGACAACCCGGTGCACACCGGCGGCCCGATGCAGGTGAGTGTGGCGTTCGCCGAGGATTACGCCGACGACCACACCTATCCCTACCCGGTCGACGGCTCGATCCGCCACGAGGTGTTCAGCCGTCGCGGCGGCCTGTACTTCGGCATCGCCCACCTGCTCGCCTACCCGGCCGACTACCCGCAGATGCTCTACCGTTTCGCGGACTACAACGCCGGCTGGTATGCCAGCCGCAACGCGGCGTTCCAGAATGCGCTGAGCGAGGTCACCGGCATTGCGCTGGACTTCGACGGCGACCTGATCCGCTACGACGGCGGCCTGGGTGCCACCGAACGGGCGGCGCGCACGCTGGCCGGACGCCTGGACCTCGAGCCGGGCGAGATCCACGACGCGCTGGCCGAAGGCGAAGGCCCCGATTTCGCGCATACCGCCCTGTACACGCGCGTGTTCGAACTTGCCGACGCCAATGCGCGCAAGCCGCTGCCACGCGAGATGTTGCCGCGCATCCGGCTGGAAAGCCCCAAGATCACCCGCAAGCTCACCACCGCCTGGTTCGCCAAACGTGTCGACGGGCGCTACCAGCGCTGCCTGGCGCAGGCCTCGCGGGGCTGAGCCTGCGGAAACCGGTCTCCTGAAACGCGACCACGACCGAAACTCGCAGGGTCGGCTTCAGCCCTCCGGCTCTTTGGCGAAACCGCGTTGAATGCGGCGGACGAAAACCCGGCCTACGCCTCGCTACGAGGCCTTCTTCTGCCCGATCGGACCGGTGGCGGGCGGCTCCCAGCCGAACACGCTGCGACCGCCGTACTCGTGCGAGCGCAGGCACTCCTCGGCGATGTACTGCTCCACCGACGGTCCCCTGGCGTGCCGCTCCAACCGACGCGCCTGCTCGTCGAGCCGCCTGAGCGCGGCCAGTTGTTCGTCACGGCCGAGCCTGGCGTTCTCCACCGCCGACTTCAACACGCCTATGGTGTGGTCGTAGACGCGCGTGGGCACCGGGAACGGGTGGCGGTCCTTGCCGCCGTGGGCCAGCGAGAAGCGTGCCGGATCGCTGAAGCGGCAGGGTGCGCCATGCACCACTTCGGCCACCATCGCCAGCGCGCGTACCGTGCGCGCACCCACGCCGGGCACCTGCAACAGTTCGGTGAAATCGCGCGGGCCGTTTTCCGCCGCGGCGGCGAGCGCACCGTGCAGGCGGCGCGTCACGACGTCGCTGGCGCGCACGTCGTGGTGGTCAGGCATCACCAGATGCGGCAGCAGGCCGAGTTGCAGCGGCCCGTCGGTCGGCGACTGCACGGGCGCGGCCATGCCCTCGATCTGCGCCATCTCGCGGGCGATGCCGTCCGGACCTAGCGTCCGCAGCAGTTCGATCTGCGCCAGGCGCGAGGCCTGCGCGCGGTGGTCGGCCAAGTTCACGATCCGCCCCTGCCCCGGCCCGTCGACCGCCGCGTGCGGATCATCCACGAAGCTCTTCAGGTTCTGCGACAGCCAGTGGTAGCGGCGTGCCTGCCGGCGCTCTCCGTTCATGCCCTGCTGCACCACGACCCAGTGGCCGTCGTCGCTCACCACGAAGCCGTGCAGGTAGAGATCGAAGCCATCCTGCACCGCGGCGCTGTCCACCTTGGCCACCAGCCGGCTCGCACCCGCCAGCGCGGCGCCGTCGAAGCCGACCTTTTCGCCGATGGCCACCAGTTCGCCCGGGGTTGCACGCGAATGCTTGCCGCGCCCGCCGCAGACGTGAATGCCCAGCTCGCCCGACAGCGGCGCGAGGCCACGCTTGAGCGCACCGATCACGCTGGTGGTGATGCCGGAGGAATGCCAGTCCATGCCCATCACCGCGCCGAAGGACTGGAACCAGAACGGATGCGCCAACCGCCGCAGGAACTCGTCGCGGCCATACTCGCGCACGATCGCCTCGGCCATCAGGGCGCCCAGCCGCGTCATGCGGTCCGCCAGCCAGCGCGGCACGCGCCCGCCATGCAGCGGCAGGTCGGCGCTTCCGGATCGTCGGGTCATGTGAGGACTCCAGCGCAAATACGGTCGGTAGGGTGCGAAACCCAGGGTTTCGAGTATCGCAAACGGCCGTCTCACCGGATGAACCACCGCCGGCCGGCGCCTGCGCATGCCGATGGACCGGGTGCGCGCCGGCTCGCTAAGCTGATGCGATGCCTGCCACCGACCTGCCCATGACCGCCTCCGACCGCGCCGCCGCCCGGCTTGCCTGGGCCCGCGCCACGCTGCACGACGACACGCTGACCCTGACGCCGGCCTCGTCCGATGCCAGCTTCCGCAGTTACTGGCGCACGCAGGGCGAGGACGGCTGGATCGTGATGGACTCGCCGCCGGCGCTGGAAGACCCCGCACCCTGGCTGGCCATCGGCCAACGCCTGCGCGACGCCGGCCTGCACGCGCCGGTCGTGCTCGCGCACGACCTGGCGCAGGGCTTCCTGGTGATCGAGGATTTCGGTCGGCAGGACTACCTGTCCTGCCTGAACCCCGACACGGCCGATGCGCTCTACGCCCAGGCGATGGACGCCCTGCTGCGCATCCAGGCCAACGTCGACGGCTCCGACCTGCCGCCCTACAACCGTGCCTTCCTGCAGCGCGAACTCGAACTGATGCCCGAGTGGTTCCTCCAGCGCCACCTGGGCTACACGCCCGAGTGCGAGGAATGGGACGTGATCGAACAGGCGTTCACCGTGCTGCTGCACAACGCCGCCGAACAGCCGCGCGTGTTCGTGCACCGCGACTTTCACAGCCGCAACCTGATGCAGGTCCAGGACAAGCCGTCCGGCGCGCTTCGCCCCCTTTGCCTGACCACGCTTATCGAGGCCGGTCCGCGCGCCGAGCTTGGCGGACAACCGATGTTGCGCAACCCCGGCATCATCGACTTCCAGGGCGCGCTGCACGGCCCGCTCGCCTACGACCTGGCCTCGCTGTTGCGCGATTGCTACATCGCCTGGGACGAAACCCGCGTGGCGCAGTGGGTCGAGCAGTACCGCCAGCGCGCGCAGCAGGCGGGCCTGCTCGACGCCACGGTCGGCCGCGAGCGCTTCCAGCGCTGGTTCGACCTGATCGGCCTGCAGCGCCATATCAAGGTACTCGGCATTTTCTGCCGGCTCTGGTATCGCGACGGTAAGCGCGGTTACCTCGCCGACCTGCCGCGCGTGCTCGGTTACGTGCTCACCGTCGCGCATCGCTATCCCGAGCTGGCCGACCTGGCGGCACTGATCGAACGCTGCGTGGGCGAGCGCGACATCACCGCACCGGCCGCCGCATGAGGCACGCACTGATCTTCGCCGCGGGCCTGGGCGAGCGCATGCGGCCGCTCACCGACCGCACGCCCAAGCCGCTGCTCGAAGCCGGCGGCAAGTCGCTGGTCGCCTGGCATCTGGAAAAGCTCGCCGCCGCCGGCGTGCATTACGTGGTCATCAACACCTCTCACCTGGCCGACCGGTTCCCCGAAATGCTCGGCGACGGCAGCCGCTGGGGCCTGCGCATCCGCTATGCCTACGAAGGCGCGACGCCGCTGGAAACCGGCGGCGGCATGCTCAACGCGCTGTCGCTGCTGGGCGAGAGGCCCTTCATCGCGGTCAACGGCGACATCCACAGCGACGTCGACTACGCTTCCCTGCCGGCCGAGCCCCGGGGCGACGCGCACCTGGTGATGGTCGACAACCCGGCGCACCACCCGGACGGCGATTTCCTGCTCGACGTCCACGGCCTGCTGCACGCCCAGGGCGCGCCGCGGCTGACCTTCAGCGGCATCGGCGTGTATCGGCGCGAACTGCTGCAGCATTGGCGCCGCGTGATCGGCGACACGACCGGCGTCGATGCCAACCCGCCGCGTTTCAAGCTTGCTCCGTTGCTGCGCGCGGCCATGGACGACGGACGCGTGCACGGGGTGCACCACCACGGCGCGTGGACCGACGTGGGCACGCCCGGGCGCCTGGCCGAGCTCGACACTCACCTGCGCCAGCCGCCACCTGCCGCTACCTGACCGGCTGCGCCGGTGTCAGCCCACGCCTACACGCCGCCGCTTTAAGCTCCGGCATCGCCTTGCACCACGCGGCACCGGACAAGACTCCGCCCCGCGGGCGCGGCGACGACATCGCCTTACATCGATGTGCCTGCAGTCGCGAAAAACAAGACCAACAAGCATGGCGGCCCATGGACGACGAACGGATGCAAGCCGAACCGAAGATGGCCCAGCGCGTGCGCGCCTACGACTGGGGCGCCACCGCCATGGGTTCGATGGACACCTGGCCACAGCCGCTGCGCACCGTGGTCGACATCGTTCTGTCGTCCAACCTGCCGATGGTGATGGCATGGGGACCGGACGCGCAGCTGATCTACAACGACGCCTACGCTGTGTTCGCCGGCGGGCGCCATCCGTACCTGCTCGGCCTGAACCTGCTGGCCGCCTGGCCCGAGGTCGCCGAGTTCAACCAGCACGTGCTGGAGGTGACGCTCGCGGGCCAGCCGCTTTCCTACACCGATCAGCCGCTGGTGCTGTTCCGCCACGGCCACGCCGAAGACGTCTGGATGGACCTGGACTACACCCCGGTGCGCGATGCCGACGGCGTGCCGCGTGGCTTCCTCGCGACCGTGGTCGAAACCACCGCGCGGGTGAAGGCCGAGCGTGCCTACCATCGCGCCCGCGAACAGGTCGAACTGGCGCTCAATGCGGGTGCGGCGATCGGCACCTGGCTGTGGGACATTCCAGGCAATCGCGTCGTGGTCGATTGTCGCCTGGCCCGCGCCTTCTCGTTGGACCCCGTGGAGGGCGCAACCGGCCTGCCACTCGAAACCTTTCTCGAGCGCATCCATCCGCAGGATCTGCCGGAGGTCGAGGTGCGCATCCAGGAAAGCATCGATCACGGCGTGCCATACCGTTGCCAGTACCGCATCCGCCAGCCCGATGAAAGCTATCTGTGGGTGGAGGCATCCGGGCGCTGCGAGTACGACGAGGATGGCAAGCCCACCTGTTTCCCCGGGCTGATGGTCGACGTGCAGGAGCGCAAGCTGGCCGAACAGCAGCAGCGCACGATGATCAACGAGCTCAACCATCGCGTGAAGAACACCCTGGCGATCGTGCAGTCGCTGGCCGCGCAATCGTTCAACGGCGCCCCGTCGGTGGAGAGCGCGGCGGAGGTGTTCAACGCGCGCCTGATCTCGCTGTCGCACGCGCATGACGTACTCACCCGCGAGCACTGGCGCAGCGCGCTGCTGAGCGACCTGGTCGAGCAGATGGCCCATTCCCACAATTTCCGGGGCAGCGAGCGCTTCGACATCGAGGGGCCGCGCGTGCGGTTGTCGCCGCAGAACGCCCTGTCCTTCGCCATGGCCCTGCACGAGCTGGCCACCAACGCGATCAAGTACGGCGCGCTGGGCGACCGCGGCGGCGGCGTGCGCATCCACTGGCGCACCGGCGAGGCCAACGGTCGGCGCATCCTGCATCTGGACTGGATCGAGCACGGCGGGCCGCCGGTGCATCCGCCGGCCCGCAAGGGATTCGGCACGCGCCTGGTCGAACGCAGCCTCAATCCCGCGCGCAACGGCGCGGTCAGCATCGACTATCGCGAAAGCGGCCTGGCCTGCCACATGGCGGTGCCGCTGCCGGAGGTGGACGACGAGTAGTCTCCGGGCGCGGTGACCATCGACCAAGAAAAACGCAGCCCCGCACGGGGCCGCGCTTCCAACCACGTCGCTACAGGGCAGGCGCGAAGCCGCCGCGCCGCGACACCAGCGAACGACCCACCGCGGCCAGCGCGAACAATCGCGCGATGCGCATCCAGCCCACCGCAAGCACTGCCAGCTCGGCGAACAGCAGCGCCAGCAGGAAGCCGCCAAGGCCCACCGCCGGGGTATGCACGCGGCCCACGCCACAGGCCAACGCGATCGCCGAGCCGATGGCGCCGATCAGCAGGTAGCTCAGCAGCGTGCCCAGCGGCCGGCGCAGGAGCTGCATGAAACCACGTCCAAGTGCGCGGGTCGCCGAGCGCAGGCCAGGGTCGACGATGAAGGCCGCGCGGGCGGACTCGACCACGGCATGGGCCAGCACGAACAGCACCCCAAGGACCCACAGTGCGGTGTGCGTGTAGCGGTCGGCGGCACTCTGCAGCACCGCGTGCTCGCTTGACTTGTGCGCGGCGCCGATCGCCATCGCCCCCAGGCCGATGGCGATCGCGTAGGGCAGCAGCGACCACAGCATCAGGCGGAACATACGCCCGTACTCGATCACGCCGGACTGCACCAGCTGGCCGAAGCCCAGCGCGCGACCGGCGCGGCCGGTGGCCACCGTCATGCCGGTCAGGAACGGGCCCAGCAGCAGCGCGAACACGGTCGCCAGCAGCAGCGAGCCGTGCAGCGCGGCGCCGCTGTCGCCCAGCTTGCCGATCACGTCGCCGAAGGCCAGTCCATCGAAACGCTGCGCCCAGTCGGCGGCGTGCACGGAACGGTCGAGCAGGTCGGCCAGCGTTCGCCATGCCGGCAGCGCGGCTACCGCGGTGGGCAGCAGCAGGAACAGCAACCACAGCAACAACAGGCGCCACTGCAGCGCCGCCACGGGCGCGAGCATCACGGCACCCACATCGGTACGTCGGGTCGAGGTCATCATCACAGCGACACCAGCAAGGAGTAGAAGGCCTGCACGAGGGCAGCGAAATCGGCGCTCCAGCGACGCGAGGCGGCGCCGTCGGACTCGACCGTGCGACTGTCGTTCAACTTGTTCGCGTCGAGGTAGATCTTCCGCTCGGGGTCGAGTTCGGCCGACACCACCTTGCTCGGACCGGTGAACTCGAAGCGCGCCCAGCGCCGGTCGTCATTCCAGCGCAGGTCCTGGTGGCTGCCGTCGGCGAACGTCACGCGCAGGGTCTGCGGTACCGGTGCACCCTCGCGCACCACGCTCACCGTGCTGTGCCAGGGGAACGGTCCGGTGCCGGCCTTGGCGTTCGGATGGGCCTTCTTCCAGTCCTCGCGCTGCTTGTCGATCCGCTTGTCCAGCGCGGTGCTGTCCCCATCGGTGCGCTTGCCATTGGCGATGGTGCTGCCGGCCGGCGGCAGTACCTCCTCGCTGTCGATGTTGGCCACGCGGTCGTCGATGTGCGCGGTGCCGTAGACGTACTGGTCGAACACCTCGTTGACGTTCTTCGCGTCACCCGAAACGTCGATCAGCGTCGCGCGCAGGTCGGCGGCCGACGGGTGGCGGAAATGCCAACGCTTGTAGTACTCGCGGAAGGCACGTTCGGTGACATCCTTGCCCAGGCGCTCTTCCAGGTCATGCATGGCCGTGGCGGTGCGCGAGTAGACGGTGCCGTAGCTGCCGCTGGAGAGCCGGTCCCAGGCGTTCTCGCCGAGCGGGTCGAAGGGCTGCTTGAGGCCCGCCGCCGTCCGTTCCATCGCGAAGCCGCTGATCGAGGGCGCGAAGCCCAGGCGCCTGAGGCCTTCGGTGGTGATATCGATGCCCTGGCCCCGCGCGCGCAGCATGCGCTGGTCCCAGTACTCGTTGAGCCCCTCGTCGAGCATCGGCTCCTCGAACTCGTTCGAGGCGAGCAGGCCATAGAAGTAGCCGTGGCCGAACTCGTGGATGGTCACGAAGTCGATCGCGTACTGGCTGATGGTGCCTGGCGTGACCTCTTTGTAGCCTTCGGCGGTGAAGAAGGTCGGGTATTCCATGCCGCCGGCTTCGCCCGCGTTGTACGGCGGCACCACCGCGGTGAGCGTGCGATATGGATACGCGCCGAGCGTGTCGGAGAAGTACGTCAGCGAATCGGTGCTCGCCTTGAGCACCGGCTGCGCGCTGGCGGCGTACTCCGGCGGGTAGAGCACGCGCACGGCGACCTTCGGGCTGCCCGGGCCCTGCCAGCTGGCGTCGAGCACCTTGTAGCCCTTGGCCGCCACCCAGGCGAAGTCGTGCACATCGCCCTGCACGTAGTGGTAGGTGGTCTTGCCGTTGGCGATCACCGGCGCGCCCTGCTGCTCGCCTACCGCGCCCACGGTGTAGTCGCTGGGCACGGTCATGGTGACGTCGAAGCGGCCGAAGTCGGCGTAGAACTCGCTGTTGAAGTGGAACTCGTGGACGTTCCAGCGCACCTGCGTCGCGCCGCGCTCGCCCGGCAGTTCCAGCACGCCGATCTTGGGGAACCACTGCGCGACCAGGTTGAAGTCGCCCCACCAGCCGGTGCGCTCGACCACGCGCGGCAGCTGGCTGAGGAAGTCGATGTCCAGCGTCAGCGTGCCGCCGGCCGGCACCGGCTGCGCCAGGTCGATGCGCGCGACCGTCTGGTCGGTCGTGGGGCCGCCGTCCGGATGCACGAACGTCCATTTGAGCGCGTTGCCGTCCTGGCTGACCTGCTTGAGGTCGATCCAGCCCCACTGGCCCTTCTCCAGCTTGGCCGCGCCGCGCGAGCCGCTGTGCGCGGTGAGCACCTCGCGCTCGGTGAAGAACGTGCTGCCCTCGTTCTGGAAGGCGTTGAGGTACAGGTGCACGTAGATGCTGCGTATTTCGCGGTTGCTACGGTTGCGCCAGATCAGCTGTTCCTTGCCGCTCACCGCGTGCCTGGCCGCGTCGAGGGCCGCGTCGATGCGGTAGTCGACCACGCGATCGGACAGCGTCGGTTCGCTGCCGGTGCGCGGACCGCCCCACGCATCCGGCGCGCTGGGTACGTGCGGCGCGGAGGCATGGGCTGGCGCGAAGAGGATCGGCGCGGGTGGCGCCACCACGCTCGTCGCGGGCGCTGGCACCGCGGGCTGGGCCTGGGCATGCAACAGCGCCGGCATGGCGGTGGCGCTGCACAGTGCAAGCGCGCCCAGCCACCCGGTAAAGGTCGGTTTCATCTGACGATCCCCCTGTCCTGGCAGGCCCTGGGCCCACCGCAATCCAAGACGCTGGCGGCCATCCCCAAAGCGCCACCGCAAGCGCGCAGCGTGCGGCATCCGTTGACGGGCTCACATAGGCCAAAGGTCATGCTCATGAAAGGCGCTGGGGATGAGGTCGGCGGTGCGGAACGCTCGCTCCCTCTCCCCTTCAGGCGAGGGTCGGGGTGAGGGGCGCGCTTGCGGAACCCGCCACCGCCCCGATGCGGTTCCGTTGCGCCTGCATGCACGACCTGCCAGGCGAGCCTCAGCCACTCACCCGTGGGGAGAGATCTCCAAAGCGCGTTCGGCGAGCCACTGCGGCCCAGTTGCCCTCTTCGGGAGTCGAAGTGGGTGCAACCTCAGCGGTCGTCGCGTGTCCAGACAGCGCCTTCGTCCTCGCGTACCGGAAAGCTGGCGATCGGTTCGTAGGCCGGCGGACGGGTGACCGCGCCGGTACGCACATCGAAGCGCGCGCCGTGGCGGGGGCACTCGACCTCGAAGCCGAACACCTCGCCGCCGGCGAGATCACCGCCGTCATGGGTGCACACGTCCTCGATCGCGTAAAGCTGGCCATCGATGTTGTAGACCGCGATCGGCGTGTCGCCGTCGAACACCACGGTGAACTCGCCGGGCAGCAACCCGCCCTGCCCGCACACGCGCACCCAGCCCTGCGCTGCCAGGCTCATGCGGCGCCCCCCGCCAGTTCCTTCACCAGCAGCTCGAAGCGCAGGTCGTCGCGGCGCGGGATGCCGAAGCGCTCCTGGCCGTAAGGGAACGGCTTGTAGCTGCCGGTGCGTCGATAGCCGCGGCGTTCGTACCAGGCGATCAACTCCGCGCGCTGCACGATCACTGTCATCTCCATCAGGCGACATCCCCAGTCCTTTCGCGCGAGACGCTCGGCCTCGCCCAGCAGCTGCTTGCCCAGGCCGCCGGCTTGCTGTGCCGGATCGACCGCGAACATGCCGAAGTACGCGGCCTCACCCTTGCGCTCGAGATGGCAGCTGGCGAGCAGCCGGCCGTCGCGCTCCAGCAGCAGGATGCGGCTGTCGGGGCGGGCGACGGCATCGGCGACATCGACCGCGTCGGTGCGCTGGCCGTCGAGCAGGTCCGATTCGGTGGTCCACCCGCGCCGGCCCGAATCGCCCCGATAGGCCGATTCGACCAGCGCGACGATGGCAGGGACATCGGCCTCGGTGGCCGCGCGAAAGGTGCATGTGGAGAGCGTGGTCATGCGCCCATGATAGCGACGGACGTACCGCGGTCGATGACCTGGGACAGGCCGGCGGTTCACGCAGGCTTGCTGCCGCAACGGTTCCACTGGCCACTTCCGTGGAGGCGTTCCCGTGTCGCACATTCGCCGCACGCTATGGCTTCTTCCCTGCCTGCTGGCGCTGACCGCCTGCGGTGTCCGTGCGCGCCTGCCGGTGACGGCTGGCATCGGTTCCGATCCTGCGTTGCCGCCGCCCAACGCCTCGTTGATACCGACGGTGAACATCGCCCCGGCCAGCGGCTGGCCAGCCAACGCCCGCCCCGACGCCGCGCCCGGCTTGGCAGTGCGGGCCTTCGCGCGCGATCTCGACCACCCGCGCTGGCTCTACGTGCTCCCCGACGGCGATGTGCTCGTGGCCGAGACCAATGCGCCGCAGCGGCCGGAGGACGCCAACGGACTGAAGGGCTGGTTCATGCGCCGGGTGCAGAAACGCGCGGGCGCCGCCGTGCCCAGCGCCGACCGCATCACGTTGCTGCGCGACGCCGACGGCGATGGCGTGGCCGAAACCCACAGCGTGCTGCTCGATCATTTGCACTCGCCCTTCGGCATGGTGCTGGTCGGGGACGCGCTGTACATAGCCGACACCGACGCGCTCCTGCGCTTTCCCTACCGCGACGGCGAAACGCACATCCAGGCGAGCGGCGCCAAGGTCGCCGACCTGCCCGCCGGACCGATCAACCACCACTGGACCAAGAACGTGGTCGCCAGTCCCGATGGCAAGCGGCTGTACGTCAGCATCGGCTCGAACAGCAACGTCGGCGAGAACGGCCTGGCGGTAGAGCAGGATCGCGCGCGCATCCTGGAAATCGATCCGGCCACCGGCGCCACGCATGCGTACGCCACCGGCCTGCGCAACCCGGTCGGCATGGCCTGGCAACCGCGGAGTGGCGCGCTGTGGGTGGCCGTCAACGAGCGCGACGAGCTGGGCAGCGACCTGGTGCCCGACTACATGACCGCTGTGCGCGAGGGCGCGTTCTACGGCTGGCCGTACAGCTACTACGGCGCGCACGTGGACGAGCGCGTCGAGCCGCAGGATCCGGCGCTGGTCGCCCGCGCCGTGGTACCCGACTACGCACTGGGCCCGCACACCGCGTCGCTGGGCCTGGCGTTCTACGACGCCCCGTTGATGCCGCAGTACCGCAATGGCGCCTTCGTCGGCCAACACGGCTCATGGAACCGCAAGCCGCTGAGCGGCTACCGGGTGATCTTCGTACCGTTCGCCGACGGCAAGCCCTCCGGTCCGCCGCAGGACGTGCTTACCGGCTTCGTCGACGAGGACGGCCATGCGCAGGGTCGCCCCGTCGGCGTGGCGGTGGCGCGCGACGGCGCACTGCTGGTCGCCGACGACGTGGGCAATACGGTATGGCGGGTGGCACCGACGAACCCGTAGGGCGGGCTTCGGCCACCGGCTCCGGTGAACGGTTGCAGCGGTGGGCTGAAGCCACCCCACAGTTACATCAGCAGCTTGCGCACCTTCTGCAGCGCGGCCACGAACACGTCGACCTCTTCCATCGTGTTGTAGAACGCCAGCGACGCACGCAGAGTCGCGGGCACGCCGTAGTGCTGCATCAGGGGATGCGCGCAGTGATGGCCCGAGCGCACGGCTACGCCTTCCAGGTCCAGCAGCGTCGCCAGGTCGGTCGACTGCGTGCCTTCGATGAGGAAGGAGATCACCGGCTCCTTCTCCGCCGCATCGCCGAACAGCCGCACCCCCGGCACGTCGCGCAGGCGCTCGGTGGCGTAGGCGAGCAACTGCTGCTCCCAGGTGTGGATGGCCTCCAGGTCCAGCGCGCGGTAGTAGTCCACCGCCACGCCCAGGCCGACGAAACCGGCGATGTTGGGCGTGCCCGCCTCGAACTTGTGCGGCGGATCGGCGAACGTGGTGCCATCCACGCGCACCTGCCGGATCATGTCGCCGCCGCCGAAGAACGGCGGCATGGCGTCCAGGTGCGTACGCTTCGCCCACAGCGCGCCGGTGCCGGTGGGGCCGAGCATCTTGTGCCCGGTGAAGGCATAGAAATCGCAACCGAGCGCCTGCACGTCGACCGGCCGATGCGGCACCGCCTGCGAGCCGTCGACCAGCAGCGGGATGCCGCGGCGCGCGCACTCGCGGGCGATCTCGCGCACCGGGTTCACGGTGCCGAGCACATTGGACACGTGCGCCACGCAAGCGAGTTTCACCTCGGGGGTGAGCATCTCCAGATACCGCTCCACGTCCAGCTCGCCCCGCTCGTCGATCGGCGCGAACTTCACCGAAGCGCCGCTGCGCCCGGCAACCAGTTGCCACGGCACGATGTTGGCGTGGTGCTCCATCAAGGTGGTCAGGATCGTGTCGCCGGGCTTGAGCTGCGGCAAGGCGTAGCTGTAGGCCACCAGGTTGATCGCCTGGGTGGTACCGGAGGTCAGTACCAGCTCATTGCGCGAGGGGGCGTTGATGAAACGGGCCAGCTTGTCGCGCGCGCCTTCGTAGGCCAGCGTCGCTTCCTCGCCGAGCTGGTGCACGGCGCGCGAGACGTTGGCGTTGTGCATGCGGTAGTGCGCGTCCACCGCCTCGATCACCGCCGCGGGCTTCTGGCTGGTGTTGGCGTTGTCTAGGTAGACCAGCGGCTTGCCGTGCACGCTGCGGGCGAGCAATGGGAA
This sequence comes from Frateuria sp. GZRe12, assembly GCF_051900535.1. Lineage (NCBI taxonomy): Bacteria > Pseudomonadati > Pseudomonadota > Gammaproteobacteria > Lysobacterales > Rhodanobacteraceae > Frateuria > Frateuria sp. GZRe12. The sequence continues at coordinate 807,131 of NZ_JBHZGI010000001.1, forward strand.
ATCGGAGCGGATGCGCTCGATGTCGAGGGCAGGCGCCGGGTGTGCGTGGGCGGCGGTGGCGGACATCGGTGACTCGCTTTGTGAAGAAGGGATCACGAGGTTTTTAGCCTGCCGGATGTGAAGGAAAGTTGGGCTTCGAAGGAAGCCTGCCGAGCCCCGGCCCTCACCCCGGCCATCTCCCCGGCGTGGAGCTCCCGTCAAGCGGGCAGCCGGGACAGCAGCAACTGGTCGATATGCTGGCGCAGGGCCTCGTGCGGCAGCGACTCGAACGGCGCGCGGGCGAAGGCGGTGGTCAGCAGCGTGCGCGCCTGCGCGCCCGGAATGCCGCGCGAGCGCAGGTAGAACAGCGCGCGCTCGTCCAGCTGGCCGACGGTGGCGCCGTGCGCGGCCTTCACCTCGTCGGCGTAGATCTCCAGTTCCGGCTTGGTGTCGATCTCGGCCTGCGCCGACAGCAACAGGTTCTTGTTGCCCAGCGAGGCATCCGCGCCGTCGGCCCCGGCGGCCACCAGGATCGCGCCCCGGAACACGCCGCGCCCACGGCCGCTGGCGACGCCGCGCCAGGTCGAGGAAGACACGGTATCGCGCGCGCGGTGGTGGATCGCCAGCTGGGTGTCCATGTGCTGGCGGCCATCAGGCAAAAAGGCTCCATGGGTATGGAAGGCGGCCGCGTCGCCCATCAGCTCGGCCCACAGGTCGTGCCGCGCCAGTGCGCCACCGAGTTCCAGCACGTGCAGGTGCGCCTGCGCACGCGCGTCCAGCCGGTAATGGCTGCGGCGCACCAGGCTGCTGCCGGTGCCTTCCTGCTGCAGCACCGTGTGGTGCAGGATCGCGTCGGCCCGCAGGGTGATCCCGGCGAGCTGCGTGCCCAGGTGCGCCTGTGCGCCCGCATCGAGGTACTGCTCGATCAGGATGAGTTCGGCGCCCTCGCCCAGCTCGACGTGGTTGCGCACGTGCCAGGACACGTCCTGGTCCGCCGCGGCGCCGACGAACAGCAGGCGCAGCGGCGTGGCGACCCGGGTCCCGGCGGCGACGCGCAATACCGCGCCATCGTTGGCAAAGGCACTGTTGAGGCGCGCGAACGCGTCGCCCGGCTCGCGGAAGTGCCGCGACAGGGCGAAGCGCAACGGTTCCGCATCCTCGGCCAGCGCACGCGACAGCGGCTGCAGGCTCAGCCCGGCCGGCAGGGCGTCGAGCGCGGAAAGGTCCGCGCGAAACGCGCCGTTGACGAACACCAGCACGGGCCCGTCGATGCCCGGCAGCGCCAGCGCGGCTGGATCGACCGGGCGACTGGCCGCCTGCGCGTCGCCGGCGGCGAAGCTGCGCTGCGAGAGCGCGCGCAACGCGGTGTATTTCCACGCCTCCACGCGCGTATCCGGCAGGCCGGCATCCGCGAAGGCGTCGAGGTTCTCGCGCCGCGCCTGGTCCAGCCAGGCGATGCCGCTGGCCGGCAGCGGCGCGTCGGCCAGCGCGGCGACGAACGGCGTACGGGCCGGCTGGCTCATACGGACGCCCCGGCCGGTTCGCCGTGCTCGGCGACCCAGGCGTAGCCGTGTTCTTCGAGCTTGAGCGCCAGGCTGCGGTCGCCGCTCTCGACGATGCGCCCGCCGGCCAGCACGTGCACGAAGTCCGGCACGATGTAGTCGAGCAGTCGCTGGTAATGCGTCACCACGATGAACGAACGCTCCGGCGAGCGCAGCGCGTTGACGCCCTCGGCCACCTGCTTGAGCGCGTCGATGTCCAGCCCCGAATCGGTCTCGTCCAGGATCGCGAGCTTCGGTTCCAGCAGCGCCATCTGGAAGATCTCGTTGCGCTTCTTCTCGCCGCCTGAAAAACCCTCGTTGACCGCGCGGTTCAACAGGTCCGGCGAGAGCTGCATGATCTTGAGCTTCTCGCGCACCAGCTTGAGGAACTGCATCGAGTCCAGCTCGGCTTCGCCGCGCGCCTTGCGCTGCGCGTTGAAGGCCGCGCGCAGGAAATAGGTGTTGTTCACACCCGGGATCTCGACCGGGTACTGGAAGGCCAGAAACACGCCCGCGGCGGCGCGCTCCTCGGGCTCGAGCTCCAGCAGATTGCGGCCTTCGAACAGCACCGAGCCCTCGGTCACCTCGTAGCCCTCGCGCCCGGACAGCACGTTGCCCAGCGTGGACTTGCCGGCGCCGTTGGGCCCCATGATGGCGTGCACCTCGCCCGGTTTCACTTCGAGCGAGAGGCCCTTGAGGATGTCCTTGCCCTCGACGCGGGCGTGCAGGTTGTCGATCTTGAGCATGGTCGTGTCCATCAGGCAGAGAGGTGCGCGAGCGCGTCGAGCGCGTCCTCGCGGCGGTTCCACGGCACGAACACGTGGTCGTGCAGGAACGCGGAAACCGGGTTGCAGGAAATGTCGCGCGCGGCCAGCGCGGCGGACACGGCGGCCATCATGCCGACCGCGTCGAGGCTCGACTCCACGCCCAGCGTGATCTGCGCCCACAACAACCGGTCGGCGACCAGCTCGGTACCTTCCAGGTCGTGGTCGACGATCAGCGTGACGCCCTCGTCCTCGCGGAACATCATCAGCGCCTCGTGCATGCGCGCGAGCGCCTTGTCGTGCGAGACGAACAGGAAGCGGCGCGGCGTCGGATGCAGGCGTGGGCTCAGTCCGGCGAGCAGGGCGCGCAGGTCGGTGCCGCCCGGATGCGAGCTGGTGGCAGCGGTATTCATCCGACCGCACCTTCGAGCGAGACTTCCAGCAGCTTCTTCGCCTCGACCGCGAACTCCATCGGCAGCTCGCGGAAGACCTGCTTGCAGAAGCCGTCGACGATCATCGACACGGCATCTTCCTCGCCGATGCCGCGCGAACGGCAGTAGAACAGCTGGTCGTCGGAGATCTTCGAGGTGGTCGCCTCGTGCTCCACGATCGCAGTGGGGTTCTTCACTTCCATGTACGGGAAGGTGTGCGCGCCGCATTTCTTGCCGATCAGCAGCGAGTCGCACTGGGTGTAGTTGCGCGCGCGCTCGGCGCCCTTCTCCACCTTCACCAGGCCGCGGTAGCTGTTGGAGCTGCGCCCAGCCGAGATGCCCTTGGAGACGATCTTCGACTTGGTGTCGTGGCCGATGTGGATCATCTTGGTGCCGGTGTCCGCCTGCTGGAAGTGGTGCGTCAGCGCCACCGAGTAGAACTCGCCGACCGAGCGGTCGCCGCGCAACACCACGGACGGATACTTCCAGGTCACGGCCGAACCGGTCTCCACCTGCGTCCAGCTGATCTTGCTGTCCGCACCGCGGCAGTCGCCGCGCTTGGTCACGAAGTTGTAGATGCCGCCGACGCCGTTCTCGTCGCCGGGGTACCAGTTCTGCACGGTCGAATACTTGATGTTCGCGCCCTCGAGCGCGACCAGCTCGACCACCGCCGCGTGCAACTGGTTCTCGTCGCGCCGCGGAGCGGTGCAGCCTTCCAGGTAGGAGACCTGCGCGCGGTCCTCGCAGACGATCAGCGTGCGCTCGAACTGGCCGGTGTTCTGCGCGTTGATGCGGAAGTAGGTGGACAGCTCCATCGGGCAACGCACGCCCTCGGGCACGAACACGAAGCTGCCATCGGAGAACACCGCCGAGTTGAGCGCGGCGAAATAGTTGTCGCCCTGCGGCACCACGCTGCCCAGGTACTTCTGGACCAGTTCCGGATGCTCGCGGATCGCCTCGCTCATCGAGCAGAAGATCACGCCCGCCTCGGCGAGCTTCTTGCGAAACGTGGTGCCCACCGACACCGAGTCGAACACCGCATCGACCGCCACGCCGGCCAGCGCGGCGCGCTCGTGCAGCGGCACGCCCAGCTTCTCGTAGGTTTCCAGCAGCGCCGGGTCGACCTCGTCCAGCGACTTGGGGCCGGCCTTGGGCGCGGAGTAATAGCTGACCGCCTGGTAGTCGATCGGGTCGATCTTGAGCTTGGCCCAGTCGGGCGCGGGCATGGTCTGCCAGTGGCGGAACGCGGCCAGGCGCCAGTCGGTCATCCACTCCGGCTCGCGCTTGATCGCGGAGAGCTGGCGGATGATGCCTTCGTCGAGCCCCGGCGGCAGGCTTTCGCTTTCGATCTCGGTGACGAAGCCGGCCGCGTAGTTGCGGCCCAGGGCTTCGGCGACCTCGGCGTTGTCGCGCAGCACGGTGTTGTCGGTGTTCTCAGTCACGCGTGGGTCCTGCCCTTCAGTTCGCTCAGCGCCACGGTGGCGACCGCCGGGCGCGGCGGTTGCAGCATGTCGGCCAGGCTGACCGCGCGCAGCGCGTTGTCCAGCACGCTGCTGATGCGCCGCCAGCTGCCGCGCACGCCGCACTGCGACTCGCGGTCACACTGCCCTTCGACGCTGCATTCGGTCATGCCGATCGGCCCTTCCATCGCCTCCACGATCTGCGCCAGGCTGATCTCGCGCGCCGGACGCGACAGGCGATAACCGCCATTGACGCCGCGGAACGACTCGACCAGGCCCGCGTGGCCCAGCGACTTCAGGAGCTTGCTCACGGTCGGCAGCTCCAGCCGCGTTTCATCGGCGATCTGCGCCGTGCTGAGCACGTCGTGCGGGTGGGCGGCGATGCAGGTCATCACCACCGCGGCATAGTCGGTCAGGCGGCTGACGCGGAGCATGGGGAAAGCCTCGTCAAATCCAGACCAAAATGGTACGGATTAGGCGAGTCGAGGTCAACCGGACGCCACGGATACTCTGAAAGGCGCCCCTACAACCGCCCGTCCACGGCCTGCTGCGGCAGCACCGACTTCACGTCGTAGATCACCGCGCCCGGCTTCCCCAGCGCGCGGATGCGTTCGGCGCCCATCGCCTGGAACTGCCGGTGCGCCACCGCCACGATGATCGCGTCGTAGCCCTCGCCCGGCTGCTCCACCGGCCGCACGCGGTAAGCACGTTCGGCCTCGGCCGCATCCACCCAGGGGTCGTACACGTCCACCTTCGCGGCCGAGGACTCCAGCTCGCGCACGATGTCGATCACCCGCGTGTTGCGCAGGTCCGGGCAGTTCTCCTTGAAGGCGAAGCCCAGCACCAGCACGCGCGCGTCGACGATGTGCAGGCGTCGTTCGCTCATCAGGCGGATCACGCGGTCGGCCACGACGCTGCCCATGCGGCTGTTGATCCGCCGCGCCGCCAGGATCAACTCCGGGTGGTAGCCAGTGACCTCGGCCTTGTGGGTGAGGTAGTACGGGTCCACGCCGATGCAGTGCCCGCCGACCAGGCCCGGCCGGAACGGCAGGAAGTTCCACTTGGTGCCGGCCGCGGTGAGCACTTCCTCGGTGTCGATGCCGAGACGGTGGAAGATCAACGCCAGTTCGTTGACCAGCGCGATGTTGACGTCGCGCTGCACGTTCTCGATGACCTTGGCCGACTCGGCCACGCGGATCGAGGAGGTCTTGTGCGTGCCGGCGCGGATGATCGTGCGGTAAAGCGCATCGACCCGTTCGGCCGCCTCCGGCGTGGAACCGGAGGTGAGCTTGACGATGTCGGTGACGCGCCGCGCGTGGTCGCCTGGGTTGATGCGCTCCGGGCTGTAGCCGCAGAAGAAGTCGGTGTTGAAGGTCAGCCCCGAGCCCTCGGCCAGCAGCGGCACGCAGACTTCCTCGGTGGTGCCCGGATAGACCGTCGATTCGAACACCACCAGGTCACCGCGCTTGAGCTGCGGCCCGAGCATGCGGCAGGCCGCTTCCAGCGGCTTGAGATCAGGCCGCTGCGCCTCGTCGATCGGCGTGGGCACGGTGACGATGTAGACGTTGCAGCGAGCCAGGTCCCCCGCGCGGTCGGTGAACGACAACCGGGTGGCGGCGCGCAACTGTTCGGGCGAAGTCTCCAGCGTGTGGTCGTTGCCGCCGCGCAATTCGGCCACGCGTGCGGCATCGATGTCGTAGCCCAGCGTGTCGAAATGGCGCCCGAATTCCACTGCCAGCGGCAGGCCGACGTAACCCAGTCCGATGATGCCGATGTGCGCGGAGGTGTTGGGGTCCATGGTTCCTGGCAGGCAAGGTGAAATGCGCTGAGCGTACAGGATGCCGCCAGCTCCAGTCCGGGGTCGGCCACACGCGACAGGAGGCGTTGCGTTCGCCCATCATCGACGCCCGCCGCCCGAGCATGCGCTGCATGGACGATACCCGCCTCCCCGCGATTCCCTGGCCCGGCTTCTCGCCGGAACGCGCATTCGTGCTGCCGCTTCCGGCCGGGCGGATGGCCACGTCCTTCGGCGACATATGCGAGATCGACGGCGTGCGGTTGCGACGCAAGTCCGAGTTCCACGTCACCGTGCTGAGCCGGGACATGTCGCGCGCGGCGGCCGACGGCCCTGGCGAAGCCGCGCTCCGCGCGCTGTACGAATCGCTGCCATGGACGCCCCGCCGCACCGGCTGCTATGCCCTGCTGCACACGGCCAAGCCGACCGATATCGGCATGCTCGACTGCTGGTCGCTGATCGAACACCTGGACCTCCCCGCGATGCACGCCTTCCGCGGCGAGCTTGCCCGCCAGCTCGGCCCGGGGTTCGCCGATCCGGTGCCACACGTGACCCACTACGTGCGCGGCGATCCCAACGGCATCGGCGTGCCGGATGCCCGCGCGCTGGCCTTGCTGCGGGTGCGCGAGGTGACGCCCTGACCGTCACCCGGCCCGCACGGGCCGGGGGCGACACTGGAATCGTCCCACAGCGAGGTCAGCCTCATGCAAGAACCGATCGAACCGGGCTTCATGGTGTTCGTCGCCGATGGCGAACTGGGCGTTGGCGCCGTGCGGGAGGTGCATCCCAGCAGCCGGGAGCTGATCGTCAACATCCAGAACGGCGGCGACTTCACGCTGCCGGCCGATGCCATCCGCGACGTGCACGAAGGCAAGGTGATCCTGGACGTCGACCACCTGCCGCAGGCCGTGCGCGAGGCCCTCAGGCACCCGCATGCCGCCGAGTACCCGGATTCGGTTTACGCCGCGACCGATCCGAAGGAAGGCGCATTGAAGGACTGACCACCGGCGTGCGCAGCGAAAAGGAAAAGATGCTGGCGGGCGACCTCTACGACGCCAGCGCTCCGGAGCTGCAGGCGGAACTGGCCGCGAACCACCGCTGGCTGGCCCGCTACAACGCCACCCTGGCGGAGGGCGCGGAACGCTGGCACACCCTGCTAAAAGAACGCCTCGCCGCGGTCGGCGATGGCGCGGTGATCCGTCCGCCCTTCCACTGCGACTACGGTTTCAACATCCATCTGGGCGCCGGCGCCTTCCTCAACTTCAACTGCGTGATCCTGGACGTGGTGGCGGTGCACATCGGCGAGCGGACGCAGATCGGCCCGGGCGTGCAGATCCTCGCCGCCGACCATCCGCGCGATCCGGCCAAACGCTCCACCGGCCTGGAATTCGGGCGGCCGGTGCGGATCGGCAGCAACGTCTGGATCGGTGCCGGCGCGCTCATCCTGCCCGGCGTCACCGTCGGCGACGATGCACTGGTCGGTGCCGGCAGCGTGGTCACCCGCGACGTACCCGATGGCGCCACGGCCGTCGGCAATCCGGCGCGCGTTCGCGATCCGCGCTGACCGGGTCGCCTGCGCGCGCCAAGCTCATTCCGGCCACGGATGCCCGGGATAGTGGCGCCGCATCATGCGGGCGACATACGCGGCCAGGTTGGCGTGCGCCTCGGCGACGCGCCGCAGCGGGGTGTCGAAGAACGGGGTAAGCACGCAGGCCAGCATGCCGAAAGCGGTGGCATCGACGCCGCTGGGCGCGTCGCCCATCAGCCAGGGCTTGTCGTCCAGGAGCGTGGCGAGTGCGTCGATCGAGCGCGTGCCCAGTTCGGCGATTCCCTCGGGCGCGTGCCGGCCCAGGCCTTGCGCGTACAACTCCGACTGCTTGCGCGCTTGCAGGTCGCGCCGCAGTTGCTCGCGCTGATCCTCCGGCGCCGTATCGGCGAAGTGCGCCGGCCCCTTGGCGAAGTTCGCCGGTTCCAGCCAGCGGAACCACACCATGGCGAAATACAGGTGGTCTTCGAGCATGCGTTCGATGGCCCAGGCCTGCGCGCGCTGCGGCGCATCGAGGCCGGCGTCCAGATCCACGCCCCGGGTGCGCTCGATGTACGCGCGGATGAAGGTCGAGTCGGCCACCACCACGCCGTGATCGTCGATGTAGGGCAGCTTGCCCTTGGGTGCCTCGGGCGGAATCGCGGAAGCGCGCTCGTAGGCCACCTGCGCCATCTGCAGTTGCACCTCGGTCTTGAGCACGAACGGGCTGGTGTCGGGCAGGTCGAAGCCGGCGCGGGTGGCGTACAGGGTCAGGTTCGAGGCGGACATGGGCGGCTCCGGGGAAAGTGCCGCGCAGCATGGGATGGGCCTGCTGACAGCATCGTGTCAGCAGGCCAGGCCCGAACCCCGTCAGCCGGGCGCCGCCACGTCGAACGCGTATGCCGTGCGCTGCGCGGCGGGCCGCTCGCGCCAGGCCGCGGCGAAGGCGGCCAGGTGGCCGTGCGGGGCGAGCGGCAGCGTGTCGCGGAACGCCAGGTGTTCAAGCAGGCAGAACAGGGATGTTTCGAGCAGGCTCAGGTCGCGCGGCGGAAGCGTCTGCAGCACCGATTCCAGGTTTGCATCCAGCCACGCCAGGGCGTTGCGGAAACCGTCGGTGGCCTTGGCGAAGTACACGCTTTGCGCCGGCAGTCGCGCCACCTGCATGCCGAACACCAGCTGCACCTGCGCGCCCATGCCGTGCCAGATGAGCTCCTGGGCGTTGCGCGCACGCAGGTCGGGCAGTTGTTCGGTCCAGAGGATGCGTCGCGGCTCGCTCGCTCGCGCGGCGAACGTGCGGCAGATGTTCTCGGTGCCGAACACCGGCCCTTCCCGCAGCACCAGGACCGGCAGCTTCAGCGCCGGATTGCCGGCGTAATCGGCCGGGTCGCGCGAAGCCAGGTCGTAGACGGGAGCAAACAGATAGGCGATGTCCAGCTCCTCGGCGAACATCCGCGCAAGCCGTGTGAAATGGGAACTGCTGCGGCCGACGAGGCGGGGCTGGTCGAGCATGGGGGCGTCCATGGGGGCGGGATCGCGCCAATGTAGGACAACGCCCGTCTTCGCCGCATCCAGGCCCGCCATCGCAACCGGCGGCACGGCGGCGTCGCCAAATCACGGCCGTGGTCGACGGCCGGGCTTCACCGTCGATTCCGATCCCCCCGGAAAAGGATTGCTGGGCTCAGCGATGACCCGGCGGATGCGACGGGGGACGGCTGGCGGGCTTGCTGGCGCTGTTCTGGACCGGTGGGTAGTAACGCTGCGACGGGGTGGGCCAGTAGTAGCTGGGCGGCCGCCGGAAGAAGCGCTGCCGCGCCGAATCGGCGCTCTGGCTCCTCAGTGCCAGCCGGTGGCCATCGACGTGCACCCAATACCAGGAGCCCGGTGGCACCGGCGAAGTGGACACGTACACGAACTTCGCGTCGAAGTTGCCGTCGGGCCGCGCCATCGTCTGCAGGCCGAGGTTGATCACGAACTGGCTTGCCACCGGACGCCCGTGATCGTTCGCCGGCTTGGTGATCATCTCGTCCAGCGTCTGGCGCAGCAGGCGGTCATAGCGCGGCGCCAGTTCGACCGAGGGCGATACCTGGGTGACCTTGCCGTGGCTGTCCACCTGCACCAGCACGGGCAGGACCTTGGGCGTGAACTGGTTGATCGACATCGAGGTCGCCAACGCGCCTTGACCGGCGGCCAGCGTGCCCAACAGAAGGAACGCACAGAACGGTTTCATGAGGACCTCCGGGGGTTCGTTGCCCTCCGCAGGTGATGGTAGTCCTGCGGCGTCCGGCGTGCCAGCGGGCCTTGTCGATTCCGTCCCCGGTGGTTCGTCGTGGATGCAGACCACTGGAGCGCACCATGCCGTCGAACCTGCCCCGCCTTTACGCCCATCCGTTCTCCTCCTATTCGCAGAAGGCGCTCATCGCCCTCTACGAAAACGACACCGCCTTCGAGTACCGCTCGCTGGAACAGCCGGAAGCCCGCGAGGAACTGGCCGCGCTTTGGCCGATGCGGCGCTTTCCGGTCCTGGTCGACCGGGGCAGCACGATCCTGGAGGCGAGCTGCATCGTCGAGTACCTGGAAATCCACTATCCCGGCCCGGTGCGGCTGATCCCCGCCGATCCCTCGGCGGCGCTGGAGGTGCGCATGCTCGATCGCGTGTTCGATAACTACGTGTCGACGCCGCAACAGAAGGTGGTATTCGACAGCTTGCGTCCGGCAGAACGCCGCGACGACTACGGCGTGACCGAGGCCAGGACCATGCTGGAGACCACCTACGCCTGGCTGGACCGGCACATGGCCGGACGCGAGTGGGCCGCCAGCGAAGACTTCAGCCTGGCCGACTGCGCCGCCGCACCCTTCCTGTTCTACGCCGACTGGACCCATCCGATCGACCCGGCCTTCGCCAACGTGCATGCGTATCGCGCCCGGCTGCTGGCGCGGCCTTCGTTCGCACGCGCGGTCGACGAGGGCCGGCCCTATCGCGCCTATTTCCCGCTTGGCGCGCCCGATCGCGACTGACTCCAAGGAGATCCCGATGACACAAGACCTCGTGCCCGCCGGCGAACTGGCCGCCCGCAACCCTCTGCGCTTTCCCAACGAAAGCGCCGCCTACCGCCATGCGCGCCAGGCCCTGCTCGCGGAAGAAATCGAACTTCGCCGCCACATCGAGCGCGTGGCGGAACTTCGCCGCGCACTGCCTCCCGGCGGGGCGGTCACCGGCAACTACCGTTTCGATGGCGAGAGCGCGCCAACCGGCTTCGCCGGCCTGTTCGGCGACAAACAGACACTGGTGGTCTACAGCTATATGTTCGGCCCGCAACGCAAGCGTCCCTGCCCCATGTGCACCTCGCTGCTCGGTGCATGGGACGGCGAGGCGCGCGACATGGAGCAGCGCATCGCGCTGGCGGTGGTGGCGCGCTCGCCGATCGAGCGACTCGTGGCCTTCAAGCGCGAACGTGGCTGGCGCCACCTCAAGCTCTATTCGGACGTCGACGGCGCCTACAGCCGCGACTATTTCGGCACGGCCGCCGACGGCAGCGACGGCGACCAGGCGGCCATCAACGTGTTCACCCGGCGAGACGGCATCATCCGCCACTTCTGGAGCGGCGAGATGGGCTTCGAATCGGCCGACCCCGGTCAGGATCCGCGCGGCGCGCCCGACCTGATGCCGCTGTGGACCGTGTTCGACTGCACGCCCGAGGGACGCGGCACCGATTGGTATCCCAGCCTCGAGTACGGCGGCCGTCCGTAGGCCGGGCTCAAGCCGGGCGCACTTGTCGTTGTCGTGGGCGACCACCTGGTGGATCGCTACCGACGCTTGTCGTCATGGTCGCCACCATCCCGCGCACCAGTTACCTGGCTGCTGGCTTGGGCGTGATGGCCCTGCTGGAGCCGCGTGGGGCTGCCGCCGGTCCTCGATGTCCTTGGCCTCGCTCGGGTGCGACCGCCTCGCCACGGCGTGGATGGATTACTTGTTTCTAACGCGAACAAGCGCATGGTCGGGAACGATGCCTTCACGGGTCGCCTGCCGAATGGTTGCCCGTCTTCCGCATGCGTGCGGCCTTTCCGTTACCGCTGCAAGGAGCGCCCTATGCCGCACAAGCAACGACCCGTTTCCGTCGCCGACCTGCATGACATCTACGGCGGCGAACGCCCGGCTCCGAAGAGCGAAGGCTCGGCCACTTACCGCAAGGCATCCTTCTCGGTACGGGAGGCCGGCCACCCGGGTGCGCCGCCGCCGCGGCCGCTACCGGACGGAAAGAAACGCATCCGCTGACGCGGTGGCGGGCTCCCCGTCGCAGAACAGCCGCGAGGCGTGCCGGTAGAGATCGAGGTCCAGGGCGTTTTCTTCCTGCAGCCGGGCATAAAGCCCACTGCCGAGTTCCCTCTCGATGTCGCGCAACCGCTCGTCCAGCGTAGCCTTCCTGCCTTCACTGCTGTTGGCCACCGTATGGCGGGTCGACAAGTCACCGACGTGGGGCGAAAGACAGTCGCGCATCTTCTCCAGCGATCGCTCGAACCGCTCCACCAACCCGAAAAACGGCAGCGCAGCCAGGCGGTCGCGGGCCTGCGCCAGGTCGGACGGAGTAGCCTGCGCCGTGCGCATGTCGCGCTCGCGCGCACTCAGGTGGGTGGTCTGGAAGTTGCGGATCACCGCGCCGTTGCCCGGCGTGAGGCGCCACCGGACATACGCGGCAAAATCCTGTTCCCTGGCGATGCGCGCGCCCAGGCTCGGGCTCTGCGGTGGCTGGCGCCGCTCGAATTCGAAGACCGAACCCACGCGGTCGATCGGGTGCCGGAGAAAGACAACCGGATGGAAGACGACCCCTTGCGCCTCCGGAAGGGGAAGGCGGGCCTGATGGCTCGAAATCGCCCGCACGCCCGGGTTGGCCACCGCATAGCCGGCGACATCGTCCGGCGCGAGCGTTTCCCACGGATGGGCGCCCTCGATAGCGCCGCATGCTTCGCCGAAGTGCTGTTTCAGTACCGCGTCCAGCGTGGTACCTGCGTTCTTGAAGAGATGGTAATGAACGACGATGTGCCGCATGGTTCGATCGGTCTGCGCCCACCATCCGCTTCGGCTTCCGCTGTGAACGGACTTGCGGTGGCTGACAAGGCAAGGCCCGCGAGTCTGTGGCTTCGCTCCCGTCGAAGCAAATCCGCGTCTGCCCGCTACGCCGGTCAGCGGTGCTGCATGAACGTATCCATGGCCTGGAGGAACGCCGCTGGCTCCTCCTGGTAGGGGAAGTGCGCACTGCCGGGGAAAACTACCAGCGTTGCCTGTGGCAGACGCCGCGCCAGCGCACGTTGCGGCGCCACCCCGACCGCCCGGTCGTGCGCGCCTACCATCACCAGCGTGGGCATGCGCAGCCGCTCCGGATGGCGCACCGAGTAGCAGATGAAGTTCGATTCGGGCGCCATCAGCGCTGCGCCGATTTCGCCGGTGTTGCGCAGGCCGCTCTGTGCATCCAGCCGCTCCTGTTCCCGCCTGGCGGCCACCACGTGGAACTGCTGGCGATCGTGGAACACGTGTCCGTCCGGCAGCATGGCCGTCCCGGCCCCGACGAAAGCCATGCGCGCGCGGGCCAGCGCGCAGGCATCGCCCGGTGGGACGGCACGCAGCGCCTTGCCGGCATCGGAATGCTCGGCCGCTGCGTAGGCTTCAGGAAACTGCGTGGCCAGCGTCTGCATCCAGCCTTCCATCGCACCCGGCAGATCCACCGCGGCATCAATCAGGATCAGCCGCGCCACGTGATCGGGATACCTCTGCGCGTACTCCACCGCCAGCGTGCCGCCGAAGCTGTGCCCAGCCACCACCATCCGCTCGACGCCCAGCTGATGCCGCAGTCCCTCGATGTCCTCGACCAGCGTCGCCAGCGCATAGTCGCCCCGCCACGGCCGCTCGCTCTCGCCGCTGCCGCGTTCGTCCAGGTAGACCATCGGATAACGCGCATCGAGCGCCTTGCCGGCCGTCATGCGGAAGCTGTAGGAGTTGTAGCCCGGCCCACCGTGCAGGAACAGCACCGGCTCGTCCGTCGACCGGATCGGCCGCGAGGTCCAGTAGGCGAGCCGGACGCCGTTGATCACATCGTCGTGGCGTGCCTCCGAGGCTCGCGCGTGCGATGACGGAGCGATCAGGCCGGCAAGAAGCGCGGCGGCGAACAATAGGCGCATGACATATTCCGTCGATTCAGGTCGCGCAACTTTGCCTTCCGTTGCCGCCGCCTGATAAGTGCCGTTGGTAGTACAGACGCGCTCCACTTGTGGCGGAGCTTCACCAAAGCAGGAACATCGCCCGCGAGTGGCTCTCCTGCATGCACGAGCGTCGGAGGCGTGGCATCGGTACTGCGCTCCACCCGGGATTCACGACGCCGGTGCCACAACGAATCCGGACCACCGTCGCGGAGCCATCGGTTGAGCCTCAGGGAATACGATCGCAAGCGTCGCTTCGACACCACGCCCGAGCCCCGGTCGGAGGGTTCGGCGGCGCAGGGCGGGCGACCGATCTTCGTCGTGCAGTTGCATCACGCCAGCCGGAGGCATTACGACTTCCGGCTACAGGTCGGCGACACGCTCAAATCCTGGGCCTGCCCCAAGGGACCGAGCTACGACCCCAACGTCAAGCGCCTCGCCGTGGAGGTGGAAGACCACCCGATCTCCTACGCCAAGTTCCAGGGTGACATTCCCGAGGGCGCGTACGGTGGTGGCCACGTCGACACCTTCGACAGCGGCGTGTGGTCGACGCAGTACGACCCGGAGGCGCAACTGGAGAAAGGCCACCTGCGCTTCGAACTGTTCGGCACGCGGCTGAAGGGCAGCTGGCACCTGGTGCGCAGCGGCAAGCCGGCAAAGCAACCGCAGTGGTTCCTGATGCACGACAAGGACGCCTACGCCAGCGACGTGGAAGCCGACGACCTGCTCGACGCGCGCATGATCGCCAGCACCCGGGCCGCCGCTGGCCGTTCCGGCGGCGCGAAGGAAGTGGCCGCAACGCTGGACACGCGCAAGCGCAAGAAGGTCCCGGTCGCCGGTCACCCGGCCAGCAAGGCCGGCAAGCTGGCCGCTGGCGCGGAGGGCGCGAAGAAGGCCAAGGCCAGCACCGATTTCTTCAAGCCGGAGCTGGCCATCCTTCGCGAGAACCCGCCGCTCGGCGAGCAGTGGCTGCACGAGGTGAAGTGGGACGGCTATCGCATCCTCGCCACGGTGGTCAAGGGCGAGGTCCAGTTGTGGTCGCGCAACGGGCTGTCCTGGACGGACAGGATCCCCGACATCCGCCAGGCGATCGAATCGCTGGGCGTGGATTCGGCCCGCTTCGACGGCGAACTGATCGCCCTGAACGCGGACGGCCAGGCCGATTTCAACGCGCTGCAGAAAACGCTCTCCGGCGAGGCCAGCGCACCGCTCGCCTACATGCTGTTCGACGTGCCGTACCTGGAAGGCTACGACCTCTCCCGCACGCCGCTGCACGCGCGCAAGGCGATCCTGGAAGCCTTGCTCGAGGATCCGCCCACGCACCTTTCCTACAGCAGCCACGTGGTGGGCAACGGCGACCAGGTGTTCGCCATGGCCAGCGAGCAGAAGCTCGAAGGCATCCTCAGCAAGCGCGTGGAATCGCACTACCGCGCTGGCCGCGGCGACGACTGGCTGAAGATCAAACGCGTGGAATCGGACGAATTCGCGGTGGTCGGCTACACCGCACCCAAGGGCGGACGCCAGGGCTTCGGCGCACTGCTGCTGGCGAAGCCGGCACCGGAGGGCGGCTGGCATTTCATGGGCCAGGTCGGCAGCGGCTTCAGCCACAAGCAGTTGCTGGACCTCAGCCGCACGCTGGCCACCGGCGGAGGCAGCAAGCCGACCGTGCGCAATCCCGAAGACGCCCCGCGCGGCGTGAAGTGGATCGAGCCCACCGCGGTGGCGGAAGTGAACTACCGCGGCATCGGCAACCAGGGCCTGCTGCGCCAGCCGAGCCTCAAGACCATGCGCGCGGACAAGACGCCGGCGGACCTGCACGACAGCGACCGTGCGGCGCCGGCCACCAAGCCAGCCGCGACCCGGCGCAAATCCTCCACGCGCGCGCCGTCGGCGCCCAAGTCGGCGGGCATCACCATCACCCATCCCGAGCGCGTGGTCTATCCGGCCGACGGCTACACCAAGCAGGACGTGGCGGACTACTACCGCACGGTGATGGACTGGTTCCTGCCCGGCGTGATCGACCGACCCACCTCGGTCATCCGCTTCCCGGATGGCATCGAGAAACCCGCGTTCTTCCAGAAGCACATTCCTTCCGGTGGCCTCAAACACGTGGGCAGCGTGAAACTGAAGGAGGAAACCGGCGCCGCCGCTGTCTACCTCTATCCGCAGTCAGCCGATTCGGTGATGGAACTGGTGCAGTACGGCACGCTGGAGTTCCATCCCTGGGGTTCCAAGGTACAGACGCCGGACCTGGCCGACCGCGTGGTGTTCGACCTGGACCCCGGCCCGGACGTGGCCTGGGAGCGCGTAGTCACCGCCGCGCGCCTGGTACGCAAGCTGCTCGCCGACCTTGAGCTCGAATCGTTCCTGCGTACCACCGGCGGCAAGGGTCTGCACGTGGTGGTGCCGCTCAATCCGCCGTCGGACTGGGGCACGGTCAAGCAGTTCGCGCAGGGTTTCGCAGGCGCGCTGGCGGGCATCCATCCGCTGGAGTTCGTCGCGGTCAGTACCAAGTCGATACGCAACCAGAAGATCTTCGTCGACTACCTGCGCAACGGCCGCGGTGCGACCGCGGTGGCCTCCTACTCGCTGCGCGGTCGTCCCGGCGCGCCGGTGGCGGTGCCGCTGCGCTGGGAAGAACTGGGCAAGATCAAAAGCGGCGCGCAGTTCGACATCCGCACCCTGCCTGCCCGGCTCAAGCGCCTGCGCAAGGACCCGTGGGCCGGCATCGACGAGGTCAGGCAGAGCCTGGGCAAGGTGTTCGACAAGCTCGGCGGCTGACGAGGACCCGACGCCATCCGTCGCAAGGGAGCGGCAGTGTCACGGGCGCGTGGGGCGTGCCAGCCAGCGCATTCCCAGCAGCACGCCGGCCGCGCTGGCCAGCGTCACCAGGTGCACCAGCCACGGCGCTCCAGCCACCGTCCCAGCCAGGATACCGGCTTCCAGCAACCGGTTGAGCAGCGGCAGCAGCGGACCGGTGATGGCGATCCCCGCCGCCAGCGCCAGCAGGAAAATCCCGGGCCGCCGTTGCGCACCGGCGAGGGCCCGCCAGGCCACCGCCAGCACGATCACGCAGAACCCGGACACGACCGCCGCCGCCGCGACATGCACCCAGGCGGCATCGGCCTGCGTGCCGGCCCAGGTGCGGGCCACCAGCATCTCGTCACCATGCCCGCTGAGTACGGTCACCAGGCGCGCGAGGGGATTGGCGGCGAACACCAGCGCCAGCCCCGGCCAGGCGCGCCCGCGCCGCAGTGCGAGCGGCGCGCCGATCGCCATCAGCAGGTACGAGAACAGCGGACCGGCCGCTGTGGGCAGCCAACTGTCGCAAGCCTGGATGGACCAGCGGTTGAAATCGCGTTCGGCCCAGCGCCCGCATACCAGCCGCCCGGTCAGCGTGTGTGCGAACTCGTGCGCCTCATGCACCAGCATGACCAGCGGCACCAGCGCGACCAGCCAGCGCCAGGGAATGCGGGTGTCTTCGTTTGTGCGCTGGGTCGGCATGGGTCGGCTCCGGTTGGACTGCCTTGGATGCACGCCGCGGCCGATGCGTTGTAACCGAACCTGCGGGAGCGCACCTGTGAGCCACCGGATGTTGGGGCAAGGCGTGGCATTGGGGCATGGCGGTCGCGGCGGGTGCGTTCCTGGAGAAGGCGGGAATGGCCGCTTTGGCGCCGATTCGCTATGGTCGCGCTCCACGCCGCGGCGCCGCCGCGCCAGGAAGCTTCCCGTGTCGCATTACAGCGGTCCCCTGCTTACCCGTTCGGTTGCCGAGGCGCTGGTCGCTGCACGCGACGCCGGCGCTGGCACCTGGAACGGATCGCTGGACCTGGGCCGCTCGGTCACGGCCGTGCCGTTGCAGCCGGACGCCTGGCAGTGGCAGGGCTCGTATTACCCGTATCCGGCGAAGCTCAAGGACCGCACGATCTATTACTGGGACGGCGAGGCGTTCGCGCCCGTGTCGCGCTTCTCCGGTTCGCTGATCAAGCTGGTGCCGACCGAATGGGGCGCGCCGACATTCGAGATCGACGGCATCAAGATGCTGCCCACCGCGAAGGATTCGCCGGTCGAGGACGCGCGCCGCAAGGTGGCGCTCGTGGAACCGCGGGGCAAGGTGGTGCTCGACACCTGCGGCGGGCTGGGCTACTTCGCCGCCTGTTGCCTCGAGGCAGGCGTGGCGCGCATCCAGTCGTTCGAAAAGAACCCGGACGTGCTCTGGCTGCGCACGATCAACCCCTGGTCGCCGGACCCCGACGCGCCCGCGAGCGGCGGCCGTCTGCACCTGAACCATGCCGACGTGTCCGTCGCGATTGCGCAGGTCGCCGATGCCTCGATAGACGCGCTGCTGCATGACCCGCCCCGCTTCGGCATCGCCGGAGAGCTCTATTCGCAGGCTTTCTACGACCAGCTGGCGCGCGTACTCCACCGCGGCGGCCGCCTGTTCCACTACACCGGCAGCCCGAACAAGCTCACCAGCGGCCGCGACGTGCCGCGCGAAGTGGCCAAGCGGCTGGAGAAGGCGGGTTTCACCGCGCACCTGGCGCTGGACGGGGTGCTGGCAACGCGCCGGTAGTCTTCACGGCGGCGGGCTTCGGACTTGCACGCCGAAGCGACGGCGAAGCCGCAACGCCGCGAAGATCAGAAATGGGCCAGCGCGCTGGCCACTTCGACATCGCCCATCACGCAATTGCGCCCCGCGCGCTTGGCGCGATAGAGCGCCGCGTCGGCTTCCCTGCACAGGCGCTGCACGCCGTAGCCGGAGGTGGCGGTCGAGGCCAGTCCGACGCTGGCCGACACCGTGATGTCGCAGCCGTCCTTGACCACCGGCGTCGCGACGATCGCCGCGCGGATGCGGTTGGCGATTTCCATGCCCTGCTCTCGCGAACATTCGTACAGCAGGATGCCGAACTCCTCGCCGCCCAGGCGGCCGAACAGGTCGATGGGGCGCAACTGGTGCTGGCAGGCGGCGACAGCGCGCTTGAGCACCGTATCGCCCATCGCATGGCCGTGGTTGTCGTTGATGAGCTTGAAGTGATCCAGGTCCAGCACGATCAGGCAGGCATGCCCCACCTTCCTGTCGAGCTGCTGCAGGGCATGCTCTGCCCTGCACATGAAGTGCTGGTGGTTGAGGATGCCGGTCAGGCCGTCCAGCCGCGAAAGCTTCTTGAAGCGCAGCTGGGAACGCTTCAGGCGGAACATCCAGAAGACGATGGAGGCGATGGCCACCAGCAACAGGATGTTGTAGAGCCGGCTGGTTTCGACCGCCTTGGTGGCCAGTGCCTGCTGCAGCCGCAGGATCTTGTTCTGCCTGCTCAGGCTCTCGGTTTTCAGCTTCTGGGCAAGCATGTGCTGCTTGGCCGATTCGTAGGCCAGCGTCCTGGCTCTGACTTCGTCGAGGTATCCGGTGTTCTGGGCGACGTACTTTTCGTAATACGCAAGCGCGGCCGCTGTGTTGCCCTCGCGCTTTTCGATCTTGTAGAGCACGTCGTAAGCATCGGCCAGCCAATCGTTGAAGTTGCCCGGCGGGACCATCGCCACGGCGGCAAGGGCGGCTTTCCTGGCCGCGCCATCGCGGCCCAGCTGGGCGTAGGCCTGCGCCCGCTCCACTTGCGAGGACAGCAGGTGCGGGAAATAGTCATTGGCCCGAACGCTGGGGCCACGCCGATCGATCAGGGCCAGCGCCTTGGCCGGCTGATTCTCCTCCAGGTAAAGGCTCGCCAGGAGGAGCCAAATGGAATTGGACATGACCGGCTCATGCGCGGTTTCGCAGATATCGATGGCGTGCTGCACCACCGGACTGGCGGAGGTCAGTCGCTTGCCGTTGTAGAGCGCCGCGACCTCCCGCGAGAACGGACGGCACAGGTTCTCGCCCGGTGGCACGGCGTCCTCGGCCATCTTTGCGTACTGGATCGCCAGATCGACCTCGCCGGCGAAGTTGAGCGTCTGGGAGAGGTCTGACGCCAGGTAGTACCGGGCCTCTGGATCCTTGATGCGGGGAAAGCTGGCCGCAAGGCTGTTGGCCAGGGTGAAGGCATCCTCATAGCGACGGCTGAGCGTCAGGTTGTTCACGAGCAGGCCCGACGCCTTGGCGGCCAGGAGCTCGTTACCGGAGTGATCGGCCACATCGCGCAGCTGCGATTCCGATTTGGCGTAGTCGCCCTGGAACATCGTTTCCCAGGCGTCGAGATATCGCAGCTGCCATTGTTCGGCTGGGGTCAAGCGCGGCGCTTCACGATGGATCCGGGCCAACATCTCCACGAAGACGGCATGGTCCTTGGTCCGCAGACTTTCGGCCCGGTCGAGGAACTGTCCAGGGTCCGCGATCGTCGCAACCGCCGGATTCGCCTGCGCAAGCAGGCACCAAGCCAAGCCCACCCATGCGGACCAGGAGATAGTGCGGCTTGGCAGCCGTGGCACGGCGAAAGGCCCGTATTACGACTGGGCGGGTGCAGGACCGTCGAGCGGTTCCTCTTCGAGAGGTTGCTCTTCGTGGGCAGGCATCTGGACGGACTGGGGCGACAGATTGGGCTGTTGCCCAAATTCCGCGGACAGCATCGAACGGTCGCGGGAGGCCACCGCTGCCACCAGCGCCGGGGATGCCTGCCCCTGCTCGAGCAGGCGCGCCATCTCGTCCGCGGGCGCATGACGCAACGAGGCGTTGCCGCCAATGGTCTCCAGCAGATCGATCGTGTCCTTCATGTTTCTTCCCCTGTTCGTCAACGGTGATCAAAGCCCTGGGCCTGCAACCGGCTCTGTACGCCTGAACCCCGGGAGCGGCGCGGGGCTTTGGCTAGGATTATCCGACTCTCGCCACGGTGTCCAACTCGTCCAGCTCGGCCAATCGCGCCTGCATTTCCCGGTTCGGCTTGAGCGCGAATGCCGGCGGCAGCACCACGGTCTCCTCGGCGCTCAACGCGGCTCGCGGGAGGTCCTGAAGGGCGACGCGCCGCACCCTCGGCTTCTCGATCGGCAAGGTGGCCGCGCGGTAGATGATGACCTCGTGGTCGGCGGGGTAGTCCCGCCGCAGCAATTCCACCATCAACTGGCGGTATGCCGGGCCGGTGGCAAAACGCCCGAGCGAGCGATCGCCGACCAGGGCGACCTGCCAAAGCACCACATAACCGGCGGGATCGATCCGCCGTTCGTAGAAAAGCAATTGGCTCGCCTCGAAATGCTGGCAACCGAAACGGCCCGGATCGATGCCCAGGTCCGCATACAGGCAGTCCTCGGCGGAGACACCCGGCTCCATGTGCGCTTCGAATCCCTCCACGCGCGCCACCTCGATCGCCTTATGCGGCGACCAGGCAAAAATGCCAGGGTGTCCATAGAAAACCCCGCACACCCGCTTGCCGGCGCGCACTTCGACCATCATCAATTCCACCCACTCGCGATAGGTCTTCAGTCGCGACTTGCCTTCGCGGTAATACGGCTGAAGGCTGCGGACGTCGGGGTGCATGCGCTCGAGCCATTTCTCGACGATGCCGTCGGATAGCCCCGCGAACACCACGTCGGCTTGCTCGATGTGGCTGCGCGCCAGCGGCGTCAGGTGCGAGCCGAGGGTCATGCCCATGCCGACGCAGGCCAGGCTGCCGCGTGTCTTGTGCGCTAGCGCAGAGAACGTATCCATCGCGTGATGGTAAAGCAAACCCGACGCGGCGGCGGGCCGACTTCAATCACGCGCACGCCCCCGGCCATGGACCGGGGGCGTGCGCCAGGCAGTGCGGTCAGTCCAGCGGGACCTTGTAATTGCCGTGGTTGTCGATCGGGCAGGCGCATTCGTTACCCACTTGCTTGGGAGCGAAGTGGTAGCCCGGAATGCGGCTGGTGAGATAGGCGGCCGTCGCCTTGTAGGCATTCAGCCCGTACGGCGGCTTGGCCGAGCCGAAGGTATTGCCGCCGGGCGTGGTGAGCACCTGCCACAGCGTCGGCTGGGCGGCCGAGGGCGTGATGTAGAAGCTGGGTACGACGGTGTCGTTGAACGCGGCGTACTTGTCCACGCCGACCAGGTTCCAGGCATCCTGCGAGGCGTTCTTCCAGAAGCCCGGCGAGCACCAAGCGCCCGGGGTCTTCATCGGCTGGCAACCGTGGCTGACGACCAGCTGCACGTTGCCGTGGGCGACCTCGCCCTCGTACGTGGCCGTCACCGGCAGGCCGACCAGTTTGCTGTAGCGGTAGTACTTGCTCGCGTACTTGAAGGTGCCGCCGACCTGGATCATTTGCACGGTGCGATCCGGCAGGGTCAACGTGGCCGACACCGCGCCATTGGCGGTGAGCACCCAGACCAGATAACCCTGCCCGGTCTGGTAGGGCTGGCCCGTTCCATTCCAGTTGGCGAACAGGCCGGTACCGCCATCGTCGGCATCGTCCTGCCCCGTGAGACCGCAGCGCTCGTCCTGGAGATTGTGCGTGTTGCCGTCGAAGCTGAAGCCCTGACCGGTATAGGTGACGACCGTGGTCGCCCATGCCGGCGCGGCGCCGACCAGGGTCAGCAGCAGGGCCAGCAAGGGCATCCCGAGCAAGCGGGTGATCTTCATGAGCCTGGACTTCATGAGCGTGTACTCCCGGGGACCGCCGCAGCGGGGGAGCGCAGCATGCAGTGCACGCCACGCCGGTTGAATACTCCGAACGGAGTACGCCCACGTCCCGTCCGGCGGAAGGGACAAGCGGAGCCGGCGGCACGGTCCCGCCGTTACACATCCCACTCACGCCACCGAATCGATCCTTCGCGCGGGGACAAGGCGCGGGACCATGGGAGGGCCGCGTGATCAGCATCGTGCTAGGTGGCCCGGACCCTGCCAATCGGCGTGCACTCGCCGCCGGTTTCGAACACTTCGACGAGCTGCGGGTGCTTGGCGACAGCGGCGCGCCGGAGCACTTGTCGATGCTGGTCGCCACCCACCGTCCTTCGGTGGTGGTGATCGAAGCGTGCTGGGCCCACGCCAGTCCCGGACTGCTCGGCTACCTGCTGGCCCGCCCCGCCGCGCCGCGCATCCTCGCCTACGCCGATACGCTGGCGCGACCGGAAGTTCTGGCCACCGTGAAGCTGGGCGTGCACGGTTGCCTGCCCCGCCACGCGCTTCTGCCGGCATGGCGCCGCGCGATCCTGGCCATCCATGCGGGCGATGCCTGGATTCCCCGCGCACTGATGGCCGCGGCCCTGTCCGACTTCAGGCACCTGCTGCAACTGGACCCGCCGCGCGCACCGGGCATCGGACCGCTCACCGATCGCCAGCGCGAGATCGTGCGCTGGGTGGCGCAGGGCATGAGCAACAAGGAAATCGGCCGACACCTGGGGATCAGCCCGACCACGGTGAAGACCCACTTGCACAACATCTTCGAGCGCGCCGGGATCAACGGCCGCCAGCAGCTGGCCGTGCGTGCGCTCAGGACCAACGGCACACCGGCGCAGGAAGTGAACTGAACTGGACGGCGTGGCCGGCGATGGATACGGTTCCCGCGTCCATCGCCGGCCGCGTTCTATCTCAGAGCTGGAGCCGCGAGATGCGCGTGGACCAGTTGCCGAGCGCACCACGCGTGCCACCGCACTGGAACAGCGGCGGGGTCAGGTACTGGGCCAGCGTGCACGAATGCGCGATGTATTCCGAGGCGGTCCAGATCGTGTTGCCCTCGGCCGCCGCCGCGCCGTAGTCACCCCAGCGAGGACGGCCGCCACCCAGGTAGGGAATGCCGGTGAAGCCATCCCACGGCGCCGCACCCGCGGCGGCGATGTGCACGTCGCCGGCGCCGAGCTTGGCGTCGAAGCTGGCATAGCCCGCGCTGGGCCAGTCGTTCGGGCCGACCACGGTGAACGCGATCACGCCGCGACCGCTCTGCGTCACCGCGGAGGTGCCGTAGGTGAGGTTGGCATCCGGCAGCGCCAGCGTTCCGTTGGCGAACACGCCGCCGGACTTCGGATCGATCACGAAGTACGCAACGCCCGATCCATGGTTGCCGCCCTCAAGCAGCACGTCGGTGTCGAGCGTGCCCCACAGCTTGCCGTTGGCGAAGCTGACCTGCTGCATGCGCGAGTCGTTGACCGCGAGCGCACGCGGCGTCGAGTACACGATGTTGGGATAGCCGAGGTAGGTCGGCGCACAGCCGGTGAGTGCGAAGCAGTCGCGCAGCGGTGCGTCGCCGGGCTTCTGTTGCGCGAGGCTGGTGGGCACCGCGTAGGTCTGCACGCCCACCGCAGAAACGTCCAGCGTCAGCGACATGGGCGCGCTGTCGATCGCGCCGGTGTGGGACACCGACCAAAGCCAGATCGTGTTCGACGTGCCTTCATCGTAGAACACCGCGTCGGAGCTCAGCAGGTATTCCGTGCCACCATGCGCGCCGGCGTACTGCCCGCCGGTGGAAATGGCCGGCCACACCGTGAACGCGGGGGCCGGCACGCTCGGGTCGCCGGCATTGAACAGCACCACGTTGGGCGAGGGATCACCCGCCACCAGCGCGCGCTTGGAGATGGCATAGATCTGCGCGCCGTAGAAGCCCGGACCGAACAGCGAGAACTCGTTGGTGGTCAGGAAGATCGCGTTGGCGTCGGCGCCGATGTGCGGATAGTCGCCCAGGCAGAAGCCATCCGTGCATCCGTGGTCCGGCGTGCCGTCAGTGCCGTTGTTCTGCACCGGCAACTGGTAGACCGTCCAGGCCCCGGTCGGATCGGCCGTCTGGCTGACCGCGATGTCCAGGTGGTTGGTGCCCGACAGCGCCGAGGTGGTACCGACGCGATCGAGCGTCAGCACGACGTGGAACCAGCGGCGGGTGTCGGCGTCGTAGTAGCACGACGGGTCGGTGATGTCCGGTCCGTAGGCGCCGGTGGTGCGGTTGATCGCGGCCGGGTAGCCGTAGAACGTGTTCAGGTCGACCGGTCCGACCAGCTCGTTGCCCGCGCGGTCGTAGATAGACAGCACGTCGTTCACGCTTTCCACGACGAAGCCGTTGCCGGCACACAGACCCTGGTCCGGCGGCTCGACCGAGAACTGGTTGCCGTTGTTGGCGTAGCGCTGGTCGTGGAAGTTCAGCCCTTCGAAGCCGCCCGCCAGCTGCGGATGCGACTTCGCGCGTGTCGCATTGCCCATGACGTTCAAGCCGTTGTTGCGATGACCGTGGCTTATGGTGCGGTTCACCACCGGCTCCTGCCCGAGGTCGTCCTCGCCATCACCGGAATCGGCGTCGCCCGCCGTCATCGCCGGATCCTGCTCCAGGCTCGTGAGCGGCGCGCCGCCCACGGGGGTGGTGTGTGGCACGGTGGTTGTGCCTTTCTGCAACTTCAGCGTGACGGGGGTTGCCCCCATCGCACAGGTGGCAAACGCCATCGCCGCGAGGGCGATGAGCAGTCGAGTTTTCATGGACGGTCTCCTGTCAATCCGTGAGTCGGTTAGGTGACCGCGTCCCCCTGACAGGCGCCGCCGTCGATCAGGCCGACGAGCGTCTACGCAAGTACGCACACATGGGTGTGCGTGCGCGGACGATACGCCCGGGTTCGGCTGCTTGCCACAGTATTTTTGGAAGAGTTCGCTCCCATCCAGGAGCGTCCGTAAGGTGGGCGTTACCTCGCCACGTTCTCGGCAAATGCGGCTGGAGAGCTCGAGCCCACCTTGCGGGACGCAGCGGTTGGAGCTTTCGGGCCGCTGATTGGCCCGCTAATCGCCGCCCGGACTGCGCCTGCCACTTTCACGACAGCCCCACAACCGTCTGCCTAGTGTCTACGCCAGTTTTCCCGCGGGGAGGCCGCGGTCAGTGCTTTGGCTGGGGGCGGGGGCTCTCCGGCACCAGGTTTCCCGTGACAAGACGGCGCCATCCGGCGCTGTCGTCGCTTGACGCGCCGCATGTGTGGCGCCCACCACCGGAGGACCACCGCATGACACATCGTTACGCGATCAAGGCGCTGCTGGGCGCCTCCATCGCCCTTGCCCTGTCCCTCTCCGCCCACGCGGCCACGCCGCAGGGGCCGTCCGGCACACGATTCGACATCAGCAGCCTCGCGCCCGGCGGCCACTACGACCGTTTCATCGTGACGTATCGCGACGGCAGCACCGAGCGCAGCAACCATGCCGCGCTGTTGCAGAACGTGGGCGCGGCGATCAGCCGGGCGGGCCTGGACCGCGCCACCGCGGCCGGCGGCCGCGGCGCGGGGGTGCAGGCGGCTTACCAGCGCAAGCTCGCCACCGGCGCGGACCTGGTCCACACCTCGCGCAAGCTCGACACCAGCGAAGCGGCCACCCTGATCCGCCAGATCGCGGCCGATCCGGCGGTCGCCTTCGTGGCGCCGGACGTGATGCTGCACCGCGTGCGCGACATCCAGGCGCCGGCCAGCCTAGCGCCGAACACGTTCACTCCCAGCGACACCTACTACCCGTTCTACCAGTGGGACCTGAAGGCACCCGACGGCACCATCACCTACTTCGGCGACGCCAACCACGGCGGCACGCGCGTCAATGACGCCTGGGACCTGTCCGACGGCAAGGGCGTCATCATCGCCGTGCTGGATACCGGCATCACCCGCCACGTGGACGTCAACACCGGCCTGGCCGACCAGGGCTACGACTTCATCACCGACGCCTTCGTCTCCGGCCGCGCCACCGACGACCGCGTGCCGGGCGGCTGGGACCTGGGCGACTGGACCACCACCGAACCGTGGCTGTCGGCCTGCACCAACGAGAACAATCCGCCGGAAGCAAGCTCCTGGCACGGCACCCACGTGGCCAGCACGGCCGGCGCCGAAATCACCGACAACGCGCAGGGCATGGCCGGCATCGCGTTCCACGCAAGGGTGCTGCCGGTGCGCGTGCTCGGCCACTGCGGCGGCTACACCAGTGACATCGCCGACGCGATCGTCTGGGCGGCCGGCGGCAAGGTGGACGGCGTGCCGCGCAACCGCCATCCGGCGCAGGTGATCAACCTGAGCCTGGGTGGCGAAGGCCGCTGCAATCCCAGCGACGTGACCGCCAAGGCCGTGGCCAAGGCGAACTCGCTCGGCGCGGTGGTGGTGGTCTCGGCCGGCAACAGCGGCGACGACGCTGCCAAGTACACGCCCGCCGGCTGCCCCGGCGTGATCACCGTGGCAGCCACGGGCATCACCAGCCAGCGCGCCTTCTACTCCAACTGGGGCCATGCGGTGGAGATCGCCGCGCCCGGCGGCGGCGTCTACCAGGATGACGACCCGAACACCGGCGTGATCTCCTACGACGGCTTCATCTGGCAGGCGCTCAACAACGGCGACACCACGCCGGTGCCCGAGGGCACCACGTACGGCGGCTTCGCCGGCACCTCGCAGGCCGCCCCGCACGTCACCGGCACGGTCGCGCTGATGCAGAGCGCACGCAAGGAGCTGTGCCTGCCGCTGCTCAAGCCCAAGCAGGTGCTCAAGCTGCTGCAGAAGACCGCCTACACGCCGATGATCCGGCCGGAGGGCAAGTACTCCATCGGCGCGGGCATCGTGGACTCCGCGGCCGCGGTGGAAGCTGCAGTCGACTTCGATCCGCACAAGTAGCACGCCGCGACCTGCCCCCTCTTCCCACCGGGGAGAGGGTTCGGGCGAGTGGCCAAGGCTTGCGAAAAACCGCACCACCGCCCCTCAGCGATCTTCGGCGTTGGCCACAGGAAACAGAAAGGCGGGCACAAGCCCGCCTTTTTCTTTGCCCAATCCGGCGCCTCAGGAATGCGCAGCGGCCTGCGCGGGCTTCACTCCGGCCCTGGCGAGCATGCCGCGGGCCAGGAACAGCTCCACCCGCTCCAGCGGAATGCGGTCACCCGCGTCGCCGCCGTAGTACGCCTCGGCGATATTGCCTTCCTCGTCGATCAGGAAATCGGCAGGCATCAGGTTGGTGGTGTTCAGGCCGGCCAGGCCGACGATACGCAGGCCTTTGATCAGCGTCGGCACGCGGGTGAGGATGCCCTTGAGCTTGCGCCACAGCGAGCGCTCGATCCCGTAGGTTTCGTGCGCGTGCGAGCTCGGGTCCGCCACCACGCTGAACGGCCGCGGCTTGCGCGCGACGAAGCGCTGCACGGCTTCGGGCGAGGAAGTGAACACGGCCACGATGTCCAGCCCCAGCGACGAGAGCGCCGGATGGTGGTTGGTCAGCTCGTAGATGCGGAAATTGCAGAACGGGCACGCCGCGTCGCGGAAGAAGCACAGCAGCGTGCGCCGCCCCGAGCCGCCGATATCGACGCGACGGCCGTAGATGTCGACGAAGTGCAGCAGCGGCGCCCTGGAAGGTGCGTTCAGTCTCATCGAAATCCCCCTGTTCCCCTGTCGAAATCCTGCGCATGCCGCGGCATCGCGCGCAAGCCGATCCCGTTGGTGCCACGAATGCGGAAAATGGTTGGGCCGTCGTCGACGACGAGAACGCGTTTCCCCGAACGACATCCGCTGCCGCCTTTGTAGCGTATAAACGTTGCTTCCACGACGCCCCAGGAGCCCCGCCATGAAGTCCCCGCTCAAGCTCGCCGCGCTCGCCCTCGTCGGTACCGCCACATTGGCCTCGCCGGCTTTCGCCGCCCTCAAGGAAGGCACGCAGGCGCCAGACTTCACCGCGCCGGCCTATCTCGCCGGCAAGGCCTTCACCTTCAACCTGGCCGATGCGCTGAAGAAAGGTCCGGTGGTGGTGTACTTCTTCCCTGCCGCGCATACCTCCGGCTGCAACCTCGAAGCCCACCTGTTCTCCCAGGCCATCGACCAGTTCAAGGCGCTGCACGCCACGGTCATCGGCGTGACCGCCGGCAATACCGACCAGCTGTCCGACTTCTCGAAGGAAACCGAACATTGCAGCGGCAAGTTCCCGGTCGCCGCGGACGCCGACGCGAAGATCGCCAAGGAATACGACGCCCTGCTGACGATGCGGCCCGGCTGGTCGGACCGCACCTCTTACGTGATCGCGCCCTCGGGCAAGATCGCCCACGTCTATTCGAACCTCAAGCCGAACAAGCACGTGCAGGAAACGCTCGATGCGGTGAAGGCGTTGGAGAAATAAGCCACCGCCGTCCCGTTGCAGCCCGTGCCCGGCCGGCGTCCGGTCGGGCCCGATCGTTCACAGGGAGGAAGGCCATGCTGTGCTTGGCAAGGAACGGCACTTTTCACCCTCGCCAACTTGCAGGAACGCACCTTGGGCCCAGCCCCCTTGTGCGGACCACCGCGAGGCTCGCTGGATGGAGCCTCGTGCTGCTGCTCGCCGCTTGCACCGGCGCGCCCGACAAGCCGCCTGCTGCCGCCTCCATCGAGTCGACGGCCGGCGACACCCACGGCGACGCCGACGTGCAGCTCGTGGTGAAAGCAGCGCAGATGATCCGGGACGGACAGATCATGGCGGCGATCGACGGCCCGCTGGACACCGTGGTGGCGAAGTACGAGGCCGCCTATGCGCGCGCCGACGAGATCGTCTACAGCGCCCGCGGCCCGTCGGACGCCCTGCTCTACTCGGCGATGGTCGCCCCGCGGCAACCGAAAAAGGTGCTCGTCCTGGGACCCGCCTGGGCGATGGCGTACTGGGCGCGCGGCTTCGCCTACAACGAGATGGCGCGCTACGACGATGCGATCGCCGAATTGCAAAAAGCGCTTCGGCGCGCGCCGATGGACAGCCAGTACAACATCGAGATCGGCTTCGCCTACCAGGGCAAACACCAATGGGACGAATCGCTGGCTCACTACCAGGCCGCGCAAGCCTACGCCCCGATCACCGCGGCGGACGTCCCCGACACGACCTGCAAGGCCCTGCGCGGCCAGGGCTTCGCGCTGACCGAGATGCATCGCTTCGATGAGGCGGGCGCCGCCTACCGTGCGTGCCTGAAGTTGATCCCGGACGAGCCGCGCTCGCTGGCCGAACTGAAATACATCGAGCAGCAGGCCCGACGCACGGCCCCGGGAAAAGCGGGCGAGGCCGGATCTCCCCGACCATGAATCCTTGCGTCAGCCGACGGCTGGCGCGGCCCAACCGGACCGCGCCAGCTCGGTAACGCCAGGGTCAATGGCGCCAGCCATCGAAGTCGAAGCGCAGCACCTGTCCCATGCCCGCCGGCAGGCCGAAGCCCGCGTTCGACACATACAGCGCGCCGTCCGGCCCGAAAGTCATCGCCGAGGGCAACACCAGCCCGGTCACCACCGCGTGGCGGTCGCCGGATGGCTCGATGCGCACCACCTTCCCGGTGCCCGGCGTGGGTGCCAGGTTGTCCTTGCCGGTGGTGTCTTCCAGCACGTACATGCATCCGCGCCGGTCGAAGGCGATCCCGAGCACCGTGGTCAACCGGTCCGCCACCGGCCACAGTTGCCCGTTGCGGGTCAGCTTGAGCACCTTCGACGAACCGGCCGTGATCGGGAATGTGCCGAGATTGCCGATGAAGAATTGCCCATGATGCGCCAACGCCGTCGGCACGATGTGGCCCTGGCTGGCCGAGACATCGACCACGCGCCGCACCTTGCCGTCGAGACTCACCTTCACCAGTTCGCCGTGGTTGGGCTCGAGCGCGAACAGTTCGCCATGGAGCGCCACCATGCTGTACCAGGTGCCGTCGGGCTCGAAATCCTCTTCCTCCGGGTTCTGCACCGGATGGTTCTTCTGGTAGCGGCTGAGGTTGGCGATCCAGTGGATCGAGCCGTCCGTATCGACGCGCGCGATGCCGTTGTAGGTGCCCTTCAGGCCATGGGAGCAACCCGCCCCGGCGGTGATGGCATACAGGGTACGGCCGATGAAGGCGACGTCCGCTACGCCGCTGACCAGCGAACCGGTCTGGGCGGAGGTCTGGCTCGAGGGGAACTTGTTGGTGATCGTGATGCGGTGACCGTGGTGGTCGATCCGCGAGATGCGCCCGCCGGTGTAGCTGCCGCTGTACGGCCCCACTTCCGGCACCTGCGTGCAATCCATGGCGGTGGTCGTGTGGCTGCCGCCGCGGCCACCCTCGGCCACGTAGAGGTAGCCGTCGGGCCCGAACTTCAGGCCACGCGGGTTGTTGAGCCCCGTGGCGTAGACCGACATCTTCACCGGATAACCCGTGTGCGTCTGCACCAGGCTGGCGATGTCCCGCGTGCCGGGCATTGCGGCGGTATCCGCGGCGCGCGCCGGCGGCGCGGCACCCAGGCAGAGGCCAAGCGCCAGTGCGCCGACCAGGAGTCGCTTGCGAGGAGTCATGGGAGGACCCTCCAGGGAGAGTGCGGCAGGATCGGGCGGTGCCGCGTGCGCCTCGTGGGTCGCGGGCCACCCGGGCCGGCGTTGTACGAAGCGGGTGGCTGCGTCGCCCGGTCCGTACACGGTGGCGCAGCTTCGGGCGCGGCACACATGCCACCTGCCCTCGCCAGCAAGGTCGTTTGCTCGCTGCTCCCGCACCCGGGCGGCGATCCTACTCGCCGACGGTAAGCCGGGCGTGACATCCGCGTGGCGGAGAGTGAAGCCGTGCTCGACACGGCGGTATCGCACGGCGTCCCTGGATCGTCACCTCGCGCAAGAAGACACGCGCGGCCGGAGGCGTAATGATCGGGGCGGCCCGAAGCCCTCGGCAAGCGAGCGATAGTCCGCACCGGCGGGACATCGAAAGGCAGCGCTCTTTGGCTTTTCCCGCCCGGCCATGCTGCATGGCCCGATATCCAGGTCGCCCCGGGCCATGCGCCGACGTCAGCGCGTGTTGAGGACCACGGCCGCTTGCACCAGCGCCGCCAGGGCGGCCTCGTCGACGGTTTCGCCTTCGTGGATGTCGATGGCGCGCCGCGTATTGCCCTCGAGACTGGAATTGAACAGCCCCGCTGGATCGTCCAGCCTGGCGCCCTTGGCGAACGTCAGCTTGACGACGTTCTTGTAGGTTTCGCCCGTGCAGAGGATGCCGGCGTGCGACCACACCGGCACGCCGCGCCATTTCCATTCCTCGACGACCTCCGGATCGGCGTGTCTGATGAGCGCGCGGACGCGGGCGAGGGTTTCGCCTCGCCAATCGCCCAGTTCCTCGATCCGCGCGTCGATCCGTTCGGAAGGCGAGGGGCCTGCCGTAGCAGTGGCCTGTTCGCGCATGGTCGCCATCGTTCGTCCTCTTCAGGTGTGTTGCCCGGTCACGCCGGTGGGCTTCGGCTCCAGCCCACCGGCACAGGTGCGCAAAAGGTGCACCGACGTCTTCCTTACGGCGCGCGTTCCTGGACGCGAAGCAGGTTCCCGGCCGGATCGCGCACGGCGCAGTCGCGCACGCCGTAAGGCTGCCGGGTCGGCTCTTCGACGATCTCCGCGCCGCTGGCCTGGAGACGCTCGAAGGCGGCATCGAGGTCCGGCGTGGCCAGCAGCATGATGGCGTAGGTGCCCTTGGCCATCATCCCGGCGATGGTCTGCTTCTCTTCCTCGGTGACGCCCGGGCTCGCCGCCGGCGGGAACAGCACGATGGACGTGCCCGGCTGGTCGGCCGGACCGACCGTGATCCAGCGCATGCCGTTGTAGCCGACATCGTTGCGCACCTCGAAGCCAAGGGCATCGCGGTAGAAAGCCAGCGAAGCTTCCGGATCGGTGTGCGGGAGGAAACTGGCGTGGATGGTGATGTCCATGGCGGTGACGCTCGGTGTGGAAGGAGCGCTCATGCTAGGTCGGGCTCGCGATCGGGCGCTTCTCGATTCCTGATCGGTTTGGTCACCTGGCGCGCAACGCAGGAAGGCATGCCCGCGGTGGCGTCGGCCGCATCCCTCCGGTAGACGCTTGGCGACACGCCCACCAGCTCGGTGAAGCGCGTACTGAAGGTGCCCAGCGAGGCGCAGCCGACGGTGAAGCAGACCTCGGTGACGCTGAGATCGCCCCGGCGCAGCAGCGCCATGGCGCGCTCGATGCGCCGCGTCATCAGGTAGCTGTACGGCGACTCGCCGAACGCGGCCTTGAACTGCCGGCTGAGGTGCCCGGCCGACATGTGGACACCGCGCGCGAGCGCCTCGACGTTGAGCGGCTGCGCGTACTCGCGGTCGATGCGATCGCGCACGCGGCGCAGTCGCGCGAAGTCGCGCAGTTGCGTTGCTGAAGGGCTGGTGGTCACCGGATCGTCCATGCCGCGCGCGGGTGGGGAACTCATAGCAGACGACCGCGGCGAAGTGAACGCCCGCGTGCCCGCCCATGCGCGTAATCGTCGAGTCTGCTCACCTCGATGACACGGACCTTTTACCGCCGACTCCCTAGCGTGGGCTTTCCGGCCCGGCTCGCGGCCGGACCTGGAGTGCGGGACCGTCCCGCATGGCTCCCAATGAGGAGGAACGCATGAAAGTCGCATTGCCCAGACCCCTGGCCGTGGGCGTGTTCGCAGCGCTCGCGGCAAGCACCGGCGCTTTCGCGCAGCAGGCCACGCCCATGCAGTCATCACCTGCGGCCAGCCAGTCGGCCGGTGGCGTGACCGGCGAAGATGCCGACAACACACGTTTGAACCGACGTGACCGCAATGACGCCTCCACCACGCCCATGGACCAGTCCAACAGCTCCAATGCCGTCGACCTGGTCGCAAACGTCCGCAAGGCGATCGTCGACGACGACGGCCTTTCGGTGAAGGCGCGCAACGTCAAGGTCGTCGCCAACGGCGGCGTGGTGACACTGCGTGGGCCGGTGGCCAACGCACAGGAGAAGGCGCGCGTGGAGCGCGATGCCGCCAGCGTGCGCGGCGTGACCCGCGTCGACAACCAGCTCGATATCGCCACCGATTCCGATTGAGGAGACCGCCATGTACGCATCCGTCTATTGCACCGTCCGCGACCAGGACAAGGCCGAGGCCATCGTCGACGACCTGAAGGACGCCGGCTTTTCCAACAACGACATTTCCGTGCTGATGCAGAACCGCCGCGGCACGCGGGAGTTCGCCACCGAACACAACACCAAGGCGCCGGAAGGTGCGACCACCGGTGGCGTCGCGGGCATGGGCGTCGGTGCCGGACTGGGCTGGCTGGTCGGCATCGGTACGCTGGCGATCCCGGGCCTGGGGCCGTTCATCGCGGCAGGACCGATCATGGCCGCGCTCGGCGGCGCAGCGGTCGGCGGCGCGACCGGCGGCATCGTCGGCGCGCTGATCGGCATGGGCATTCCCGAGGTGGAAGCCAAGCATTACGACGAGCGCGTCCGCGAGGGGAACGCGCTGATAACCGTAAGCACCGAAGACATGGCCGAACGCGACCGCGCCCGTGCCATCTTCGAGCGCCACGGCGCGGCGGACATCGCCACCGGCACCGGCGCCGGGCTCGGCACCACCCGCGGAACCACGGGCAACAACCTCAACACCGGTCCGCGCTACTGAGGCAGCGCCGCTCGAGGCTCGGCGCGCCGAGCTTCGAGCCACGCACCGGCCTTCCCGCCGCGTGCGCCTGTCGACAGGCGCGCACCACACTGCGGCCGGCGCTGCGCCCGACGTTTCGAGCACAAAAAAAGAGGCGGCAAAGGCCGCCTCTTTTTGTGCGCGTTACCCGCCCCGTCCGGCCGTCTCCGGCCAGCGGAACTTGCCTCCAAGCATCGCGTCCCAATGCGGAGGCGAAAGCGCATAGATGCCGGCACCTGGCGTGAAGGTCAGTTCGCCGACGTAGACCTTGTTTTGGTAGTAATAGCAATCCACGCGCATGAAGCCGAACGGCTCGGCCAGTTTCCTGGCGATGCTGACCATTTCGTCCAGCCCGTCGACTATCGGCAAGGGCTTGCCGCTGGACTTGAGGCCACGGAAGCGGAAGGGCGCGGGGGAGTAATCGTCCAGGTAGAAGTCCTGCGTCATCTCGTCCTTGAAGCGATCGTGGACGTACTGTACGAAAAGAAACGGTTCCTGCCCGCCACCGGGGTTGAACACGAAGAACTTGTAGTCGTCGGGCGGCTCGCCCGAGGGACCAAGCAACGCCTCCTCGAAAATGATCTTCCTGGGGATCTTCTGGTAGTGCTTTTCGCGCTGCCGTATCGAGAAGTCCGATTTGAGCCATCCGTTGGCGAGGTCGGCCAACATGTCCAGGTCCTCGTTCCCCTTGTCCAGGACGATTCGCGTCTGTCCTGCGCTGTGGTTCGCCTTCATGACGAAGGTGTCGGGCAACGTGTCGAAGGTCTCGCGGGCGACTTCGTCGCAGGAAAAGAAGGCCGGTACCAGGTACTGCTCGCCCACCGCATCGGCGATGTAGCTGCGCACCGCCACCTTGTCGGCAAGCCGCGTGAAGTCAGGCAGCGGGTGCCACATCCGGTGGAAGATCTTTTCCGAATACCGTTTGGGCTGCGCGAGGTTTCCGACCCGGCCGTAGATCTGGAAATACCTGTAAGGGTAGTAGACCGGGTCGGGCATTCTCTTGACGATGGCTCTTCTTATTTTTTTTACGCGAGCAACGAAACTGGCCATTCATGGTTCCTGTATGTATCGGCGCTCGTCCGCTGGGGAGGCGAACCGGTGGCCGGGGATACCACTGCACTGCCGTCCAGAGAGTCGACGGCCCAATTGTGTGAAGCGTGTTTCACCTCTCGTGAAGGCACTGGCAAGCCGCGCATCGATCAGGTTTTTCCTACATCGGTACTGTGCACTGGCACGCAAAAACGCACGACCTTCCCATCACCACACCAACGCCCAAGTGCCATCAGGGTTCTCCTGGATGTCACAACCCATGCGCCCGTATTCGCGGCGCATCGCATCGAGCAGCCAGCGTCGGTCCTGCGGCGTCGCCTGCTGGATGCGGAAGGCCCGCACATGGGTCGGCACAAGCGCCAGTTCACACAGACGCCCGTGTGCGGTCTCCAATTGAGGGAAATACATCAGGCCAAGTTCCCCGCGGAAAGCCTCGTGGCCGCCGATGCCTTCGTAGTCGTTCAGGAAGTCGCCGCAGCCGTACAGCACGAGATGCCCGTGGTGCACCTCGACCGCCTTGGGGTGGTGCGAGGAATGGCCATGGAGCAGATGCACGCCCGCTTCGTCGACGAGCGCGTGGGCGAACGCACGCTGCGCCGCGGCGATCTCGTAACCCCAGTTGCCGCCCCAATGGAGGGAGAACACCACCAGATCGCCCTCCCGTCGGTGCCGGGCCAACTCGGTCGAGATGTGCGCGACCGTTTGCGCCGAAAGGTCCGGCAGGCGCCAGACGCCCCCGCGGGTCGCTTCGGCCGCCCAGTCCGCCGGTACCCCAGCATCATCGGTGGCCGCGGCGAATACCAGCAGGCGCCGACCGTGGGGCAGCGGCAGCACTGCGGGCGCCTGCGCCGCTGCCAACCGCTCGCCCGCCCCGGCGACAGCGATCTTCGCCGCCCGCAGCACCGCCAGGGTTTGCGCCAGCCCCTGGTAACCCCAGTCCAGCACGTGGTTGTTCGCCAGCTCGCAGCAGTCGATGCCGGCGGCCGCGAGCACATCGACATTGGCCGGATTCATGCGGTAGTTGATGCCCTTCGGCCAGGCGCGCTCGTACCGCGTGATGCTGGTTTCCAGGTTGATGATGCGCAGCGCCGGCCGGCGCGCCCGCCACTGCGCCAGCGCCTCGCCCCAGACGTAGTCGGCGGCGACCTTCCGCGGGATCGGCCCGCTGGCACGCTCGGCCAGCGCGAGGTACCCGCGCGCATCATGTACGTAACCTTCGTGCAGCGCGGGATCGGAAGGGTGGGCCAGGATCTGGTCGATACCCCGCCCGAGCATCACGTCGCCGCAAAGGAACAAGGTCACTGGCGCTCGACTTTCGTGATCCGGCGGGCCCGTCGCCTTCTCCGCGGGTACGCGACGCACGACCATGCCTCCGACCGCACCCAACGCGATGCGGCCCCATCGCTTGAGGAAGGCCCGCCGCCCTTTCATGGCGGCAGGGTAGATCGCGGTCGGTTATGCCATGTTGAAGGCGGGCCGGGCCGTCCCGCCTTCAGAGTCGGCCAGGCAACCGCTTGCGAGGCTGCTATTTCGTGCGCGGCCTGATGATCTGGCTCAGGTAATCCGGCGTGCCCTCGACGCGCACCAGATGCGGATACTGCAGGCCGCCGTGGTAATCCACCGGCACGGTGCGGTAGCCGCCCTGGAACTTCAGCATGAGCTGGATCGGCGTGTTGCCGTCCTTCGCCGCGGTGATCGCGCTCTTCAGCGCGTCGGTCGAATAGTCCTTGCCGTTCACGGCGACGACGGTGGCACCAGTGCTGACGCCTGCCTTGAAGGCCGGACCGTCCCAGCGCACGTCGTTGACCTGCCCATGATCGTCCAGCGTCAGGCCGATCGACCAGGCGAAGTTGTACAGATGCCGGGGCGACTGCGGCCGGCTGTTGTACTGCTTTTCGTAGTCGCTCGGCTGGTCGGTGTAGACCAGCTTCCAGCCGGTGCCTTCCAGGCCATCGAGCAGCGGCGGATCGAGCGTATCGACGCGCGCGCGCAGGAAGCCCGCCCAGTCGTACGGCGCCACGCCATTCAAGGCCGCCGCCACGTCGTTGAAGGTATAGGTCTTCGTCACGAAGCTGCCGTTGTCCACGCCGAAGAACGCGCGCGCGAAGTCGTCCAGCGATCTCTTGTCGTGCGTCAGCGCGCGAAGCTTGGCGTCGACTTCCAGCCACATCATCTGCCCGGCGCTGTAGTACTCCTCGCTCATCTGCCAACTGCGATATGGCAGGCCGGTGCGATGGGCCGCCGTCGGGTCGTTGGTGGTGTCCTCCAGCGTGCGCCAGTGGAAGCCCACGCGGTTGCGGTCATAGTTGGCGGCCGTCATGGCCAGTGCGTCACGGAACTGTTCGGGCGTCCACAGACCGGCGCGCGCGGTGAGCACATAACCCCAGTACTGCGTCTGCCCCTCGTACACCCACAGCAGCGAGTCGCCCATCGGCACGTTGAAGTTGGGCGTCCACAGGTCGGCCGGCCGGCGGAATTTGCCGTTCCAGGAATGGGTGTACTCGTGTGCGAGCAGGTCGCGCCCGGGCGCGGCCTCCCTCCACGCGGTGAAGTAGTCCGACTCCAGGCCGTTCTCGCTGGACTGGTGATGTTCAAGCCCGTTGCCGCCCAACTGGTCCGACAGCGAGAACAGGAAGTCGTAGTGGTCGTAGTGGTGGGAGCCGAACAGCGTCGCCGCCTCAGCCACCAGCGCGCGGTGCGCCTGCAGCTGTTCGGGGGTTATCTCCAGATATTTCTGAGCATCCGCGACGACATCCAGGTGCACCGGCGCGCCACCCTTCGGCGTAAGGTCGACGCGCTTGAAGTACTGGCCCGCATAGATCGGCGAATCGACCAGCGTGTTGAACGGCACCGGCTTGAAGGTCGTGGTGTCGCCCGAGGAGGACAGCTTCGCCTGGCCGGCCGGTTCCAGGGCGCTGCCGAACTGCCAGCCGTGCGGCAACGTCACGCTGGGCGCAAAGGTGATGCCGCGCGAGAAATGGCCGGCCGGGTACAGCGCCATCTTGTTCCATTCCAGGTCCAGCATGCGGTCGGTCATTTCGTAGCCGCCATCGCGGCTGGACAGGTACTGGAAATCCGCATCGATCGTGGACACGCCAGCCGGCACGTCGACATGGAACGCGTACTCGTCGTATTCGTCCCGCGTCCACTTGATCGCCTTGCCACCGGCGCTGAGCTTCAGGCCGGCAAGCATCGCGACCGGACCGCTCGGCGAATGGTCGCCGGGGATCCATTGCGGATACAGCAGCGTCAGCGCACCGGCCTGCACCGGCAGGGTCTCGTGGACGCGGAAGATGCCCTGTCGGGTGTCGCCCGCATCGACGTGGATCTCGACCGTGCCCGGATAAGGCGTGTCCTGGGGCGGTGGCACGTGGGCGCTCGAGGTTTGCTGGGCACTGGCCACGCCGGCTGCAAGGGCCATCGATACGGCCAGCGCGAGACGCCATGGCCTGTGGTGCGCGGCGACCGGTGAACCAGCGAGAGCGACACGGGACATGGAAGACCTCCGGCAGGCGTATGGACAGCCTCGGAACTTAGCAGCAATCGGCGCCGCAGGTTCTTGCCGGCCGGCTGCGACGGCTTGCGCATCGACCGTTCGCCTTGCGATGTATCGCTTAGCGACTACCAAGGATAGGAATGGCCGGATGAAACCTTATCCGCCCCTCCCTTTCGCCTCCGCCATCCAAAGCAACAGTTTGCTAGCGATGGGCGTCCTGCAGCGCGGGCGGGGAGAGCGTCTGTTGAGGTAGCGCCGCCAGCGATTCCTCCGCGCGCGGCCGGGGCGCTGCAAGGAAGGCTGCGCTGCTTTGCGCAAGCGGCGTGGCAACCGCCTGCAGGATGTCCACACCCGCAAATCGCCTGAACGGCGAATCGAGCGCCCCCTGCACGGCAAAAGCGCGCGTGGCGTTCTCGCCCAGCACCACGTGGTCGATGCGGACGAGCCCGTGCGCCTGCGCCGCCACGGCCAGTGAACCGGCCACGTTGTTCGACAGCTCGTCTGGCGTGCGCCCACACTTCGCATCGATCAGATGGACCTTTTCCAGCGCCTGGCAGAACAGCGGATGCCCTGGATGGCTGCGATCGGCCAGGCTCGCGGCTTGTTGCCGGATGGCCTCTCCCAGGATGCCGAGCGTCGTCGGGCCCGCGCGACCGTCAGCCTTCAGGCCATGCGCTTGCTGGAACGCGACGACAGCTTGCCGGGTGCTCGGGCCGAAATCGCCATCCGGTTTCAACCCGTGGCCGCGGGCATCGGTGATGCCCAACCCGGCAAGCTCGGTCTGCAGAGAGATGACTTCCTCCCCGTGGGAGCCTTGGCGGAGGACGTGCACAGGACGACCTTGGCCGATGGCTCTCAATCCGACCTGCAAATC
Source organism: Frateuria sp. GZRe12 (assembly GCF_051900535.1). Lineage (NCBI taxonomy): Bacteria > Pseudomonadati > Pseudomonadota > Gammaproteobacteria > Lysobacterales > Rhodanobacteraceae > Frateuria > Frateuria sp. GZRe12. The sequence continues at coordinate 846,476 of NZ_JBHZGI010000001.1, forward strand.
CTGATCACTGGAAAAGTCTGCGGGATTGAAGTCCGCGCTTCCCACTTTGGTTTGCGCGCGAGCAAGCGCGGCGGCTTTCGCCGGATCATCGTAAGCCTTGAGGTAACGGCCCGCAGATGCGACAGCCGCGGCGCCCGCGTATCCGCGATGGTGGCTCGCTATCTCTTGAGCTCTGGCCACAAGATCTTCGTAACCGCCACCGCCCGAGAGAAGCTTGCGGAACTCGGCCATTTCCGATGGCCTTTGATTGGCAGTCTTTGTGAGGAGCGCCAGTGTTTCGAACCGACGGTTCTCGGGAATGTTCTTACCGACGGCGTCCAGAAGATCCAGCGCCTGCTGGGCCGCATTGCGAACCTGTGGGTAGTCGACATTCTTGTGGATCCATTGACTCCCTACTTCGGATCCCGCCCATGCGTTAAAGCTGTCGCGGGTTCCGGAGTCCATGAATTGCAGCGCACTGTGGTGCCCTTTCCCATTGCCATGGGTCAAGAGCTGCTCACGAAGTTGCGCCCTGTCCGAAGTGAATTCCAAGCGATGCGCCTCGGCGTACTTTGCTGCCTGCGCGATGAGGGCATCCACATAAGTGGATTGACCAGGCTTAAGCGGTCCATCTTCCGTTGCACCCAGCGGCCACGTCCCACGTTGACCAAGGTCGATCTGGATTGCCCCTAGCGAGTAACCGCTGTTCGCGATCACCTTTTCCGCCATTCCCCAATACTCGTCGCCTCTCTGCTGCGTAATGCCAGCGATGGACAGCCGGTAGGGATGAGGGCCGCCTTCGGTAGCACGCCCGACGACAAAATACATGGCGCCGGCGATTGCATCGATGTCGTGCGTGTCAGGTCCTTGCATGCCGTTACTCCTTCAACGCAATCAAGAACGATGGTCAAAGACCACTGGCGACCGCCAGGTACTCGTCCAGCTGATCGGCACGGCGCGTGACGGCAAAAAGTTCGTTTTGGGCCAATTGGAGGTTGTCGATGATCTCGTGACCGTAAAGCGATTCCTCGAATGGCCCCGTGGCGTCTTGCAACTTGATCCAGGCGCGCTCTGCTTCGACGAGACGCTTCTTCTGACCTCCATTCAGCTTTCGCAGCAAAGCCTGATAGGAGGTATTGAGTCGTTTTTCCTGCCGTGTACGCTCTTGCGACGTGCAGTAGGCCTCTTCAATCTCGTTGAAGTTCGCGTGATCGACGCATGCATAGAAAGCCTCAGCAACCCCCTTCGGGGCATTGTTCCGGAGCGGATCACTCGGCCGCTCAACCGCTCCTGCAGCCGAGACGCAAGCGAAAAGAGCAAATGCGATGACGGTCATCCTGATGCGTTCCATGGCAACTCCTGGCTTGGTTACGAAAGCGAAGCTTGCCGCGGCATCTAGCGCCTGTCTGTCGGCCGATGACTACGCCCTGTGACCGGAAGATCAACAGGCTGTGCGGCGCGACCCATTTCCGCCCTCCCAGGCATCGGATACCGGCGCATGCCCCGCCGACGCGTGGCTTCCGGCACTGCGGCGACCGCACGCCACCCGCTACCTTGACGCACCCCGAAACTACGGAAGCGTGCAATGCGTTGGTGGCTGATTCTTGGTGCCTTGGTGACTCTGCCGATGACGTCGGTGGCACAAACCTCGCCGGCGAAGGTGGTCGTGCTGGACACGCTGCACCAGATGCATGCCGAGGTGCCGGCCTACGACAACAAGGCGCTCGGCCGCGCCATCGAACACCTCAAGCCGGACGTGTTGTGTGTCGAGCTGCAGCCGGACGACCTCACCGCCCGGCCGCCGGAGAAGACCAAGCAGGAATATCCCTCCGTCATCTATCCGCTCATCGATCGCCACCATTTGCGCGTCTACGCGATGGAGCCGGCCGAGCCGCTGTACGACACGCTGCTCGCGCCCTATCGCGCCAACACCATGGCTTTCAACGAGCGCGAGCCGGCGCAGGCCAAGGCGTTCGGCCAATACGTCGATGGCTTGTACACGGTGCTGAAGGCGCGCTGGACGTCGCCCGCCGCCGTCAATGATCGCGTCACCGACGAGGCGCTGCGCGCCAAGCACGCGCTGCAGGAAGCGCTGATGGGGCCGGCCGAGCACACCGGATGGGAAGCCTGGAACGGGCATTTCCTGGAGATCGTCCAGCGTGCGGCACGGGAGAATCCGGGGCGGCGCATCGTCGTCCTCGTCGGCGCCGAACACGGTTACTGGCTGCGCGGGCATTTGCGCGGCACGCCCGGCGTGACGCTGCTCGACACGCCCCGGGCGCTCGAAGGTCTCGGTCCGAATTGATCGAGGTCAACATCCGCCGCTCCGCGCCGGCCCATAACACGCAGGTGGAAGAGGGATGGTGCCGGCAGCGCGGCGCGGATGCGCGCGAGACCCTGCCGAACCATGCCGATGGCAAGCGAGACCCCCGCCCCATCCCCCAGCCGGAGCGCTGCCCCTCTTCCACCTCCTCGCCCCCCTTGACGTGACGCGCCCGGTCGACCGGTCACGTCACGGCAGGCATTCCCGTACCGAAGCGACCACTCCCTGAACCACCCGGTTCACCGCGATGGCCGTCGCCAGCTCGTCATGGGATGCGGCCAATGTTCGTCATGCAGAACCGCCTGCGCGGACCGCAGGATGCGGCCTGCCCATTGTTCCAGACGCCGGCTGTCGCCTCGCCGCGTTACTGCTAGCCGCAGTGGCCGCAACAGGTGCTTCCACCGCTGATGTGCACCTCTTTCTCCAGCGGCCTGGCCACGCAACCGATGCCAAGCAGCGCGTCGAGGACCTGGGCGCTGCTCGCGCTGGCCAGCACTTCCAGGCGACCGCGTCCGGCATCCAGCACGACCGTGGCGTGGGGATCCAACGCCTGAACGGCAGTGGTGAGTAGGCCCGCATCGTGGTGGGCGGTGGACAGTTCGAATTGCATCGTGGGGCTCCAATGGGGGATCCCGGCAACTGCCGGCCCGCGCATGGTCCGGTTGCGCGCGCTTTCCCGCCTTGATCCCGGTCAACCGCCTTTGCCAGCCGGCTCGAACGTGATGCCGATCCATCAACGCTCGATACGCACCACCAGCGCCTGGATCCGGCCGGTGACCGGGCCGGCGCCGAACCGCGCGCCGATGGCCGCCGCGGCCGCTTCGGTCGCCGCTTCCAGTCGCGACGCATCGCGGGCCACGATCTCGTTGCGCAACGGCGTGCCCTGGCAGTACGCCACGGCAGCGATGGCGGGGGTGTCGGCCGTGCTGTCGGCGGCGACGGTTTCGATCACGGGATTCCCGGCAAACCCGGCCTCGGCCAGGTCACGCGCAATTTGCGACCCGGAGAAATACCCGTGCGGCAGGCGCTCCAGGAAGCGCGGCGGATCGTCGGGAAAGAGCCCGGCAACGGCGTCCTGGACGACCTGCGCGAAATCGTTGGTTTCGATGCGGTCCCACACGTTGAACAACAGCGTGCCGCCAGGTTGCAGCACCCGGCGCGCCTCGGCAAACGCGCGCGCCCGATCCGGAAAGAACATCGCCCCGAACTGGCACACCACGGCATCGAAGGACGCATCGCCGAACGGCACCGCCATCGCATCGGCCTGGCGCCAGAGCACGGGCCTGGACATGCCCTGCTTCTGCGCCACGGCCAGCATGGTCTCGTTGAGATCCGTGGCGACCAGTTGCACGCCCGGCGGCAGGCGCGAGTCCAGTTCGCGCGTCACGACGCCCGTGCCCGCCGCCAGTTCCAGCACGCTGGCCACCGGCAGCCGCGCAAGCCGGGTCGCGAGATCCACGGCATACGGCGCAAAGATCAGCGGCACCAGGAGCTCCTGGTAAAGCGCGGCGATATCCTGACCGAACCGCCTGTCGTTGCCGGGCATCTGCATGGCGTGCGCTCCTCCAGCCACCGGATGCGCGAAGCCTACGCCGTTCCAGGGCCATGCAGCCGGGGCGGCCAGGGTTTGCCCGCCTGCGGCGAGCGGGAGCTACCGATCGGCGCCGACCACGACTTCAAGCACACGACCCTGGGCTGGCGCACGCGGAAGATGCCATCCTCGACGCGCTCCATCGCGCCCCCTCACCCACCGGAAGGAAGGAACCCGCCATGGGAACAGCACCACCCCTCGCCGACGAAGCCATGAAAGCCATGTTCGGGGACGACATCGCCAAGATCCAGACCTCTCCGTTGGGCCAGACGCCCAAGGGCAAGGAGATCGTGAAAGTCCTCAAAAAGCTCAATGACACCGGGAGAATCACCTACGGCGGAACCCTGGAAGGCGGCAGGGCGGACTGGGACGGCTCCTACATCAGGATCAACAGCGATTTCGGCGGGAAGATCATCCAGACGACAGGTGAACTGGTCCACGAGGCGGTCCATGTCCTGGCGCGACAGAAGCTGCCACCCCATCGCAAGCAGACGCCTGCGGAAATCCGCAAAGAAGAGATCGAGGCCGAGCGGGCGCAGGCGGAGATCTACCTGTGGTTGATCACGACCCAGTTCAAAGGCGCGGCCGAGGATCCGGAAATGGAAAGGCGCCTGCGCAACTTCGGGTTGGTGAAGCCCTCGCCGGCCAGCCACAAACCCAGGACCCACAACCACAAGCCCAAGATCATCCGGGTCCAGCCCGTGCGCTAGCCTTGGTGTGCAGGGAGCGAACCCGCCGCCCGGGAGGTAGCCGGCGCTGCCGCCCGCGGCGGGTATCCGCTTACGGCTCGCCCGCCGGTTCCGGCGCCGCGAACGCCTTGCTGTAGTAACCGGACGGGTCGAAGCAACACACCCGTCGCTTGCCCGATGCAAGCATGTCGCAGGCGTCGGCGACGCGCTTGGCGCGGGTGGCGGATTGCCTGGCCGACGTCAGCCAGTGGATCCAGTCCACGCGCGCCAAAGTGGTGGTGCCCTGCCAGGTCGCCAACGCCTCGGGCGCGTCTTCCAGCGCCTGGCGCAGGTCTGGCGGAAGTTCCGGCTCCGGTTCTTTGGCGACCGGCGCGATCTCCAGCGCGACCATGTCGCCGGCGCCCGCGCCCGCGGCCTTGCACAGCGCCGCATCCACCCTGAACCAATGGCTCAGCCGGCCGTCCGGCTCCAGCGTGGCCTCGAACGGCTGCCCGTTGATCGTGCCTTCCGCGGTCGTCCTTCCCCGCCGCGGGAATCGCGCGCTGGCTTCTTCGGGAAGGACCACGAACGCCCAGGACGCATTATGCGGCTGCGCCGGGCGCAACAGCCTTGCGTCGAATCGGAAAATGCCTTTCTTCCTTGCCATATCGATGGGTCCGCAGGGAATCCGAAGCGTACCGTCCCGGGACGGCGAGCCATAGCCGCGCAGCTGCATCCGTACCGCCGTCGGCTACCCCCGCCAGTTGGCGTGCGTGCGCCAGAACTCAACGCTGCGACGATAGGCTTCCCGATCCAGCGGCACGCCGGAGCCACCTTCCTCCACGCCCAATGCATTGCGCATCATCGTGATCGGGGCCATCGGCGTTTCTTCCGGCTCGGCGGTGTACATGCAGCCGACCACGCCCCAGTCGGCCGCGATCGACGTGCCCTCCTTCGCCAGCTGTTCGCGGCTGTAGAGGATCGGGATCAGGTAGCCGGCCACGGGCGGCTCCAGTCCCTCGAACCAGCGCACCAGCACGGGCAGTTCGTCGCGGGTGCGCGCTTCGTAGTCCGAGCGCAGCAGGTGCCGGTTCGCGTCGGTGACCGGCACCGCCAGGCAGCGCGTGGACGTCCAGTTGCGATGCACGTGCAGCTTGCAGAACGGCGCATAGCCGTCGAGCACCTTCAGCGGGGGGACCGTGTCGAGGTGGCGCTCGAACGCCTCGGGCGTGCAGTCCTGGATCGTGTTGCGGCGAGGCTCGCGCGGGAACAATCGCGGAAGGGCGAAGTCGGTGAGGACGATGGACATGCGGCGCTGGGCGTGGCGAAGGAGCCTGGGATTATCGCGTGATTGGAAGCGGGGTCGGTCGATACCCCACCGCACGGGCGACGCGCGCCCTGCAGTCACTCGCCTCCATCGAGCATCGCCCTCACCTTCCGCGCCAGCTCGTCGATGGTGAAGGGCTTGCCGAGAAGTTCGACATCCGGATCGAGCACGCCCTGATGGACGACCGCATTGCGGGTGTAGCCGGTGGTGAACAGGATCGGCAGCTCCGGCCGGCGATGGCGTACTTCGTCGGCGAGTTTGCGTCCGTTGACCTCGGGCATGACGATGTCGGTGAACAACAGGGCGACATCCGGGTGCCGGTCGAGCAACCGCAACGCGGCCGGCGCACCGTCGGCCTGCAGCACCCGGTAGCCGAGCTCTTCCAGCGCATCGACGCTGAACTGGCGCACCGACGGTTCGTCTTCCACTACCAGGATCAATTCCTGCAGCCCGCCGGGCGCGGTGGCCGCATCGTCCTCGGCAATCCAGCCTGTAGAAGGTTCTTCGCGCAGCCGCGGCAGATAGATCCTGACCGTGGTGCCATGCCCCGGCTCCGAGTAGAGCTTCACGTGGCCGCCGGATTGCCGCACGAACCCGTACACCTGACTCAATCCCAGGCCGGTGCCTTTGCCGACGTCCTTGGTCGTGAAGAAGGGATCGAAGGCGCGCGCCAGCACGTCGGCGGGCATGCCGCTGCCGTTGTCGGTCACGGCGATGACGACGTAGTCGCCAGCACGGATGCCGTTGGCAGCGGCATAGTGCCTGTCCAGCTGCACGTTGCCCGTCTCGATGGTGAGGCAGCCACCATCGGGCATGGCATCGCGCGCGTTGACCGCCAGGTTGAGCAGCACGTTCTCCAGCTGGTTGGCATCCACCCGGGTGCGCCACAGCCCGTCTGCCAGCGTCGTGTGCAGGCGGATGCCCGCGCCGATCGAATGGCGCAGCAGCTCCGACATCTCGCCGACCAGCCGGTTGGGATCGATCGGCTGCGGATTCAGCGCCTGCTGGCGGGAAAAGGCCAGCAGCCGCTTGGTCAGCAGGGCGGCACGTCCGGCCGCATCGGTCGCGCTCTCGATCTGCCGGACCGCGCGGGGGTTGTCGCCCACGCGCCGCTTGAGCAGGTCGAGCGACCCCATGACCACCGCCAGCATGTTGTTGAAGTCGTGCGCGATGCCCCCGGTGAGCTGGCCGACCGCCTCCATTTTCTGGCTCTGCCGCAGGGCCTCTTCCGCCGCGACAAGCGCCTGGGCCTGTTCCTTCTGCTGCGTGACGTCGCGCCCGCTGGCGTAGAGCACGCCATGGTCGGCGGACTTGACCCAGGACAGCCAGCGATAGCCGCCGTCCTTGTGCAGGCAGCGGATCTCCTCGGGAGGGAACCGATCGAGCGCGGCCATCGACATCGCTTCCAGATGGATGGCCACGTCATCCGGGTGCACGAACGCCTCGGCGCTGCGCCCGATCAGCTCGTCAGGCCGATAGCCCAGGATGTCGGATGCCTCGTTCGCCGCAAGGATGATGCCGGTGGCGTCCATCACCAGTTGCAGGTCGCGCGACATGGCCCAGGCGCGGTCACGCTCGCGGGTGCGCGCCTCGACGCGGGCCTCGAGCGTTTCGTTCAGTTCGCGCAGGCGCTCCTGCGCGATGCGGCGCTCCTCCACTTCGCGCTTGGCGGTGGCCAGCAGTCGTGCGTTGTCGATCGCGATCGCAGCGTGCGCGGCCACGCCGGCCATCAGGCGCTCATGCCGGGCCTTGAAGCGCGCCGGCTCCGGATGGGCGAACACCAGGGCGCCCAGCGGCTCGCCGGATCGCGATGTCACCGGAACGGCGAGCAGGCTGCGTATCGGCGCGGGCGTCGCCGACATGGCGTCGTGCGCGATGCGTGGATCGATGGTGACGTCGTCCGAGCGAAAGAGCTGGCGATGCTCGATCACCGGACCGAACAATTCCGCCACGCACGTCCTGGACGGGCTGCCGAACGCATCGCGATCGATGCCGGCCAGTGCACACAGCCGGGTGTCGCCAGCCGCCTCGTCGACGGTTTCGGAGACAAACGCGCCCATGCTTGCCCGGGTCAGTTCGACGCCGGCCTCCGTGGCCAGATGCACGACCTGGGGGAGGTCCAGTTCGGCGGCCATTTCGGCGGCGGTGCGGTTGAGTATCTCCAGTGTGCGCGTGCGCCGGCGCAGCGCGCGTTCGGCCCGCTTGCGCTCGGTGACGTCGACCATCGCGCCGATCATGCGAATGACGCGGCCCTGGGCATCGCGCGCCACGGTGCCGCGGTCGCACACCTTTGCGTAGGTACCGTCGGCACGGCGGAAACGGTACTCGTCGACCCAATGGGTACCGCCGCCCTCATGTACCACCTCCCGCAGGCCTGCATCGATGCGCCCGCGATCGTCCGGGTGGATCTGCGAAATGAACCAGGCGTAGGAGGTTTCCGTCTGCCGATGGCCGTAGGCTTCGAACAGCCGCTCGTTCCAGACCGTGCGATCGGTCCGGGGATTCCAGTCCCAGATCGCATCCTCCGTGGCTTCGGTGGCAAGCCGGTAGCGTTGCTCGGCGTCGCTCAGCGCGCGCTCGGCCTGCACCCGCGCGGTGTCGTCGTGGAAGGTGAGCACCGCGCCGGTCATCACGCCCTCGGTGTCGAAGAGCGGCTGCGCGGCCCCGCCGGCGATGCGCCGGGTGCCGTCGTCGCGCTGGATGCTCCAGCGCGCATGGGGAATCGTCTCCCCCCTCACCGCGCGCGCCAGCGGCAGGTCGACGGCCGGATAGGGTTGGCCGTCCTCGGTAAGGAGATGAAAGACGCGGCTGTAGTCGACCGGAAGCACGCCCAGTTGCGACACGCCGAGGAACTGCCCGGCCGCTTCGTTGATGAAGGTGATCCGCCCCTCGCGGTCGGTGAGTATCACGCCCTCGCGCAACTGGGCGAGCACCGTGGCTTGTTCGCCGGGCAGCAGGCCGCGCATGGATGGCGTGAGGCTTCTCATGGGCAGGACACCCTTCCGCGCCGCAGGGAATGCGGGCGGGCATCCATCCCGCATGGCGCGGACCGGAGTTTCCTTACGCCGATGGGCGTGACGGGCGCAGAAAAGGAACGTCGCCGGTCGCGCCATGCGACGCGGCGACGGCCGGCCCTTGGCTAGGGGTGGGTTGGCCTCTTCTTCACGGCCGGTAGCCGGCCCCCGGGGTGACGACCGTTCACGACCGTCCAGGACTGGCCGCGGGCATGACCCATGGCGGCGTAGGCACCTTTGTATCCGGGTGCCGATGGCACCGCCTGCTGGATCGCCGCCTTCCCCGCCGGCCAGCCGTTCCCGGATTGCGGGGACGAGACTCAGGCCCCTCCCTTCACCTTTTCAGCCCGGGCCGCCACCGCCGCCTGGGCCGCGTAGGCCCGCTGGTAGGCCGGGCGCGCTTCGCCGCGGGCGACGTAGCTGGCCAGGCTTGGGAATTCGGCGAGCATGCCCGAGGGTTTGAGCCTGAGCAGCACCGACACCATCATCAGGTCGCCCGCGCTGAACGCACCATCGAGCCATTCGGCATCGCCCAGCCTGGCGGAGAGCTGGCGCAGCCGGGTGCGTATGCGCTCGGCGACCAGAGGCAGGCGTTCCTGGGTCCATGGCTTGTCGCCCTCCACGAACTTGGCGATGACCAGTTCGAGGATTGGTGCCTCGACTGTGTTGAGTGCGGCGAACATCCAGGTGATCGCACGCGCCCGGGCGTCCGCATCGTCCGGCAGCAGGCCCGCATGGCGCTCGGCGATATGGAAAACGATCGCGCCGCTCTCGAACAGGGCGAGACCGCCCTCCTCGTAGGTGGGAATCTGGCCGAACGGATGGATCGCCAGATGCGCGGGCTCCTTCATGGCCTGGAACGAAACAAGGCGGACGTCGTAAGGCTGGCCCACCTCTTCCAGCGCCCAGCGCACGCGCGTATCGCGCGCCAGCCCCTTGCCGCCATCGGGCGAGCGTTCGAAGGCGGTGATGGTGATGGTCATCGTGAAACTCCTCGCTGGTGGATGGATCTGTCTGCTGCGCCGCCGGTCAGGGATACCGCCCGGTCGGCGGGCGATTGCCTGCCATCGCATCCCTGCAGGCCCTCGCCCGTGGCGACTCATTCCCACGACGATCCAGCCCCCGGTGGATCGACACGAACCCGGGCGCTGCACTTTTTTTCCCGGAGTCGTTGAGAACGCGACCATCGCCCTGATTGCCTGGAGAGGCCAAGACCCCATCTCGGAGGGCCATGTTCGCCAAAATCAAAAACTGGCGCGAGCGACGCATCGTCGCCCGGCGCCCCATCGCCGAACCGCTGTGGCGGGACGCGCTGCGCCGATGCGCGCCGGCCCGCCGCCTCGGCGCTTCGGACCAGGCCACGCTGCGCGTGCTTGCCACGTTGTTCCTGGAACGCAAGTCGCTGGAGCCGACCCAGGGGCTCGAACTCGACGATGCCGACCGGGTGCTGCTCGCAGCCCACGCCTGCATACCGATCCTGAAATTGGGCCTGGACTGGTACGACGGCTGGCACAGCGTCATCGTCTATCCGGATGCCTTCATTCCGCGGCGCACGCACACCGACGCGGCGGGCGTGGTCCACCAGACCCGCACCGTGATGGCAGGCGAGGCCTGGGGCCGCGGTCCGGTAATCCTGTCGTGGGCGGACGTGCTCGACGCCGGAAGGAAGCCCGGGCACAACGTGGTCATCCATGAAATGGCCCACAAGCTGGACATGCTCAACGGGGATGCCAACGGCTTCCCGCCCCTGCACCGGCGCATGGACCGGCGCACGTGGACGCGCGTCTTCTCCGAAGCATGGGATCGCCTGCGCGATGACCATCGCAACGGACTGCCCCTGCCGATCGATCCGTACGGTCTGGAGAATCCGGCCGAGTTCTTCGCAGTGGCCAGCGAGCAGTTTTTCGAGGAGCCGGCCAACCTGCGCGCCCAGTTGCCTGAGGTGTATCGACAGCTCGAGCAGTTCTACCGGCAGCATCCGTACTAGTCCGCCCGGCGCCGCGGCGCTGGTCCGGTCGCGCTCCACGTAACGTCAATCCCGCTAAACTTTGCCGATGAGCACGATCGACCTCACGCTGACCCGCCCCGACGACTGGCACCTGCATCTGCGCGACGGCGCCATGCTGGCCGCGGTGCTGCCGCATACCGCGCGCCGCTTCGCGCGGGCCATCGTCATGCCCAACCTCAAGCCGCCGGTCTCCACGGTGGCGCTGGCGCGCGGCTATCGCGAGCGCATCCTGGCAGCCCTTCCCGCCGGTGCGGATTTCGAGCCGTTGATGACGCTCTACCTGACCGAAGCCACCACGCCCCACGACATCGCCGAGGCCCGCGCCAGCGGCTTCGTCCACGCGGTCAAGTACTACCCGGCCGGCGCGACCACCAACGCGGCCAGCGGCGTGACCGACCTGCGCCGCTGCTACGCCGTGTTCGAGGCGATGCAGAAGCACAACCTGCCCTTGCTCATGCACGGCGAGGTCACCGACCCGGACGTCGACGTGTTCGACCGCGAGCCGGTGTTCGTGGAGCGCCACCTGACCACGCTGCTGCGCGATTTCCCGGCGCTGCGCATGGTGCTCGAGCACATCACCACGCGCGAGGCGGCGCAGTTCGTGCGCGACGCGCCGGCGCACGTCGGCGCCACCATCACGCCCCAGCATCTGCTGATGAACCGCAACGCCATTTTCGCCGGCGGCCTGCGGCCACACAGCTACTGCCTGCCGGTGCTCAAACGCGAAAGCCACCGCCAGGCGCTCGTCGAGGTTGCCACCAGCGGCGATCCGAGCTTTTTCCTGGGCACCGACAGCGCGCCGCACCCGCGCCACGCCAAGGAGAGCAGTTGCGGCTGCGCCGGCATCTATTCCGCGCACGCCGCCATCGAGCTGTATGCCGAAGCCTTCGAAGCGGCTGGCGCGCTGGACAAGCTGGAAGCCTTTGCAAGCTTCCATGGCGCGGATTTCTACGGTTTGCCCCGCAACACCGGCACCATCACCTTGCGCAAGCAACCGTGGACGGTGCCCGAGGAGCTCGATTTCGGGGGCGTGCCCGGCGTGCCGATGCGCGCGGGGGACACCGTTGCCTGGCAATTGGAAGCGTAAGGCCGATCCTTCGCGAACCTTGCGGCGCGGATTGATCAAAGCCGTTCAAGGCGCGTTTTGAGCGATGCCCTTCGGGACGCAACACAGGCTGCCCGCAGGTGTAACGGCGTGGCCGCGTGACCCGGGGCCGCCGCACCGACCTGCCTGCTTTCTCGTGGAAGTGCCGCGGTGGGCGATTGATACACTGGGTGCCCTGATTGCCTGGCAGTGACCCATGTCCGATCCGGTTCGACTGGCGAAATACGTCGCCGACCTGGTCCGGTGCTCCCGCATCGAGGCCGAGCAGTACATCAAGAACGGCTGGGTATCCGTGGACGGGCGCGTGGTCGAGGACCCGGCGTATCCGGTCTCCACCGAAGCCGTCGCGCTCGACCCGGCCGCGCAACTGGAAGCCGTCGAACCGGCCACGATCCTTCTGCACAAGCCGGTCGGCCATGACGCGATCAAGGGCCGCAAGGCCGCGGCGGGGCTGGTGCAACCGCAGACACGCTGGCCGGACGATCCCTCGGGCGTGCGCCTGCTCGAGCGCCACTTCCATCGCCTGACGCCGCTGGTGCCGCTGGACACCGAAGCCAGCGGCTTGATGGTGCTGACCCAGGACGGCCGCGTGTGGCGCCGGCTGACCGAGGACCGCGACGAGATCGAGCAGGAGTTCGTGGTCGAGGTCAACGGCCGGATCGCGCCTTACGGCCTGCACAAGCTCAACCACGGCCTGCACTATCGCGGCCGTCCGCTGCGGCCGTGCAAGGTCAGCTGGCAGAACGAGATCCGCCTGCGCTTCGCGCTCAAGGGCGTGCAGGAGGGGCAACTGCGCGACATGTGCGCACAGGTCGGCCTGGACGTGGTGGCGATCCGGCGCATCCGCATCGGCAAGGTGCCTTTGGCGAAGATGCCCGTCGGCATGTGGCGCTACCTGCCCGTCGGCGAGCGCTTCTGAAGAAGGCGACCTAGGCGCCGCGCACGCGCAGCGTCAGACCCTTGAGGAAATTGCGCAGCAGCTGGTCGCCGCACGGACGGTAGTTCTTGTGCCCGGGTTGGCGGAACAGGGCCGACAGCTCCGGCTTGGATACGGGCAATCCCGCGTCCTCGAAAACCTGGTGCATGTCCACGTCCTTGAGCTCGAAGGCCACCCGCAGCTTCTTCAACACCACGTTGTTGCTGACGCGCTTCTCCACCGGCCGCCGCGGCAGGCTTTCGTCCCTGCCGCGGCGATGGATGATCAGTCCGTCGAGGAAATGCGCCAGCACGGCATCGCGGCAGGCCACGTAGCCAGGCTCGTCTTCCTTCAGCAGGAAGGCACGCACGTCGTCTTTCTCCAGGGCGAACGCCGGATCGGCCAGGTGGGCGATCTCGACCACCTTGTTGTCGCTGAGGTCGAGCATGTAACGGATGCTGCGCAGGACGTCGTTGTTGATCATCGATTGACTACGGGGCCATGGGGGGTCGCCCAGTTTACCGGTGGCGGGTGCAGGAACCGGAAAGCGCGACGTTGCGGCCGGCGTCCGCGCGAAGCATGTCGTTGCCGGATGTCGCGTCCGCCCGCGCGGTCAATGCCGCTCCAGCTCGGCCAGGTTCCAGTGCCCAAGCGTCGCCGCCTGGTGCCACGTACTTTGCAGGAACGCTCGCAGCGCGGCCTCGGGCGAAGACGCCTTGCGCACCGCTTCATACGGCAGGATGAATTCGCCGAGCGATGGATGGAAATACGCCTCGCGCGGCTCGACCGGCGCCGTGGCCAACCCATCCGGTGGCGGTACCGCGTAGGCGTAGAAGGCCGGTTCCAGCAACGGCGCGCTGCCGGGCCAGAACCCGTGGCTGATCACCTCGTGCGAATACGCGTCGCGCTCGAACGCCGGGCCCTCGCGCGAAGGCGCGCGGCGACCCGAGAAGCGTGTCACCGCCAGGTCGAAGCTGCCCCAGAAGAAATTCACCGGACTGCTCTTGCCCACGTAACCGCAACGCCAGCGCGCGAACTCGCGCTCGATGAGCACCAGGATTCGCCAGAACCGGTGCGCCCATGCGGGCTCGTAACTGCAATGGCTGGTGTCCTCGTCCAGCCGTACCGGCATTGGCATCTCCACCGAGACCGGCCAGATCCGCACCGCCAAGCCCATCTCCCGCAACGCGGTCATCAGTGCGCGATGGAAGTCGGCGACGCTGCGCGGCTCGAGCGGCACCCGCCGGGTTTGCCCATCGGTGCAGTCGATCACCAGCGCGTGGTCGATGAAGTCGAATGCCAGCGTGAAGGTCCGCGCTCCGTACGGCAGCAGCCGGGTGGACAGGCCGCGCGCCGTGACGTGGAGCGCGCTGCCCCAGCAGTGGTTGAGCGGCGGCGCCAGCGCCAGCGCGACCTTGCCCACCACCTGCGACCACAGGTGCAACGTGGCATAGGTCTCCCGCCATGCGTCATAAGGGAGTTCGGGCCAGACCTCGTCGATCGGCATGCGATACCTCCGGCAAGCTCGCCGTGGCGCCGAAACCGCCACGGCAAAGTGGGACGTCAAAGACTCCAACGGAAGCGCCCTGCGCCGGGCTTTCGACCGTCTCTTGCGGACCGGGATCGTTGGCTCGCCCGCTAGGGCCCGGCCCCGTCAATCCGGCTCAGGCATCTATTGCGGCATCCAGTGTTTCGCTGTCCGGGAACACCATGAAAACGAAAAACGGCACGCCGCGGGCGTGCCACTCCCTGGCCACGCCAGCCAGGCGGTCGCGAAGTGTTGCGTAGACGTCGGGCGCCTCGGCGCGCAGGACGTCGGCATGATCGAGCACCAGCACGCAGCCCGGCGCCGTCAGCCAGCCCGGATCGCGCAGGCTGGCCGTGATCGCGGACCAGTCATCCCCCGACACCGCCAGGTCGAACGCCTCGGCCAGGCGCCGCACCGCGCGCTCGTGGCTCGCGCACTCGCGCAGATCGATGCGCGTGAGGCGCAGACCGGCGCGGGCAGCGTCGTCCGCCAATGTCATCGGGTCGTCGGGCACGACGCGATAAATGCCGTCGCGTCCGGCGTCGTGCAGATCGATCTGCAGAACTTTGCTGGTCATCGGCAGAACGTGAGAGACACGGATCATCGCTTCTTACGCCCAGCGGCGTGTGGGCGACGAAAAAGCCCGGAGCGAAGCGAAAAGCCCCGATCGCCCATGTAACCCGAGGCACCGCGTTGTCGATGGAATCGACGTGCCGGGCTGTCTTCCGCTAGCGAAGCGACCGGGCGGCGTCCGGACCGGCGTCGCACTCTCTTTCCTGTAGCGCGACAGAGCCGGGCATCCGGTCACTAGCCGCGGGGACCCGTTCGACCCAGATGCGTTCGCGCCTGCTCCACCACTGCCTGGCGCAGCCGTGTCAGCGCCGCGGAAGGTGGGCCGGAGGCGGCATGCAGGCACAGATCCACACCCGGCAGCGGCGGCAAGCCGTGGCGCTCGTCCAGTCGCATCAACGGGGGCGGGAGGTCGGTCCCCGTGCGTACGGTGATGCCCAGCCCCGCGGCGACGCCCGCCCACAGGCTTTGCAGACTCGCGGTGACAAAGGCCGGCCGCCAGGCGATGCCGGCCCGATCCAGTGCGGCCGTACCCGCCTGCCGGAAGAAACACGGCGGCTGGTAGAGCGCCAGATCCAGTACCGTGCCCGGCCGCACGACCTCGACCGTTCCTGCCGGCCCGATCCAGGCCATCGGCAGCGTGGCCAGGCGCTCGGCGTCCGCGCGCCCGCCCTGGTTCATGGCCAGCACCAGATCGAGCTCGCCGCGATCGAGCCGTTCGAGCAGCAGCCGGTTCGGCTCGACCAGCACATCCACCCGTACCGCCGGGTAGGCCTTCCTGAATTGCCCCAGCGCCGCCGGCAACCAGGACTCGGCGAAGTCGCCCGGCAGGCCGAAGCGCACCACGCCGTCGATCGCCGCACCGCGCACCGCGTGGACCGCTTCATCGTTCAGTTCCAGGATGCGGCGCGCGTACGCGTGGACCCGGTCGCCCGCCTCGGTCAACACCACGCGGCGGCCCTGCTTGCGGAACAGCGGCTCGCCCAACTGCAGCTCCAGCTTGCGCATCTGCTGGCTGACCGCCGAAGGTGAGCGCCCGATGCGTTCCGCGGCACGGGCCAGGCCGCCCGTGTGCAGGATCGCCACCAGGCTGCGCAGCGCATCCATGTCGAGATTGGGGAGCGACATAAGTAAGCAATTCGAAAGTGTTGTCCTCGAATTATTCGATTTTTCGGCATGCAGGCAACTCGTACGATCGGCGAGGCCTCATCCACGAGCTCCCCCGATCAAACGAGGAAAACCCCATGAGCCTGCATCGCACGTTCTCCCGTCTCGCCGTCATCGCCTGTCTGCTGCCCGGCCTGGCCTGGTCATCCGGCGCAGGGGCGGCCGACACCGGCGACGTTTCGCTGGCCGGGACCTGGACACTGGTGGCAGCCGATGTACTGCATCCGGACGGCTCGCGCTCGCACGACTACGGGGACGCGCCGAAGGGCCTGCTGCTGATCGACCGCACGGGACACTACTCGCTGCAGCTTTACCGCGCCGATCGCCCGCGCTTTGCCAACCCGAGCAAGGCCAAGGCCACCGCGCAGGAATACCGGGCGGCGGTGATGGGTGCGAGCACCCACTACGGCACGGTCGCGGTCGAGCCGGGCCGGCACCAGCTGGTGTTCCATATCGAAGGCGCCTCCTTCCCCAATTGGGAGGGGCAGGAACAACGCCGCGCCTTCGAGGTGCAAGGCGACACGCTCAGCTACCAGGTGCCGCCGCGTCCGGACGGCGACGTGCCCGTCTCGGTCTGGCGGCGCATCGGTAACTGAGCCGCCCGTTCAAGGGAGCCCGGCAGTTCCCGGCATACCCCGGACGATCTAGCATCCGGGGCGTCTGCTGGAGACCGGCGCCATGATCATCCATCCCGGGTTCATCAAGACGGGGACGACATCGCTGCAGGAGTTCCTGTTCTTCGTCCATCCCGGGATCCATGCGCTAGGCCATCCTCACAGGGCGGGCGTGGATATGCGCCTTTCGCAGGCGCTGCGACGGATCGAAGGCTTCGATGACGATCCGCAGGAATTGCGCAGCGCGCTGGCCATGGCGCTCCAAGCCTGCCCCGGCGGCCGCGTACCGCTCCTTTCCGACGAGACCCTCACGGCCGATCCGCGCCTGACCGCGAGCGTTGCCCGGCGGCTGCATCGCCATTTTCCGGAGGCACGGATCCTGTTCACCATCCGGCGCCAGGAGGACATGATCCGGTCCTTCTATGGCCGTCACGGCAGGGTGCTCGTCAACGTTCCGGCGCCCTATGCCGACAGGCACGTGGGTTTTGCCGCCTGGCTGGAACATGCCTACCGCAATCGTCCCGCCGGCGTGCTTGGCGTTGCGGACTACCAGCGCACTATCGAAATTTACGGCACGCTGTTTGGTGCCGAACGCATCGCGATCCTGCCGCTGGAGCTGTGGGCGGCCGACCACCAGGCTTTCGCCGACCGTCTGTCGGCCATCCTGGGGATCGATGCCGCCACCACGCGTCAGTTGCTGGGCAACCGGCGCACCCACGCGCAGGAGACCGGGCGATTCGTCCTCTACGACCGCCTGTGCAAACGCTTTCCCGCCGCCGGCCGCATGGCTGCGCGCCTGCCAGGCGGGGTGCGCACCCTCGGCGGTGGATTGCTCAGGCGCGGCGGCGCGCAACAGGTCGAATTTCCTGCCGGGTGGACGGAAAGGCTGGGCGATCTCTACCGCGAGGGAAACCGGAAACTGGCAGAAACATATGGGCTGCCGTTGCGCGAGTTAGGGTATGCGGTTTGAGTCGAGATACCCGGCCATGGCGTCAGGCGAAGGCGTCTTCATGACCGGCCGGGGCAGCACTCGAGTGGGTGGTCGAGTCTGCCCCGGTTTTTCGGGCGGGCCGGCAAGTGGGGGAGTCACCAGCTCCGTACGATCAGTGCATCCGGCGCGTTTTCATGCACATCCTGCTCAGTCACGCAGATTCACCTCTGCGACCTGCGGGTAGGCTGGCTGCGTCGATGCCACGCGCTGGCCCTCGTTGCCGCCTTGCATCAGCCGGGGCGCCAAAGCGCAACGTGCGGTTCCCGAGGGCGTCGCACGCTTGCAGTACACGTTGACGATGGAAACCGTGTTCCGGGCGGGGTCGATTACCTGGATCTGTTTCGCCACGCCCGGGCCTGCGGAGTTGTCGATGGCGACGGCGATATGCGTCACGGGCGTGCCGCTCATACGCATCGCCTCCGATCGGTCGGCTGCCTGTCGTGCTTGTACGTACTGCCTGTGCGTGTTGCCGACAAGGGCGTGCAAGGTGTAGCCCGTATGCAGGTTGGCCACGTAGGTTTCGTACTGGCCCGGCACCGCGGTGACGGTGACATCGCGCAGGTTGGTGGCCTGCGTCTGGTCCTGGGCTGCGCTGGCGCCGCCGGCAAGAACAAGACCGAATGCAAGTGTGGTGGCATTGATCAGATGTTTCATGGAAGCCTCCCGACGGACGCCAATGTCCGTGGGATGATTTTCGGCCGGCGGCCAGCGCACTTGCTTGAGGAACTTCGGAGGAATCCGCGTGGATTCCATGAGGATTTCCGGCGGGTCATTCCATTTGGTCGAGGGCTCTGCAACTACCTGCTCGCGATATAGCGATCCAACGAGTGGTCCGCGATAAACGCATGCGACCATTGCGGCATTTACGCGCGTGCATGACTAATGGCCTACCCCGCCCGCCCCGCATTGGCGCCCACACCCACGCGCGCCTGATCTTCAGGGACTTGCTGCGCCGGGTTCGCTTTTCGCCACCGCCACCATCGCCGGCCAGTTCGATCCATCCTTAACCTTCGCTGTGATATTGCGGCCCGGTGGCCACTGAATCGAACAGTCCGCGCATGGACTACGCGTTCGGCGATATCCGCGTCGAGCCGGCGGCCCACCGCGTGTTGCGCGACGGCCACGAGCTCGAACTGGAACCGAAGGCGTATTCGGTGTTGCTGCAGTTCGTGACCCATCCGGGCGAACTGATCCAGCACGACGATCTGCTGGAACACGTGTGGGGACACAAGTGCGTCACCCCGGCATCGCTGAGCCGGGTCATCTCGCTGTTGCGCCAGAAGCTCGGCGATGAAGCGTCCGAGCCGCGCTACATCCAGACCGTGCACGGCCTGGGCTATCGCCTGATCGCCGGCGTCACTGCGAAGGATCCCGCGGAGATTGCCGTTGCCAGGGGCGACGTTGTCCGGCCATCGCGCATGGCCGATGGCGACCGCGACCGGCGCAGCATCGCGGTGCTGCCGTTCGTCAACATGAGCGGCGACGTGGAGAACGAATATTTCAGCGACGGCATCGCCGAGGAGATCCTCAGCCTGCTCACCAAGCTGCCGCAGCTGAAAGTCTCCTCGCGGACCTCCTCGTTCTTCTTCAAGGGCAAGGAGATCGACCTCCCGACGATCGCGGCCAAGCTGGACGTCGGCACCGTGCTCGAAGGCAGCGTGCGCCGGGCGGGCAGCCGGGTGCGCCTCACCGCGCAGCTGATCGACGTGGCGTCGGACTCGACTCTGTGGGCCGAGACATACGACCGCGAACTGCGCGACGTGTTCGCCATCCAGGACGACATCGCCCAGAGCATCGTCGACGCGCTGAAGGTCACCCTGTCGCCGAAGGAGCGCCGCGCGATCCAGTACGTCGCCACCGCCGACGTGCAGGCCTATGACGACTACCTGCGCGGGCGCAAATATTTCTATGCGTGGAACCGGCGCGATTCGCTGCGCGCCATCGATATGTACGAGCGCGCCATTGCACGGGATCCGAAGTACGCCGCGGCCTGGGCCGGCCTGTCGGATGCGTACGTCATGCGGCATCGCTTCCTGGATGCGAACCCGGCACACGTGGCGCAGGCCATGGAAGCCAGCGAGCGAGCCCTGCAGATGGATCCGGACTCGGCCGAGGCGCATGCCTCGCGCGGCCTGGCGCTGTACGTCAGCAAGCGGTTCAAGCAGGCCGAGCGGGAATTCGAGACGGCCATGATGCTCAACCCGAACCTGCTGGAAGCCTATTTCCTGTACGGCATGATCTGCAGCTCGCTGGGCAACTTCCAGAAAGCCGCCTGGCTGTACCTGCGCGCCGCCGAAGTCAGTCCCGCCGACTACCTGCCGCTGGTCTACCTCAGCCAGGCCTACAGCGAGATGGGCCGCAAGGAGGACGAACGCAAATCCCGCCATCGCGCGATCGAGTTGATCGAACGCGCCCTCAGCGTGAACCCCGACGATGCCCGGGCCCGCTACATGGGGGCCGCGAATTTCGCGGCGATGGGCGACAAGGCCAAGGCGATCGAGTGGGCCAACCTGGCACTGCGATCGAGCGAAGATGAGCCGATGGTGTTCTACAACGCGGCGTGCACGTTCGCGGTGCTGGAGGAACACGACCGGGCCATCGACCTGCTCGAACGCGCGGTCAAGCTCGGCTGGGGCGACCGCGCCTGGATGGCGAACGACAGCGACCTCGCCTCGCTGCGCGACAAGCCTCGCTTCCAGGCGCTGCTGACCAGCCTGAACTGAATCGCGCGGCGGGGACTGGCTCCCGAAAAAAGGAACCTGTCCCCGTTGTCGGTCGATCAAGGATTCGGCACTCGGGCCGGGCGTTGGCGGCCTCGATCAGGCCTTGTTGCGCAGGGCAGCGACCTTGGCCATGAGCTGGTTTATGGCGTTGATCGCCGTCGGTTTGCCGCCCAACGCATGCGCTCGAGTGAAATCGAAATCCACGAATCCGTTGCTTGTTTGAACGCGGATCCGACAGTCCTTGGCCGCCGTCATCTGCTCCAGCACGGAGTACGGGATAACGACTTCGTTGATGCCATACAGCCGGTCGGCGCCTGCTGCCCCGCCTCCTGCCGCGGCAGGGCTGGCTGGCTGGCCCGCCGAGTACTGCGAGATCTTGCCATCGATATTCAAGAAGAAGGCGCGCGTGTCGCTGAAAACCAGCGTGCCGCCAGTCCCAGGAGCCCAACCCATGACAAGCGCGATGCTGTCCGGCGTAGCGCTCGACCAACGGGCTCCAAGCTCCAGCGGCTCTGTCCATGTTCCATCCACGTTGGCGAGCGCATTGGGCGAGGCTTCGATGAGAGTGGCGTTGTCGAAGCCGGAGGTACGTTCCGTAACCACTCCACGCCCCGTCAGTTGGTCCAGCGTAGTGCAGCCGGACATGGCCAATGCGAAGGCAACCACGAACAAGCGCTTTCTGGTCGAACCGATCATGTGTATCTCCTTTGATGATCATTGGTGAGCGCGACACTTTGGCTGCAAGGCCAGGCGCAAGGCTCACGAGAGAAACGCCAACTTTGACCGCCGCACCGGGACACGGCAGATGATGCTTAGGGCTGCACCCGGGGCTGCGATCCAATGGCAGCTGGACGCAAAGGTCGAGCCGTGTCCGACAGGATCTCCCAATGCCGTGACCGCCACGATCGGCGCAACACGCGTCCCACCGTCATCCGGGCAACCCGTCTGTTGTCAGACAATCCTTCCGGTATCAGTCCAGTGGTCTTGATCGGCTGCGTGCGATGCGGGTGATGGCCGCAACGACCGGAACCGTCTTTTCTGCGACAGTCGGAAGCTGTGTCTGCGCCCCAAGGGTGTAAGTGGATGGGCGCAAAGATGGAGGGGATACTGGAAGGCGCCGGACGGCGCGACCATGTGTGCGGAGCGCGCGAATGGCGCCATGCCTTTCGCAACGCGTGAACCCGTGGCAGGCCAAGCTCCCTCCCGGCTGTCGCCCAGCGCGTCCTTCGCTTCCCCAACAGGAGTTGTTCCATGCGTCTGCTGTCACACATCTTCCTGGTCTGCGGACTTGCGCTCGCATCCGGCATGGCCAACGCCGCCGCTTCGCGTGCCCCACACGACCTTCGCGTGATGACCTTCAACGTGCGCTACGGCACGGCCGACGACGGCATCAACGCCTGGCCCCGACGCCGTGACCTGATGGTCCGGGTCATCCGGCAGGAACACCCGGACATCATGGGCACGCAGGAACTGCTCTCGCCCCAGGGCGACTACCTGCAGCAGCATCTGCCGGGCTACACGTGGTTCGGCATGGGGCGCAACGGCAACGAGATCGACGAGAACGGCAACGAGCACATGGGCGTGTTCTACGACAGCACGCGCCTGCAAGTGCTCGAGTCCGGCAACTTCTGGCTGTCGCAGACGCCGGACAAGCCCGGAAGCATCGGAGCCGGCCTATTGATGCCCCGGATGGTCACCTGGGCGAAATTCCACGACCGGCGCAGCGGCAAGGATTTCTACTACTACGACACGCACTTTCCCTACCGCGACGGCGAGGAGGCCGAGGCGACCCGCGAGCGTTGCGCCGAGCAAATCCGGCAGCGCCTGGCGCAACTGCCTGGCTCGGTTCCCGTCATCCTGACCGGTGACTTCAACACGACGCCGGACAGCAGGACGCACGCTTCCCTGGCTGAAGTCCTGCGCGATGCGCGGACGTCGGCGCCACGACGCGAAGGCCCGGCGGGCAGCTTCCACGACTTCACCGGCCATGCGACCAGGCGCATCGACTGGATCCTGTACCGCGGCCTGAAGGCCGACGACGTGCGCACGATCACCACGCACGAGGGCAAGGTCTACCCGTCGGACCATTTTCCCGTGGTCGCCGATTTCAGCTGGTAAACGGCGCGCGATCTCGCCGGTTGGGATCACGCGGATCATGGCGGTTGCCTCGCGCCCCGTCCGCGGCGCGATCAGCGGGAGGACGCCGGTGCGGGCGTCGCTGTCGAGGGTGCGCCCACCACGTACCAGCCCTGCGGATAGGTCCACTGCCGCAGGTCGTCGGGCACCGGTGCCGTACCGGTTTCCCCGCCGTACGGCGACACGATGACGCCCGCGGCGCCGATGGTCGGCGCATGCCTGTCCAGCACGTACAGGCCCGTGAAGCGGGTGGTGCCACCCTTGATGATGTATCCGCCGGAGAGGGGATCGGCCGCCGATCCACCCGTCCAGCCTCCGGACACCGGTTCCACGCCAATCTGCTTTCCCCGCGCATCGAAGATGCGCGAGAAGACGGTCCCGCTTCCGGCGTAAGCCTTCCCGTCGGAGTCATACAACACGTGCTCGACCCCGATATAGGCTCCCATGAAGCCACCGCCGAGAGCCCAGGCCCCGTTCAGATCGACATACGGACTGAGGTCGTAGGACGTGAACCCGTTGCCCTGGCTGTCCCAGACGTAGAGGTCCTCGGCCGCGCTCGTCCACAGGATGCTCAGCCGTTTGGACGGCGTGTAGTAGCCCAGCCCGATCGGGTAGTAGCCCGGAGCCATGCCGACCACTTTGCTGCCGATTCGTGTCGGCCCGTCCATCAGCCAGTAACCAAACTGGCTGGCCTCCGGGTTCAGCCAGAGCAGGTCGTCGCGACCGTCGCCGTTGATGTCGCCGGCGCCGATCAGCTGCCAGCCCGACGGATAGTCGTAGATCCGTCGCGAAGCGAAGGCCCCGTTACGGTGATTGGTCCACAACCAAAGGTCATGCGCGCCGCTGGTGAACACCAGATCGGCGAAACCGTCGCCATCCAGGTCGCCGACCGCGCCGACGAAGTAGCCGGGGGTGATCTTGTAGGTGCGGATGCCGATCCTCCTGACGCCAGGATCGAATAGCGTCGGCACGCCTGCCTGCATCAGCCAGTACCCGAGCGTGGCTTCGGCCGGGTTGAACCAGAGCAGATCGGAGGTGCCGTCCCCGTTGAAATCGCCCGGGATACGGTCGCTGCCTGGAATCGGCGTCTGCGCCTGCAAGGCAGGCAACGTATGGAATGAGACGACGGGCCCGCTCGCCCGGGCCGCCGGCGTGGCGGCCAAGGCGACGCTTGCGAGCGCCGCAAGCATTCCCGTCCGCGTGCGCGCCGCGCCGGCGACAATGACGGACCTTCCCCGCGAGACTCCGTTACTTGTCAGCTCCATGCCAGACCTCCCTTTCCGATGATCCGGACGTGCGTCAGTCCCACGGCGGCGCGGAGGTCCCATTGGCGGGCGCACCGACGACATACCATCCAGCCGGATAGCTCCAGTTCACCGCGTAATGATGGGGCAGCGGCGCATTTCCACTGAAGAGCGTGCCGGTCACGCCACTGTTGGAAAGCGTCCAGGTGCCCTGATCGACCATGTACAGGCCCGTCAGGTTCTTGCCATTGCCGAGAATGGCGTAGCCGGCAGCACCCACCAGCGGTCCTTCCGCGCCCGTCCAGTACCGGGTGACCTGGACCCCTGTCTGCCGTCCCGTGCCATCGAACGTCCGGGTCATGAACTGGGCGTCACCGTAGACGTTGTTCGCCGCGTCCCAATGCTCGATGCCAATCTGGGCCCCGGCGTATCCGCCGCCGAAAGCCCACACGGTGCTGGTGTCCACGTACGCGGAAAGGTCGTAGCTGCGGAAGCCTGTGCCTGCGCCGTCCCACACGTAGAAGTCGTGCGCGGGGCTCGTCCACAGGATGCTCAGCCGGCTGGACGGCGTGTAATAACCGACGCCGACCGGATAGTAACCACAGGCAACCGGCATGATCTGGCTGCCGATGCGCTTCCCACCCTGCATGCGCCAGTAGGCGAACTGGCATCCGTCGGGGTTCAGCCACAGCAGATCGTCGAAGCCGTCACCGTCGATATCTCCGGAGCCCACCAACTGCCACCCGGCGGGATAGTTGTAAATGCGCGTGGACTTGAAGCGACCTTGCTTGTTATTCGTCCACAACCAAAGGTCGCGCGCGGCGCTGGTAAAGACGATATCGGCGAAACCATCCCCGTTGAAATCGCCCACTGCGCCGGCGAAATATCCCGTGGTGATCGTCCATATGCGGCTGGCCACATGGCTTATGGCGCGGTCGCTTGCGGTGGGCACGCCGATGGACATGGTCCAGTAACCGAGCTGGGACGTCGTCGGGTTGAACCACAGCACGTCCGACATGCCATCGCCATTGAAGTCACTCTGGATGTGCGAGCGACCCGGCTGGGGCGTGGCCGGCTGCAGGACCGGCAGGTTGCCGAACGAAACGACGGGGCCGGCGGTCTGGGCTGGCGTGGCGGTCGCCCAGGCCAGCGATATCACCATGGACAGGGCCATCGCGGCGCGGCGCAAGTACGAAGCGGAAAGAGTCATCTGCCTTCCTGGGTTGGCGGCAGGACGCACGTCCGGGGGGCCCACCGTCCCTAGATGCGCCCGCAAGAGGCGCACCTACGGAACTTTGTCGCTGCAAACCCTGGGAGTTACGTCCCGAAAAAACGGCGTCTTCCCGGTAGCAGGAGCGGTGCCGGCGTTGAAGACCGCATTCTGGACCGGTGCCTTCCGGCAACGCAACGGCCACGGATGTCCCTGGGCGACCGGCGATCGTCCTCTACGGCGTGACGTCGAAGTCAGCCTGCTCCCTCGCCTGCGAGCTGCCGCCGACCCACACCGTGTAGTGCGTCGGTTCCACCACCTGACGGCTGTGCACGTCGTAGAACGACAGTTCGGGGAAGCCGAGCTCGAAGCGCACCTGCCGCGACTCGCCCGGCTTCAGGGTCACGCGCTGGAAGCCTTTGAGGCTGCGCACCGGCTGCTCGACGCTGGCGCCGAGGTTGCGCACGTAGAGCTGCGCGACTTCCGTGCCTTCGCGCTTGCCGGTGTTGGTCAGCGTGGCCGTGACCGTCACCAGCGATCTGGCGCCGGGCCGGTTCGCCTCGACCAGCGGCAGCGTGCCGCGCGACACGCGCACGTCGGAGTAGGCGAAGCTCGTGTAACCCAGGCCATACCCGAACGGGAACAGCGCGTCGTTGGGCACGTCGATGTAGCGCGAGACGAAGCGCGTTTCGCCGCCGCTGGGAGGCTTGCTCAAGTCGGCGTCGCCGGCGGGACGCCCGGTCGGGAACTGCGCGTAGTACAGCGGCTCCTGCCCGACCGCGCGCGGGAAGCTCATCGGCAGCTTGCCGCTGGGCGCCGCGTCGCCGAACAGCACGTTGGCCAGCGCGTTGCCCGCCTCGGTCCCCGGGAACCACACCGCCATGATTGCCGGCACGTGTTGGGCCGCCCAGTCCAGCACCAGCGGTCGACCGGAGAACACCAGCAGCACCACTGGCTTGCCCGTCGCCGCGATCTTCTCCAGCAGTTGCTGCTGGTTGCCCGGCAGGTCGAGGTGCGCACGCGAGCCCGCCTCGCCGCTCATTTCCGAAGACTCGCCCAGCGCCATGACCACCACGTCGGCCTGGCGCGCAGCCTGCAGCGCGGCATCGAAACCCGTCGCCGAGTCGCCCAGGATGTCCGTGCCATGGGCGAACAGCACGTGGCCGCCATGCTGCTGCATGCGGCGCTCCATCGCCTGCCGCAGCGTCACCACGTCGGACGCCTGCGTTGCGCCGCCCCAGGCGCCCTGCATCTCGTTGGAAGCATCGGCGAGCGGGCCGATCAATGCCACCGACTTCACCTGGTTGCCCAGCGGCAGCACCGGCTTGCCGCCGGCAGGCGCGTTGCGCAACAGCACGAACGACTCCTCGGCGGCACGGCGCACCAGCGGTCGATGGGCAGGCACCGCGTGCGTCACTTCGGTGCCGTGCGCATAGGGATGCTCGAACAGTCCCAGTGCGAACTTGACCCGCAGCACGCGCCGCACGGCCTCGTCCACGGTGGCCATCGAGAGCCTGTGCTCGGCCAGCAGCCTGGGGATCTGCGTGTCGTAGAAGTGGGACATCATGTCCACTTCCACGCCCGCCTCCAGCGCTTTCTCCGTCGCGGTGGCGGCGTCGAGCGCGATGCCGTGGTGGGTCAGCTCCATCACCGCCGTGTAGTCGCTGACCACGAAGCCGTTGAAGCCCCATTCCTTGCGCAGGATCTCGTCCATCACGTAGGGGTTGGCGGTGGCCGGTACGCCGTTGAGCGCGTTGAACGAACTCATCATCGTCGCCGCGCCCGCCTCCACCGCGGCCTTGTATGGCGGCAGGTAGACCTGCCGCAGGCGGATGTCGGACATGTCGGTGGTGTTGTACTCGCGCCCCGCCTCGGCCGCGCCGTACGCCGCGAAGTGCTTGACCGAGGCGGCGACATGGTCCGGCCGGGAAAGGTCGTTGCCCTGGTAGCCGCGCACGTAGGCGCGCGCCATCGCCGAGCCCAGGTACGGGTCCTCGCCCGCGCCTTCGGTCGAGCGGCCCCAGCGCGCGTCGCGCGAGATGTCGACCATCGGCGAGTAGAACCATTTCACGCCGGCGGTGGTGGCTTCGGTGGCGGCCATGTGCGAAAGGTCCTCGACCAGCGCCGTATCCCACGATGCCGCCAGGCCCAGCGGCACCGGATAGATGGTGCGGTAGCCGTGGATCACGTCCGCGCCGAACAGGATCGGGATGTGCAGGCGGCTGTGCATCGCCGCTTCCTGGAAGGCGCGCGTCTTTTCCGCCCCGATCACGTTGAGCATCGACCCCAGCCGGCCCTGTTTCGCCAGCGCCATGGCGTCGACTTCGGTCTTGGTCTCCGGGTTGGCGGCCAGCGCCTGGTCGCCGGCGGACGGGGTCGGCGCGCTGAAGCCCTGGTCGTTGTACTGGACGAGCTGGCCGATCTTTTCTTCCAGCGTCATCTGCTTGAGCAGCGCATCGACACGCCGTTCGATCTCCGGCGAGGCCAGTTGCGCGTTCGAGGGTGCCGTGGCGTGCGGCAAAGTACCGGCGACCTGCCCCAGGGCGACTGTGCACGTGAACGTGCTTGCGAGCAGCAACACGGCGGGGCGCAAACGGAAGATCGATGATCGGTTCATGGCAGCACGGGATGCGAGCGGCAGCGCCCGCTTGAGCGTGAAGACGTTTACACGACCGGGTGTGAAAAGATCAGATGTTCCCGACCCGGCCGAGGCCGCACGCCATGCCACACGCCTGCCCTGCCCGCTCCTGCCTCGCACTCGTTCTGATGGTGGTCGGCGGCCTCTCCGCCTCCGATGCCGACGCCGCGGTGAATCCCCACGCGCGCACCTGGGCCAACCCGGTCGACGTCGACTACCGCTACAACTACGAACAGATGAACCAGGGCATCTCCTACCGCACCGGCGCCGATCCGGCGGTGGTGCGCTACGGCGACGCGTACTACCTGTTCCTGACCCTGGCCGATGGCTACTGGCGCTCCACCGACCTGGTGCACTGGGACTTCGTCAAGCCGGACCGCTGGCCGTTCGACGGCCCGGTGGCGCCGGCCACGCTGGTCGCCGACGGCAAGCTGTTCCTGATGCAGTCGGCGATGCAGCCGGTGCCGCTGCTGTACTCGACCGACCCCGCGCATGGCCACTGGAATTTCTGGACGCGCCTGTTGCCGCCGGTCCCCGGCGCCGTCTGGGCCGGCCACGAGAGCGAGATGAAGCCCGGCGACCTGCCGCCCGGCCCGTGGGACCCGGGCCTGTTCCGCGATCGGGATGGCAAGACCTACCTGTACTGGGATTCATCGAACGTCTTCCCGCTCTACGGCGCGCAGATCGATCTGGCGCTGGACCATGCGGCCGAAGGCGAAGGCAAGCGCGTCACCTTCGTCGGCAAGCCGCAAGCGCTGCTGCGCCTGCATCCGGACCAGCACGGCTGGGAGCGCTTCGGCCAGGACCATACCGACGAGAGCATCCACCCCTACGTCGAGGGCGCCTGGATGAACCGCCACGGCGACACCTACTACCTGCAGTACGGCGCGCCCGGCACCGAGTTCAACGTCTACGCCACCGGCCTCTACACCAGCGACAAGCCGCTCGGTCCGTTCCGCTACGCACCGTACAACCCCATCGGCTACAAGCCCGGCGGGTTCGTGGTCGGTGCCGGCCACGGTTCCACCTTCGACGACGCCTACGGCAACACATGGAACACCGGCACGATGTGGGTCGCGGTGAACTGGCGCTTCGAGCGGCGCGTCGATCTATTTCCCGCGGGCTACCACGACGACGGCCAGATGTGGGTCGATACCCGCTTCGGCGATTTCCCGCAGCGCATGCCCGACCACAAGCTCAAGCCCGGCGAGAGCACGTTCACCGGCTGGATGCTGCTGTCCTGGCGCAAGCACGCCACCGCCTCGTCGCAGTTGCCCGGGCACGGCCCGGCCGAGGTCACCGACGAAAATCCGCGCACCTACTGGGTCGCCGCGCAGGACAATCCCGGCCAGACGCTGGCCATCGACCTTGGTGACACGCGCAGCGTGCGCGCCGTGCAGGTGAACTTCACCGACTACAAGGCCGGCCGTTACGGCGACGCGCCGGACATCGTCACGCGGTTCAAGCTCGAAGGCTCCACCGACGGCAAGCACTGGACCCTGCTTGCCGATCTGTCGCACGAGCAGCGCGACCGGCCCAACGCCTACCTGGAGCTCGAGGCGCCCGCGCACGTGCGCTACGTGCGCTACGTGCACGGGCACGTCGGCGCAAAACACCTGGCGATCTCCGACCTGCGCGTGTTCGGCAATGCGGACGGCGCACCGCCGCCACCGCCGAAACTGATCTCTGCCAAGCGCGATGCGGACACGCGCAACGCCGAGATCGCCTGGAAGCCGGTACCGGGCGCCGTGGGCTACAACGTGCGCTGGGGACTGTCCGCCGACCGCCTGCACGAGACCTACCAGCGCTTCGCCGACCAGCCGACGCACCTGCAGCTGCGTTCGCTCAACAAGGGCGTGCGCTACGTGGTGGCCGTCGAGGCGTTCGACGAACACGGCGTGTCGAAGCTTTCGCGGGTGGCGACGCTCGAGCCCTGAGCCATCGTCCGACAGGTTGGTTTCGTTGTAGGACCCCACCCTGTTTGCGACCGCCGTGCGACCCGCGGAGCTGGTTCCCGGTCGCGCCCTGGCGCGTTTCTACAGGCTCCGCCAGGTGGGCTTGACGAACATCAGGGCGCAGGCGCGTCCAGCCAGCCGCCGGTGAAGCCGGCCTTCTCCAGGCCCTTGCGGATGTACGGGTTTCGCCGCATGACCTTCCAGACGAAGTCGCTGCGCCAGTTCTCGATCATCAGCACGATCGGGCCCTGGTCGATGCCCAGCTGCACGCTGTCGACCCAGCCCAGCCCCGGCACCAGCCGACCCGTGCGCAATTCGGTGTCCGTATGGAAGCTCGGGTTGAAGGCGTCGACGAAGCCGTAGCGGTCGTAGATGGATTTGCCGTAGCGCTGCTTCATCGTCGCCAGCGCCGGAATCACGATCTCCGGCGCGAAGGCGATCGAGCCGCCTGCCGCCGTGGGGGCGATGGTGCCGTCGTCGGAGATGTAGTCGAGCCCGGCGCCGCGCGCCGTGTAGCCTTCGAATTTCAGCGTCTTGTCGCCCTGCTCCACGACAATGCCGCCCGGCCCGTTGCTGGCGGTCAGGCCCCACACGTTGGCGCCGTAGCCGGTCCAGTGGCCGGGGTTGGCGATGGCGTAGTTGCGCTGGCTGTAGGTAGCGCGCCGGCTGTTCTGGAAGTAGTCCAGGTCGTGCTCGCGGTTCCAGTCGTCGCGGATGCCGCGGAAATCCACCCACACATGGCTGTACTGGTGGCCGAACATCGGCGCGAAGTTGAGGAAGGTCTGCCCGTGGAACGCACCCCAGGTGGTGTCGTTGGTCGATGTCCAGGCCTTCCATGCCGTCGGTTGCACCGGATGCGTCGGCGAGCCCAGCGCGAGGATGTAGACCAGCATGCCTTCGTTGTAGCCCTTCCAGTCGGCGGGGATGAACTGGCCACCCGGGGTCCAGCCCATGCTGATCAGCGGCGCGCGCGCCTGCATCCAGGGCCAGTCGACGCGGCGGTAGATCGCGTCGGCCAGAGCGCGGATCTCGCGTTCGGCGGGCGTGTCGCGGTCATAGTAGGACTGCGCGAACAGCACGCCGCCGAGCAGCAGCGTGGTGTCGACGCTGGACAGTTCGACCCAGCGCCCGAAGCGCTTGCCCGTCTGCATGTCCAGGAAGTGGTAGTAGAAGCCGTGGAAGCCGGCGGTGTCGTCCTCGCTGTCGTTCTGCGGCGCGTCCCGGAAGAAGCGCAGCGTGGCGAGCGTGCGCTCGGCCGCCTGTTCGCGCGTGATGTAGCCGCGCTCGACGCCCACGCCGTAGGCGGTCAGACCGAAGCCGACGGCGGCGATGCTCGAGAATGACTCGCCCGGATAGTGATCGGGCACCAGCCCGGTCTTCGGATCGGCGCTGTCCCAGAACCAGTCGAAGGTGCGTCGCTCCAGGTCGTCCACGAGTTTCTGCTGCGCGGGCGGCAGCGACGCATAGGTGGTCGCCGCGGGCGTGGGTGTCGCCGCGCGGACCGGCGAGGTGGCCGCGAGGGCGGTGGCGAGGAAGGCGGTCGTCAGTGCTTGGGAGAATCGGAAAGGCATGGGGACGACATCCGTCGAGGGGTGGGAGACAACCGGCCACCGCCGAACGGCGAGGAACGGACCGAAGATGCGACTCAGGCTGGCACCGGCACGGCGGCGCAGCAGCGCTCGATGAAGGCGGCGTGGCTGGGCATCGCCTGCACGCAACTGGCGATCACACGTCCCACGTTGGCGATATAGCCGTCCACGTCGGACTGGGCGACCTGGTCCACCAGCGGGTGGTACTGCGCCGGCACGATGCCCTGGCCGATCATCACCTGCACCCAGCTGACCAGCGCGAACATCTCCTCGCCCTGGCGGAAGAAGCGGCCGCTGTCGCGGAACAGGCGGATGGTCTCGGCCAGCGCCGGCGGCACCGCCATCGTGCGGCAGTCGTTCCAGAACGCGCTGTCGGTGCGTGTCGTGGCGTGGTAATGCAGAATCAGGAAGTCGCGGATGCGCTCGTACTCGAACACCGACTGGGCGTTGTAGCGCTCCATCAGCACCGGGTCGAAGTCGTTCCAGGGGAACAGGTTGAGGAACCGGGCGATGCCCGACTGCACCATGTAGATGCTGGTCGATTCGAGCGGTTCCATGAAGCCGCTGGCCAGGCCCAGTGCGACCACGTTGCGGTCCCAGAACTTGCGCCGCATCCCCGCGGTGAAGCGCAGCACGCGCGGCTCGCCGAGCGGGCGGCCGTCCAGATGCTTCAGCAACGTGGCCGCCGCCTCGTCGTCGCTCAGGTGAGCGCTGGAATAGACGTGGCCGTTGCCGGTGCGATGCTGCAACGGGATGCGCCACTGCCACCCGGCGGCACGCGCGGTGGCGCGCGTGTACGGCGTGGGCGGGCCAACCTTCTCGCAGGCCACCGCCACCGCGCGGTCGCACGGCAGCCAGCGGCTGAAGTCGTCGTAGCCGGCGTGCAGCGTCTGCTCGATCAGCAGGCCGCGGAAGCCGGAGCAGTCGACGAACAGGTCGCCTGCGATTCGCGTACCGGAGGCCAGCGTGACCGCCTCGACGAAACCGTTGTCCGGATGCAGCGCGACATCGACGATCTTGCCTTCGATGCGCTGCACGCCGTGGCGTTCGGCGTAGTCGTGCAGGAAGCGCGCGTACAGCCCGGCATCGAACTGGTAGGCATAGGCGATGTTGGCCAGCGGCGAGGTCGGCGGCACGTCGCTGGCCGACACCATGAACCTGCCCTGCCCGGCCGCCAGCGCGTTGAGCGAGTAGGCACCAAGGTCGGCTGCCTTGCCCTGCCGGCGTGCCTTCAGCCAGTACTGGTGGAACGGCAGCAGCCCCAGGTCGGGGCCGAGGTTGCCGAAGCTGTGGAAGTAGCGATCGCCGATGCGCCCCCAGTCGTTGAACTGGATGCCGAGCTTGAACGTGCCCTGCGTGCGCCGTACGAACTCGGCTTCGTCGATGCCGAGCAGGTTGTTGAACAGCTTCAGGTGCGGCACGGTCGACTCGCCCACGCCGACGATGCCGATCTCGTCAGACTCGATCAGCCGGATCGCATAGCGTCCGCCGAGCACCTTGGCGAAGGCGGCGGCAGCCATCCAGCCTGCCGTGCCGCCACCGACGATGACGATGTCGCGAATGGGTCCGCTCATGGAAGGCGCCAGGTGGGAGCTGCACTCCCGCACGGCCATGGCCGTGAGGGAGTGCGAATACGCGCTAGAAGTTCAGGCCGACCTCGAACTTGAACGTGCGCGGCACGAAGGTGATGTTGCCCAGGCGGTTGTACTCCACCGTCGCCTGCCCGTTCGCGTAGGTCGGAACGTAGTCGACGAAGTTGTCCCAGTTGAACACGTTCAACACGTCGAACCGGCCGAACAGCGTCACCCCGTGGCCGAGGTCGAAGTTCTTGGTCGCCTGGAAGTCGATGTCGCGGTAGCCCCAGATCTTGCCGCCGAAGATGAAGCGCGAGCCACCCGGCGTCGCCGCCTGCGGTATGCAGTTGTTGCCGGCTGGGAACACCGCGCCGTCGTAGCAGGCGATGCCGTTGAACGGCAGCGGCGTGGCCAGGGTCAGCTTCGCCGACAGCGTGGTGCCCCACGGTCCGTCGACGTTGCCGGTGGCGACGAAGCGATGCTTGGCCGCGGCATTGGAGGTGATGAACGGGTAGTCGCCGATGGTTGCCTCGTCGAACGAGTAATGCTCGTTGATGTCGCGGTTCTGCTTGGCGTGGGTGAAGGTGTAGGCGAACGTCGCGCCCCAGTGTGATTCCTTCGTGTACGGCTTTTCCGCCGAGAGCAGCAGCTGGGTGGTGCGGGTGGCGATGCCGTTGTTGCCTACGATCAGCGCGCCGAAGCCGGGCACGCCGTTGCCCCACGGCTGGCTGTTGTTCTGGAAGAACGCGCCGTCCGGGTAGCGGTTGCCGAGCGTGAAGGCGAAGCCGTCG
Source organism: Frateuria sp. GZRe12 (assembly GCF_051900535.1). Lineage (NCBI taxonomy): Bacteria > Pseudomonadati > Pseudomonadota > Gammaproteobacteria > Lysobacterales > Rhodanobacteraceae > Frateuria > Frateuria sp. GZRe12. The sequence goes on from NZ_JBHZGI010000001.1 coordinate 880,137, forward strand.
TGGCTGAGGATGCGCGATACCGTCGCGCTCGTGTTCCAGTCGCCCACCTGGTTGCGCATGCCGAGGCTGAACTGGTCGGAGTACGGCGCCTTCAGGTGGTTGTTCATCAGGTCGACCTCGGTCCCGGCATTGCTGCTGGGGCCAAGCAACGCCTGCAGGTTAGACAGACCGTTGAGGTAGTTCGGGTTCCAGTCGTAGCAGGGGGTCGAGTTGCGGTGGCACAGGCCGGTCGCGGGGTCACGGAAGTAGATCGTGTACTGCGGCAGCGCCGACTTGGTCGTTTCGAGCTGCAGGTAGTCGTACAGGTCGCGGTCGTAGGCGCGGCCGGCGCCGCCGAAGATCACGTGCGCCTCGTCGCCGAACAGGTCGTAGGAGAAGCCCAGCCGAGGCTGCCACTCGCCCTTGTAGGCAGAGCGGTTCCGACCGGTGCTGATGTAGTCGTTGACGTCGATGCCGCCCAGCGCCAGCGACTGCGCGTAGGTCTGGCCCGGGGGACCGTTCGGGTCCTGGCTGTTGAGCGCGGCCACGACGTTCGCGGGGGTGACGAAGTTGGTGTACGAGGGCGTGCGCTCGTAGTCCCAGCGCACGCCAAGGTTCAGCGTGAACTTGTCGGTGATGTCCCAGTCGTCCTGGATATAGGCGCCGAACTGGTGGCTCTTGGTGGACACCGACGGCGTGAGTCCCAGCCCCGTCACCGGCTTGGTGAAGAAGGCCTTGTACGGCGTGGCCGCCGTGCCGGCGGTCGTCACGTTGTAGGAAAACTGCGGGTTGACGTCGGCCGCGTCGGCCGCGTTCAGCGTGACCATCTTCTTCTTGAAGCCCAGCTTGATCACGTGGTCGCCGTGCCACTGCAGGTCGTTGAAGGTGAAGTCGTCCTGGATGGCCGGACCCTTCTGCCCCTTGTTTTGCGTGGCCAACGGGTTGGCCGCGCCGGTCTGGATGATCACCGGGTCGTCGGTCGGGCGCTCCCAGGTGTAGACCAGGCCGTTGCCGTAGTTGAGCGCGGTCGGTGCGTTGAAGGCGTCCTCGTAGGTCAGCAGCAGCTCGTTGAAGTACGCCTCGCCGCTGTGCTGCCAGCGCAGCGTGTAGCGCTTGTCGTTGTTGCGGGTGCTGTAGCCGACGGAGGGAGCGTTCTGGTCGCCGATGCCGCCAAGCTGGTTTTCCTTGCGGATCTGTGCGCTGGCCTCGAAGCGGTCGCGGTCGGTCGGCTCCCAGTCGAGCTTGCCGAAGTAGAGGTCTTCCTTGAAGTTCAGCCCGGCCGGGCCGAACAGCCCGGCCACGTCGGCGGGCAGGTAGGCCACGCCCGGCGCGCCGTCGGCGCTGGGCACGACGGTGATCGGCGTATCGAAGCGCTTGGCCTCGTACGTCGCGAAGAAATGCATCTTGTCCTTGATGATCGGACCGCCGATGGCGAAGCCGTATTCCTTTTCCTCCGACGGCGTCTTGGTGCCGGAGTCGCGCTCGGCCGGCGTGCGCTCGCGGAACGCATCGTTGGTATAGCGGTAATAGGTCTCGCCGTGGAATTCGTTGGTGCCGGACTTGGTCTGCGCCGTCACCGCGGCCGAGGAGATCTGGTCGTACTCGGCCTTGTAGTTGGAGGTGATGACCTTGTACTCGCCGATCGCCAGCTGCGGGAACGGGTTGCCCTGGCTGCCGAACTGGCCGCTGACGCCGCCTTCCTTGACGTAGCTCTTCTGGCCCACGCCGTCGATGTAGACGTTGACCGAGCTGTTGTTCATCGCGCCGCCGCGCAGCGAGGTGTTGCCCTTGGAGTCGACGGTGAAGACCATGCCGGGCACGGTGTCGGCGAACTCCAGGAAGTTGCGCGAGATCTGCGGGATGGTCTGGATCTGGCGCAGCGAAATGGTGTTGCCCACTTCCGGCGTCTTGACCTCGGTAAGCGTGGTCGCGGTGACCGACACGCCGCCAAGCGTGGTGGCGGCGGCCGGCGAAGGCGCACCCGCGGCCACCGGCGCACCGGCCGCGACCGGCGCCTGGAGGTTCAAGGTCGCGGTGGAGGCCACCGTCAGCGTCACCGTCTGCTTGGTTCCGGGGCCGGCATCGACCTGATAGGTGCCCGGCTGCAGGCCGGGCAGCGCATAGCTGCCGTCCGCGCCAGTGCGCGTGCGTCGCACCGACCCGGTCGCCACGTTGCGGGCGGTGACCTGGGCGTTGGCCGGGCCGGTGCCGCGCAGGGTGGCGTTGGCGGTCTGCGCCCAGGACACGTCCGGGGCGGCGGCGAAAGCGGCCACCGAGCCGGTGATCAGGCTCGCCAGCAGGCGTTTGTTCAAGCGCAACATCGTGTTCATCGTTCCACCCCGAGGTCCGGCTTTTGGTGGGATGGTTGTTTCAACCGGGTGATGCGTTCGTGAGTTTTCTGCCGGCGATGTCTCCGATGCCGATTTCCTGCCCGCGGAAGTGGGGACGTCAAGATCCTGCGGGAATGTTCAGCCCGCTCGCACGCCACCAGACTCCACCGGGAAGGGCTACTGCACGACCGACCCCGAAGGCATGGGGCTGCCCCGCTTCGCCACAGGGCACGTCAGCGGACAGAAGAGGCACTCCATACCCGGTCTTTCGCCCCTTTTCACCCAGGCCAAATGCCGTTGGCGATACTCAGGCATTCCCCTGCAAGGTCGCTCGATGAACGCGCAGCCCGCCTCGACCGCACGCATGCCCGCAGTCTTCTTCGGACACGGCAATCCGATGAACGCCCTGCTCGACAATGCCTGGTCGCGGGGCTGGGCTTCGCTCGGGCGACGGCTACCTCGTCCGCGCGCCGTGTTGTCGGTGTCGGCCCACTGGTACCTGCCCGGCACGGCGGTGACCGCAATGCCCGCGCCGCGCACCATCCACGATTTCGGCGGCTTCCCGCGCGAGCTGTTCGCTGTGCAGTACCCGGCCCCAGGGGATCCGCAACTGGCGCACCGGGTGCGGGAGCTGCTCGATCCGCTCGATGTGCGCGCCGACCTCGAATGGGGCCTGGACCACGGCACCTGGTCGGTCCTGCACCATGTATTTCCCGAGGCAGACGTACCGGTCGTGCAACTCTCGATCGACGAAGCGCAGCCGCCGGCGTACCACTACGAACTGGGACGCCGGCTGAGACCGTTGCGCGACGAGGGCGTCCTGCTGATCGGCAGCGGCGACGTGGTGCACAACCTGCACGCCTACGCCTGGGGTCGACACCCCGCCGAACCGTTCGACTGGGCGCTTCGCTTCGAGGCCCAGGCCCGCGAGCTCATGCTCAAGGGCGACCACCGGCCACTACTGGACTACGAGTCGCTCGGCCGCGACGCCCAACTGTCGGTGCCCACGCCGGACCACTTCCTGCCGCTGCTGTACGTGTTGGGCGCGAGCGAGCCGGGCGAAGCGGTGAGCTTCCCGGTCGAGGGCATGGACGGCGGCTCGATCTCGATGCTCAGCGTGCAGTTCGGTTGACTGCCTGGCCAGCACCAGCCTGTCGCGAAAGTGCTCTCTGACCCGGGTTTTACCCACCCGGGTTTTACCCGGCTTTCGGTTGTTCAACGGGGTGATGCGTTCGTGAGTTTTCTGCCGCCGTTGCCTTGAGATGCCGATGTATTGCGCATTGGCACAAGTCGACGAGCGCATGCTGCAAGAAGATCACCGGCCGCTACTGGAATCGCATGGCCCCGACGCCGAATGGTCGGTCCCCACGGGCACTCCCTGCCCTGCCCCGAGGGCGGCAAGGACATGCAGCAACGCGCAAACAGGCGCACGAAGGAACGCTTCTGGCCAGCCCGGCCTGTCCGGGCTGGCGGGAAATACGTCGGCTACGGACAGCGAACTGCGGCCCGGGGGCGCTTTTCTTTTGGACGGCCAGACGCGGGCGGTCCCAACAGCTCGCCGCCAGTCGCCGTTCGGGATCGTTCCATTCGGCCCGCGCGGCCGGGGCGACGGCGCGGCACTTGCCGGCCAGACGGAACTGGCCCATAAGAAGCCCGCTTCATACCTGCGGTTTCGATGCATGCGCGCCGGGGAGGCCGATCATGGATCAGACGACGCAAGCGCACGTGCAGCGTGACGGCATTCCCGCACACGAAAGCGAGGCATTGAACCGGCGGCGCGCCATCGGCGGAATCGATGCCGCGGCGCCGACGATCGGGTTGGCGCTGTCCGGCGGCGGAGTGCGCAGCGCGACGTTCTGCCTGGGCGTGCTGCGGGCACTGGCGAAGAACGGCGTGCTGCATCGCTTCGACTATCTCTCGACCGTGTCGGGCGGCGGCTATGCGGGGTCTGCGTTTGGACGTCTGTTCGGCACCAAGGCCGGGGCCAGCGAGGTCGAGCGGGGCCTGGCCGACGACCGTTCGCTTTGGCTGTGGTGGCTGCGCAGCAACGGCCGCTACCTGATTCCTTCAGGTCCGCGCGACCTGCTGCAGACCTGGGCAGGCCAACTGCGCGGCTTCGTCGCCACCCAGTTCGAGATCACCGCGCTGATCCTGCTGCTGTCCTGCTTGATCGTCCTGCCGCATCTGCTGGGATTCCATTGGCAGGCCGCGTCCGCACCGCTGCCGACCGGCACGCTGTGGTGGGCGGCGACACCGCTGGCCGGGTGGGTCGTCATCTTCATGGCATTCGCCTACTGGTGGTCGCGCGACGCGGACGACTGGTCGGTGTGGAGCGACCTCACGATCTGCGTATCGACCTCGTTGATGGCCGTCTATCTGCTGAGTCCGCTATGGCACGTCACGTTGGCCGGCCATGGCCAGGTCGCCATGGCGGTGGTCGGCGGCATCTTGCTGGCGGTGCCGCTGTCGCGGCTGTGGCTGTTGCTGCGACCGTCGCGTCCGGCCGAGGATCGCGTGCGTTACACGATCGCGCTCAGCACAGCGCTGAAATACCTGACCCTGCTGTTCCTGCTGGGCGCGGCGGACCTGCTCAGCTGGTTCCTCGCCGACCAGGTGGGCGTTACCTTCCAGCACGGCTCGGTGCTGACCAGTGCCGGCCTTGCGGCGATGCTGGTCGCGGTGGCGCGATTCGCGTTGCCGCTGCTGCAGCCGCACGACCACAAGAACGGCCTCTCCCAGCTGCCACTCGCGCTGCTGGCGAATCTGTGCGGACTGCTGCTGCTCGTGCTGCTCTCGCTGTTCTGGCTCAGCGCGCTGCAGTATTTCGTGTTCGTCGCGCGGGTATCGGCACTGGATACATGGATGCACTGGCTGGCCGTGCTGGTGCCTGGCATTGGCCAACCGCCTGCCGCCGACAACTGGCTGCGCTGGCTGACCGTGGCCATCCCCAGCCTGGCCTACGTGATGCTGACCGGCAACAACCTGCAGATGATCAACCGCTCGTCGCTGCATGCGTTCTACCGCTCGCGCATCGCGCGCACCTACGTGTCGGTGGGCAATTACGAAGGCGCGCAACGGGCGGCCGGACGTACGCGCTTTCCGATGTCCCCCTTGAGTCCGAAGACCCGCGACAACGCCGATGCGGTGATCAAGCTCACCGAGCTTCTGCAAAGCGACGACATCGCGCTGCCCGACTACGCGCCGCACGCCTATGGCGGGCCGATCCATCTGATCAACTGCTGCATCAACCAGACCATCGACGACCGCACCGACAGCTACAACGCCGACCGCAAGGGCGTGTGCCTGACGGTGAGTTCGCTTGGATTGGAGAACGGCGCCCAGCTGCCGCTGTTGCGCACCGGCGCCGACGATCCGCTGGCGCGCAGCACCCTGTCCCAATGGATCGCGATCTCGGGCGCGGCCGCCGGCTCGGGCATGGGTTCGATGACGCGCGCCGGCATTTCGGCGCTGTTTTTCCTGAGCGGCTTCCGGCTTGGTTACTGGTGGCGCAACACACTCAATCCGTCGCGGTTCTGGTGGTCGCGCCTGGGCAAGTCGCGAGCGGCATTGCAGGAAATGCTGGCGCGCTTTCCGGGCCTGCGCAGCCCTGTCTGGTATCTGTCCGATGGCGGCCATTTCGACAACACCGGCGTCTACAGCCTGCTCAAGCGCGAACTGAAGCTGATCGTGCTGGCCGACTGCGGCGCGGACCCGAACTACGTTTTCGGCGACGTGGAGAATCTAACCCGCAAGGCACGCATCGACTTCGATACCGACATCGAGTTCATCGATCCGGACAGCCTGCCCACCGATTTGCCGGCCGCACTGCGTGCGCGTTTCGGCACGCCCGACAGCATCATGCCCAGCCCCGGCAACCAGCATCTGCTGCTTGCACGCATCCGCTATCCCAGTGGTGTCAGCGGCTGTCTGCTGGTGGTCAAGCCGCGGCTGTATTGCGAGCTGCCGCTGGACGTCGCCGGCTACGCCGATCGCAACCGGGACTTTCCGCAGCAAAGCACCGCGCAGCAGTTCTTCGACGAGTCGCAGTGGGAGAGTTATTGCCAACTGGGCGAAGTGCTCGGCCTGCCGATCGACGCGCACCTGCTGGATATGCTGCCCAGGCTTGCGGAGAGCGGCGCGGCGGTCAGTGCCAATGCCGTCTCCGCTGCCGATCAGCCCAACGTGATGACGCGGCGCCAACGCATGGGCGCCACCATCGGCGCATCGCTGAGCCTGGGCGCACTGGCCACCGTGGCGCTGACTAGCTGGCAGGCGTGGGATTCGCACCAGGCCCAACGTGCCAGCAGCGGGCGCGACGTGGAGGTACAACAGGGTGCCGCCGACGCGGTACAGACCGATCTCGATGCCGGCCTCGCTTACGACCCGGGCATGCACGGCAAGCTCTACGCGTTGATGCGCGGCTACGACAAGGTGCGCGATTCCGAAGGCATGACCCGCACGATGAACCAGTTGGCCGACACGCTGAACCGCGCCTGCGGGCGGCTGCCTCCCGAGAGCGCGCTGATCGATCGCTGCCTGGCCGACTACGCTGCGCTGCGTAGCGCGGTGACGGAGCCCACGGCCTGGCAGAAGGCGATGCAGGATTACCGCAACGCGGTTCCCTCGGCACTGCCGGACGTGCTCGGTCCGCCGTCCGGCGAGTACGGCGCAGTGACGACGGACACGAGCGAACCGTTACCCGTCGACGCACCGATGACCAGCGCACCGGCACCCGCAGCAGCGACGACGGCGGCGCCAGCCGCGGAAGACTATGCAGCCGCCGCGCCACCGGCCGAGGAGCCCTCGGCCGCGGCCGAACCGCCACCGCCGCCACCGCCACCGCCACCGGAACCGTCGCCGATGCCGATAACCACAGTGCCGGCTGCAACGGCCTCGCCGTCGGCCGACATATCGGCGCTGAGCGACGCCGCCACGCAGGCGTGCAGTGGTGCGGGCACCGACCAGCCACAACACCTGGTGCTCTACGCGCAGATCTACAGCGAAGAACAGCGCGCGCCGGCTGCCGCGCTGCTGCGCCAGTTCGCCGGCTTCGGGCTGGCCACGCCCGGCATCGAGAATGTGGTCAGCAGTGCCAGCCGTTCGGAACGCAGCCGGCCAGCCGCGTGGGACAAGCCGGTATTCCTCTACAGCAGCTACAGCGAACAGGCGGCCACCTGCGCGCGTGCGCTGGCACACTGGCTGGCCGCGCAACCGGCATTCCAGGACTCCGCACCCCGTGCGCTGGCGTTGCCGATACGCCTGCATGGCGGGCCGGACGTCATCGAATTCTGGCTGCCTGCCGCTCGCGCGGGGCGAACGGACCCACGGCAATGACTCCGCGCGATCGACCCGGTTTCACAGCGCCAGTCCCGCATCGCCTTCCACCACCGTCTGCCGCATCCGCGGCCGCTCGCCGGCTTGCCACAGCGGTACTTCGTGGCGGACGCGGTAGCGCAACGGTCCGCCGTCCGGGCTCGTGCTGCGCTCGATCGGGCGCGGGATGCATACGAAATCGGTCGTCATCGTGCCGGCGTCGACGCGTACGGTCGCGTAGCCGTGGCCGCCCATGTCGACGAAGGTCAGGTGCGGTGCCAGGTCGGGGTTGCTGACGGCGTGCGCCTTCTTCAGATCGCCGCTCTTGGCGAACTCCAGCGCCGAGCGCACGCCATGGTGCATCAGCAGGTTGACGGTGGGCTGCGTGGGTCCGTCGCCCGGATTGGCGACGTACAACGGGCGCAGCGGGTCGTCCTTTTTCAGGTTGTGCTCGGAAGCTTCGAGCATGCCCGGGGAAATGAGCGATCCGCCCACGAAGGTGACGCCCACGGGCTCGAACGCAGCGGGTGGCAAGGCCTTGGCCGCGTAGCCGGCCCAGAAGCTGTGGCGGTCGCCGGAGACGATCGCGAAACCGGTGATGCCGGCATCGCGCACGGTGTCGAAGATTTCGGCGCGTTCGTGGTACGTGCCACCCCAGTCGCTGGTGCCCAGGACGGCATAGCCCGCCCCCGACCATGGACCCAGCGCGGGCGGAAGGTGCTGCGGATCCACGCGCCAGTCGGGCGTGCCCAGCGAATTGCCCCAGATCTTCCAGGTGGCTTGCGCGCCGCGCAGGCGTTCGAGGAACCAGGCCTTCTGCTTCGCGCCCAGCAGCGTCTGCGCGGCTTCGCCGGCGCGGTAGTTGGCCACGCGCTTGCCGCGAAAGGAGAGCGTCGCCGGCGGATGGCCGTTGGCGTAGTCGCGACCCGCGTCGAGCTGCATCGCCAGCTCCTCCGGCACCCAACCCAGGGCGTCGCCGTCGAACAGCGGGCCGAGCTCGTCGTGCGAACCGGGGTCGCGCGAGCGGAAGCTGTGCTGGTCGGTGAGGATCAGGTCGATGTGCCGGCCCCAGCGCAAGGCGCGATACACGATCAGGCTGTCGATGGCGGCGAGGTTGTTGGGTTCGCGCCCTAGCCCATCGTCATCGAACGCGGTGACCGGGGTATCGACGACGTGCGGCGCGGCGAAGGTGTCCAGTCGGGCGCCCGGCGCCGCGACCCGCGCCGGCTGGAATTCGAACCAGGCCTGGTTGGCCGCGACCTTGAGCGTCTGCGCGGGAATCAAACCTGCTGTGCCGGGAAATTCCTGGATCGACTGCCAGCCCAGCCAGGAGAATTCGTGGTTGTCCCAGACCGCCACGAACGGCCAACGCGCACGCGCATCCTGCAGGTCCGGGTCCTGCAGGTAGCCGTGGTAGAGGGCGCGGTAATCCTCCAGCGAGGCCGGCACCCAGTAACGATTGTCGGCCACCGTCTTGCCGGTCGGGTAGTGGACCGGGAACGTGATGCGGCGGTCGTAGCGATGGCCGTCCTTGACCTGGTCGGGGTATTGCACGACCTCGTAGACGAAATCGCCCAGGTGCAGCACGAAGCCGATGCGGTCCTCGGGCGCGGCACGCTCGTCTTCGAAGATCATGCGCCGGTAGGCGTTCAGCGCGCCCTCGCAGACGTCCTGGCAACTGACGAAGGCGAAGCGCGCCGGTCGCGGATCGTCGGGGCCTGGGGCGGTCATCGTGCGGCCGATGCGACTGCCGTTGCCCTCCTCGTCCACGAAGCGGTACCAGTATTCGCGGGCCGATGGCAGATGGCCGACCAGCACCCGGCAGGTCCAGTCCGACGCGGCCGACACCCGCGCCGCCGTCGTCGCGATCACCTTCGTGAAGTCCGGATCCTCGGCCACTTCAACCCGCAGCGTGGCGCTCTTGCGCGCGTCCGCATACGGGCGACGCGTCCAAAGCAGGACGCTGTTGTCGTCCGGATCGCCCGAGGCGACGCCCTGCGGGTACAGCTCCCGCCGCTCGCGCCAGCCGCTCGATGACGGGCGCACGGGCGTACAACCCAAAGCCAGCGCCGCGCCGAGCGTGGCGGAGAGCTTCAGGAATTGGCGGCGGTCCATGGTTGGCATGAGGTCCCCTCGCCTTCGGCAGATCGCGATGATCGATGCGGGGGAAAGCTAGACCCGATGGCGGGCCGGGGAGTGTGCCGGAAGTACCGAGGAAGGGGCTTTGACCGGTCAGGTCCTCGGCCACGGCTGACCCCGCTGGCGGCCCAGGAGCATCAGGCATCAGCCGGGTCGGCCGTGCGCCCTCGCTCGACGGCGAAGGGCTTTCGCAGTTCGCGAGGTCAACCCTCGCCCATGCCCTCGGCCGGCTCCGGCGCGCCGCCGGCGCGGACCTTGTCTTCGATGCGCTGGCCGATCGCCGGGTCGACGCTCTTCCAGTAGGCGAAGGCACGCTCCAGCACGGGACTGCGCACGCCGCCGAGCAGGCTGCCGGCGACCTGCTCCACGAACTGCGTGCGCTGGGCGTCGTTCCACACCCTGCGGACCATCGTGCCGGCCTGGCCGAAGTCGTCGTCGGCGGCGTGCAGCGTGTAGGCGCTACGCACCATGTCGCCGTCGGACTCCCAGCCGTTTTCCATCGGGCCGCTCTCGTCCGACCAGCTGCGTCCTCCGCTGTTGGGTGCGTACACCGGCGCCGCGCCGCTGTGCTGGTAAGCCATCTGCCCGTCGAACATGTAACTGTTCACCGGAACCTTGGGCTGGTTGACCGGCAACTGGTGGAAATTCGTGCCGATGCGGTTGCGCTGGGCGTCGGCATAGGCGAAGGCGCGGCCCAGCAGCATCTTGTCCGGGGACAGCCCGATGCCCGGCACGGTGTTGCCCGGCGAGAACGCGGCCTGCTCGATCTGCGCGAAGAAGTTCTCCGGATTGCGGTTGAGCGTCAACGTGCCGACCTTGATCAGCGGGTAATCGCCATGCGGCCAGACCTTGGTCAGGTCGAACGGGTTGAAGCGGTAGTCCTTTGCCTCGGCGTACGGCATCACCTGCACCGACAGTTCCCACGAGGGGAACTCGCCGCGCTTGATGGCCTCGAACAGGTCGCGCCGGTGGTAGTCGGCATCCTGCCCGGACATCGCGGCAGCCTCGGCATTGTCGAAGAACGCCATGCCCTGGCGGGTGTGGAAGTGGTACTTCACCCAGAACTTCTCGCCGGCGGCGTTGATCCACATGTAGGTGTGCGAGCCGTAGCCGTTCATGTGGCGCCAGGTACGCGGCAGGCCACGCTCGCCCATCACGTAGGTGACCTGGTGGGCCGATTCCGGGTTGGACGTCCAGAAGTCCCATTGCATGTGGTTGTCGCGCAGGCCGGAGTCGGGCAGGCGCTTCTGGCTGCGGATGAAGTGCGGGAACTTCATCGGATCGCGCAGGAAGAAGATTGGCGTGTTGTTGCCGACCAGGTCGTAGTTGCCCTCGTCGCTGTAGAACTTCAGCGCGAAACCGCGAACGTCGCGCCAGGTATCCGGGCTTCCCATCTCACCGGCGACGGTGGAGAAGCGCGCCAGCACCTCGGTGGATGCGCCTTTCTGGAACAGCGCCGCCTTCGTGTACGCCGACACGTCCTCGCTGACTTCCAGCACCCCGAACGCGCCGCCACCCTTGGCGTGCGGTTGCCGCTCGGGCACCTTCTCGCGGTTGAAGTGCGCCATCTGCTCCAGGAAATGCACGTCGTGCAGGACGATCGGGCCGTCGGGGCCGATGGTCAGCGCATTGCGGTCGCTGACGGCAGGGGCGCCGGCACCCGTGGTCGAACCGGCGTTTGGCTTTTTTCCAGACGCGGACATGGTCGTTCCTCCAGTGGCAGGTCGTATTGCGGGTTGGGCAAGTGTGTGGTCGCGGCCGGCTGCAGCCCATTCGCTTTTTTCGATTGCGGCGATAGGCGGCGCCTTCAGCGAGGCCTGCCTTCACTCAGGCCGCTGCGGCACGGCCGCCACGCGCAGCATTCTGGGGTTCGCTACGTGCGGCGAGCGTGCAAGGAGGAAACCACCCGCAAGACGGGGGGCGGAGCAAGACCAGGATCGGAGCGCACTCTTCCGTCGCCGGTCTGGACGCAGCGAGGGGGCGTCAAGGGCGCCCGGGAAACGTTCGGGCTGCTCGCAGACGCAAGCCTCAGCCATGACGCGGCCGCACGAAGGAACGCCTCTCCGGAGCTTTACGGAGGCTTGGCCGGACGGGGCAGGTTCGCGCATGCTGCCAAGACCAGCAGGGGACGGGGAAGGAGCAAATTACGTACGCAGGCGGAAGCCGACCGCGATAGCGCACTTCCCCGACTGCGTAACTAATCGCCCGGCCAACTTCCTGCACGCCCCGCGGTTTGAAGCCGGGTCCGGTTTGAAGCCGGGTCAGAGTGCGCTTTTCGCATCATTCCACGGGCGACCTGTCTTCGCCGGGCCGGCCCGCACTCCGTCCCCGGTTTTGGAAGGCGGCTACAGCAGCCGATCAGAGTGCCCCTTCCGCTTCCTGCTGATCGCCGGAGCAGACGCGGTTGCCGCGCAGTTCCTTGGCACGATAAAGCGCCAGGTCGGCGCGTTGCAGCACCGTATCCAGGGTATCGCCGGCTTGCAGCATGGTGGTGCCGAGCGAGGCGGTCACCTGCGGCACCGGGTCCACCGGCACGGCGGCGATCGCGGCGCGCAGCCGCTCAGCTACGCGCTGCAGGCCCGCCGCATCGACATTGGGCACGATCACCAGAAACTCCTCCCCACCCCAGCGCGCGATACATTCGTTCGCGCGCAGGCGTCGCTTGCAGCCATCCGCCACCTTTCGCAGGACGCTGTCGCCGACCGGATGGCCGTAGGTATCGTTGATCCCCTTGAAGCGGTCGAGGTCGAGCATGATCACCCCGCCCGTAGCGTGACTGGCTAGGGCTTCGTGCAGGACCCGCTCGCCGAGCAGGCGGCTATGCACGCCCGTCAACGGGTCCCGGTGCAGCATGACTTCCATGACATCGCGCTCGGAGGCAAGCCGCCGGATCTTGCCCACCAGCCCGCGTTGCACCGGCAGCAGGACGACCACCATGATGCTGACCGGCCCAAACGCCATGACGAGGTCCTGGCCCCGTGGCGTCCACAGCTCCTGGCGATGACCCAACAGGTAGAGCAGCACAGGCATCGCAATCAGCATCCAGCCCAGCGCGGCGGCGAGGAACGCGCGCCGCCCGGGAACAAAGATCATCAGCATCGCCAGGTACACCACGAACAGCGACGAGATCGGTGGCAGGTTGTCAATCAACCGCACGTCCGGCGACAAGCTTGCTTGCGCGGTGTAGAGCCACGCAGGCGCGATCAGTGCCAGGGCCGAGGCGCCCAGTGCGATCCGCGTGATGCCGAGCACCCATGTCGGTCGCCGCAACAGCGCCACGATCAGTCCGCCGAACAGCAAGCTCGCCAGCGGTGGAACGATCATGTCCATGGGGTGATGGACCCGGCCCAGCCAATGGATGGCCGTCGCACAGACGCCCGCGAGCAGCGCCAGCGAAAGCATGACCAGCATCGCGACGCGGACGTAGTGATCGTTTGGATCTTGCGCGGGCATCCGGGAGACCAGGGGATCGCTTCCGAGTCTAGTCGAGATTGCGTTTCCCCCATTTCTGGAGGCAGGCGCGAACGAGGGCCCAGTGTTATCGGCCCGGGCGCCGTTAAATGAAGTCCGTAAAGCGGGTCCGCGGCCAAGCGGCCGCGCCTACCGCCCGCGCGGCCATGGGCCACCCAGTCCATGTACGGGACCGCGGTCGGCCACGGCGCTCAGACCGCTCGCTGGATGAGGCGTAATTTTGTCGTACCTGCTCAAGCGGTGATGCGCGTGATCCGTTCGACGGCCTTGCCGAGCGCGCGATGGGCTTCCTCGAGGTCGTAGTCCGCCTGCAGCCCCAGCCAGAAGCGCTCGCTGGCGCCCAGTGCCGTCGCCAGGCGCACGGCGGTGTCCGCGCTTGCTGTTGCGACCAGTACCGGCGCCATGGGCATCTGAGGTGCTTGATCGACGGCGGGGCAGCAGGTCAAGTGCCCAAGGGGGCGCTGGTCCCCCTTCTTGCGCGTCGCTACAGTGCCGACATCCGGGCAGCGCCGCCTGAGAGAGAACGCCATGACGCTTCGCCCGTACGCCGACCGGCATCCGATTCCCGCCGCCCTCCTGTGCGCGGGCCTGCAAGTCGGCCTGACCTTGCTCATCCTGGCGCTCGGCAAGCAGTACGCGCCGCCCGAGGCCTACGGCAAGGTCAAGCTGCTCGCCTTTGCCTCCACGGTGATCCTGCCGCTGCTGCTCACCCACGCGCTGGGGTTGTGGCGGGAGGTCGGCTTCAATCGCATCAGGCCGACCGGGTTCTTCGCCGCCTGCCTGCTGCCGGTGCTCCTGTTCGCATCCATGGGCGTGCGCCTGCCCGCGGGAGGACTGGGCGGCGACCTGCTGATCCAGTTCTTCAACGCGTTCGGCGAGGAACTGCTGTTCCGCGGTGTCATTTTCCTGATCCTGCTTCGCCTTCCGCTGTGGCAGGCCATCACCCTCAACGGCCTGCTGTTCGGCTCGATGCACCTCATCCACGGCTACATGGACGGCAACTGGGGCCATGCGCTGGTGTGGGCCCTGATGAGCTCGTGCGCCGGCATGATGTTCGCCGCGGCGCGCGCCAGCACCGGCAGCCTGTGGCTGCTCATCGGGCTGCACATGATCCTCAACCTGGCCAGCATGTACTCCAACATCGAGGCAGCGGCGGGTGCGCTGGTGCTGCAGCGCGCGGAGTGGGCGATCAAGGCGGTGGAGCTGGGGCTGGCGCTCTATCTCGTGGCGGCGGCTTCCCGCCGCGGCGCGCTGGCGCAGGGCACGGCCTAGCCTTTTCCAGGCGCGGTCAACCATGGGCGGGGTCACCGAACCGCGGGCCATCCGCTCGTGCAGTGCGCAGGAACCGAGGGCCACGCATCAACCGACGACCCGCGACAGGCGCCCGCCCTTCCCGCCGCGCTCAAGCTAGCCGGCGTCCGGCCGATATCCGCCTTTGGCGTTCCGTACCGAAGGCCTGCCTCCCGCAAAGGGCAGCCCCTGCTCCCCAGAATGCCGACACTCGTCCGACCAGCGCAGAAAGCACCCAGAGACATGAAGTCGCCGCTGACAAAGATTCCCGCCACCCAGGCCACGCTGGGCATGTACGTACGGCGGATCGATGGACGCTGGCGGGACCATCCGTTCTGGCTCGGCGCCTTCCGCGTGGCCGATGCGCCGACGCTGGAACGGCTGCACGCGATGGGCCCGATAGGCATCTGGATCGATACCAGCAAGGGAGCGGACGAACCGGCGCCGGCATCGTCGGTATCCCGACCCGAGGATGAGCCGCCGCCTTGGTCGCCCGAGCCGCCCCGACCGGACGCGCCGCGCACGGCTTTCGGCGACGATGTCGTCCGCGCCGAAGCCCTCCGCGACCGCGCCAAGGCCGCCGCGCGGGCGCTCTTCGACGACGCGCGGATGGGCCGGGCGCTGCCCGTCGAAAACCTGGCCAGCGTGATCGATGAGATGGACCGCGCGATCGCGCACAACCCGGCCGCCCTGCTCAGCGTGCTTCGCCTGAAGAACAAGGACGACTACACCTACCTGCACTCGGTCGCCGTCGCCGCGCTGATGATGGCACTGGGCCGGCGCCTCGGCTTCGAGGGCGCGGCGCTGGCGGAGCTCGGGCTCGCCGGGCTGCTGCACGACATCGGCAAGGTCGGCGTCCCCGATGCGACGCTGAACAAGCCCGGCCGGCTGGGGCCGCTGGAGTGGGCCTCGGTACGCCAGCACCCGGAGATCGGCTGGGACATCCTGCGGCGCGAGTCGGCGGCGGGCCCGGTGGCGCTGGATGTGTGCCTGCACCACCACGAGAAGACCGACGGCAGCGGCTACCCGCACAGGCTGGGCGGCGACGCGATCAGCCAGGTCGCCCGCATGGGCGCGATCTGCGACGTGTACGACGCGATCACCTCCGACCGCCCGTACAAGCGCGGCTGGGAACCGGCCGACGCGATCCGCCGGATGGCCGAGTGGCAGGAAGGCCACTTCGACCGCGACATCTTCCACGCCTTCGTAAAGCTCGTCGGCATCTATCCCGCCGGCACCGTGGTGCGGCTGGCCTCCGACCGGCTCGCCGTGGTGCTTGGCCAGAGCGCGGGCAGCTCGCTCACCCCGACCGTGCGGCTGATCTGCACCGTGCCGGAGGGCGAGCCGCTCGAGCCCGAAGTGCTGACGCTGGAAGACGGCGGGGACCGGATCGTCGGTATCGAGGATGCGGCGCAGTGGGGCGTGCAGGCGGCGCAGTTGTTGCGCGAATAGTTTGCCTTGGGGGTGAAGGGCCCTCACTCCATCTGACCCGGGGTCGCCCCGACCCGGCTGGTGCATGGCACGCCAATGGGGTCCGGTTTACCCACGGCAAGCCAGCACGACCGACGTCCATGGCTGGCCGGGCCGGCTCCAAGCAGCGTGAACGACGTGACCCCTGGCGGCTTCCCTTGAGCGGAGATCGCCTCCATGCGTGGCGCTCGCGTCCGACCCGCGCGGCGGCCGGACACTTCGTACGCACGCGCCAGGGAGTAGGCTCCGGCCCCGATGCCAACAAGGGAGGCCCGAGCCATGGTGCTGCACAACCGCCGATCGATCCCCTGGCTGGCCAGCGTGGTGCTGGCCGCCGTGGCCACCACCGCCGTGGCTGCGGCACCCGCCACGCCCGCCGCAGCCTCGCTGCAGCAGGCAGCCGCCGGCAGCTGGCGCTCCGACGCCAACAAGGCACGGGACGTCTACCGGCATCCGGTGCAGACCCTGCAGTTCTTCGGTCTGAAGCCCGACATGACCGTGGTCGAACTGGCACCGGGCAGCGGCTGGTACACCGAGATTCTCGCGCCTTACCTGGCTGCGCACGGGCATCTCATCGAGGCCACCTCGCCGGGCGCCAGCGCGTTCACCGCCAAGCTCAAGGCCATGCCGACCGTGTACGGCAAGGTCGGCCCCATGGTGGACTTCGCGCCGCCCGGGCAAGTCCGGCTTGGCCCGGACGGCTCGGCCGACATGGTCCTGACCTTCCGCAACACCCATGACTGGCTCAACCAGGGACCGGACACGCTCGCCGCGGCCTTCAAGGCCGCGTTCGCCGTACTCAAGCCCGGAGGCGTGTTCGGCATCGTCGAGCACCGCGCCAGGCCCTTCGCCGATGCACGGCAAAGCGCCCGCGAGCTGCACCGGATCCCCGAGGACTACCTCATCGCGCTGGCCCTGAAGACCGGCTTCCGCCTGGACGGCGTCTCCGAGATCAACGCCAACCCCAAGGACCCGGAGGACATCAACGTCCACCGCCTGCTGCCCGACCTCGCCGGGGATGACAGCGAACACGCGAAGATGCGGGCGATCGGCGAATCGGACCGGATGACACTGCGGCTGGTCAAACCTTAAAGCGGGCGGCGGCGCTGCCGTCCTTCTGCTCGAGCCGCGCCCACGACGAAGGCTTTAGGCCACCCCGCGCATGCCACCCCAGGGCGCGCTGCTGCAGGTAGGGGCGGACCTCCTCGTCCCGCCCGGGCGTCAGGGCTTCATCGAACAACGCCGATACGCCGGCAGCCTTGAGGCCGGGCAGGCCCAAGGCGCGGATACTGCTTGCGCGGACTGCCAACGTGATCGGGATCGGCTCAGCCATCGGGGTACTCGCCAGGTATCGTCCCCACCGCGCGAACCAGATCCCGAGTTCTGGTTTGGCACCCCAGATGAACAGGACCCTCGTCCCGTTCATGCTCCGCGGTCCCGGATAACACCCGCCTCACGCCCCGGCGCGCATCCTGCACTGGCACTACGACGCAAGGTCGTAACGGCCACTCAGCCGCGCAGCACGTCCCATTCCCCACCCGCACTGAGCCTATCGCCCCCTGCCCCAGGCAGGAGTCCGGCTTCGGCCGCCCGCGATTCCGTGTCTCTGCGGATCGTTCCTCAAAGGTATGAACCTGATGACCACCATGACCAAAACCCACAGCAACCAGAACATCGTCGACGCCGCCGCCGCCAACGGCTCGTTCAAGACCTTCGGCAAGGCCCTCGAACGCGCCGGCATGATCGACACCCTGCGCGGCACCGGCCCCTTCACCGTCTTCGCGCCGACCGACGCCGCGTTCGACAAGATGCCGGCCGGCCGCCTGGAAACGCTCTTCCAGCCCGGGAACAAGGAAGAACTCGTTTCGCTGCTCAACTACCACGTCCTGAAGGGCAGCAAGCTCCTCGCCGACATCGGCAAGTGGACGTCCGCCAGGACGATCGCCGGCAAGGAAGCTCCGATCAAGATGACCGGCGACAAGGTCAGCGTGGACGGCGCCCAGATCACCTCGCCGGACATCGCCACGAGCAACGGTGTGATCCACGGCATCGACAAGGTCAATGTTCCGGAAGCCCTCGCGGCGTAACCGCGGCCTGATGGGAAACGGCGAGGCGCAAGCCTCGCCGTTTTCGTGTGCTCGATCCCGGTTGGGCGGCTCGCCCGGAAAAAGTCCAGCTTGAGCCGGCCTCTTTCTTACGCACTGATGTGCTGCTTAAGCGGCGATGCGCGTGATCCTCTCAATGGCCTTGCCGAGTGCGCGATGGGAGCCACTGGCGTTGTTGACCCGTACGTCGATGCCGCCGCGGGCCAGCCCAACCTGCCCCCTTTTTTGGTATCGACGTCTGGTCGAGAAGCCCGCTCCCGGGAAAGGAGCCCTGGGCCAAGGCGTATATCGCTGCCAGCTCACGTCGGCTTCCCATGCACTCGACGTCGTGGCGTCTACGCTCGCACGACTGTCCATGCCCGCGGCCCGTCGCCCGTACGCAAGGATGGATCGCGCCACCCGAGGAGATCCCAGCCGATGAGCTACCGTGCCCCACCCCAGCGCTCCTTCGTGGCCAATGCCGTCTACGACGTACTCAACCCGATCCCCTACGGCTGCTTCGTCGCCACGCTCATCTTCGACATCCTTTACGCGAAGACCGCCACCATCCTGTGGGTCCACGCAGCCGCCTGGCTGGTGACCATCGGGCTTCTGTTCGCGATCATTCCGCGGCTGGTGAACCTCGTGCAGGTCTGGATCACCGGTCGCCGGTTCGCTCTGCCAGCCGACAAGCTGGACTTCTGGCTCAACCTGGTGGCGGTCGTGCTCGCCATCTTGAACGCCTTCGTCCACTCGCGGGACGCCTACGGCGTGGTTCCCGCGAACGTATGGCTGTCCGCATGCACCGTCCTGCTGCTGGTGATCGCCCAGGTGGTCACGGCGCTCGCCCCCTATCGCACCGGGGAGGTCCGGGCATGAACAAGCTTCTGGGTCCAGGCCTTCTCGCGCTCGCCTGCGTGGGGCTGCTGGGCGGGTGCGGCGACAAGGCGTCCTATTCCATGGCCGAGCAATCGGGCAACGGCAAACCCCCCTTGCCCGAGCCACGCAACTTCCTGCTGCCTCCGATGAAGGTGCCCAACGGCGTGGGCTGGAAGGAAGGCCAGACGCCCAAGGTTGCGCAGGGCCTGGCGATCGCCAAGATCGCCAGCGGCCTGATGCACCCGCGCCAGCTCTATACCCTCCCCAATGGCGACGTGCTGGTGGTGGAGTCCAACAGCCCGGGAACCGAGGAGTTGACCACGCCCAAGCAACTGATTGCCGGCAAGATCAAGAACGGCTCGGGCAAGGGGGCCAAGGGCGGCAACCGGATCACGCTGCTGCGGCCCGCCGGTGGCAATGGAGCGTGGGAGAAGCACGTCTTCATCGAACACCTGAACTCGCCTTTCGGCGTGCAGCTGATCGGCAACACCCTCTACGTGGCCAATACCGATGGCATCGTGACCTTCCCCTACACCACGGGCGAAACGCACATCGCCGCGCCGGCCCAGCCCTTCACCGACCTGCCCGACACCGTCAACCACCACTGGACCAAGGCGCTGCTCGCCAGCCCGGACGGTCGCAAGCTCTACGTCGGCGTGGGCTCCAACAGCAACATCACCGAGAACGGCCTGGAGGTGGAATACCGTCGCGCGGACATCCTCGAGGTCGACGCGACGACCGGCGCCAGCCGCATCTATGCCTCGGGCCTGCGCAACCCGACCGGTCTGCAGTGGGAACCGCAGACCGGCAAGCTGTGGACGATCGTCAACGAGCGCGACGAGATCGGCGCCGACCTCGTGCCCGACTACCTCACCTCCGTGCAGGACCACGGCTTCTACGGCTGGCCCTACAGCTACTGGGGCCAGCACGTCGACCGGCGGGTGCAGCCGCCACGGCCGGACCTGGTCGCAAAGGCGATCGTGCCCGACTACGCGATCGGCTCGCACGTCGCGCCCCTCGGGCTGCTGATGACGCAGGCCAACGCCCTGCCCGCGCAGTACCACGACGGTGCTTTCATCAGCGAACACGGGAGCTGGGACCGCCGGCCATTGAGCGGCTATCGCGTGACCTTCGTCGCCTTCCCGCAGGGCCGCCCGGTCGGCAAGCCCCAGCCGGTCGTCACCGGCTTCTACTCGCCGGACGAGTCGGAGCTGTACGGCGCTCCGGTGGGGCTGGCGCAGGACCGGGACGGGGCCCTGCTGATCGCCGACGACGTGGGCAACGTGGTGTGGCGGGTGACGCAGGCCGCGCGTTGACGCCAAAAGCCGGGTCAGAGTGCACTTTCCGAGCCTTTTCCTGGACGACCGACTCTTCGCTGGGCCGGCACGCCGCCCCAGTTGCGCTTCGATGGCTGCGCGGAAGCGGTCCGTACCTAACGCATGCTGGCGCTGCAGGTGCAGACGTATGGCCGTCAGTTCGTCATCCGAGATGGCTTGCCTCACCAGTTCGCGATAAGCACTCTGCCGGGACTCCGCATCACGGCCCAGGGAGAAAAAGTTCGCGTGCGGCGTGACCAGCGGGTCAGGTCTACCGTGCGCATTGGCGCCGTAGCTCGACCAGCGATAGCCATCGGGACCCTCGACCATGCGGGCGCGCACCGGGTTGAGTTCGATGTAGCGGTAGCAGTGCAGCAGATAGCTCTCGCGGTCCACGGGACACGCCTTGTAGCGCCCCTCCCACAGCGTTCCAGTGCGATGGTGGCGATCGTTGATATAGCGCACGTACCTTCGCCCGAGCGCCTGCATCAGCGCCGCTACCTGCCCGGACCCGGTGGGCGTCAGCAGCAGATGCACGTGGTTGGTCATCAACACATAGGCATGCACCGCGCAATGCCTGCGCAGGGCGAGTTCCTTCAGCTCCTGCAGGTAACGCAGGTAGTCGGTCTCCTCAAAGAAACAGGGTTGCCGATCGTTGCCTCGCTGCACGACGTGCTGAGGGATCCCCGGCAGATCGAGCCTTGGCTGGCGTGGCATGGGCACTCCCCAAACGCGAAAGCCTTAAGACTGCGGCATCCTCTTCGCGCCTCGCTATCAGCGAGGACAGCCGTACGATGTCAGGAAAGTGCACTCTGGCTCGGGTTTTTGCGATGTCAGGAAAGTGCACTCTGGCTCGGGTTTTTGCAGTGTACGCACGTGTTGTTAGCGCGTGCCGGCTGATCTATAGCTCGCTCTCTGCGTCGAAAAACCTGGACAAAATCTCAAGAAGCCTAGATGCGTCCAGCGCTTCACACTCCCAGATGGTCAGAACCCGAAAGCCCGCGTGTGCTAAAGCTTCGGTCGCTCGTACGTCGCGATCAACATTCGCCTCAAACTTTTGTAGCCAGAACTCCCTGTTACGCGTTGGAGTTGTGGTACGGGAACATCCAATGTGGCGATGCCAAAAGCATCCGTGTACGAAGATTACAAACCGTTTTCTACGGTTGGCCAAGTCTGGCGACCCGGGGAGGTCACGGTTATCGATGGTGTAGCGAACCCTCAGCGATTTCAGGGCTGCCCGAACAGCGAGCTCCGGCTTTGTCCCAGCTTGGCGGACTTTCGACATTACCTCCGAACGATCCAAAGTCGTCCGTAGGCCCCGGACACGAAGACCGGCATTTTTGAACGGACTGTCTTGTCTTTTCTGGGACACGAGGGGGAACCTTCGAGCTCACCCGGAGACAGTAGCCAAATGGCGCTCCACCGCATGGATGAAACCATGGGGGAACCGCAACTTGGCTCGGCGTGTCCTCTCAAGAAATCCCCCGGTCGCCTTCGCCGAAAGCGGTACTACAGCGTATTTCAGGAACTCGTTGAGTGGCGGCGTGGCTCTCCGCATCGGCCATTCCGAAATCGAAACGACGTGCCTACCTTGCCCGACGTTCCAGGCGGCGGTTGGCCACTTTCGATGCCCTTGCATTGGCATCACAGGGAGATCGAGCAGTCGGCCGGGTTTCCGCATTCGACGACCGATCCAGACAGCTGCCGGCACGCTCACGGCGTTACCGACCAGCTTCCAACGCGCTCCCTTCTTGACGACTGTTTCAGCTGTGCGCGTCCAGTTCGCCGGAAACCCCTGGAGCCGCTCGGCATCACGGATGTCTGGAGTCACCAAACTTCCGTCGGGCATCCAGATAGCCGGTGGCGACGGAATGCCTATCCCCGACCCGCCCTTCAGTGTCGGCACCGCGTCTACGGCCCACCCAAGGCCTCGAAGCCCTTCCGTCCAATAAAAGCCACAGGCAACAGGGTGCCCGTTGAGCAGCGGCTCAGGTTGCGCTCCCGCTTCGTCAGCGAAAAGTACGTTGCGCGGATCCCCCTCTAAGCTTGCGAGGAGATAGACACGCCGGCGCCTTTGCGGGAGACCGAACGCACGCGAGTCCACCACCCGATAGGCCCATCGGTACCCCAGCGCCTCCAAGCGGCTAGTAATTACGTGCATGGCCTCGCCCTGCCCGAGCTGAAGCATGAACGGCACATTCTCGAGGAGCACCCAGGACGTACGGTGCTTCTCGATTAGACGAAACACCTCACCGACAAGACCGGACCGTGCACCCGCCAAACCTTTCGTAGTGCCAGCCTGCGAGAGATCCTGACAAGGGAAGCCCGCAACCACGAGCGAGGTGCCATCGGGGACTCGCTTCAGTGTGCGTATGTCGTCATGCAGCGAAACATGCGAAAAGCGATCCTCCAGGACCGCCATGGCGCCCGGGTCGTTTTCGCAAAAAAACAAAGCCTCGTGCCCGGCTCGAGCTAAACCACGTTCCACCCCGCCGATTCCGGCAAAGAGGCCGGCTACGCGGTGTACGACCCCATCCGGTACCTCATCAGAGGCGCCACTTTTCTTCTGTTCAAGCCGAAGCGGCAACTCGACCTGGCTTACGGAAGAACGAGAGGCGGACTGCCGGCTCACTTGCGACCTCGGGAGCTGGCCGTCGATAGGTCGGCCTCCCCGACCACGTAACGCTCGGCCGCCTCTCTGACCACCCAAGCGACCGATACCTTCTTAGCGGCTGCAATACGCTCCAGCTCGGCGTAGATGCCAGAAGGAAAGCTCACGGACGCTCGAGTAATGTCGTCCGTGCCGATTCGGGGCTTCGCTGCAATTCGAGTTTTTTGCACGTCATCGCTCCAGCACTCTTTGCACCAATTTACATCACAAAGGTGCAAAAGAGAATCCTGGGCTGGGGCTACCGCCTTGCGCCTCTGCGATAAGCAGCACAAATCTGACGGACCATTCGTTCGTAGTGAATCGAGCTATCTGTGGCAGGGGAGCACTCGCCGGTAGATACAGTCACCGGCGTACCGTCGTTGCGGCACGCAATCGATAAGGCTCCAACCGCGTCGTAACCAAGAAGACCGTGATGATCCCTGCAGAGCGGCACCGCGGCGGCAAGCATGTTCAGTACGGCCTTCGCGCTTTCGGGCTGACGCATCTTCTTGGGACTGTCGGCACCAGACCTGAAGGTTTCCGCAGTGTTGACCAGCGTATACGAGACAACCGTACATTCCGGCGCCGCGCGCTTGGCCAGATACCCCGTCGCCAAGATCTCCGCATGCAGCCTCGGCAACGCTCCGATGTGATCGGTCATGCAGGCCTTTGCTTCGACCGCCACCGCGACCTCTGAAACGTCACTCCTGGTTTCTTCGTGGACGCTGACTACCTCGGCGAGCAGCCCTTCCTCTTCGGCTGTCAGAGCGATGCCATAACTCTTTCCTACGTCAAGGAAAGTTCGTCGACCTCCTAGGCTTCCACGGCTTCTCGGGACCCGAGTCAGCACGAGATCGAGTGTCTTGTTGATGGGCCCCACCATCAGGTGGTTGATGGCAAAGCCGATCTTGCCAGCGCGCGCATCTTCGTAAAGGGCATCACACTCGAGCAGGCAATCGAGAAGCAACGTCCAGCACGCAATCTTCGAGTGGACGTCACTACGTGGGTGATACTGCCACGCGCCCTGAGCTTTCCCTCGCCGCGTTGGGATACTGAGCGTCCTGACGAGAATTTGCGGGCCGAGCATGCCGCCTCCTGAGAGGAAAAGTGATAACTACCAAGGTAACAGACCCCGGAATGGAGACCGCCCCTTCCCGAGCGTTGTCGTGCCAGTTCGGCCCACCGGGTCCGCGGCGTACTTGACCCAGGTTAATCGCCGCCAACGACAGCGCTCGCGGGAACGGCTTCCCCTTCCAGTAAGAAGAGTTCGTTGACCAGATAGAACTCTCGATAGGCTTGATAGACGTTGCGCTGCTCTTCACGATGAGCAAGCGGATTGCGAAAAGCCAGAAATGAAGCTTCAAACAGCTGAGCGCGCCCCTCGACCTCACCGGCAGGCAATCCGTTCCATATAAGACAAGCGCCGGAGCCCCGGAAAGCCTTACGAAACACTTCTTTGCCAGAGGTACCGATAGGTAGCCCGGCACGCCTCGCGACAATTGACTCAAGCCTGCGGAACGCTTCAAAAACGGCCTTGTCGGGGTCTCGCTCCAACGCCAGCGCCAAGTCGACAATGCGCTCGTCGACCACTGACCATGGGACGCACGGTGTGAACTGCTCTCGCATCGCTGCCTCAGCAGGCCCTCGCCCCTGCAACCCCTCGTATCGATAGTCCCAAATCCGAGTCGGCCTGACGATTGGCGCTTGCAAGATGGACCTCACGTCCGCATTCGTGAGGCGATTCTCGTCCAGCCGATGCAAGAGGTACGACGACACCACAACCTCTTCGACATCGACTCCGAAGCGTTCGAGAAGATGCAGTGCTATGGAAAGACCGGCAGTTCCTTCGCCGGAGTAGCCAGAGGCGAAGCCGCAGCGCACAAATATCGGCTCCGGATCGTTGCCCGCAATATAGAAGCCGTGGCGTCCCTCGGCAGACAGCAGAAGAGCACGTTCGATCGCAGCCGACGAAGCCAAGAGACGCGACAGAGCATCCAGACAGGACCGGGTCGTTTGATGAGAACCCACGTACTGCGCCACGGCAAGCTGTGCGGACCTGAAAAGCTTCATACACGCCTTCGCTTGGGCAACCCTCTAGGAATCCACCAACCCGGTTTCATCGATTTCCGGCACCGATGCCCCAGGGTCCCCCGCAGGCAGCTCGCTGGCTGGGAAGGAACAGGCAAGTTCGGCATCTAGAGCTTGAACCCCTCTCGGGAAACATGCCTCTCAAACTGCCTGACGAACGACTCTAGATAGGCCACCGTGCGCGACTTCAATTGTTCCAACTCGCTGGTCGTGTAGCCTGCGCCTACCTCGTCAAATGTCATTAAGCCGTGCGCCAATTGAACGCGCCTGTCTCTGATGGTGGCTAAATCTGCCCCAGCACGTGATCGAAGAGGTGGACGAAAGCGAAGGCAATGCGACCTGCAAATTTCGAGCACTGCAAATTGATCCAAGTTTCCGCCGCCACTTAGCGTGCGAAACCGCGCCTCAGCCGGCTTACTACCGATAACATCCCGCAGAATCGCTATCGCCTCATCGCGATACTTTTTTCCAGACGCGGAAAACGCGTCCCCTGCCTGCCGAAACCTGGATCCAACCCACAACTCTCTGACCTCGGGTTTGAGATCAACCACGGGGATCCCTTGTTCCTTTATTCGATCCCATAAAGCGTCTACGCAGATGCGGACAGTCGCCTCGGTCAAGTTGTACAAAACCAAGAACGTACCCGCCTTTAAGAGTTTAAACTTCGCTTCCGCGGCATTGCTTTTACGCCGCCCGGTGGCACGAGCCTCTTGAGACCGAAGTACGCCGAACCACAGGTCAACCTCGACCTTGCGAAGCTTAAACTCATCTAGCAACGGGCCACTCATGCCGCAGCGGCAAGCAAGCTATCTCGTACAAACTCGATGCGACCGCGCATGCGTGGCCCTGAATTACTGGCGTGCGTAGTTGTCTTTTCCTTAAACTCGTCTGATTCCAGCCAATCCATGGAAGTTGGTATCAGCTCGGGCCGTGCCCGTAATGCGAGGTTAACGCCGACCGCAATGGCCTCAAATCTTACCCTTGGGGTAGTCTTTGCTATTGCGGATTTTGCAAATCCGTAAGGAAAGAATTTTTGTACAAAGTCAAGCATCCGGTCGAACTCAGAGCGAAACCTTTGCTCTTCAAATTCCTCTCGATGGTCCTTTAGAAACTCATCAAGGAAACCGGCAACATCGTGCCGGAAGGCTTTGTAACGTTCAGACAGCGCAAAAAACCTCAGTACAAGCTCTAGCGGCTCACGCCTCGACACCAGAGACGGCGTAATGGGACAAAGTCGCCGGAATCTTGGATCTTCGGCGCAGCCCTCAAGAAAGGTCATGAACGCGCCCTGGTACGCCCCCCTCCTTACCTCGCTGGGCCTTGCGGATTCCCCCCCTGTGTTTACGCGATTGAAGATGTCCTGGCGAGTTTCGAAAGTCGTAGATTCTTCCAGAACGACCAAACGAAGCGCGCGAGCCAAAAACTTGCGTCGTTGAGCCAAGGGAACATCTGCAAAGCGGAAGCCATTCAAGGCTTGAAGACGCTCCAGTTTTGAAAGCTCAAGGTCTCCGCTGGTGAAAGCTTCAAGTGCGCCCATGCGCTGAACACCATCAACAACTTCGAACCTCCCATCTTCCATGTCCGCCAGGAACATCATGGGAATGGGAAGCCCTAGAAAGATCGACTCAACAAAGCGGCTACGCTTGTCGTTTGTCCAAACCTGTGCGCGTTGATATTCGGGAACGTAGAACTCATCAGCCACGAACTTTGTGACAATGTGCTCAACGGTGAAGTCGCGCAGATCGTATTTAACTTCGCTCTGTTTCTCACGAATTTGCGCGTCCGCAAGATCCTTCTGGATCGGCGAAATTTCGATTTTTGCGTTAGTTGCCTTCACCGCAGCTCCATTATTCGGATTTAATTCAGAAGACATCCTGATCAACCGTCACATATTCCGCCGATACTCCCCACCCACGTCATACAACGCGTGACTGATCTGCCCCAAAGAGTTGTACTTCACCGCCTCGACCAACTGCTCGAACACGTTCCTCCGCTCCCGCGCCGTCTGCTGCAACCGCTTCAGGCTCTCCGGCGCCAACCCATTCCGCGCCTCCCCGAACGCCCGCACGTTCGCAATCTGCTGCCCCTTCTCCTCCTCCGTGGAGCGAATTAGCTCGATCTCGGTCGCCACTTCCCCGCCGTGCTCCTTGGCCAGGAAGGTGTTCACCCCGATCAGCGGCAACGACCCATCATGCTTCTTGTGCTCGTAATACAGCGATTCTTCCTGGATCTTCCCACGCTGGTACATGGTGTCCATGGCGCCAAGCACACCACCGCGCTCGCTGATCGCCTCGAACTCCTTGTACACCGCCTCCTCCACCAGGTCGGTCAGCTCTTCGACCACGTAGCTGCCCTGCCAGGGGTTCTCGTTGAAGTTGAGGCCCAGTTCCTTGTTGATGATCATCTGGATCGCCACGGCGCGGCGCACGCTTTCCTCGGTCGGCGTGGTGATGGCTTCGTCGTAGGCGTTGGTGTGCAGGCTGTTGCAGTTGTCGAACAGCGCGTAGAGCGCCTGCAGCGTGGTGCGGATGTCGTTGAACTGGATCTCCTGCGCGTGCAGCGACCGGCCGGAGGTCTGGATGTGGTACTTCATCATCTGGCTGCGCGGGCTGGCGCCGTAGCGCTCGCGCATGGCGCGGGCCCAGATGCGGCGGGCGACGCGGCCGATGACGGTGTACTCCGGGTCCATGCCGTTACTGAAGAAGAAGCTCAGGTTCGGCGCGAAGTCGTCGATGTGCATGCCCCTGGCGAGGTAGTACTCGACGATGGTGAAGCCGTTGGAGAGGGTGAAGGCGAGCTGGCTGATCGGGTTCGCGCCAGCTTCGGCGATGTGGTAGCCGGAGATCGACACCGAGTAGAAGTTGCGGACCTTGTGCTCGACGAAGTACTGCTGGATGTCGCCCATCATGCGCAGGGCGAATTCGGTGCTGAAGATGCAGGTGTTCTGCGCCTGGTCTTCCTTGAGGATGTCGGCCTGCACGGTGCCGCGCACGGCCTGCAGCGTCTCCTGCTTGATGCGGGCGTAGGTCTCGGCGTCGACGAGCTGGTCGCCGGTGACGCCGAGCAGGCCGAGGCCCAGCCCGTCGTTGCCCTTGGGTAGCTCACCGGAGTAGCGCGGGCGTTGGCGGCCTTCGTAGAGCTTGGCGATGGCCTTCTCGGCCTCGGCCCAGCGGGCGGCGTCGGCCTTGAGGTGCTTCTCCACGTTCTGGTCGATGGCGGTGTTCATGAACATCGCCAGGATCATCGGCGCCGGGCCGTTGATGGTCATGGAGACCGAGGTGGTCGGCGCGGACAGGTCGAAGCCGGAGTAGAGCTTCTTCATGTCGTCCAGGGTGGCGATGTTGACGCCGGAGTTGCCGATCTTGCCGTAGATGTCCGGGCGCGGGGCCGGGTCTTCGCCGTACAGGGTGACCGAGTCGAACGCGGTGGACAGGCGCGTGGCGGCGCCGCCCTGGCTCAGGTAGTGGAAGCGGCGGTTGGTGCGCTCCGGGGTGCCCTCGCCGGCGAACATGCGGGTGGGGTCTTCGCCGGTGCGGCGGTAGGGGTAGACGCCGCCGGTGTAGGGGTAGTGGCCGGGGAGGTTTTCCTTGCCGAGGAAGAGGAGCTGGTCGCCCCAGCTGTCGGTCTTGGGCGGGGCGACCTTGGGGATCTTCTGGTGGCTCAGGGATTCGCGGTAGTTCTCGACGCGGATGGTTTTGCCGCGGACCTGGTATTCGTTGACGTCCTTGGTGACCGATTCGCGGAGCGCCGGCCAGTCGCGCAGCAGGTGCACGGATTCGGCGGAGAGTTCCTTCACCGCTTCGTTGTAGCGCTCGCGCAGCAGGGTCAGGGTGCGGTCGCCCTCGGCCTTGAGCTGGTCGACCGGGTAGCGGTCCAGCGGCTTGGGCAGCGCTTCGTCGCCCAACTCTTTAAGCGACTCGTAGTAGTGCTGCGCCTTGCTGGCGGCTTCGGCCTGGCGGGCGATGGAGCTGTTGATGCCCCTGCCCTGCTCGGCGATCTCGGCGAGGTAGCGCACGCGGCTGCCGGGGATGAGCACGGTGGCGCGCGGTTCCTTGAGGCTGGTGTCGAGCTGCGGCTGGAAGTCGCAGTTCGGGGAGGAAAGGAAAAGGGGGTCAGAGTCCCTTTTCGGCCCGCCTGCCCCGTTCTTGCTTGCACCTTCGTCCGAAAAGGGACTCTGACCCCCTTTTCCTTTCTTTACCTTCTCGCGCAGCAGGCGACAGAGGTTGACGAACATCCAGGTCACGCCCGGGTCGTTGAACTGGCTGGCGATGGTCGGGTAGACCGGCACGTCCTCGTCCTTCAGGGCGAAGGCGGTGCGGTTGCGCTTCCACTGCTTGCGCACGTCGCGCAGGGCGTCTTCGGCGCCGCGCTTGTCGAACTTGTTGAGCACGATCAGCTCGGCGAAGTCGATCATGTCGATCTTCTCGAGCTGGCTGGCGGCGCCGTAGTCGGAGGTCATCACGTACATCGGGAAGTCGACCAGGTCGACGATCTCCGAGTCGCTCTGGCCGATGCCGGCGGTTTCAACGATGACCAGGTCGTAGGGCTGGCTCTTGAGGAAGGCGATGCAGTCCTTGAGCACCTCGTTGGTGGCCATGTGCTGGCGGCGGGTGGCCATGGAGCGCATGTACACGCGGTGGGAGCGCAGCGAGTTCATGCGGATGCGGTCGCCCAGCAGCGCGCCGCCGGAGCGGCGGCGGGTCGGGTCCACCGCGAGCACGGCGATGCGCATTTCCGGGAAGGCGTGCAGGAAGCGCAGCAGCAATTCGTCCACCACCGAGGACTTGCCGGCGCCGCCGGTGCCGGTGAGGCCGAGCACCGGGGTCTTGCGGCCGGCCAGGTCCCATTCCTTGCGCAGGCGGGTCAGTTCCGGCTCGCCCAGGCGGCTTTCCTCGATGTCGGTGAGCATGTGACCGACGGAGATCTCGTCGTCGATGTCGACCTGCGGCACGCCCGGCTGCTCGGCCTTCAGGCGCTGGGCCTGGGCGGCGCGGGTGCGCTGCATGACGTCCTCGATCATCTCGGTCAGGCCCATCTTCATCCCGTCGTTGGGGTGGTAGATGCGCTCGACGCCGTAGGCCTGCAGCTCGCGGATTTCTTCCGGGGTGATGGTGCCGCCGCCACCGCCGAACACGCGGATGTGGCTGGCGCCGCGCTCCCGCAGCATGTCCACCATGTACTTGAAGTACTCGACGTGGCCGCCCTGGTAGGAGGACAGCGCGATGGCGTCGGCGTCTTCCTGCAGCGCGGCGCGCACGACGTCTTCCACCGAGCGGTTGTGGCCCAGGTGGATCACCTCGGCACCCTGGCTCTGGATGATGCGGCGCATGATGTTGATCGCCGCGTCGTGGCCATCGAACAGGCTGGCGGCGGTGACGAAACGCAGCGGGGTGGTTTCGGCCTGCGCGGCGGTGGCGGGAACGTGGCTGGCGGGGGAACTCATGGGGACTCCGACATCGGTGTGCTCTGAACCGCTTGATTCTAGTGGATCGGGGTTAAGGGCGCGGGGAGTCGGGGTGGCCACTAGCTCGGGCAGCGGTGCGTCGGTGGGGCCGCGGGCGCGGCGTTCAGACGAGTGGATCGGGCAGCGGAGCAGGCGCGGTTTGCGTGGGAGTTCTCGCGACCTGGCCCTTTACGACCCGCTTCGACCGGGTTTACGCGCAAGCCTTGGCCCCTCACCCCAGCCCTCTCCCCGGCGGGGAGAGGGAGCTAATACAACACGCTTCGGCCGGATTTGCCCGCAAGCCTTGGCCATTCACCCCAGCCCTCTCCCCGGCGGGAGAGGGAGCGGATAGGGCGTGCTTCGGCCTGGTTTGCCCGCAAGCCTTGGCCATTCACCCCAGCCCTCTCCCCGGCGGGGAGAGGGAGCAGAGGCGGGCGTGTCGGCTCAGCGTGGTTTGCGGAATTTGAGCAGGAACTTGTCGGTGTGGCCTTTGATCTTCGGGTCGAAGGCGGCGGCGGCGTGGTCGTCGGCGACGTTACGCAGCGCATTGCTGGCGGCGACGAACTGGAAGCCGGCGCCGATGACTTCCTGCTTCACCACCGCCGGGTCGATGCGGTGAAGGTCGTCGGTGCGCGCGAAGCCGCTGCCGGGGGCGGCGGCGTGGTCGAGCACGACGAAGGCGCCGCCGGGCTTGAGCATGGCGAGCAGGCTCTTGTCGACGCGACTGACGTCCGGCGATCCCATGAACGGGTCGTGCAGGTCGTGGTAGTTCTGCGAGGTCCACACCACATCGGCCGGCTCAGGCGCCGCGAGTGTGTTCACCGGTTGCACCAGCACCACCACGTTGGCGTACTCGCCCTTGCCGGCGAAGGCCTGCAATGATTTGAGCGGATCGGGTGCGGCCTTCGCCATTTCGGCGGGCTCCAGCGCGTAGACCTTGCCAGTGGGACCGATTAGGCGGCTGAACAGCCGCGTGTAGTAGCCGGCGCCGGGCATCAGGTCGACCACCACGTCGCCACGATGGATACCGGCGAAGGCCAGCACCTCGCCTGGCTTGCGATCGGCGTCCTGCGCCCGGTCGGCCGCGGGCCGGGCGGGGTCGGCGAGGGCCGCGGCCAGGGGATCGCGCGCGGCAGTGTGAGTGGTCATGGCACAGGCCGCGGCAGCGGCGGCGCACATCGCGAGGAGGAGCAGCAGGCGTTTCATGGCGACAGTCCTTTTCAGTGGACGATGTTGACCGCGATCGCCGGCGTGACGGAGCGGGTGACGTTGTGTCCACCCGGGATCACGCGCACGCCGAGCAGCACGCCGACGTTCGCGTTGAAGTTGTATTCGATGGCCGGCGCGAAGCCGAACGCCTCGCTGCGGCCGGAACTGGCGCGCACGGGTGTCGCCGGCAGGCCGAGCGGGTCGTCGTAGCCCGCGACGTGGGTGGCGTCACTGCGGCTGTAGGTGAGATCGAGCGCGAGCACCCAGCGGCGGGTGAGGCTGTATTCGAACGCGGTGGCGACGTAGAACGCATCGCCCGGTGTGGCGCGGCCGTGGAAGTCGGGGCCGGTGCCGTAGCTGCTGACGCCATCGAGGTCGGCATGGCGGGCGAAGGTCCAGGTGGCGTTGAAGCGCGCGCGCAGGATGCGGCCATTGGGCATCCAGAAGTAGCTCTGCGCATTGAGGCCCAGCGTGGTCGCCCAGGCGCCGGCGCCCATGCCGTCGGCCGTCCGTGCCAGGCGCTTGTAGCGGCCGGTGGGCACGGCCTGCTGCAGCATGATGGCGAGCGTGGGGAACCAGCTCCCTTCGTGGAAGCGCGTGAGGCGGTACTGCGCCTGCAGGATCTGGTCGCCTGCGCCGACGCCGGAACTGTTCGGCCCGTGGTGCAGGCCGTTGTAGCCGATGATCGGGATGGCGCCGACGGTGAGGTCGTCGGTCAGGCCGTAGAGCACGTAGGCGCGCGAGCCGAAGCCGTCGTTGCCGCGGGTCTGTACGTCGTAGACGTAGGGCTCGATGAGCATGTGGCCGCGCGGCAGCGTTTCGGCCGAGTTGGCGAGCATCGGGCCGGTCCACCAGGCGTCGTCGCGGGACTGGCGCGACACGTCCGCGTCCTGGGCCCACGCCGCGGTCGCCGCGAGCCAGGCGAGGACGCCGACGAGCGCGCGCAGGCCGATCCGTGCGGTTGATTGCCTTTCGATGCCCACGCCAACGCCTCCACCGTGCTTCGTGACGGTTCGCACCTTAGGCGTCACAGTGGCTCGCGCGAATAGCCACTTCGCTATGATCCAGCATGACCACTTGGGAGCTGCCCATGCGACGCGTATCCGCCAGCCTGCTGCCGCCGATCGCGCTCGACCTCGACGGTGGCGATCCGATCTACCGGCAATTGTCGGACTGGTTCCGGCGGGCCATCGTCGAGGGGCAGCTGCAGCCGGGCCAGCGCGTGCCGTCCACGCGGGCGCTGGCCGGCGAACTGAAAGTCTCGCGGTTGCCGGTGCTCAGCGCCTACGAGCAGCTGCATGCCGAGGGTTACCTGGAGACATTCACCGGTGCGGGCACGTGCGTGGCCGGCGCGATTCCGCTGGATGCGCCGCCGAAGCCGCGGCGTCGGCGCGGCGCGTCCCTGCCCGAGGCATCGCCGGCCCGGCACGTTGCCGCGCGCGCGATGGCAATGGCCGGTCCGGAGCAGACCTGGCTGGAGAGCCAGGGCGCCTTCCGCGTGGGACTGCCGGCGCTGGATGCGTTCCCGCACGACGTGTGGGCGCGCCTGCTCAGCCGGCACGCGCGCCGCGTGGACACCGAATCGCTGGTCTACGGCGATCCGCTGGGCTACCTGCCGCTGCGCGAGGCGGTCGCCGATTACCTGCGCACCGTGCGCGCGGTGCGGGCCGACGCCTCGCAGGTGATGATCACCACCGGCGCGCAGCACGGCGTGCAGGTGTGCACCCACGTACTGCTGGACGCTGGCGACAGTGCGTGGATGGAAGAGCCGGGTTATCCCGGCGCGCACCAGGCGCTGGCCGCGGTCGGCGCCAAGGCCGTGCTGGTGCCGGTCGACGAGGACGGGCTGGACGTGGCCGAAGGCATCCGCCGCGGCGCGGACGCGCGCATGGTCTACGTCACCCCGTCGCACCAGTTTCCTCTCGGCGTGACGATGAGCGCCGCACGGCGCATGCAGTTGCTGCAGTGGGCAGCGCGCGAGGGCCGCTGGATCGTCGAGGACGACTACGACAGCGAGTACCGCTTCGGGGGCAAACCGGTGCCGTCGCTGCAGGGGCTGGATGCGGATGGGCGTGTGATCTACGTGGGCACCTTCAGCAAGGTGATGTTCCCTGCCCTGCGGCTGGGCTGGCTGGTGGTGCCGAAGGACCTGGTGCCCGCGTTCCGCGCCGCGCGCGATGCGCTGGACACCTGCTCGCCCATGCTGCCGCAGCGGGCGATGACCGACTTCCTCCGCGAGGGCCATGTTGCCCGGCACATCCGGCGCATGCGCGCACTGTATGCGGCGCGGCGCGCGGCGTTGCTCAAGGCGATCGAGCGGCATCTGCCGGGCCGGTTGCAGGTGATTGGCGCCGAGGCGGGCATGCAGCTGGCGGCGCTGCTGCCCGAGGGCATGGACGACATTGCCCTCTCACGCCGCGCCGCGCGGGTGGGTGTGTCGATACGACCGCTGTCGCAGTGCTACCGGGGACCCGGCCGTCGAAGCGGCGTCATCCTGGGCTACGGCGGCGTCGATGCGCGGGCCGCCGAAGAGGCCCTCCGCAGGCTCGCCGGTTGCCTGCAGTTTCCGTGACGGCCCGGCCCGACCGCGCAGTCAGTGTTCTGGCGGGTTGTCGTGCCGTGGCGGCGTGCCGCTGTCCATTGCGTTGCCGGCTCCCTTCATGGCGACCTTGGCCGCGGCGAATTCCTGGGCGTCCAGCTTGCCGTCCTGGTTCTGGTCGTAGGTCGAAAAGCGCGTGCGCAACAACACCATGTCCTTGGGCAACTCCGAGCGCGTGACGCGACCGTCATGGTCCTGGTCCATCGCCTGGAAGTCGGCATCCGCCGTAGCGGATCCCGCGGCTTGCTGCGCCGATACCGTGGTTGCGATTCCGCACAGCGCGAACGCGAGGGCGCCGCACGCGATCTTGAGCGATTTTTCGCTTTTCACAGGTCATCTCCTTCGGAAAACGAAAAGGCGCGCGCCTTCAGGACGCCACGCCTGCCCGACTCTGCGCGAGCTGCGGTGAAGCAAGGCTCAAGTCGGCGAGATGATTTCGACGTGGGCGCGTAGCTGTTCAGGCGATGCCGAAGGGAAGGTTCGCCGAGGCCACGACTCGCTCGCCCACGCTTTCGCCGCGGGCGAACGCGAGCGCGGATTCGATGACCCCCGGCGCATCGAGCACGCGGTGGTGGCCCAGCCCCTGCGTAGTGAGCAGCCGCGCGCCGGGCCAGTGGCGGGCATAACGCTCACCCTCCTCCCAGGGCACGTCGGCGTCGTCCAGGTCGTGCACGATCAGGCCCGGTTGGCCCAGTGCGGTGACGTGGCGGTGCATCTGCAGCTCGTCCACGCTGATGCCGGTGCGGTTGACCAGCCAGGCGTAGAAGGGACGACGCAGGTGCTCGCCCAGGTGCACGAAGCGGAAGTAGCGGGTGGCGGCGGCGTGCATGTCGGCGGCCGGCGCGATCAGCACCAGCTTGCGGGCGCGCCAGCATTCGCCTTGGGCCAGCGCGACGGCTGCGCCGCCGAGCGAATGGGCGATCGCGAGTTCGGCATCGCCGTAATGGCGGCCCACGGCGCGCACGGTGTCGGCGAACTCCGGCAGCGTGCAGTAGTCGCCGGTGCTCAGGCCGTGGCCGGGCTGGTCGAAGGTCACCACGGCGTAGCCGAGGGCGCGCAAGCGTTCGACCCAGGGCAGGAAGCGCAGGCCGAAGCTCGACCAGCCGTGCACCAGCAGCACGTACGGCTGCGTGGCCGGGTTGCCCCAGACGTAAGTGGCGATGGACTGGCCGTCGATCGACAGCGTCTCGCGGCGCATGGCCGGATCGGGCCTGGCGGCCTGGGCGCGAACGCGGCTGCTGGCGAACGGCGTGGCGAACAGCCGCGCGGCGCGGTCGGCCGTGCGCCCCGGCGCCAGGCGGCCGCCGAGGGCGAAGCTGGTGCGGACGGTGGCGAGCTTGAAGCGGGCGGCCAGGCCGGGGCGGCGCATCACGGTGGACATGGGTCGATCCTCAAGGTTGCCAACTGCGCCACAGGCGCTCGAAGGCGGCGTGGACGCGCTGGCTCGCCTGCTCGAAGCCGAACAGGCCAGCGTCGTGGTGGAGGCCGAGCATCAGCGCGTAGATCTCGAAGGCGAGCTGGGCCGCGTCGGTGTCGGCCCGCAGGTGGCCCGCGGCGACGCCCTGGCCGATCGCCTTTTCCAGTTCGCCGCGCCACCCGGCCTGCTGTGCCACCACCGCGTCGTGCAGCGCGCCTTCGCGGCCGTCGTATTCGCCCGCGGCGGTGAGCAGCACGCAGCCGCTCTTGTGCATGCGGCCCCACTCGCACCACTGGGCGACGATCGCGCGCAGGCGCGGCAAGCCGCGCGGGGCGGACAGCGCCGGCACCAATACATGGGCCATGAAGCGGCGGGCCGCGGAGTCCAGCACCGCCAGCTGCAGGTCCTCGCGTGAACCGAAGTGGGCGAACAGTCCACTTTTGGACATCCCCACGTCGGTGGCGAGCGTGCCGATCGACAGGCCTTCCAGCCCACCCACGCGGGCCCGTTCGTAGGCGTGTTCCAGGATGAGTTCGCGGGTGGCAAGGCCCTTGGCAGGTGCGGTGGCGGTGGTCATGCGTGGAAAATAGCACGACCGTTCGTTCTTTTGTAATGGCGATTCCTGGGAGCGCACCTGTGCGCGGCCGGATGCACGGTGCCGATCCCGCGCCGTTCATCCGCCCTAGGCGGGCGCTGCGGCTATCCTCCGGTGCTGCCCTCGCAAAGGAGACGCCCATGAAGCCCCGCCTGCTGACCGCCGCCGCCCTCGCCGCGCTGCTTGCCGGCTGCACCACCTCGCCGACCGGACGCTCGCAGCTTATGGTGGTATCCGATGCGCAGATGAGCCAGATGGGACTGGCCTCGTTCAACCAGATGCGCCAACAGGGCAAGTTCGCCAACGCGCCGAAACAGCGCGCGTACGCCACCTGCGTTGCCCAGGCACTGATCTCGGTGCTGCCGCCGCCGTGGAACACCCAGCAGTGGGAAGTGCAGATCATCGAGGACAACACCGCCAATGCCTTCGCCCTTCCCGGCGGGCGCATCGGCGTGAACCAGGGCATGTTCAAGGTGGCGAGCAACCAGGACCAGTTGGCGGTGGTGCTCGGCCATGAGCTCTCGCACGTGGTGGCGCGCCACGGCGCGGAGCGCGTGTCCGACAACATGGCCGCGCAGGCGGCGGTGACCGCCGGCAGCATCTACGCAGGCACGCGTGGCGGTGACGCCGGCAATGTCGCGGCCCTGCTGGGTGCCGGCGCCACCGTGGGCGTGCTGCTGCCGTTCTCGCGTACGCAGGAATCCGAAGCCGACACGTTGGGCCAGCGCTACATGGCCAAGGCCGGCTTCGATCCGCGTGCGGCGGTGACGCTGTGGGAGAAGATGGAAAAGCAGGGCGGCGGCGGCACGCCGGCGTTCCTGTCCACCCATCCGGCACCGAACAAGCGCGCGCAGGTGCTGGGGCAACAGGGGCAACAGCTGATGCCGACGTACCAGCAGGCGCGGGCGAGCGGGCATTCGCCCAACTGCAAGTTGTAAGGGGCCTTCGGCCGGCCTGTGGGCCGTGGCAGGAGTGCCCTATCCGCTGCCGGCTTCCCCCGCTTTCACGGTTGCCCAAAGGGCAATGGGGTGCCTTGCGCCAAGCCAGCCGCCTGCTGAACGCGCGTGAGCATCGCGTCAACACCAGGCCGACCGCCCCGTTTTCCGAGATGCACGCCGCCCACGCGGCGCCACCGGAGAACACGATGACTGCCATTGCCCGCCCCCTCGCCCTGCTCGCCGGCCTTGGCCTGGCCCTGGGCGCTGCCGCCTACGCGCCGGCCTCGCAGGCCAGCCCCCACGTGACGATCGGCGTGCGCATCGGCGTACCGCCCCCGCCAGTGCGCGTGGTGCATGTGCGTCCGCGCCGCGGCTACGTGTGGGCGCCCGGCTACTGGCGCTGGAGTCCACGCATCCACCGGCACCTGTGGACCGAGGGCTACTGGGTGCGCGAGCGCCCCGGTTATCGCTACCGCCCGGCGCGCTGGGAACGGCGTGGCGACGACTGGCGTTTCCACCGTGGCCACTGGCACCGCTGAGGCCGGCGCCGGGCGCCGCTCGCGCCCGGCTTGCTGCGCCGCGGAAACGGCACGGGCGCCGACGTATTAAACTAGCGGACTGAATTCACCGCCCCGGCCTTCGCCGGGGCTTTGACTTTCAAGCGTTTTCTGCCGCTGAGGCGGGCCGCACTGGATCGGCCGGCCACCTTTCCGCGACACGCCATTCCCCCTGGCTGCCGCCAAACTCGTGGAGTCATCGTTCCAATGATCTTTGAAACCATCGCCAAGACGGGTCACGAAGAAGTCGTCTTCTGCCACAACAAGGACGCCGGCCTGAAGGCCATCATCGCGATCCACAACACGGTGCTGGGCCCGGCGCTCGGCGGCCTGCGCATGTGGCCGTACAAGACCGAGCAGGACGCGGTCAACGACGTGCTTCGCCTGTCGCGCGGCATGACCTACAAGAACGCCGTGGCCGGCCTGAACCTGGGCGGCGGCAAGGCGGTGATCATCGGCGATCCGTCCAAGGACAAGTCCGAGGCGCTGTTCCGTGCGTTCGGCCGTTTCGTCAATTCGCTGGGCGGTCGCTACATCACCGCCGAGGACGTCGGCATCGACGTCAACGACATGGAATACGTGTTCCGCGAGACCGAGTACGTCACTGGCGTGCACCAGGTGCACGGCGGTTCGGGCGACCCGTCGCCGTTCACCGCCTACGGCACGCTGCAGGGCCTGATGGCCGCGCTGAACTTCAAGCACGGCAACGAGGACGTGGGCAAGTACAGCTACGCCGTGCAGGGCGCCGGCCACGTCGGCTCGGAGTTCATCAAGCTGCTGCGCGAGCAGGGCGCCAAGGTGTTCGTCACCGACATCAACAAGGATGCGGTGCAGCGCTGCGTCGACGAGCTGGGTTGCGAGGCGGTGGGCCTGGACGAGATCTACGACGT
This sequence comes from Frateuria sp. GZRe12, assembly GCF_051900535.1. NCBI lineage: Bacteria > Pseudomonadati > Pseudomonadota > Gammaproteobacteria > Lysobacterales > Rhodanobacteraceae > Frateuria > Frateuria sp. GZRe12. The sequence goes on from NZ_JBHZGI010000001.1 coordinate 918,794, forward strand.
CGACGCCGACGTGTACTCGCCGTGCGCCCTGGGCGGCACGCTCAACGAGCAGACCATCGACCGCATCAAGGCCAAGATCATCTGCGGCGCGGCCAACAACCAGCTGGCGACCGACGCGATCGGCGACGAGCTGAACAAGCGCGGCGTGCTGTATGCGCCGGACTACGCGGTCAACGCCGGTGGCGTGATGAACGTGTCGCTGGAGATCGACGGCTACAACCGCGAGCGCGCGATGCGCATGATGCGCACGATCTACTACAACCTGGGCCGCATCTTCGAGATCTCCAAGACCGAGAACGTGCCGACCTACAAGGCGGCCGACCGCCTGGCCGAGGAGCGCATCGAGTCCATCGGCAAGATCAAGCTGCCGCACATGGGCAATGGTGGTACGCGCTTCCAGGGGCGCATGCGGGGGCAGTAAGGCGTTCGGTCCCGTTTCCGGAAAAAGCCGCCCTTGGGCGGCTTTTTCTTTGGCTTCCCGTTGTGCCCTCTCCCGGCGGGGAAGATATCGGAGCATGCGGTCCCGGGGCGACGTGTCGAGCGTTCTCACCAGCCCAACCACACCGCGCGCTAAAATCCCCGACCCAACCCAAGGAGTTCCCGGATGCGCCCGTTCCCGCTCGGAGAAGACATCGACCTGCTGCGCGAGAGCGTGCACGCCTTCGCGGAGAAGGAGGTTGCCCCGCGCGCCGACCGGATCGACCGCGAGAACGCCTTCCCCGAGGACCTGTGGCGCAAGTTCGGCGAGATGGGCCTGCTCGGCATGACCATCCCGACCGAGTACGGCGGCACCGGCATGGGCTTCCTGGCGCACATGGTGGCGATGGAGGAGATCTCCCGCGCCTCCGGGTCGGTCGGCCTCTCCTACGGCGCGCATTCGAACCTGTGCGTGCAGAACATCTTCCACAACGGCAACGAGGAACAGCGCCGCAAGTACATCCCCAAGCTGTGCTCGGGCGAGTACGTGGGCGCGCTGGCGATGAGCGAGCCGGGCGCCGGTTCGGACGTGGTCGGCTCGATGAGCTGCAAGGCCGAGCTGCAAGGCGAGGTGTGGGTCGCCAACGGTTCGAAGATGTGGATCACCAACGGCCCTGACGCCGACGTGCTGCTGGTCTACATGCGCACCGCGCCGCGCGCGGCCGGCAGCCGCTGCATGACCGCCTTCATCGTCGAGAAGGGCATGAAGGGTTTCTCCACCGCGCAAAAGCTGGACAAGCTCGGCATGCGCGGTTCCAACACCTGTGAGCTGGTGTTCGACAACTGCGAGATCCCGGCCGAGAACATCGTCGGCGAGGTCAACGAAGGCGTGCGCGTGCTGATGAGCGGCCTGGACACCGAACGCCTGGTGCTCTCCGGCGGGCCGCTCGGACTGATGCAGGCGGCGCTGGACCTCACCCTGCCCTACGTGCGCGAGCGCAAGCAGTTCAACGCGCCGATCGGCACGTTCGGCATGATGCAGGCGAAGGTGGCCGACATGTACACCGCGCTGCAGTCGTCGCGCGGCTTCGCGTATCTGGTGGCGCAACAGTTCGACGCCGGTATCAAGTCGCGCATCGACCCGGCGGCCTGCCTGCTCAATGCTTCCACCAACGCGGTGCAGGTGGCGCTCGAGGCGATCCAGGCGCTGGGCGGCAACGGCTACATCAACGAATTCCCGGCCGGGCGGCTGCTGCGCGATGCCAAGCTTTACGAGATCGGCGCGGGAACGAACGAGATCCGGCGCATGTTGATCGGGCGCGAGCTGTTCCACGGCAAGGCGTAAAAAAAGGGCCCACCTGGGCCCTTTTTCGTAGGGTGGGCTTCGGCCCACCGCGATGCACCTGGAGGGTGGGCTGAAGCCCACCCTGCGACGCTCGCTAGAACGACAACCGGTACGCCAGCGTCGCCATGCTCCCCTGCTCGCGCTGCGCAAACCGGTGGTCGATGCCGAACGTGAGCCCCGCCCGTGGCGTCATCGCCCAGTCCAGCGTCATGCCTGCCACGCCGCCATAACGCGACAGTCCGATGCCGCCCAGCGGCGCCCATTGGTCGATGCCGGTGAAGCTTGCCTCGAATACGTCTCCGCGGGTGGCGATCGCGCGTTGCCATGCGAGCCGGGCTTGCAGGTCCAGGCTGCCACCGCCGGCAAAGGACCATTGCCGTGCCGCACGCACGCCCAGCCCGGCCTGCCAGCGCTCGATCGCATGCGCGTTGGCCTTCAGGCCGAAGCCCCAGGCGCCCGGCTCGTTGAAGCCGCTGCTGTCCATGCGTGCGTACTGCAAGCTGGCGTAGGGGGTGAGCGCCAACCGGCCGAGCGAGGTGCGATAGCCGCTCTCGCCATAGGCGACGTCGTAGCGACCATGGCTGTCACTGGCCACGCCGGCGAAGGCCGGCCCCAGCAGCACATTGCGGCGCATGGATTCGCGGTAGTTGCCCGTGCCCACGCGGCCCATCAGGTACGCGTTTCCATGCACCACGCCGCCGTAGAGCATGCCTTCGACCGCATGACTGCGGCCCTGGTCGGCGGTCTCGACCAGCCGGCCAAGGCCGCGCGACTGGCTCAGCGCGAAGCCCGCCACCCCGGTGCCGCCGATGCGCATGTCCTGCCCGACCAATGTGCCGGAAAGGTCCACGCCGACGTTTGCGTAGCCGCTGCGCGCCAGATCCCCGTGGTAGCCCAGGTTCTGCGTCCAGCCACCGGTCCCGTCGCTGTCGAGCAGGCGGTCGAAACGGTCGGACAGTGCCCGCGTGCCGGCGTCGATCGCCTCGAAAGTCATCGCCGCGCTGGCTGCGTGGAGCTGCCCGGAGAGGCTCTCCAGCGACTGGCTGGCGCTCGAAAGCGTGGCCGCCTGTTGCAAGTGCGCTGCGCCGGCGACGAAGCCGCTGGCCGCCGATGCAGTCCCGGTGCCGCTGGACAGCAGCTGGCGGTCGAGCTGGTCGAAAGCGCCTTCCACGCGCTGCGCTGCATTGAAGCTGGACGCGCTGTACTGCATGCCCTGGATCGCGGTGACGTCCGCGCGGGTCACGTCCAGCCAGGCGCTGGTGGCGTCGTAGCCGGCCGTGGCGGTCAGCATCACGTTGGAGGCGGCGTTGATCGCGCTGAAGGTGCCGGTCAGTCCGCCCTGCGCGAGGAGTACGTCGGTGTGGGAGTCGAGCACGTAGTCCGAACGCTTGCCGATCACGTACAGATCGCCACCGGAAAGCGTGGCGGTGCCGGCGACTTTGAGCACCGAGCCCAGTTCGAGCGCCAGCCGCCCGTTGTCGTGCTGCGAGTAACTGCCGCCGACATTCAGGTCGCTCCCGCTGACCGTGACCACGCCGGCGTTATCGACGTCGCCACCGATGCGCGTGGCCGCTCCCAGCGTGCCGCCCGCGTCCACCTGCAGCGCGCCGGCCAGTGACTGTGCATTGAGGATGCCGCCCTGGATCTCGGTCAGGCCCGCGTAGGTCGACGCCTGGGTCAGGTTGAGCGTGCCGCTGCCCTGCTTGATCAGGCCGCCGGCGCCGGAGATCGGATTGTTCCAGTTCGATTCGCCGGTGAAGTCGACAGTGACGTCGCCCCAGTCGAACTTCGCCGGGCCGTTGACCGCCTTGCCCGCGTTGAGCATGCCGTAGCCGAATACCTTGTCCGGCCCCGCCGCGCCGAGATCGTCGGCCGTGCCCAGCAAGGTCTGCCGCACCAGGTCGTTGGTGAAATAGGGATAGGCCTCCCACACCAGCGCCGCGGCGCCGGAAACCTCCGGCGCCGCGAACGAGGTGCCGCTGACGATCCAGTAATCCTTCGGATCGGACGCGGTGGCGTCCTTGTCGCTGACGATCACGTCGCCCGGCGCGGTCAGGCAATAGTCCATGGCCTTGCCGCAGGCGTTGGAATAGTCGGCCAGCACGGTCTTGCCATTGGCCGCACTGATGCTGTCGGCCGCGACCGCGACCAGCCAGCCACGCTCCAGTTCGGGCGCGTAGTTGGGCAGCGCGGCGATGTCGCTGGGATCGGCGCGGCCATCGTTGCCGGCCGCGAACACCACCAGCCCGTCGTGGTTGAGCACGAAATCATCGTAGGCCTGGCCGAATGCCTGGTTGATGGTCTGGTCGGTGGTGTCCCAGTAGATGCCGCCCCAGGAGTTGTTCTGGATCTGCACCCCGTCGGCGATCAGCGCGGGATTGAGGTACTGGCCGAAGAAGTCCGCGTCCGACGCCCCCACCGCATTGCCCTGGCCCGAGCCATCGTCGGTGGGCTCCTTGTCGGCGATGATTCGCGCCGACACCAGGTTCGCGCCCGGTGCGATGCCGCCGGGGAATTTGTCGAAGGCCTTGCCCGCGGCGATTTCCGACACCCAGGTGCCATGCCCAACCACGTCATCGATGCTGGTGTTGTTGGCCTGCGAATCGACGTAGATCAGCTCGTCGGTCACCCGCCCGGAGAGGCTGGGATGGTTGCGCATGATGCCGCTGTCGACGATGCCGATGGTGACGCCCTTGCCGGTAAAGCCCTGCTGGTGCGCGGCGTAGGTGTTGGTCAGATCCAGTTGGGCATCCACCGGCGGCTCGGGGCTGGTCGGCGTGGTGGGCGGCGGCTGGGGCGCCGGAGGCCGCACGTTGCTGCCGCCACCTCCACCGCATGCGCTCAGGCCAAGTGCGACAAGGATCCCCAGCGCCACTTCCCGGTGGCGCAATGCGTACGTCTTCATGCCAGCTCTCCCCAGAACCATCCCCATGCAGGCCCCCGCGATCGCGCGGACCGTTGCCTGCATCCCGGCGCCAGTTTCCCACAACGCGTCCCCAGCGAGGCATGCGCCACGGTGCGTTTGCCGCACTGCCGCATGGACTGCGATAATGGGCAATCGTCCACGGCGCGCAGGCCGCGCCCCAAGCCTCGCGGAGAAACCCCCATGTCCGACGTCGTCATCGCCGGCGCCAAGCGCACCGCCATCGGCTCCTTCCTCGGCCAGTTCACCGGCGTGCCGACGCCCACCCTCGGCGCGACCGCGATCCGTGCGGCGCTGGAGCAGTCCGGCGTGTCCGCCGCCGACGTCAGCGAAGTCATCATGGGTTGCGTGCTGACCGCCAACCTTGGCCAGGCGCCGGCCCGCCAGGCCTCGCTCGGCGCCGGTCTGCCGCCGGCCGTCGGCTGCACCACCATCAACAAGGTGTGCGGCTCGGGCATGAAGGCGATCATGCTGGGCCACGACCTGATCAAGGCCGGCTCGGCCGCGGTGGTGGTCGCCGGCGGCATGGAGTCGATGACCAACGCCCCGCACATGGTCGCCGCCCGCACCGGCATCCGCTATGGCGATGGCCAGCTGGTCGACCACATGGCCTACGACGGCCTGACCAACCCATACGACAACAAGGCGATGGGCATCTTCGGCGAGCTGTGCGCCGACAAGTACCAGTTCAGCCGTGAGGACCAGGACGCCTTCGCGATCGAGTCGGTCAAGCGCTCGCAGGCGGCGCAGGCCTCCGGCGCGTTCGCCGACGAGATCGTCCCGGTGACGGTCAAGGGCCGCAAGGGCGACGTGGTGGTCGACGCCGACGAGCAGCCGGGCCGTTCGGACATCAACAAGATCCCGACCCTGAAGCCCGCTTTCCGCAAGGAGAACGGCACCATCACCGCGGCCAGCTCGTCCAGCATCTCCGACGGCGCAGCCGCGGTGGTTCTGCTCTCGGCCGAAGACGCCAAGGCCCGCGGCATCAAGCCTTTGGCGCGCATCGTTGCCCACGCCACCAACTCGCAGGAACCCGAGTGGTTCACCACCGCTCCGGTCGGCGCGATCCAGAAGGTGCTGGACAAGGCCGGCTGGAAGGTCGAGGACGTCGACCTGTTCGAGGTCAACGAAGCCTTCGCCGTGGTCGCCATGGCGCCGATGCGCGAGCTGGGCGTGCCGCACGAGAAGCTCAACGTCAACGGCGGCGCCTGCGCGCTGGGGCACCCGATCGGCGCCAGCGGCGCGCGCCTGGTCGTCACCCTGCTCAACGCGCTGAAAACCCGCGGCGGCAAGCGCGGCGTGGCATCGCTGTGCATCGGGGGCGGCGAGGCCACGGCGATCGCGGTGGAACGGCTGGATTAAACCGACCCGTCACCTTCTGTCGACGGAACGAATGAAAGCCTGTTAACCGGCTTTTTAATATGTACTGAAGGCCAGTTGGTAAAACATATGGCGCGTGTACGGCGAAAGCGCTATTAATACGCGGCCAAAACGGCATTCCACGGCAAAGGAGATCCACCATGAAGTTGACGCGTACCCTACTCGCCTCCGCGCTCGTCGCGCTGCTGGCGGCTTGCAGCAACGGCGCGCAGGATTCCGCGCAGGACGCCCAGCAGTCCGCCGACCAGGCTCAGCAGTCCGCTGACCAGGCCCAGCAGGCTGCCGCGCAGACCGGCTCGCCGGCCGCCGACCAGGCTGCCCAGCAGGCCACGACGGCTGCCAACGCCGCCGGCCAGGCTGCTGATCAGGCCCAGCAGGCCGCCACCGCTGCGTCGGCTGCCGCCCCGGCCAACAACGACATGTCGAAGGACGCCATGTCGCAGGCCAAGGACGCCGCCGACAACGCTTCGGACCAGGCTGACAAGGCTGCCGACGCTGCCAAGGACGCCGCCGACAATGCCAAGGATGCTGCCGACGACAAGAACAAGGGTCACTGATCCTTCGGTTCGTCAGATCGGAAAAAACCGGCCGCTTGCGGCCGGTTTTTTTATGCGCGTGTTTCGCGCTTCGCACACGCTGACCGCACGGGCCATGGTCGCCGGTTATCATCGGGTGTTTGGCCGGCGCGCTTGGTTTCGTACCGCGATCGCGCCCATGGATGAAATGCCGCCGCGGGCGGTCCCGAACGAATGAGCCAGAGTTCAGCCCGATGACCACCATTGCTTCGCAGATCGATATCCGTTCGCCCGATTTCCAGGCCTCCAGCGCCGCGCTGCGCGGCCTGGTCGAGGACCTGAAGGCGCAGCTTGCGCGCAACGCCGAAGGCGGCGGCGCCAAGGCGCGCGAGAAACACACGGCGCGAGGCAAGCTGCTGCCGCGCGAACGCATCCGCGCCTTGCTCGATCCGGGCTCACCGTTTCTCGAACTCTCGCCGCTGGCCGCACACGGCATGTACGAAGACGCCGCGCCGGCGGCCGGCATCATCACCGGCATCGGCCGCGTCAACGGCATCGAGGTGGTGGTGGTCGCCAACGACGCGACGGTCAAGGGCGGCACCTATTTCCCGATGACGGTGAAAAAGCACCTGCGCGCACAGGAAGCGGCGCTGGAAAACCGGTTGCCGTGCATTTACCTAGTCGACTCCGGCGGTGCGTTCCTGCCGCTGCAGGACGAAGTCTTCCCGGACAAGGAACACTTCGGCCGCATCTTCTTCAACCAGGCGCGCATGTCCGCGCTCAACATCCCTCAGATCGCCGTGGTGATGGGAAGCTGCACCGCCGGCGGCGCCTATGTGCCGGCCATGAGCGACGAGACCATCATCGTGCGTGAACAGGGCACCATCTTCCTGGGCGGCCCGCCGCTGGTGAAGGCGGCTACCGGCGAGGTGGTCGACGCCGAGGCGCTGGGTGGCGCGGACGTCCATACGTCCGTCTCGGGCGTCGCCGACCACTACGCGGAAAACGACGCGCACGCGCTTTCCATCGCACGCGACGTGGTGGCGAGCCTCAATCGCCGCAAGGACATGCCGCTGGCGCTGAAGGCACCGGTCGAACCGAAATATCCGGCCGAAGAGCTCTACGGCGTCATCCCGCAGGACACCCGCCGTCCCTTCGACATCCGCGAGGTCATCGCGCGCATCGTCGACGGCTCGGAGTTCCACGAGTTCAAGGCCCGCTACGGCAAGACCCTGGTCACCGGCTTCGCGCACATCCACGGCTATCCGGTGGGCATCGTCGCCAACAACGGCATCCTGTTCGCCGAGAGCGCGCTCAAGGGCGCGCACTTCATCGAGCTGTGCAACCAGCGCAACGTGCCGCTGGTGTTCCTGCAGAACATCACCGGCTTCATGGTCGGCAAGAAGTACGAGCAGGCGGGCATCGCCAAGGACGGTGCCAAGATGGTCACCGCCGTGGCCTGTTCGCACGTGCCCAAGTTCACCGTGGTGATCGGTGGCAGCTTCGGCGCCGGCAACTACGCGATGTGCGGTCGCGCCTACGGCGCACGCTTCCTTTGGATGTGGCCCAACGCCCGGATCAGCGTGATGGGCGGCGAACAGGCCGCGAGCGTGCTCGCCACGGTCAAGCGCGATGGGCTGGAAGCGGCCGGCAAGAGCTGGAGCGCGGAGGACGAAGAGGCCTTCAAGACGCCGATCCGCGATCAGTACGAACGCCAAGGGCACCCCTACTACGCCAGCGCACGGCTGTGGGATGACGGCATCATCGATCCGGCCGATACCCGGCGGGTGCTCGGCCTGGCCATTTCCGCCTCGATGAACGCTCCGATCGAGCCGCAGCGGTTCGGCGTGTTCCGCATGTAGCGACGCGGGCGCGCCCAGAAGCGCGCCCATCCGCCTGTCGGCACCTTCCCCCGCGTTCGCGGGGGAAGGCTCAGATAGGTTGCATCCGAATCCTTCCGTTCGCGGAGGGTAGGCTCAGACAGGTTGCATCCGGATCCTTCACCGTTCACGGGGATGGGAAGCCGTGCAGAAGACCTGCCCCCCAGCGCTCAGTGCTGGCGCGGGCGGAACGACAGCGGCATGGCCGGCTCACGCGGCGCGGTCGGGGCACACCCGCCGCAGCTGGAGCAGCCGTCGCCGCTGCCACAGTCGCCGCTTTTCGCTTCCGATGGCTGGATCCAGCGGCCCAGCCGCCTCGTGGGTGGCGCCCGGCCGGGACGGTCCAGCCAGGCCGACAGGCGCGCCTGCACGCGCTTGGCCGTCTTCGGCAGAAGTTTGCAGAACGCGGCCAGCAGGCTGGCCAGCAGTACGACCGTGAGCACCACCGCCTGCACGATCGCGAACGTGTTCACGAGAGCGCCCGCGCGATCTGGTAGGTGAGCAGCGAGGCCAGGTAGGCCAGGCCGAACAGGTAGCCGGCGGTGATCGCCACGTTGCGCCAAGAATTGGTTTCGCGGCGGATCACGGCGAGCGTCGACATGCATTGCGGCGCGAACACGTACCAGGCCAGCAGGCTGAGTGCAGTGGCCAGCGACCACTGATGCGCGATCAGCGGCCCGAGCTGGTTGGCGATGGTGTCGTCGCTGCCGGACATCGCGTAGACGGTGCCCAGCGCCGACACCGCCACCTCGCGGGCGGCCAGCCCCGGCACCAGTGCGATGCAGATCTGCCAGTTGAAGCCGATCGGCGCGAACACGACATGCAGGGCGTGGCCCAGGCGCCCGGCCAGGCTGTAGTCGATCGCCGGCCCGCTGGCGCCCGGCGGCGGCCCCGGGAAACTGGAGAGAAACCACAGGATCACGGTCAGCGCCAGGATGATGCCGCCCACGCGCTTGAGGAAGATCTTGGCGCGTTCCCACAGGCCCAGCGCCACGTCGCGCACGTTGGGAAGGCGGTAGGACGGCAGCTCCATCAGCAGCGCGTGCTCGCTCTTGTCCTTGCGGAAGCGCTTGATCACGAACGCCACCGCCAGCGCACTGACGATGCCCGCCACGTACAACGTGAACAGCACCACGCCCTGCAGGTTGAACACGCCCCACACCGTGCAGTGCGGGATGAACGCGGCGATCAGCAGCGTGTAGACCGGCAGCCGCGCCGAGCATGTCATCAGCGGCGCCACCAGGATGGTGGTCAGGCGATCGCGTGGGTCGGTGATGCTGCGCGTGGCCATGATGCCGGGGATGGCGCAGGCGAAGCTCGACAACAGCGGAATGAACGCGCGCCCGGTCAGGCCCGCCTTAAACATCAGCTTGTCGAGCAGGAACGCAGCGCGCGGCAGGTAGCCCGATTCCTCCAGCACGAGGATGAACAGGAACAGGATCAGGATCTGCGGCAGGAACACCAGCACGGCGCCCAGGCCCGCGAAGATGCCGTCGTTGAGCAGGCTGTGCAGCGCGCTGTGCGCCGGCAGCGCCGCAGTCAACCAGGTGCCGAGCGCGCCCACGCCCGCTTCGATGCCATCCATGATCGGCTGCGCCCAGGAGAACACCGCCTGGAAGATCAGGAACATCAGCACCGCCAGGATGCCCAGACCGAATACCGGATGCAGCGCCCAGCGGTCGATCGCGTCGTCCACGGCATCGGTGGCACGCGGCATGACCACCGTGGCGGCCATCAGCGCACGCACCTGTGCATGCAGGTCGTGGCGGCTGGCCGGATCGTCCGGCTGCACCGGCGCGGCGACCGGGACTTCGCCATCGACGCGCTCGATCAACGCCTTCGCCCCACCGCGCCTGACCGCGATCGTTTCAACCACCGGCACGCCGAGCCGGCGCTGCAGTTCGAGCACATCGATCACGATGCCGCGCCGGCGCGCGGTGTCCATCATGTTGAGCGCCAGTACCACCGGCCGGCCCAGGCGCTTGACCTCGAGCACGAAGCGCAGGTGCAGGCGCAGGTTGGTGGCATCGGCCACGCAGACGATCAGGTCCGGCGCCGGCTCGCCCGGGTAGCGGCCCTCGCAGACGTCGCGGGTGATCTGCTCATCGGGGCTGGCCGCGTCGAAGCTGTAGGTGCCGGGGAGATCCAGCAATTGCAGCACGCGACCCGACGGCGCGACGAAGCGCCCTTCCTTGCGCTCGACGGTGACGCCGGCGTAGTTGGCCACCTTCTGGCGACCACCGGTGAGCTGGTTGAACAGCGCCGTTTTGCCGCAATTGGGGTTGCCCACCAGCGCAATGCGCAGACCTTGCGCGCTCATGCCGCCTCCACCCTAACGAGAATGCGCGACGCCTCGCTGCGGCGAAGCGCGAAGCGGGTGGAGCCGATCTGGATCAGCAGGGGGTCGGCGCCGAGGGGGCCGCAAGCGACCACGCGCACCGGCTCGCCATCGACGAAACCGAGGTCGCGCAGGCGTTGCGCGATGGGATCGCCGGCCTGGGCATCGTCCACGCGATCCACCACGGCGGGCGAACCTTTGGGCAAGTCGGAGAGGCGCACGGATGGCAACTCAAACAAGAATGGTTCGCATTATAAGGCAAAATGCCTGTGTCCACGCTGAGTCCGGCATCCTGACGGGACCACGCGCCACGCCCGTACAATTCCCATTTTTCCGCAGGGAACCCTCGCGCATGTCCGCCATCCTCGTCACCGACCGCGCCGCCGTCCGCCAGATCACCCTCAACCGCCCGGAGGTGCACAACGCTTTCGACGACGGCCTGATCGCCGAGCTGACGGCGGCGCTGGTGGACGCCGGCCGCGACGACGCAGTGCGCGCCGTGGTGCTGACCGGAGCCGGCGCGAGCTTTTCCGCTGGCGCCGATCTCAACTGGATGCGAGGCATGGCCTCGGCGAGCGAGGACGACAATCGCGAGGACTCGCTGCGCCTGGCGGCACTGGTGCGCACGCTGCAGTTCCTGCCCAAGCCAACCATCGCGCGTGTCAATGGCGCGGCCTACGGCGGCGGCGTGGGACTGATTGCTGCCTGCGACATCGCCATCGGCGCGCAAGAGGCAAAGTTCGGCCTGACCGAAGTGAAGCTTGGCCTGGTCCCCGCGGTGATCTCTCCGTACGTGGTTGCCGCTATCGGCGTGCGCCAGGCGCGGCGGTTGTTCCTCACCGGCGAAATCTTTGACGCGGCCGAGGCCTGTAGCATCGGGTTGCTCCATCGCGTGGTGCCGGCCGATGGCCTGGACGAGGCGGTCGACTTCTCGCTGAAGCTGCTCGCCAAGGCCGGACCGCAGGCGCAGCGTGAAGCCAAGCGACTTGCGCTGGGCATGGCGGGAATCGACGAACGCGGCGCCGGGGCCATCGACGCGGAAAATGCCGGATTGATCGCGCGGCTGCGAGTGTCGGCCGAAGGGCAGGAAGGCCTCGGTGCGTTCCTGGACAAGCGCGCGCCGGCGTGGGTCCGCGGCTGATTTCATCCCCTTCCCAAGCCCCCTCGCAGGGAAGCCAAAGCGGCGGATGTTGAGCCTCCCTGGGGGAATGGGTTCCCTTCTGCCCAGACGCAAACCTCTACAGCCACCCCTTTTGCCGTGCCAGGCGGAACGCCTCGATCCGGTTGCCGGCGCCGAGCTTGCCGATCGCCTCGGACAGGTAGTTGCGCACCGTGCCGTGCGAAAGGTTGAGCCGCGTGGCGATGTCGCCGGCCGAAAGCCCTTCGCCCGCCAGCCGCAGCACTTGCCGCTCGCGATCATTGAGCGGGTCGGCCTCGGTCCACGCTTCCAGCGCCAGCTGCGGGTCGATCGCGCGACCGCCGCGGTGCACCGTGCGCAGCGCCTCGGCCAGGTTCTCGGCTGGCGCGTCCTTGAGCAGGTAGCCCGACACGCCCGCGTCCAGCGCGCGTCGCAGGAAGCCGGGGCGGGCGAAGGTGGTCACGATGATCACCTTCATCGGCAATTCCTGCCGCTGGATGCGCTGGGCCAGTTCCAGGCCGGTCAGGCCCGGCATCTCGATGTCGGTGACCAGCACGTCGGGCTTCAGCCGCTGCAGGTCGCGCCAGGCCGCTTCGCCGTCGGCGGAGGAGCCGAGCACCTCGATGTCGCTTTCCAGGTTGAGCAGCGCCGAGAGTGCGCCACGCACCATCGCCTGGTCCTCGGCAAGCAGCACGCGGATCATGCGGCGTTCCCGGCAGCGGGGAGCACGGCGGTTGCCGCGGCGCCTCGTTGCGCGGGCGCACTCGCCTGCGCGGCGACCGGCACCCGGATCGCAAGCGTCGTGCCGCGCCGCGGCGGCGAGTCGATCGCCAGCGTGCCGCCCAGCGCGCGCACCCGTTCGCGCATCCCGCTCACGCCGTTGCCGTGGGCGGCCAAACCGCCGCGTCCGTTGTCGCAGATACGCATCTGGAGCATGTCGTCCTCGAAGGAAACGCCCACGCTGGCCTGGGTGGCGCGGGCATGGCGATGGATGTTGGTGACGGCCTCGCGCAGGACCAGAGCGACCGGCGCCTCGATGGCATCGGGCAGCGCGAGGCCGTCCGGCAAGCCGCCCTCGAAGGCCACGCCGGAGGCTTCCAGCATGAGCCGGGCGGAGGTGAGTTCGGCTGCCAAATCGCTGCGGCGCATGCCGGTCACCGCCGCGCGCACCTCGGCGAGCGCGTGGCGCGCGACGCGCTCGACCTCGGCCATCTCGCGCTGCGCGCGGGCCGGCTCGGCCAGCGCAAGGCGTCGGGCCAGTTCGGACTTCAACGCCACCAGCGACAAGGTGTGGCCGAGCAGGTCGTGCAGGTCGCGGCCGATGCGCTCGCGCTCGGCCAGCGTGGCCAGGCGCCGCACCTCGGTCTGTGACAGGCGCAGCTCGGCATCCTTGCGGGCGCTGTGCATGTACGCGACGTTGCTGAAACCGCCGAACAGTCCCGCCATCACCACCCACAGCGCCACGCTCAGCGGGTCGTCGAAGATCCACGCCTTGGCCAGCGCGAGCGCTCCCATCACCGCCACGCTCACCAGCCAGCGCCGCCACGAGAGCGAAAAGGACGAAACCACGCCGGCAAGGATCAGCAGGATGAATCCGAACGGGTTGCACGCCCACAGCGCCAGTGCGGTGGCGACCATGCCGGCCACGTACCAGTCCACGCGCCGGCGCGGGCCGACGTAGATCCGCGAGTACAGGTACACGAACACCGGCACCGCCAGCAGCGTCGGCGCCAGCCACGATCCGGGGGCGCGATGCAGCGAGGCCGGTCCCTGGAACAGCGCGACCAGCGCGAACAGCGAAAGCCCTGCCTGCCAGCGCATGTACAGCGGTGAGCGAAGCTGGCCCAGCAGCGAATCCGGTCTCGGGGTGAACCACTGCATCACGGACGCGCTTCCGCGGCCATCGAGGCCTCGACCGGAGCAACGGGCGCCGCGGCGGACTGCATCGCCGAGGCCGGAAGCGGCACCACGATCCGCAGGCGCGTGCCCTGCCCCCGCCGCGAATGGATCTGCAGGCGGCCGCCCAGCGCGCGCACGCGCTCGCGCATGCCGGTCAGGCCGTTGCCTTCCTCCAGCACGCCACCATGGCCGTTGTCCGAGATGGTCAGGCACAGGCCGCCGTCGATGCATTCGAACGCCACGCTGGCGCACGTCGCGGCCGCATGGCGGGCGATGTTGGTGGCCGCTTCGCGCAGCACCAGCGACAGGCCACGTTCGGTCTCGGCGGGCAGGCACGGCGGCTGGCCGTAGTCCAGGTGCGCGCCGGAGGATTCCAGCAGCAGGCGCGCGGAGGCCAGTTCGGCCGCCAGGTCGGTGGCGCGGATCCCGGTGACCGCCGAGCGCACCTGCGCCAACGCGTGGCGGGCGACGTTCTCCGCCTCGACCACCTCGCGCCGGGCCGCCTCGGTGTCGCGATCGAACAGCTTGCGCGAGAGTTCCAGCTTGAGCGTGATCAGCGAAAGCGTATGGCCGAGCAGGTCGTGCAGGTCCCGACCGATGCGCTCGCGCTCTGCCATTGCCGCGAGCCGGCGAACCTCGTCATGGGAGAGCTTGAGGGCCGCGTCCCGCTCATGCCCGATCCGCTCCACGTGCGTGACCATGCCGATGATGAATGTCATCAGCGGGAAGGCGACCAGCGCCTGCCACGGATAGCCCACCTTCCATGCGACCAGCAGGAACAGCGCGTTCAGCACGAGCAGGCGCAGCAGGAAGGGCGCCAGGCGCCGGCTGTTCACGCTGCAGGAGACGCAGCCGTAGATGAAGTAGCTCACGCTGCCCGAATAGAACGGCACCAGCGCGATGCCGAACACCGCCAGGGCGACGCCGTAGCGCGAGGCGACGTTGCGGGACACCAGCATCGACTTGGCGAACAGCGCCACGAACAGCGGATAGGTCAGCGCGGTGAGGATCGCCCAGCGCCAGGTGTATCCCCGGTCGAACAGGGGCGTGACGAAGATCCATGCCGACCAGAGCAGGTGGACGGACTCCATCCGCGGCGACTTGCCCTGCTGGATGATCTCGCTGATGCGCGAGCCCGGCTCGGGCGCAAACCAGGTGACAAGACGGTTCATCCAGCCGGGTCCCCACGACACGATCGCGGCCATGCTACTTCAACCGTGCCGGCGCAGCCGCCGCGCAGCGAGCAGCAGGAACGCCACGGTGAAACCGAGCAGCACGAGCACGTGCCCCGCCAGAGCATCCTGGCGCATGCCCACCGCGGCGAGGGCGAGGCGGTCCAGGTGGTAGCTGGGCCACAGCGGCGCGATCTGCTGTAGCACCTTGGGCAGCATCGGCAGCGGGAACCACAAGCCCGACAGGAACGACATCGGCAGGTAGACGAGGTTGAGCACGCCCGGCCCTCCCTGCCCCTTGACCAGCGTGCCGATGAACATGCCCAGCGCGCAGAACGGCAGCACGCCGAGCATGCCGGTGAACAGCAGCGCCCCGGCCTGCGCCAGCGACAGCGACACGTGCGCGATCTGCGACAGTCCCAGCAGGAGCAGTACCACGAACGCCGCCGCGCCCATCGCCATCAGCATCTTGCCCATGAGGTAGGCGCCCGGGGGCATCGGCAGCGCGCGCTTGAGCGTGAGCAGCCCGCCGTCGCGCTCGATCGCCAGCGATACGCCAAAGCCGAACAGGCCCGGGCTCATCACGCCGAAGGTGGCATAGCTGGCCAGCAGGTAGCGCGCCGTATCGGTGCCGCCACCCTTGGCCATCAGCACGCCGAACACCAGGTAGAACATGCCCGGAAAGAGCGTGATCGGCAGCATGAAGCTGGGCGCGCGCAGGTAGCGCAGGCATTCGCTGCGCGCCTCGGCCAGGTAGGCGCCGAGCACGCGGCCGGGCGGCATCGCATCGTTGTCGGCGGCAGGATCGAAGGAAAGGGTGTCCATGTCAGGCCGCCTCGCGCTGGTCGGTGGACGATGCCTGGGCATCGCGGGTCAGTTCAGTAAAGGCTTCGGCCAGGCCGGCGCGTTGCACTTCCAGCTCGCGCAGCCAGGCGTCGTTCTGCAACAGGCGCAGCACCACGACTTCGGCCTCGGCGGTGGTCAGCTGCAGGCGACCGCCTTCGACGCGCACTTCGGCCACCTCGGGCCATTCGGCGACTGTTTCGGGCAGCAGGGTGCTGATGCAGCGGATGCGCCTGACGCCTACGCGGGCGCGCAGCTCGTCCACCGTGCCTTCGTGGATGGCGCGACCGCGCGCCATCACGCACACGCGGTCGGCCAGCGCCTCGGCCTCCTCCAGGTAGTGCGTGGTCAGCAGCACCGAGCAGCCCTCGCCGACCAGCCGCCGGATCGCCGCCCACAGTGCCTGCCGCGCCTCGATGTCCATGCCGACGGTGGGTTCGTCCAGGAACAGCAACCGTGGGCGCCCGCACAGCGCCAGTGCGAACTGCACGCGCCGCTGCTGGCCTCCGGAGAGCTTGCCGTAGGGGCGATCGAGCAGGTCTTCCACGGCAGCCAGTTCGGCCGACTCCTGCAGCACGCGAGGGTTGGGGTAATAGCTGGCGGTCAGGCGCAGCAGTTCGCGCACGCGCAGGGTCTGGGGCAACGTGGCGCTCTGCAGCATCACGCCGATCCGCCGACGCGCATCGATCCGCTGAGGGTCCAGCCCGAACAGCTCGACCTCGCCGGCGTCGGCGCGGTGCAGGCCCAGCAGCAGGCCGATGGCCGAGGACTTGCCGGCGCCGTTGGGCCCGAGCAGGGCGAGCAGCTCGCCCCGGTGCAGCGCGAGATCCAGGCCATCGACGGCGGCGAGCGCGCCGTAGCGCTTGACCGCGCCACGCAAGCGCGCAACAGGGCGGGTGGACATGTCCATGGCAGCCTCCTTGGTATGGACGCAAACGTTAGGCGCGGCAAGGCCTTGCGGACACTGGTCGACGTCAGCCCGCGCTGGTGACAGCCGTCATGCGGGGTTACGGCGGAGCCGGGCGCACGGTATCCTTGGGTCTATCCCCGGCCCGTCAGGCGCACTTTTCGTCGCGAAAAGACGGGTCCGCACAACCGCATGCGCCCTCAACTCGCGCGTGCCCGCAATCACCGCCAGCGACGCCACCGTGCGCCGGCCGGCCACGAGGAGGACTGCCATGGGTGTGATCGATCAGCTGCGCGAGATGCGCGATTTCGGCGGCAAGCCGCGTACCGTTGGCCTGGACGACGCCAACATCGAGCGCATGGCGGCCAAAGCGCCCGAGCTGGTGCAGGCGATCGACGAGGCCCTGGCCCGTCACCGCGAGCTGCGCGGCGAATTCGGTGACTTCCTCAAGCTCGACGAATCCGAGCAGTTGGCGAGGGCCCAGGCCGGCTACGTCAATTTCTATCCCGACGACGCGATCAACCCGTACCTGCCGGCCGCCGCGCGCGGTCCGTGGATCGTGACGCTCAAGGGCGCCGTGCTGCACGACAACGGCGGCTACGGCATGCTCGGCTTCGGCCACAACCAGCCGTCCATCCTGGAGGCGTTGTCCCGCCCGCAGGTGATGGCCAACGTGATGTCGCCCAGCGTCTCGCAGCTGCGCTTCACCCGCGCGATGGACAAGGAGCTGGGCCGCAGCCGCGGTGCCAATCCGTACAAGCACTACCTGTGCCTGAACTCCGGATCCGAAGCGGTGGGCCTGGCCTGCCGCATCGCCGACGTCAACGCCAAGCTGATGACCGACGCAGGCGGCCGCTACGCCAACCGCACGATCAAGCGCCTGTCCGTGCGCGGTGCGTTCCACGGCCGTACCGACAAGCCGGCGCTGTACTCCGATTCCTCGCGCAAGACCTACCAGCAGCACCTGGCTAGCTACCGACACGAGGACACGCTGATCACCGTGGCGCCCTACGACGTGGCGCAGCTGGAAGCGGCCTTCGCCGAAGCCGACAAGCACGGCTGGTTCATCGAGGCGATGTTCCTGGAGCCGGTGATGGGCGAAGGCGACCCGGGCCGCGCGGTGACGCCGGAGTTCTACAAGGCCGCGCGCGAACTGACCGAAGCCCATGGCACGCTGCTGCTGGTCGACTCGATCCAGGCCGGCCTGCGCGCGCATGGCGTGCTGTCGATCATCGACTACCCCGGCTTCGAGAACCTGCCGCCGCCGGACATGGAGACCTTCTCCAAGGCGCTCAACGCCGGCCAGTACCCGCTTTCGGTACTGGCGGTGAGCGACCGCACCGCCGGCCTGTACCGCAAGGGCATCTACGGCAACACGATGACCACCAACCCGCGCGCGCTGGACGTGGCACTGGCCACGATGGAGCTGCTCACCGACGAGGTGCGCGACAACATCAAGGCCCGCGGCGAGGAGTTCGTGGCCAAGCTGGAGAAGCTCAAGGACGAACTGGGCGGGCTGATCACCAAGGTGCAGGGCACCGGCCTGCTGTTCTCCTGCGAGCTCGCGCCGCAGTTCAAGTGCTACGGCAGCAATTCCACCGAGGAGTACATGCGCGAGCACGGCGTGGGCGTGATCCACGGCGGCGCCAATTCGCTGCGCTTCACGCCGCACTTCAACGTGACCAGCGCCGAAGTGGATCTGGTCGTCGACCACGTGCGCCAGGCGCTGCTGAAAGGCCCGCGCAAGCAGACCGCCGAGGCGGCCTGAGCGGCAGGTTGATCGAAGGGCGCGTCGGCAACGGCGCGCCCTTTTTCGTGGGGGAATGACTCCCGGTACTTAAAACACTCCTACTTCTTCCAGGCTACCCGCCATGCCCGTCACCGAAGTCCGCCATCCGCTGATCCGCCACAAGCTCGGGCTGATGCGCCGCGCCGGCATCAGCACCAAGGAGTTCCGCGAGCTCGCTTCCGAAGTGGCCGCCCTGCTCACCTACGAGGCGACCAAGGACCTGGACACGCTCGACGAGACGATCGAGGGCTGGGCCGGTCCGGTGACGGTCGAGCGCATCAAGGGCAAGAAGATCACCATCGTGCCGATCCTGCGCGCCGGGCTGGGCATGCTGCCGGGCGTACTGGACCTGATCCCCTCGGCCAAGGTCAGCGTGGTCGGCGTGCAGCGCGACGAAGCTACGCTCGCGCCGATGGCCTACTACGAGAAACTCAGCGGCAGCATGCATGAGCGCACGGCGCTGATCGTCGATCCCATGCTCGCCACCGCCGGCACCCTGCTGGCGACGGTGGACATGCTCAAGGCGGCCGGCTGCCGGCGGATCAAGGGGCTATTCCTGGTCGCCGCGCCCGAAGGCCTGGAACGCATCACGGCCACGCATCCGGACGTGGAGATCTACACCGCCTCGATCGATCACCGGCTCAACGAGAAGGGATACATCCTGCCGGGGCTGGGCGATGCGGGTGACAAGATCTTCGGCACCAAGCAGTTGCCGGGTTGAGAAGCGTGTTCTGGAGCATGGGCTGCAGCCCATCACCACGTTTGCCGGCGAGGTTACCGGTGGGCTGAGGCCCACCCTGCGGCTCTTCGTTGGGCATCAACGCGAGCCCCGCCCCAACCTCTCCCTGGAGGGGAGAGGGCGCAAGGTGCACGTGCGGCGCTACAGTTTGAAGCGGTCGGTCGCCTCGACCAGCTCGTGCGTGATCCCCGGCTCGAAAGCCGAGTGCCCCGCGTCCTGCACGATGCGCAGGTCCGCCTCCGGCCAGGCGCCGTGCAGGTCCCACGCACTGCGCAGCGGGCACACCACATCGTAGCGGCCTTGCACGATCACCGTCGGTATCCGCCGGATGCGGTCGACGTTGCGAAGCAGCTGGTCGTCGTGCTCGAAGAAGCCGCCGTTGACGAAGTAGTGGCACTCGATCCGCGCGAACGCGAGCGCGAACTCGTCCTCGCCGCTGCTGGCGATGTAGCCGGGGTCCTGGAACAGGAAGCTGGTGCCGGCCTCCCAAGTCGACCAGGCCCGCGCGGCCTCCAGCCGGGTCGCCGCATCCGGGCTGGTAAGGCGGCGGTGGTAGGCGCTCATGAGGTCGCCGCGTTCGGCCTCGGGAATGGCCCTCAGGTAGGGCTCCCAGGCATCCGGATAGAGCGCGTCGCACCCCTTCTGGTAGAACCACTCCAGCTCCCATCGACGCAGCATGAAGATGCCGCGCAAAACCAGTTCGGTCACCTTGTCCGGGTGGGTCTGCGCGTAGGCCAGCGCCAGCGTGGAGCCCCATGAACCGCCGAAAACCTGCCAGCGAGCAATCCCAAGGTGCTCGCGCAGCCGCTCGATGTCGGCGACCAGGGCCCAGGTCGTGTTGTCGGTGAGCTCGGCGTGCGGCGTGGAGCGTCCGCAGCCGCGCTGGTCGAACAGGATGATGCGGTAGGCCGCCGGGTCGAAGAAGCGCCGGCAGCGCGGGCTGGCGCCCGCGCCCGGGCCGCCGTGCAGGAACACCACGGGCTTGCCGTTCGGATTGCCACTCTGCTCGTAGTAGAGCGTGTGCAGCGCGGACACCGGCAGCATGCCGCTGTCGTAGGGTTCGATCTCCGGATACAGCGCGCGGCGTTCCTCGGTCATGCCTGGTTCTCCGTGGGGATGGGAAGCCCTCAAGGCTAGCACCGGCGCCGCGTTGCAGGAGCGTGCGGCCGAGCGCCTGCCGGACGCGGTAACCGTGTTATTCGAACAGCTTGCCCGGGTTGAGGATGTCGTTGGGGTCGAACACCTTGCGCACTCCACGCATCAGGGCGATCTCCGCCTCGCTGTGCGTGCTTTCCAGATAAGGTTTCTTGACCAGCCCGATGCCGTGTTCGGCCGAGATGCTGCCGCCGTGGCGCTGCAGCGTATCGGCGAGCAGGCGGGTGACACGTTCGCAATGGGCGATGAATTCGGCCTGCTGCATGTCCTCGGGCGGCAACACGTTGATGTGCAGGTTGCCGTCGCCGATGTGGCCGAACCAGACGACCTCCATCTGCGGATATTCGCGCGCCAGCAGATCCTGCATCTCGTGCAGGAACGCGGGCATCGCACTGATGCGCAGCGCGATGTCGTTCTTGTAGGGTTTGCGCGGCGCCAGGCTTTCGGTGATGCCCTCGCGCAGCCGCCACAGGGTGGCCGCCTGCGATTCGCTCTGCGCGATCACGCCATCGCTGATCCAGCCCTCGCGCACGCCGTCCTCGAACGCCAGCAGGGCCGCCTGCTCGTCGCCGTCGTCGAGCGCGTCGTACTCGGTAACCACGTAATACGGCTGGTCGGCGTCGATCGCGCGCTGCGCGCCATGTGCCAGCACGTGCCGAAGCGCAACGTCGGTAAAGAACTCGAACGCCTGCAGCTTCAGCTGCGCGCGGAACAGCGCGAAAACCTTCATCAGCGCATCCATGTGCGGCAGCGCCAGCAGCATGGTCTGCGCCGGCGGCGGCGGATCGGTGAGCTTGAGCTGCGCGCCGACCACCACGCCCAGCGTGCCCTCGGATCCGATCATCAGATGGCGCAGGTCGTAGCCGCTGGAATTCTTGACCAGGCCGCGATTGAGCTCCAGCAACTCGCCGTTGCCGGCGACCACGGTCAGGCCGCCGATCCACTCGCGCGTGGTGCCGTAACGGATCACGCGGATGCCGCCGGCGTTGGTGGCGATGTTGCCGCCGATCGTGCAGGAGCCGCGGGCGCCGAAATCCACCGGGTAGAGCAAGCCGTGCGAGCGCGCCGCCTCATGAACCGCCTGCAGGGTGATGCCGGCCTCGACCTCGAGCAGGCGGTCGGTTTCGCTGAAGCCGAGGACGCGGTTCATTCGCTCCAGGCTCAGCACCAGTTCCCCGCGTGCCGCCACGGCGCCGCCGGACAGGCCGGTGCGGCCACCCGAAGGCACCAGCGCGACCTGTCGTTCGTTGGCCCAGCGCACGATGGCCTGGATCTCATCGATCGAGCTGGGCAAGGCCACGGCCAGCGGCGCCGGGCCCCAGCGGCGCGTCCAGTCGCGCCCGTAGTGGATCAGGTCGGCAAGTTCGGTCAGCAGGCGCAGTGAGGGCGCCCGGGCGGTCAGTTCGGTGAGGCGGGGGTCGGTCATGGGGGCTCCGGGGGAAGCTGCCAGCCTGCCAGAGCGGGACCGGCGCGGTCCAGTGCTGCAGTGCCGCAAAAAACACGGGAGCTCTGGCATAGTAGCCCGACGCCCCGTCATGGATTTGCGCCGATGAAGACTTCGTTTCCCAGGCAGGACATCCACGTGCTGCTGCTCGAAGGCGTCAGCCGCAGCGCGGAGGAGAGCTTCCGCCACGCCGGTTACACCCAGGTCGAGGTCCACCCCAAGGCGTTGCCGGAAGCCGAACTCAAGGCCCGCCTGGCCGAGGCGCACATCGTGGGCATCCGCTCGCGCACCCAGCTCACGCCGGCGTTGCTCGAACACGCGCGGCGCCTGATCGCGGTCGGTTGCTTCTGCATCGGCACCAACCAGGTGGACCTGGGCGCCGCGCGCCGGCTGGGCGTGCCGGTGTTCAACGCGCCCTACTCCAATACCCGCAGCGTGGCCGAACTCGTGGTGGCCGAGGCGGTCATGCTGTTGCGCGGGATTCCCCAGAAGAACATGCAATGCCATCGCGGCGGCTGGTCGAAATCGGCGACCGGCAGCTATGAGGCGCGGGGCAAGGTGCTGGGCATCGTCGGTTACGGTCACATCGGCACGCAGGTCGGCGTGCTGGCCGAAAGCATGGGGATGCGCGTGCTGTTCCATGACATCGAGGCCAAGCTGGCGCTGGGCAACGCGCGCGCCGCGACGAGCCTGGACGATCTGCTCGAAGCGGCCGACGTGGTCACCCTGCACGTGCCCGACACGCCGGCAACGCGGATGATGATCGGCGCCGAACAGCTCGCGCGCATGCGGCAAGGCTCGCTTCTGATCAATGCCTCGCGTGGCAGCGTGGTGGACATCGACGCACTGGCCGCGGCGTTGTTCAAGGAACACCTGGCCGGTGCCGCAGTGGACGTCTTTCCGTCCGAACCCAAGGGCAACGATGACGCGTTCGTGTCGCCGCTGGTGGGGATGGACAACGTGATCCTGACCCCGCACATCGGCGGCAGTACGCTCGAAGCGCAGGACAATATCGGCATCGAGGTGGCGAGCAAGCTGGTGCGCTACAGCGATAACGGCTCGACGCTTTCGGCGGTGAACTTCCCCGAAGTGTCGTTGCCCGAGCATCCGCGCAGCCGCCGCCTGCTGCACATCCACCGCAACGTGCCCGGCACGCTTTCGCGCATCAACGAGCTGTTCTCGGCGGGCAACCTCAACATCGACGCGCAGTTCCTGCAGACCGATGCGGAGGTGGGCTACGTGGTCATCGACGTCTCGGCCGACGTCGCGCAGGCGCAGGCGTTGAAGGAGCGGATGGCGGCGATTCCGGGGACGCTGAAGACGCGCGTGCTCTATTGAGTCAGGGAACATCGGCCTGCCCTTGGCTCGGGGACGCCGTGTCCTCGGGAGCGCTTGCTGCGCCCGGACCCTCACCGGTCTGGTGTACCCCTGCCGGGGCGAGGTGTTCGGATGCGGATGCCTGAGGTGGTGTCGGCGTTGCGCATCCGGGCCGGCGCGAAGACCCTCCGTGCGCCGAAAACAAAAACGGCGCCGAAGGCGCCGTTTTCAGTTACCGAATTGGTCGGGGCGGCCGGATTCGAACCGACGACCCTCTGCCCCCCAGGCAGATGCGCTACCAGGCTGCGCTACGCCCCGACGTGACTCGTGTGTTCGCCGCGTTCGCGGTGAAACAGACGGCGAACTATAGCAGATGCCCGCGTGTTTCAGCGACGCAGCAGGGACAGGATTTCTTCCAGTTCCATGCGCACCTGGCGCACGATCTGGTGGGACATGCTCGATTCCATGCGCGCCTGCGGACCTTCAAGCCGCGCGCGCGCGCCGGTGATGGTGAAGCCTTCGTCGTACAGCAGGCCACGGATCTGCCGGATCATCAGCACATCGTGGCGCTGGTAGTAGCGACGGTTGCCGCGGCGCTTGACCGGGTTGAGCGCGGGAAATTCCTGCTCCCAGTACCGCAGCACGTGCGGCTTCACCCCGCAAAGCTCGCTGACCTCACCAATGGTGAAGTAGCGCTTGGCCGGGATGGCGGGCAGTTCGGTGTTATTCCCTTGGTCCAGCATAGCTCTCGACTCGCACCTTGAGTTTCTGCCCCGGACGGAACGTCACCACGCGACGGGCGGAGATCGGAATCTCCTCGCCCGTCTTGGGATTGCGACCCGGTCGCTGGTTCTTCTGACGCAGGTCGAAGTTGCCGAAACCCGACAGCTTCACCTGCTCGCCCCTTTCCAACGCTTCACGGACGACCTCGAAGTAGGCGTCCACGAATTCCTTCGCCTCACGCTTGTTGAGGCCCACCTCGAGAAACAGGCGCTCGGCCATTTCCGCCTTGGTCAGCGCCATCTCAGCCTCGCAACTTTGCCTTGCATGTCGACTCCAACGCAGCTACCGCTTCGCGCACGCAGCGGTCCGCGTCGTCGTCGGTAAGCGTGCGTGAAGCGTCCTGCAAAATCAAGCCCATAGCGAGACTCTTTCGGCCTATGTCGACGCCCTTGCCGCTGTAACGGTCGAACAGCCTGAGCTGCTTGAGCACGCTGCCAAGCGTGCCCCGGACGGTTTGCTCGATCTGTGACCAGCGCACCTCTTCAGGCACCTCCACG
The DNA here is from genome assembly GCF_051900535.1 of Frateuria sp. GZRe12. Taxonomy (NCBI): domain Bacteria; kingdom Pseudomonadati; phylum Pseudomonadota; class Gammaproteobacteria; order Lysobacterales; family Rhodanobacteraceae; genus Frateuria; species Frateuria sp. GZRe12. The sequence continues at coordinate 943,275 of NZ_JBHZGI010000001.1, forward strand.
GCGATATCCCGGCGTACCAAGGGGAACCGCGGAACCGGCCGGGCCCTGGGCAGGCGACGGTCCAGCAATGGCGCCAGGGCGACTTCCAGGACGTGCACGTCCGGCCCCAGGTCGAGCGCCTTGGCCAGTTGGGGATGCAACGCGCCGAGGTGGCCGACAGTCTCACCGTCCCGAGCGACGCGGGCGCTGCGGCCCGGGTGCAGCCAGGACGGCAACCCGTCGGCATGCAGCGACCAGCGTTCCGGCTCGCCACCCCAGGCCAGCAGCGCGTCCAGCTCGCCCTTGAGATCGAAGAAGTCGTAAGGACGGGACGGCTCGGCCCATTGTTCGGCGCGCGCGGGGCCGCAGGCAGCGATGGCCAGGCTCGGGGTTTCCACGGGCGGGTCGCCGGCGGCAAAGACGCGGGCGACCTCGAACAACCGCACGCGCTCCTGCTGGCGGGCGCGGTTGTGGCGCAGCGCCTCGACCAGGCCGGGCAACAGCGAAGGGCGCATCACCGCCAGATCGGCGGACAGCGGGTTGGCCAGCGGCACGAGGTTTTCAGCGTGACCCCAGCGCGCGAGCAGTTCGGTGCTGACGAAAGACAGGTTCACTGCCTCGTAATAGCCGCGAGCGGCGAGCTGTTCGCGCAGCGGCAGTTCGCCGATGCGCGCCTCGGGCTCGGGCGCCAGCGACAGCGCGCCGGCGGGCGTGTGGGTGGGAATGCGGTCGTAGCCGTGGACGCGCGCGACCTCCTCGATCAGGTCCTCCTCGCGTTCGATGTCGAAGCGGCTGGTCGGCGCGGTGACTTGCCAGCCATCAGCCGTGACCTGCACGGTCATGCCCAGCGCGGTAAAGATGCGCGTGACCTCCTCGTCAGGCACGGCGACGCCCAGCACGCGGGCCAGGCGTGCGCGCCGCAGGGCGACCGTGGCGGGCTTCGGCAGGTCGGCCGGGTTCTCCGCGACCAGCACGGGGCCGGCCTGGCCGCCGGCGATCGAGAGCAACAGTTCGGTGGCGCGCTCCAGCGCCCGGCGCGGCAGCTGCGGGTCGACGCCGCGCTCGAAGCGGTGCGAGGCGTCAGTATGCAGGCCGAGCTTGCGCGCGCGGCCCATGATCGCCGCCGGGGCGAAGTGCGCCGACTCCAGGAAAATGCTGCGGGTAGCCTCGGTCACGCGCGAGTCGTGGCCACCCATGACGCCGGCCACGGCCAGCGCCTTGCGGTCGTCCGCGATCAATACGAAGCCATCGTCGAACTTCGCGTCACTGCCGTCGAGCAGCTTCAGCGCCTCTCCCGCGCGTGCATGCCGCACGACGATGTCACCATCCAGCATGTCGTTGTCGAAGGCGTGCAGCGGCTGACCCAGTTCCAGCATCACGTAGTTGGTGACGTCGACCACCGCGCTGATCGGACGCAGGCCGGCACGACGCAGGCGCTCGGCGAGCCACAGCGGCGAGCGCGCGGACGCGTCGAGGCCTTCGATGATGCGACCCAGGTAGCGCGGCGCATCCTTGCCCGCTTCCAGGCGAATGCCGCGGCGTGCATCGGAGGTTACCGGCGCCGGCTCCTGCACCGATGCCAGCACGCGGCTGCCGAACAGCGCGGCCACGTCGTGCGCCAGGCCGACGAGGCCCAGGCAATCCGGGCGGTTCGGAGTGAGCTTGAGCTCGATGCTGGCGTCGGGCAGGGCCAGGAACTCGGCCAGCGGCTGGCCGACCGGCGCATCGAACGGCAGCTCCATCAAACCGGAAGCATCGGTGTCGATGCCCAGTTCCTTGGCCGAGCAAAGCATGCCCGCCGATTCCACACCGCGCAGCTTGGCCGTCTTGATCTTCACATCACCCGGCAGCACGGCGCCGACCATCGCCAACGGGGCCTTCAGGCCCACGCGCGCGTTCGGGGCGCCGCAGACGATCTGCAGCGGCTCACCCTGTCCGACGGCGACCTTGCAGACCTGCAGGCGATCGGCTTCCGGATGCTTCTCGGCCGCAACGATCTCGCCCACCACCACGCCGGCCAGGCCCTCGCCCAGGACGGTCAGTTCTTCCACTTCCAGCCCGGCCATGGTCAGCGCATGGGCCAGTTGGGCGCGATCGGCCTGGATCTCTACCAGCTCGCGCAGCCAGTTCTCGGAGAATTTCATGGGTACGTAGTTCCTTGCCGGCTTACGCGAACTGCTTGAGGAAGCGCAGGTCGTTCTCGAAGAACGCTCGCAGGTCCGAGACGCCATAGCGAAGCATGGCGAAGCGCTCGACACCGAGGCCGAAGGCGAAGCCGGTGTAGCGCTCGGGGTCAATGCCGCAATTGGCGAGCACGTTCGGATGGACCATGCCGCAACCGAGCACCTCCAGCCAACGGCTCTGGCCGTCTTCGCCGCTCTTATCAGGATCGGCCCAGCGGATGTCCACCTCGGCCGAGGGCTCGGTGAAGGGGAAGTAGCTGGGACGGAAACGCATCTCGAAATCGCGCTCGAAGAACGCGCGCACGAATTCGGCCAGCGTGCCCTTCAGATCGGCGAAGCTCGAAGTCTCGTCGACCAGCAGGCCTTCGATCTGGTGGAACATCGGCGAGTGGGTCTGGTCCGAATCGCTGCGGTAGACCTTGCCCGGCGCGATGATGCGGATCGGCGGCTGCCGGCCCTGCATCGACCGGATCTGCACCGGCGAGGTATGCGTGCGCAACAGGCGCCCGTCGCCGAAGTAGAAGGTGTCGTGCATGGCGCGCGCCGGGTGGTGCGGCGGGAAGTTCAGCGCCTCGAAGTTGTGCCAGTCGTCCTCGATTTCCGGACCTTCGGCGCGCTGGTAGCCCAGGCGGGCGAAGATCGCGGCGATGCGCTCGAGCGTGCGGGTGATCGGGTGGATGCCGCCACGCTCGCCGTCACGGCCAGGCAGGGTGACGTCGAGCTTTTCGGAGGCCAGGCGGCGGTCGAGTTCGGCCTGCTCCAGCGACTGCTTGCGTGAGGCCAGCGCGTCGGCCAGGCGGTCCTTGACGCGGTTGACCTCGGCGCCGCGGGCCTTGCGCTCGTCGGGAGCGAGCGCGCCCAGCGATTTCAGCGCGGCGGTGACGATGCCGCTCTTGCCGAGCAGGCCCACGCGCAGAGCGTCGAGCGCATCGAGCGTGTTGGCGCCTTCGATATCGGCCAAGGCCTGGGTTGCGCGGCTTTCCAGATCGTCCATCGGTGCGAGTTCCGCTGTTTTGCTCTTGGCTCCCTCTCCCCTCCGGGGAGAGGGTTGGGCTGAGGGGTCGCTCTTGCGTCGAGGCCAGGTTCGAAGCGTGCTTCGATGACGTCCAAGGCAAGCCTTGTCCCCCTCACCTCAATCCTCTCCCCAACGGGAGAGGAGGCGAACGCGAAAAGCGACGTTGTTAAATAAAAACGGGGAGAAGGCGTTGGCCTTCTCCCCGCTTGATTTACAGCATACCGTCGGTGACGACGATCAAGCGGCCAGGCTGGCCTTCGCCTTTTCCGCGATGGCGCCAAACGCCTTGATGTCGTGCACGGCGATATCCGCCAGCACCTTGCGGTCGATCGTGATGCCGGCCTTGTTCAGGCCATTGATCAGGCGGCTGTACGACATGCCAAACTGACGGGCCGCGGCGTTGATACGCACGATCCACAGCGCGCGGAACTGGCGCTTGCGCTGCTTGCGACCGATGTAGGCGTACTGGCCGGCCTTGATGACGGCCTGGTTCGCTACGCGGAAGACCTTGCGACGGGCGTTGTAGTAACCCTTCGCGCGGCCGATGATCTTCTTGTGACGACGACGGGCGGTAACGCCACGCTTTACACGAGCCATGGTGTTCTCCTTCCCTTAGACGTACGGCAACATGCGAGCCACACCCTTGGTGTCGCACGCCTTGACGTGGTTGGTGGCGCGCAGGTTGCGCTTACGCTTGGTCGACTTCTTGGTCAGGATGTGCGACTTGAAGGCGTGACCGGCCTTGAACTTGCCCGAGGCGGTCTTGCGAAAACGCTTCGCGGCCGCCCGGTTGGTCTTGATCTTGGGCATGGGAATGCTCCTGGGTGGGCTTGATTGCCCGGTTTCTGACTGATTCGGCGGTGGTCCCGAAGGCCACGCTTTCCGTCCTGCCGATATCGGTTCACGACCCGTCCGTGTGGGTCGAACCGGCGATTATACGGAGGAGTTCAGGGCAAAGCCAGCCTGCCGGGCAATCTCTCCGCGCCGGCCGGCCGGCAGGCTAAAGTGGGCGCTTTCCCGCACCTGGAGCCGCCATGACCGCCCCCGCCGACACCGTCCGGATCGTCGAAGTCGGCGCCCGCGACGGCCTCCAGAACGAAAAGACCCGGCTTCCCCCCGAGGTGAAGATCGCGCTGATCGACCGGCTCTCCTCAACCGGCCTGACCACCATCGAGGCGACCAGCTTCGTCAGCCCCAAATGGGTGCCCCAGCTGGCCGATGCGGCCGAGGTATTCGGTGGGATCCGCAAGGTACCGGGGGTGCGCTACCCCGTGCTGGTGCCCAACCTGCAGGGCTACGAGCGCGCGCGCGCCGTGGGCGCGCAGGAGATCGCCGTGTTCACCGCCGCGAGCGAGGCCTTCAACCGCAAGAACATCAACGCCTCGATCGATGAGTCGATCGAACGCTTCGCGCCGGTGATCGAGCGGGCGAAGGCGGACGGCGTGGCGGTGCGCGGCTACGTCTCCACCGTGCTCGGCTGCCCCTACCAGGGCGAGGTGCCGGTCGCCGATGTGGTGCGCGTGGCCGAGCGACTGCACGCGCTGGGCTGCTACGAGATTTCGCTGGGCGACACCATCGGCGTGGGCACGCCGGCCAAGGCCCGCGGAATGCTGCGCGCGGTCGCGCAGGCCGTGCCGATGAGCGCACTGGCGGTGCATTTCCACGACACCTACGGCCAGGCGCTGGCGAACATCCTGGCCTGCCTGGAGGAAGGGGTGCGCGTGGTCGACAGCGCGGTCTCAGGCACCGGCGGCTGTCCCTACGCCAAGGGCGCCACCGGCAACGTCGCTACCGAGGACGTGGCTTACATGCTCCAGGGCATGGGCATGCATACCGGGGTCGACCTGGACCTGCTCATCGCCACCGGAGCCTGGCTCTCGGCGCACCTGCACAAGGAAACGGCCAGTCGTGTCACCCGTGCGCGCACGGCTCCCTGAAAAACCCTCAAGTTCGACGAACGACAGATCCAAGATCATGCCCATCGACTTCCTGATCCGCCCCATCGAACCCCGCGACGACGCCGCCCTGGCCTCGATCATCCGCACGGTGATGCCCGAGTTCGGTGCCGACGGCCCCGGCTTCGCGATCCACGATCCGGAGGTCGACCACATGGCGCGAGCCTACGCACGCCCCGGCTGCGCCTATTTCGTGGTCGAACGCGACGGCGTGGTGATCGGCGGTGCCGGCGTGGCGCCACTGGACGGCGGTGAACCGGACGTATGCGAGCTGCGCAAAATGTACTTCCTGTCGCAGGCCCGCGGCATCGGCGCCGGCACTGCGATGATGCAGCGCTGCCTGGACGCGGCGCGCGCGCTGGGTTATCGCCGCTGCTACCTGGAAACGCTCACCGGCATGGATGCCGCGCAGGCGCTGTACCGGCGCAGCGGCTTCGCGCCGATCTGCCAGGCGATGGGCGGCACCGGGCACCACGGCTGCGACCGCTACTACCTGCGCGATCTTTGAGGCCATGATCCGCATTGCCCAACCCGACGATGCCGTGGCGATCCATGCGATCTACGCCCCATCGGTCACCCACGGCGTAGCCACGTTCGAAACCGTGCTGCCCGGCGTACCGGCGATGCGCGAGCGCATCGCCACGCGGCTGGCGCATTACCCATGGCTGGTATGGGAAAGCGAAGGCGCGGTCTTGGCCTACGCCTACGCCAGCCGCTTCCGCGATCGCGCCGCCTACGACTGGATCGCCGAAACCTCGATCTACGTGCGTGAGGATGCGCAGCGTTCGGGGCTCGCGCGGCGCCTGTACGGCGTGCTGCTCGAAGCGATGTGCCTGCAGGGGATCAACCAGGCAGTCGGCGTCATCACCTTGCCGGGCGAGCCCAGCGTGCGGCTGCACGAGGCGATGGGTTTCACGCCCGCCGGCGTGTGGCGGCAGAGCGGCTACAAGCTCGGCCGCTGGTGGGACGTGGGTGTGTGGCAGAAGACCCTGCAACTGCCAGCCGACCCGCCGGCGCCGGTGGTGCCGTTTGCGGTGATGCGCGACAACCCTGCGTTGCAGGCATTGCTGGCGCGCGAACCGTAGGGTGGGCTTCTGCCCACCTTGCAACACATCGCAGGAACGATGGCGCGCTGAAGCTCGCAGCCCTCTCCGCCGCCGCCTAAACCGCGACGGGAGCCTTGATCGCCGGATGCGGCGCGTAGCCTTCGAGCGCAATGTCCTCGAAGCGGAAATCCTCCAGCGCCCGCACTTGCGGGTTCAACACCATCCGCGGCAACGGCCTGGGTTCGCGACCGAGCTGCAGCCGGGCCTGCTCGACGTGGTTGCTGTACAGGTGCGCATCGCCCAGCGTGTGCACGAAATCGCCCACGCCCAGCCCGCACACGTGCGCCACCATGTGGGTGAGCAGCGCGTAGCTGGCGATATTGAACGGCACGCCCAGGAAGATGTCGCCCGAACGCTGGTAGAGCTGGCAGGAAAGCTTGCCGTTGGCGACATAGAACTGGAACAGCGTGTGGCACGGCATCAGCGCCATTTTCGGCAGCTCGCCCACGTTCCAGGCACTGACGATCAGGCGCCGCGAATCGGGATTGCGACGAATTTCGTCGACCACCCAGCGGATCTGGTCGACGGTGCCGCCGTCGGCGGTCGGCCAGGCGCGCCACTGTTTTCCGTAGACCGGGCCCAGGTTCCCCTCTGCGTCGGCCCACTCGTCCCAGATGCTGACCCCATGTTCCTTCAGGTAGGCGACGTTGGTGTCGCCGCGCAGGAACCAGATCAGCTCGTGCACCACCGATTTCCAATGCACCTTCTTGGTGGTGACCAGCGGAAAGCCCTCGCTGAGGTCGAAGCGCATCTGCCAGCCGAACACGCTTTTCGTGCCGGTGCCGGTGCGGTCGGTTTTTTCCGTGCCGCAGTGGAGGACGTGGTCGAGCAGGTCGAGGTAGGTGCGCATGGGACGATTCTAGCGGACCGCCGGCGCAGCGTTTTCCCGACGGTTCCCAGCCGCACCCGGTGACATCCGTCACTCCCACACGCGCCCCGCGCCGGCCTAGACTCGTGCCCTTCCACCAAGGGACGGCCAACATGACGCAGTGGTATTTCAGCTACGGCAACAACGAACGCATCGGTCCGATGGACGACGAAGCCGCCCGTGCGCAGGCGCGCAGCCGTCCCGACGGTTACTGCTGGAAAGAAGGCTTCGGCGAATGGCGGCCGATCCACAGCGTGTTCCAGCCGGCCACCGCGATGGCCGTGGCGCCGCCGCCCGTGCCGGCCGGCCGCTACGGCAGCGCCGACGAGGTCGACTACCGCATCGTCGGCAACGATATGCAGTTCGTCGAGGTCGAGCTCGATCCGGGCGAGAGCGCGATCGCCGAGGCCGGCTCGCTGATGTACAAGGAATCGGCGGTGCAGATGGACACCGTGTTCGGCGACGGCTCTTCCGCCAGCCAGGGCGGCGGCCTGATGGGCAAGCTGATGTCCGCCGGCAAGCGCGTGATCACCGGCGAGAGCCTGTTCACGACGGTGTTCACCCACACAGGTAGCGGCAAGGCCAAGGTCGCCTTCGCCGCGCCCTACCCCGGCACCGTAATGGCGATGAAGCTCTCCGAGCACGGCGGACGCCTGATCTGCCAGAAGGATTCGTTCCTGGCGGGCGCGCGCGGCGTGCAGCTGGGCATCTATCTCCAGCGCAAGATCCTCACCGGCCTGTTCGGCGGCGAGGGCTTCATCATGCAGAAGCTCGAAGGTGACGGCTGGGTCTTCGTGCACGCCGGCGGCACCGTGGTCGAACGCGAGCTCAAGCCGGGCGAACGGCTGGATGTGGACACCGGCTGCGTGGTCGCCTTCCACGACACCATCAATATGGACGTGCATACGGTCGGCGGCATCAAGAGCATGCTGTTCGGCGGCGAAGGCATGTTCCTGGCCTCGCTCACCGGCCCCGGCAAGGTGTGGCTGCAGTCGCTGCCGTTCTCGCGCATGGCCGGCCGCATGCTGGCAGCCGCGCCGCAGGGCGGAGGCCAGCGCCGCGGCGAGGGCTCGATCCTCGGTGGCCTGGGCGACCTGATCGGCGGCGACAACAACTTCTAGCACAACGTCGGGCGGACGTTGGACTGCCCGAACGCCTGGCGGGCTGAAAACCCACCATGCAGAAACATTCAGTGCGCGGCGGGCGCCAGTGTCGGCGCCCGGCGCGACATCGCCACCAACACCAGACCGATCACGATCAGCGGCAGCGACTGCACCTGTCCCATCGTGAGCCAACCCCAGGCCAGGTAACCCAGCTGCGGATCGGGTACGCGCACGAACTCCACCGCGAAGCGGAAGCAGCCGTACATCAGCGCGAACAGGCCGGAGATCAGGTAGCGCGGGCGCGGCTTCATCGACACCAGCCACAGCACCGCGAACATCACCACGCCTTCCAGCGCCATTTCATAAAGCTGCGAGGGATGTCGCGGGATACCGCCAAACTGCGCCAATTGCTGCGCCAGCGCCGGCTGGCCGTGCGCCAGTTGCACGTCCTCCAGCTTCGCGTTCGGGAAAATCATCGCCCATGCCACGTCGCTGGGTTTGCCCCACAACTCACCGTTGATGAAGTTGCCCAGCCGCCCCAGGCCCAGGCCCAGCGGCACCAGCGGCGAGACGAAATCCATGGTGTCGAAGAAGTGCAGCCGATGCCGCCGCGACCACCACCAGGCGGCCACCAGCACGCCGATCAGGCCGCCGTGGAAGCTCATGCCGCCATCCCACACCTTGAACAGCGCCAAGGGATCGGTCCAGATCCAGTGCGGCCCGCCGGCGTAATAGAACAGCATGTACCACACGCGCCCGCCGACGATGATGCCGAGCATCGCGTAGAACGCCAGGTCGCTCAGCGCATCGCGGCTCACCGGCAGCCGCCCCTGCTTGCGCCGCCGTTCGCCCAGCACGCCCGCGGAGAGGAAGCCCAACAGGTACATCAACCCGTACCAGTGCACCTGCACGGGCCCGATGTGGAAGGCGACCGGATCGAAGTGGACGGTGAAGGGCTGGGTCATGGTGGAGGGCTGGCGGATAAAGACCAAGTGTAGCCGGGCCCGACCGACACGCGCAGGCCCTTCCGGCCCGCGATCCACTCTCATTAGAATCGCGGCGAATCATGCGGCGGGGGACGCCGCCCGGCCTGCCGCCGCGCTCCCGGCGGCCGCGCCTGCCACAGGGAGCTTACGGGGGAAGGGATGATGAACCGATTCACGCGGGCCGCATTGTGCGCGGCCCTATTGGGGGCGTCGGCGATCGTTGCCGCAGCCGATCTGCTGCCGGTGGAGGACTTCGCACGCCACCCGTCGCTTTCGATGCCGCGGTTGTCGCCAGACGGCAAATACCTGGCCGTGCGCTGGGACGATGGCAGCTCGCACGCACTGATCGTCTATCGCGTCGAGGATATGTCCCGGCCCGCCAGCATGTTGCGCATGCCCAAATACGAGCTGCCCGCCGGCATCACCTGGGTCAGCCCCACGCGGCTGGTGGTCGAAAAAGGCAAGGAATACGGCTCGATCGACAAACCGTCCATGACGGGCGAGATCATCGCCACCGACGTCGATGGCAAGAACCAGGACTACCTGTACGGCTACGAGGTCAAGTACAGCTCGCGCGCCGCCACGCGCGGCACCGACCGCGGCTGGGGCACCGTCGACGGCATGCCCGAGCACGCCAACGGGCACTTCTACATGGCCGCCATGCCGTGGGACAGCCCCGACCACAGCTATCTCTACGACGTCGACGCGAGCGCCAACACCCGCCACCTGATCGGTGACATCGGCGAGGGCGACATGGCCTTCATGGTCGGCGCCGATGGCCAGGCGCACTACGCCTACGGCCGCAACGAGAACTTCGATTACGTCGTCTACCACCATCAGGATGGCCGCTGGCAATCGCTGAGCGCGCAGCAGATCGGCGGCACCTTCGCGCCGATCGACTACACGCCCGACCACCAGCGCATCTACGCCATGTACGACGCCGGCGGTGGCCCGGCCTCGCTGGTCGAGCAGGACGAGAACGGCGGCAATCGCAAGGTGCTGGCCGCCGCGGGCTTCGGCGACATCGGCGGCGTCGAGTGGACGCCGCTGCCCCACCAGCCATTCGCCACCATCCCCGATACCGGCCTGCCGCAGCTGAGCTACATCGATCCCAACCTGCCGGCCGCCAAGCTGCACCGCGCACTGGTCATGAAGTTCCCCGGCCAGTACGTGCACTTCGTCGACTACAGCGAGGACGGCGGGCAACTGCTCTTCAGCGTAGCCAGCGACCGTACCCCGGGTTCGTATTTCCTGATCGACACGCACACCTACAAGGTGCGCAAGCTGTTCGATGCGGCGCCGTGGATCGATCCGACGAAGATGGCCGAACGCCGCCCGCTGCGCTTCAAGGCCAGCGACGGTACGGAGCTGGAAGCCATCCTCACGCTGCCGCCGGGTCGCTCCGAAACCAACCTCCCGATGGTGCTGCTGCCGCACGGCGGCCCGATCGGTGTCCGCGACGACTGGTTCTACGACGACGACGCGCAGTTCCTTGCCAGCCGCGGTTACCTGGTGCTGCAGGTCAACTACCGCGGTTCGGGCGGGCGCGGCGAGGACTTCCAGGAAGCGGGCTACCTCAAGTGGGGCACGCGCATCCAGCAGGACCTCACCGACGGCGTCAAATGGGCGATCGCCGAACACTATGCCGACCCGGCGCGCGTGTGCGTGTACGGCGGCAGTTTCGGCGGCTACTCCGCGATGATGACCGTGATCCGCGCACCGGGCATGTTCAAGTGCGCCGTCGGCTACGCGGGCATCTACGACCTGAAGATGATGTACAACAAGGGCGACATCCAGTCGAGCAAGAGCGGTCGCAGCTACCTCACCAGCGTGATCGGCCGCAACGACGCCGAGCTCGATGCCAACTCGCCGGACAAGCTTGCCGACAGGATTTCCGTCCCGGTGCTGCTCATCCACGGCGAGGACGACAAGCGTGCCCCGTTTGCCCAGGCCAAGGCCATGCGCGCCGCGCTGGAAGCCGCGCACAAGCCGTACGAGTGGATGAGCAAGCCGGGCGAAGGCCATGGCTTCTACGACGAGAAGAACCGCGTGGACTTCTACAACGCGCTGCAGGCTTTCCTGGAGAAGCACATCGGCAAGGGTGCCTGACGCGGGTCGCGCGCTAGCGCTCCTGAAAAAACCGGACGGCCGCCTTCGGGCGGCCGTTTTCGTCACAGCAGCACGGGCCGGTCCGGCAGCTCGTCAGGGTTGTCGCGATCGCCCGCCGGGAAATGTTCGCTCAGCAATGCATTGATGGCGCCCAGGCCTGCCAGGCTGCCCTCGCGCCAGCGCGCGGCCGCGAAGTGATCGCGCATGAGCGAGCACACGCCGTCCCATTGCGCCTGCGCCACGCGGCGCGCAATGCCACGGTCGGCCACGATCTCGATCCGCTGCTCCGACAGCAGCAGGTAGACGAGCACGCCGCAGTTGTCCTCGGTGTCCCACACGCGCAGTTGGGCGAACACGTCCCGTGCGCGCGAACGCGCGTCCACGCCGGCCAATACGGCGCGCACGGTCAGGCGCGATTCGACCGCGAAACGCACTTCGCCCAGGTGCCCGCGCTCGCCGACTGTCACCGCGTCGGCCAGCTCGCCCAGCAGCATCGCGGGAAAGCGCTGGCGCAACTGGAACCAGCCGCCGAACAGGTTGGCGAACATTCGCTGCATGAGCGTCATCTACCAGCTCCCCGACGAACCGCCGCCACCAAAACTGCCGCCTCCACCACTGAAGCCGCCACCGCCTCCGCCGAAACCGCCGCCACCAAAACCGCCTCCGCCGAAACCACCGCCGCCGAAGCCGCCCCAACCGCCCCAGCCGCCACGCCCGATCGAGCGCCCGCCGCCGCCGGGCAGCAGCATGAACACGCCACCGATGATCGCGCCCAGCGCGGCCGCCCCCAGGCTGGCGGCGACCAGCCACAGGATGACGCCGGTAATGCCGGCGCCAAGCGGCGTGCGCACGAACAGATTGGCGCGGCCGAACAGGTTGCGCAGGAAGAAGGCAATGAAGATGCCGATGAGCAGCGTCTGATGGAAACCGATGCCGCGGTGCTCGCGCGGCGCGCCCTGCACCGGTGGCGGCAACGGCTCGCCGTCGATCAGTTGGGTGAGCGCCCCCACGGCGTCATGGATGCCGCCGTAGTAGTCGCCCTCGCGGAACTTCGGCGCGATGTACTCGCGGATGATGCGCGCGGTGGCGGCGTCGGGAATCGCGCCTTCCAGCCCGTAGCCAACCTCGATGCGCACCCGCCGGTCGTCCTTGGCCACCAGCAGCGACACGCCGTCGTCGGTGCCCTTGCGGCCAATCTTGTTCTGCTCGGCCACCGCGAGCGAATAGCTCTCGATGTCCTGTTCGCCGGTGCTGCCGATCATTAGCACGACCAGCTGCGCGCCCTTGTCCTTCTCCAGCGCCACCAGCTGGCCGTCGAGTTCATCGACCTGCTGCGCGCTCATCGTGCCGGTCAGGTCGGTGACGTGGCGCTTGAGCGTGGGCACCTCGGCGGCCTGTGCCGCGCAGCCTGCCGCCAGAAGCAGCAGGCAGAGCAACCACGCCAGCCGTGGCAGGCGATGGGCCATGTCAGTGCGCGGCCGAGCCGGTCGGCGCCGGTGCCTGCGTGCCGAAGTCGACGGTCGGCGCGGTGGAGATCGCCTTTTCGTTCTCCACCGTGAAGTTCGGCTTGACCTGGTAGCCGAACATCTTCGCGGTGAGGTTGTTCGGGAAGGTGCGGATCATCGAGTTGTACTGCTGCACCGACTGGACGTAGCGGTTGCGCGCCACGGTGATGCGGTTCTCGGTGCCTTCCAGTTGCGCCTGGAGATTCTGGAACAACCCGTTGGCCTTCAGGTCCGGATAGCGCTCGCTGACCACCATCAGCCGCGACAGCGCACTGGACAACTCACCCTGCGCCTGCTGGAACTGCTTGAGCTTCTGGGCATCATTGATGGTGTCCGGGGTGACCTGCACGCTGCCTACGCGGGCACGCGCGTTGGTGACCTCGGTCAGCACGCGCTCCTCGTGCTGGGCATAACCCTTGACCGTATTGACCAGGTTCGGCACCAGGTCGGCGCGGCGCTGGTACTGGTTGAGCACCTCCGACCAGGCGGCCTTCACCGCCTCGTCCTGGCGCTGGATGGCGTTGTAGCCGCAGCCGCTCAGCAGCACGGCCAGCAGCGACAGCACGATCACGCGAAGGGTCTTCATGGCGGCGCTCCGGATGGATGGGAACGCCAGCGTAGGGTCAGGCTCCGGCCAGCGTCAACGAGCCCGGTAGGGTGGGCTTGGGCCCACCATGACGTTCGCGGCAAAAGCCGGTGGGCCCAAGGCCGCCCCGCGGAGCTACATGGTCAGGATCGCGGGCAACCGGGGCCCGACGATGAGCGCCCAGCTCAAACCCATGAAGACGAGCAGCACGAACACCGCGGCCGAACCCATGTCCTTGGCGCGCCCGGCCAGTTCATGGAATTCGGGGCTGACCTTGTCGACCACCGCCTCGATGGCCGAGTTGAGCAGCTCGGCCGACAGCACCAGGAACATCGGCAGCACCAGCGCCAGTTTTTCCAGCGCACCCTGGCCCAGATAAAGGCCCAGTGGAATCACCACGATGGCAAGGCATACCTCGAAGCGGAACGACGCTTCGTGGCGCCAGCCCGCGCGCAGTCCCTTCATCGACCAGCGCAGCGCGTTCCACAATTGACGCGGTCCGCGGAAGCCTTCGGCGGCCATGCGCTCAGGCGCCCGTCCGCGCGGAGGCGGCGTCGGCGGGCAGCAGCGGAGAGTGGGCTGTCGACATGGGCGGCTACTCGCGATTCGGTCGGCGGCAAGCGCGCCATGATGCCACAGCGCCGGTCGCGGGACGGCATGCCGCAGTGCAACGTTACCCGTATGCCGGATCGGTTACCCTCGAATGGTTGTAGCCCGGTTCAGGGTTGCAGAGCAGGCCGCGCCGCGGCAGTGAAGTGTTCAACCGCTCGGAAATTTCATGGCAATCCAGAATCCGCCCGTATCGAAAACCCGCTCCTTCAGTACCGTCTTCCTGATAGAAATGTGGGAGCGCTTCGGCTTCTACGGCATGCAGGTGCTGATGGTCACCTACATGATGAAGAAGCTCGGCTTCATCGACACCCACGCCAATCTGGTGTGGGGCGCGGCCGCCGCGCTGATCTACGCCACGCCCGCCATCGGCGGCTGGGTCGGCGACAAGCTGATCGGCACGCGCCGCACCATGCTCACCGGCGCGGTGGTGCTGGGCCTGGGCTACGCGATGCTGTGGATCCCCACGGACAACCCCTACCTGCTGTACGTCGCGCTTGGCGTGATCATCGTCGGCAACGGCTTCTTCAAGCCCAACGCCGGCAACCTGGTACGCAAGATCTACGAGGGCGACGACACCAAGATCGACAGCGCCTTCACCATCTACTACATGGCGGTGAACGTCGGCTCGATGATTTCCATGACGCTGACCCCGTGGGTGCGTGACTACGTGGGCGAGCGCTACGGCGACGCGTGGGGCTGGCACACCGCCTTCGGCATCTGCGCGATCGGTCTTCTGCTGGGACTGGTCAACTACATGCTGATGAGCCGCACGCTGCGCCACATCGGCTCGGCGCCGGACCAGAAGCCGTTCAACCTCGCCCGCTTCGGCATGGTGATGCTCGCTGCGGTCGGCATGGTGTTCGTCTCGGCCTTCATTTTGCAGAGCCAGACGGTGGCGCGCATCTGCGTGTATGCCGCGGGCGTGGTGATCCTCGGCATCTTCATCCACCTGATCCGCTCCAGCGAGCGCAGCGAGCGGGCCGGGCTGGTCGCCGCGCTGGTGCTCACCGTCCAGACGATCTTCTTCTTCATCTTCTACCAGCAGATGTCCACCTCGCTGAACCTGTTCGCGCAGAAGAACGTGAACCTGGACTTCAGCGTGTTCGGCATGCACCTGTTCACCTGGATACCGGAGCAGTACCAGAACCTCAACGCGATCTGGATCGTGCTGCTCAGCCCTGTGCTGGTATTCGTCTACAACTCGCTGGGCCGCGTCGGCAAGGATCCGTCCGTCGCCGCCAAGTTCGCACTGGGTTTCGCTGCGGTGGCGGCGGGCTTCTTCGTGTACGGCATCGGCGCACACTGGGCCGTTGCCGGCCAGGTGTCCTCGTGGACCATGGTCTGGGGCTATGGCCTCTACTCGCTGGGCGAACTGCTGGTGTCCGGCCTGGGCCTGGCGATGATCGCCCGCTACGTGCCGGCGCGCATGGGCGGCTTCATGATGGGCGCCTACTACGTCGCTTCTGGCATTTCGCAGTACCTGGGTAGCGTGGTGGCCAACTTCGCGCACATCCCCGAAGGGCTCAACGACCCGCTGCAGTCGCTGGACATCTACACCAGCCTGTTCACCAAGCTGGGTTGGGTCGGCCTGGGCTGCACGGCGATCGCCGTGGCCGTGCTGCCGCTGATGAAGAAGCTCTCCAACAGCCACGCCGAACATGCCGCCGCGGCCGATCCGCTGCCGCCGGTTCGCAGCGAGGAAGGCTGGGAACTCCCGGGCTGATTTGAGACGGCGCCGCGGACCACCGCGGCGCCCTTTTTTTTCGCCATGCCACACCGGCACGCCAACCGCCGCATCGGACCCTTCGCGCTCACGCGCATGCTCGCGTGGTTGCGCCTGTGCGCGATCGCCGGTCAAAGCGTAGCGGTGCTGGTCTGCGCGCTGTGGATGCACCTGCCCATTCCGCTGCTGCCGCTGCTGACCGGCATCGGCGCACTGGCGGTCTTTGCCGTGTTCGCCGCCTGGCGCCTTGGCCAGCCTTGGCCGGTGCGCGAGTGGGAAACCATCCTGCACGTCGCGATCGATACGTTGGTATTGGGCTACCTGCTCTATTTCACCGGCGGTGCCAGCAATCCGTTCGTGACCCTGTTGCTGGTGCCGATCGCGCTGACCGCTGCCGCGCTGTCGGTGCCCGCCGTGCTGGCAGTGGCCGCGCTGGCCGGCGTGGCGTACCTGCTGCTGCTCTACCGCAACGAGCCACTGCCGCTGCCCATGCACGGCGGTGGCTTCCCGCTGCACGTCCTCGGCATGGGCGTGAACTTCGTGATCACGGCGCTGCTGCTGGGTTTCTTCATCAACCGGCTGGCGCGCGCGCTGCGCATGCAGCAGCTCGAAGTACAGCGCGTGCGCGAGCGCGCACTGCGCGACGAAGGCATCCTCGCCATCGCCACCCAGGCCGCCGGCGCCGCGCACGAGCTCAACACGCCGCTGGCGACCATGCGCACGCTGCTGCCCGAACTACGCCGCGAGCATGCGCAGGACGCCCTGCTGGAAGAGGACCTCGCGCTGCTGCAGGAGCAGGTGGATCGCTGCCGCACGATCCTTCGCGAGATGGTCGCCTTCGGCCAGGCGCAGCTGTCGCAGGAGGCCGAGCGGATGCCGCTGCAGGCCTTCGTGCACGGTTGCCTGGAGCGCTTCCAGTTGCTCCGCCCGGAGGCCGAGCTGGCGCTGGACTTGCCAGACGCCACCGCGGGATTGGTGCTGCGCGTGCCGCCGGGCCTGCGCCACGCGCTGATCAACCTGCTCAACAACGCGGCCGATGCCTCCGAGTCATCAGGATCGGATGCGGTCGAGCTGCAGATCCGTTGCGAACACGGCTGGCTGGAACTGACCGTGCGCGACCACGGCCCGGGCTTCGACACCCAGGCCGAACTGGGCGAACTTGGCCGCAGCGGCAAGCAGGGCGGCCTCGGGCTGGGGCTGGCATTGGCCGAAGCCACCGCCGAACGCCTCGATGGCGAACTGATGGCAAGCAATACCGCCCAAGGCGCCCAGGTGCGCCTGCGCCTGCCGTTGGCTGCGATCGGCGCGGGCTGATCCTGCGAAACGTGCAACTGCGGCGCGCTCGGGCAAGAATGACGTTCCCGACATCGCTCCCCACCATGCCCATGACCGACGCCAACGCTCCCCGCCAGCTGCTGATCGTCGACGACGACGCCACCTTCGTCCGCGTGCTCTCGCGCGCGCTGGGCTCGCGCGGCTTCGAGGCGATCGGCGCCACTCGCGCCGACGAGGCGCGGCAACTGGCCCGTCGGCACCAGCCACGTTACTGCGTATTGGACCTCAAGCTGGGCGAGGAGAACGGCCTGAAGCTGATCTCCGAACTGCACGCGCTGGTGCCGGAGATGCGCATCCTGCTGCTGACCGGCTACGCCTCGATCGCAACCGCCGTCGAAGCGATCAAGCGCGGCGCGCACGATTACCTGGCCAAGCCGGTCGATGCCGACGCGGTGGTGCGCGCGCTGCTCGAGGGCGAGGGCCCGTCGGCGGTGGACGACGAGCCGCCGGAAGCGCCCGAGGCACCGCTGGCCTTGCGCCGGCTGGAATGGGAGCACATCCAGCGCGTGCTCACCGAATGCGACGGCAACATCTCCGAAACCGCGCGGCGCCTGGGCATGCATCGGCGCACGCTTCAGCGCAAGTTGAGCAAGCATCCGGTGCGCGAGCGTCCTGACGCGGGCGATTGACCTTACCTGTAGCCCGCTTGCCGGCATCGTCTGGCAGGAGCTCGCTTGCGGGCGATGCCTTCTGACGTTGATCGCAAGAGGGCCGCCCACAAGCGAGCGGCCCCATGAGCGAGACCGGCGCCACAGTGGGCTTTCCACACTTCTCTGCGACAACGCGTCATCTGGCCGTGCACATTGGCGCCGCTATCCTGCGAAGCCTCGACCCACGTCCAGAGTTGACTGTGAAGCCCCGATCGCCCGGTCTACGCGTGCTCGCCATCCTGGCTTTCCCCGGTTTGCTGCACGCCGTCGACGCGCCACCGCAGGCGACCACGCTAGCCCCGGTGATGGTGCACGCCAGCGACACCCACGTAACCGAGACGCCGGCGGTCAGCGTGCGCATCGATCGCGCGCAGCTGGCGCGGCAGAACGTCACCACCAGCGCGGACGCGCTGCGCTTCGCCCCAAACCTGCAGGTGCGCGCGCGCTACATCGGCGATCCGAACGCCATCATCAGCGGCCGCAACGCGGGCACCCTGCAGAGCGCGCGCAGCCTGGTCTATTCCAATGGCCTGCTGCTCTCCAACCTGATGACCAACGGCTGGGACGGTGCGCCGCGCTGGGGCATGGTCTCGCCCGAGGAGATCGGCGCCGTCGACGTGCTGTACGGCCCCTATTCCGCGCTCTATCCGGGCAATTCGATCGGCACCACGGTGTTGATCCATACGCGCCTGCCCGAGCAGCTGACCGCCAGCGCGAGCGTGCAGGTGATGAGCCAGGATTTCCGTGACGCCTATGGCGCCGACGGTCACTACAACGGCCGTCATGCCGCCGCCTCGCTCGGCAACAAGCAGGGCCGCTGGAGCTGGCTGCTCACCCTTGACCGCCTGGACAATCACGGCCAGCCGATGCAGTACGCCACGGCCCGGCCCGGCGGCGATCCGTCGACAGCGGTGGCCGTGGAAGGCGCCACGCTGGACCGCAACCCCAACGGCAGCCCGCGCCTGGTCTACGGCGCCAACAGCATCGAACACACCGTGCAGACCCAGGCCAAGCTCAAGCTCGGCGTGGACCTCACCGATCGAGTGGCCGCGTTGTTCACGCTGGGCTGGTGGCACAACCACGCCGAGGACCGCACGCGCAGCTTCCTTCATGACGCGGATGGCCGAGCGGTAACTGCCGGCACGGTCAGCGCCTATGGCAGCCTCTGGACGTTGCCGCCGAGCGGCCTGGCGCCGACCGCCAGCGAAGATACGCACCTGCTCTACGGTGCCGAATTCAATGGCCATTGGTCCAACGACTGGCGCTGGACCGCCGTCGCCAGCCACTACGACTTCGCGCGCGCCCTGGCACGCAGCGCCTCGTTGCCGTCGGCCGGTCCGCTCGACGGCCCCGGTACCGTGGCAGACAACGCAGGCTCGGGCTGGGACACGTTCGACCTGCGCAGTTCCGGCCCGCTGGGCGGCACGCACATGTTCTACGCCGGCCTGCACGGCGACCGCTACGTGCTCGATTCGCGCATCCGTACCGCCAGCGACTGGCGTGGCGCTGCCGACGGGCCACTGACCGCCGCTTTCGCCGGCCGCACGCAGACCCGCGCGGCCTACCTGCAGGATGTGTGGAGCTTCGCCGACGCCTGGGCACTGACGCTCGGCGCGCGCTGGGAGCAATGGCGCGCCTACGGCGGACGCCGTGCGGATGCCGCCAACGCCGTGCGTTACGCCGACCGCCAGCGCAGCGACCTCTCGCCCAAGGCCGCGCTCGAATGGGATTTTGCGTCTGACTGGCAGCTGCGCCTGGCCTGGGGCAAGGCCGTGCGCTATCCGACCGTGGCCGAACTCTTCCAGGGCGCGATCTCCGCCAACACCATCGTCGGCAACGACCCCAACCTCAAGCCAGAGCGCGACAACTCGCTGGACCTCACGCTCAAGCGGCAACTCGCCAACGGCCATTGGCGCCTCTCGCTGTTCCAGGACCGCATTGCCGATGCGCTCTACACCCAGACGGACATCACCGTCACGCCCACCGTCACCAGCGTGCAGAACATTGACCTCACCCGCGTGCGGGGCATCGAGGGTGAGCTGGCGCTAACCGACCTGTGGACGAGCGGGCTTGACCTGACCGCAACTGTAGCCCTCAACGACGCCAAGACCTTGCGCGACCGTCGCTATCCGCTGGCCGACGGCAACTGGTTCCCGCGCATCCCGCGCCTGCGCGCGAGCCTGTTCGCCGATTACCGCTTCGCCGACGGCTGGGAAGCCTCGCTCGGCATCCGCCGGTCCGGGCGCCAGTACGGCACGCTCGACAACAGCGACTTCGTCGATAGCTACGGCGCCGTCAGTGCCTTCACGGTCGCCGATGCGAAACTGCGCTGGCATGTCGCCCCGCGCTGGACCGCATCGCTGGGCGTGGACAACCTCACCAACGCGCGCTACTGGGTCTACCACCCGTATGCCGGCCGCACCTGGGTCGGTGGCGTGCGCTGGGATATGTAAGCCGGAAGGACTGCCATGCGCCGCTTGTTGTTCCTGCTGCTTTGCCTTGCCGTCGTACCGGTCGTCGCGCACGAGCGGATGGCCATGTCCACCGAGCCGCCGCTCGGCGCCAGCGCGGCATTCGACACGCAGGGCCGGCTTTGGGTGGTCGATGCGGCCGAGGGCCACGTGCGCCTGCGCCATTCGGACGACGTGGGCAAGACCTTCAGCGCGCCGGTACCGGTCAACGCGACACCAGAGCCGATCTACGCCGAAGGTGAAAACCGGCCCAAGCTGGCGTTCGGCCCTGATGGCGAGATCTACGTCAGCTGGTCGCAACCGCGCGCGAAACCGTGGACCGGCTTCGTGCGCTTTGCCCGCTCGCTGGATGGCGGCGCGCATTTCTCCACCCCCATCACCGTGCACCGCGACCGCGCCGAGATCACGCATCGCTTCGATGCGCTGGCGGTCGACGGCAAGGGACGAGTCGTACTCGCCTGGATCGACAAGCGTGACCAGGCCGAGGCCGAGGCGGCGGGCAAGCCGTACCTGGGCGCCGCGGTCTACTACGCCTGGTCCGACGACCGCGGCGCAAGCTTCGTACCCGAACGCAAGCTCGCCGCGCACAGCTGCGAGTGCTGCCGCATCGCGCTTTCGAAGACCCCGCAAGGTGAAATCGTCGCGTTCTTCCGCGCCATCTACGGCGACAACATCCGCGATCACGCCTATGCCGCGCTGCGTACGGACGGCGGACCGGCCCGGGCCGAACGCGCCACTTTCAGCGGCTGGCACATCGCCGGCTGCCCGCACCACGGCCCCGGCCTGGCCATCGCCCCGGACGGTACCCGCAATGCCGTCTGGTACGAGGCCAGCGGCAAGCCGACGATCTGGTACGGCCAGCTCCAACCCGGTCACCGCGCTGCGCACCCCCAGGTGCTCGCCGGCGCCGGCGCCAGTCACGCGGATATAGCGGTGCATGGCCGTACCGTGTGGGTGGTGTGGAACCAGGTCGGCGCACAGGGCGAGGCACTGGTGATGCGCCGCTCGGACAACGACGGCCTGGACTTCGACGCGCCGCGCACGCTGGCGGACACCACCGCGGCGGTCGGCTCGCCGCAATTGCTGCTGCACGACGGCCACGCCTACGTCGCCTGGAACACGGCGGCCGGCTTCCGCCTGCTCCCGGCCGAGGGCACGCCATGACACGCTGGCTCGCCGCCTTGCTGCTGATGCCGGCACTGGCCACGGCCAGTTCGCTGAAACCATTGACCGCGTCCGACATTCCCGCCCTGGTTTCACCGCCCGCGCACGGCGAACGCCTGATCGCGCTTTGGGCGCTGGATTGCGCGTATTGCGAACCGAACCTGCAGGCCCTGGCACGATTGCAGCAGGCACATCCGCAGGCGATCGAGCTGGTTACCGTGGCCACCGACGACATGGCGCACGGACCGGCCATCGAAAAGCGCCTCGCCGCCGCCGGCATGACCGCCTGGCCCGCCCGCGCCTACGCCGACGCCACGCCCGAGCGGCTGAGCTATCTGCTCGATCCCGAATGGGGCGGCGAGACGCCGCGCGTGCTGGTCATCCGCGCCGATGGCTCACGCCACGGCTACAGCGGCGAACTGACCACAAAACAGCTCCAGGCCCTCTCGCCCGACCCGTAGGCTGGGTTTGTGCCCACATGCCGTTCGTCGTGAGCAGGTCGGTGCGCTGGAGCCCCCCCTGCGAAAGCCGGTTCCAGACATGCAAAACGCCCCATTCGGGGCGTTTTGCATGTCTGGCGGAGAGAGAGGGATTCGAACCCTCGATAAGGCTTTTGACCCTATACTCCCTTAGCAGGGGAGCCCCTTCGGCCTCTCGGGCATCTCTCCGGGTCTGTTCCGCGCTTTCGCGGAGCCGGCAAGGATACCGGCCGTCGCCGCCGAGGTAAAGCGTTGGTGATCAGTGTTCGCCGGTTTCGCCGGACGCGCCGCTACCGGACTCGTGCTCGCCCTTGATCCGCTGGTAGATCTCTTCGCGATGCACCGCCACGTTCTTGGGCGCATTGATGCCGATCCGCACCTGATTGCCCTTCACGCCGAGAACGGTAACGGTCACCTCGTCACCGATCATCAGGGTTTCACCGACCCTGCGGGTCAGAATCAACATGTTTTGTTACTCCATTACGCTGTTTGGTCATAGGCCTGCTGCCGTTGGAGCTTCACCCCTGAGCTCCACGCCAGTCAGTTCGACGAAAGTCCGTCGAAGGCCCTACCGCCTTCCCCGGCTCACAGCCAAGGCATTCACCATGAATGCCCTTGCCTCACGGCGACATCGTGGGTCCATGCCGCCGACAGTCAACCGATACTAGCCGAGCGCGAGCGCCGTGCGCAACGCATTTCGAGGGCGATAAATCCCCGATTCACAAAGGCCTGAAGGCCTACATCTGTTGGCCGATCCAGTCCGGCAAAGAGGCCAGCAGAGCCGGCAACTGGGCGGTATCCAAACCACCGCCCTGGGCCATGTCCGCACGGCCGCCGCCCTTGCCTTCGATCTGCCTGGCGACGTGCGACACGACGTCGCCTGCCTTGATGCGACCGAGCGCTGCGCCATGCACGCCAGCCACCAGCGACACGCGCCCGTCGGCCGCGCCAGCCAGCAGCACCACGCAATCGACCAGCTGCTGCTTGAGCTGATCGACGCTGTCGCGCAGGGACTTCGCATCGAAGCCCTCCAGGCGCGCCACCACTACCTTGATGCCGGCCACGTCGAGCGCCTTACCTGCGAGGTCGGCAGTGGCGTTGCCGGCCGCCTTGCTGCGCAGCGATTCGAGCTCGCGCTCGAGCTTCTTCTGGCGGTCGAACAGCTGGCGCAGCTTCTCGACGACGTCGTCGCCACTGCCCGAGAGCAGGTGCGACAGCTCGCCCAGGCGACGCTCCTCGTCGGCAACGTAGGCCAATGCGCCGTCACCGGTCACCGCCTCGATGCGCCGCACGCCGGAGGCCACGCCGGCTTCGCTGACAATCTTGAACAGGCCGATGTCGCCGGTGCGGTTTACGTGCGTACCGCCGCAAAGCTCGGTGGAGAAATCGCCCATCTTCAGCACGCGGACTTCGTCGCCGTATTTTTCGCCGAACAGCGCCATGGCGCCGAAGGCAATCGCCTCGTCGTAGGCCATCTGATGGACTTCTGCCGGCGCGTTGCGGCGCACTTCGGCGTTGACCAGCGCCTCCACCGCGGCAAGCTCGTCGCGGCTGACCGGCTTGAAGTGCGAGAAGTCAAAGCGCAGGCGCTCGGGCGCGACCAGCGAACCCTTCTGCGTGACGTGTTCACCAAGCACCTGGCGCAGCGCCGCATGCAGCAGGTGCGTGGCCGAGTGGTTCAACACGGTGGCCTGTCGGCGGCCGGTATCGACGTGGGCGTCCAGCATGTCGCCCGTGCGCAGCGCCACGCCGTGCCAGCGACCTGCGTGGCCGAAGAACACGCCACCCATCTTGAGCGTGTCGCTGACCTCGAAGCGACCATCGGCGTGGCTCAGCACGCCGGTGTCGCCCACCTGGCCGCCGGACTCGGCGTAGAACGGTGTGCGTTCGAGAATCACCAGGGCATTTTCGCCATCGTCCAGCGCATCGACCTGCCTGCCGTCGCGCACGATGCCCACCACCTTGCAGCCGCTGGCCACGAGCGCGTCGTAGCCCAGGAACACCGTCGGCGCGAGACGGCTGGCCAGTTCCGCCGGCATCTGGCCCTTGGCTTCGAAGCGGCCGGCCGCGCGGGCGCGCTCGCGCTGCTCGTTCATCGCCTGCTCGAAGCCGGCCATGTCGACGGAAAGGCCACGCTCACGCGCGATGTCGCCGGTCAGGTCGACCGGAAACCCGTAGGTGTCGTAGAGACGGAAAGCATCGGCGCCCGGAATGGTGTTGCCCGACTTCTTCGCGACCTCGTCGAACACGCGCATACCGTGCTCGAGCGTCTCGCCGAAGCGCTGCTCTTCGGTGCGCAGCGCGTCTTCGACGAAGGCCTGCTTGGCGGCCAGCTCGGGATAGGCGGCACCCATCTCCTCGACCAGCGGCGCCACCATCTTCCAGAAAAATTCGCCGCGCACGCCGAGCATCCAGCCATGGCGCAGCGCGCGACGGATGATCCGGCGCAGCACGTAGCCGCGGCCTTCGTTCGAAGGCAGCACGCCGTCGACTATCAGGAACGAGCAGGCGCGGATGTGGTCGGCGATGACACGCAGCGACTTGTTCGCCAGGTCCGTCGTAGCGGTGAGTTCACCCGCCACGCGGATCAGGTGCTCGAACAGGTCGATCTCGTAATTGGAATGCACGTGCTGCAGTACCGCGGCCAGGCGCTCCAGGCCCATGCCGGTGTCCACGCAAGGCGCCGGCAGCGGCGAGAGCGAACCGTCCGGCGCGCGGTCGAATTGCATGAACACCAGGTTCCAGATCTCGATGTAGCGGTCGCCATCCTCGTCGGGCGAGCCCGGAGGACCACCAGCCACGCCCGGGCCGTGGTCGTAGAAGATCTCGGTGCAGGGACCGCAGGGGCCGGTGTCGGCCATCTGCCAGAAGTTGTCCGAGGCGAACGGCGCACCCTTGTTGTCGCCGATGCGCACGATGCGCTCCGCCGGCACGCCCATCTGCTGGTTCCAGATGTCGTACGCCTCGTCATCGGTCTGGTAGACCGTCACCCACAGCCGCTCCGCCGGCAGCTTGAACACGACCGTGAGCAGCTCCCAGGCGTAGGCGATGGCGTCGCGCTTGAAATAGTCGCCGAAGGACCAGTTGCCCAGCATCTCGAAGAAGGTGTGGTGGCGCGCGGTGTAGCCGACCTGGTCAAGATCGTTGTGCTTGCCGCCGGCACGCAGGCAGCGCTGCACGTCGGCCGCGCGCGCATACGGCAGTTTCTCGCTGCCAAGAAACACGTTCTTGAACTGCACCATGCCCGAGTTGGTGAACAGCAGCGTCGGGTCGCTGGCAGGCACCAGCGAACTGGACGGCACGATGGCGTGGTCCTTGGCGCGGAAGAACTCGAGGAAGGTCGAACGGATTTCGGCGGTTTTCATGGGCGGCGGGCGGCGTAGACAAAAAAGGCCACGCCGGCGGCCACCGCCTTCGAATCAGTCGATTTCGTCGGCAGCGTCGTCCACTTCGGCGTGGGTAGCACGTCGTACTGTGGCGGTGGCAAAGCCGCGACGCAAGAGGAACTGCGCGCGCCGGGCGCCTTCGGCACGGTCCATCGGGCCCTTGCCGCCATAGCGGCGGCGCAGCTGGTTCACAGCCGAGGCGTCCCAGTCGATGTCCGCCGCATCCAGCAATTCGCGGATGCGCGCATCGGGCACGGCGTGGGTCTTGAGCTCCGCGCGGATGCGCTGGGGGCCGTAACCCTGGCTCGCGCGACTGCGCACCAGGATCTCGGCAAAGCGGTCATCATCCTGGTATTGCTGCTCGCCAAGGCGGTCGACGGCCGCCGTGGCTTCGTCGCCCTCATAACCGCTCTGGCGCAGCTTGGTCTTCAGCTCGCGGCGCGAATGCTCGCGGCGGGCGAGCAAGCCGAGCGCCTTGTCGTAGGCGGTGCGCCTTGGCTTGTCGGAGTTATCCGGGCGACGCTTCATGGCGCGCCACACGCATCGAAAGCGGAAGTAGCGGCCCCCTCCCCGAGCGACTGCCCCGGCCGATGGCCGAGGCAGGGGCAGCCTTGATCAGGCAGGAGCACGACTCAGGCTTCTTCGAGCGCCTCTTCGGAGGCCTGCGCAGCCTTGCCGCCGCTGACCAGCAGGCGCGCGCGCAATTGCTGGTCGATGTCGTCGGCGATGGCGGGGTTGTCGCGCAGGAACTGGCGCACGTTCTCCTTGCCCTGGCCGATGCGGTCGCCGTTGTAGCTGTACCAGGCGCCGGACTTGTCGATTAGGTTTTCCTTGACGCCCAGTTCGATGATCTCGCCCTCGCGCGAGGTGCCCTCGCCGTAGAGGATCTCGAACTCGGCCTGGCGGAACGGCGGCGCGACCTTGTTCTTGACCACCTTGACGCGGGTCTCCGAACCGATCACCTCGTCTCCCTTCTTGACCGCGCCGATGCGGCGGATGTCCAGGCGCACCGAAGCGTAGAACTTCAGCGCGTTGCCGCCGGTGGTGGTCTCGGGACTGCCGAACATCACGCCGATCTTCATGCGGATCTGGTTGATGAAGATCACCAGGCAGTTGGACTTCTTGATATTGGCGGTGAGCTTGCGCAGCGCCTGGCTCATCAGGCGTGCGTGCAGGCCGACGTGCGAGTCGCCCA
Source organism: Frateuria sp. GZRe12 (assembly GCF_051900535.1). Lineage (NCBI taxonomy): Bacteria > Pseudomonadati > Pseudomonadota > Gammaproteobacteria > Lysobacterales > Rhodanobacteraceae > Frateuria > Frateuria sp. GZRe12. Next base: position 969,685 of record NZ_JBHZGI010000001.1, read on the forward strand.
TCTCGCCCTCGATTTCAGCCTTGGGCGTGAGCGCGGCGACCGAGTCGACCACCACCACGTCCACCGCGCCCGAGCGCACCAGCATGTCGGCGATTTCGAGCGCCTGCTCGCCGGTGTCGGGCTGGGAGACCAGCAGGTCGGCCACGTTGACGCCCAGCTTCTCGGCATAGGTCGGGTCGAGCGCGTGCTCGGCATCGACGAACGCGGCGGTGCCGCCGTTCTTCTGGCAGTTGGCGATGACCTGCAGCGTCAGCGTGGTCTTGCCGGAGGATTCCGGACCGTAGATCTCGATCACACGGCCCCGCGGCAGGCCGCCGATACCCAGCGCGATGTCCAGGCCCAGCGAGCCGGTCGAGACAGTGTCGATGGCCTCGTCGGTGCGATCGCCCAGGCGCATCACCGCACCCTTGCCGAACTGCTTCTCGATCTGGCCAAGAGCGGAGGCCAGCGCTTTGCGCTTGTTGTCGTCCATCGTGGGAATCCCGGGTGGTGTGGCTAGGAATGAGGGGATGATGCCCGGTCCGAATCTCACGGGCTGCGATAAGTCTGCGAAGGCATTGATTATCCCACAGCCGTCAAGACCCGCCGCAGGCACAGAGCGCTTCAGCCCGTCAGCGCTTGCCGCACGCCGTTGAGCGCGGCGGCCACGCTTTGACGGCGGATCGCCTCACGATCGCCGTCGAAATGGAACAGCTGCGCGTGGGCGTAGCCGCCGCGGCGTTTCCAGCCGATCCAGACCGTCCCGACCGGCTTTTCCGCCGTGCCACCCGAGGGCCCGGCGATGCCGGTGACCGCCACCGCGACGCCCGCGCCGTAGCGCGCCATGGCGCCGGAAACCATTTCGAGCACCGTCTCCTCGCTCACCGCGCCGGCGTGTTCGAGCGTACGCGGATTGACGCCCAGCAGCGCCTCCTTGGCCTCGTAGCTGTACACCACGACGCCGGCATCGAACCAGGCCGAACTGCCCGGCTGGTCGGTGAGCGTCTTGGCGATCCAGCCGCCGGTACAGGACTCGGCGGTGACCAGCATGAGCTTGTGCTGCTGAACTTCCATGGCGACCTGGCCGGCCAGGGTGGACAGCTCGGCATCGGTGGGCGAGGACAGGGACACGGAGGGCTTCCCGGTGGCGCAAAAAGCTGTTCTACCTGTTCGGGGGACGTGGCGGCAAGCAATGCCTGCTGACGCGGCCTGTTGCAGGAGCGCACCTGCGCGCGACCGTGGGCCTCGCGACCGCGCACGGATGCGCTCCTGCACGGATGCGCGGCGTTCGCGGCTACCGACGATGCCGCCGGATCAAGGGCGGCGCCGTGTACACTCCGAAGCCTCCCGGCGCGATCACCGCCGCCGGCGACCGCCCGACCAAACTCCCTGCATGAACCTCAACGATTCCGCCTCGCATACCCCCTTCATGCGCCAGTACCTGGCACACAAGGCCGAGCACCCGGACGTGCTGCTGTTCTTCCGCATGGGCGACTTCTACGAGCTGTTCTACGACGACGCCCGCAAGGCGGCACGGCTGCTCGACATCACGCTGACCCAGCGCGGGCAGTCGGCGGGCGCGCCGATCCCGATGGCCGGCGTGCCCTATCACGCCGTGGAGAATTACCTCGCGCGATTGGTGAAGCTCGGCGAGTCGGTGGCGATCTGCGAGCAGATCGGTGATCCGGCAACCTCCAAGGGCCCGGTCGAGCGCAAGGTGGTGCGCATCGTCACGCCCGGCACGGTGACCGATTCGGCGCTGCTGGAAGAACGTCGCGACAACCTGTTGCTGTCGATCCACGCCGGTGCGCAAGGCGCCTTCGGGCTCGCCTGGGTGGACTTGAGTTCGGGCCGCTTCCTGCTGAGCGAAGTGGCGAACGCAGAGGCGCTGGCCGCGGAGCTCGCGCGCCTGCAGCCGGCTGAGACGCTGGTCGGCGAGGACGGTGGGTGGCCGAAGCTGGTCACCGCACTGCCCGGCCTGCGCAAGCGCCCGCCGTGGCATTACGACTTCGACGCGGCGCGCCGCGAGCTCAACCGCTTCTTTGGCACGCGAGACCTGTCCGGCTTCGGTGTCGACGGGTTGCCATTGGCCATCGCCGCGGCCGGCTGCCTGCTCGGCTACGTCGAGGAAACCCAGAAGAGCGCGCTGCCGCATCTGACCGGCATGGCAGTGGAGAACGCCGGCGAGACCATCGCGCTGGATGCGGCGACCCGGCGCAACCTGGAGCTGGATACCCATCCGAGCGGCCGCGTCGACTACACCTTGCTCGGCGTGCTGGACGAAACGGTGACGCCGATGGGAGCGCGCCTGCTGCGCCGCTGGCTCAACCGCCCGCTGCGCTCGCGCGATGCGCTGCGCCTGCGCCACCAGGCGATCGGCACGCTGATCGAGGCGCGCGCGTACGAGCCACTGCGCGAGCAACTGCGGGGGATCGGCGACCTGGAACGCATCCTGGCCCGCGTGGCGCTGTGCTCGGCGCGCCCGCGCGATCTTTCCACGCTGCGCGACGGCCTCGCCGCCGCCCCGGTTTTGCGCGAATATCTGGCCGCACTGGACAGCCCGCTGCTGCACTCGCTGGTCGCGCGCATCGGCGACCACGCCGAAACGGCCGCGCTTTTGCAGCGCGCGATCGTCGCGCAGCCGCCGGTGCTGCAGCGCGACGGCGGCGTGATCGCCGAGGGCTACGACGCCGAACTCGACGAATTGCGCCGTCTCTCCACCCACGCGGACCAATTCCTGGTCGAACTGGAGGAACGCGAGAAGGCCGCCAGCGGCATCAGCACGCTCAAGGTCGGCTACAACCGCGTCCACGGTTACTACATCGAGATCACGCGCGCGCAGGCCGACAAGGCGCCCACGCACTACACCCGCCGCCAGACCACCAAGAACGCCGAGCGCTACGTCACCGAGGAACTGAAGGCGTTCGAAGACAAGGTGCTCTCGGCGCGCGAGCGCTCGCTGATGCGCGAACGCGCGCTCTACGACAACCTGCTCGCCACGCTGATCGAACGCCTCGCCCCGCTCAAGGACGCCGCCTCGGCCATCGCCGAACTGGACGTGCTGGCGGACCTGGCCGAGCGCGCCGAGGCGCTGGACTGGCGCGCGCCCGATCTCACCGACGCACCCGGCATCTGCATCGAGCGCGGCCGTCACCCGGTGGTAGAAAAGGTGCGTGATGAGCCGTTCGAGCCGAACGATCTGGATCTCGTGGACGCCCGCCGCATGCTGGTGATCACCGGCCCGAACATGGGCGGCAAGAGCACCTACATGCGCCAGAACGCGCTGATCGTGCTGCTCGCCCACATCGGCAGCTACGTGCCCGCATCGCGCGCGTGCATCGGCCCGGTGGATCGCATCTTCACCCGCATCGGTGCCGGCGACGACCTCTCGCGCGGGCAGTCCACCTTCATGGTGGAGATGAGCGAGACGGCCAACATCCTGCACAACGCCACCGAGCACAGCCTGGTGCTGATGGACGAAGTCGGCCGCGGCACCAGCACCTATGACGGCCTGGCGCTGGCGCGCGCCGCCGCCGTGCACCTGGCGACCGCCAGCCGCGCGTTCACGCTGTTTGCCACGCACTATTTCGAACTGACCGAACTGGCCGGCGAATATCCGTCCATCGCCAACGTGCACCTGGATGCGGTCGAGTACGGCGAGCAACTGGTGTTCATGCACGCGGTCAAGGACGGCCCGGCCAACCGCAGCTTCGGCCTGCAGGTGGCAGCGCTCGCCGGCTTGCCGAAGAGCGTGATCGCCGATGCCAGGCGCACGCTGGCCGAACTCGAGCGCGGGATGCACGGGCACACCGCGTCGACGCCCGCACCCGCGGCCTCGCCCCAGCTAGGGCTGTTCGCGGCACAAGCTTCCGCGCTGGAAGAAGCGCTGAAGACGCTCGATCCCGATGCGATGTCGCCGCGCGAGGCGTTGGAGGCGCTGTACCGGTTGAAGGCGATCGGTTGAGCAGTAGCCCATCCCCGGTCTTCCTGGGGAAGAAGCCGATCGCGCGCGCTTTATAAACGAGCCCTGCCCTACGACTGCTCGTCCTTGAACCGCATGATCTGCCGCCGCGCCTGCTTGTCAGGTCGCGTCGGCGGGCGCAGCAGACCCGCCGCTCCCAGCTTGCGCTGCGCCCGCGCCACCTCGCGCGCGGCGAGGCTTTCCTCGGTTTCGCGATACAGCGCCTGCGCCACCGGCGCCGGCCCGCGCTGTTCCGACAGTGCCAGCACCACCACCTCGAGCCGCTCCTCGCCCCGGCCGATGTGCAAACGGTCGCCCACGTGCAGTGCCTTCGCCGGCTTGCAGCCGCTGCCGTTGACGTCCACCTTGCCACCATCGATCGCCTGCTTGGCCAGGCTGCGCGTCTTGAAGAACCGCGCGGCCCACAGCCACACGTCGGCCCGCACGGCGGGCGGATTGTTCTGCGTGTCGTTCATGGCCTCATTATCCCGCGCGGCAGTGAGGCTCGCGCATCATCCGAACAACACGCTTCCCATCGGCACCGTCAGCAACGACAACACGATGCCCGCACCCAGGATGGTGTTGGCCAGTGGCGGATCCAGCCCGTATTCGTCGGCCAGGATCGTGGCCGAGACCATCGGCGCCATCGCCGCCTGCAGCACGCCCACGGTCAGCACCAATCCGCCCACGCCCGCCGCCATCCCGAGCAGCCAGCACGCCAGCGGCGCCAGCAGGAGTTTCCAGCCCAGGCCAAGACCCGCCGCCGCAAGCTGACGCTCGCCCGGATGGAAGCGGAACTGCAGTCCGACCGAAAACAGCGCCAGAGGGGTCAGCGTCGCACCCAGTGGTGCAAACACGCCCTCCATGACAGGCGGCCAGCCCCCGAACGCGCCAACGGCGACGCCGACGAGCAAGGCGACGAACGCCGGGAATGTCGCGATACGCCGCACGATCATCGCCGGCTCCGGCGCGCGTCCGGCGTACAGGCAGGCCACCACGATACCCATCGAAGCGAGCACCGGAAACGCGCCGAGCTGGTCGGCCACCACGGCCAGCGTCAGCCCCGGCTGGCCGTACAACGCCTGCATGAGCGGGTAGCCCATGAACGAGGTGTTGCCCAGCCCGCAGACCAGGATCAGTGCCCCGGTGCGTCCGCGCGACCAGCCCAGCCGCGGCCCGATCAACCCGAACAGCAGCCAGGCCCCACCGAAGGTCAACCACATCGCGACGATCGGAAACCACAGCTGCGGATCGAAACGCAGCTTCGGAATCAGCTCCAGCACCAGCGCCGGCAGCGCCACGTTGATCACCCACCAGTTGAGCCCTGCCGCGAGCCCCGCCGGCGGCCGCGCCAGGCGCGCCACCAGTGCGCCCAGCACCAGGCAGGTGAACAGCAACAGCAAGGCACTCATCGAGCAGGCCGTTGGGAAAGGGCGCATAGCATGCCGTAAGCGGGATGCTGCCGTGGAACCGCTCTCCCGCTCCCGACGCGATAATGGCGGCATGAACGACACCGACCACCGCGTCCACGGCCTGGCCGCCGATGATGTCCCGCCCGACTGGCCTCCCATCGCCTCCGCGGAGGTGACCGCGCTGCTCGCGCGCTATCCGTCGATCGGCAGTGCCGGCGTGATCCGGTGGTGCAGCCCCCGCCCGCTTTCGGCCGCCGCGTTGATCGATGTCGCCGGGCGCCTGGTATTCGTCAAACGTCACCACCGCAGTGTCCGCACGCCGGTAACGCTGGCCGAGGAGCACGCCTACATGGCCCGGTTGCGCGAGGCCGGCGTGCCCGTGCCGACAGTGCTTGCCGATGCGGCTGGAAACTCTGCCGTCGCGCATGGCGAATGGACGTACGAGGCGCACATGCCAGCCGTAGGCGTGGATCTCTACCGCGAAGCCGCCTCGTGGTCGCCCCTCCGCGACTTGGGGCACGCACGGACGGCCGGGGCCATGCTGGCAAGGCTGCATGCAGCCTCGGAAGGCTACGCGGCCGAACAGCGCCACACGCACCTGCTGGTTGCCCGCAGCGAGCTGATCGCATCGGCCGACCCGCTCGCCACGTTGGCCGCGCAGTTGCCGGCACGGCCAGGGCTGGCCGCGTACCTGGCGCAACGGGACTGGCGCACGGAGCTCGGCCAGATGCTCGCCCCTTTCCATGCGCAGGTGCAGCCCCGCATGGCGGCGCAGCCCGCGCTGTGGACGCACGGCGACTGGCACGTTTCCAACCTGTGCTGGAGCGATGCGGGCTCGCAGGCGTCCATCACCGCCGTGCTCGATTTCGGGTTGGCGTCGCGCACATTCGCGCTGTTCGACCTGGCCACGGCGATCGAACGCAACGCGATCGCCTGGCTGGCGCTGGACCGTGGCGATGCAGCCTATCCCGACACCGCGCGCGCATTGATCGCGGGCTACCGCGAACGCCGGCCGTTGTCCGCCGCGGACGTCCATTTGCTGGCCGACCTGCTGCCGCTGGTGCACGTGGACTTCGCGCTGTCGGAAGTGGAGTACTTCAGCGCGATCACACGCTCTCCGGCCAACGCCGACGTGGCATACCGCACCTTCCTTCTCGGGCACGCGGCGTGGTTCGCCACGACGCCCGGGCGCGCGATGCTTGACGCCATCCGCGCGCTCGCCTGAGTCAGCGAGACCGGTCGCGCAGAAGTGGCTCACGCCAGCGGGCGAAGTCTGCGTGCCACGCAGGCGTGCGTGTCCTTGCGACTTTGACCTGCGGCCTGCGCTCAGGACGAACGGTTTGGGTTGGACGTCCATTCCATGCTTCAATACCGGTCTTGAAGCGGGGGTGCCCGGCAAAACGCCGGGCTGAGAGAGTCCCTTGGAACCTGATCCGGTTTGTACCGGCGTAGGGAGCTTGATAAGCAGTCGCGCGTCTTTCCGGGCGTGCGCCTCGCCGTCGCTTCGTCCTTTCCCTTGCCGACGAGCCGACGATGACCTTTCCCCGCACGCCCCTGCTGCTAGCCCTGATCGCCGCGCTGGCCCCGGCCGCGCACGCCGCCGATCTGCCCGACGCCACCCAGGCCAAGGAGCTCGCGCCCGTGCGCGTGGAAGGTCTGACGCATGACGACCGCCACGGTACCGCCGTCGACGCCTACGGCAACGCCTCGCTGCACGACACTCCCGCGGCCGTCACCGTGGTCACGCGCAAGCAGATCGACGATCGCCACATCCGCACGCTGAGCGAACTGGCGCGCGAGGACGCGTCGCTGGGCGACAACTACGCCCCGGTCGGCTACTACCAGGACATCGCCATCCGCGGTTATCCGCTGGACCTGGCCACCGGCCTGCGCTTCAACAACCTCACGATCGCCGGCGAGCAGCCGGTCGCGTTGGAGGACAAGCAGCGCGTGGAAGTGCTCAAGGGCCTGGCCGGATTGCAGGCGGGCGTGATGGAACCGGGTGGGGTGGTGAATTTCGTCAGCAAGCGCCCGGCGAACGTGCGCGAGGTGACGCTGGGCACCGATTCGCACGGCTCGCGCTACGGCGCGCTGGATCTCGGCGGCTGGCTCTCGCCGACCTTCGGGGTGCGCGCCAACCTGGCCTGGGAAGACGTCCAATCCTACGTGCGTCACGCCGACGGCCGGCGCAATTTCTACGCGCTGGCCGCCGACTGGCACATCACCCCCGACGCCACGCTGGAACTGGACAGCAGCTACCAGGCCAGCGCGCAACGCTCGGTCTCCGGCTACCAGCTGCTCGGCGGCGACACGATCCCGGAACGTGCCGACGCCACCCGCATGCTGGGCTTCGAACCCTGGCAGCAGCCGGTGAGCATCCATGCGGCCAACACCAGTGCGCGCTTCAACTACGCGTTCAACGACGACTGGCGCCTGCGGCTGGCCGCCGGGCACAGCCGGAGCGTGATCGACGACAACGTGGCGTTCGCCTACGGCTGCTTCTACTCGCCCGCCTGCGCCAGCGGCGCGCCCGGCAACTTCTTCGCGCCCAACGGCGACTACGACGTGTACGACTACCGCAGTCCGGATGACACGCGCATCGACGACGAGGCTCGTGCCACGCTGGAGGGCCACCTCGACACCGGCCCGGTCAGCCACCAGCTCACGCTGGGCGCCAGCGCCTTCCGCCGCCTCAACGACCAGCGCGCCGATGTCTACGACTACGTCGGCACTGCCAATGTCGACGACCTGGACCCGCCCTATTTCGCGCCCTCGCCCAACCAGCCCGGCCCGTCCGTGCGCCGGCTCACCAGCTGGCAGCACTCGCTGTTCGCCCTCGATCGCCTGCACCTGGGCGAGCAGTGGCAGCTGATCGCCGGCGGCCGCTTCGTGCGCCTGCACGAGCGCGCGTACGACGGCGACGGCCTGCCCGAACGCGATACCCGCCTCAGCAAGACGCTGCCGCAGGCGGCCGTGCTGTGGCAGCTGGACGAGGCACTCACCACCTACCTCAGCTACAGCGAAGGCCTTTCGCTCGGCAACGAGGCGCCGTACTGGACCAGCAACGACGGCCAGATGCTGGCGCCGCGCCTGTCGCGCCAGCTCGAAGCGGGCATGAAGTACGCGGTGAGCGACGTGCTCGACGTCAACGCGGCAGCGTTCCGCATCCGCCAGCCCTACCAGTTCGCGCAACCGGACGATTCCGCCTACGGCTTTACCTTCGTGCAGCGAGGCGAACAGGTGCATACGGGGCTGGAACTGGGCGCCCATGGGCGCGTCAGCGACAACCTCGAAGTCACCGCCAGCGCCAGCTTCATCCGCGCCCGCGCCCGGGACACCGGCACGCCCTCCTACGAAGGCCACCAGGTCGCCAACGTGCCGCGGGTGCGCGCCGCGGTGTACGCCGACTACCGCCTGCCGTTCGCGCCACAGCTGAGTCTGCTCGGCGGCTGGCGCTATGCCTCGCCCAATGTCGCCACCCCGGACGGTCGTGTGCGCGTGGCCGCCTACAACGTCTTCGACGCCGGCGTGCGCTACGCCACCACGCTGGACGGCCACGCGCTCACCTTGCGCCTGTCGATCGACAACGTGTTCGACCGCTTCTACTGGCGTGACACCGGCAGCGCCTACGGCGACAGCTACCTGTTCCCGGGCGCGCCGCGCCTCGCGCGGCTGTCCGCGACGTTCGCCTTCTGATGGACGCGGTCGAACTCATCGGCGCGGCGTTGAGCGCGTGGGCTGTCTGGCTCACCGCACGGCGCCGCCCGTGGTGCTGGCCGGTGGGCTTCGCCTCGGTGGTGGTCTACAGCTGGATCTTCATCGACGCGAAGCTCTATTCGGACGCGCTGCTGCAGGGCGCGTTCGCCGTATTGATCGTGTACGGCTGGCTGCGCTGGCTCAAACACTTGGGCAGCGACGGCCGAGTCCAGATCGCGGCACTCCCGCCACACCAGTTCGCCGTGCACCTGATGCTCGGTCTCGCCGGTGCACTCGCGCTCGGCTACGCCATGCACCGCTGGACCGACGCCGCCCTGCCCTGGCTGGATGCCGCGCTCACCGCCTTCAGCCTGGTCGCGCAGTGGTGGCAGGGACGCCGCCACCTCGCCGCCTGGTGGCTGTGGATCGCGGTCGACGTGATCTACGTGGGCGAATACGTCTACAAGGACCTGCTGATCACCGCGGTGCTCTACGCCGGCTTCGTGGTCCTGGCCGCCATCGGCCTGCGCGACTGGCGCCGCGCGAGCCTGTCAGTGCCCGACGCCCACCCCGCGATCGGCTGAGCCCGCCCTGCCGATCAGCGAGCGCGGTCGTGATCGCGCTTGTCCGTTGCGGAGGCTTGTTCCGAGCCTGCCGACGGGAGGCGCCAGCCGTGGCGTATCGCCATGAAGCGCAGTGCCAGGCACACGGCTCCGCCACCCACTGCTGCCGCCGTTGGCGCAACCTGCAGCAGGTACCCGCCGACCACGACGCCCGCGCCGGCGAGGGCGGCCAGCGCGTAGAGATCCGTGCGCAGGACGGTGGGAATGCCGGACACGAGGACATCGCGCAACATCCCGCCGCCGATGCCGGTGAGCATGCCGAGCAGGGCCGCCATCAGCGGATGGATGCCGTGGACCAGCGCCTTCTCGGCGCCGGCGACCGCAAAGAACGCCAGCCCCACCGCATCGAGCCACAATACGTCCCGGCTGTAGCGGCGGGTCACCGGATACCACAGGAAGGTGATCGTTCCGGCCAGCACGGACACCACGACGTAGCGCCAGTCGTCGATGGCCGCCGGCGGTATCGCGCCGATCAACAGGTCGCGCGTGATGCCGCCGGCATTGCCGGCGGCGAAGGAAAGCACCAGCACGCCGAACACGTCCAGCCGGCATCGGACCGCGACCATCGCGCCGCTGATGGCGAACACGAAGGTGCCGCCCAGGTCCAGCACCAGCACCAGGATGTGCATCATCGGATGATCGGCTCCGGCTGCCCGTGGCTCAGGTGGTGGGCGACAGCCACGCGCGCGCGGCCACCATCAGGGTCTCCACGCCCGTCTCCAGGGTGGGATGGATGACCGGCAGGAAACGCGGGTTGTGGTTGGTCGGGATCTCGTTCAGGCGGTTCTCGGCCTTCGCTTTCGCGTAGGTATCCGCATCGGTGCCGCCGACGAACCAGAACACCGAGGGCACGTGCCATTCGGCACCGAACGAGCCGAAGTCTTCGCTTGCCGAGGTCGGGCCGGTCTGCCGCACCCGCTGCGGCGGGAAGAACGCGCGGAACGCCTCGACCACGCGCGCCGCAGCCGCCGCATCGTTGTTCACGAGCGCATAGCGGTCCAGCGGGGTGATCTGTGGCGGCCTGGGCGCGCCGGATGCGGCCGCCTCGGCGTTGGCCACGCGCGTGATGGCATCGAGCACGCGCTTGCGCACGCCTTCGTCGAACGTGCGCACGTTGAGCTTGATGACGGCCTCGTCGGGAATGACGTTTTCCTTGGTGCCGGCCTGCAGCGAGCCGACGGTGATCACCGCCGCCTCGGTCGGTGCCAGTTCGCGCGAAACGATGGTCTGAAGCCGCAGCACGGTCGCTGCCGCCATCACCACCGGATCGATGCTCGCCTGCGGCATCGAGCCGTGGGCGCCACGGCCGAACAGGCGGATTTCCAGGCTGTCGGCGGCCGAGGTGATGACACCGGTACGACCGGCGACCGCGCCTGCCGGACCGACCATGACGTGTTGCCCGAGCACCACGTCCGGCTTGGGGAATCGCTGGAACAATCCGTCGTCGATCATCGCCCGGGCCCCTTCGGCCGTTTCCTCCCCCGGCTGGAACACCGCCATCAGCGTTCCCTGCCATTGCGCACGGGTCTGTGCCATCAGCGTGGCGGCGCCGACCAGCCAGGTGACATGCAGGTCATGGCCGCAGGCATGCATGACCGGCACGCTGGTGCCTTCGCGGTCAACGGCCTCGACCTTGCTCGCGTACGACGCGCCGGTCGCCTCCTTCACGGGCAACGCGTCCATGTCGGCGCGCAGCATGACCGTCGGCCCCTCGCCGTTGCGCAGCAGGCCGACCACCCCGGTTTTTCCGACACCGGTGGTCACCTCATAGCCGGCGGCTCGCAGATGGTCGGCCGCCAGCGCAGCGGTGCGGGTTTCCTGCATCGACAGTTCGGGGTGCGCGTGGATGTCGGTGTAGAGCTCCTCCAGCGCGGGAAGCAGGCCCTGGAGGTTGCCGAGCCGGGCGGCGCTGGCATCTGTCTGCGTGGTGGTCATGGGCATGGGTCCGCTGGGAGGACGCTGGCGCGGGATCGGTGTTACGACAAGCGAACTGCGCGGGACGACACCTGGAAACGCGTGCCGAGGTCGGTGCGAGCGCGAGGACATGCCTCGTGCCTGGCCCTGTCGGCGCTGCGAAACGCATCGTGCCGATGCCTGGTGCAGCGTGCCGGCATCATGCGCGTGTGCCCGCAAGGAGGGGTGAAGCGAGGACGGCATCACCCACGCGGGTGCGTCGAAAGTTCTTTCGCACCACTGGGGCATCCGGCACGAACCGGCTAGCCGTCCAGCTCCACGATCCGCGGCATCACTTCGCGACCGTCGATGAGCAGCTCGCCCACGCTGATCGGCAGCTTGAACCGCCGTCGTCCGGCGCTGCCGGGGTTGACGTAGAGCACGCCCCCGCGTTCCTCGGCCAGCGGTTTGTGCGAGTGCCCCGAGACCACCACGTGCACGCCCTCCGCGCGCGGGTCGATGGCCAGTTCCTTGAGGTCATGCAGCACGTGCACCCGCACTTCACCCAGTTCGATCGTCGCGTTTTCCGGCAGGCCGGCGAACGCCTCGCCGCGGTCGTTGTTGCCGCGCACGGCAGTGACGGGAGCCACTGCCGACAACGCTTCCACAAGCGCGACACTGCCAATGTCCCCTGCGTGGATGATGCGCTGGCACCCGTGCAGGAAGTCTATCGCCGCGGGGCGCAACAAGCCATGGGTATCGGAAATCAGGCCTATGCGAAACATCGTATCGGGTGCCTCTCGCGCCGCCGACCTCGGTGGCGATGGCCGCACGCTAGCTCGCCCCGCGCGACCGTGCCGTCATGGGTGGGCAAGGCACGGGACCGGCGTTCGTGTCCGTCCGCGCGTGTGTCCGGACGCGGAACCCGGTGTCCGCGGACGGCCATTGCGTGCGGGCCCGATGCCCGGAAAACCGCATGGCGCCGCGCTTTTAAACGTTGGCACGCCTTGTGCCATCCAATCCGCGAAAGCTTCCCTTCCACCACGCGGAGAACCGCCATGAAATTCGAAACCATCCTGCTGCAGAGCTTCTTCGCCGCCTGCATGCTGCTTTGCCTGGCCGTGATGAGCGCGATGCTGGTCCTGCCGACGCCGACCGCCGTGGCGGCCGCCAGCCAGGCGCACGCCGCAGCGGTCGCCAACGCGGAAGGCTGAAGTCGAAGCGCAACCTTCGCCAGTCAGGCAAGACCGGCCGAAGGCCTCATGAAGGGCGCATCCCTATACTTGCGCCCATGGCTTCGCCACTGAACCTGCTTCGCCAAGTCACGCACGAGCCGATCCGCCGCTGGGTACTGGGCGCCTTCCCACGCGATCCCGGCGGCACGCTGGACTACGACCACCCGCGCGGCGACCCGGGCCTGTTCGGGCCGGACAGCGTGACCTGGCGCATCCACGCCGACTTCCCGGGAATGCTCGCCGGTGGCCTGGCCGCGTTGATGATGCAGACCCTGCATCCGCTGGCGCTTGCCGGTGTATGGGACCACTCCAACTTCCGCGACGACCTGGTCGACCGCCTGCGTCGCACCACCACCTTCGTCGGCGCCACCACCTACGCGCCGCGGGCGGCCGCGGAAGGCCTGATCGAACGCGTACGTCATATCCATGGCTTCGTGCGGGGCACAGGCGAGGACGGCACGCCTTACTCGGCCGACGATCCGGCGCTACTCACCTGGGTGCACGTCACCGAAGCGCACAGCTTTCTCGCCGGCTATCGCCGCTTTGCCCACCGCACCGTTCCCCGCGCGATCGCCGACCGCTACTACGACGAAGTGCGCCGCATCGCCGAAGCGCTGGGCGCGCGCGACGTGCCCTCGTCCGAGGGCGGGGTCGCCGACTATTTCGCGGGCATCCAGAAACAACTGGCCTTTACCGGGCGCTCGCGCGAAGTCCTGCGCGTCCTCGGCGAGGTGCGCTTGCCTGTCCCGCTCGCCAGCCTTTCCCGCGACGTGTTCCTCCATGCCGGCATCGCGCTGCTACCGGACTGGGCGAACCGGCTGCTGCACCACACGCCGCGCCAACGCCAGCAGGCGCGCGTCGCCGCGCGATTGCTGTGGTCGATGGCGCCGGCCTTCCGCGCGGCCCTCAAGGAGAGCGGCGTGGTCAGCCGCTCGTGCCGCCGCGTGGGCGTCGCACCGGAAGCGATGCGCCGCTGGCCGGCGCCGGCCGGGCGTTAGCCGTCGACGACGTGCCCGCAGCGCCCGATCCGCAGGCGTCCTCGCCAGCCCGTCCGCCGCAGCGGCGATCAGGGCGATGCCGTCACCAGCGTGCTGCTCTGCGGCGCGCCGAACAAAGCGTTGATCCTGCTTACCTTCAACTGGTTGGAGGCGACCAGCGTGGAGGGCACGACGCGCAACCCGTCCTGTTCCTTCAGATCGAACCGCCCGCTGAGTTCGACACCGCGGCGTACGTAGTGGACCGTCACCTGGGCCTCGATGGCCTGCCCGCTGCACACGAGCTCGACGCCCCCGATACCGGGCCGGGGATTGATCTGCAGCTCGTTCCCGGCGGCCAGCGCCACGCCGTCGATGTCCATGCGCAGGTAATCGGCGCCGCCACCCAGACGGTTGCTGATGAGCACGCGCAGCAACTTGTCGCGGCTGCTCGAGACCGAGACGGTCCGGGTGTGCGTGCCCAGGTCCTTGACGCGGAAGGTGTCGTAGTCGCCCGCGGCGCTGTCGGCGACGAACAGGAGCTCGCTCAGTCCTTCCTTGATGCCGTACTGCAGGCGCCCGCGGCGCAGCGCACGCAGGCGGTGGATGTAGTTCTTCGAAACGGTGCCGCTTCCCGGCGTCGTTCCGGCCAGCGCCGCGGACATCACCTCCCGGACCAGGCCGGTGTCCGCCAGTCGGTACATCAGCCGATGGTTGTTGGCCGCCACGTAGTCCGGGTGCCGTTCGAAAAGCTCGCGGATGTCGTGCGGTGCGAGCAGGCACAGGTACTCGCGCAGCGTAAGCCGCCGCCAGTCGTCGCCGCCACGCTTGCCGCCGGCAGGCGGCTGGCGCGAAAAAACCTTCGGCTCCGAGCGCAGGTAGAGCTCGGACGTCAGTACGCCATGGCCGCGTGGGTGGCGGATGTCGGGTGGCCGGTCGGGACGCGGGCCGTCGTGCGTGCGCGAGCATTCCCGGCGGTGCTGGTCGAAGCCTTTCACCGACACGAACTTGTGGGCCAGCGACTTGCCGTTCTTCAGACGGTCGATCGAATCGGCGCCGAACGCATCCAGGTCCACCCCGTTCTCGTCGGTCAGCGCACTGGTCTCGCTGTCGTCGCCGACGATCAGGATCACCCCTGACAGGAGCAGCATGACGGCCTCGAACACCGGCGTGCGCGGTCGTTCGTTTACCACCTCCCATGGCATGTAGTGCATGCGTCCACCGCTCCATTCGCCGCCGCTGTAGCTCTTGGAACCGGCATAGCTGTAGGTGTTGGCGGACGGGTCGACTTCGATGGAGCGCGGTGCGTCGTTGATGCCCGTGGTGGGGAAGTTCGGGTCGCGGATGGCCATCCGCCAGGGTGTCGCGCTGTCGTCCCAGCCGACGGGCAACACGCAATGCGGCGCGCCGCTGAAATCCCAGTTCTGCGAGATGCACAGCACCGGGTCGCATCCCGCGGCATGCAGCGCACGGGTGGCCTGGAACACCGACACCGGGTCGTGCGTCTTGCCGGACAGGAACTCGCCGACGAACCACCAGATGGCCGGCGCGCCGACCTGGTACTGGTGCTTGATGTTGAACTCGTTGCGGATCGCCTCCCAGTGCGCATCCTTGAAGCGGTCGATGGGCAGCCTCAGGGCGCTGCGCAGCTTCTTGCTGTAGATCGCCTCGAGCGACATGCCGAAGCAGTTGCCCTTGTCGGCCAGCCCCTTGCACACGGCCTCGTAGAACAGCTTGGCCAGCCAATCGCGCGGATCCCACCAGTCCGGGTCGGAGTCGACATCGCTGAAGGCGGCCGCGTACTGCGGGTAGGTGATCTCGTCCGTGCCCTTGTTGCGCGCGCCCCACCACTTCTGCGCCTCGGTGAGCGAGGCCAGGTCCACCTTGGGGCTGACCGACCAGGCGACCGAGTTGATCTTGTCGAAGCCGCCGCTGTTGAACACGCCGGACGGGCTGTCGCGCAGGCCCCACGCGTTGGCCATCGTCAGCACGTATTCGAACGTACCGAGGAAGTCGTCGTCGTCCGGCCAGTCGCTGTCCCAGATCTCCAGGCGGAAGGTGATGGTCCGGTTGGGGTCGTTGGGCACGATGCCTTCGGGCCCGAGGTCGAAGGTCTTCGGTCCCGCATCGAAGATGTTGTTGCCGTCGCTGTCTCCGCTGGCCGGCAGTCGCTCGGCGTGCAGGACGTGCCCGCCCTCGGCGATGGAGGCCTGCAGGTAGACGTCGTTCTCGCCCTTGTACCAGGGCTCGGATTCCTGGGTATCCACGCGCGTCAGCGTGATCTCGAAGGGCACGCACGCAAGCGTGTCGGCGTAGCTGCCGAACCAGAGGATGCTGCCGCGCTGGAAGGTGTTGTAGTACCCGCTCGCGCCGGAGATGTCCGACTGGCCGGAAGTCGGGAAGCCCAGGTCGCCGGCCGGGCCCTGCACCTCCTTGTACTTGCGCAGGATGTCGCCCCGCACGTCGTACGCCCCGGTGGCGCCGCTCCAGTAGATCGTGCAGCCCTCGAACTCGCTCTGCCGGCCGATCGCGGTCGCGCCATCCAAAACGTCGGCCTCGTTCGTCGTCGGAAAGCCCCATGTGGCGGCGCCGCCGGTGGAGAGGTAGCGAGCCAGGATGTCGCCGTGCACTTCGAATGCCTTGGCGGCGCCGCTCTTCCAGTACATCTCGGCGCCCTGGAACACCTGCCGGCGGCCGCCGGAGATCGTCTGGGCCGGCGCCAGCGGCAAGCCGATCGCGCCGCCCTCTCCCATGCCTTCGTAGTCGACCCACGTCTGTCCCGTGACCGGGATCGCTCCCGTCGCCCCGGACCAGTAGATCCCGCCGCGGCTGAAGAGACTCTTGCGACTGCCGCCCTGCGCGCCGTCCATCTCGTCGGAGATGAGGAAGCCAAGTTCGATCCGGAACGGAAGCGCGCGGTAGGCGGCGAGGATCGCGCCGTGCATTTCGAAGGCCAGCCCCGTCGTCTCGTTGTACATCAGCGTGGTACCGGCGAACTCCTGGATCCAGGACTCGCTGGGCAGGTCGTAATAGAACTCGCCCACGGGCGAATC
The DNA here is from genome assembly GCF_051900535.1 of Frateuria sp. GZRe12. NCBI lineage: Bacteria > Pseudomonadati > Pseudomonadota > Gammaproteobacteria > Lysobacterales > Rhodanobacteraceae > Frateuria > Frateuria sp. GZRe12. The sequence goes on from NZ_JBHZGI010000001.1 coordinate 986,511, forward strand.
GAGGTTCAGCTCCTCCTGCTTGTAGGTCAGGTGCCATTGCGGATGCGCACGGCGCTCGTCGAGCTGCGCCTCCAGTTCCAGCGGGATGTCCTCGTGCAGCTGCAGTGCCGCCATGAGTCCGACGAACGGATCGTCGGTGCCGTTCGCTGCCGAGCCGGCGTGCAACGTGCCGCTTGCGGCCGAAGCGAGGCTTCCGCTGGGGAAGGCGTGGACCGACACGATCGTGCCGTCGATGAAGACCGCGACCGTGTCGGTGTCGTAGACCAGGTCGGCGGCGTGCCAGTCGGCGGTCTTGAGGTCCATCAAGTGTTGGGTGGAGGCCTCACCGGTGCCGTGCGCCTGCGTCGTCACGCGAGCGACGAGCTGGTATTCGCTGGTACCACCGTCCGGCTCGAGATCGAGGGAGATGGGTGGAGCGGTCGCCGCGATCAGGGTCTGCCGCGCCGCGACAGGGCCGCCTGGCTTGAACACGACGCGCGCGCAGAACTTCTCCGCCCCGGGCTTGCCGGTCGGCAGCGCGACGTCCAGCGTGCCGCCCGCCTTGAAGTCGAGCGCCTGCGGGTAGGCACCCAGCACCGTCGAGCCCGGCCCGGTGACCACGGTGCAGTTCGCCACGGTGGCAGGCAATGAAGCGTCCGGATTGGCGGGGGTCGTGCGGTCGAGCGTGTAATCGATGATCTTCTGGCTCATGACGGAGATACCCCTTGGAGTAGTCCACGCCGCTGGGGCCGCCATGGGGTGCGACGCGTGTGTCCCGGATAGCCACGCCTGTTCCCGTCGCCGGGTCGATCACGGCACCGGTCGGTCGATGGCTGTGCATACCCGGGAGGCGAGCCTCGCCGGCGATCCCGCTGGGTGTCGACGGTTGCGGATGGGCGCACCCGCCGGGTGCGCGGTCTTGCCTGCACTCTGCGAGCCCTGGGATGGCATGAGCGCCTCCCGCCACGGACATGGCCGACCGCCAGGGCAACGGGTCAGGCCAGTGACCGAACAGGCGCGGCGGTGCATGCATGCGTGCCGTCGCGCCCATGGCGCCTTATACGCTCGCTTCCCCGACGGCCACGATGGGCACGGCGTGTGCGGATGGTGAGGCCTCCTTCACGCAGGCCAGGGGCCGTTCAAGCACGCTTGCGGGCGTGCGGCAGGCCGGGAGTAACCCTCTGCCGAAGCCAGGCGCACATCCGGTGCCGTGGTTACGGCCGGATCCTCGCTCGTCCGGCGCGGCGCAGCGGAGCGAGCCGTCGCGGGCGATAGCGGACTGCTCCGTGCCGGCGGCCGACCACGCTCGCCTGCTGCCACCCCGCTGTCAGCAGCGACGCCGACGAGAGCGGTTCGCCCGGTGTGTTTCGCCCGGGCCCACTGGCATTATTGGCGAACCCCTGCCCCCGGCTCCCCCCATGTCACCACGCTTCGCCGTTGCCCCGGTCGCGCTCGCGATCGGCGCGTTGTTGATCAGCATGGTTTCCTACCAATGTGGCGCGTCTCTGGCCAAGCACCTGTTCCCGCAGGTCGGGGCCCAGGGCGCTACCGCCTATCGGCTGGGGCTCAGCGCGCTGATCCTGCTGCTCTGGCGGCGGCCGTGGCGACGTGCGAACGGCAAGCGGGACTGGCTGGCGCTGTGGGGCTATGGCCTTTCGATGGGCGCCATGAACCTCGTGTTTTACATGTCGCTGCGCACGATCCCGCTGGGCATCGCGGTCGCGCTCGAGTTCACCGGGCCGCTGGCGCTGGCGCTCGCCGGGTCCCGCCGCGCGGTCGACTTCGTATGGATCGCGCTGGTGATCGCCGGGCTGGTCCTCCTGCTGCCGCTGCATGCGCAGGCGGCGTCGCTCGATCCGGTGGGGGTGATGTACGCGTTGGCAGCCGGCGTGGGCTGGGCGCTGTACATCGTGCTGGGAAAGAAAGTCGGCGCGAGCCACGGCGGCGATGCGGTGACGCTCGGCATCTCGATCGGTGCCCTGCTGGTGATCCCGTTCGGCGCCGCGCACGCTGGCAGCGCACTGCTGTCGCCTGCCCTGCTGCCGTACGCGCTGGGTGTCGCGTTGCTCAGTTCGGCGTTGCCTTACTCGTTGGAGATGGTCGCATTGACCCGGTTGCCGGCGCGCACGTTCAGCACGCTGTTGAGCCTGGAGCCCGCCATCGCCGCGGTTGCGGGCGCGGCACTGCTGGATCAGCGGCTCAGCCTGCTGCAGTGGCTGGCGATCCTCGCCATCATCGTGGCGGCCACCGGTACCGCGCTGAGCGTGCAGCGGCCGGAGCTGGTCGAGCCGTTGGCCAACTGAGCGCTACCCACTTACGACTCAAGCAAGGAGCAGCAGAAGTGACCGAGGAACCCGCAGTGCAGCCGGAAGGAACTTGGACTGATGACGTTTTAGATCGCAAACGTCTCGCTGACTTCCTAAGCGCTTACCTCACGCAAGAGGCTGGCAATCTCGCTAGAACAAAGGGCATTGGCCTGACAATTTCGCTCGATGCCGACTGGGGCTACGGAAAGAGCTTTTTCGTACGCCACTGGGCTCACGACTTAAGAGGAAAAGGTCACCCTGTCGTGATGTTCGACGCGTGGGAGAACGATATTGGCGAGGCAGCCTCCATAGCATTGATGGCCGTCATCAAAGATGAGCTTGAAGAATGGGAAAAGCGCCTTCCTAACGGAGAACGGCTTAAAAAGCGGATATCAAAATCGACTTCCGAGGTGGTGAGGAACCTGAGGCGTGCCGTCCTACCTGCCACCAAGGTCGTCGTAGAGAGCTTGATAAAGAAAACTACAGGGATTGCGGTAGGTGAGTTGCTGGACCTCAGCACTGACCGCGACGATCACACTGGAGTAAAGGATTTGTCATCAGCCACCTCCGCAACTATTGAAAAAGGCCTTGATCGCGTATTCAAGGCAGCATTGGACGAACATAAGAGCAAAAGTATCGCCATCAAGGAATTTAAAGAATCCCTGGGCAATTTAGTCGAGGCATTTGAACAGAGCTTGAGCGCAAATTTGCCGATGTTCGTCTTTGTAGACGAAGTTGATAGGTGTCGACCATCCTACGCAATCAAACTACTTGAAGAAATCAAGCATGTCTTCGGGGCGCGCAACGTCTGCTTCGTACTCTCGACCAACCAAAACCAACTAGCCGAGTCGATAAGGGCGATTTACGGCGCGGGTTTTGATGCCCAAAGATATCTAAAACGGTTTTTTGACAGGCGGTGTCAACTTCCGGAACCGGACCATAAAAGTTATGCGAAACTCCTAATTTCGGAAAACCCGGACATTTGCGGCAAAGAGCTTTTTACCGGACTCCCCAAAGAAGACGTTAGCACGCACGCCCTGCAACGGTCTCTTGCCGTGGTGACGGAAGCCTTTGGCCTTGACCTTCGATCTGAGAAGCAAGTCTTCCAGGTCACGCTTTCGGCCGTCTCAGCGATTGAACGCCAGACGATCTTTATTTTGTGGTTACTATTTCTCGCGGCGCTGGACCATAAAGACTCAACAGCTCTAAGCGATCTTTTTAATAACAAGCGGGACCGACAGGGCTTCCATGAGAGGTGCCGACCCAGCCTGGTGAGGGATATAGAGTTCAAGCACCTCATGCCGCGCGAGGAATATGGCTCCCGTCAAACCGAGCATGCAGTTCTCCTCTCGGAGATCGCATGGCAGTTTTACAGCTGGTCGTTCCAGTCACTAAACGAGCTTTTCGAACAAAGCTCAGGCACCAACCGTTTTAATTATCCCGCAAACAACATAAATCAGCTGGCGGCAGAGATGCCGCACTCGTACAGCTCCGGACAGGTTTTCAAGCCTTCCATACGGGATTACCCCGACTTGTTAAGGTATGCCGGCCTAGCAAGCGCCTGAATTACTGCATAAAAAAGCCCGCTAAGGTGCGGGCTTTTTTTATGATCGCCACTCTGTGGCGCGGCTTATCCCAGCAACACGCGATTCATCCGCTGCACGAAAGCCGCCGGGTCCGGCAGCTGCGCCCCGGCCGCGATCTCGGCCTGTTCCAGCAGCAGCGCGGCGAGGTCGCGCGCCTTGCCCTCGTCGGGTTCCGCTTCCACGCGCCTGACCAGTGCGTGCGCCGGATTGATCTCCAGCGTGGGCTTGCTCTCGGGCATGTCGTGGCCGGCCTCGCGCAGCAGGCGGGCCAGGTGCGGCGCCATCTCGTAGTCGGACAGGGCCAGGCACGAGGGGCTATCGGTGAGGCGGGCGGAAACCCTGACGTCGCCGACGCGATCGCCCAACAGTTCCTTGAGCTTCGCGAGCAGCGGCTCGGCGGCCTTCGCCGCTTCTTCCTGCTTGCGCTTGTCGGCCTCGTCCAGCGGCACCTCGCCCTTGGCGACGCTCTGGAGCTTCTTGCCGTCGTACTCGCTGAGCGAGCCGAGCATCCATTCGTCGATGCGGTCGGACATCAGCAGCACTTCGATGTCCCTGGCTTTGAACGCTTCCAGTTGCGGACTGCCGGCGGCGGCCGCGTAGCCGTCGGCGGTGATGTACCAGATGGCGTCCTGACCGACCTTCATGCGGCCGATGTAGTCGTCGAAGCCCGTGGTCTGGTTTGCGCCCTCGCCCCCGGTCGAGGCAAAACGCAACAACTTGGCGATGCGCTCGCGGTTGTTCGCGTCCTCGGCGATGCCCTCTTTCAGGGTGTTGCCGAACGCCTTGTAGAAGGTGGCGAACTTCTCCGGCTCGTCCTTGGCCAGTTTCTCGATCAGGTCGAGCACGCGCTTGACGCAGGCGGCCTTGATGCGGTCGAGTTGGCGGTTGTGCTGCAGGATCTCGCGGCTGACGTTGAGCGGCAGGTCATCGGCGTCGACCACGCCGCGCACGAAGCGCAGGTAGTTGGGCAGCAGCTCCTCGGCGGCGTCCATGATGAAGACGCGCTTGATGTAGAGCTTCAGCCCCTTGCGCTCGTCGCGGCCACCCATCATCAGGTCGAACGGCGGCTGCGCGGGCAGGTAAAGCAGCGTGGTGAAGCTCTGGCTGCCCTCGACCCGATTGTGCGTCCAGGCCAGCGCATCGTTGAAGTCGTGCCCGAGCGACTTGTAGAAGCTCTGGTAGTCCTCATCGCTGATCTCGCTTTTGGGCTTGGTCCACAAGGCGCCGGCGTCGTTGACGGTTTCCCATTCGGTGGTCGGCTTGCCCGCTTCTTCCTTCGGCATGCGGATCGGGAAGGCAACGTGGTCGGAGTACTTGCGGATCAGCGAGGCGAGTTGCCAGCGCTTGAGGAATTCGTCCTCGTCGGCCTTCAGGTGCAGGACCACGGTGGTGCCGCGATCACCGAGCTCGACCTGCTCCAGCGAATATTCGCCCTTGCCGTCGCTCTCCCACTTCACGCCCTCGTCCACCGAGGCCCCGGCACGGCGGGTGAGCACGGTGACCCGGTCGGCCACCACGAAAGCCGAGTAGAAGCCCACGCCGAACTGGCCGATCATGCGCGCGTCGGCCTTCTGTTCGCCGCTCATCGCCTCGAGGAACCGCCGGGTGCCGGAGCTGGCAATGGTGCCGATGTTCGCGACCACTTCGTCGCGACTCATGCCGATGCCGTTGTCACGCACGGTGACGGTGCGCGCCTGCTCGTCCCAGCTTACGTCGATGTGCAGCTCGCCTTCGCCAGCGAGCAGCTCCGGATGCGCAATCGATTCGAAGCGCAACTTGTCGCAGGCGTCGGAGGCGTTGGAGACGAGCTCGCGCAGGAAGATTTCCTTGTGCGAGTAAAGCGAATGGGTGACCAGGTGCAGGACCTGGGCGACTTCGGCTTCGAACTTGCGGGTTTCGGTGGATGCGGTCATTGCGGTGATGCTTCCCAGGTAACGACAAAAGACATTTCCCTCTCCCACCGGGAGAGGGTGCCCGAAAGACGGGAGAGGGTTCGGGCGGAGCGAACTGCCCGGCACCATCGAACCCTGTCCCCCCACCCTCTCCCGTGGGGAGAGGGACTCACGCTCAGGCGCGGACGGCCTGCAGCGCGGCGATGCGTTCGTCCAGCGGCGGGTGGCTCATGAACAACCGCTGCAAGCCCGCGGCCATGTGGCCGGAGATGCCGAACGCGGCCATGGCCTTGGGCAGCGTGGTGGCGCCGTGGTCGCCCTTGAGCCGCTGCAGCGCGGAAATCATCGATCCACGACCGGCCAGCTGCGCGCCCGCGCGGTCGGCGCGGAATTCGCGCCAGCGCGAGAAGGCGGCCACGATCATCGAGGCGAACAGGCCGAACACCACCTGCAACACCATCACCGTGACGAAGTAGCCGATGCCGCTGCCGCCGCGATTGTCGCGCCCGCCGGAAAGCCAGCTGTCGACCAGGCTGCCGACCACTCGGGCGGCCAGGATCACCAGCGTGTTGAGCACACCCTGGATCAGCGTCAGCGTGACCATGTCGCCATTGGCGATGTGGCCGACCTCGTGGCCGAGTACGGCCGAGACCTGTTCGCGGTCCATCTGCTGCAGCAGGCCGGAACTGACCGCCACCAGCGAATTGTTCTTCGTCATGCCGGTGGCGAAGGCGTTCATCTCCGGCCCGTCGTAGATCGCCACCTCGGGCATGCCGATGCCGGCGGCCTGGGCATGCCGGCGCACGGTGTCGACGAGCCAGCGCTCCGCCTCGTTGCCCGGCTGCTCGATCACCCGGGCGCCGGTGGAGTACTTGGCGATGGTCTTGGACATCGCCAGCGAAATGAACGCGCCGCCCATGCCGAACACGGCGGCGAAGACCAGCATGCCGGTCATGCCGCCGTAGCCGCGGGCGGCAGCCCACTGGTCGATGCCGAACAGGCGGCACACGATGCTCAGCAGCAGGAGGACGGCGATATTGGTGGCAAGGAAAAGGACGATTCGACGCACGGCTGTCTCGTTTTGGCAGTCATGGAAATACGGTTCGCACCGCGAGGTGAGATTCGGGGCGCGGGCGGCTGGTTTCAAGGGGAACGCCGGCTCGCGAGAGGTCAGACCGGCTACCGTGGCGACGGTTCCGCGGCGTTCGGTCGCGGTGGTCCGGATTCGCGTTGCCGCGCTCAGGACGAACGGAACGGCGGGTAGACTGCCGCGATGTCCTACTGCGGCCGCTTCGCCCCCTCACCCACCGGCCTGCTGCACTTCGGCTCGCTGGTGGCCGCGGTGGGGAGCTGGCTGTGCGCGCGCCATGCGGGCGGGCGATGGCTGCTGCGGGTGGAGGACATCGATCCGCCGCGCGAAGTGGCGGGCTCGGCGCAGGCGATCCTGGCCGCGCTGCCGGCGTTCGGGTTGGTGGCTGACGCGCCCGCGCTGTTCCAGTCGCAGCGCCAGGCTGCCTATGACGCGGCGTTCGACCGGTTGCGCTCGGCGGACCTGGTGTTTCCCTGCTGGTGCAGCCGGGCACAACTGGCGGCCGAAGGCGGGCTGCACCGTGACGGTCGTTGCATCGCCCTGCCCGACCCGGAACGTCCGCCGGCCTGGCGGATGCGCGTTCCCGACGGAACGATCGCCTTCGACGACGCGTTGCAGGGCCGGCAGCGGCAGGTCCTGCGCGACGAAGCCGGCGATTTCGTCATCCGCCGCGTGGAGGGCTACTACGCCTACCAGCTGGCCTGCGTGGTGGATGACGCCTTCCAGGGCATCACCGAAGTCGTGCGCGGCAACGACCTGCTCGATTCCACGCCGCGGCAGATCCTGCTGCAGCGCTGCCTGGGCTTTTCCACGCCGGCGTATCGCCATCTGCCGCTCGCGCTGGACGAGCAGGGCCGCAAGCTTTCCAAATCCGGACAGGCGCATCCGGTGGACCCGGGCGATCCGCTGCCGGCACTGCGGCGGGCGCTGGCCTTCCTGGACGTCCAGACGGCTGCGGGCGCGGACAGCCCCGCGGCTCTCCTGCAGGCCGCGCTCGCGCGTTTCGACCCCGCCCGCCTACCCCACCTGGCCGCGCGCTCCCTGTAGGGCCGGCGCAAGCCCGCCCTACGCTTGCCGAAAGCAGCCGCGACCGGATCGCCTGGCAGGCCGGCAGCAGTTGTCATGAAGTTGGGGTATACATGCAGGGCACGTCATCACCGGCGTGTCCTCACCGGGAACTGCACGCAATGAACCCACGCACCGCACTGGTCACCGGCGGCACGGGCGGCATCGGCAGCGCGATCGTCCGCAACCTGGCGCGCCAGGGACACAAGGTCGCCACCAACTACCGCGACGCGACGCGGGCCGAGGCCTGGCGCGCCCGCATGTCGGCCGAAGGGATCGACGTGTGCATGGTGCCGGGCGACGTGGCCGACCCGGTCTCGGCCGAGGCCATGGTGCGCGCGGTGGAAGCGCAGTGCGGCCCGATCCAGATCCTGGTCAACAACGCCGGCATCACCCGCGACGCCACCTTCCACAAGATGGACTACCAGCAGTGGACCGAGGTGGTGAACACCAACCTCAACGCCTGCTTCAACGTCACCCGTCCGGTGATCGAGGGCATGCGCGCGCGCCGCTGGGGCCGCATCGTGCAGATCAGCTCGATCAACGGACAGAAAGGCCAGTACGGCCAGGCCAATTACGCCGCGGCCAAGGCGGGCATGCACGGCTTCACCATCTCGCTGGCACAGGAGAACGCGAAGTTCGGCATCACGGTGAACACCGTTTCGCCGGGCTACGTCGCGACCGACATGGTGATGGCGGTGCCCGAGGAGGTGCGCGAGAAGATCGTGGCGCAGATTCCGATCGGGCGACTGGGCAAACCGGAGGAGATCGCTCACGCGGTGGCGTTCTTCACCACCGACGAGGCCAGCTGGATCACCGGATCGAACCTGGCGATCAACGGCGGGCATTACATGGGGTGGTAGCGTTGCTCCCTCTTCCCGTAAGGAAGAGGAACACCAGCGCCGCTCGCCGACCTTACTTCTCCAGCACCTTCTCCAGCACCCTCCCCACCGCCGCGAACGCGAACGCCCCGGTGATGTGCGTCGCCGCCCCCAGCCCGCCGCCGCAAGCCAGGTTGAGCGAGTCCCCGCCCGGCGGGCGCAGGCCGCAGACCGAGCCGTCCGGCTGCGGGTACTGCACGTTCTGCAGCGAATACACCGCCGACACGCCGAAATAGCGGTCCGGGTTGCGCGGGAAATTGAAATCCTGCCGGAGCTTCTTGCGGATCAGGCTGAACATCGCATCGTGCTCGGTGCGCGAAAGGTCGCGCACCCGGATCTGCGTGGGATCGGTGCGTCCACCGGCGGAACCCACCGTCACCATCGGCAACTTGCGACGGCGGCACCAGGCGATCGCCTCCAGCTTCACGCGGAAGGCATCGCAGGCATCGAGCACCACGTCGTAGCCGCGGTCCAGCAGGTCGTCCAGCGTGGCGGTGGTGAGGAAGCGCTCGATCGCCTCCAGCCGGATGCGCGGATTGATCGCATGCGCGCGCTCGGCCATCACGCCGACCTTGGGCTTGCCCCACTGGCCGTCCAGCGCATGCAGCTGGCGGTTGGTGTTGGACAGGCAGACCTCGTCGGCGTCGATCAGGGTCAGCCGGCCCACGCCGCTGCGCGCCAGCGCCTCGACTGCCCACGAGCCGACCCCGCCAATGCCGATGACACAGACGTGCGCACTCATCAGTCGCTCGATGGTTCCACGCCCGTACAGGCGCTCGACGCCTTCGAAGCGTTCGACCGGGTAGTGCGGCCCGGTCATGCGGCCTGCCCGGGGACGAGGTGGATGCTGCCTGCCATCGCGTGCGGTTTCCTACGCGGAAAAGCCCATTTTACGGCTACGAAAGCCGCCAATGCTTCGGTATTCTGGCCGTTCACAACTTCCAAGGGCGGTCCACCATGAATGCACGTTCCGCACTGCTGATCCTCCTCGGCCTGGTCATCGGCGTCCTCGGCACCGTCTTCGCCATGAAGGCGCTGGGTAATCGCAACCCCATGCCGCACGCGGTGATGACGGTGATGGGCCACCACATGGGCGCGCTCGGCCAGGCGGTCAAGACCAAGCAGTGCGACGCCGCGCAGGTCAACGATCACCTGCTGCGCCTGCAGTCGACCGCATCGGACATCCCCGTCGCCTTCCCGGGCGCCGAACAGGATTTCCTCGATCATTCCGGTCGCCTGCGTACGGCCCTGCAGGGCGCGGTGCAGGCTCATCCGACCGACTGCGCGGCGCTCGCCCAGGCGATCAAGCCGGTAGGCGACGCCTGCCAGTCCTGCCACGAACAATACCGGTAAGCCAAACGCCCACGGCCGGATGCCATGTTGATGCGAGGGACGATCGACGCAACGCACCGCCGCCGCTCGCGGCTGCAGCAGCTGCGGCGGCGGGTGGACAATGCAATGTTCACCCGCGCGCGCTACTCGCAGCCGATGATGCCGGTGATGTGCCTGCTCGGCGGGCTGTTCATGCCGCTGTACTGGTTCCTGTGGACCTACGTGCTGCCGCAGCCCTACAGCAACCTGGGCCTGCACCTCGCCGGCTGCGCGGCGCTGCTGCCGCTGGCGTGGCAACGCTGGTGGCCGCGGTCGTTCAAGCCATGGCTGCCGCTGTACTGGTACGCGGTGATCACCTTCGTGCTGCCGTTCTTCTTCGGCTACCTGTGGCTGCGCAACGGCGGCACGATCGTCTGGATGGGGGCGCACCTGTTCTCCATCTTCATCACCATGATGCTGTTCGACCTGGCCAGCTTCGCGCTCATCTTCAGCCTGGGCACCGTGCTGGCCGCACTGGCCTTCCAGCTCGGGCCGCACGATGCCTGGCCGTTGCCCGTACTGTTTCAATACGCGCCGCTGCTGGCGCTGACGCTGATCCTGGGACCGCTGGCCAGCCTCTCGCAGAAATTCGCCGACGAGGCCAAGGTCAAGGCGCTGATCGCCGCTTCCAACAACATCGCGCACGAGCTTCGTACGCCACTGGGTTCGGTACAGATGGCCGGTCGCGCCATCGGCCGGTACCTGCCCAACCTGCTGGAGAGCCATCGCGTGGCCGAACGGGCCGGGCTACCCGTGGCTGCGTTGCGCAACCCGCACCTGCAGGCGCTGCAGCGCGGCATCTCGGTGATCGAACACGAGGTCAACCACGCGCACACCGTGATCGACATGCTGCTGATGGCGGCCAGGCCGATGGGCACGCTGCAGCTCGAGCCACTACAGGCGCGCGCCTGCGTGGCGCAGGCGCTGGCGCGCTATCCGTACGCCTCGCAGGCCGAGCGCGAGCGCGTGCAGCTGTCGGCCGAGCCCACCGACTTCGTGCTGATGGGTTCGGAGACGCTGCTTACGCACGTGCTCTTCAACCTGTTGCGCAACGCGCTGTTCCACACCGGCCGCGCCGGCAAGGGCGAGATCCACGTGAGCCTGGGCAACGATGCGGGTGGCCACTGCATCCGCGTGCGGGACACCGGGCCCGGCATCCCGCCGGACGTGCTGCCGCGCATCTTCAACCGCTTCTATTCCTACAGTGACAGCCGCGACGGCACCGGGCTGGGTATCGGCCTGGCGTTCTCGCAAAGTGCCGTCGAGCGCATGGGCGGACGGATCAGTTGCCGCTCGCGCTGGGGCGAATACACCGAGTTTTTCGTGGCGTTTCCGCCATGCGTGCCAACAGGAAAGGGACTTTCGGCATGAGCATCGACTTCCACGGCGACATCCTGCCGTTCCACTTTCCCACCACCACGCTGCTGGTGGACGACCACGAGACATACCTCGACAGCATGCCCCTGCTGCTCGATCCGGCTTTGCGCCTGCGCAGCTACAGCTCGCCACGCAAGGCCCTGGCCGAACTGGGCAGCCACGGCATCCGGGCCGTGCCGGGTGGCGGCTGGATGTACCACTGGAAGGACCGCTCCTCGCAAACGCGCGAGCTGGTCGCGCTGGACATCGATTCGATCCACCGCGTGATGTTCGATCCGGAGCGTTTCGCCGAGGTGTCGGTGGTAGTGGTGGACCTGACCATGCCCGAGATGGATGGCATTTCCTTCTGCCGCGAACTGGCCAACCCGCACATCGGCAAGATCCTGCTCACCGGCACCGCCGACGACTGCACCGCCATCGAGGCCTTCAACGCCGGCGTGATCGACCGTTTCATCCGCAAGAGCGATCCGCAGGCCATCGACAAGCTGCAACTGGCCATCCGCGCGCTGCAGCGGCGCTACTTCGAACGCGTCGGCGGCTTCGTCGCCGAGGCGCTGGCGCTGGGCAATGTGCGTTTCCTGCGTGACAGGGCTTTCCAGCAGGCCTTCCGCGGCCTGGTCGGCGACTTTCCGGCGGTGGAGTGCTATCTGCACGTCAACCCCACCGGCATGCTGCTGCTGGACGAGCGCGGCCGCGGCCGCTTCGTGCTGGTGCAGACCGACGAGGACCTGCGCGCGCACTACGAGATCGCCAGCGACCTGGGCGCGCCGGAAGTACTGCTGGCCGCGCTGCGCGAAGGCGACCGGTTGCCGTGGTTCGGCGAGGGCGACGGCTACTTCCACGAAGGTATCCGCGAACCGGAGGCGCTGCTGCATCCGGCCGTGACCGTGCGCGGCGAGCAGTGGTACCACCTGGCCGTGATCGAGGACGTTTCCCGCTTCCAGCTCGGCAAGCTGCGCAATTACCACGACTGGCTGGGCGAGCAGGACCAGGCCTTGGGGGCTTGATCGCCCAGGTCGCTGCCGGCCTCGTGTAGAAGTCCCGGGGCGCGGCTGGCAGCCATGGCGGTCGCGCCCCGAAGCCGCTCCCGGGAGCGGCTTTCGCAGACGGCCACTACATCCGCTGGCGGCCGCGCAGGATCTGCCAGTACATCACCCAGTCGCCGGCCAGGCTGTAGAGCGGGTGGCGGAAGGTCGCCGGGCGGTTCTTCTCGAACACGAAATGCCCGACCCACGCGAAGCCATAACCGGCCAGCGGCGCCAACCAGAGCCAGCGTGCGTCGCGGGTCACGATCGCCACGGCGATCACCAGCAACACCAGCGTGCTGCCGGCGAAATGCAGCCGGCGGCAGGCCCGGTTGCGGTGTTCGCCCAGGTAGTAGGGGTAGAAGTCGCGGAAACGGGTGAACTCGGACATGGCGGAGGGAACGTTACCCGGCGAGCGATGCCATGAGCGTGCGCTTGCCCGGCAGCGGGTTCAAGCCAATCCCACTCTCCGAAATCTCCGTTCGCCCTGGGCGCAAGCGCTCGGCGCTGGTGTTCAGAGGCGGGCCAGACCCTGGAACCACTCGCACACGCGGTTCGACTTCGCCCCCTGGCGCGGGCTGCGCTCGTCGCGAACGGTCGTTGAGATGGCGCAATCCAGCCCCTGGTTTGCCTCAGTGCTCCGGCAGCGGGATGAATTCCTTGTAATCCCCCGGCACCACGCCGAAGTGCCCGGCCACCCAGTCGGCCTTGGCCTGCTCGATGCGCTCGCGCGAGCTGGCCACGAAGTTCCACCACAGGTGCCGCTCGCCATCGAGCGGCGCCCCGCCGAATAGCATCAGTCGGCTTGGCGCGCGCGCACGCAATGGCGCCGCGGCGTTTCCGCCCTGCACCGCCATGCGGTCGACGCCGACTACGACATCGCCCCACTCCACTTCACCCTCGACCACATACACGCCCCGCTCGGCGTGCTCGCCCGGCCAGTCCAGCGTGGCGCCTTCGACCAGGTTGGCCTCGACCAGGAACATCGGCGCGAACACCTTCACCGGCGAGCGCTCGCCGTAGCCGGTGCCCGCAATCAACAGCAGTTCGGCGCCATCGCGGCGGATGCGGGGCAGCTCGCCCGCGTCGTGGTGGTGAAACTCCGGTGGCACCTCCGCATCCTCGCGCGGCAGTGCCACCCACAGCTGGATGCCGTGCAGTCGCTGGCCGTCCCGGCGCTCATCCGGCGGCGTGCGTTCGGAATGCACGATGCCGCGGCCGGCGGTCATCCAGTTGACCTCGCCAGGACGAATGTCGGCCAGGCTGCCCAGGCTGTCGCGGTGGCGGATCGCCCCCTCGAACAGCCACGTGATCGTGGCCAGGCCGATGTGCGGATGCGGTCGCACGTCCATGCCCTTGCCCGGCGCGAAGTCGGCTGGCCCCATGTGATCGAAGAACACGAACGGGCCGACGTGTCGCGCCAGCAGCGCGGGCAGCAGGCGTCGCACCGTGAAGCCGTCGCCCAGGTCGTGTTTGCGTCCTTCGATCAATCGTGGCGTGTGGTCCATATGTTGCTCCCGCTGGCGCTACCAGGCCCGCTGGTACTGTACCGGCGCGACCAGCGAGGCGCCCAACTCCTGCGCGGCGCGGCGGGGGAAGTATGGATCGCGCAGGCTCTCGCGGGCGATCAGCACCAGGTCCGCCTCGCCCCTGTCGACGATGCCGGCAGCCTGGGCGGGTTCGGTGATCAGGCCCACGGCGCCCGTGGCGATCTCCGCTTCGCGCCGGATCCGCGCGGCGAACGGCACCTGGTATCCGGGGCCGACCGGAATCTTCACGTGCGGCACCACGCCGCCGCTGGACACGTCGATCAGGTCCACGCCAAGCGACTTGACCTCGCGCGCCAGCCGCACGCTTTCCTCCACGTTCCAGCCGTGCACACCCTCACTTTCGGATACCCAATCCGTCGCGGAGACGCGCAGCCATAGCGGCAGCGTGTCCGGCCAGACCTCGCGTACTGCCGCCAGCACCTCTCGCACCAGCCGCGTGCGATTTTCGAAGCTGCCGCCATAGGCGTCGGTGCGATGGTTGCTGAGCGGCGAGAGGAACTGGTGCAACAGGTAGCCGTGCGCCGCATGCACCTCGACCAGTTCGAAGCCCGCGGCGAGCGCGCGCCGGGCGGCCGCGCGAAAGTCGTCCACCACCTTGCGCAGGCCCGCGTCGTCCAGTGCCTGCGGCGTGTGCCAGCCCTGATCGAACGGAATCGCCGAAGGCGCCACCGTTGGCCAGTCGCCCTGTCCTGCCGCCAGCGGGCCGCCGCCTTCCCATGGACGCTGCGCGCTGGCCTTGCGGCCGGCGTGCGCCAGCTGCACGCCCGCGATGGCGTGCTGGCCGCGGACGAAGGCGGTGATCGGCTGCCAGGCGGCCGCCTGTGCGTCGTTCCAGATACCGGTGTCGCCGGGCGAGATGCGCCCCTCCGGCGAGACCGCGGTGGCTTCGGCGACCACCGCCGCCGCACCGCCCACCGCACGGCTGCCCAGATGCACCAGGTGCCAATCGTGCGGCACGCCGTCGGTCGCCGAGTACTGGCACATCGGCGCGACGACGATGCGGTTGCGCAGCGTCAGGCCGCGTTGCGCGAAGGAGGTGAACAGGTTCATGCGGTGGCCTTGTCGAAAGACAATGCCATCAGATGACGCCGCATGGGTTGGGCTTCAAGAGGCAGGCCCGTCGCACGCTTTTCGTCGGAGCCCACTCGGGGGACTCCTAAGCTTGCGATTCCAGCCAGCTCGTTATGCGCGCGGCGACCGGCTCGGGCGTCCTCATCCAGCCGAAATGGTCGGCTGGCCCATGCAGGTCGCCCGGCGTGAGCACCGCGCGCGTGCTGCGCGCGCGGGGCAGCTTGCCGAGCAGCCATTCCAGCGAGGCTGCCGGGCCCAGCCAGTCGTTGCACGGACGCAGGGCCAGGAGCGGGCCGGCAAACGTGGCCATGCCAGGCTCCAGGTCGCCCACTCCCGCAGCGGCGTAACGGCCGGTGCGTCCACTGCGCGCCCAATCGACGATGACCCCGCGCGCTTCGTTGCCGCCGAAGCCGATCCGACGCCCGGGAAAATGTCCGAACAGCCGGGCCAGCACGGGCGCCACCACGTATGCCGTGCCGATCAGCCAGGCGCGGCGGAAGTTCTTCCAGTAAGGCGAGCCACTGGCCACCAGCACCAATCCCGCGATCCGCGCCGGATGCCTGCCGGCGAACAGCGTCGCCAGTTGCCCGCCGAGGCTGTGGCCACCCAGGTAGCCGGCGGCTCCTGGCCAGGCGGCGCCCACGGCGGCGAAACCTTCCGGCAGGTCGTCCTGAAGCAAGGTGCGGTAGCCCCAGTCCTGGCGCCGGGACGCGCGCCGGTCACTGGAACCGATGCCGCGCCATTCGTGAAGCGCCACGCCGACCCCGCGCGCCGCCAGCGCCTGGGCCAGCGGCAGGTAGTGCTTCGCCGGCACGCCCATCGCAGGCAACCAGTAAAGCCAGTGCCCGCCCTTCGGCTCACCGACCAGCAACAACTCGCTGGCCGCGCCATCGGGGGCGGTCATGCGGATGACCCGTACGGCTTCGGTCGGATTGGCGTCCATGAAAAACCTGCCGAAAAGTCCAAGGCTAGCGAGACCGCGGCGCACGCACAAAAAAAGGCCGGCTTGCGCCGGCCCTTTGGAAAGAAGCCTCCGCCTGTCTCAGGCGGGTGCGACCTCGTCGGCCTGCAGGCCCTTCTGGCCCTGCACCACCTTGAAGCTGACCTTCTGCCCTTCTTTCAGGCTCTTGAAGCCCGTGCCGCTGATGGCACGGAAATGCACGAAGACGTCGGGGCCACTCTCCCGGCTGATGAAGCCAAAGCCCTTGGCGTCGTTGAACCACTTGACGGTGCCAATCTCACGATCCGACATGACTCACTCCGTTCTGCACGATGCTGAGACAAGTCGACCTCCCCTTTGGCCGACGACTTACTGGGCATGCAGGGAGCGGGTGGAGCGAGGCGGATTCGGACGAATCCCGCTTCGGGGCACGCACGTGGACCGAGCAGACACAGTGCTCCAAGCATAACGGAAATTTCCCTAAAACAAGCGGGCCGCGACACCGCCCTTCCGGACACAAAAAAAGCCGGGCATCGCTGCCCGGCTCTCGTGGCTTTCGCGGAGGAACCGCTTAGGCCGGCATGACCTCGTCGGCCTGCAGGCCCTTCTGGCCCTGCACGACCTTGAAGCTGACCTTCTGGCCTTCCTGCAGGCTCTTGAAGCCGGTGCCGCTGATGGCACGGAAATGCACGAACACGTCCGGGCCGTTGTCGCGGCTGATGAAGCCGAAGCCCTTGGCGTCGTTGAACCACTTGACGGTACCGATCTGACGATCAGACATGAAACACTCCACTAGGTTTAATCAAAAAGACTCGACCACCGCAACGTGCGGGGCCGACTTACTGGTGTGCAAGGAAAACCCTAGGGGTGATTCGATGAAGCGCCGGTCGGCGGCATCGGGCCACGTGACTGGTGGTGACCCCGGCAAACACAGTGGGCGCATCATAGCCGGTACCGATCCCCTGTGCGACCGCCAGGGCTGAACGGCAGAAGGCCCCGCCAGCACTGGGAATTTCAGATTTTCTTCACAGTGCCGTTTGTCTAGTGTAGAGGTCGCCAGCCTCGTTGCCGGCCTAGCCTGTCTGCAGAGGAATGCCCGCCATGAAGCTCACCCTTCCGCGCCTGACCATCGCCCTGCTCGGCGCCGGCCTGATGTTGACCGGTTGCGCAAACCATCCGGCCCGTTCCGGCTCGACCGGGACCCGTGCGTCGCAGTCGGCCGCGGAAACCCCGGCGACGCGCCGCGCCCAGCCGAGCGAAAGCCACCCCAGCCACGGCAACCATCCCGCCGCCGCGGGCACCCCGGAACAGGCGAGCAAACTGCCCGACAGCACCGGGATTCCGGCGTGCGACGACTACCTGGCCAGCTACGTGGCCTGCCATCGCGCCGCGGCGATCTACAAGCCCAACGAGATCCAGGGCCGCTACGAAGCCATGCGCACCAGCCTCCTTCGCGACGCCCAGGATCCGGCCATCCGGCCGAATATGGCGACGCGTTGCAATTCGCTGGCCAGTCAGTTGCGCCAGGCGCTGCACGGCAAGTCCTGTGAAGGTGCACCAGCCGCGCCGCGCAGCAGCAACTGATCTGTCCCGATCGTTCGCCCGCCCACCGGTGGGCAAGGTGTCACCGGTGGTTCAACCCACCGCCTTCCAGTGCGCCCGCAGGGCCCGCCCGAACGCTGCCGGTTCGCTACGCTCGAGCCGAAGCTCCGGCGTCCCGTGCCAGGTGGCCGTGCGCGCAATCGCATCGCCCACGTCCGCAACCAGGCGCGGAGTAACCTCCTGGCCCGGCTCCAGGAACAGCGCCTTGATCTCGAACACGCCCTCGCCGCGGTGTGCCTTGGCGTCCAGCCGCCCGACCAGGCTGCCGCGGTGCAGGATCGGCAGCACGTAGTAACCGTAGCGCCGCTTCGGCGCAGGCGTGTAGCACTCGATCGCGTACTCGAAATTGAACATGGCCTGCGCGCGGGCGCGGTCCCACACCAGCGGGTCGAACGGCGAGAGCAGTGTCGTGTGGGTGGCACGCAACCGGCCGGCGCGTGCCTTGTCGAGCAAGGGTGCATGCTCGCGATGCACGTAGCCGGGCGCGCCCCAGCCCTGCACCGGGGCTGCCAGCAACTCGCCCGACGCAACCAGCGGCGCCAGTTCCGCCTCGTCCACCGCGGGCCTGAGCCGGTAGTAATCGGCGACCCAGCGCGCCTGGGCGATGCCCAGCGCACGCACGCTGTCGAGGATGAAACGCCTGCGCAGGCCGGATGTATCGAGCTGGCTGGGGACGAACGGCGGATCGAGCCTGGCGAGCACGCGTTCGGCCAGGTCGTAGACCCGCTGGAAGCGCTCACGCCGGGGGATCATCAGCTCGCCGAGCGCGAACCAGGCCTCGAGCCAGCGCTTCTCCGGCTTCCATTCCCACCAGCCGCTGACACCGCGATCGGCGCGCGGGAAATCGGCCGCACGCACCGCGCCCTGCGCTCGGATCCGCTCGAGCAGCTCGTCCATGTCGGCGCGGTGGTCCCGATGCATGCGGGCGGCATGGCGGTGCGCCCAGTGCGCTCCGCGCTCACGCCAGGCGCGGTGCATGGGCAGGTCGGCCGCCGGCACGAAGCAGGCCTCGTGCGCCCAGCACTCGGCGATGCGTCCCTGGACCAGCGCCTCGTCGAGCCAGGCGCCGTCGTAGTCGCCCAGGCGCGCATGCAGCACCAGGTAAGGGCTGCGCGCCACCACGTGGATGGAATCGATCTGCAGCAGGCGCATGCGCTCGATCGCCTCGACCACGTCGACGGGCCGCGGACGGCGATCGAGCGGCCGCAGCAGACCCTGGGCGGCCAGGTGCAGCCGACGGGCCTGCGACAGGCTCAACGGTGCGGGCTGGCTGGATAAAGCGGAAGACAACGTGGTCTGGGACTTCACGGAACCCTGCTGTGCAAGATGAGGCCGCGTTTACAAATCGTTTGTTAGCGTGCCCGAAGCGCGGCGGCCCCATCGATTGCGTTCAGTCCGCGCCCCCGCATTCTGGCATGGAGTATCGATGATGAAATTCCGCAAGCCATGGCTTTCCGCCCTCGTCGCCAGCTCGCTGCTGGCGTCCGGGGTCCTGATGGCGCAGGACGTTCCGACGCCCCCGGCGCCGCCTCCGCCGCCGACGGATCCGGGCAATCCCGCGCCCCCGCCGCCGGCCACCCCGATGCCGCCGCCCCCACCCGGCTCGCAGTCGAACATGCCGCCGACACCACCGCCGCCACCCGATCCGAATGCCACGCCGCCTGCGCCACCGACCAGCTCGGGCATGCAGACCATGCCGCCGCCGGCGTCGAGCGCGCCTGCGCCCATGGGCAATGACTCAGGCGGCATGAACGGCAACCAGGGCATGAACAACGACATGAACAACAACGGCAACATGGATGCCAATGGCAACATGCACGGCGGCATGCACGGCGCCGACGCGAATGCCGGCGGCAGCGCCAACGTGGAATTCAAGTCGTCGATGCCGCCGGCTTCCTCTGCCGGCCCCGCGCCGGACTTCAGCCAGCTGGCCAACGGCAAGAAGTCCATCACCTTGCAGGAAGCGGCCAGCTATCCGCCGCTGGCCAACGACTTCGACTATGCCGACAAGAACCGCGACGGCCGCGTCACCCAGCGCGAGTACGAGGCTTGGCAGTCCCACTAGTTTTCGCTCGACACTCCCCTCGCCGGTCGCTTGCGGCCGGCTTTTTTTTGCCGTCACGGCCGGTTGGGAAACCTCTCGCTAGACTCGCGCCTTTGCCTGTGGAGCGACGTCCTTGATCAAGCACGGTACGACTGCGGTGCTGGCGGCACTTGGCGGCCTGTGGGCCTGCGCGGCGCACGCGCAGAACCCCGACCCGATGGACATCCGCGCCTGCACCGCCATCGAAAGCGACGCGCAGCGGCTGGCCTGCTACGACCACGCCACCGGCCGGGTCAACCTGCCGGTGGCGCAAAAGCGCGCTGACGAGGCCACCCGGCTGCCCAGCGTGTTCGGCCACGACCGCCCCCAGGGTCAGGCCGCCGCACCGGAAAACCCGGAAGTGTCCGCGCCGATGTCGCTGCTGGACAGCCGCTGGGAACTGGCGCCGGAAGCCAAGCTCGGGACCTACAACGTGCGCGGCTACAAGCCGGTGTTCCTGATGCCGGTATTCGCCACCAGCAACCAGAACGAGCGGCCGCAAAGCCCCAACCCGCTCAACACCGTGACCCGCCCGGAGCAGTTGGAAAACGTCGAGGCCAAGTTCCAGATCAGCTTCAAGACGAAGTTGTGGCAGGGCGTCTTCGGTGACGTGGGAGACCTGTGGCTGGGTTACACCCAGTCCTCGCGCTGGCAGGTCTACAACAACGATGCCTCGCGGCCGTTTCGCGAGACCAACTACGAACCCGAGGCCATGCTCGTGTTCGACACCCATTACCAGGTGCTTGGCTGGGACGGTCGCCTGCTCGGCATCGGCATCAACCACCAGTCCAACGGGCAGTCCAACCCGCGCTCGCGCAGCTGGAACAGGGTGATCGCCAACGTCGGCTTCGAGCGCGGCGACTGGACTGTGATGTTGCGCCCGTGGTGGCGCATCCCCGAGGGCGGCGTGGACGACAACAACCCGGACATCAGCGACTACATGGGCCGGGGCGACGTGCAGATCGTGCGCGAGTGGAACGGACAGGAGTTCGGCATGATGCTGCGCCATTCCTTCCGTGGCGGGAGCCGCAGCCACGGCGCGGCGCGATTCACCTGGAGCTTCCCGCTGGCCGGCAACCTGCGCGGCTACATGGAAGTGTTCAAGGGCTACGGCGAAAGCCTTATCGACTACAACCACAACGCCACGTACCTGGGGTTGGGCGTGTCGCTGCTCGACTGGTACTGAGCTTCATGCCATGCAGGAGCCCGCTCGCGGGCTCCTGCATGGTGGCCCGACTCAGTGGTGGTGGCCGCCCGGGCCGTGCACGTGGCCATGCTGCAGTTCTTCCGCACTGGCCTCACGCACGTCTGTCACTTCGACGTTGAAATGCAGCGTCTGCCCGGCGAGCGGATGGTTGCCGTCGATGTGCACCTTGTCGTTGTCCACGCGCACCACGGTCACATTGATCGCGCCCTGCGGGCCACGGCCCTGGAACTGCATGCCCGGCTGGATGTCCTCCACGCCCTGGAAGGCCTCGCGCGGCACTTCCTGCATCAGCTCCGGATGGCGCACGCCGTAGCCTTCCTCGGGCGACACGTCGACCTTGAACTGATCGCCCGCCTGGCGACCGGCCATCACCTTCTCCAGGCCCGGCACGATCTGCCCGGTACCGTGCAGGTAGGACAGCGGTTCGCGCCCCTCGGAGCTGTCGATGACGCGTCCTTCGTCGTCGGTCAGCGTGTAGTGGAAGGAGGCGACGGTGTTGTCTGCGATCTGCATGGCATTCTCGTTGTCGGTGAATGGGGCAGTTTATCAGCTCACGGTCGACGGCCTGTCACACCGGCCTGCGCCGTTGCGCCAGGGTTGCGATACTCCGGGCATGAAGATGGCCCGCCTGCCTTTCCTGCTCGCCCTCGTCCTGTCGCCATGGCACGCCTTGGCGATGGACCTGCCCGCCACGCGCGCGGCGATCGATGCGCGCATCGCCCAGGCGCGCTTCGCCGGCGCGCGATGGGGCATCGCGGTGGTGTCGCTGGACAGCGGCCGCACGCTGTACGTCCACGACGCCGACAAGCTGTTCCAGCCCGCCTCGACCACCAAGCTGTTCACCGCGGCGCTGGTGCTGAACGGCCTCGATGCCGGCTACCGCATTCCCACCCGCGTGCTGGGTGCCGCGCCGAATAAACGCGGACGCGTGCAGGGTCCGCTGGTGCTCTACGGCATGGGCGATCCCTCGCTCGGCGCCGACCCGTCCACCGCGGACTGGGCCGATGCGCTGGCCGGCCAGCTGGCGGCCAAGGGCGTACGCCGGATACACGGCGACCTGGTGGCCGATGCCACCTATTTCGCCGGACCGGCGATCGGCAACGGCTGGGAGGCGTTCGACCTGCTCGCCGGCTTCGCCGCCCCGGCATCGGCGTTGAGCGTGTACGAAAACCAGTTCCAGCTGACGGTGACGCCCGCAACACGCACCGGCGCGCCGGCCGAACTGGCTTTCGATCCCGCCGGCGCGCCGATGCCGCTGGATAACCGCCTGCTCACCGTACCGGCCGGCACCTCGAGCGACATCAACCTTTACCGCGATCCCGGCGACCTGCGTCTGCACGCCTTCGGTTCGGTACCCGCACAGTCATCTCCGCGAAGCTTCCACCTGGCTGTCGCCGACCCCGCACGGCTGGCCGGCCAAACGCTGCTGCACGCGCTGGAGCAACGCGGCATCGACGTTGACGGCGAAGTGCGCGTGCTGCGCTGGCCGCAGCAGGATGCGACGCTGCAGGCGGGCGCCCGCGTGCTGCGCTGGCCGCAGCAGGATGCGACGCTGCAGGCGGGCGCCCGCGTGCTGGCCCGGGTGCAGTCGCCGCCACTGGCCACATTGCTGCGCGAGGGCCTCAAGCGCTCGCAGAACCTCTACCTGCAGAACCTGCTGCAGCTGGCCGGCACGCGTGTCCACGCCGCGGCGGCGAACGACCCGGCCGCGCCCACCGGATTCCTCAGTGCGGCCGACTGGGGCATCCACGGACTGCATCAGCTGCTCGATCGCATCGGCATCGCGCCCTCGGCCAGCCTGATCGGCGAAGGCACCGGGCTGTCCCGGCGCGACCTCGCCACGCCGAACGCACTGGTGCGCCTGCTCGCCTTCCTCGCCAACGGTCCGGACGCCGGCCTGCTCCGGGACATGCTGCCGGTGGCCGGCGTCGACGGCACGCTGGCCTGGCGCATGCGCGGCACGCCCGCCGCGGGCAACGTGCACGCCAAGACCGGCAGCATGACGTACGTGAACTGCCTGGCCGGCTACGTCACCAGCGCAGCGGGCGAACACCTGGCGTTCGCGATCCTGCTCAACGACTACGAGCCGCCGGAGGGGGAATCGGCCAGTGCGGACGTCGATGCGATCGCCGTCCTGCTTGCCGGGCTGAGCGAGAGGTCCCTGTAGTAGCGCACCCTGTGCGCGACCGTCATCGGGTCGCGCACAGGGTGCGCTCCTACAACCGTTTGGCCAGGTCCGAACCTATCTTTTCCGGCGTGTCCGTCGGCGCGAAGCGCCGGACAACCTGGCCCTCGGGATCGACCAGGAACTTGGTGAAGTTCCACTTGATCGCCTCGCTGCCGAGCACGCCCTTGCCTTCGCGTTTGAGCCAGCGGTAGAGCGGGTGCGCACCGGCGCCGTTGACCTCGATCTTGGCGAACAGCGGGAAGCTCACCTCGTAGTTGAGGCTGCAGAACTGCCGGATCTGGGCCTCGTCGCCAGGCTCCTGGTGGCCGAACTGGTCGCAGGGGAACCCGAGCACCGTCAGTCCACGCTCGCGCCATTGTCGCCACAGCGCCTCCAGCCCGGTGTATTGCGGGGTGAAACCGCACTTGGAGGCGACGTTGACGACCAGCAGCCAGCGCCCGCGCCATTCGGCGAGCGAGCGTTCCTGGCCATCGATGTCGCAGGCGGAAAAGTCGTAGACGCTGCTCATGCATGGGCTCCCGTAAGGTGCCGGCGAGTCTACGCCGCCGGCGGCATATGCACATGAGCGATGGTCATTTCCCGACGTACGGTACGGAGGCGATGCTGCCGTGATGCACCTCATCCTTTCCGCCCTGGTCGCGCTCGCCACCCTCGTGCTGCTGGCCTATGCGGCATGCCGCGAAGCGCCGCGCCGGCATGTGCGAGTGCGTTCGCGCCGCGATCGCCACATCGGACTGTAGCGGCGCTCAGGCCTCCGGCGGGATGTCGAACACCTGCCGCAGGTAGGCCACGTAGGCCGGATCGTCGCACATGTTCTTGCCCGGCGAATCGCTGAGCTTGGCTACCGGCTGGTCATTGCAGCGGACCATCTTGATGACGATCTGCAGCGGCGTGGGCCCGACGTCGTTGGTCAGGTTGGTGCCGACACCGAATGCCAGCTGGCAGCGCCCGTGGAAGTGACGGTAGAGCTGCATCACGCGGGGCATGTCCAGCGCGTCACTGAACACCAGGATCTTGGTGCGCGGATCGACGCGGTTGGCGCGGTAGTGCGCCAGCACCTTTTCGCCCCAGGTGAACGGGTCACCCGAATCGTGGCGGGTGCCGTCGAAGAGCTTGCAGAAGTACATGTCGAAGTCGCGCAGGAACGCATCCAGGCCGTAGACGTCCGACAACGCGATGCCGAGGTCGCCGCGGTATTCCTTCGCCCAGGTCTCCAGCGCCACGCGCTGCGAATCGCGCAGCCGCGGGCCCAGCGCCTGGTGCGCCTGCAGGTACTCGTGGGCCAACGTGCCCAGCGGGGTGAGGCCGAGCTTCCAGGCCATCCAGACGTTGCTGGTGCCGGCCAGCTGTTCGCCGAGGCCGTCGCGCAGCGTGCGCACCACCTCCTCGTGCCATTGGCGGGAGAAGCGCCGGCGCGTGCCGTAGTCGGCGATGCGGCAGTCGCCGTATTCCGGGTCCGCCCGCAACAGCGCGATCTTGGCTCTGAGCCGCGCGCGGCCTTCGGCGAGGTCGAGGCCCGGCTGGGTGCGGCGAAAGTACACCTCATTGACGATCGCCAGCAGCGGCACCTCGAACAGGATCGTGTGCAACCACGGTCCGCGGATGTGGATATCGATCTCGCCATTGGCCGCCGGTGATGGGGCGATCTCCACGTACTTGGCGTTGAGCTGGAACAAACCCAGGAAGTCGACGAAATCGCTCTTGATGTAGCGCCAGCCGCGCAGGTAGTCGAGTTCGGCGCGCGTGAAGCGCAGGCCGCACAGCGCGTCGAGCTCGGCGCGGATCTCCTCGATGCAAGGCACCAGGTCGATGCCCGGCGTGCGGCACTTGAAGCGGTACTCGACGTGCGCCGCGGGGTAGTGGTGCAACACCACCTGCATCATCGAGAACTTGTACAGGTCGGTGTCGAGCAGGGACTGGACGATCATGCGCTGGCCTGGCGGGAACCGGCACGGAGCCGGAGCGGATGCATTATCCCCGCGGCAACGCCAGCGCGGCGAGCTGGGTGTCGATCGCGCGCACGAAAGCGTCGGCGCCCGGCCAGCTGGTGATGCGCCCGAGCTTGCGCGTGCCGGCGAACACGAAGAACGCCGGGATGCCGTGCAGGCCGAAGCGGGTGGCCATGCCGGGATCCTCGTAGACGTTGTCGTGCAGCCAGCGCACGCGCGGCCACTGGAAGCGCTCGTGCGCCAGCAGCATGGCTCGCTTGGCGATGTCGCAATTGGGGCAATCGCGGCCCCACAGGAACAGGATGGTCAGGTCCCGAGCCGATTCGGACAGCGCGGCATCGAGCTCCGACTCGAGCACACGGCGCATGGGGAACTGCTCGAAGAATTGCGGAACGGTGGTGTCGGCCATGAGTCCGACGTTGGGGCGTGGTCGGCTGGTGCAAGGCACGGAGTCAGGCCTGCTTACGGCATCCCGCGCCACCCGAATCCTCACCCGCGGCCCGGTATCCCCATCATGGAGCCCGGCTCGCCCCGCCAGCCAGACGTTCGAGTTCCCGGGTCCGTTCGGGCTCGGGTTTCTCCGCCAAGGTGCCGACCGCGGCATAGAAGGCCCCCCACTGCCGCTCCGCATGCTCGAACAGCACCGCGAAGGCGCCCGTCCAGCGGTCGTACAGGCCAAAGGGCAACAGCTTGGCGTTGTTGATCGGCGCTTCCACCCAGGTGTCGTAGCGGCGGTCCCCGTGCCACCGGCTGTCGCGCCATTGCGCGTAGCGGAGACGGAACGCTTCGACCTGCGCCTGCTTGCCGCGGGCCAGGGTGGCCGGATCATCCGCACTCGCGTACAGCCGCTTGAGCCGCTCGCGCAGGTCCAGCACCAGTGCGGTGAAGCCCTCCTCCATCGCTTGATCGCGCCCATCGGGCGGCGGCAGGCCACGCGCCTTGCGCCACTCGCGCAGCCCCTCCTGCTGGACGAAGCTGGCGAAGGATTCGTTGAATGCCGTGTCGCCCTTCACGTACAGCCGCTGGTGCGCGAGCTCGTGGAAAATGGTGCCGGCCAGTTCGTCGTCGTCCCAGCGCAGCATGCTGGAGACGATCGGATCGGCGAACCAGCCCAGTGTCGAATAGGCGGGCACGGGGCCGATCCACACGTCCTCGCCCTGCACCTTCAACTCCGACGCGCGGTCCCGCGCGAGGGCCGGGTCGAAGTAGCCGCGGTAGGCCACGCATCCCGCGATGGGAAAACATTGCGGCAAGGCGTCAACCGAATAGGGCGGCGTGGCGAACACGTTCCAGGCGACGTAAGGGCGGTGCAGGTCCACGTAGCTGGTGTAGCTGCGGTTGTCCGGCAGCGACAGCGCCGCGGAGGCGAACCGCCGCGCCTCGGTGGCCAGGCGAAGGCGGCGGGCCAACGTCGGATCGGTGGCGGGGTCCTGCACCACCTTGGCGATCGGCCGGCGATGCATCAGCAACGAAGCCTGCCCGTGCGCGACATGGGCGTAATAGCGCAGGCTGCCGCAGCCACCGAGCATGAGGCACAACGCGACGGTAGCCAGGCGCGCCGAGCGCCCGCGAAAGATTGAAGGGGGCATGCCGCGATTGTGCCAAGCGAACGCTTCGGGCACGAGCCGCGGCTGGCCGCTCAGTCGCGATCGTCGCCGCGTCGCCCGCGCCTGTCGCCGCGGTCATGGCTGCGGTCGTCCCGGCCGCGCCACTCGCGACGATCATGCCGGTCGTCGCGGTAATCATGGCGCTCGCGGCTCCAGTCGCGGCCACGGTAATGGTGCGAATCGCCGCGCCACGTGCCGCTGATGCCGACGCTTACGCCGGAGGAATAGCAGCAGCCATAGCCCCAGCCGGGCCCGTAGTAGCCGCCATAGCCGTAGTAGTCCGGCTCGTAGATAACCGAGGGACCCTCGCCGTAGTAGGCATCGCCCTGATAGCCATTGCTGCGCACGTAGCTGTAACCGGGGTCGTAATAGCAACCCGACAGCGCCGCCGTGCCAAGCACCAGCGCCAGTCCTGCAAGCATGCGTTTCATGGGCTCACCTCCGTGACTGCTGTCACGGGGATCACGCTAGTCGCGGCGGTTTGAATGCGCCCTGAGCGCCGCGCCCGGCTGATGCGCGGGCGCGGCGCGGGCGGGACCGGCGTCAGACCTTGGCGCCGCGCTGTCCGCTGTGCACCGGAATGGTGGTCTTGGGCGCGTCGCTGGGCAGCTGCGGACTCTGGGGCGTATGGATGGCCGATTCGCCGTGTGGCCGCGTTTGCCCATCCGCCGGACGGCTCGACGCCTGCCGGGTGCGTTCCTGCTTTGCATCGAGCAGCGCCTGGATGTGCGCCACCGCCTCTTCCGGGCTGATGTGCTGTATCGCGGCGGGTGCATTGCGCGGCGTCGCTCCCTTGCGGGCGGCGGGCTTGGCGCTGCCCGGCCGGCTGGGCTTCGACGCGGGGGCGGCCTTCTTCGCCACCGGTTTGCCCGCGGCCTTCGCCGCCATGCCGCCGGTGCGGGCGGCCGATCGGGTCGGCGAGGGCTTCGTGGCCGTCTTGCTCGCCGCCGCGGGCGTGCTCTTCCTGGTAGCCGTCTTTTTCAACGCGGCTTTCTTCGTCGCCGGCTTCCGGATCGCCTTCTTCGGTGCTGCCTTTTTGGCGACGGCCTTCTTTGGAGCCGCCTTCCTGGCAGCTGCCTTCTTCGGTGCGGCCTTCGTGGGGAGGGCCTTCTTCGGTGCCGATTTCTTCGCGACCGCCTTCTTCGGGGCCGCCTTCTTGGCGGAGGCCTTCTTCGGTGCCGCCTTCTTCGGTGCCGCCTTCTTCGCCGTCACTTTCTTGGCCGGCGACTTCTTCGATGCGGTTGCCGACCGCGACGCCGAACCCTTGCCCGCGACCTTCTTTGCGGCCGGACGGGCGGCGGTGCGATTGATCGGTGTCTTGATGCCGGCCTTCGCGGCGGCGGTCTTCTTGGTCGCCTTGCTGCCGGCGGCTGCCTTCTTGGCCGCGGATTTCTTCGCGGCCGACGTGCGGGTCGTTGCCATGCGTCATCACTCCTGCGGTGGTCAGTGCAGCCTTGCCCGCGTTGACATGCTCCAAGCACGCGGCGGAAAGACCTGCACGTCCAGTATTGCGCGGTCATCTTCCGCTGTCATGCGCGATTGCGGCATGAAGCGTCCGGCAATTCAGGATGCATGCGGGACGCGCAGCGCAAGTAGCTGCCGCTCATGGCAGGCGAACGTCCCGGAGGTGGCGTCGTAGTCCCAGCGCTCCGTCGTGCAGGTATCGGCACTTCCATCGCGGCGGAGCAGGTTGACCGAGTTGGGGATGTCGCCGCGTACCCGGTGCGATACCGCGGTGCCGGCCTGCACGACCCACAGGGGGCGGCCGCCCGGTTCGGGCAGCGGTCGCACGTAGGGCAAGTGGATATGGCCACCCAGCACCAGTTGCGCACCGGCGGCCGCCCAGGCGCCGGCCGCCTGCGCATGTCCCCGCAGCAGGTTGCGCCGGTCGGACTCGTCGATCACCGCCATCGGCTGGTGCACTACCACCACCCTCGCCTGGCCCGGCGCCGCCTGGCGCAGGCGCGCCGCCACCCGCTCGATCTGCGCCGGCGACACCTCGCCCTGCTTGTGCCGCCACCAACGCGTGGTGTTGACCCCCAGCACCAGCCATTCCGCCGACGACCAAACCGGCTCCAGCTCGTTGCCGAACGCCGCCGCATAGCGCGCGTACGGCGCCCGCAGGCGAACGCCCAGGGCATACAGGGGGATGTCGTGGTTGCCGGGGATCGCCAGGAACGGCGCGGGCAGGCTTGCGACGAAGGCGCGCGCGGCGGCGAACTGCGCCGGCCGTGCGCGCTGGGTCAGGTCGCCCGACAGCACCACCAGTGCCGGCCGGCTGTCCTGGATCAATCGCCTCAGCGCTTCCAGCACCGCCGCGCGCTCGGTGCCGAAATGCGAATCGGACATGTGCAGCAACAGGTTCACCGGTCGCCCCGATCCCGCGGCACCAGCAGCCGGAGCGCCTGCGGCGCGACGCGGAACCGCAGCGGCAACGGCAGACGGACGATCTCCCCATCGATCGCGAGCTTGAGTTCCCGCCGCCGCGGCAAGGCCACTTCGAGCTCGGTGAAGGCGAAGCTGTCGACCTTCTCCACGTCGCCCAGATGACCGGACAGCCCGCGGATCGCCGTGAGGATCATGTGCCAGCGCGCAAGGGGCGGCAGCACGATGCCGACCAGCGCGCCGCGGGTCACCGCGTCGGCCTCGGGGATGCCGATGCTCTCCAGTTGCAGGCGGTTGTCGCCCACCACCAGGGTGGTGCTGCGCCGCACCTGCCGCTGGCCGTCCTCGCAGAGCGACAGGCGCAGGTCCGGGTAGCTGCCCAGCAACGCGCGCAGGCCCGACAGCAGCGCGACCAGGCGGTGGCGTCCGAAGCGGCGCTTGTCCCGTTCGCGCCGTTCCAGCAGCTCGGGATAGAGTCCCAGGCTCGCGTTCACCAGGAACACGCGATCGTTGACCAGGCCCACCTGCACCGGCGTTTCCCGCGCGTCCAGCAGGCCGCGTATCCCCTCGCCCGCATCGCCCTCGGGCAACCCGTGGCAGCGGCCGAAAAAATTGAAGGTCCCCTGCGGCAGCACGCCCAGCGGCAAGCCGCTGGGGAGCACGGCCTGCACCACCGCGTTGATGGTGCCGTCGCCGCCGGCGACGACCACCGCGCCCCCCTGCGCCCGGGCCGCTTCCACCGCCTGCTCCGCCAGCTCGCCGAGGTGCCGGGGATGTTTCGCGCAGAACAGCCGGTAGGGATGCCCGGTGGCATCGAGCGCGTCGCGGATGGCCTCCTCCGTGGCACCGCCGTCACCGCTGCCGGAGCGGCGGTTGAGCACCACGAAGAATGGTCGCTGACGGTCTTGCGGCGAGGGCATGGACCTCCCTACATGCGTGGGTTGGAAAGCTCCGCGAGGAAATGAGTGAACACCCTGGGCTCTATCAGCAGGGTGAAGATCACGCCGAAAGCCGCGCCCCACAGGTGAGCGCTGTGGTTGATGTTGTCGCGACCGGCGCGGTCCATGTAGATGGAATAGCCCACGTAGAGGACGGCGTACAACACGGCCGGCATCGGCAGCACGAACACGATGATCTTCGACCAGGGCGCCAGCAGCACGAAGGTGAACAACACCGCCGAAACCGCTCCCGAAGCGCCAAGGCTGTGGTAGTTCGGGTTGCGGCGGTTCTTGATGTAGGTCGGCAGGATCGAGACGACCAGCGCCGCGAGGTAGAAGAGCAGGAAACCGAGCCGGCCGAGCTCGGCGGAATAGAACTGCTCGATCAGCCGGCCGAAGAAAAACAGCGTCAGCATGTTGAAAAGCAAATGGCCGAAATCGGCGTGCACCAGGCCATAGGTCACCAGACGGTGGTACTCACGATGGCGCTGGATCGCCGGCGGCCAGAGGATCAGGTCATCCAGCAGTTTCGGCTTGTTGAAGGCCAGGAACGAAACGATGCAGGTGACGGCGATGATGGTCAGGGTGATCATGATCGCTGGGGCTTCCTGTGGAACGGGTGACCGTCCATCTTGGCGACACCCACTCGGCTTGTCGACTCGCGCGGCCCCCGGTGCGACATCACGGCGTATCATGCGCGCCTTCATCCGCCCGCTCCCCACGGACACGCATGGAACCGATCCGCTACCTGCATCTGGACGTCTTTGCCGCCACCTGCGGCGGGGGCAACCACCTGGGCGTGGTCACCGACGCGCGGGGATGGAGCGACGAGGAGATGCGACGTTTTGCGCGCTGGACCGCGCTGGTGGAAACCACGTTCCTGCTGCCGCCCTCGACACCGCAGTCGAGCTACCGCGTGCGCATCTTCACCCCCCAACACGAGATCCCGTTCGCCGGCCACCCGAGCGTCGGAAGCGCGCACGCGGTGCTGGCCTGCGGACTCGCACAGCCGGTCGATGGCGTGCTCTGGCAGGAATGCGGCGCCGGCGTGTTGCCGATCCGCGTCGAGGGCGAGGGTGAGGCGCGCGACCTGTTGCTGAAGTCGCCTGGCGAGCGCGTGCTCGCCACCGGTCGCGACGCGCATCCGCTGCTTGCGGCCACGCTCGCCGGCATCGAACTGGGCACGCTGCCACCGGCGCTCGTCGATGGCGGCCGCCGCTGGTGGCTGGCCGAAGTCGCGGACGAAACGGGCCTGCGCGGCTGGCTGCCCGACCACAGCGCCATCGGCGCGCTCGCACGGGCCACCGGCAGCATGGGCCTGTGCGCGTTCGCGCGCAGCGCGTCGGGCGACCACCAGTTGGTGGTGCGGGCATTTCCCGCCGGCGTCGGCATCGTCGAGGATCCGGCCTCGGGCGCCGCCAACGGCCTGATCGCCGCCTACATCGCGCACGCCGAGCCGCAGGGCGCGCTCGCCCGCGGTTACGCGATCAGCCAGGGCCGCGAGATGGGCCACGACGCGCGGCTGCTGGCGCGCATCGAGCCGGACGCGATCTGGGTCGGCGGCCGCGCCCGCACGGTGGTCGACGGCGTGCTGCACTGGAATCGCGCGTGAGCGAGGCGCAGATCTGGGTCGATGCCGACGCCTGCCCGGGGCCGATCAAGGAGATCCTGTTCCGCGCGGCCGAGCGCGCACAGGTGATGGTCACGCTGGTCGCCAACCAGATGCTGCGCACGCCGCCCACGCGATGGGTGCGCGCGATCCAGGTCGCCGGCGGCTTCGACGTGGCTGACAACGAGATCGTCCAGCGCCTCTCGGCCGGCGACCTCGTGGTGACGCAGGACATCCCGCTGGCCGCGCAGGCGATCGACAAGGGCGCGCTGGCACTGCACCCGCGCGGCGAGCTGTACACGCGCGAGACCATCGCCCAGCGCCTGTCGATGCGCAATTTCATGGACGAGTTGCGCGGCGCCGGCGTGGATACCGGCGGCCCGGCAACGTTTCATGCGCGCGACCGGCAGGCATTCGCCAACCAGCTGGACCGCTGGCTGCAGCAACGCCCGAAACACCCGTAGGGCCGACGCTTGGGCGTAGGGTTGGCTTCAGTCCAGCGGCTCGATCGCCACCAGCACCGGCGGGTTGAAACCGACCGACGCCTTGGGGTCACTCCAGATGCGCGCGGCGCGCGGCCACCTGCGCCAGCGCCGCCCAGTCCAGTCCTTCACCGCCGCCCGCGAGCGCTTCGATCAGCGCATCGCGGACCACGCCGGCGAACGGCAGCGGCACCCGTGCCGCCTCGCCCGCGGCGAGCGCGAGGTTCACGTCCTTCAAGCCCAGCGGCAGCGCGAAGCCTGGCGGCGCGTAGCGCTCCTCGGCGATCAGCCGGCCGTAGCCCTGGTAGGCCGGCGCGGCGAACAGCGTGCTGGTCATGATCTCCAGGAAGTCGGCGGCGCTGACGCCATGCGCCCGCGTGAGCGCGCTGGCTTCGGCCATGCTTTCGATCGCCGAGGCCAGCATGAAGTTGCCGGCGAGCTTGACCACGTTGGCGCGCTCGGGCGCCTCGCCGACCGGCCACAGCCGGCTGCCCAGCGCTTCGAGTAGCGGGCGCACGGTATCGACCAGGTGCGCATGCCCGGCCACCACGATGTTGAGCTTGGCCGCCGCGGCCATGTCCGGTCGGCCGAACACCGGCGCGGCGACGTAGCCCAGGCCGCGCCGCGCGTGCTCCTCGGCCAGCTCGCGCGCCAGCGCCACGGAAATGGTGGCGTGGTTGACGTGAACGGTGCCGCGGTCCATCTCGTCCAGTACGCCGCCGCCCAGAAACACCTCGCGCACCGCCTGGTCGTTGGCCAGCATGCTGTGCACGACCTGGCCCTGCACCGCCCGCCCGGGTGTGCGGACAACTTTGGCGCCGAGCGAGGCCAAGGGTTCGGTGGGGCCTTCGGAGCGGTTCCACACCGTCACCGTGTGGCCCGCCGCGAGCAGGTTGCTGGCCATGGCGCTGCCCATGGCGCCCAGGCCGAGGAAGCCGATGTTCAAGGAAGTTCTCCTGTTGGCGCGACCGGGTAATGGAACATTGGCGGTGTTGAAGGCATGCAAAGGCCAGCCCTACGGTTTCGGCGCATGGCTCACGCCACTTCGCCGGCCGCATGCCCCGACGCCCACGCCCACTGGAAGTTGTACCCACCGAGCCAGCCGGTCACGTCGACCACTTCGCCGATGAAATAAAGCCCCGGCACGAGCCGGGACTGCATGGTGCTGGAGGACAGCCCGTCGGTGTCCACCCCACCCAGCGTCACCTCCGCGGTGCGGTAGCCCTCGGTGCCGCTGGCGACCAGCGGCCAGTCGTTCAGGCGGGCACCGATCGCGGCCAGCTCCGCCTCGCGGTACTGGCGCATCGGGCGGTTTCCGAAGTCGAGTTCGCACAGCCGCTGCGCCAGCCGCTTGGGCAGCGCGTCGCCCAGCACGGTCTTCAGCTCCGCCGCCGGCCGCGCCACGCGCTGGCCTGGCAGCCAGTCGGCGGCGTCGCGGTCGGGCAGCAGGTCCAGCCGCAGTTCCTCGCCCGGCTCCCAATAGGAGGATATCTGCAGGATCGACGGCCCGCTGATGCCCCGGTGGGTGAACAACAACCCGGCGCGGAACGCCTGTCGCCCGCAGCGGGCCTCGGCCGGTAATGCCACGCCGGCCAGGTCCGCGTAGCGCTCCTGGTGCTTGCCGCTCAGCGTCAGTGGCACCAGTCCGGCGCGCGTGGGCCGCACGGCGTGGCCGAACTGGCGCGCCAGCTCGTAGCCGAACCCGGTCGCGCCCATGCTCGGGATCGAAAGGCCGCCGCTGGCGATTACCAGCGCCTCGGCGTGCACTTCGCCGCGCGCCGTGGTCACGCTGAAGCCCGCCTCGCCGTGGCGCACGCGCTCCACCGCGCAACTGGTCTCCACCCGCACGCCGGCGGCCGCGCATTCGTCCAGCAGCATGCGCACGATCTGCTTGGAGGAGTCGTCGCAGAACAGCTGGCCGAGCTCCTTCTCGTGGTAGGCGATGCGGTGCTTCTCCACCAGCGCAATGAAATCGGCCGGCGTGTAGCGCGCCAGTGCGGAATTGGCGAAGTGCGGGTTGGCCGAAAGGTAGTTGGCCGGCGTCACGCCCAGGTTGGTGAAATTGCAGCGCCCGCCGCCGGACATCAGGATCTTCTTGCCTGGCTTGTTCGCGTGATCGAGCACCAGCACGCGCCGTCCGCGCTGGCCGGCGGTGATCGCGCACATGAGGCCGGCGGCACCCGCGCCGATGATGAGGACGTCGGTTTTCATGGTTCGGCAGGGAGCGCGCGCTGGGCGACGGTCGCGCATTATCGCCGAGCGCTTACACTTTCCGCCTTCCCATCCTGCAGGTGCCCACCATGCCTTCCTTCGACGTCGTC
The DNA here is from genome assembly GCF_051900535.1 of Frateuria sp. GZRe12. Lineage (NCBI taxonomy): Bacteria > Pseudomonadati > Pseudomonadota > Gammaproteobacteria > Lysobacterales > Rhodanobacteraceae > Frateuria > Frateuria sp. GZRe12. The sequence continues at coordinate 1,021,015 of NZ_JBHZGI010000001.1, forward strand.
TCCGAAGTGGACAAGCACGAACTCACCAACGCGGTCGACCAGGCCAACCGCGAACTGGCCAACCGCTTCGACTTCAAGGGAGCGGACGCCGTGTTCGAACTGGACGGCTACGTGATCACCCAGCGCGCACCGAGCGACTTCCAGCTGCAGCAGATGCTGGACATCCTGCGCGGACGCCTGACCTCGCGGAAGATCGACATCCGCGCGCTGGACGTGGCCGAGCCGGAAGTGAACCTGGGCGGTGCGCGGCAGAAAGTCACCGTCAAGCAGGGCATCGAGCAGGCGATGGCCAAGAAGCTGGTGGCCGAGCTCAAGGCCGCCAAGCTCAAGGTCGAGGCGCAGATCAACGGCGACAAGCTGCGCGTGACGGGCAAGAAGCGCGACGACCTGCAGCTGGCGATGGCACTGCTGCGCAAGTCCGACGTGGAGCTGCCGCTGCAGTTCGACAACTTCCGCGACTGAGACCGCCTTTCGCAGGAGCCGCCCGTGGGCTCCTACACGTGAAGCCTGGCCATGGCCCCCTGCCCCGCCATGATGTTCACGCTGACGGCCACGATGAACACGTTGAAGAAGAACGCGATCACGCCGTGCATGAGCACCATCCGGCGTAGCTCGCGGCTGGTTACCTGGACGTCCGAAACCTGGAAGGTCATGCCGATCACCACCGCGAAGTAGGCGAAATCCCAGTAGTCGGGTTCGCCGCCGCCGGGGAACCGCAGACCCTTGTGCTCTTCGCCGTAGTCGCCGTAATAGCCGTGCGCGTAGTGCAGCGCGAACAAGGTGTTGAGGAAGGCCCAGCTGAGCATGATGCTCGCGGCGGAAACCACGATCGCGACCAGTCCGCCGGTCTTGCCGGCCTCCAGTTCGGTGCCCAGTGCCACCAGCACCACCGTCGAGATCGCCACGCCGCTCCACAGGATGCCCCAGCGCCCGGCGTCCTGGTGGCGCGCTTTCTTGCGCATGCTGGTTGGCGTGGCCGCGCTGAACTCCCACAGCTGCAGGCCCATGAACGCCAGCGCGCCGGCGTCGAAACCGAGCAGGAACGCCGGCGCCGGATGCATGCCCAGGCTCCATGCCGCAACCGCCACCGCCAGCAGCAGCGCGCCACCGACGGCCAGCGACGGACGCGCCCGCAGGGCGTGAAAGAGACTGCGGCGGTGGTGCTGCCGGCCGTGGGGAGCTGAACCACTCATCGGGCCTCTCGCCGTCGTTGCGTAACCCAGTGTGGCCGATGCGGCGAGCCGGGCACAACGATCGACGCCGAATCAGGCGCGCAGGTCCGCGAACTCCGGATGCCGGCGCAGCCACGAGGCGGCGTACGCGCAGGCGGGGATCACCGACCAGCCCTCGGCCCGCGCGGTTTCCATCGCGGCCTGGGTCAGCGCCGAGGCGATGCCGCGGCCTTCCACCGGCCCCGGCACGCCGGTGTGAGTGATCGTCATGACCTTTCCGGCGAGGCGGTAATCGAGCTCGCAAGGCTGGCCGTCCACCACGGTTTCGAAGCGCTGTGCGGCGGGGTCGTGGCGGATGTCGAAGCTCATGCCGTTGCTCGGGAAGGGAAAGCTGCGAGCTTACGGCTGACGGCGGCAAAACGCGCGTGAAGCGGGCGCGGGCGCGCGTTCGCGCGTCCTGAATGGCAACAGGCCCACACTGGTTCGTCCATCCGAACAAACGGGAGATCCGCCATGAAGAAATCCGCCTCCGCCACCTGGTCCGGCGGCCTGAAGGACGGCCAGGGCACCATCTCCACCCAGACTGGCGTGATGCGCGAGGCGCCGTTCGGCTTCAAGTCGCGTTTCGAGGACGGCCCCGGCACCAATCCGGAGGAACTGATCGGCGCGGCACTGGCCGGCTGCTTCTCGATGGCGCTGTCGCTGGGGCTGGGCAATGCCGGGCTGACGCCCGAGCGTATAGAGACCCGGGCCGAGGTGACGCTGGACAAGCAGGGCGACGGTTTCGCCATCACCACCATCGCCCTGAACTGCCGCGCCCGCGTGCCCGGCGCCGACGCCGACACGTTTCAGCGCATCGCGCAGGAGACCAAGCAGGGCTGCCCGGTATCGAAGGTGCTGCGGGCCGACATCTCGCTCGACGCCGCACTGGAGGGCTGACCGCAGGGGTGCGTAGGGACGGGCCTCGGCCCGCCCTACCGCACGACCGCGGCGGTTGAAGCCTACCTACGGTCAAGCCAGCAAGCGTCGGACCACCAGTTCCGGATCGGCTGCCATGACCCGGTTGCGGCCGGCATGCTTGGCCGCGTAGAGCGCCGCGTCCGCGCGCCGCAGCAGGGCCGCCACGTCGTGCTCGCCCGTCTCGGCCGCGGCGGTACCGATCGACACGGTCAACTGCAACAGATGCCCGTCGACCATCAACGGCGTGGACTCGACCGTGCCGCGGATGCGCTCGGCCAGCACCAGCGCCTGCTCCAGGCTGGTGTCCGGCGCCAGCACCACGAATTCCTCGCCGCCGATGCGCCCGATCACGTTGCCGGCGCGCAGCGTCGCCCGGATGCCGGCAACCAGCGCCAGCAGGACCTTGTCGCCGCCGCCATGGCCGAAGCGATCGTTGACGCTCTTGAAGTGGTCGGCGTCGATCATCAGCACGCCCAGCGGCCGCCCTCCGCGATTGACCTGGGAGAGCATCTGGGTGGCGCTTTCGGTCAGCGCCAGGCGGTTCTTCACGCCGGTCAGCGAATCGACCCTTGCCAGCAGGTGCAGCTCGCGCTGCAGCGTTTCGTTGTAGAGCAGCAGGAAACCGATGCTCAAGAACAGCGGCTGCATGCCCGAGAACAGCACGTAGAAATAATTGACCAGGGCCGGCTGGATGATGTCGGCCGGCGGATTCAGGTCGAACCAAAGCTGTCCGTTGCGCCACACCAGCAGCAGCGCCGAGGCCGAGCACATGACCAGCAGCACCACCCGCGCCCGTGAACTGCGCCGGGGACCGCCGCCCAGCAGTGCCCACATGCGCAGGGCGATGTCGGCCATGATCGCCGCCGAACCCCACAGCACGCGCACACGGTAGTCCGGCTCGACCACGCCGAACCAAGCCACGCCCAGCCAGCCGATCACGCCGATCGCCAGCGCCGTGCGCCAACGCAGCGGCGCACCCAGCAGCATGCGCAGTGCCACGACCGACATGCCCTGCGCCAGCAGGTTGAGCGCGTTGCCGCCCAGCACCAGCTGCGCCGGGTGCAGCCAGGCCTGCGCCGCCAGCATGCTCCAGCCAGCCGCTTCGACCGCCAGCGCGCCGGCGCGCAGCTTCAGGCTGGTGCGCGCCGAGCCCGGGCCGCCGTGCGTGCCGGCCCAGAGCAGGACGGCCAGCACCAGCGACTGGACGGCACTGATCAGCGACAGCGTTTCGATATGCATGGGCATGCTGGGCTCTCCCCGCGCCCGAACGTGACGATGGCTGCGCCGTGGAAGTCGCGTGTCCGCGATGGCGTCCTGGCGTGGTCGTCGCCCGTCGTATCGGCGCTGGCTGGCGCGACTTTAGCGTTGACAGCGATGCCGAGTCCGTTACTTTCCACGCAAAACGCCCAAACGGATGCCGGATGGCCACCCAGATCCCCACCCTCAACAGCTGCCTGCCCCGCATGACCGCGGGCGAAAAGCGCTTCGCCCAGCGGCTGGAACAGAAGCTGGAGGACGACTACCTGCTCTGGTACGACGTGCCGGTGGGCCTGAAGCAGCGGCGGCCGGATTTCGTCGTCTTCCACCCGCGCCGCGGCCTGCTGGTGCTGGAGGTGAAGGACTGGAAGGCCGAGACCATCCAGCACGCGGACAGCACCCAGTTCACGCTGGTCACCGACCGCGGCCTGGTGAAGGAGAACCATCCGCTGCTGCAGGCGCGCGCGTACGCGCTGGAGATCGGCGTGGTGCTCGAGCGCGACCCGGCGCTGCGTTACCCGGAAGGCCACCGCCACGCTGGCAAGATCATCATGCCGTGGGCCTGGGGCGTGGTGCTGGCCAACATCAGCCGCAAGCAGTTCGAGGACGGCGGGCTGGACGCGGTGATCCCCCCGCACCTGGCGATCTGCCGCGACGAGTTCTACGAGTCCGTCGAATCGGAGGACTTCCAGGAGCGGCTGTGGGCGATGTTCCCTTACGCCTTCCCGGTCGCGCTGACGCTGCCGCAGATCGACCGCGTGCGCTGGCACCTGTTCCCCGAACTGCGGGTGGAACCCGGCAGCGGCCAGTTTGGCCTGTTCGGCCCGACCGACGCGGCGGTGCGTCCGCTGCAGATCCCCGAACTGGTCAAGGTGATGGACGCCCAGCAGGAACAGCTGGCGCGCTCGCTCGGCGACGAGCACCGGATCATCCACGGCGTGGCCGGTTCCGGGAAAACCATGATCCTGGGCTTCCGCGCCATGCAGCTGGCGCGCGCGATGAACCGGCCGATATTGATCCTTTGCTACAACAAGACGCTGGCCGCGCGGCTGGAGCAGCTGATCGGCGAGCGCGGCCTGGCCGAGAAGGTGCAGGTCTACAACTTCCACAAGTGGTGCCACAAGATGCTCACGGCCTACCACGTGGAGCTGCCGCCGAAGGGTTCGGACGGCTTCTTCGGCCAGATGGTGGAGCGGGTGATCGACGGCGTCGACCGCGGGCAGATCCCGCGCTTCCAGTACGGTGCGGTGCTGGTGGACGAAGGCCACGATTTCGAGCCGGACTGGTACAAGCTGATCGTGCAGATGATCGACCCGGCCACCAACTCGCTGCTGGTGCTCTACGACGACGCGCAGAACATCTACGGCAAGGCCGACCGTCGCAAGGTCAGCTGGAAGAGCCTCGGCGTGCAGGCGCAGGGTCGCACCACCATCCTCAAGCTCAACTACCGCAACACGCTGGAAATACTGGCCGTCGCGCGCGGTTTCGCCAACGAGCTGCTCGATGCCCGCCCCGACGACGACGACGGCGTGCCGCTGATCGCCCCCGAGAGCGCCGGCCGCCGCGGCGCGGTGCCGGAGCTGATTCGCGTGGAGACCGCACCGGCGCAGCTCACCGTCCTCATCGCCCAGCTGCGCGACGAACACGCGCACGGACGGCCGTGGTCGGACATGGCGGTGATCTTCCGCAACCAGTGGGAGGGCGAGAAGCTCGCCGAGGCGCTGGCGCGCGAAGACATCCCCGGCCGACTGGCCGAGGGCCGCGGCAAGGGCGCGCTGTTCGCCGTCGGCGACACGGTCAAGCTCGTGACCATGCATTCGAGCAAGGGCCTGGAGTTCCCGTTCGTGATCATTCCCGGCCTGGGCTCGCTGCCCAAGGAAGGCAAGGACGAGGCCGAGGAAGCGCGCCTGCTCTACGTGGCGATGACCCGCGCCACCGAGCGGCTGGTATTGATCCACCACGACGACTCGGTGTTCAGCAAGCGCATCCGCGACGCGATCAACCAGGTGCAGGACCAATTGGTGGCGCTACCGGCCTGACGGGTTCCCGGTAGGAAAAAGCTCCACGTAGCGGCTTGCCTCTTCCGGGCGCACATCCCTGCGACCGATGCATGGCGGCCGCGCACAGGTGCCCTTCTACAGGGCTCCCATGCCTTTGGGCACACTCCCGCCCAGCTGGCAACCGCTAGGCTGGGGCTTTCGCTCCAGGGGAACCCACCGTGCGCAAAACCCTCCAGGCCACCCTGCTGGCCGCTTCGCTGCTGGCCGGCTTGGCGGCCCCTGCCTTCGCCGCCGACAAGCCCGCCGCCGAAGCCAGCCACGCCGACTTCCACCTGCCGCCCCTGCCCGACGACGCGCACGTGCAGCAGACCGCGCAGATCGACGGGCGCTCGCTCAAGTACACCGTCACCGTCGGCTCGCTGCCGGTGCGCGACGAGAAGGGCAACACCGTGGCCGAGGTGGTCTACACCGCCTACACCATGGGCGGCGGCGATCGACCGGTGACCTTCGCGCTCAACGGCGGCCCTGGCGCCTCCTCGGTGTACCTCAACCTCGGCGCGATCGGCCCCAAGCGCGTGGCCTTCGGCGTCGAGGGCAACAACCCTTCCGATCCGGCCACCCTGCACGACAACCCCGGCAGCTGGCTGCCCTTCACCGACCTGGTGTTCATCGACCCGGTCGGCACCGGCTTCAGCCGCGCCCTGGTGGAGGACAAGAAGGCCACCGAGCTTTTCTACAGCACCGACAACGACATCAAGTACCTCTCGCGCATCGTCTACGACTGGCTGGTGAAGAACGGCCGCCTGCAGTCGCCCAAGTACCTGGTCGGCGAAAGCTACGGCGGCTTCCGCGGCCCGCGCATCACCGACTACCTGCAGACCCAGCTGGGCGTCGCGATGAAGGGCGTTGTGCTGGTGTCGCCCTACCTGGACCCGGCCGCCTCCAACGACGAGAACGTCTCGCCGCTGCCGTGGATGCTGACCCTGCCCTCGATCGCCGCGGCGCACCTGGAACGCGAGCACAGGTTCAGCCCCGAAGCGATGGCGCAGGTGATCGAGTACACGCGCGGCGAATACGCCACCGACCTGATGCGCGGCCGCTCCGATCCGCAGGCGACCGAGCGGGTGATCAGGAAGGTCACCGAGCTGACCGGGCTGGACCCTCTGTTCGTGCGCCGCTCCGGCGGACGCCTCGAGACACAGGCCTACCTGCGCGAGGTCTACCGCGCCCAGGGCAAGCTTGGCAGCCGCTACGACTCCAACGTCACCGCGTGGGATCCCTTCCCCTACGCACCGCGCCAGCGCACCGGCGACCCGATCCTGAACGGCATCATCGCGCCGACCACCACGGCGATGGTCGACTTCGTCACCCGTACCGTGGGCTGGAAATACTCCGGCCGCTACAACGCGCTCAGCTACGACGTGAACCGCCTGTGGCACGAGGACGACGACGCCATCGAGGGTTCGGTCTCGCAGTTGCGCGAATCCGTCGCCAACGATCCGGGCCTGCGCGTGCTGATCGCACATGGGTGGGACGATCTCTCCTGCCCGTTCATGGCCTCGGTGCTGATCGTCGACCAGATGCCGCCGATGGGCGATGCGACCCGCGTGCAGGTGAAGAGCTACCCCGGCGGCCACATGTTCTACGCCCGGCCGGACAGCCAGGCGGCGCTGCTCAAGGACGTCAAGGCGCTCTACGGCGCGCGCTGATGATGTAGGTTGGGATGCGCCAGACGAGCGCATCCCAACCACCATCGGTGCCCTGCCATGACCGAGCTGCTCACGCCCGACCTCCTCGCCGCCCAGCCGCTCGATCACGCGCTCGCGCTTTCGGCTCGCTGCTACACCGATCCGCGCATGCCGGCGCTCGATGCCCGGGCCGTGTTCGCGAAGAGCTGGCAGCTGGTCTGCCACCAGTCGCAGCTGGCTGGCGTGGGCGACCACCTGGTTACAAGCATCGCCGGCCTGCCGATCGTCGTCGTGCGCAGCGATGAGGCGACCATCCGTGCCTTCCACAACGTGTGCCGCCATCGCGCCGGGCCGGTTGCCAGTTGCGACGGCAAGGGCGCGACCGCGTTGCGCTGCCGCTACCACGGCTGGACCTACGGCCTGGACGGCGTCCTGCGCGGTGCGCCCGAGATGGGCCGCACGCCCGACTTCGATCCCTCGACGATCCGGCTGCCCGAGGCACGCGTGCAGGTGTGGCAGGGCCTGGTCTTCGTCGCCACCGGCGAGGCGCCGCCGTTCGCCGGATTCGTCGAAGGCATCGACGCGCGCCTGGGCGAGGGCCGCTCGCTGGCCGGCTTCGAGTTCCACCACCGCGCCAGCTGGGAGGTCGCCTGCAACTGGAAGGTGTACGTGGACAACTACCTGGAGGGCTACCACGTGCCGCACATCCACCCGGGCCTGAACAGCGTGCTGGACTACCGCAGCTACGTCACCGAGACCGCGCAGTGGTACTCCTACCAGTTCAGCCCGCTGGAAAGCGCCGACGAGCTCTACGGCAGCGGCGAGGCGCTGTACTACTTCCTCTATCCCAACACGATGCTCAACATCCTGCCCGGGCGTCTGCAGACCAATCGCGTGCTGCCGCTCGGGGTGGACCGCTGCCGCGTGGAGTTCGACTTCTACTACGCGCCGGACGCGAGCGAAGAGGCCCGCGCCCGGCGCGAGCGCGACATCGCCTTCAGCGACGAGGTGCAGGACGAGGACGTGACCATCTGCGAGGACGTGCAGCGCGGGCTTGCGTCCGGTTCCTACGAGAGCGGCCGCCTCAACCCGCTGCGCGAGAACGCCGTCCACCATTTCCACGAACTGCTGCGCCGCGCCTACCGCGAGCACGCGTGAGCAGCCCCTCCGCCGCGGCTTCACGCCCGCTCGGCCAGCTGGCCCTGATCGCTCTGGTGGTCGGCAACATGATCGGCTCGGGCGTGTTCCTGCTGCCCGCGGCGCTGGCGCCGTTCGGCGCGGCGAGCCTGCTGGGCTGGGGGCTGACGCTGGCCGGCGCGCTGCTGCTGGCACTGGTATACGCCTGGCTGGCGCGCGCGATCCGCAACCACGGCGGTGCCTACGGTTACGCGCGGCGCGCGTTCGGCGACGGCGTCGGTTTCGTGGTGGCATGGAGCTACTGGGTCTGCACCTGGAGCGCCAACGCGGCGATCGCGGTGGCCTTCGCCGGCAGCCTGGGCGCGCTGTGGCCGGCCGCCACCGCCACGCCGGCTCTTTCCGCCGCCTGCGCGCTGGGCGCGTTGTGGCTGTGCACCGCGGTGAACCTGGCCGGCGTGCGCGAGGCGGCGCGCATGCAGATGCTCACCACCCTGCTCAAGCTGGTGCCGCTGGTGTTGTTCGGCCTGGTCGGCCTGGGCTGGGTGCATGCCGGTGCCTATCGACCGTTCAATCCGAGCGGCCTGCCGCTGCTGGGCGTCACCACCTCGGTGGCCGCCCTCACGCTGTGGGCCATGCTCGGCTTCGAGGCGGCCACGGTGCCGACGGGCGTGGTGCGCGACCCGGAACGCACGGTGCCGCGCGCCACCGTGATCGGCATGCTGGTCGCAGGCCTGGCCACGATGCTCGCCTGCACGGTGGTGATCGGATTGCTGCCGGCCGACGAATTGCGCCGCTCTGCCGCGCCGATGGTCGCCGCGGCGGCGCGCGTGTGGGGACCGGCCGCGGGCCTCGCACTGGCCGCCGTGGCGACGATCTCCTGCTTCGGCGCGCTCAACGGCTGGGTGCTGCTGCAGGCCCAGACGCCACTGGCCGCGGCGCAGGATGGCCTGTTCCCGGCGCGCTTTGCCCGGCTCGACGCGCGCGGCACGCCGGCCTTCGGCCTGGTGCTGGGCAGCGGCCTGGCCAGCGCGCTGATCGTGGCCAACTACAGCCGCACGCTGGTCGCGCTGTTCACCTTCTCGATCCTGTTGTCCACCGCCACCACGCTGCTGCCCTACGTGGTGAGCGTGCTGGCCTGGTGGCGGATCGAGCCGGCCGCGCGCTGGTGGCGGCGGCTGGTCGCCGCCGGCGCGCTCGCCTATGCGTTGTGGGCGCTGGCCGGCACCGGCATCGAGTCGCTGATGTGGGCGGGCGTGCTGGTGGCGATGGGGCTGCCGGTACTGCTGTGGCAGCGCCGGCGCTCGGCCATTCCGTAGGCGGCGCTACGGCGTCGCGGCCTGCCAGCGCAGCCAGTCGATGACCGCCGCGACCGCCGGGCGCGGTCGCGCGTCGTCGGCGCGCACGATCCAGTAGGCCGTACCCAGTGGTACCTCCAGCGCACCAAACGGGCGCACCAGCGTCCCGGCCGCGAGTTCCTCGGCCACCAGGCGATGGCGCGCCAGCGCCACGCCCTGTCCCTGCTGCGCGGCCCGCAGCACGAGGTCCGACGACGCATAGCGCGCGCCACCCTGCAGCGACAGCCTGGCCGGCCCGTGCGCCCGCCGCCAGGACTCCCACGCCGCCTGCGGGTCGCGGTCGTGCAGCAGGCGCAATCCGGCCAGCTGGTCAGGCCGCGAGGGGCAGCCGTGGTCCTGCCAGTAGGCAGGGCTCATCACCGGGTACAGCGCGTCGCCCATCCATGGCTCGCAGTGCAGCTCCGGCCAGGGGCCCTGCCCCATGCGCAATGCCACGTCCATGCGGCCATCGGCGAAACCTTCGAGCTTCTGGTCGACAAGCACCGACAGCTCGATCTTCGGATGCGCCTTCTCGAACGACGGCAACCGGGGCAGCAGCCAGCGGATCGCGAACGAGGGCGTGGTCGACAGCGCGACCGCATGTGCAGGCCGCGCCTCGCGCAACACCGCCACCGCACGTTCGATCTCGCCCAGCCCCGCGCAGACGGCCCGGCCCAGCGCTTCACCCTGCGGCGTGAACGCCAATCCCGCGCGGCCTGCGCCGGCGTGCAGCAGCGGCACGCCCAGCCAGCGGTCGAGCTCGCGCAGATGGCGGCTCATTGACGAATGGGCCATCCCCAGTTCGCGCGCCGCGGCGCGCACGCCACGGTGCTGGTAGACCAGGGCGAAGGCGCGCAGGGCGTTCAGGGGCAGATCCATGGTCGGAATTCTAGACCATAGCCGACACCCTTCCGGCCACCGAAAAGCGTCACGCTGTGGATGCTGCTTGATGACAGCGCCACCACGGGGACGCCATGCACGACCTGCTCGCCTGCGCCGGCCTGCTGTTTGCCGCCGCGATCACGCCCGGACCAAACAACCTGGTGGTGCTGCGCGCGTCAGGCCACGGTGGCGTGCGCGCGGCCGCCGGCGCGATCGGTGGCATCGTGCTCGGCGGACTGGCCCTGCTCGCCGTGGTCGCGACCGGCGCCGGCGCACTGCTGTCGACGCACGCCACGCTGCGCAAGACGCTCGCCGCGCTCGGCGCCGCCTACATGGCATGGCTGGGCATGCGCCTGCTCGGGAGCACGCCCGGCCGGGCATCCGCCGGCGCGATGGTGCTGCCCACGGGCGCGCTCGGCCTGTTCGGCTTCCAGTTCCTCAATCCCAAGGGCTGGGCGATGGTCACGGCGATCGTCGCCGCCCGCCCCGTCGCCGATGCGGCCGGCTACCTGCCGCTTGCCCTGCTGTTCACCGCCATTCCGCTGGCCTGCCTGCTGTTGTGGGGTTTCGCTGGCCAGCGGCTCGCCGCGCACCTGGCGCGTCCGCGTTCGCGCCGGCGCATCGATGCCGCCATGGGCGTGCTGCTGCTCGCCAGCGCGGTGCTGCTGCTCGTCGATCTTTGACTTGCTGGAGAGAACGCCATGACCCACCGTCCCCTTCGCTTCCTTGGCCTGTCCGGCAGCCTGCGCCGCGCATCCTGGAACCGCCGCCTGCTGCAGTCCGCCGCCGGGCTGGCGCCGACCGGCGCCACGATGGAGGTCTACGACGCACTGGGCAGCGTGCCGCTGTTCGACGAAGACCTGGAGCACGCGTCGCCAGACGGAGTGCCCGGCGTGCGCGCGCTGCGCGAGGCGATCGCCGCGGCCGACGGTCTGGTGATCGCCACGCCGGAGTACAACCACGCCTTGCCCGGCGTGCTGAAGAACGCACTGGACTGGCTCTCGCGCGAAGACGCGACACTGGCCGATATTCCGGTCGCCGTGCTCGGCGCCAGCAGCGGCCCCTGGGGAACGCGGCTGGCACAGGCTTCGCTGCGTCAGGTCCTGCATACCTGCGGCGCGCTGGTGATGCCCTCGCCCACGCTGTTCATCGCCCATGCGGCGGAACGCTTCGATGCGCATGGCGCACTCGCCGATGAGGCGACACGAGCGGCGTTGCAACGGTTCATGGGCGCCTTCGCCGGATGGGTCCATCGCGTCGCGCCATCCAGTGTGGAAGCGGGCGCTGCGTGATCCGGCAACGCAACGTACGGTGAACGGCGGACGCGCAAAACGGGCGACGGGGACGTCCCGTGAACAAAGCCGTTGATAGCTTGCGAGAGATGTATGGATTTACCCGTGCCACCGACGACCTTTCCCTCAGCGCATCGCCCGTCCGGCCGGCGCGCGATGCCTGGAAGGACAACGCCCGCCTGGCCCTGATCACGCTGGTGGTGTTCGGGCACAGCCTGGAGCCGTTGCGCGGCATCGCCTCAATCGATGCGCTGTATCGCTTCCTCTACCTGTTCCACATGCCGGCGTTCGCCTTCCTGTCCGGGGCGGTGGCGCGGACGGATGTCGACGTGAAGCTGCTCAAGCGGATCACCTTCCAACTGCTGCTGCCTTACCTGCTGTTTCAGGCGTTGTATGCGCTGGCCGCGCAGACACCCGGCTGGCCCGATGCCGGGCCCAGGGGCGTGACCACACCGTATTGGCTGCTCTGGTATCTGCCGAGCCTGGCGGCCTGGCGCCTGCTGCTGCCGTTGTTCACGCGACTGCGCCATCCGCTCCTGCTGGCCTGCCTGTTCGCGCTGATGGCCGGTTGGGCGGACGACGTGGGTTACCGCATGTCGCTCTCGCGCACGGCCTCGTTCTTCCCGTTCTTCCTGATCGGACACATGTACGCGCCGGAATGGCGCGAGCACCTGCGCGGTCCGCTGGTGCGCGCACTGGCGCTCGCCACGCTGCTCGCGCTGGGCTGGGCGGCCAGCGCCGTGCCCGATCCGCGCTGGCTCTATGGCAGCAACGGCTACGCCGCGCTGGGCGTGGACAACGCCGCCGGCACGCTGTGGCGCATGCTGCGGCTGGGCGCGGGCGTCGCCGGCAGCGCGGCCTTCCTTGCCCTGGTCCCGCGCCGCGAGTTCGCCGCCACGACGGCGGGCGGGCGCAGCCTGCAGGCGTATCTCGCGCACGGCTTCATCGTGAAGTTCGCGGTGGCCGCAGGCCTGTTCGCCTGGCTGGACGCCAGCGCGCCGCCACTGGTCAATGCGCTGGTGTTGCTGCTGGCCGCCGGGTTGCTGGTGCGCCTGCTGGCCAGCGCGCCGGCCGAGCGCCTGCTGAGTCCGCTGACCAGCCCGCAATGGCTGGAGCGGTTCCTGTGGCGGGTGCCGGCCGCCGAGGAACTCAAGTCACCGGTGCGGCCGCGGGCCTGAGCACGGCGACCTGCTGCTCCATCGTCTTGGACAGTTCCATGAGCCGGCGCGCGTAGTCCTGGAGGCGCCGATCCTCGTCCGTCTGCGGCTCCCAGCGCGGCACCGGCGTGGGCTTGCCGTCGGGACTGTCGAGCGCGACGAACACCATCACGCAACTGGTTGCCAGCCGCTGTTCGCCCTTGCGCAGGTCCTGCGCCAGCACGTCCACCGCCAGGTGCATGCTGCTGGTGCCGGTGTGGATCAGCCGCGCGCGCACCGTCACCAGATCCCCGATCAGGATCGGCGCGATGAACTGGATCCCGCTGACCGACACGGTCACGCAGTACGCGCCGCTCCAGCCGACCGCGCAGGCGTAGCCGGCCTGGTCGATCCATTTCATCGCCATGCCGCCATGCACCTTGCCGCCGAAGTTGACGTCGGTGGGCTGGGCGAGGAAGCGGAAAGTGACTTCGTTCTGCTGGCCGGGCATGGCTTTCTTGTGGTGTGGTGGCAGCGGCCGATTATGCCCGCGTCGAATCCGCGGCGAGTTCCAGCGCCATCGGCGTGGTGCGGACACCGGCGGGCGAGAAGCCTTCCGGCCCGGTCGCGACGAAGCCCAGGTGCTCGTACACCGGCACCGCGACGCGCGTTGCGTTGAGGGTGAAGCGGCGCGTGCCGGCGCGGCGCACTGCGTCGGCCATCGCCCGCCGCCACAGCCGGGTGGCGATCCCGCGGCCTTGGTAGCGGGTGCCGACGAAGAATTGCACCAGGTGGCAGTCATCGCGCATCCCGGCGATGCCGACCAGTACGTCATCCAGCCAGGCCAGGTGGAAGCGCTGGCCATCCCGCATGCGCTCGCGCAACGAGCGCGTGCCCAGGCGCGCCAGCAGTGCGTGGCCGGCCTCGTGCGATTGGTCGGGCAGGATCCACCGGCGCGCCACGCGCCGCGCGAGCACGCTGATGGCAGGCGCATCGTCGGGACCTCCCAGGCGCAGGTGCAGGGCCGGATCAGGCATGCGCAATCCCTGTCATCGGTGGAAGGGCAGTCTGCGTGGCCGGTCGACGGAACGCCACGGCTAAAGCGCCCCGGCAAACCAGCGCCAGATCAGCGCGACCACGCCGCTTCCCAGCAACACCCGTCCCATGCCCACCTTGAAGCGGAGCATGGCCAGCATCGCCGCGGCGGCGATCACGGCCGACGGCCACTGCAGCGTGGCCCAGTCGGGATGCTCCAGCCGCAGCCAGCCGAACTCACGCTCATCCACGTGGCCGAACACGGTGTGGAGGGTGAACCAGACCGACAGATTCAACACCACGCCCACCACTGCGGCGGTCACGGCCGACAGTGCCGCATGCAGCGCGCGATTGCTGCGCAACGCCTCGATGTAGGGCGCGCCAAGGAATATCCAAAGAAAGCACGGCGCAAAGGTCACCCACGTGGTGAGCACCGATCCGGCCACGCCGGCGGCCAGCGGCGACAATCCGGTCTGGTGGTAGTAGGCGCCGAGGAAGGCGACGAACTGCACCACCATGATCAGCGGCCCGGGCGTCGTTTCGGCCAGGGCCAGGCCATCGAGCATCTGCCCCGGCGTGATCCAGTGGAAGCCGACCACGGCGCGCTGCGCGATGTAGGCCAGCACCGCGTAGGCGCCGCCAAAGGTGACCACGGCCGTCTGGCTGAAGAACAGCCCCTCGCGCGCCAGCACGCTCTGGCGTCCGAACGCGGCGATCACCGCTAGCACGGGTATCCACCAGATCGCCAGCCATGTCACCAGTACCCGCCAGGCGCGTGACGTCGAGGGACGCGTATGCGTCAGCCGCCCCTCGCCCAGCAGGCGGTCGATCAGGAAGCCGGACGATGCATCGGCCTCGGATGACCCCGGCGCCGGGAAGTCGTGCGGCGCCCACCAGCGCCCCAGCAGGCCACACAGGCCCGCGCCGAGCACGATCAGCGGGAACGGCACCCGGAAGAAATAGATGGCCACGAAGGCCAGTGTGGCGATCGCGACCATGATGCGGTTCTTCAGCGCCTTGCTGCCGATCCGGATGACTGCCTCGACCACGACTGCCAGCACGGCGGCCTTCAGTCCGAGAAAGACCGCCAGAACCAGCGGGACCTGGCCGTACAGCGCGTAGACGATGCTCAGCGCGAGGATCGTCACGAAACCCGGCAGCACGAACAGCACGCCTGCGACCAGCCCCCCGGCGGTACGGTGCAGCATCCAGGCGATGTAGATCGCCAACTGCGTCGCCTCCGGTCCCGGCAGCAACATGCAGTAGTTGAGGGCGTGCAGGAAGCGCGCGTCGCTGATCCAGCGACGCGTGTCCACCAGTTCGCGATGCATCAGGGCAATCTGGCCGGCCGGGCCACCGAAGCTGAGCAGGCCGATCTTCGCCCACACGCGGGTGGCCTCGCGCAGCGAAACCGGCGGGAAGGTTTCTGCTTCCGGGACAGCCCGCTCGTTCATCGGCTGAGATCCGCCAGGGTGGGAAGCGCTCGGCGCGGCGGCAAGTCCACCACGTCGGCAGTGTTATAAGCGCCGCATCCTACGCCAGTGTGAAGCCCGGAGAACGGTGGTTATGACGCCTGGATGCCTTCGGTGCCGGTCCGTCGTCCTCGGCCTGGCGATCGTACTGCTGGCCGTCGCCTCGAACGCCTCTGGCCAGGCGACGCATGCCTTGCCGCTCGACACGGTCGCCGATGCGCCGCTGACCGGTCGCACCACGCGCTGGGATTACGCCAGCCTGGACCGCGTGCGCCACCGTCTGTTCCTGGCCCACCTGGGTGACGGCGTGGTGACCGCATTCGATACGCGCGCCCAACGGGTCGTCGCCGACATCCCCGGCGTCAGCAGCGTGCATGGCGTGCTGGCGATTCCCCAACTGGATCGCGTCTACGCCTCGGCGACCGGCACGGACGAAGTGGTGGCGATCGATGCCACGAGCCTGAAGATCCTCGCCCGTGTACCGACGGGCGACTACCCCGATGGCATGGCCTACGCACCGGGCGCGCGCAAGCTCTACGTCTCCAACGAGCACGGCGGCAGCGATACGGTGATCGACGTGCGCAGCTACCGGCGGATCGCCACCATCCCGCTGGGCGGCGAGGTGGGCAACACGCAGTACGACCCGGTTTCCGGGCACGTCTTCGCCAACGTGCAGACGCGCCGCATGCTGGCCGAGATCGACCCGGCCACCGACAAGGTCGTCGCGCGCATTCCGTTGCCCGGCGCCGAAGGCAACCACGGCCTCTACATCGACGCGCCCGCGCGGCTCGCCTTCATCGCCTGCGAAGACAACGGCAGGCTACTGGTGCTCGACCTGCGCAACCGCCACGTGATCGCATCCTTCCCGGTGGGCGAGGGACCCGACGTGCTCGCCTTCGACCCGGGACCGGGCTGGCTCTACGTCGCCAGCGAGTCGGGCGAGTTGGCGCTGTTCGAGGTGAAGGGTCGCACCGTGCGTGCATTGGGACAGGGGATCCTTGGCCCGAACGCGCACGTGGTCGCGGTGGACCCGGCCACGCACCGGGCCTACTTCCCGTTGAAGGACTGGAAGGGCAAGCCCGTGCTGCGGATCACCGAACCGGCGTCCGCTGCCCCGCGCAAGTAACCTCAGCGGCGGTTGTGGAGGTGCCGCAGGCTGTCCTCCCACGGCGAGGCCTGGGCGTGCAGGCGCAGCAGCCAGCAGCCATGGATGTCGGCGCGGCGGGCGAAGTCGAACGGAATGCTCGGGGCGCTCCAGTCCTCGATGGTGAAGCGCTCCTCCAGCGCCGCCGTGTCCAGCTTGAAGCGACGGAAGTTGTTGGAGAACACCACCACGCCGTCGCTCGCCAGCCGGTCGGCGCAGGCCAGCAGCAGCGCCGCGTGGTCGCGCTGCACGTCGAAGTCCTCGGCGCGCTTGGAGTTGGAGAAGGTCGGCGGGTCAACGTAGATCAGCCCGTAATGGCCGCGATCGGCGCGCAGGAAGCTCGTGGCGTCGGCCTGCACCAGCCGATGTGCCGCACCGGTGAAGCCGTTGAGCGCCAGGTTGCGCGAGGCCCATTCGAGGTAGGTGCCGGAGAGGTCCACGCTGGTGGTGTCACGCGCGCCACCGGCGGCGGCGTACACACTGGCCGTGGCGGTGTAGGCGAACAGGTTGAGGAAGCGTTTGTCACGCGCCAGCTCGCGCAGCTTGGACCGCACCAGCCGGTGGTCGAGGAACAGGCCGGTATCGAGGTAGTCGGTGAGGTTGACCAGGAAGCGCAGGCCGCCTTCCTCCACCTCGTGGAACTCGCCGCGCTGGTCGAAGCGGCCGTACTTGGCGCCGCCCTTGCCGCGCTCGCGCGTCTTCAGCGCGATGCGCTCGCGCGGCACGCCGAACACTTCGCCGGCCACGCGCACGATCTCGCGCAGGCGCGTGCGCGCCACCTCGACCGGCACGTCGGCGGGCGCGCGGTACTCCTGGACGTGCAGCCAGGGCTCCTCGCCCGCGCGGCCGTAGACGTCGATCGCCGCGGCGTACTCGGGCAGGTCCTGGTCGTAGGCGCGCCAGCAGAAGATGCCTTCGCGCGCCAGCCGCTTGCGCTGGTGGCGCACGGTCTTTTCCAGGCGGTTCTTCAGCATTTCCGCGCCGGGGGAGAGTGGCTTGCGCTCGCGTGGCGCGCTTTCCTTCGCGGACAGGTCGAAGGTAAGCAGCACCGTCTCCAGCGCGCCGTTGTAGAGCACATAGCGCTTGTTCGCGTGCAGTCCCAGCGCGCGGCCGAGTTCGGCATCGCCCGCCAGCACCGCGGCGCGCCAGCCGGTGAAGCGCGCACGCAGCGCGTCGCCCAGCGCGCGGTAGAGCTGGGGCATCTGCGCGCGGTCGCCCAATCGCTCGCCGTAGGGCGGGTTGGTGATGACCAGGCCACGGGTCTGGCCGGCCGGCGGCGCGGCGTGCGCGACGTCGTGCTTTTCCAGCGTGAGGAACCCGGCCACGCCGGCTTCCTGCGCGTTGCGCTTGGCGGTCTGCACCATGCGCGGATCGGCGTCGGAACCGAAGAAGGCTGCGCGCAGATTGCGCAGGCCAGCCTCGGCGCGCTGCCGGGCCTCTTCCAGCAGCCCGCGCCACAGCGCGATGTCATGCTGCTTCCAGCCGAGGAAGCCGAAGTACTCGCGGCGCAAGCCCGGAGCCGAGTCCGCGGCCATCAATGCGCCTTCGATCAACAGCGTGCCGGATCCGCACATGGGATCGAGCAGCGCGCCGCCCTCGGCATACACCTCCGGCCAACGCGCGCGCAGCAGCATCGCGGCGGCGAGGTTTTCCTTCAGCGGCGCCTCGCCCTGCTGCTCGCGCCAGCCGCGGCGGTGCAACGGACTGCCGGCCAGGTCGAGCGAGAGCGTGGCGCGGTCGCGCTTCAGGCGCAGGTTCAGGCGGACGTCCGGTTCCTCAGTATCCACGCCCGGGCGCGCGCCTTCGCGCTGGCGGAACTGGTCGACCACCGCGTCCTTGACGCGCTGGGCGATGAACTGGCTGTGCGTGAGCTTGCTCAACGCGGTATGCGCATCGACCGCCAGCGTGCCTTGCGGCGCCAGGTGCTCCAACCAGTCGATCGACTGCACGCCCGCGTAGAGCGCCTCGTCGTCCGCCGCATCGAACTCGGCCACCGGCAGCAGGATGCGGCTGGCCAGGCGCGACCACAGGCAGGCGCGGTAGGCGGTTTCCAGCGTGCCGGTGAAGCGCACGCCGGCAAGCGACTCGTGCGCCTCGGCGGCACCGAGCGCGAGCAACTCGTCGCGCAGCAGGTATTCCAGGCCCTTGGGGCAGGTGGCGAAGAAGTTGCTCATGCCAGCGTGTCCAGAAAGAGGGCGAACTGGCGTTCGATCGCCGGCAGGCTGCTGCCCAGTCGATGGTCGTCGTCGAGCACCAGCAGCGGCAACTGGCGGCGGGCGGCAAAGGTGTAGACGCCATCCAGCGGACAGACCTCGTCGCGCCAGCCGTGGATCAGCAGGGTGGGCACGTCCTGGCGTGCATCCAGCGCGGTCTCGACACCCGGGATCGCTTCCGGCGTGGCGAGCAGGAACAGGCCGGCGACCGGATGCTCCAGCGAGGCCAGCGCCGAGACGAACGCGCCCATGCTGGAACCGACCAGGATCGGCGGCGCCTTGCAGTCCGCGATCGCGGCATTCAGGCGCGCCAGGCGCGGCGCCACCGAACCGGCATGGCCGCGCGCGTCGTCCTGGCGATAGTCCGGCCGCTGCGTGCGCCAGCCGCGCGCCTCGGCGAGCGCCGCAAGGGCGCTGACCTTGGTGGCTTCCGGGCTGGAATCGGAGCCATGCGAAAGAAGGATCGTGCCGCGCATCGCTCGGAACTCCGGACCGCCGTGTGGACCGCGCATGATAGCCGGTGCCGTGCGAGACTTCCCTTCATGCCCGCGATCACCGACCTGCCGCTGCCTTATGTCGACTGCCTGCCGGAGCGGCCCGCCGAAGCGGTGACGCTGGTGGTGATCCACTGCACCGAGCTGCCGGACCTGGCCACGGCGCGCGAGTACGGCGAGAAGGTGCTGTACGAGAGCGGGGCCGGCAACAGCGGGCATTACTACATCGATCGCGACGGCACGATTTCGCGTTACGTACCGGGCACGCGCGTCGCTCACCACGTGCGGGGGCGCAACGCTGATTCGATCGGCATCGAACTGGTCAATCGCGGGCGCTACCCGGACTGGTTCGTGTCGGGCAACCAGACGATGGTGGAGCCTTATCCGCACGTGCAGGTGGAAGCACTGCGCGCTCTGCTTGCGCAGCTGCGGCATGAGTTTCCCAACCTGCGCGCCATCGCCGGGCACGAGGACCTCGATACCGCGCGCGTGCCGGCGAGTGATGATCCGGCAGTATTGGTGCCGCGCAAGCTCGATCCGGGTCCACTGTTTCCGTGGGACGCGATCGTTCCCGCGTGCAGGCTGGAGCGGGTTCGGGCCTGACCGGGCTTTTCCGCGAGCCTCGCCCCGCTTCGCTCCTGCCCTTCGCTCCTGCCCTTCGCTCCTGCCCTTCGCTCCTGCCCTTCGCTCCTGCCCTTCGCTCCTGCCCTTCGCTCCTGCCCTTCGCTCCTGCCCTTCGCTCCTGCCCTTCGCTCCTGCCTCTCGCTCCTGCCTTTCGCTCTCGCTTTGGCTGCTCTGAAAAGTGCGCGCAGGAAGCGCGCTGCTCTTCCGGGTCCCCTATGGCGCGGCGGGCGGGTGGCGGATCAGCCCGCAGGGTGGCCGACAGGACGCCGGCCAGTTTTTCGTCGGGACAGGAGTCCCGTCGAAAAACCCCGCCAACCGCCGCGTACCCGAAGGGCGCGCCATCGGGGTGCCCTTCTCTTTGGTTACTTTCTCTTGGGCAAGCAAGAGAAAGTGACTCGGGCGCCAACGGCGTCCGAAAGCTCTTCCTCTCACCAACCGCCGAGGCGAGCCCTGGCCCCTCATCCCAACCCTCTCCCAGGAGGCGAGAGTGAGCACAGCTATAATCCACATCCCCCCACGCACCACGGACACCCCATGCGGGAAGAACACGTCAAGGAACTGGTCGACCTGCTCCAGCTCGAGCGACTGGAAGACAACCTGTTCCGCGGCCAGAGCCGCGACATCGGCACGCGCTTCGTGTTCGGCGGCCAGGTGCTCGGCCAGGCGCTGGCAGCCGCGCAGCAGACGGTGGATCCGAAGCGCGAGGCGCACTCGCTGCACGCCTACTTCCTGCGCGCCGGCGACATCGACGCGCCGATCGTCTATTCGGTGGAACGCGCGCGCGACGGCGGCAGCTTCTCGGCGCGCCGCGTGGTGGCGATCCAGCATGGCCAGCCAATCCTCAACGGCGCGATCTCCTTCCAGGAACCGGAACAGGGCTTCGAGCACCAGAGCGCCATGCCCGAGGTTCCCTCGCCCGAGGACCTCGAACCGATGCGCCACCTGCCGCCGGACGAGTTGTCCAAGCTGCCGGTCAAGCTGCAACGCTGGCTGGGCATCGACGGCCCGTTCGAGTTCCGCCAGGTATGGCCGCGCGACGAATTGCATCCGGCCAAGCGCCCGCCGATCCAGCACATCTGGTTCCGCCTGACCGCGCCGATCGGCGACTCGGCCATCCTGCACCGCGCTTTGCTCGCCTACGCCTCGGACTTCCATCTGATCGGCACCGCCACGCTGCCGCACGGCATTTCCTACCTCACCCACAACGTGCAGATGGCCAGCCTCGACCATGCGCTGTGGTTCCATCGGCCCTTCCGCGTCGACGAATGGCTGCTGTACTCCTTCGACAGCCCCACCGCACAGGGCGGCCGCGGCCTGGCGCGGGGACAGATCTACAGCCGCGACGGCCGGCTGGTCGCCTCCACCGCGCAGGAAGGCCTGATCCGCCTGCGCAACGGCTAAACTGCGACCATGCGTCCGCTCTACACCTCCCCCCGCCAGGAAAACATCGATCGCGTGGTCGCGCTGCTGGCCGAACACGGCATCGAGACGACCGTCACCGGGCGCTCGAACTGGAATCGCCCGAGCTACCAGCGTTTCAGCTATGCCCAGCGCAACGAAAGCCGCGAGAGCTGGCCGCAGGTGTGGGTCAACCACGCCGACGACTACACCCAGGCGCGCACGCTGATGCGCGGGCTGGGCATCGAGCCGATGGTGCGCCACGGCGAGGAACTGGCCGCGGCGCGCAATCCGACACCGGAGACGCGCCGCTCGGGCGTGGCCACGCGCGTGCGCCGGATCGTGCTGCTGGCGCTGGCGGCGGCCTTCATCGTGTTGATGCTGCGCTACATGGGCAAGATCTAGCGCGTCCGATCAAGGCGGTCTTCTCGGAATATTTGCAACCGCCCGCGCGCTCGGTCATAGAATCGGGCTCATGCGCTCCGAACGCGTCCGCCTCTTCCAGACCCTGCCGCATGCCTGCGGCTACTACGCCGAGCGCACGGCGCAGAACCTGGTGATCGACCCGGCAGCGCCACGGCTGGACCAGCTCTACGGTCCCGCGCTGGAGCGTGGCTTCCGCCGCGCGGGCGGCCACCTCTATTACCCCAACTGCCCGCAGTGCCGCGCCTGCACGCCCTGCCGCATCGACGTGGAGCACTTCGTGCCCGACCGCGGGCAACGGCGATGCCTCAAGCGCAACGCGGATCTCACGGTGGTCGAGTGCATGGCCGGCTACAACGCCGAGCGCCACGCGCTGTACGAGCGCTACCTGCGCACCCGCCACGCCGGCGGCGGCATGGACGAGGCCGACGCCAGCGACTTCCGTCGCTTCCTGACCGCGCCGTGGAGTCCCACGCTGTTCCTGGAGTTCCGTCTCGGTGAGCGGCTGCTTGCGGTGGCCGTCACCGACGTGTGCGCCAACGGGTTGTCCGCGGTCTACACGTTCTTCGACCCTGACGAAAGCGCGCGCAGCCTGGGCACCTACGCCATCCTGCAACAGGTGCAGCTGGCCCGCCGCCGCGGCCTGCCGTGGCTGTACCTGGGTTTCTGGATCGAAGGCCACGAGAAGATGGATTACAAGCGCCGCTTCCATCCGCTGCAGGTGCGCACGCGCGAGGGCTGGGCCCCGCTGGCGCCATAGTCCGGGTTTCAGATTGACGGGCGCGGCTCGGCCCGTCGCGTCGAGCCGACTTCCGGATACGGGAACAGCTTGACCAGCGGCACCGACAAGCCATCGTCGCCCACCACGCGGCAGTGCGTACGGTCGAGCTGGCGCGGATCATCGACGCCGCAGCTGTGGGCGATGATGCCGACCTCGTACATCAGGTTGCGCGCGTAGTGGTACACCTTCTCGCTCTTGTCGGTGACCACCAGCCCGCGCTGCAGCTTCGGGTTCTGCGTGGTGATGCCGGTCGGGCAGGTGTTGCGGTTGCACTGCAACGACTGGAT
Source organism: Frateuria sp. GZRe12 (assembly GCF_051900535.1). NCBI lineage: Bacteria > Pseudomonadati > Pseudomonadota > Gammaproteobacteria > Lysobacterales > Rhodanobacteraceae > Frateuria > Frateuria sp. GZRe12. The sequence goes on from NZ_JBHZGI010000001.1 coordinate 1,043,744, forward strand.
GCAGCCGAGCGCGAGCATGAAGCCGCGCGCCGAGTTGACGAAATCCGCGCCCATCGACAGCGCCCAGGCGACGTCGTAGGCGGTGATGCGCTTGCCCGAGCAGACCACCTTGACGCGCTGGCGCAGGCCCTTGGCGATCAACGTGTCGACCAGCGCCGGCAACGCCTCGTGCAGTGGCAGGCCCATGCCTTCCATCAGCGTCTGCGGCGCCGCGCCGGTGCCGCCTTCGGAGCCATCGACGATGATGAAGTCGGGCGCGCTCTCGATGCCGCGCTTCCACACCTCGTCGCACAGCTCCTCGATCCACGCCGGGTCGCCCAGCACCGCCTTGAAGCCGGTCGGCTTGCCGCCGACCTCGCGCACGTGCGCGATGGCGTCGAGCAGCTGCGGCACGTTGGCGATGTCCAGGTGGCGGTTGGGGCTCTGCGAATCCACGCCGACCGGGATGCCGCGGATCGCCGCGATCTCCGCCGTCACCTTGATGCCCGGCAACAGGCCGCCCATGCCGGGCTTGGCGCCCTGGCCGAGCTTGATGCTGACCATCTTCACCTGCCTGTGCGCGCAGATCGCGCGCAGGCGCTCGTCATCGAGTTGGCCGTCGGCGGTGCGCACGCCGTACTTGGCGGTGCCAATCTCGAACACCAGGTCGCAGCCACCCTCCAGGTGGTAAGGCGCCAACCCGCCCTCGCCGGTGTCCAGCCAGATGCCGGCCTTGGCCGCGCCATGCGAGAGCGCACGCACGGCCGGTGCCGACAGCGCGCCGTAGCTCATGGCCGAGATGTTGAAGAAGGCGGCGTGGTCGTAGGGCTCGCGCGCGTACGGGCCGATCCGCACGGGCTTGGGATCGACATGGTGGCCTTCCAGCCTTGGGAACGGCGCATTGACGAAGAACGGCACGCCCTCGGCGGAGAGATCGCGCGTGGTACCGAAGCCGATGGTGGTATCGGCGTTCTTGGCCGCGCGGTAGACCCACACGCGCTGGGCGCGGTTGAACGGCAACTCCTCGCGGTCGGAAGCGAACAGGTACTGGCGGAAGAACTCGCCCAGGCGCAAAAGGCCGTAGCGAAAATGCCCGATGACCGGGAAGTTGCGCAGCACCGCGTTGCCGGTCTGGTAGCGGTCGGCAATCCATACGGCCAGCACGAGCATCACCGCCAGCGCCAGCATCAGCACGAAGAATGCCGCCAGCGTCTCGACCAGCACGATCAGCCAGTGGGCGAAGCCGTCCGATGCCATGGGTGTCCTCCTTCCGGTGAAGCCACGAGCCTAGCCTATCGCGCGGACAGGCTCTCTCCCGCAAGTGCGAGGGCGCTTCACATGGCGAGCATGCAGATCCTCAGAGCTCGACTTTCAAACACCCCGCCGCCCGCACCGCCTTGGCACGCGCCGCCTCCACATCGACGTCCCGCGCCAGCGTCACCGCCATCCGCCGGCGCCCCTTCACTTCCGGCTTGCCGAAGATGCGCAACTGCGTGTCGGGCTCGGCCAGCGCCTCGGCCACGCCGTGGTAGCGCGGGTGGCGACCTTCGCCCTCCACCAGCACCGCGCACGAGGCCGACGGCCCCCACTGGCGGATCACCGGGATCGGCAGGCCGAGGATCGCCCGCGCATGCAGTGCGAATTCCGAAAGTTCCTGCGACACCAGCGTCACCAGTCCGGTGTCGTGCGGGCGCGGGCTGACCTCGGAGAAGATCACGCTGTCGCCCCGGACGAAGAACTCCATGCCGAACACGCCCCAGCCGCCCAGTGCACCAGTGATCGCCGCGGCCTGGCGCTGCGCCTCGACCAGCGCCGCGTCGCTCATCGGCTGCGGCTGCCAGGATTCGCGGTAGTCGCCGTGTTCCTGGCGATGGCCGATCGGCTGGCAGAAGCTGGTGCCGTCGCGGTGGCGCACGGTAAGCAGCGTGATCTCGTATTCGAAGTCGACGAAGCCCTCGACGATCACCCGCCCCTGCCCCGCGCGCCCGCCGGACTGCGCATAGTCCCAGGCCTCGTCCAGCCCGGATGCATCGCGCACCGTGCTCTGCCCCTTGCCCGAAGAACTCATCACTGGCTTGATCACGAACGGGTAACCGATCGCCTCGGCTGCCGCGCGGTACTCCGCCTGCGTGTCGCAGAAGCGGTACGGCGAGGTGGGCACGCCCAGTTCCTCGGCGGCGAGGCGGCGGATGCCTTCGCGATCCATCGTCAGCCATGCGGCGCGCGCGGTCGGGATCACGCGCAGCCCCTCTTGCTCCAGTTCGACCAGCGTCGGGGTGTGGATCGCCTCGATCTCGGGCACGACCAGGTCCGGCTTCTCGCGCGCTATCAGCGCGCGCAACGCGGCGCCGTCGAGCATGTCGATCACGTGGCTGCGGTGCGCCACGTGCATGGCCGGCGCGTCCGGGTAGCGGTCGACCGCGATCACCTCCACGCCGAAACGCTGCAGCTCGATCGCTACCTCCTTGCCCAGCTCGCCCGAACCGAGCAGCAAGACGCGCACGGCATGATCGGAAAGCGGCGTGCCGAAAGGCTTCATGGAAAGCTCCCTGGAAGAATGGGGCGCATTGTAGGGCTACGCTGCAGTGCGCATTGACGCCGGCCCCGCCAACCGTTCCACTGGGCTCGTCATCCGTCCCCGGGGTTGACCATGCGACGCGTCCTGCTCAGCTTGGTGCCTGCGATCTGGCTGGGCATCTGTGGTGCCGCGCAAGCGGCCGTGCCGGTCCAGACCGACTGGATGATCGTGCTGCTCGGCGGGCGCAAGGTTGGCCATGTGCAGATCGATCGCGAGCGCAAGGGCGACATCCTCACCACCACGCAGACGCTGTCGCTGGATCTGAGCCGCTCGGGCAAGCCCATGCACCTGGGCAACATGAGCCAGAGCGTCGAGGGTCCGGAAGGCGGGCCCCTCGGTTTTGCCTCGCGCACGCGGATGTCTTCGATGGACAGCACGGTCGACGCCCTGCCGGACGTTGCCGGTCGCTATCGGGTCACCAGCACGGTGGGCGGGCAGACACGCACCATGCTGATGGACTGGCCGGGCGACGCCCTGCTCGCCGAGGGGCAACGCCTCGCCACGCTCGCCGCCGGACGCACGCCGGGCACCAGCTACCAGCTGCACGAGTTCGATCCGTCCAGCCAACAAGTCGTCCACGTGCGGGTGGACGTCCTGGGCGACGAAACCGTGGCCCTCCCTGGCGGCGCGATGCGCTTGAGCCACCAGCGCCAGGTCCTCTCGCTAGCGCGCGGGCGGCAGAGCCTGGACCTGTGGGTCGACGACCGCGGGATCGCCCGCAAGGGCCTGATGAGCCTGCTCGGCCAGCCGCTTGAAATGCTCGCCTGCGACCGCGCCTGCGCGCTGGCCCCGAACCAGCCGGTGGACATGCTGCGCGCGGCCACGATCGACTCCCCGCGCTGGTTGCCGGGCTATGTGCGTGCGGTGCCGATGCGCTACCGCATTCGCATCAGCGGCAACATCGGGCAACCCTTCATCACCACGGACGAGCAGCAGGTCACCGCACTGGGCGGTACCGACTGGATGGTCGACGTCGGCGGTTCCCACGCGGGTCGGCAGGCGCCGCCCCGCCCGGCCGACATCGAGCCCAACGCGTGGTTGCAGTCCGATGCGCCGGCGATCCGCCGGCTGGCCACGCAAGCCGTGCGCGGCGCGCATGACGACCTTGAGCGCATGCGCCGCCTGCGCCAGTTCGTCAGCGACTACATCACCGGCCACGGACTGGACGTGGGCTATGCCTCGGCGCTCGAGGTCGTCGACAGCCACGAGGGCGACTGCACCGAATACGCGGTGTTGCTGGCCGCCATGGCGCGCGCGCAGGGCATCCCGGCGCGGGTCGTCACCGGCATGGTGTACGCCGATCGCTTTGCCGGTGCCTCACAGCTGTTCATTCCGCACGAATGGGTACAGGCCTGGGTGAACGGTCGCTGGCAGAGCTTCGACGCCGCGCTGAGGCATTTCGACAACACGCACCTGGCGCTGGCCAGTGGCGACGGCGATCCGTGGCACTTCGCCGCCACGACGCAGCTGTTCGGCAATCTGCACATCCGCCAGGCGGTGCCGGGAGCGGAGTTGGGCCTGCCGGCCGGCGGCGGCCCCTCGGGACCCTCCGGCAATGCCACCGGCAATGCGGGCGGAAGCGGCGGCGGGCCCGAGCACTGAGGCCACTTGCGAAGTGATATGTTTTTGATATCTACTCTCCCTATCTCAGGGAGGTAGCGTCATGAACGAACGCAAGGGTTTATCGATTGCCGGCATTCCCTTCATCGGGGTCTGCCTGCTGCTCGCCGCCGTCGGCGTCCTGCTGCTGGTGAGCGCCGATGGGGCGCAGCCGGCGCCGCACATTGTCCCGGGCATGCTGGTGCTGGCGTTTACCGGTTTCCTGCTCAAGGGGTTCTTCCAGGTCGCGCCCAACGAGGCGCAGGTGATGCAATTGTTCGGCCGTTATGCCGGCAGCGTGCGCGAGGAGGGCCTGCGCTGGACCAATCCGTTCTACGCCAAGCGCCGGCTGTCGCTGCGCGTGCGCAATTTCGAAAGCGGAAAGCTCAAGGTCAACGACAACGACGGCAACCCGATCGAGATCGCCGCGGTGGTCGTGTGGCAGGTCGTCGACACCGCCGAGGCCGTGTTTCGCGTGGAGGACTACGAGAACTTCGTGCACATCCAGAGCGAATCGGCGCTGCGTCAGATGGCCCAGAGCTACCCCTACGACGCACACGATGACGGCGAACCGTCGCTGCGCAGCCACGGCGAGGTGATCAACAACCACCTGCGCGACGAGATCCAGGCGCGACTCGAACAGGCCGGCGTGCAAGTGATCGAGGCGCGCATCAGCCACCTGGCCTACGCACAGGAAATCGCCCAGGCCATGCTGCAGCGCCAGCAGGCCGGCGCGATCATCGCCGCGCGCACGCGGATCGTCGAAGGCGCGGTAAGCATGGTCGAAATGGCGCTGGACCAGTTGAGCCGCCGCGGCGTGGTCGAGCTGGACGAGGAGCGCAAGGCGGCCATGGTCAGCAACCTGCTGGTAGTGCTGTGCGGCGAGCGCGGCACCCAGGCGGTGGTCAACACCGGCACCTTGTACGGTTGAGGAGAAATGCGATGAGCTATGCCATTCCCGTCATCGTCGTGATCCTGATCATCGCCGTGGCCGTCGCCGCGCGGCGCAAGCGCGACTGAGTCGATGCCCGCCGAGAAAAAGGCCTATCCGCTGAGGATCAGCGCAACCGTGCTCGAAGCCATGCAGCGCTGGTCCGACGACGAGCTGCGCAGCATCAACGCGCAGATCGAATACGTGTTGCGCGAGGCGCTGCGCAAGTCGGGGCGGTTGAAGGCGGGCACCAGCAAGGCGATGGAGGACGACGAGCCGGGTCCCGATTCGCAATGAAGCCAGTAGTAGCGCACCTGCGCGCGACCGTGACGCATGGCGATCGCGCACACGTGCGCTCCTACAGCGAGCTGCCCCACCGATGCCCCACCGAGGCCTGCGCCTGCCAATCCGGCAACCACACCTTCCTCGCTCCGTCCTTTCCAAGCACCACCAGCCAGCGCCCCTCCAGCACCAGCCGGTCGACATCGGCAAGACCGGTACGCCGGTCCAGCGTGCCAAGCGGACGTCCATCGCGCGCGTCGTAGGCCTGGATGCGATCGTGCTGGCGGTCGGCCACCAGCAGCCAGTCGTGGCCCTCGTCCGTCCAGCGCACCAGTTGTTTCGGCGGCACCGTGGGCGATGGCGGCATGATCACGCCGGTCAGCGCCGCGGCCGCCAGGAAGGTGGCGGCAAACCCTGCCCGACCGTCGAGACGGCGCAACAAGTGCTTGAGGAAGGTATATCGGCGCATGCCCGCAGCTTCGCGCGCGGGCATGACGGGGCTATGACGCGGCCTTGTCCGTGCGATGAAAAGCCAGGCCCAGCGCAATCCATCCGACGATGAAGGCAAGCCCGCCCAACGGCGTGATCGCACCGCACCAGCGCGGCGCACCCAGCGCCAGTGCATAGAGGCTGCCGCAGAACAGCACGATGCCCGTCGCGAACGCCGCTAGCGCGCAGCGCCGTGGCCTGCCCGGCGGCACCAGGCAGGTGATCGCCAGTGCCAGCGCGTGCCAGAAGTGGTACAGCGAGGCGGTGTGCCATACCTCGCGGCCGCCGGCATCGAGCACGCCGCGCAGCGCATGCGCGCCGAACGCGCCCAGCAAGACCGCACTCGCGCCGGCCACGCCGACCAGCCAGGGCATCGCGCGCGTCATGTCAGGGACAGGTTGTCGCATAAGCTCCTCGTTGCGGGCGCCCGCATCGCCGCGTGGCGTATGCTGGCGGGATGCATCGCCCGGATTCTTGCATGAAGCCCTCGCGCCTGGCCCGTCTCGTCCTGCTGCTCGGCGCCGCCCTGCTGCTGGCCGCCTGCCATCGCGAAGACGCCCCGCCCTGGCGGCTGACCGACATCAGCGGCCACATGCCCGATCTCGCCTTCAAGCTCACCGACGACAACGGCAAGCCGGTGACCGCCGAGGACTACCGCGGCAAGGTGGTGCTGCTGTACTTCGGCTACACGCACTGCCCGGACGTCTGTCCGCTCACGCTGGCGCACCTGCACGCGGTGCTGCAGCGGGTCGGCCCCAAGGCGGACGGCGCGCGCATCCTGTTCGTCAGCGTCGATCCTGCGCGCGATACGCCCTCGATCATGCACGCCTACGTCAATGCCTTCGACAAGCGGGCGGTTGGCCTGACCGGCGCGCCGCGTGCGCTGGAGGCGCTGAGCAAGCGCTACCGCTCGGCGTTCACCCGCGAGCCGGCGCAAGCCGACGGCCAGTACGAGGTCAGCCACAGCTCGGCGATCTACCTGTTCGACCGCCAGGGCCAGGCGCGCCTGCTCGCCACGCCGGCCGCGTCGCAAAACGACCTCGTCCACGATCTTTATCTGCTGCTGGAAACCGCGAAATGACTTTGCGCTCGCTGCCCCTGCTGTTGGCCGGACTGCTCGGTGCCGGCGCTGCCCAAGCGGGCCAGGCCGACCACGTGCACGCCACCGGCGCCTGGATCCGCGTGATGCCCGCCAGCCTGCCCGCCGGCGGCTACGTGACCCTGCGCAACGACGGCGACCAGCCGGTCGTGCTCGATGGCGCGAGCAGCGCCGACTACGCCAGCGTGATGCTGCACGAGAGCTCCACCGACACCGGCATGGGCCGCATGCGCATGGTCGATCGCCTGACCGTGCCCGCGCACGGCCAGGTCGCGCTGGCGCCGGGCGGTTACCACTTCATGCTGATGGACGCGGCCAAGGCGGTGCAGCCGGGCCAGACGGTACGGATCACGCTGCACTTCGCCGACGGCAGCACGCTGGCCACCGACTTCCTCGCCAAGCCGGCCAATGCGCTGTAAACCCGCGTAGCGTGGGCTTCAGCCCACCACCGCGTTCTCTGCAAAAGACGGTAGACCGAAGCCCACCCTACGATGCGCGCTGCGTATCGCGCGCAACCGGTCGCGGGGGCGCGCGGTGCTCGCGCCGGATCCGCCCCCGCCGCGACAGCGCCAGCCACTGCCGCAGCGCCAGCAACGCGCCGATCGACTCGATCATCGCCGCTGGCACCCAGGTGATCACGCCCCCGACCAGCTGGCCCGTCAGCACGTTGAAGGTGAACGCGCGACCGCAGATCTCGAAGATCGGATACAGGTCGGTCTTGGAAAAAGTGACGATCGCGCCGGCCAGGATCTGCGGCGTCATGGTGATCGCCGGCGACAGCACGCGCAGCCCCGGAATCATCCGCCCGGGCGGGCGCGGCCGATGGTCCAGCACCAGCGCCCAGTAGATGAAGCCGCTGCCGAGCATCGTCCAGTTCATGAAGCGGTAGATGCGCCAGTCCAGCATCGCCAGTGTCTGCATCGACGGGATCAGCCAGACCAGGATGAACGCGATGAACAGGAACGTCGCCAGCGCCGGGTTGAACAGCACGGCACTCACCACGCGCCACGGCGCCGACTGCTGCGTCGGCCGCAGTACCCGCGCACGCCACTGCAGCGGCAGGCCCGCCCGCAGTACCGATACCGGGAAGGAGGCCACCACCAGCAACGGCGCCAGGTGGTGCAGCAATACCTGCTGGATGCGGTGCATGAAGAACTCATGCTCCGCGTAGTAGTCCAGGTAGGTGTGCAGCGACAGGTAGATGATCGCCATGCCGCTCCAGAACGACAGGCGCCGCCCCAGGCTGACGCCGAGCACGCGCGAGCCACGCCAGTACAGCATCGCGGCCACGAGGAAACTCGCGAGGAACACCCACGAGAACTCCCACGGCACGATCCATTTGAGCAACAGCGCCATCACCGACCCGCACGATCACCAGCCTTCAAGGATAGACCCCACGGCGCGATGCCGGGGCGCTTGCGGCAGATTGCCGCCTTGGCGGCTGGCGGTTCGAGGCGAGCCCCGGCCCCTCACCCCATCCCTCTTTCCTGAGGGAAGAGGGAGCGTGTCTTTCAAAAGCACCAACCAGCCGCCACCTGCTTCCCCCGATGAGAAAGGCGCCTGGTTTTGCGCCTGGTTTTGGCTTTGCGCTCTGGCTTTGCGCTATGGCTTTGCGCTCTGGCTTTGCGCTCTGGCTCTACCCGGGTCCCCTATGGAGCGGCGGGCGGGGGGCGGATCAGCCCGCAGGGTGGCCGGCAGGACGCCGGCCAGTTTTTCGTCGGGACAGGAGTCCCGTCGAAAAACCCCGCCCCCCGCCCGTGTACCCGAAGGGCGCGCCATCGGGGTGCCCTTCTCTTTGGTTACTTTCTCTTGGGCAAGCAAGAGAAAGTGACTCGGGCGCCCACGGCGTCCGAAAGCCTTTGAACCATCAACCTAGCTCGGCCGCGACCGACTCTGCCGCACGCGCCGCCAGCCATAGAGCAGCCCGATCAGGGTCACCAGCAAAGGCACCAGCACGATGTTGATCACCTTCAACCGCAAACCCAGCGCATCGATCTCCGCATTGAGCTGATGCTGCACATCGCGCAACTCCTTGTTGATCGCCAGCCGCCGCTGCTGGAACTGCTCGATCTCGCTCTTCTGCTGCGCGCTGGCCCCGCCAGAGCGCCCGCCCTTGACCGGCTGCAGCTCGTCCAGCCGCTGCCGCGTCTCGGCCAGCTCGCGCTCCAGCTCCTGCTTCTTCACGAGGAACTTCTGGTCCGCCGCCGCCTGCAGCGCCCGCACTCGGGTGAAGGGCCGCTGCGAGGCCGAGCGCCCACGGATGGAAAGCAGCGCCGAGGAGCCGCTCAGGTTGTCGGCCAGGTTGGTGGCGAAGTCGCCGTTGTTGGCGAAGGCCGACAGCATTGGCTGGCCCAGAAAGTTCTGCATCTCGACCCACAGCCTGTCGCTGAGGATGTCGGTGTCGGCCACCAGCACGACTTCGGAATCGGGTTTCGATTCGGCCAGGTGTCCGGGCGTACGCGCACGCTGCGGGAAGGCGCTGTGGAAGGTGCCGCGAAGGCGCGCCGCGATCACGTAATGCTGGTTGTCCGGCTGGTAGCCCTGCAGCAGGGAGGTCGGGTCGCTGACCGCCTCCAGCACGCGCTGCGAGGACACCTTCTCGGCTTCGGCGCTGCTCTGGATCAAGGGCAGCAGGCGCGTCTGCGCATCGGGCGCGAGGTCGAAGCTGCCGGCGGTGGAGACGTTGATGCGCTGCAGGCTGGCGGTCACCACATCGTTGTGGTTGAGCTCCTGCGGTCCGAGGCCAAGCATCGCCGGATGGTTGAGGTTGGTGCCCGCCAGCTCGATCTGCAGCGCGCGCGAGCGGTCCAATACCACCGAACCGGCGTTGAAGGCCACGCCCCACGCCGCGAACAGCCGTGGCAGGTCGGAGTTGTGGTCGTCGGTCATGCCGTTGCTGTCCACGTAAGGCGTGGTGTCCAGCTCGGCATCCGGATCGACGAACACCACCAGGTGTCCGCCACGCAACACGTACTGGTCCAGCGCATAGACCGCGGCGTCCGGCAACCGCTTCGGATGCACCACCAGCAGCACCTGGATGTCGTCGCCCACGCGGCTGAGCGTGCCGGCATCGAGCGTCCTGACATCGAACAGTTGCTCCAGCTGCTGCACGACCGCCCACGGCGGCTCGCCGATCGCCGGGTTGCCCGCCAGCGGCAGCGAGCTGATCAGCCCGATGTGCGGTTTGCTCGGCTGGTCCAGTTCGTAGAGCAGCTTGGCGATGTCGTACTCGAGGAAGGTCTCGCGTGCCGGGTCGAAGAACGAAATCGACAGGTTGCGATCCTCGCCTTCGCCCTCGGTGCCCGGCACGGTGCTGCCGACCAGGCCGAAGAACACCCGCTCGCCGTTGCTGCCGCCGTTGATCGGCGTCAGGCCGCCGCCCTCGGCGCTGGCCTCATCGTCCGAGTACGGCACCGGATCGATCACCGCCAGCCGGATGCGTCCGCGCGAGCGGGCGACCATCTCCTGCAGCATCTCGCGCACGCGTTGTTCGTAGCTTCGGAGCTGCGGCAGGTCGCGGGTAGCGTGTTCGGAGAAGTACAGCGTAAGCTTCAGTGGCCGGTGCAGGTCGTCGATGATGTGCTGCGTGCCCGGCGTGAGCGTGTAGAGGTGGTCGGCGGTCAAGTCGACGCGCGCTGTCTGCAGCCAGCGGCTGCTGGCCAGGGTGATGCCGATGAAGGCCAGGGTCAGGGCGACCAGCGCGGCGACCAGCCAGGTGCGGCGGCCGATGTGCAGGTGGCGCATGTCAGCGGTTCCGCTTCAGGTCGAGCACCAGCACGCCGGCGGTGAGCCAGGCGAGGATGGTGAGCAGGAAATACATCAGGTCGCGTACGTCGAGCACGCCGCGTGCGATCGCCTCGAAGTGCCGCAGCATCGACAGGTGCGCCACACCGTTGACCAGCTTGCGCGGCAGCGCGCCCTGGAAGAAATCCAGCACCTGCGGCTGGCCGACCAGGATCAGCAGCACGCACACCAGCGCGGTCAGGATGAAGGCCACGACCTGGCTGCGCGTGAGCGTCGAGAGGCAGGCGCCGATCGCCAGGAACGCGCCAGCCATCAACCAACTGCCGAGGTAACCGGCGAAGATCACGCCGTTGTCCGGGTCGCCCAGGTAGTTGACGGTGATCCAGATCGGAAAGGTCAGCGCCAGCGCCAGGCCGAGGAACAACCAGGCGGCGAGGAACTTGCCCAGCATCGCCTGTACCAGCGTCACCGGCAGCGTCAGCAGCAACTCCAGCGTGCCGGCCTTGGATTCCTCCGCCCACATGCGCATCGACAGCGCCGGCGCCAGGATCAAGTACAACCACGGGTGGATCACGAAGAACGGCTGCAGGTCAGCCAGCCCGCGTTCGTAGAAGTCGCCAGCGTAGAAGGTGAGCAGCCCGGCCAGTACCAGGAAGATCACCAGGAACACGTACGCGACCGGGGTGACGAAGTAGCTGCGCAGCTCGCGGCGCATGATCGCGGCGACGGGATGCATCAGGCGTCCTCCCCCATGGTGATCTGGCGGAAGACCTCATCCAGCCGGCCGCGCTCGAGCTGGATCTCCGACACCTCCAGGCCCTGCTGGCGCAGCAGGTCCTCGACCGGTTCCAGGATGCGCGCGCCGGGCTTGGGGAACACGGTGATGCGCCCGTCCAGCGGATCGACCTCGATCGCCGCCACCTGCGGCAGGCGGCCGAGCATCTCCTGGGACACGCCGCTGCCGGGTGCGCTGAAAGACACCGCCCCGTGGTAGCGCGAGCGCGCCTCCAGTTCGGCCGGCGTGGCATCGGCCAGCAGCTTGCCGCGGGCGATGATCACCACCCGGTTGCACAGCGCGTGGACCTCCTCCAGCAGGTGGGTGGAGATCAGGATCGTGCGTTCGCGCGCCATCGAGTCGATCAGGCGGCGCACGGCATGTTTCTGGTTCGGGTCCAGGCCGTCGGTGGGCTCGTCCAGCATCAGCACGGGAGGATCGTGCAGGATCGCCTGCGCCAGGCCCACGCGCCGGCGCAGCCCCTTCGACAGCGTGTCGATGCACTGCTCGAGCACGTCCTCCAGCTGCAGGTGCGTGACCACCTCGTCGAAGCGGCGGAAGCGCGCCTCGGCCGGCAGCGCACGCACGCGCAGGATGAAGGTGAGGAACTCGCGCACGGTCATCTCGCCGTAGCTCGGCGCACCCTCGGGCAGGTAGCCGAGCGCGCGCTTGGCCTTGATCGGCTCGCGCTGCACGTCGTGGCCGCACACCCGCGCGGTGCCGGCGGTGGGCGTCAGGAAGCCGGCGATCATGCGCATCGCGGTGGTCTTGCCAGCGCCATTGGGACCGAGCAGTCCCAGCACCTGGCCCGGCTCGGCGCGGATGGACAGCGCATCCACCGCGATGAGGCGGCCATAGCAGCGGGTGAGTCGGTCGGCTTCGATCATGCGGCGCGGGACTTGGACTGGCTCGTCACTCTAGCGCACGGTGCGCGGCTGCGGCAGGTTGCCCCATCCGCCGTCGGCACCTTCTCCCCGCAAGCGGGACGCTCGCTGGCGACAGTCGGCACTTGGTCCTTCCCCTCGCGAACGCGGGGGAAGGTGCCCCAAGGCCGGATGGGGCGCTTCCGCCTAGAAGCGGAAATCCACCCGAGCGTAGTAAAAGCCGCCGTTCATGCCGAACGGCATGGTTTCCCAGCCATAGGTAAAGCCCAGCTGCGGGAACGGCGCGCCGGTGTCCGGATCCCACTTGTCCGGGTAGGTGTCGAACACGTTGTCGGCGCCCACCGTGAGCCTGGCCGCGTCGGAGAAGCGGTAGCCCAGCGCCACGTCGGCCAGCCACTTGCCGCCCCAGGTCTGCTTGATCCCGGGCGTGAAGCCCTGCCCGCTGACCGGACCGAAGTAGTTGCCGCGCAGCGTGAAATCCCAGGCGCCGGTGCGATACACGCCCTGCAAAATGTGGTGCACGCGCGGCTGGCCTTCCTCGACCAGGGTGACCTGCGTGTCGTCGAACAACTTCTCCGGCGGCAGGATGGCCGACTGCGACTTGCGCCCGGTCACCTCGGTGCGGTTGTAGCTCAGCAACGCGGTGAGATCGAGGCTGCTGCCGCCGTCGAAGGCATAACCCTTCTGCGCCACCACGTCGGCGCCCTCGGTGCGGGTGTCGATCGCGTTGGTGAAGAACAGCACCTGCCCCACGCCGAGCGGATCGAGGATCGCCCGGATCGGGCAGTTGCCGTTGCCCGGCGCGCACGGCTGGCCGTCCGTGCCCACCGACTCGGGCACGATGTTGCTGGAGAAGATGATGCGGTCGTCGATGTCGATGCGGTAGACGTCCGCGGTGAGCGTGAAGTCGCCCATCGGCTTGTAGACGATGCCCAGCGTGCCGCTGCGCGAGGTTTCCTGCTTCAACGGCTGGATGCCGAAGGCGCGGGTGACCGGGCTGTCCTGCCGCGCGGTCAACGTGTCCACCAGCACGCCGCTCGGATCGAGGTTCGTCGAACGCTGGCTGTAGAACATCTGCTGCACGCCCGGCGCGCGGAAGCCGGTGGCCAGCGTGCCGCGCACGGCGAAGCTGTCGGTTGCGTCGAAGCGGGCCGAGAACTTGCCGGTGGTGGTGTTGCCGAAGTCCGAGTATTTCTCGTAGCGCGCCGCCGCACCGAGCAGCAGGCGTTCGGTGAGCTGCGATTCGGCGTCGAGGTAGAAGGCCCAGTTGTGGCGGCCATCGTTCACCGCCTCGGTGGGCGAGAAGCCGGGGAAGCCCTGCATGCCCGGCTGCGCGATCTCGCCGGTCTGGCCGAAGATCGGAATGCCGCGGTCGTTCGTCCGACCGTAGGTGTAGGTCACCGGATCGCCCGGGGTGATCGCGTACTCGTCCTTGCGCCACTCCACGCCCGTGGCCAGGTCCAGCGGATTGGCACCCACGCCCCAGTCGACCGGGCCGCGCACGTCCAGGTTGAAGGTGGTTTCGGTGAGCTTGAGCTTGCCCGTGTCGGCCTCGGTGGGCGATTGCGCGTAGATGCCGCCGCCCGGCGCCGGCTCGTACCACCAGCTCACGTTGACCGAATCGGCCTCGTGGAAGCCGAAATGGTTGCGTCCCCGGTTGACCGACACGTCCAGGTCCCAGTCGCCGAGCGGACGACGAAATCCCACGGCCAGCGAGGCGTCCTTCACCGTGGTGACGATGTTGGGCAGGAAACCGTCCGGATAGAGCGCCGGCACCGTGCGGTTGTCGCCCGCCGGACGGAAGAAGCCGTACGAGCTGCCGTCTCGTTTGGAAACGCCGCCGAACCAGTACAGCTCGCCACCTGCCACCGGCAGACCGCCGTTGAGCCAGAAGTAGGCATCCTTGGCGTCTGCATCGCCCAGGCGCTGGGTGACGCGCGGCGGATCCACGCGCAGCGTGTCCAGCCCGGCGCGGTTGGTGGCGTCCCGCTTGCGGTATTCGAGCGTGAGGTCGAGGTAGCCATCCCCGCCGAGCTTGATCCCCGTATTGACGCTGCCCTGGCGCATCAGGCCGTCGCCCTTGTACGTCTGTCCGCTTTCGAGCGAAACGTCGGTGCGGCCAGTCTGCTTCTTCAGGACGATGTTGATCACGCCGGAGATCGCGTCGGAGCCGTACTGGGCCGCCGCACCGTCGCGCAACACCTCGATGCGCTCGATCGCCGAGATCGGAATGGCGTTGATGTCGGTGCCGGCCGAGCCGCGGCCCACGGTCTGCTGCACGTTCACCAGGGCCTGCTGGTGGCGGCGCTTGCCGTTGACCAGCACGAGCACCTGGTCCGGACCGAGGCCGCGCAACGTTGCCGGACGCAGGATGTCGGTGCCATCGCTGACGAATGTGCGCGAGAAATTGAAGCTCGGCTCGAGCATCTGCAGCGCTTGTCCCACTTCGACCACGCCGGCGTCCTGCAGCTGTTCGGCACTGATGACGTCGACAGGCGCCACCGCCTCCGCAGCCGTGCGGTCCTTGGCGCGCGATCCGATCACCTGCACGCTGTCCAGCTCGGTGACCTTTCCCTTGTCCTTCGCGTCGTCCCGGGGCGCCTGCTGGCCCAGTGCGGGCAGACACAATCCCAGTGCGAGGACGGCCAGGCCCGTGCGCGGCACGACAGATCCTGCGCGACCCTTGTGGGTCGCGTGATGGTGATGCGACATGCGTTGCTCCCTCCCGAATGGCCGCCTCCAGGCGGCGCTGCTTCCCCTGCGCGAAGCAGGCTGCCATGCGGAAGGTGGGGGAGTTGTGTCCTGCCGCGCGGTTCAGCAGGTTGACGCGACTACCGGTCCATGGCGGCGCAGGCGACAGCGATCGGTCGCGCCACGCGTTGGCCGTCGACCACCGGGACAGGCAGCTCAGGCGCCAACCTTGCGGACAAAAAAAATCCTGCCCGCGCGAGGCGGGCAGGATTTCGAAGGACGAACCGCGCGGGCTTACTGGCCTGCGCTGGCAGCCTCGGCCGGAGCAGCGGCGGTGCCGGCCGGAGCAGGCGCCGAGGCGCTGGAGGCGGGCGCCGAAGCACTGCTGGCCGGCGCCGGCTCGAGGGTCGGCTGCGGGATGCCAGCGGCCTGCTCGGGAGTCTGCTCCGGGACATCGTCGCCCAGCAGCGGCAGGTAGACGTCGTACTTGGCGTAGGTGGTGATGTTGCCGCCCTTGTCCTTCGCCTCCGGCTGCACTTCGATGTCGTACAGGCGGTTGGTCACTTCGTCGAACTTGTAGCCGTGGGTCTGCGCGTAGGCCTTGAGCATCTCGCGGGTCTGCGGCACGCCGGCGGCGGTACCGTTCCACACGCCCACCAGGGCAGGACCGCCGAAGGCCAGCGTGGCGCGCACGTTGTTGTCCACGATCAGGCGGCCGAAGCGGTCATGGTCGCCCGGCTGCGGACCGGCCGGCTTGGCGCCGGCGGCGCTGCTGGCGCTGGCCGGCGCGCTGGAAGCCTCGGCCGGTTCCTCTTCCTCGCCGAGCTTGGGCGGCTGCGGCGCGGTCAGCTCCTGGCTCTGACCGGCCACGGTCAGGCTGGTGGCGTCGATCGGCATGCCGACATCGAAGGTGTAGTTCTGGTCGCCGAAGTTGGTGGTGAAGATCACACGCGGGCCGACCACGTTCACGCCCAGCTTCTTGGCGGCGTCCTGGATCTGCTTGACGGCGGTGGCGGTCGCATCGTCCAGGGCGGCCAGGCCGCCGCTGCGCGGGATCGAGCTGGAGACCAGCAGCATCGGGGTCGGCTGGGTCGGACGGATGTACGGGACCAGGTTGCCGTAATCGATGTTGGGCACCGCCGCCAGCACGTTCTGCAGGTTGCCCAGGCTGGTCTGGATCAACGAATCCGGATCGCCGTGGATGTACAGGTTCGAATAGCGATTGACCAGGTTGAAGCCGTAAGCCACGTCATAGGACCAGGTGACCTTGGTCAGCTGATGGCGGCTGCCCTGGCGCTCCATGTCCAGCGTGAAGTGCTTGTCCTGCCCGCGCCAGTCGTTGTCGAGGTTCCAGACGACCTTGGCTTCGTTGACGGTGTTGTCGACCTTGTAGAAATCGGGGTCGGCGCTGGCGATGGTCAGCTTGCCGTCGCTGACGCGATCGTTGTCACTGGTCCAGCTGACTTCCGCGCCAGGGCCATAGGCCTTTCCGGAAAGCTTGAACTGGATTTTCGGGTCTTCCTGGCGGAGCGAGGAGTAGTCCTCGAAGCGGCGGAAGTTGTTGAGGACATCGTAGACCTGGCGCATGTCCTTGCCGAAGACCAACGATCGTTCCACATGG
Organism: Frateuria sp. GZRe12; assembly: GCF_051900535.1. NCBI lineage: Bacteria > Pseudomonadati > Pseudomonadota > Gammaproteobacteria > Lysobacterales > Rhodanobacteraceae > Frateuria > Frateuria sp. GZRe12. Next base: position 1,060,416 of record NZ_JBHZGI010000001.1, read on the forward strand.
CCGCTGCCGGGCATGATCACGCCTACCACGACACCGACCACGGCGACGATGATCAGGGCCACAATGAATTCAAGAACACGCATCATTACCTGGGTTCTCCGAGCGTTTTTCCGCGCAGCGCTATAAGGTTCCCGTCGGATTCCGCGCCACGGGGTTGACCCCGGAGGAAGGCACGGCGAGGGTCGGCGAAATACCGAAGCTTGGGATGGTACTTGCTCGCGGGCTGGAACGCCATCGGGCGCGCAGGGGCCTGTCTGGGCGCCGTGAAAACGGCCTGAGACGGGCTGCGGGCGGCTCCTACGATCGCTCCCCGGGACGAGCGCAGGCGACCCCGCAGACCAGTCCAGTGCAGTATCCGCCCGTCGCGCCCGGCTCCCGACGGCGGGCTGCGCCTGCGCGCTTGGCGCAGGCCGACGAATCAGACGATGCCCAGCTCCAGCGCCTTCAACACCGCACGGGTGCGGTCGCGCACGCCGAGCTTGGAAAGAATGTTCGACACATGGTTCTTCACCGTTCCCTCGGCGACCTTCAGCGAGTTGGCGATTTCCTTGTTGGAATAGCCACCCGACAGCAGGCGCAGGATTTCCGTCTCGCGCTCGGTCAGCGGGTCCGGTTGCTCCAGGCTGGTGAACTGGTTCTGCATGCGCCCCACCCCGGCCAGCAGCCGCTGGGTGACCATCGGTGCCACCAGCGAGCCGCCGGCGGCGACGGTGCGCACCGCCTCGACCAACTGCTCCAGCGAGACATCCTTCAGCAGGTAGCCGCGCGCGCCGGCCTTCAGGCCCTGCAGCACCAACTGGTCGTCGTCGAAGGTGGTCAGGATGATGGTCGGCGGAAGCTCGCCGCGCGCCGAGAGCGCCTGCAGCACTTCCAGGCCGCTCATGTTGGGCATGCGCAGATCCAGCAGCACGACGTCAGGCTTGATCCGCGGAATGTCGGCCACTGCCTGCGCGCCGTCGACGCACTCGGCGACCACACGGATGTCTTCGGCCAGGTCCAGCAGCGAACGGACGCCCTGGCGCACCAGGTTCTGGTCATCGACGAGACAGACGGAAATCATCGCGGTTCCTCGATAGTGCGGTGATGGTGCGCTTTCCGCGCGACCGTGGCGCCGGGCGCTGCCCGCCATTCTGGCATGGGACGCGCCAGCCCGGCGTCATGACATGCTCAACGCCGGCGGTTCGAGCCGGGATGGCGAATGGGCCAGTTCCAGCGCCTCGCCCAGCGGCAGCCGCACGGTCAGCGCGAATCCCTCGCTGACGGCAGTATCGACCGCGACGCTGCCGCCGAACTCCGCCAGCCGCTCGCGCATGCCGGAAAGGCCGTTGCCGGGCTTGAAGTGCGCCGCGCCGCGGCCGTCGTCGCGCGCGTGCAACCCGATCTGGTTGGCATCGGCATAGGCGAAGGTCAGCCAGAGCTGACGCGCGCCAGCATGCTTGGCGCAGTTGGTGATGATCTCCTGCGCGCAGCGCAGCAGCACCTGTGCGCGACGCGGATCCTCCACGCTGAACCGCGGCGGCGTGTCAACGTGCACGGACAGCCCGGGCACGCCCTCGATCAGGCTGCGCAGCGCCTGGGTCAGGTCGATGGCGTCGTCCTGGCGGAGCTCGCTGACCGCCTCGCGCACATCCGACAGCAGATGCCGCGCGGTCGCCTGCGCCTTGCGCACGTGCTCGGCCGAGGCGTCGTTGGCCAGATGGCTGGCCACTTCGAGGTTGAGGCTGAGCGCGGTGAGGTGGTGGCCGATCAGGTCGTGCAGCTCGCGCGCGATGCGCATGCGCTCGGCGATGCGGGTCGATTCGGCCAGCAGTGCGCGGGTGGCGCGCAGTTCGGAGTTGAGCCGCCGCTGCGCCTCGCGCGCCTCGGTCTGCTGGCTCGCCACCATCGAGGTGAAGAACGCCAGCGCCGAGATGCCCAAGTACATGCATACCTGCAGGAACGCGGTGACGATCGTCCAGCCCATGTAGCTGGCGATGATCGGGATCAGCATCAGGTTCTGCGCCAGCATCCACACCAGCCCCGCCACCACCGGCAACTGCCAGGGCAAGACCACCGCGATCACCAGCATCAGCATCGCCGACAGGCCGCTCTGGCTGAACCAGCCCATCGCCACGGCCGAGCCGGTCAGCACCACCAGGCCGAACAGCTTGAGCACCTGCGCGCGACCGCTCTGCCGGCTCATGCCCGAGCGGCCGGTCAGCAGCAGGTAGGTCAGCCCGAACACCAGGTAGGAAAGGATCCAGCCGGAAATGTTCGGGTTGCTCCACCACGCATTGACCTGGGCCAGGCTCCAGCTGCCGGGCAACAGCGGCAGCGCCACGCAGAGGTAGGTGAACAGCCCGGTCAGCCGCAGCAGCCGGATATGGTTGAAATTGGTCCAGGACATACCGGCATCATAGGCCCACGCCAGCCTCGCGCAATGCGCGGAAAGTCACCCTGCCACCGGTCACGCAGGCTCGCGTTTTACAAAGGTTTTACAGCCGCGCGCAGGGTGTGCGCCCTGCCATCGCATGCCATAATGCGCCCTTGCGGGACGCCCCTGGCAGCCCACCGATCTGACTGTTTATCTGCGGAGCAACGAATGGCCTTAGCCATCCGCGACGTGCGCGAGCACGATCTGGATGCCGTGCTGGCGCTCAACAACGCCGCCGGCCGCTCCATCCTCGCCCTGGACGCCGCGCAGCTGCGCTACTTCTACGAGCGTGCCGACTATTTCCGCGTCGCCGAAATCGACGGCCAGCTGGCCGGCTTCCTGATGGCCCTGCGCGACGGCGGCAACTACGACAGCCCCAACTACCGCTGGTTTGCCGAACACTACGAGTCGTTCGTCTACATCGACCGCATCGTGATCGGCAACGCGTACCGCCGCCACGGCCTGGGCCGCATTCTTTATTGCGACGTCACCAGCTACGCCGAGGTGCGCGTGCCGCTGCTCACCTGCGAGGTGTTCCTGGAGCCGCGCGATGACGTGGTCGTGCTGTTCCACGGGACCTATGGTTTTCAGGAAGTCGGTCAGCAGCGCATGGGCGATTCCGGCCCACAGGTCAGCCTGCTGGCCAAGGACCTGCCCAGCTACGCCTACGTGCGCGAGACCTGGCTCGAGAACGGCGGCCTGCCGGACGAACCCTGGCTCGCCGAGCGCCAGTTGCCGCTCGCCCACTCCTCCCTCCCCTCCCAGCCGCGCCTCGTTGCCGGAGAGCGGCATCCGTGACCGTAAAGATGGATACGACTGAAAGTTGCGACCTGCGCTTCGGCCAGGTCGGCATCGCCTGCGTGCGCGTGCGGCGCGTGGATGCCGCCGCGCTCTGCGAAGAGCTTGAACGCCGCGTGCGCTCGGCACCGCAATTGTTCTCCCGCGCCGCCGTGGTGCTGGACCTTTCGCACCTGCTCGACCTGCCCGACGACGGTACCGTCGATGCGCTGCTCGAGGCGGTGCGCAGCGCCGGCATGCTGCCGGTCGGACTGGCCTACGGCACCAGCGCCACCGAGGCGCTGGCCCAGCGCATGGGCCTGCCGCTGATCGCCAAGTTCCGCGCCGCGTATGAGCCGGCCGACGGCGGCAGCATCGCGCCGCCCGCCGCTGCGCCGGCCGCCGCGCCCCCGCCCCGTCCCGAACCGGTGCGCGAACCGATCCACGCCGCGCCGCCCGCCGGCCCGGCGCTGGGCGCGCAACACCACGACGGCACCGTGCGCTCGGGCCAGCAGGTCTATGCGCGCGACCGCGACCTGGTGCTCACCGGCGCGATCGCCAACGGCGCCGAAGTGATAAGCGACGGCTCCATCCACGTCTACGGCAGCCTGCGCGGCCGCGCCATGGCCGGTGCGCAGGGCGACGAGAAGGCGCGCATTTTCGTGTCCGATTTCCGCGCCGAACTGGTGGCCATTGCCGGCCACTACCGCGTGTTTGAACAGATCCCCAAGGACCTCGAAGGCCAGGCTGTGCAATGCTGGCTCGATGGTGAAAAATTGATGATCGCCCGGCTGTGACCGGCGCGATTCCCACCCAAGCATTCCGGAGAAGAGCCCTTGAGCGCTGAGATTATCGTCGTCACGTCTGGCAAAGGCGGCGTCGGCAAGACCACCACGAGCGCCTCGCTGGCCACCGGGCTGGCAATGGCCGGCAAGAAGGTTGCGGTGATCGACTTCGACGTCGGGTTGCGCAACCTGGACCTGATCATGGGCTGCGAGCGGCGCGTGGTGTACGACTTCGTCAACGTCGTGCACGGCGAGGCCACGATCAAGCAGGCGCTGATCAAGGACAAGCGCCACGAGAACCTGTTCGTGCTGGCCGCCAGCCAGACCCGCGACAAGGACGCGCTGACCCAGGAAGGCGTCGAGAAGGTGCTCGACGACCTGTCCAAGGACGGCTTCGACTACATCGTGTGCGATTCGCCCGCCGGCATCGAGAAGGGCGCGCACCTGGCGATGTACTTCGCCGACCACGCGGTGGTGGTGGTCAATCCCGAGGTGTCCTCGGTGCGCGACTCGGACCGCATCCTGGGCCTGCTCGCCAGCAAGACGCGCCGCGCCGAACGCGACGAAGGCCCGATCACCCAGCACCTGCTGCTGACCCGCTACAACCCCGCGCGCGTGGCGCTGGGCGAGATGCTCAGCGTCAAGGACGTCGAGGAAATCCTGGGCATCCTAGTGGTGGGCGTGATTCCCGAATCGGAGAACGTGCTGGCTGCCTCCAACGCCGGCGTGCCGGTGATCCTGGATGAGAATTCCAACGCCGGCCATGCCTACCGCGATACGGTCGCACGCATCCTCGGCGAAGATCGCCCCCTGCGCTTCACCGAAGTGGCCAAGAAGGGCTTTCTCCAGCGCGTATTCGGAGGTTGAGCGTGATGGGCATTCTGGATTTCCTCAAGCGCAAGCCGGAACCCACCGCCTCGGTCGCCAAGGAACGCCTGCGCATCATCGTGGCGCAGGAGCGCTCCACCCGCGGCGCGCCGGACTACCTGCCGCTGCTGCGCAATGAGCTGCTCGAGGTGATCAAGAAATACGTTCACGTCGACATCGACGCGATCAACATCAACGTCGAGCGCGACAGCGGCCATGAGGTGCTGGAGCTTTCGGTCGCCCTGCCCGACGGCAAGGCCGCCGGCACGCCGTAACCCGCAGGGTGGGCCACAGCCCACCTCGCGGCAGCGGTGCCGTGGGCTGAAGCCCTACCCACGCCCTCATGAACACCACTGACGTCCTGCGCCTGGCCGACATCGGCTTCGACGCTGCTGCCGCCCTGCTTGCACGCCACGGCCTGGCGCTGCATCGCGTGCCCGCGGGCGAGCCGATCCCCGGCAGCTACTGGGGCGACGAGGAGGCCGGGATCATCGGTACGGCTGTCTACGCGCGTAACGACACGCCAGTGCACTCGCTGCTGCACGAGGCCTGCCACCTGCTGGTGCTTCCGTCAGATCGCCGCGCCCAGGTGCATACCGACGCCACCGATTCGGTGGAAGAGGAAGACGCCACCTGCTACCTGCAGATCCTGCTCGCCGACGAACTGCCGGGCGTCGGTCGCGCACGGCTGATGGCCGACATGGACACCTGGGGCTACAGCTTCCGGCTCGGATCGACGCGGGCATGGTTCGAGCAGGATGCCGCCGAGGCGCTGGCGTTCCTCACGGTCCGCGGGCTGGCCTGACGCATCAGTTTCCTGTCCCGCCGGGGTTGATGGGCCGGGCTAGCCGAAGGCTCACGATCCAACCTGGAAGATCGGCCAGCAACGAGCCTCCCCGCCCTTGCCTCGCAAGGGGGACGAGGGCTGCAAGCGCACGCCCTACTTCCGGTGCCACTTGTCGTCGCTCCCTTTCTCGTACTCGTTCTTCACCGCCGACCAGGCGACCTTGAACGAAACCTCCTCCTGCGATTCCCTGCCCCGGCGCTTGTCCGGATCCGCATACTCGTCCCAGGCACTGTTGAACGCCTCCTTGAAGATGTCCTGCGCGTGCTCGGGCAGGTTGTCGCGCACGGCGTCGGGCAGGTCGCTGGTGGACTTGTAAGGCATGGCCGCTCTCCTCGATGGATTCGCCCCACCGTCCGCCCGCGGAGATCAAGCGAGCGTCAAGCTTGTCCTAGCGCGACACATGCCGGTCGCCTTGCACGTACCAGCGCCATGGCGCCTCTGCCGCGCGGGTGATGCCGATCCTCGCCGAAACCCCTGGCTGCGTCGGAGGGGCCAGGCCATCATCCACGAGGACGAAACCTCCGGTCCCTTCGACCAGATCGATGCCGTCCTGCACGCCGTCGATGCCCAGCGCCTGGCAAAGCCGCGCGGGCCCGCGGCACAGGTCGCGATCGTGCCGGCAGCGTGGACGCGCCTGCCGCATCGCGGAGAGCCCGGTCAGCGGTGCCAGGGCGCGCAGAAGCACCGCCACGCCCTCGCCCTCCTCGCCGCACACCGGGTTGCAGCACCAATGCATCCCATAGGTGAAATACACATAGAGCCGCCCGGGCGGCCCGAACATGGTCGCGTTGCGCGCCGTGCGCCCGCGCCAGGAATGCGCCGCTGGGTCCATCGCGCCACAGTAGGCCTCGGTCTCCACGATCCGCCCACTGCGCCCGTCGGCGTTCAGCAGCACCTTGTTGAGGAGATCGGGAGCCACCTCGCGCGGATCGCGCGCGTAGAACGCCCGCGGCAGCGCGATGGCCGGGCGTCCAAGCAACGAGGCGATGAAATCCGGTGTCATGCGCTCAGCATGCGCCGGGGGGCGTCAACGGCCAACCGCCCTTCGGTTTGGATCTACAGCTCGAACCGGTAGGCGAGCTTCACCAGCAGCTGTTCGCTGTCTCGCAGGTCGAAGCTGCGGCCGAACTGGCTGCCGGCTTCGCTGTAGCGCGGATCGAGCGCATAGCCGCCACGTCCGTACACCACGTAGAGGTCCGACAGCGGAGCCAGTTCGTAGCGGTAGCGGATCTGGAAGCCAAGGTTGCGCACGCTGAAGTCGTTCACCGGGTCGTCGGCAGGAACCGCGCGCATGTCGCCGTTGACGCGGTAGGCCTGCAGCAGCCGCGCGTCCAGGCCCAGCGCCTGCAGCTTCACGCGCAGCTCCTGGCGGTTGCCGATGTTCCAGTTGACGCCCGCGTCGAGCAGTATCTGGTGGCTGTCGAAGCTTCCGATCAGGTTGTCGTGCTGCCACACCAGCCAATCCGGGTCGAACTCGTAGGTCACGCCGGTGAACAGGCTGAAGGCATCGTTGATGAAATAGGTCGGCTGGAACTGCGCGGCGTAGCCCACCCGCTTCAGTCCGACGCGATCGCTCCCTTTGAGCGTCACTTCCGATTCCCAAGCCCAGTTGCCCTTGCGCGGGCTCTGGCGCTCCCAGTCCAGCAGCGCGTTGTGCGGAATCCGCAGCGCGCCGTGGCCGCGGGTAAGCAGGTCATCGTGCGCCGGTGCGTCGAGGTTGAGCTGCCAGTCCTCCTGTCCACCGTCGCGCAGCAGGCTCTCGCGGATCACGCGGAACTGCCGCTGCAGCGACAGCCCGTGGTCGTTGTCCATGCCGATGATGCGCCAGTGCCACAGATGGGAGGCGTAGCGTGAATCGGCCGGCAAATCGGCGAATCGCCGGCGCACCTCGTAGTGCACGTAGTTGAGGCTGTTGCGAGGCAGGTAGCCGAAGTCGTTGAGATCGAGCTTGTCGTCGAAGTGCATGGCGATCCATTGCTGGCTCCAGCGCTCGTTCATTTCGTACTCGACGATCGATGTCGCGCCGACCCCTCGCACGGTGGTTCCGCGCTGGTCGATCGCGCTGCCGACCACGTTGCTCGTGACGGTGAGCTGGGCGTTCGGCTGCCACTTGTGGTCGATGCCAAGCACGTCCGCATCGCGGTCGAGCCAGGGGCGCTCCACGCGCGTGGCCATCATGCCCAGCGTCTGCGTGCCGTAGTCGTGGATCAGGCGCAGCGCCGAGAACGTGCGCCCGGCCTCGCCACTCTCCTGCGCCGCCAGCACGCCATACTGGGTGCCACCCACGCTGCCGTTGAGCTTGACCGCGCCCGTCACGTCGCCGGAGCCGTTGCCATCGTCGGCGGGCCCGCCCACGCGGCGGGTGTAGATCAGCTGGCTGTTGTCGATCAGGAGGCCGAAGTCGAAGATGCCCTGGTTCTCGGTGAAGAACGGCCGCTTGTCGGTAAAGAACGTTTCCTCGGCACCGAAATTCACTACCAGGTCGTCGCTCTCCACCTGGCCGAAGTCGGGGTTGATCGTCGCGGTGAGCTGGGTCTGCCCGTTCGGCTTCCAGAAGATGTCCGCGCCACCCTTGAAGCTGTTCGCGCCGTGCACCTGGTCGCGCAGCCCGACAACGTAGGGCGTGATCGCGAACAGCGACTGCGTGTAGGCCGGCAGCGTCACCGGCTTGAAGTCGGAGACGAAGCGCGGCTTGTTGAAGCTGGCCACCGGCCAGGCGTCGCGCTCGCCGGTCGAGCCGATCACGCGATCCAGGTACAGGCCGATGGTGCGCTCGCCGCCGACCGCGCCGCGCATCGGCGCGATGTACCAGGGAATGAGCATCTCCACGCTCCAGCCCTGCGCATCCTCGCTGGAGGCGTGCTTCCAGTTGCCGTCCCAATCGGTGTTGAACTGGGTTTCCTGGGTCACCACCGCGTCGTTGATGTCGTCGGCAAGCGTGACCATGAAGTTGTAGCCGGTGCGCCCGTCGCCGTCGAAGTCGACCATCAGGTTCACGCGATCGACCTGCGCCTGCTCGTCGCGGCGGATGCGCTGGTGCGTGCGCGGCACGCCCGGCGGCTGGATGCAGCGGAACGCGATCGCCAGGCCGTCCGGCGTGGACAGCACCCACGCCTCGGTCGGCAGGCTTCCCGGCTCGCCGTTGAGCGGCTGCACCTTGCGGAAGTCGGTGATGTGCCGGGCACCCTGCCATTCGACCGGATCGATGTGGCCGTCCACCTCCACCGCCATGGCGGGCAGCGCCAGCAGGGCGAACGAGGCGATCAGGGCGCGCATGGCGCAATGGCGTGCGTAAGGGCGCATCGGGGAGATGGGAAAGCGGAGGATGTCGCGCAGGATAGACGGCCATCGCGATACGGCCGACTGGCGGAAGTCATGCCGGCGCGCCTGTCCGCGGACAGGGCAGCGCTACTCAACGTGGCTCGGCGATCTGCGCCTGCAATTCGATGTCGCGCGGTGGCGGCGTGCGCGGCGCCCGTGTGACGCGTCGGTACCAGCCCCACGACATCGCCCCTACCATCGTCAGCACGCTCGCCCCCAGCGCCAGGTGCAGCAAGTCGCTCGAAAGCAGCGGCGAGAGCACGCCCGCCACGGCACCGTTGAGCAGCAGGCTGGCGAAGGCCTGCACCGAGGAGATGCCGCCGCGCCTTTTCGCGAAGCGATCCAGCAGCAACAGGGTCAGCGTCGGGAAGGCCAGCTGCACGCCCACGCCGTGCAGCACCAGCGGCAGCATCGACCATGGGAGCCGCGGCTGCGGTAGCGCGAGTGCGAGGACCACGTGCAGCGCACAGGCCAGCAGCATCACCGCGTAGCCCAGGTTCACCGTGAAGCCTACGCCGCGCCGGCCGGCCAGCCGCCCTGACAACCAGGCGCCGGCGACCAGGCCCACCACCACCGGGATGAACAGCCAGGGAAAGCCTTGCGCCGACAGGCCCAGCAGCTCACGGATGATCCGCGGCGCCGAGGCGATGAACAGGAACAGGCCGGCGAAGTTCACCGAACTGGAAATCAGCAATGGCCAGAACGGCCGGTCGCGGCCGAACGCGACGTATCCGGCCAGCAGCGGCTTCAGCGCGAAACGGCTGCGCGCCGCCGGCGGGTGGGTTTCGTCCAGCTGCCACACCAGCAGCACCGCCAGCATCAGGGTGAAGCCGGTCAGCACCCAGAAGATGCCGTGCCAGCCGCCCAGGCCGAGCAGCTGCGCGCCCACCATCGGCGCGATCACCGGCGCCACGCCGAAAATCATCATCACCTGCGACATCAGCCGCTGCGCGGCCTCGCCCTCGAGGCTGTCGCGGATCACCGCCCGTCCCACCACCAGGCCAGCGCCGGCGCAGGCGCCCTGGATGCCACGGCACGCCAGCAGCATGCCGAAGGAGGTCGACAGCGCCGCGCCGGCCGAGGCCAGCGCATAACCGAGCATGCCCGCGACGATGACCGGCTTGCGCCCGATCGCGTCGGAGATCGCGCCGTGGAAAAGGCTCATCACCGCGTAGGTCAGCAGGTACATGCTGAGCAGCTGCTGCAACGCCACCTCGTCCACGCCGAAGCGTGTTCCGATCAGCGGAAAAGCCGGGAACACCGCGTCGATCGAGAACGGGCCGATCATCGACAGCCCGGCCAGCAACCAGGGCAGGCTGCGCCGGATGGGGGAGGGAGTCGTGGTCATCGGATCACGCCGGGAAGCGGCGGCGAGTATGCCACGCTCCACCGGCTGCTCCCGTAGCAGCGCCGTTGGCCTGGCACACGGCCATCGGCTAGCATCCGCCGGATGGGAGATGGCATGCCTCCCGTTCCTCACGGAACGAACCGCCCCGAGCGAGGGGTTGATGATGCCTGCACACCGGACGCTCCGGGTGCGGGCGCGTGCCCGCAGCGCGGAGGTCCGGGATTTCGACCTTTCAGGGAGGCGCTCTCGTGGGTTACATCGGATTCCTTGCCATCGGCTTCGGCGGCGCGCTCGGTTGCTGGCTGCGCTGGCTGCTCGGCAGTCTGCTCAACCATCTCTTTCCAACGCTTCCGCCGGGCACGCTGCTCGCCAACCTGCTCGGCGGCCTGCTGATGGGCGGCGCGATGGGCGTGTGGGACCACTTCCAGACGCTGCCACCCGAGCTGCGCCTGTTCGTGTTCACCGGCTTCCTGGGCGGCCTGACGACCTTCTCCACCTTCTCGGCGGAATCCTCCACCCTGCTGCTGCGCCAGCAGTACCTTTGGTTCGGCGGCCATTTGATGGTGCACCTGGTGGGCTCGATCGGCCTGACCCTGCTCGGCATCGCGCTCACCCGCGGGCTCCTGCGCGCCATGTAGGCCCGGACGCGGGAGCAACGCAAACCTATCCATGGGTCGCGCTCCGGAGCGCTCCCTGCAAAGCCGACGGAGGACCGACGTGAGCGATACGACAACCGAAGGCGTACAGCTGAGCTTCTTTGTCCACCTGCGCGCACGCCACGATGGCAGGTTGCTGTCCGAATGGCTGCTGGAACAGGCCAGGCAGCAGGGCATCGGTGGCGGCTCGGTGTTCCGCGCTACCGCCGGTTTCGGGCGCCACGGCGTCCTGCACGAGGAAGCGTTCTTCGAGCTAGCGGACAACCTGCCGGTGAAGGTCGAGTTCCTGCTCCGGCCGGCGCAGGCCGACGCTCTGCTCGCCCGCGTGCGTGAGGCTGGCGTCCACGCCGTGTATGCAACCTCGACCATACGCTTTGGAGTTCTGGGCGCGCAGTGAGGCGTGCCGCCGTCTGAAGGAGCACCGCATGCCCTTCCGCCAGCAGTCCATCAAGCAGCGCGCGATCGACCTGCTCGCGCTGGCCGGTGTCCGTGCCGCCGACAAGCCGCCCTGCGACATGTGCGTGCACGACGATCGCCTCTACGCCCGCGTGTTCGCGCACGGCTCGCTCGGCTTGGGCGAGGCCTACATGGACGGATGGTGGGATAGCGACGACCTGCCCGGCCTGTTCACCCAACTGCTGCGCGCACAGATCGACGACGAGCTGCGCACCCTCGATACCCTGATCGCCCACCTCAAAGCCCGCTTCGTGAACCTGCAGCGCGGCGAGCACGCCTTCGAGATCGGCAAGGCGCATTACGACCTGGGCAACGACCTGTTCCAGGCCATGCTGGGGGAACGGCTGGTGTACTCGTGCGGCTACTGGGCCCAGGCGACCAACCTGGACGACGCCCAGGTCGCCAAGCTCGACCTGATCTGCCGCAAGCTGCAACTCAAGCCCGGCCAGCGAGTGCTCGACATCGGCTGCGGCTGGGGCGAGGCGCTCAAGTACGCGGCGGAGACCTACGGAGTCCAGGGCGTGGGCATCACCGTCTCGCAGGAGCAGGCGGCCTACGCGCAGGCGCTGTGCGTTGGGTTGCCGGTGGAGATCCGCCTGCAGGACTACCACGAGCTGGACGAGCCGTTCGACGCGATCATGTCGATCGGCATGTTCGAGCACGTGGGCGCGCTCAACTACCGCAGCTATTTCGAGGTGGCGCGGCGCTGCCTGGGCGAGGACGGCTTGTTCCTGCTGCATTGCATCGGCAGCAACGGCCAGCCTTCGCGGCCGGACCCGTGGATCGAGAAATACATCTTCCCCAACTCGATGATCCCGGCGATGAGCCAGACGGCCACGGCGCTCGAAGGCCTGTTCGTGGTCGAGGACTGGCACAACTTCGGCGCCGACTACGACAGGACCCTGACCGCCTGGCGCACCAACTTCGATGCCGCCTGGCCGGCACTGTCGCACCATTACGACGAACGCTTCCGCCGTATGTGGCACTACTACCTGGGCGTCTCCGCCGCGGTCTTCCGCAGCCGCCGCGACCAGCTCTGGCAGCTCACGCTGAGCCCGCGCGGCGTGCCCGGCGGCTACCGCGTGCCGCGGTAGGAGCGACCGCTTCGCCGTCCATTTCTGCCTGCAACCAGTCCGCCAGCGCAGCCAGTTCGTCGCGCCTGGGCGCGTCCGGCGCGTGGACCAGGTGGTAACGGTAGCCCTCGAGCACCGGCCCGAACGGCTGCACGAGCGCGCCACTGCGCAAGTCCGGTCCCACCAGCAAAAGGCTGAGCAAGGCCACGCCCTGGCCGGCCAGCGCAGCCTGGATCGCGTGGTTCTCGTCGCTGAAAACCACGCCCGACTCCGGCAGCACGCCGCTCATGCCCGCCTGTTCCAGCCAGCGCCGCCAGGTCGGGTTGTCGGCGCGCCGGTGCCGCCATTCGAAATGCAGCAGCGGCCAGCGCCCGAGGTCGGCGCACCGGCGCAGGCGCAGCGCGGGGCTGCACACGGGGGCGAACTGGTCGGCCGCCAGCGGCAGGGCGACGAAGCCCGGGTACGGCCCGCGGCCGTAGCGGATGGCGGCGTCGATGTCGCGGCCCTCCAGGCGCACCGGCTCGTCCGAGGCATGCAGGCGCAGGTCGAGCCCTGGGTGGGCACGGCGGAACGAAGCGATGCGCGGCACCAGCCAGCGCGCTGCGAACGCACTGGTCGCCGACAGCGTGAGGCTGCGTCGGGCGCGGCGGTGGGCGACCGAGTCCAGCGCGCGCGCAAAGGCATCGAAGCCATCACGCAGCACTGGGTAGAGCTCCATCGCGGCGGCGGTAGCAACCACCTGGCGGGGATGCCGTTCGAACAGGCGCACGCCCAGCCGGTCCTCCAGCTGGCGCACCTGGTGGCTGACGGCGGTGGGCGTCACCGCCAGTTCTTCGGCGGCGCGCTTGAAGCTCAGGTGGCGCACCGCCGCCTCGAAGGCACGCAGCGAAGCCAGCGGCGGAAGTTTTCGCATGAGTCCCTCCCGGATGAGTTCAATTCATCCATGTCGCGAAAAACTATCGTTTGTCCGTTGGACTTTCCAGTTTCACGCTGGCGGTCAATGCAGGCAGCTGAGCCTGCCTCATCCAGCGAGGACGCAATGACCACCCTGCTCCACATCGATGCCAGCGCCCGGTCCGGCCGATCCGATTACCAACCCCATGGCTCCCATACACGCCGGTTGAGCGCCCGGTTCGTGGAGCGCTGGAGGGCGGCGCGCCCGCACGACCCGGTGCTTTACCGCGACCTCGGAGCGAATCCCCCGCCGCCGGTCGGCGGCGACTGGATCCACGCCGCGTTTACGCCATCCGACCGGCGGGAACCCTGGATGGACGAGACGCTGGCCACCAGCGACATCCTGGTGGATGAGCTGACCGGCGCCGACCTGATCGTCGCCGGGGTGCCCATGTACAACTTCGGCATGCCGGCCGCGTTCAAGGCATGGATCGACCAGATCGTGCGCGTCGGTCGCACCTTCGGCTTCGACCGCTCGCGCGAAGGCGCGCCCTACTGGCCGCTGCTGACCGATCGGCCGCGAAAGCTGGTGATCCTGAGTTCGCGCGGCGACTACGGCTACGCCGATCGGCTGCGCGCGATGAACCACGTCGAGGACGGCGTGCGGACCGCGCTGGGCTACATCGGCATCACCGACGTGCATGGCGTCGCCGTCGAGTACGACGAGTTCGGCGGGCAGCTCCTGGCCCGCTCGCTGGCGGACGCGGAAGCGGAGGTCGACCGGCTGGTGGATCGGCTGACGCGGGATGCTGCTCCGGCATCCTGCCGGGCCGCATGAGAGCCCGGGGGCCGTGAGGCCTGCCGGTTGAAGCCGGGCGGGTGGCGGGGGATAGTGCGGCGAATCCCCGGGGGCCCGCCATGAAGCACTACCTTCTCTGTCTGCTCGCCATCCTCATGTTCGTCTGTGCCGGCACCAGTCGCGCCACCGACACCGTCCCCGCCTATTTCTCCCACGCCGGCCACGACGACGTACTCAGTGGCGGCGTGAAGATGATCACCATCGACACGCCCAGGGGCCACTTCAAGGTCTGGACCAAGCGCGTGGGCAACAACCCGCGGCTCAAGGTGCTGCTCCTGCACGGCGGCCCGGGCATGACCCACGAATATTTCGAGGCGTTCGACAGTTACTTCCCCGGCGCCGGCATCGAGTACTACTACTACGACCAGCTCGGTTCGGCCTATTCGGACCAGCCCAAGGGCGCGGGCAGCGACGACCTGTGGACCACCGATCGTTTCGTCGAGGAAGTGGAGCAGGTACGCCGGGCGCTGCACCTGGACAAGGACGACTTCTGCCTGCTCGGCCATTCCTGGGGCGGCGTGCTGGCGATCGAGTACGCGCTGAAATACCAGCAGCACCTCAAGTGCCTGGTGATCTCGAACATGGTCGATTCGATCCCCGCGTACAACGACTACGCGCACAAAGTACTGATGCCCTCGATGGATCCGAAGGCGCTGGCCGAGGTGCAGAAGCTCGAGGCGGAACATCGCACCGACGACCCGCGCTACATGCAGATCCTGATGCCCATGCACTACGAGAAGCACCTGCTGCGCATGCCGGCCGCACAGTGGCCCGAACCGGTGGAACGCTCGTTCGGGCATGTCAACGAGCACATCTACCAGTTGATGCAGGGTCCCAGCGAACTGGGCGCCAGCGGTCGGCTGGAACATTGGGACCGCAGCGCCGACCTGCACCGCATCACGGTACCCACGCTGGTGATCGCGGCGAAGTACGACACCATGGATCCGGCGTACATGGCGGGCATGGCCAAACGCCTTCCCGAGGGCGAGTTCCTGCTCTGCCCCAAGGGCAGCCACATGGCCATGTACGACGACCAGCGGGCGTATTTCGACGGATTGGTCCGCTTCCTGCGCAGCGTGGAGTAAGGACTGATGCTTTCCCGGTGCCGCGCCCTTCTGATCGGCTTTCTGCTGGCCCTGTTCGCCGGTCCCGCGCTGGCGCATCCGGGACTTTGGGTGGTCAGGGACGCCGACACCACCATCTACCTGTTCGGCACCGTGCACCTGCTGCCGCAGGACACCGCCTGGCATTTCCCCGCGCTGGACGCGGCGCTGGCCGACAGCCAGGCGCTGTACGTGGAAATCGTGGACGACGACCAGGCCAACATGACCGCGCTGGTGCTGCGTTACGGGATGGACATGACGCACCCGCTGACCGGCCTGCTCACGCCGTTCGAGGGCAGCCGGCTGGAAAGGGCAGCGCGGCTGGCCAACGTGCCCGGCGGCGTCGCGTCACTCAACATGATGCGTCCGTGGCTGGCCGCGCTCACGCTCACCGTGGCGCCACTCACCCAGGCCGGCCTGGACCCGGCCCAGGGCGTGGACAAGCAACTGCGCGCGGCAATGGAAAAAGCCGGCAAGCCGGTACGCGCGCTGGAGACGGCCGAACAGCAGATCCGCTTCCTCGCCCAGATGCCGCAGGCGATGCAGCTGGCCATGCTGCGTTCGACCCTGCGTGACACCGACCGCGCCACGGTGGACCTCAAGGCGATCATCGAGGCCTGGAAGAACGGCGACGACGAAGCCCTGGCTCGCCTGGAGAACGACCTGATGCGCCGCGACGAGCCCCAGCTCTACCAGCGTCTGCTGGTCGAGCGGAACGAGGCATGGGCCAAGCAGGTCGTCGCGCTGTTGCAGCAGCCGGGCGCCGTGTTCATCGCGGTGGGTGCTGCGCACCTGGCCGGGCCGGACAGCCTGCAGCAGCAGTTGAAGAAGCTGGGCGAGGACGTCGACCGCCTGTAGCGAAGGCCATTCGACTTCGGCCTGCCGCCCACGCTCAGGGTGAACGGCTCTATATGAAAAGCCGTTCGTGCCAAGCGTCGCTCGTCCCAGGCGGACGAAGCCGAAGCGCCTGGCCCCAGCCTTCCTGCTGTCCCCCCTGCGGCCGATCTGGCACCATCGGCCGGTTACCCGTGCAAGAAACCCCCGCATGAACCTGCAAGCCAATTTCGAACAGATCCCGCTCAAGGAATACGCCGAGCGGGCCTACCTCGACTACTCGATGTACGTGGTGCTGGACCGCGCCCTGCCCTTCGTGGGCGACGGCCTCAAGCCCGTGCAGCGGCGCATCGTCTACGCGATGAGCGAGCTGGGCCTGGCCGCCACCGCCAAGCCGAAGAAATCCGCCCGCACCATCGGCGACGTGATCGGCAAGTTCCATCCGCATGGCGACACCTCGTGCTACGAGGCCATGGTGCTGATGGCGCAGCCGTTCTCCTACCGCTATCCGCTGGTCGACGGCCAGGGCAACTTCGGCTCGCCGGACGATCCGAAGAGCTTCGCGGCGATGCGCTATACCGAGTCGAAGTTGAGCCCCATCGCCGAGGCACTGCTGGGCGAGCTGGCGCACGGCACGGTCGACTGGGTACCGAACTTCGACGGCACGCTGGAGGAGCCTTCCTGGCTGCCCGCGCGCGTGCCGCACGTGCTGCTCAACGGTTCGATGGGCATCGCCGTGGGCATGGCCACCGACATCCCGCCGCACAACCTGCGCGAAGTCGTCGCTGCCTGCATCCACCTGATCGACAACCCCGACGCCACCGTCGCAGACCTGGTCCAGCACGTTCCGGCGCCGGACTACCCGACCGCGGCGGAGATCATCACCCCGCGCAAGGAACTGCTGTCGATCTACACCACCGGCAACGGCTCGCTGCGCGCCCGCGCGGTGTACCAGGTCGAAGACGGCAACATCGTCATCACCGCGCTGCCGCACCAGGTCAGCCCGTCGAAGATCCTCGAGCAGATCGCCGCGCAGATGCGCGCCAAGAAGCTGCCGATGGTGGAGGACCTGCGCGACGAGTCCGACCACGAGAACCCCATCCGCCTGGTCGTGGTGCCGCGTTCCAGCCGCGTGGACTCGGCCGAGGTGATGCAGCACCTGTTCGCCACTACGGACCTGGAAAAGAGCTTCCGGGTCAACCTCAACATGATCGGCCTGGACGGCCGCCCGCAGGTGAAGGACCTCAAGAAGATCCTCGCCGAGTGGCTCACCTTCCGCACCGACACGGTCACCCGCCGCCTGACCCATCGCCTGGGCAAGGTCGAGCGGCGCCTGCACCTGCTCGAAGGCCTGCACATCGCCTACCTCAACCTGGACGAGGTGATCCGCATCGTGCGCTCGGAAGACGAGCCCAAGCCGGTGCTGATGAAGCGCTTCAAGCTGTCCGACGAACAGGCCGACTACATCCTCGAAACCAAACTGCGCCAGCTTGCGCGGCTCGAGGAAATGAAGATCGAGGCCGAGCGCAACCAGCTGGAGGAGGAGCGCGCGCGCATCAACGTGCTGCTCAAGTCCCCCGCCAAGCTCAAGACCCTGATCAAGGGCGAATTGCAGGCCGACGCCGCCAAGTACGGCGACGCGCGGCGCGCGCCGCTGGTCGAGCGCGAAGTGGCGCAGGCGCTGGACGAGAGCGCGCTGGTGGCCAGCGAGCCGGTCACCGTGGTGCTGAGCCAGAAGGGCTGGATCCGCGCGGCCAAGGGCCATGACGTCGACCCCGAAAGCATGAACTACCGCGAAGGCGACGGCCTGCTCGCCGCGGTGAAGGCGCGCACCACCCAGCAGGTCGCGGTTATCGACTCGACCGGCCGCAGCTACTCGACGCCCGCGCACAGCCTGCCTTCCGCGCGTGGCAATGGCGATCCGCTCACCGGACGCTTCAGTCCGCCCTCCGGCGCCAGCTTCGACGCGCTCACGGCCGGCGACAACGACACGCGGCTGATCCTGGCCACCGACTTCGGCTACGGCTTCGTTACCCGCTTCGAGGCGCTCACCGGCCGCAACAAGGCCGGCAAGCAGATCATCAGCCTGACCGAGGGCGCGAAGATCCTCGCGCCCCAGGCCAGCGCGGACCCGGCGCGCGACCGCATCGTGGTGGTCACCACCGAGGGCCATCTGCTGATGTTCTCGGTGGCGGAGCTGCCCGAGCTGGACAAGGGCAAGGGCAACAAGCTGATCGAGGTGCCCAAGGCCAAGCTCGCCAGCGGCGAAGAGCGCGTGGCGGGCATTGCGGTAGTGACCGAGGGCAAGGGCGAGGTCACGCTCTACGCCGGCCAGCGCAAGCTCACGCTGCGCTGGAACGACCTGGTCGAGTACGGCGGCAACCGCGCCACCCGCGGCGGCCTGCTGCCGCGCGGCCTGCGGCGCGTGGAGCGGATCGAAACCACGGGTTGATCTGAACTCGAGAGCAGCCGCGCGCACTGCTCCCTCTCCCCTCCGGGGAGAGGGCTGGGGTGAGGGGCCACTCTTTGCGACACCTCGAGCCGAAGCGCGGCCCGACCGACCGTCCCGGCGAGCCCCGGCCCCTCACCTCCGCCCTCTTCCCGGCGGGGATAGGAGGCAAAGCGGCCGCTCGCTTCACAAAGAACTTTCACGCCCGCAACCACTCCAACTCCGGTACACGAGACCGTGCCCCGCCCGTTGATACAGGCATCGCCGACCGGATTCCGCCATGCGTCCTTTGCTTGCCGCCGCCGCTCTGTTCGCTTCCCTGCTGACCGCACCGGCGTGGTCGCAGAGCGCCAGCCGGCCGCTCAACCTCAAGCTCCCGCCCAGCGACCTGCCGGCGCCGGCAAGCACCGCTCCAAAGCCGGCAGCCGCTCCCGGCGTCTACTACGGCGACACCAGCGGCAGCACTGCTGCCGACGACGAGATCGCCGTCGACCACTGCGACGACGCCACCTTCAACCAGCCGCAAGTCCACGGCAGCGTGGGCATGGGCGTGATGAGCGGCAACCACGTCGACGGCAGCTACCAGCGTGGCACGGTGAGTCTCGGCAAAGCGTTCGGCAGCTGCGACCACCCCACTGGCGGCGTCAGCCTCGAGATCGGCGCGGGCAGCGGGCATTTCCACGGTCGCGGTCACTGACGCGCAGCGCGCCTCTGCGCTAGCCTTGCCGCCGGCCCGAGCGGAGGACCCATGCACGGCGAATACAAGATGCCTGGCGGCAAGCTGATCGTGGTCGACCTTGACCTCGTCGACGACTGCCTGGCCCGGGTGCAGGTCAGTGGCGACTTCTTCCTCGAACCGGACGACGCCCTGCACGCCATCGACGCCGCGCTTGAAGGACAGAGCGCCGACGCGGACGAACACATGCTCGCCGCCGCGATCCGCGCCCAGCTCGTGCCCGGCGTGATGATGTACGGCATCTCCCCGGAAGCCATCGCGATCGCGGTCCGCCGCGCCATCGACCAGCACGCCATCGACCAGGGAATGGCCCCATGACCCGCACGCTCTGGCGCGACCACGCCTGGCATCTGATCCACACCGAACCGCAACCGCCCGCGCTGCACATGGCGCTGGACGAGGTGCTCACCCACGAAGTCGGCGCCGGCCACCGGCCGCCGACCTTGCGCATCTGGGAGTGGGGCGGGCCGGCGGTGGTGATCGGCCGCTTCCAGTCACTGCGCAACGAAGTCGATGCCGAGGCCGCACGGCGCCATGGCATCGAAGTGGTGCGGCGCGTCTCCGGCGGCGGCGCCATGTTCATCGAACCGGGCAACACCATCACCTGGTCGATCTATGCGCCGCTGTCGTTGATCAAGGGCATGAGCTTCCAGGAGGCCTACGCCTGGATGGACGCCTGGACACTCGAGGCGTTGGCGGAGCTTGGCATCGAGGCCTGGTACCAGCCGCTCAACGACATCACCTCCGCCGGCGGCAAGATCGCCGGCGCGGCGCAGGCCCACCGCGGCGGCGCCGTGCTGCACCACGTCACCATGGCCTACGACATCGATGCGACCAAGATGCTCCAGGTGCTGCGCATCGGCCGCGAGAAGCTTTCGGACAAGGGCACGCAGAGCGCCGGCAAGCGCGTGGATCCGTTGCGCAGCCAGACCGGCCTGGCGCGCGCGGCGATCATCGGGCACATGATCGCCACCTTCCGCCACCGGCACGGCCTTGCCGAGGACACGCTGCGCGCCGACGAGCTGGCGCAGGCCGAAGTCCTGGCGCAGGAAAAGTTTTCAAGCGCCGACTGGACCGCCGACGTCCCCTGATCCGCAAAGTGGGCTCGGGCCCGCCGGCATCCGCCCGGATGCGGTGGACTGAAGCCCGCCCTCCGTTCCTGCCCTCCCAAACGTCACTTGCACCCCCTCGCCCGCCGCCGCAGGATCGGGCTTCCATTCGCGTGGAAAAGGAGATGCAGATGCGCGTTTTACGCACGGCCGCCCTGGTGGCGGGATTGGGCATGGCCTTGGCCGCACAGGCGGCCGACACCGATACCTGGAAGCTGCCGGTCGCCGTCAAGAAGCTCGACAACGGCATGACCGTGGTGGTCTCCGAGGATCACAGTTCGCCCACCGTGGGCATCAGCATGGTCTATCACGTGGGCATGCGGCTGGAGCCGCAGAACCGGACCGGCTTCGCCCACCTGTTCGAACACCTCATGTTCGAAGGCACGCCGGACGCGCCCAAGGGCACCTTCGAGCGCGTGATCCAGGGCGGCGGCGGCGTGTTCAACGGCTCGACCCGCGCCGACTACACCAACTACATCGCCTCGGCGCCCTCCTCCGCGCTCGCGCCGATCCTGTGGATGGAGGCCGACCGCATGAAGTCGCTCGACTTCAGCGCCAAGAACCTGGCCAACCAGCAGAACGTGGTGAAGGAAGAAATCCGCGTCAACGTGAAGAACCAGCCCTACGGCCTGTTCTTCTGGACCGACCTCAACGCGCTGGCCTTCGACAAGTGGGCCAACAAGCACGACGGCTACGGCTCCTTCAAGGATCTCGACCACGCGTCCATCGAGGACGTGAAGACCTTCCACGACACGTTCTACCAGCCGGCCAACGCGGTGCTGGGCATCGCCGGCGACGTCACGCCCGAGCAGGCCTTCGCGCTGGCGCAGCAGTACTTCGGCGACGTTCCGGCACGCGCGCTGCCCAAGCGCCCGGACGTGTCCGAGGCGCTCAACACCAAGCCGCGCCACGCCGAGGAAACCGACGCGCTGGCCAAGGTGCCGGCACTGGCGGTCGGCTGGAAGATGCCGCCGCGCGGGAGCGCCGACCAGGTGCCGATGATGGTGCTTTCCCAATTGCTGGTGGGCGACAACGCCTCGCGCTTCTACCAGGGCCTGGTGAAGGGCCGCCAGTTGCTGCTCAACATCGAGGGCGGGATGAACTTCCCGCTGGGTGACGGCAGCGACTACGCCGGTCCCGCGCTGCTGGGCCTGTTCGCCATCTACAAGCCCAACGCCACGCCCGACCAGGTGCTGGCCGCACTCGATCAGGAAATCGCCAAGGTCGCCAACGATGGCGTGGACGACGCCACGCTGGCCAGCGTGAAGACCAAGATGCTGTCCGACTGGTACGGCGGCCTGGAGGCTTTCATCAACCGTGCCGACACCCTGGCCAAGCTGCAGACCCTGTGGGGCGACGCCAACGTCGCCAACAAGATGCCCGGCTGGATCGACGCGGTGAGCGCCGACGACATCAAGCGCGTGGCCCGCGCCTATCTCACCGACGCCAACCGCAGCGTGGTCGTGCGCCGCCCCGTCGCCGCCGCGAAAGCCCCTGCCAAGTGAGGACCGCCATGAAGACGAACACGACGTTCAAGCTGCTCGCGCTGGCCGTGGGCCTTTCGCTGGCCGGATTCGCGCAGGCCTCCACCCAGCCGCTTCCGAAGGACCTGCCCGCCTACGGCCCGGAAAAGCCGCTGCCCACCCCGCAGATCCAGCAACGCACGCTGCCCAATGGCCTGACCGTGTGGGTGGTGCCGCGCGAAGGGTTGCCCAAGGTCAACGTGGAGCTGGCCGTGCTGGGCGGCACCGCGGCGGATGATCCGAAGACGCCGGCCATCTCGGCCATGATGGCGCGCCTGCTCGACGAGGGCACCGCCACGCGCAGTTCGCGGCAGATCGCCGAGCAACTGCAGTCGATCGGGGGCGACTACCGCTCCGGCGCGTACGCCGACGCGGTCACCGTCCGCGCCAGCGCGCTCGCCTCGCACGCGCCCGAACTGCTGGCCCTGGTGGCAGATACCGCCATGCATCCGAGCTTCCCGGCCAAGGAGGTGGCGCTGGCGCAGGCCAACGCGATGCAGGAGCTGAAGGTGCAGGAAGCCGACCCCGACTGGCAGGCGCAACGCGCCTTCGACCATGCCGCGTTCGGCGCGCATCCGTATGCACGCGATGCCCTCAACGAAGCCAGCGTGCAGGCGAGCAATCCCGGCGCGCTGCGTGCGTTGCATGACGCCCGCTTCCAGCCGGATCGTGCCCTGCTGGTGATCGTCGGCCGCATCGACGCGGACCAGGCGTTCAAGCTGGCCAGCGAGCAGTTCGGCGGCTGGAAGTCCGACGGCAAGGCACTCGCCGCCACCGCACCGGCACCGCACCAGACGTCGCCGGACCGCCTGATCGTGCCGCGCGCCGGCGCGGTGCAGAGCAACATCCGCTACGGCCGCCCGGTGATCGCCGCCAGCAACCCGGACTTCATCCCGCTGACCGTGGCCGACACCATCCTCGGCGGCGGCTTCACCAGCCGCATCACGCAGGACATCCGCGAGGACAAGGGCTATTCCTACAGCCCGTTCTCGCAGTTCGATGCCCAGCGCGCCGGCGGCAGCGCGCTGGCCCGTGTCGACGTGCGCAACGAAGTCACCGGCGCGACCCTCACGGAGCTGGCCAAGCTGTACGACAGCATGGCCACGCAGGCGCCCAGCGAGGAGGAGCTGACCGGCGCCAAGCGGCTGGTCGGTGGCATCTACCTCCTGCGCAACCAGATCCAGGGTGCGCTCACGGCGACCATCGCCGGCTACTGGATCGACGGCCTGCCGCCGGACTTCCTGGGTCGCTACGTGGCCGAAGCCAACAAGGTCACCGCCGATCAGGTGCAGGCCATGGGCCGCAAGTACTTCGCTGCCAGGGACCAGAGCATCGTGGTGGTGGGCGACCCGAAGGCCATCGACGCGCAGCTCAAGCCATTCGGTACGTTCGAGGTCTTCAAGCCCTGACCGGCCGCGGCCGTCGGCACCTGCCGGCGGCCGCGTGCATGCATGTCCATCGCCTTCACGCCCGTTCGACCGATGTGCGAACGAAATCGGGGGCCGACTTCAGCGGAGGCCATGGCCATGCAGAACCCCGTCGGATGGTTCGAGATCTACGTGCAGGACGTGCAGCGCGCGAAAGCCTTCTACCAGGCCGTGCTTGCCGTGAAGCTGGAAAAGCTGGAGGCACCGGACTCCAGCCCGATGGAGATGTGGGCCTTCCCGATGCAGCAGGACGGCACCGGCGCGGCCGGCGCGCTGGTGAAGATGGACGGCATGCCCTCGGGTGGCAACAGCACGCTGGTCTATTTCTCCTGCGAGGACTGCGCGGTGGAAGCCGGCCGCGTTGCCGCGCAAGGCGGCAAGGTCATGAAGGACAAGTTCTCGATCGGCCCCTACGGATACATCGCGCTGGTGACCGACACCGAAGGCAACATGATCGGCCTGCATTCCATGCAATGAGGGCCAGCCAGAGGCCTGCTCAGAGGCGGCTGTAGGACCACGATTGCATCCGCCCATCCTTGTACGGCATCACACCGTGGAACGGCCGCGGGTCGCCATCGAACACCAGTGGCAGGAAGTGCCGGTCGCCTTCCCACATCGGCAGTTCCATCAGCCGCGCACGCGGCACCCATTCCAGCGTGCCCTCGTGGTTGCCGGCGTGGCAGCTGCCCTCGAAACCGTCGATCAGGAAGATGAAGCCCAGCCAGTCCTCGCCCTGCTTGCCGAAGCCGGGCCAGTTGAGCGTGCCGCGCAGGCGCATCGAAGTGCAGTCGATGCCGGCCTCCTCGCGGATCTCGCGGCGCATGCAGGCGGCGATGTCCTCGCCCGCCTCCATCTTGCCGCCCAGGCCGTTGTACTTGCCCAGGTGCTGGTCGTCCGGCCGTGCGTTGCGGTGGATCATCAGCACATGCTCGCGATCGGGAGAGAGCACGTAGCCGAGCGTGGCGACGATCGGGCAATAGGTGTTCGACATCGGCGGGGACGTTGCGGCAAAGCGGCAAGTGTAGCGCCGGGGCTGAACATGCGCCCGGTCGCACACTTGCGCCTGTCGCGTCAGGGCGGCGACCATCGGGACATGATCCGTCCCGTGCCCCGCCTGCCGCTCGTCCCGATCGTATCCCTGCTGCTGGTTGCCCTGGCCGGCTGCGCGCCGCAAGCCCGCGCGCTGGACAGCGAGGAGCGTGCGTTCGAGGGACAGAACTACCGCGTGGTCAGCATCGACCTCAAGCGTGAGCCGCTCACCCTGCACTGGCGTGCACCCGGCAGCGGCGAGCCGTTCGGCAGCATCGACAACCTGCGCCAGTGGGGCGAACAGCACGGGCGGCAACTGCTGTTCGCCGCCAACGCCGGCATCTACGACGCGGCGTTCAAGCCGCTGGGCCTGTACGTGGAGGATGGCAAGGCGCTGGTGCCGCTGAACATGGCGCACGGCAACCCCGCCTCGGGCAACTTCTCGCTGCTGCCCAACGGCGTGTTCGCGATCTATCCGGACGGCAAGGCGGCCGTCGAAACCAGCGCCGCGTTCAAGGCGGACGGACGCAAGGCGCAATGGGCCACGCAGTCGGGGCCGATGCTGGTCATCGACGGCCAGATCAACCCGGCCTTCGTGCACGATTCGGACAGCCTCAAGTGGCGCAGCGGCGTGTGCGCGCGCACGCCGCGCAACGTGGTGTTCGCGGTGAGCGAGGCGCCGGTCAACTTCCACGCCTTCGCGCGACTGTTCCGCGATGAGCTGGGCTGCCGCGACGCGTTGTTCCTCGACGGCACCATCTCGCAGTTCTACGTCGGCGACGAGGGCTACGCCGGCGCGCCGGCCTTCATGGTCAAGCCTTACGCCGGGATGTTCGCGGTGTTCGCGCCCGAATGAATCGCCGCCGCTTTCCGTGGTGGCGCGCCCTGGCGCTGGCGGTGCTGGTGGTGCTTGCGGCGACGTTGGCCACCGGCTGGTACCTGCTGGCCGGCAGCCGCGCGCGACTGGATGGTGAACTCCAGGTGGCGGGCCTCGCCGCGCCGGTGAAGGTCGCTCGCGACGCCCATGGCAGCGTCGTCATCGACGCGCAAAGCCGCGCCGATGCCACCTTCGCGCTGGGCTTCGTGCACGCGCAGGAGCGCTGGTTCGAGATGGACCTGATGCGCCGCGTCGCCGCCGGCGAACTGGCCGGGCTGGCGGGCCCGGCGGCGCTGGATTCCGACCTGGACATCCGCCGCCATCGCCTGCGCGCGGTGGCCGAGGCGGCCTATGGTGCGATGACGCCCGAACAGAGGCAGGTGCTGGACCGCTATCGCGACGGCGTCAACGCGGGCCTGGCCGACCTGCGCGAGAAGCCGTGGGAATACTTCCTGCTGCGCAGCGATCCCAGACCCTGGCGCTCGGAGGACTGCCTGCTGGTGATCGGCGCGATGTACCTGGATCTGCACGGCCACGGCCACAACACCCGCGAGCTGGACATCGCGCGCATGCGCGCGGTGTTGCCCGCGCCGCTGGTGGACTTCCTGCTCGCGCCCGACCCGGACTGGGAAGCACCGCTGACCGGCACGCTCTCTCGCCCGCCGGTGCTGCCCGGCGCGGCTGTGTTCGACCTGCGCAAGGGCCTCGCGCCGGCGACCACGACGGCCGCGGTCGCCGCGGCGCTCGCGCCAGCGCTCGAAACGCGCCATCCGGGCAGCAACAACTTCGCCGTCGGCGGGGGACTGACCGACACCGGCGCGGCGATGCTCGCCAACGACATGCATTTGGGTTTGCGCGTACCGGACATCTGGTTCCGCGCGCGCCTGCGGTACCCGGACGCCAATGCCCCCGGCGGCACCCGCGACGCGGTCGGCGTGACCTTGCCGGGCACGCCGGCGCTCATCATCGGTTCCAACGGGCAGATCGCCTGGGGCTTCACCAACAGCTACGGCGACTGGCTGGACTGGGTGCGCATCACGCGCGATCCGGCCGATCCCTCACGCTACAAGGTGCCGGGCGGCTGGGCGACGATCGAACACCATGCCGAGCGCATCCAGGTCAAAGGCGCGCCCGATCGCGTGCTGGACGTGCAGGACACGCGCTGGGGCCCGATCCTCGCCAGGGACACCGACGGCACGCCGCTGGCCCTGGCCTGGATCGCGCACGACCCGCACGCCTACAACCTGGGCCTGATGCAGCTCGAACGCGCGCCCAGTGTCGCCGTGGCGCTGGACGTGGCCCCGACCCTGGGCATGCCGCCGCAGAACCTGCTGGTCGCCGACCGCGAAGGCCACATCGGGTGGACGCTCGCCGGCAACGCGATTCCGCTGCGTCCTTTCGGCAGCGAACCGCAGCAGCCGGCGGACTGGTCGGAGGCGGGCAGCGGTTGGCAAGGCTGGGCCATCCCCGCGCAGTACCCGCGCGTGGCCGATCCGTCCGGCGGGCGCCTGTGGACCGCCAACAACCGCACCGTCGACGGTCCCGCCCTGGACCTGCTCGGCAACGGCGGCCACGACCTGGGCGCACGCGCGCAGCAGATCCGCGACGACCTGGCGGAACACAGCGTGTTCACCACCGGCAACCTGCTCGACATCCAGCTGGACGACCGCGCGATCTTCCTCACGCCCTGGCAGAGGCTGCTGCAGGACACGCTGGCCGGGACGTCCGATCCGGCGCTCCAGTCGCTGCGCATCCTCACCGCCAACTGGCGCAACCGCGCCGCGCCCGACAACGTGGACTACCGGCTGGTGCGCGCCTTCCGCAAGGAAGTGCACCGACTGGCGCTGGCCCCGTTCGTGGCGCGGGTGAAGGCACGTTACCCGGACTTCGCCTGGCCCTCCGGCGCCGGCAGCGCCGAGGCGGCCGTGTGGTCACTGCTGCGCGACCAGCCCGCGTGGCTGCTCGATCCGCGCTACCGGAACTGGAACGCGCTGTTGCAGGACGCCGCCCGCCAGGTGGCGGCCCGGTTGGGCAAACAGCCCGGCGGACTGGCCGCGCGTACCTGGGGCGAGGTCAACCCAACCGACATTCGCCACGCGTTCTCGCCCGCGTTGCCGCCCTTCCTGGCGCGCTTCCTGGACATGCCCGACACCCCGCTGCCGGGCGACGCCAACATGCCACGCGTGGCCGCACCCGGCTTCGGCGCTTCCGAACGGCTGGCGGTGTCGCCCGGCCACGAGGCGAACGGCATCCTGGAAATGCCCGGCGGCCAGAGCGACAACCCGCTCTCTCCCTATTACGGCGCGGGGCATGCCGACTGGGTTGAAGGCCGCCCCACCCCGCTGTTGCCAGGGCCGGCGAAATGGACGCTGGTGCTCGAGCCGGGCAAGTAGACCGCGCTTCGCAAGGCTTCCCCATCCGCCTGCGGGCGCCGTCCCCGCAAGCGGGGGAGCACGTTCCCGAACCTTCCCGCCGGCCCGGGACGGAATCGTGGGCGCAACAGCACGTGCCCAAGCCAATACCCGCGGACGCGGGAGGACGCCCAAGGCGGAAGGGCCTCAGGGCAGCTCGTAATCGAACGCGTACTCGTGCCGCCCCTGCTCGATGCGGATCGCCAGCTCGCCCTTGATGCCGGCCAGCCCGCCCGTGCCCGAATCCGGTACCACGGATACCCGCAGGCTCGGCGTGCCGCGCTCCATCAGCCCGTAGTGCATCAGCACGAAGCTACCCTGCCGGCCATGCAGCGTTCCGCTCACCCGCTCGATCGCCACGTAGCCGGCCGAACCGGGCACCTCGGTGCCGGCCGAGAGCATCTCGCCCAGGCTGGTGGCCTCCAGGTCGCCCTGGAAGCGCTTGTCGATCGACAGTCGACCGAGTTGCGCCGCCTCGGCGCCCGGCGCGGCCGGCTGGGGGCTGAGTTTCACGTCGAAGGTTCCGCGGGCGTGCATGATCTCTCCTGTTTGATCGCTGGCGTCGATGATGGCGCAGCTTGCCCTACCATCGCCTGCCCTCCATTGCAGCGCAGGTTCGGCCTTGGCCGATTGGAAAAACGCGACACCGGTGACCACGGACCCAAGCCGGCCCCGTGGCGTGCTGCATCGGCGACTGGAGGGTGACCTCGAACACCGGCGCCTGGCACCCGACCCCGCGCTTGCACCCTTCGTGGAGCACTACTGGCGCGTGCGATGGGACCTGCGCGGACAACCGTCGCAGACGCAGGAAACCCTGCCGCATCCGAACGTGCACCTGGTGCTCGAACGCGGCCAGTCGGCCATCTTCGGTGTCCACGGCGGGCGTTTCGTGCGGGTATTGGAAGGCCAGGGTTGCGTGTTCGCCGTCAAGTTCCGGGCGGGGGGCTTTTTCCCGTTCCTGCGCCGTCCGGTGTCCGGGCTCGTCGATCGTTCGATACCCGTCACGGCCGTCCTGCCAGGTGCCGCGACGTTGGAGTCGGACGTGTTCGCCTGCAGCGCGATGGAGGCCATGGCCGCGGTGGCCGATCGCCATCTGCTGGCCCATTTGCCGCGCCAGGACCCGCAGGCGACGCGGCTCGCCACACTGGTCGCACAGGTCGCCGCCGATCCGGCCATGCTGTCGGTGCAGGCACTGGCAGACCGGGCAGGCCTGGGTGTGCGCACTCTGCAGCGCCTGTTCGAGCGCTACGTCGGCGCGAGCCCGAAGTGGGTAATCGCACGCTACCGCCTGCACGAGGCGATCGCGCGGGTGCAGGAGGGCCGCGTGGTCGACTGGACCGAACTGGCGCTGTCGCTCGGCTATTTCGACCAGGCGCACTTTATCGGCGATTTCACACGCCTGGTCGGTCGTCCGCCCGGCGAATATGCCCGCCGCGAAGGTTCCGGTTGAACGATGTCGAATCGGCCGGCGCTCGCGCGTCGTATCGACAGGAGCCGGCAGCCGCCGGCATCGGCCGGGAGAGACGTATGCGATGCATGGTGATGGTCCGCGCCACGGCCGAGTCGGAAGCCGGCGTGCCGCCGAGCGAAAAACTTCTGCGCGAGATGATGGCGTTCAACGAGGAACTGGTGAAGGCGGGCGTGATGCTGGCCGGCGAAGGCCTCAAGCCCAGCGCCGACGGCAAGCGGGTGTACTTCGCCGGCAACGGCCGCAGCGTGGTCGACGGCCCCTTCGCCGAAACCCGGGAGCTGGTGGCCGGCTTCTGGCTGTGGCAGGTGCGCTCGATGGACGAAGCGCTCGAATGGGTGCGCCGCTGCCCGGCGCCGTTCGAGGGCGAGTGTTCGATCGAGATCCGGCCTCTGCTCGAGGCGGACGACTTTGGCGAGGCGCTGACGCCCGAGCTGCGCGCGACCGAAGAACGCCTTCGCACCGAGGTGGCGGCT
Organism: Frateuria sp. GZRe12; assembly: GCF_051900535.1. NCBI lineage: Bacteria > Pseudomonadati > Pseudomonadota > Gammaproteobacteria > Lysobacterales > Rhodanobacteraceae > Frateuria > Frateuria sp. GZRe12. The sequence goes on from NZ_JBHZGI010000001.1 coordinate 1,090,154, forward strand.
GGCAAGTCCTGAGTCCGCTCCCTGCACGAGCTCAAGGCTTGCTGGATCGACGCTTGCGGTGGTCTGATCGGCCGCATGAGCCAAGCCGATACCCACCGCGCGATCGAAACCGTCTGGCGCCTGGAAGCGCCCAAGCTGGTCGCCGCGCTGATCCGCGTCGTGCGCGACATCGACCTGGCCGAGGAACTGGCGCAGGACGCGCTGGTCGCGGCGCTGGAGCGCTGGCCGACCGCGGGTGTGCCGGACAACCCCGGCGCCTGGCTGATGACGGCGGCCAAGCGGCGCGGCATCGACCTGCTGCGACACCGCCAGCTGGTCGAGCGCAAGCACGCGGCGCTCGACGGCGATCCGGAGCACGAGGCGTTCACCATGCCGAACCTGGAAGCGCTCGACGACGACATCGGCGACGACCTGCTGCGGTTGATCTTCACCGCCTGCCACCCGGCGCTGTCGACCGAGGCACAGGTGGCGCTCACCCTGCGCCTGCTCGGGGGCCTGACCACCGCCGAGATCGCCCGCGCGTTCCTCACCGCCGAGCCGACCATCGCCCAGCGCATCGTGCGCGCCAAGCGCACGCTGGCCGACAAGCGCGTGCCGTTCGAGGTGCCGCGCGGCGAACAGCTGGCGGAACGCCTTGCCGCGGTGCTGGGTGTGATCTACCTGGTCTTCAACGAGGGCTACGCCGCCACCGCCGGCGACGACTGGATGCGCCCGGCACTGTGCGAGGAAGCGTTACGGCTGGGCCGCACCCTGGCCGGCCTGATGCCGCGCGAGACCGAAGTGCTGGGGCTGCTGGCGCTGATGGAGATCCAGGCCTCGCGCAGCCATGCGCGCGTGGGCGCCGACGGCCGTCCGGTGCTGCTCCTGGAGCAGAACCGCGCGTTGTGGGACCAGTTGCTGATCCACCGCGGGCTGGAAGCACTGGAACGCGCCGGCCGGCTCGGCGGCGCGGACGGTCCGTACGCGCTGCAGGCTGCCATCGCCGCCTGCCATGCCCGCGCCACCAGCGCCGACGCGACCGATTGGACGCGCATCGCCGCGCTGTACGCCCGGTTGGCGAGCGTGGCGCCCTCCCCGGTGGTGGAACTCAACCGCGCCGTGGCGGTGGCGATGGCCGAAGGCCCCGCCGCGGGGCTGGCGCTGGTCGATGCCTTGCGCGACGTGGCGGCACTGGCCGGCTATCACCTGCTTCCGGCGGTGCGGGGCGACCTGTTGGCGAAGCTGGGGCGGAGCGAAGAGGCCCGAGCCGAATTCGAGCGTGCCGCCGGACTGACGCAGAACGCACAGGAGCGGATGGTGATGCTGGAGCGGGCGGCGGGGTGCGTGGCGGGATAGGGCAACGCCTCGCTGCCAGCTCTGCTTCCTCTCCCTCCGGGGAGATCGGGCTTCGGCTCTGCTTGCCGCGCGAACCCGCTAGCCGAGCAACCCCTCGCAGATGGCCTGGTAGAGCCCCGGCAACCGCTCCAGGTCCGCCACCGCGACGCACTCGTCCACCTTGTGGATGGTCGCGTTGACCGGGCCCAGCTCCACCACTTCGGCACCGAGCGGTGCGATGAAGCGTCCATCGGAGGTACCGCCGCCGGTGCTCTGCTCCGGCTCCACGCCGCACAGCTCGCGGCAGACGTCGAGCACGGTTTCGCGCAGACGCCCGCCCTGGGGGCTGAGGAAGGGCTCGCCGGAAAGGTTCCAGTCCAGCTGCCAGTCCAGGCCGTGGCGGGTGAGGATGGCCTCGGTGCCCGCACGCAGGTCAGCGGCCGCGCTGGCGGTCGAGTAGCGGAAATTGATGTGCGCGACCAGCGAACCCGGGATCACGTTGGTGGCGCCGGTGCCGGCATTGAGGTTGGATACCTGGAACGAGGTTGGCGGAAAATCCGCGTTGCCCTTGTCCCAGCGCGTGGCCGCCAGCTCCGCCAGCACCGGGGCAAAGGCGTGGATCGGGTTCCTTGCCTTTTCCGGATAGGCCACGTGGCCCTGCACGCCATGCACGGTGAGCGTGCCGGAGAGCGAGCCGCGACGGCCGACCCGGATCAGGTCGCCCAGCCGGGCCTTGGAGGACGGCTCGCCGACCACGCACCAGTCCAGCCGCTCGCCGCGCGCGCGGAAGGTCTCGGTCACGCGGCGCACGCCGTCCAGATTCGTCGGGCCTTCCTCGTCGCTGGTCAGCAGCAACGCGACGCGACCGGCATGCCGGGGACGCGCCGCCACGAAACGTTCGAGCGCCAGCACCATCGCGGCGACCGAACCCTTCATGTCCGCCGCGCCACGGCCGTAAAGATGGCCATCGCGCACGACCGGTTCGAATGGCGGGCTCTGCCACGCGCCCGCTGGACCGGTAGGCACTACGTCGGTGTGGCCCAGGAATACCAGCGTGGGGCCCTCACCATGCGTCGCCCACAGGTTGTCGACCACGCCGTGGCGCAGGTGCTCGATGGCGAAGCCCGCCCGTGCGAGCCGCTCGGCGATCAGCGCCTGGCAGCCGGCATCCTCGGGCGTCACCGAGCGGCGGCCGATCAGTTCACGCGTAAGGTCCAGTACGTCGCTCAAGCCCACCTCTCTCGAAATCCCCCGTAGGGGAAGCCTCCAACGAGCGTGCGAAATGCGTGGAAATCTATTTGCCGAACAGTTTCTTGAAAGCGTTGTCGCTGAAACCCACGCTCACCGCGCCGTCGTCCTGCACCACCACCGGCCGGCGCACCAGCGCCGGGTACTCCTTCAGCAACAGCGTCCACTCCGGGTCACTGCCCGGATCCTTGCGCTGCGGCAACAGGTTGCGCCAGGTGGTGGAGGACTTGTTGACCAGCTTCTCCCAGCCACCCAGCTGCTGCGCCCAGGCCTTAAGCGTGGCCGCCGGCACCGGATCGGCGCGGTAGTCGACGAACGTATGCGGTACCTCGAAGCGCGCCAGCCAGTTGCGCGCCTTCCTGCACGTGTCGCAGTTGGCGAGTCCGTAGACCGTCGTCATTCGATACCCCTGAGCAATTCGTTGATGCCGGTCTTGGCGCGGGTCTTCTCGTCCACCTGCTTGACGATCACCGCGGCGTACAGGCTGTGGCTGCCGTCCTTGGCCGGCAGGCTGCCCGCGACCACCACGCTGCCTGCGGGGATGCGGCCGTAGCTGACCTCGCCCGTCGCGCGGTTGTAGATGCGCGTGGACTGGCCCAGGAACACGCCCATGCCGATCACGCTGCCCTTCTCCACGATCACGCCCTCGACCACTTCCGAGCGCGCGCCGATGAAGCAGTCGTCCTCGATGATGGTCGGGTTGGCCTGCAGCGGCTCCAGCACGCCGCCGATGCCGACGCCACCGGAAAGATGCACGCGCGCGCCGATCTGCGCGCATGATCCGACCGTCGCCCAGGTATCGACCATGGTGCCGGGGCCGACATAGGCGCCGATGTTGACGTAGCTCGGCATCAGCACCGCGTCCTTCGCGATGTGGGCACCGCGGCGCACCAGCGCGCCGGGCACGACCCGCGCGCCGAGCACTTCCAGCTCCGCGTCGTTGCCGTGGCCGAAGCGCAGGGGCACCTTGTCGAAAGCCAGCGCCGGGCCGCCGTCGACCACGCGGTTGCCGTTGATGCGGAAGTACAGCAGCACGGCCCTCTTCAGCCACGCATTGACCTTCCAGCCGCCCTGCCCGTCCGGTTCGGCCACGCGCTGCTCGCCCTGTTCGAGCAACTCCATCACCTGCGCAAGCGCCGGGCGCAGGTGCGTTTCGATCTCGCTCTGGCTGAGTTCGTTGCGCCGTTCGAAAGCGTCGTCGATCAGGGTGTCGATGGAGGGCATGGGTAGCTCGCGGAAAGAACGTCGGGAAGCAGCCAAGTATACGGAGGGGGACCGGTGCATACGCCCGGAAACTCAAGTTCGCACCCGAGCGGCCGATTCCCCCTTCGCTCCCCGCGGCTCATGCGACCGGTGGAGACGGAGAAGCAGAGCCATGCCACGGCGTCCGATCGACCCGGCCGAGATCACGGTCGGCCAACCTTTGCGATTCAACGCCTACGACGCCAGGGGCAAGCTGTTGATGCGCCTGGGCCAGGTGATCGGCACCGCGGCGCAACTGGAGAAACTGCTCGAGCACGGCGTGTTCTACGGCTCGGAAGAGGAGTGCCGCGGACCTTTCCTGCCCCCGGCGCCTTCGCCCCCTTCGCCGCTGGCGCTGGTGCTGGAGGCGCGCGAACGGCTGCAGGCGCTGCTTGCCGATCCGGCGCCGGCGGACTTTCCCGGCGCGCTGGCCGGGATTGCCGAGCAGGTCCGCGAGGCCTGCCGACGCAGTCCGGACGTCGCGCTGGCCAGCATCCTGCTGCGCCGCGAGGGGCCCTACGGCACGCGCCATGCGGTCAACGCCGCCATCGCATGCCAGATCACGGGAACCGCGATGGCGCTGGAACCGGCCGAGCTGGCGGCGATCGTGTCCGCCGCGCTGACCATGAACATCGGCATGTTCGAACTGCACGACCAGCTGGTCGCGCTGGAAGGCCCGCTGTCCGACGAACATCACCTGGCGGTACGGGCGCACTGCCGGCTGGGTGTGGTGCGGCTGCGCGATCACGGCATCGCCAGCGCCGCCTGGCTCAATGCCGTGCGCGATCATCACGAGCGCGCCGACGGCAGCGGTTATCCCGGCGGCAAGATCGGCGAGGAGATCGGGCGGCCGGCGCGCCTGCTGGCACTGGCCGATGTCTATTGTGCGCGGGTTTCCGGCCGCGACTACCGGCCGCCGCTGCAGCCGACGCTTGCGTTGCGCTGGCTGTTCCTCAACGAAGGGGCGGCGCTGGACGAGCGGCTGGCCCGCACGTTCATCAAGACGCTGGGCATCTATCCGCCCGGCACCGGAGTGCGGCTGCGCAACGGCTCGATCGCGGTGGTCACCCAGCGCGGCCCGGCCGGCCACCAGCCGGTGGTCGCCTCGCTCACCACCCACGACGGATTTCGCACCGGCGCGCCGATCCGCCGCCGCGGCGACGTGGAGGCGCACGCCGTCAGCGAGGTGGTCGACCTGGCCGCGCTGGACATCGAGGTAAACATGGAAGCGCTGTGGGGCGCCGACGCGGTGGCATGACCACCGACCTCCAGTAGAAGCGCACCTGTGCGCGGACCGGGATGCGCGGCGGTCGCGCGAAGGTGCGTTCTCCTACAGGGCTTCCTCAGCCGCTCTGCCCCAACCGCGCCAGCAGCGCTTGCCGCAACCGCTCCTGCTGGGCCTCGCCTAACGGCGCGTCGTGACGATCGGTGAGCTGGAAGAAATCCTCCACCCGCTCACCGAAGGTGGCGATGCGCGCGTCGTGCACTCGCACCTGCGCCTCGACCATCGCCTGCGCGACGGCGGCCAGCAGGCCGGGGCGATCGGTGCACACCAGTGCCAGCTGGGTGCGGCCGCCGGCCGCGTGGAAGCCGATCCGGGGCGTCATCTGGAAGTGCTTCAGTTGGCGCGACGCGCTGCGCCGCGCCGGATGCACAGGCACCGTCTGCGCCAGCGCGCGGGCCAGCCGCTGCTGCAGTTCCTCCGCCCGCGCCGGGGTCGCCGGTTGCTGCGTCTCGGTGTCCAGCAGCAGGAAGGTGTCCTGCGCCATGCCGTGCGGCGAAACCAGCACGCGCGCTTCCAGCACCGACAGGCGCAGGCGGTCCAGCATCGCGGTGACGGTAGCGAACAGGCCGTCGCGGTCGGGGGTGTAGACGAACAGTTCGGTGGTACCGCGCACCGACAGGGGATGTACCGCGATCAGCGGCAGTGCGCCATTGGCACGCAGGATCGCGGCGGTCTGCCAGGCGATCTGCTCGGGCCGGTGGCGCAGGAAGCTCGCTTGCGGGAACCCGGCCCAGACACGCTCGACCGTCGCCGGCTCGAAACCGTCGGCTTCCAGCAGCGGGAGCGCGTAGTCCTGGCACTCGCGCACGCGGGTGGCGGCATCGCGCGGCAGCTCCACGTCGCTGCGCAAGGCGTAGCGGGTGGCGCTGTAGAGATCGGCCAGCAGGCGGTCCTTCCAGCCGTTCCACAGCTTGGGGCTGGTGCCGATGATGTCGGCGATGGTGAGCAGGTAAAGCTGGCCCAGTTGCTCGCGGTTCTCCACCACCTGCGCGAAGCGTGCGACCACGTCCGGGTCGGTGATGTCCTGGCGTTGCGCGGTGACGCTCATCAGCAGGTGGTGGCGCACCAGCCAGGCGACCCGCTCGACGTCGTTGGGCGGCAGACCGAGCTTCGCGCAGAACGTGCGCGCCTCTTCTTCACCGAGCACCGAATGGTCGCCGCCGCGGCCTTTGGCAATGTCGTGGAACAGCGCGGCCAACAGCAGCACTTCGGGCGTGGGCAGCGTCGGCCAGATCTCGCGGGCGAGCGGGAATTCGGCCTGCGCCGCCGGGTCTGCGAAACGCGCCACGTTGTGCAGCACGCGCAGGGTGTGCTCGTCGACCGTGTAGACGTGGAACAGGTCGTATTGCATTCGCCCGAACACGCGGCCGAACGCGGGCAGGATCGCCGCCAGCAGGCCGTGCCGGTTCATCCGCCACAATGCATCGACCGAACGCGCGCCCTGGCGCAGCAGGCGCAGGAACGAGGCAAGCACCTCGCGGTCGTCGGCCAGTGCCCCGTCGAGCTGCGCGGTGGCCTGGTGGATCCGGCGCATGGTGTCGGCGGTGAACCCGAGGATGCCCGGCTCGTCCAGGCGCGCGATGAAGGCCTCCACCAGTGCGGCGGGACGGCGCATGAACACGTCCGGGTCGCGCGCGGCCAGCCGCGTGCCGTACCGCAGGAAGTCCTCGCCCACCGGCATGGCCGCCTGTGCCGGCTCGAGCATCTCCTCGAAGCGCTCGACGATCTGCACACCCAGCCGCTCGATCTGGCTGGCCGCGCGGTAGTAGCCCTGCATGAACTGCTCGACGCCCAGGTTGGTGGCGTGCTCGTCGACGAATCCCAGCGCCGCCGCAAGCGCGCGCTGGTAGTCGAACAGCAGCCGCTCCTCGGCGCGGCCAGCCTCCAGGTGGAGCGCGTAGCGGTAGCGGCGAAGCGTTGCCTCGGACTGTTCGAGCGTGGCGCATTCGGCCGGGTCTAGCAGGCCCTCGCCGACCATCGCCTCGAAGCCGTCCGCATGCGCCAGCCGGCGACCGAGCCAGCGCAGCGCGTCGAGCGTGCGCAGGCCGCCTGGACCTTCCTTGACGTTCGGTTCGAGGTTGTAGGCGGTGTCGTCGTAGCGCGCGTGGCGCGCATCGCGTTCGGCCAGGCGCACAGCGAGATAAGCGGCCGGCGGCCACAGCGCCGGATCATCCACGATCGCCTGCAGCTCGGCGTCCATGGCCGGATCGCCGACCAGCCGCCGCGCGTCGAGCAGGCTGGTGAACACGCTGGCTTCCTGCGCGGCCAGCGCGCGGCACTGCTGCGGGTCACGCACGGCGTGGCCGACCTTGAGGCCTACGTCCCACAACGTGGCGAAGCACTGCTCCAGCGCGCGCAGGCGCGCCGGCTGCGCTTCGCGCACCAGCGCCAGCAGGTCGACATCCGAATGCGGGAACAGGAGTCCGCGGCCGAAACCACCGACGGCGAACAGCGCCGCGCCCTCGACCTCGCCCAGGCAGGCGGTCCAGACATGGGCGACCACGCGCGCGACCGCTTCGCCGCGGCGCCGGGCGAGCGCGCCGGCGTCGGCACCACCGCGGAAGGCGGTGGTCAGGGAACGATCGACGTCCTCCAGCAGCTGGCGCAGGGCGCGTCGCGCTTCCACCGAGACGCCCGAGCGCGGGACGGCCGGCGGCAGGCGGGGCAGCGGAGGGAGCGCGGGGCGGGCAAGTTCGACGGTCACGGCAGCCATCTACGCAGGGATGTCGAGCTTACACGCGCGCCGATACGACGATCCCGCTCCCTCCGGAAGAGGGTATCCGAACGGTGGGTGCGCGTAAGCGCGGAGCATGCTGTCCGGCGATACCGGACCCTCCCTCAGCCCCTCTCCCGGCGGGACAGGGGCTCAAGCCTCACGCATCCGGCCAGGGCGTCAGGATCTCGAAGCCGTCGTCGGTCACAGCCACGGTGTGCTCCCATTGCGCGGAGAGCGAGTGGTCTTTGGTGACCACCGTCCAGCCATCCGGCAGCTGCCGGGTCTGCGGCTTGCCGGCGTTGATCATCGGCTCGACGGTGAAGGTCATGCCCTTCTTCAATTCCACGCCCGTGTCGGGCTTGCCGTAATGCAGCACCTGCGGCTCGTCGTGGTAGACCTTGCCGATGCCGTGGCCGCAATACTCGCGCACCACCGAGAAACCGGCCGCCTCGGCATGCCTCTGGATGGCGTGGCCGATGTCGCCCAGATGAGCGCCCGGGCGCACCTGCTCGATGCCGCGCATCATCGCCTCATGGGTGATTTCCACCAGCCGCCTGGCCAGCACCGATGGCGTGCCGACGAAATACATGCGGCTGGTGTCGCCGTGCCAGCCGTCCTTGATGACGGTGACGTCGAGATTGATGATGTCGCCGTCCTTGAGCACCTTGCCCGGCGTCGGGATGCCGTGGCAGATGACGTGGTTGACCGAGGTGCACAACGTCTTGGGAAAGCCGTTGTAGCCCACGTTGGCGGGCACCGCCTTCTGCACGTTGACGATGTGCTCGTAGGCGATCCGGTCCAGGTCTTCGGTGGTCACGCCGGGCTTGACGTGTTCCTTGAGCAGCGCCAGCACTTCGGCCGCCAGCTTGCCGGCGACGCGCATGCCTTCGAGGTCCTGGGTAGATTTGAGGGTGATGGCCATGGAATCCGCTTTCGAAAAGAGCGGCAGCGCCGGCTGGGCCGGCAACTTGCCGCGGAGCCGGCGCACCGGCTACAATTGCACGGTTTTGCAAGCCGCGTCAGGCCTTTGAAGGCATGCGGCGCAAGACGAAAACGGGATTGTAACCGCCCTGCGGCAGCAAGCCCAATCAACGCCACACACGCATCGGCACCGTCTTCGGGGTGCCGCGGTCTTCCTTGAAGGCGACCGCGGTCGAGGCCGGGGATGCGTGGAGGTCCCAACCCCCGGGTCGCTTCCTTGGCGACCCAACAATCGAGAACACCACCATGGCACAAGTCACCATGCGCCAGATGCTTGAAGCTGGCGTGCATTTCGGTCACCAGACCCGCTACTGGAACCCGAAGATGGCCCCGTACATCTTCGGCGCGCGCGGCAAGATCCACATCATCAACCTCGAGAAGACCCTGCCGCTGTTCACCGACGCGATGAACTTCCTGTCGGGCCTGGCGCAGAAGCGCGGCACCATCCTGTTCGTGGGCACCAAGCGCTCGGCCCGCGAGCCGTTGGCCGAAGAGGCCGCCCGCGCCGGCATGCCGTTCGTCACCGCCCGCTGGCTCGGTGGCATGCTGACCAACTTCCGCACCGTCAAGCAGTCGGTCGCGCGCCTGAAGGAGCTGGAAGCGGCCGAGACCGACGGCACCTTCGACAAGCTGGTCAAGCACGAAGTGCTGTCGCTGCGTCGCGAGCGCGACAAGCTCGAGAATTCGCTCGGCGGCATCAAGAACATGAACCGCCTGCCCGACGCGCTGTTCGTGGTCGACATCGGCCATGAAGACATCGCCGTGCAGGAAGCCAAGAAGCTCGGCATCCCGGTGATCGCGGTCGTCGACACCAACTACAACCCGGAGCTGGTGGACTACGCCATCCCGGGCAACGACGACGCCATCCGCGCGATCCAGCTGTATGCCCGCGCCGCCGCCGACGCGATCCTGGAAGGCAAGGCTGCCGCCCCGGACGCCGCCCATGGCGACGCCAACGAGTTCGTCGAGCTGGACGAGGAAGGCAACCCGATCGCCAAGGACGAGCGCAAGGCCGCCCCGGCGCGTCGCGAGCGCGACAGCCGTGGCCCGGCCAAGAAGGGCGCCGGCGCGCCGCGTCGTGACGGCGGCCGCGGCCGTGGCGGTCGCGAGTCGACCGAAACCGCCGAGTAAGCCTTTCACGCTGCCGTGGCGGCCAGGCCGCCACGGCACACCAGATTCGAGGATTCAAGATGAGCAATATCTCCGCACAACTGGTCAAGGAGCTGCGCGAGCGCTCCGGCGCCGGCATGATGGAATGCAAGAAAGCGCTGGTCGAAAACAACGGTGACATCGACGTCGCCATGGAATGGTTGCGCAAGTCGGGCCTGGCCAAGGCCGACAAGAAAGCCAGCCGCGTCGCCGCCGAAGGCCGCGTGGTCACCGCCCAGGACGGCGGCAAGGCCGTGCTGGTCGAGGTCAACTGCGAAACCGACTTCGTCACCAAGAACCCCGACTTCGTGAAGTTCAGCGACACCGTCGCAGACGTCGCGCTGAAGTCCGGCGCCGCTGACGTCGCCGCGCTCAATGCCGCCGCCTACCCGGGCACCGGCAGCGTCGAGGAGGCCGCCAAGGGCCTGGTCGCCACCATCGGCGAGAAGATCGAAGTGCGCCGCATGGCGCGCGTGGAGACCACCGACGGCAAGATCGGCAGCTACGTCCACGGCGGCCGCATCGGCGTGCTGGTGGCGATCAAGGGTGGCTCCGAGGAGCTGGCCAAGGGCGTGGCGATGCACGTGGCGGCGATGAACCCGCCGTACGTGCGCGCCGACGACGTCCCGGCCGACTTCATCGCCAAGGAAAAGGAAATCGCGCTGAGCCAGATGTCCGACAAGGACAAGGCCAAGCCGGCCGAGATCCTGGAGAAGATCATCTCCGGCAAGATCAACAAGATCGTCTCGGAAGTGACCCTGCTCGGCCAGGCCTACGTACTGGACACCAACATGACCGTGGGCGACGCGCTGAAGAAGGAAGGCGCGGACGTGCAGCAGGTCGTGCGTCTGGCCGTCGGCGAAGGCATCGAGAAGGTGGAAGAGGACTTCCACGCCGAAGTGATGAAGCAGGCGGGCCTGGCGTAAGCGCCAGCCCCTCCGGTTGAAAAAGGCCGCGGGAAACCGCGGCCTTTTTTATGCCCGCTCCATTGGCGACTGCTACCTCAGCGCTGCGGTTGCAAGAGATCCCAGCGATTGCCGTACAGGTCCTCGAACACCACGACGGTGGCGTAGGCCTCCTCGCGCGGCGCTTCGCAAAAATGCACGCCCCTGGCGCGCATCGCCTCATAGGTCGCCGGGAAATCCGGAGTTTCCAGGAACAGGAAAACCCGCCCGCCCGACTGGTTGCCCACTGCCGCAATCTGCCGCGCGTCGACAGCCTTCGCCAGCAGCAGTCGCGTCTCGCGTGACCCGGGCGGCGCCACGATGACCCAGCGCTTGCCCCCGCCCTGGGGCACGTCCTCGACCAGCGTGAAGCCGAGGCAATCGGTGAAGTACGCGATGGCTTCGTCGTAATCGCGCACCAGCAGGGCAATGGCGCCGAGATGCATGGATACCTCCGGTGATTTGGCTGCGCAGGATGAACGATCAGGCCGGCTCGCGCAGCCGTGCGCCTGACGGGGCACCGCCGCATCGCTACAATATGCCGGTTTACTCACAATCCGGAGACCCCATGAGCGACCAGCCCAAGTACCGCCGCATCCTGCTCAAGCTCTCCGGTGAAGCGTTGATGGGCGAGGCGGACTACGGCATCGATCCGAAGGTGATCGGCCGGCTGGCCAACGAGATCATCGAGGTGCGCAAGGCCGGCGTGGAAGTGGGCGTGGTGATCGGCGGCGGCAACATCTTCCGCGGCGCAGGCCTGGCGGCCGCCGGCATGGATCGGGTCACCGGCGACCACATGGGCATGCTCGCCACCGTCATGAACGCGCTGGCGATGGCCGACGCGATCGAGAAGCGCGGCGGCTACGCGCGCGTGATGAGCGCCATCCAGATCCACGACGTCGCCGAGGACTTCATCCGCCGCCGCGCCATCCGCCACATCGAAAAGGGCCGCATCGCGCTGTTCGCGGCCGGCACCGGCAACCCGTTCTTCACCACCGACTCGGCCGCTGCCTTGCGCGCAGTGGAGATTGGCGCCGACCTGCTGCTCAAGGCCACCAAGGTCGACGGCGTGTATACCGCCGACCCGGCGCGCGATGCTAGCGCGACGCGCTACGACCAGCTGAGCTACGACGACGTCATCCAGCGCAACCTGCAGGTGATGGACACCGCCGCCATCGCGCTGTGCCGCGACCATGGCATGCCGCTGCGCATCTACGACATGACCGTGCCGGGCAACCTGATGCGGATCATGCAGGGCGCGCAGGTCGGCACCCTGGTCACCGCCAGCTGATCCACCCCGGCAGCGCCCCGGGCGAGACCGCCATGCGGCCATCGCCGTTCCCCGTTGCGCCCAAGGTCGCTTCCCGAGGTGAAGCGTGCCGGGCCGCCCGTACGTCGGCGCTGCTATACTTGCCCGCTTCACGCAACGCCGGGTGACTTCCCATGCTCAACGACATCAAGACCGATGCCCAGACCCGCATGGGCAAGAGCATCGACGCGCTCAAGCACGACCTGACCCGCCTGCGCACCGGCCGCGCCAGCACCGCGCTGGTCGACCACATCAAGGTGCCCTACTACGGCTCCGACATGCCGCTGAACCAGGTCGCCTCGGTGTCGCTGGCCGACGCCCGCTCGATCCAGATCTCGCCGTTCGAGAAGAGCATGGTCGCGCCGATCGAGAAGGCGATCATGGCCTCGGATATCGGCGTCACGCCGACCACCGCCGGCACCGTGATCCGCCTGAACATGCCGCCGCTGACCGAAGAGCGTCGCAAGGAACTGGCCAAGCATGTGTCGCACGAGGGCGAGAACGCCAAGATCGCGATTCGCAACATCCGCCGCGATGCCATGCAGAAGGTCAAGGATCTCATCAAGGACAAGCAGATCAGCGAGGACGACGAGCGCCGCGCCGACGACGAGATCCAGAAACTGACCGACCGCTTCGTCAAGGAAGTCGATGCCGTGGTCAAGGCCAAGGAAGACGAGCTGATGGCGATTTGAGCGACGTTCCGCTCATTGCCATGAACGCTGTGCGGCTCGCGCGCCTTGCTCCGTCTCCCCTCCGGGGTGAAGGGGCGCTCTTGCGAAAGACCCACACGAGCAACCTGCCCCGCGAGCCCCGGCCCCTCGTCCGACCCTTCGGGCCACCTTCTCCCCCGTCTTCGATGGGGGATGGGAGAGAAGGAAGCAACGGCGCATGACCCCCCCCCGCCACATCGCCATCGTGATGGACGGCAACGGCCGCTGGGCCAAGGCGCGTCTGCGCCCGCGCAGTTTCGGCCACAACGCCGGCCGCAAGGCAGTGCGCGAGGTGGTCGAGGGCTGCCTGCGCCAAGGCGTGGAAGCGCTGACGTTGTTTGCCTTCTCCAGCGAGAACTGGCGCCGCCCGGACGAGGAAGTCGGCGCGCTGATGGAGCTGTTCCTGCGCGCGCTGGACAAGGAGGTCGACGAGTTGCACGGGCAAGGCGTCCGGCTGCGTTTCATCGGCGACCTCGGCGCGTTCCATGCAGAGCTGCGCCAGCGCATGGAGCTGGCGATGGCGCGCACTGCGGACAACCTCAAGCTCGCGCTCAACGTCGCGGTCAACTACGGCGGACGTTGGGACATCGTGCATGCCGCCCGCCAGGCGGCGATCGCGGTGGCGCAGGGCGACCTGCGCGTGGAAGACATCGACGAGGCGCGTTTGGGTTGCTACACGTCCCTGGCCGAACTGCCCCCGCTGGATCTGTTCATCCGTACCGGCGGCGAAGTGCGCGTCAGCAACTTCCTGCTCTGGCAGCTGGCCTACGCCGAGCTCTACTTCACCGACACCTTGTGGCCGGATTTCGACCAGGCGTGCCTGGCCCGCGCCATCGAGGACTTTGCCCGCCGCGAACGCCGTTATGGCAAGACCGGCGAGCAGGTCTCCCGATCCGTATGATCGATCGGTAACCCCAAGGATCCTCGATGCTGCTCCAACGCACCCTCACCGCCCTGCTGCTCGCGCCCTTCGCGATCCTGGTGATCCTGCTGCCGCCAGGCTGGACATGGCTGTTCGCGCTGGTGACCGTCGCCGCCTTCCTCGCCGGGTTGTGGGAATGGACACGCCTGTCCGGTCTGCGCAACCGGCCGGTGCGAGCCCTGCTGCTGGCAGGAGCGCTGGTGGTGTTTGCGCTGCTCTGGTGGCTGCGCGACATGATCCAGTGGCCGGCCCTGGTCGCGGGAGCCGCCTGGTGGGCGTTGGCCTGCGTGTGGCTCAATCACTTCGCGTTCGCTGCCGCACCCACGACGGAAAACCGCAATCTCAAGCTCGCCGCCGGCGCGCTGGTTATCTTCCCGGCGTTCGTGGGCCTGCTCTCGATCCATGCAAGCGAGCCGTACGGCCATTGGTGGACGCTGCTGACGCTGCTGATCGTATGGGCGGCCGACATCGGGGCGTACTTCAGCGGCCGCTTCCTGGGCAAGCGCAAGCTGGCGCCCAACATCAGCCCCGGCAAAACCTGGGCCGGCGTAGGCGGTGCCCTCGTCGCGGGCGCGCTGGTGGCCGTGGCCGGCGGCGTGCTGCTCGGGGTGGAAAGCTGGCGCCTGCTGGCGCTGGCCTTGCTGGCTGTGCTCACGGTGGCCGCGTCGGTGGTCGGCGACCTGATCGAAAGCCTGATGAAGCGGCATGCCCAGGTAAAGGATTCCGGACGCATGTTCCCTGGCCACGGCGGCCTGCTCGATCGCATGGACAGCGTGTTCGCGGCCGTGCCGGTGTTCGCGCTGGGCAAGCTGCTGCTGGGTCTATGAGCACCTCCACGCTCCGCCGGGTTGCCGTACTGGGCGCCACCGGCTCGATCGGCGGCAGCACGCTCGACGTGATCTCCCGTCACCCCGAACGCTTCCGCGCGAGCGTGCTGGTCGCCCATCGCAACGTCGAGGCACTGGTCGCGCTGTGCGCGACACACCGGCCGGACCTGGCGATCGTCGCCGACCCGGCCATGGAGGGCACGCTGGCCCGCCAGCTCGCCGCCGCGGGTGTGCAGTGCGACGTCGCCAGCGGCACCGAGGCCATCGCGCTCGCCGCGTCCGGCCCGTTGTGCGACACCGTGGTTGCCGCCATCGTCGGTGCCGCCGGGCTGGAGTCGACCCTCGCCGCGGCCCGCGCCGGCAAGCGCCTGCTGCTGGCCAACAAGGAATCGATCGTGATGGCCGGGCCGCTATTGCTGGCCGCGCTGCGCGAGGGCGGTGGCGAACTGGTGCCGGTGGACTCCGAGCACAACGCGATCTTCCAGTGCCTGCCGGGCGGGCGGCCGGAGCTCGATGCGCATGGTGTGCGTCGGCTGATCCTGACCGCCTCGGGCGGCCCGTTCCGCGGCAAAAGCCGCGCCGAACTTGCCGCCGTCACGCCGGAGCAGGCGTGCAAGCATCCGAACTGGGTGATGGGCCGCAAGATTTCCGTCGACTCGGCCACCCTGATGAACAAGGGCCTGGAGGTGATCGAGGCGCACCATCTGTTCGGCGCCGAGCCCGAGCGCATCGAGGTGGTGGTGCATCCGCAGAGCATGATCCACTCGATGGTCGAGTACGCCGACGGTTCCGTGCTCGCCCAGCTGGGCAACCCGGACATGCGAACGGCGATCGCCCACGCACTGGCCTGGCCCGAACGCATCGAGGCGGGGGTCGCGCCGCTGGACCTGGCTTCCTGCGCCCCGCTGGCCTTCGAGAAGCCGGACCTGCAGACCTTCCGTTGCCTGGCGCTGGCTTTCGCCGCCTTGCGCGAGGGCGGCGACGCGCCGGCGATCCTCAATGCGGCCAACGAGGTCGCGGTCGAGGCATTCCTGGCTGGTGCGCTGCCTTTCCTGTCCATCGCCGACCTGGTCGAGGGCGTGCTTGCGGAACTGCCGGCCCAGCCCGTGGTCGATGTCCAGGCGCTGCGCGAGCGCGATGCGCAGGCGCGCATGGTGGCGCGGCGAAAGTTGCGAACGGCTTGCTGATAAGCTCCGACAGAGAAGTAACCCCCAGGTTTTTTGATGAATCCCTTCTTCGGCTCGGTGTTCTGGTTGCTGGTCACGCTGGGCGTGCTGGTGACCTTCCATGAGTTCGGCCATTACTGGGTCGCGCGCCGCTGCGGGGTCAAGGTGCTGCGTTTCTCGGTCGGTTTCGGTCGCGCCGTGTGGAAGCGCATCGGCCGCGACGGCACCGAATACCAGGTCGCGATGATCCCGCTGGGCGGCTATGTGAAGATGCTCGACTCGCGCGAAGGTGACGTCGATCCCGCCTTGCGCGATGTCGAGTTCACCGGCAAGAGCGTATGGAAGCGCATCGCCATCGTCATTGCCGGGCCAGGCTTCAACCTGATCTTCGCGGTGGCCGCGTTGTGGCTGATGTTCATGCTGGGACGTCCGGACGCCGCTCCGATGGTCACCGCGACGCCCGGCAGCATGGCCGCCGTCGCCGGCATCCAGTCGGGCGATCGCCTGCTGCGCGTGGACGGCGAACCGGTGGCCACCCTGAGCGACGCGATGGACGGCATCGCCACCGCCCTGCTCGGGCGGGAGCCGCTGCCGCTGGTGGTGCGCGGGCGCGACGGCGGCCAGCGCGACGTGGTGCTGCCGCTGCAGGAGCTGCCGGCCGGTCGCAGCATCGACAAGTATTTCGACAGGCTCGGTTTGAAGCTGGCCCCGCCACCGGCGGTCGTCGCCACGGTGATACCCGGCCAGCCGGCCGCGCAGGCGGGCATGCAGTCGGGAGACGTACTGCTGGCGGTCAACGACAAGCCCGTGGCCGATTTCGACGACTTCGCCAAGGCGGTCCGCCAGGCAGCCGCGCAGTCGCCGAAGCTGGACGTGGCCGTGCGCCGCGGCCAGCAGACCCTGCATCTGCCCGTTGTCGCCCGCTACGAATCCCTGCAGGGGCAACCCGCCCGATGGTCGGTCGGCGTGGGCGCGGTCCCCCCGGAGAACGTGACGAGGCGGTACGGCCCGGTCAAGGCGTTGAGTGCGGCGCTGGGCTCCACCTGGGACACGACCCGCCAGACCTTCACCATGATCGGCAAGATGGTCACGGGCGACGCTTCGACGAAGAACCTGTCCGGCGTGATCGGCATTGCCCAGGTAGCCAACCAGTCCGCCCAGGCCGGCCTGCCGTATTTCCTGCGTTTCCTGGCGCTAGTCTCGCTGAGCCTGGCGATCCTCAACCTGCTTCCGATTCCCGTCTTGGACGGCGGTCACCTGCTGTATTACCTTATCGAGTTGGTCAAAGGCAGCCCGGTAAGCGAGCGGACCCAGATGATCGGCCAGTACATTGGCCTGGTCCTGCTGTTCACGCTGATGGGGCTGGCGTTCTACAACGACATACATCGCACCCTGCTTTCGTGACGCGAGCGCTCTTCCCCGCGGCCATCGGCCTTGTCGTGGCAGCGACGCCCGCCACGGCGCGCGGGTGCACTCCGGGACGGGGTTTGGCCCCTTCCCTTCAGAACATGCTGGAACGGCCTCGCGGCCGGCCGTCGGAATAACCCACCGGAATCGACGATGAAGCGTATCGCCGCCCTGCTACTGCTTGCCTCCCTCTCCGCCAATGTCCTGGCGTTCGAGCCGTTCGTCGTCTCCGATATCCGTATCGATGGCCTCAACCGCATTTCCGCCGGCACGGTCTACAACTACCTGCCGGTCAACAAGGGCGACCGCCTGACCGACGAGGAGGCGGCCCGCGCCATCCGCGCGCTGTACGACACCAAGTTCTTCAGCGACGTGGAGCTTTCGCGCGAGGGCAACATCCTGGTGATCAAGGTGGTCGAGCGCCCGTCCATCGCCAAGCTCACCCTGCGCGGCAACAAGGACATCAAGGAAGAGGACCTGCGCAAGGGCCTGAAGGAGATCGGCCTGTCCGAGGGCGAGACCTTCGACCGCCTGTCGCTGGACCGCGTGCAGCAGGAACTGATCCGCCAGTATTACAACCGCGGCAAGTACAACGTCTCGGTCGATCCGCACGTGACCCGGCTGGACCGCAACCGCGTGGCGATCGACATCGAGATCCGCGAGGGCAAGGCCGCGCGCATCAAGCAGCTGAACATCGTCGGCAACACCGCGTTCCTGGACAAGGACATCCGCGAGGATTTCGAATCCGACACCACCAACTGGATGTCCTGGTATTCCAAGGACGACCAGTACTCGCGCGAAAAACTCTCCGGCGACCTGGAGAAGCTGCAGTCGTTCTACATGAATCGCGGCTACGCCGACTTCGGCGTGGACTCCACCCAGGTCACCATCGCGCCGGACAAGCGCGCGATGTACATCGCCGCCAGCATCAAGGAAGGCGAGATCTACACCGTATCGGACGTGCACCTGCTCGGCGAGCTGATCCTGCCCGAGGACACGCTGCGCAAGCTGGTATTCGTCAAGAAAGGCGACACCTTCAACCGCGCCGCGGTCGAAGGGACTTCCGACGCGATCAAGGGCATCCTGGCAAACATCGGCTACGCCTACGCCAAGGTCACGCCGGTGCCGAAGCTGGACAAGGACAAGCGCACGGTCGACATGACCTTCTTCATCGAGCCGGGTCAGCGCGTGTACGTGCGCCGGGTCGTGTTCCAGGGCAATACCCGCACCGAGGACGACGTGCTGCGCCGCGAAATGCGCCAGCTCGAAGGCACGGTGTACTCGCAGGCGGCGGTGGACCGCTCCAAGATCCGCCTGCAGCGCCTGGGCTACTTCAAGAAAGTCGACATCGACAAGCAGCGCGTCCCCGGCTCCCAGGACGCGGTCGACGTCACCGTGA
Source organism: Frateuria sp. GZRe12 (assembly GCF_051900535.1). Taxonomy (NCBI): domain Bacteria; kingdom Pseudomonadati; phylum Pseudomonadota; class Gammaproteobacteria; order Lysobacterales; family Rhodanobacteraceae; genus Frateuria; species Frateuria sp. GZRe12. The sequence goes on from NZ_JBHZGI010000001.1 coordinate 1,108,773, forward strand.
AGGTGGAAGAGCAGTCCGCCGGCAGCCTGATGTTCGGCGTGGGTTACTCGCAGTACTCGGGCGTGATCCTCAACGCCTCGGTGTCGCAGAACAACTTCCTGGGCACCGGCGACAGCTTCAGCGTTGGCGCCGAGCACAGCTCGTACTACTCGCGCGTCACCGCCAGCTACTACAACCCGTACCTGACCGACAACAACATCGGCATCGGCTACAGCGCGAGCTACTCCAAGACCGACTACGGCAACACCGACTTCGCGAACTACGAAAACAGCACCAAGGCGTTTTCGACCTACCTCGGCATCCCGATCAGCGAGACCGACGGCCTGCGCGTGGGCCTGGGCCTGTCCAGCAACAAGATCAACACCTACCCGGGCATCACCCCGCAGGTGCTGGTGGACTACCAGAACGCCATCGGCAACCGGACGGTGCATACCTGGACCGGCACGCTTGGCTGGAACCACGACACCCGCAACGGCTATTGGGCGCCCACCCGCGGCGGCCTGCTCTCGGCCAGCACCGAGGTAGCGCTGCCCGGCTCCACCGTTCAGTACTGGAAGTTCATGGGCGAGGCCAACCACTACTGGCCGATCGGTGGCGGCTTCGTGCTTTATCTGGACGGTCAGGTCGGCTACGGCGACAGCTACGGCAACCAGACCTACAGCCGGACCTTTGGCGACTTCGTGGCCGGCCAGCCCTACGATTTCCCGTTCTGGGAAAACTTCTACTCCGGCGGCGTGCGCGACGTGCGCGGCTTCCAGGACAACACGCTGGGCCCGAAGGTGTGTATCGGCGCGGCCGGCGCCTCCAGCACGCCCAGCGCCAACGGCACCTGCACCAGCGGCTACTACCAGTACGCCCAGCCGATCGGCGGCGCCTTCAAGGTGCTGGGCACGGCGCAGGTGTTCATCCCGCTGCCGTTCCTCAAGGACATCAACACCGCGCGCGTGTCCGCCTTCGTCGACGTCGGCAACGCCTTCCGCAACTACCAGGCGTTCGATTCCAGCGACCTGCGCGCCTCGGCCGGTATCGCACTGCAGTGGCAGGCGCCGATCGGCCCGCTGATCATCAACTTCGCCGTGCCGATCCGGTCCAAGCCGGAGGATCGCCACTACGAGGAGCGCATCCAGTTCACCTTCGGCAGCCAGTTCTGATCCGGAGGGCGTAGCTTCCTCGAAACGCGGCCCGTCGGGCCGCGTTTCGTTTCTGGCGGGCGCCTGCGCAAATGACCATGCGGGCGGGAGTCGTGCCCTGCCCCGCCCTCGCCTACAATGCCCTGCCCCAAAGGAGCGCGCATGAGCGAGCACATCTACACGGTGGCCGAACTGGCCGAGCGGTTCGGCTTCGCCTTCCGCGGCGACGGCGAGCGACGGATCGGCGGCGTGGGTACGCTCGCCGCGGCACAGCCGGACCAGCTCAGCTTCCTCTCCAACAGCAAGTACACCGCCCAGTTGAAGGCTACCCAGGCGGGCGTGGTGGTACTGCGCGAGGAGAACGTGGGAGATTGCCCTACCGCCGCGCTCATCGCCGCCGACCCGTACGTCGCCTACGCGAAGATCGCCGCGTTGTTCGAGCGCCTGCCGGCCGCTCCCCGCGGCATCCACCCGAGCGCGGCCGTCGCCACCAGCGCGAAAGTGAGCGCCAGCGCCAGCATCGGGCCGCACTGCGTGATCGAGGACGGCGCGGTGATCGAGGATGGCGCGGTACTCGGTGCGCATTGCATCGTCGGCCCTGACTGCACCGTGGGTGCGCAATCGCGGCTGGTCGCGCGGGTCACCCTCGTGACGCGGGTGACACTGGGCCGGCGCGTGCTGGTGCACCCGGGCGCGGTGATTGGTTCGGATGGCTTCGGCCTGGCGTTCGAGCGCGACCACTGGGTGAAGATCCCGCAGCTGGGCGGCGTGCGCATCGGCGACGACTGCGAGATCGGCGCCAACACCACGATCGATCGAGGCGCCCTGGAAGACACCGTGCTGGAGGAGGACGTGCGGCTGGACAACCAGATCCAGATCGCCCACAACGTCCACATCGGCGCGCACACGGCCATGGCCGGCTGCGCGGCGGTCGCCGGCAGCGCCCGGATCGGCCGCTATTGCCAGATCGGCGGCAACGCCGGCGTGCTGGGCCATCTGGAGCTTGCCGACCGGGTTACCATTACTGCCAAGAGCCTGGTCACGCATTCGATTCGCGAGCCGGGCGAATATTCCTCGGGCGTGCCGCTGCAGGACAACCGCCAGTGGCGCAAGAACGCCGCCCGCTTCAAGCACCTGGATCAGTACGCGCGCCGCCTGTCGGCGCTGGAGAAGGACAGTAACGATGAGTGACAACCCCGCGACCTTGGCCCTGCCAGTCAACGTGGAGCAGATCCAGCAACTGCTGCCGCACCGCTACCCGTTCCTGCTGGTCGACCGCGTGATCGAACTGGTGCCGGACAAGAGCGTGGTGGCGCTGAAGAACGTGACCATCAACGAACACTTCTTCCTCGGCCACTTCCCCGGCCACCCGGTGATGCCGGGCGTGCTGATCGTCGAGGCGATGGCCCAGGCCGCCGGCCTGCTGACGCAGATCTCCAGCCGCATGAAGGGCGATCAGGGCAGCCCGCTGTTCTACCTGGCCAAGGTCGACAACGCCCGCTTCAACGCCCCGGTGGTGCCGGGCGACCAGTTGCGCCTGGAAGTCTCGCTCAAGCGCCTGATGCGCGGCATGGGCCTATTCGTCGCCCGCTCGCTGGTCGAAGGCAAGGAAGTGGCCAGCTGCGAGCTGATGTGCGCCGCGAGGGCCGACAAATGATCCACCCCACCGCGCAGATCGATCCCAGTGCCGTCATCGGCAGGAACGTGGCCATTGGCGCCTACAGCGTGATCGGTGCGGAGGTGGAGATCGGCGAGGGGACGGTGATCGGCCCGCACGTGGTGATCGAGGGCCCGACACGGATCGGCCGCGAGAACCGGATCAGCCAGTTCGCCTCGATCGGCGGCGCGGCGCAGGACAAGAAGTTTTCCGGCGAGCGCACCGAACTGGTGATCGGCGACCGCAACCTCATCCGCGAGTTCGTCACGATCAACCGCGGTACCGGCGAGGGCGGCGGCGTCACCCGCATCGGCGACGACAACTGGCTTCTCGCTTACGTGCACATCGCGCACGACTGCCAGGTCGGCAACCGCGTGGTGTTCTCCAACTACTCGGCCCTGGCCGGGCACGTGGAGATCGGCGACTGGGTGATCGTTTCCGGCTACGCCGGCGTGCATCAGTTCTGCAAGGTCGGCGCCCACGCCTTCATCGGCATGGGCTGCCTGGTCGGCTCGGACGTACCGCCGTTCGTGATGATGGCCAACGAACAGCACGGCCGCCCGCGCGGCATCAACAGCGAGGGCCTCAAGCGACGCGGCTTCGACGCGCCGCGCATTTCTGCGATCAAGCGCGCCTACCGCACGCTGTACATGGCGGGGCTTTCGCTGCCGGAGGCGCGCGTGCAGCTCGCCACCCAGGCGCAGGACAGCGACGACGTGCGCGAGATGCTCGCGTTCCTGGAGCGCAGCGAGCGCTCGCTCGCGCGGTAATCCCGCGAGGTCGTGTCCGCCTCTGCGCGCTACGGCGCCGGTCGGCAGGAGCCGCTGTTGCGGTGACCCCCACAGCCTTCGCCGCTACACTGCCGCTCCATGAGTTCCTCCCCCCTCATTGCCCTCATCGCCGGCGAAGACTCCGGCGACCAGCTCGGCGCCGAGCTGATCGCCGCGCTGCGCACGCGCTATCCGCAGGCCCGCTTCGTCGGTATCGGCGGCGCGCGCATGCAGCGCGAGGGCTTCGAGTCCTGGTACGACATCCGCGAGCTGTCGGTGATGGGCTTCGCCGAAGTGGTCCGGCACCTGCCGCGTCTGTTGCGCCTGCGCAAGGCGCTGCTCGGCCGCCTGCTCGAGGCGCGCCCGGACGTGGTGGTAGGCATCGACGCGCCGGACTTCAACCTCGGCGTGGAGCGTCGTCTGCGCGAAGCGGGATTGCGCACCGTTCACTACGTCAGTCCCTCGGTCTGGGCCTGGCGCGAAAAACGCGCGGAGAAGATCGGCCTGAGCGCCGACCGGGTGCTGTGCCTGTTCCCGATGGAACCACCGATCTACGAGCGCCACGGCGTCGACGCCCGCTTCGTCGGTCACCCGCTGGCCGACCGCTTCGCGCTGGTCTCCGACCGCGTGGGCGCGCGCGACGTGCTGCAACTGCCGCAGGACGCCCCCGTGCTTGCCGTACTCCCCGGTAGCCGGCCTTCGGAAATCGACAGGCTGGGCATGATCTTCATCGACGCCGCACGGCGCGTCGGCGCGGCCTTGCCCGGCCTTCGCATCGTGCTCCCCGCGGCCAATGCGCAGGTGTACGCGCGCCTGAAGACTCTGCTTGCGAGTGGCCCCCGCGACGAGAGCGCGCCGCTGCTGGTCGAAGGCCATGCGCACGAAGCCATGCTGGCGGCCGACGTGGTGCTGCTCGCCTCCGGCACCGCCACGCTCGAGGCGATGCTGGCCAAGCGCCCGATGGTGGTCGGCTATCGCGTGTCGCCGTGGAGCTATCGCATCGCCCGCGCCTTCAACATGCTCAAGACCGACGTCTACGCGCTGCCGAACATCCTGGCGCGCGCCTGCGGGCTGGGCCAGGACAAGCTGGTTCCCGAGCTGATGCAGGACGACTGCACGGCGGAGAGCCTCGCCCGGGCGACGCTGGCGCTGTTTGCCGACAGTGAGCGGCGCGGCCAGGTGGTCGCCGCGTTCGAGCAGCTGCACCGGGCGCTGCGCGGCTCCGGGGAAGGCGGCGCGGGCGAGCGCGCGGCCGCCGCCGTGGCCGAGCTGCTGGAGGCTCCCCGTGCGTCCTGACGATCTCGGCGAGGCGGTAGATTTGCTCCCTCTCCCCGCCAGGGCGAGGGGAGAGGAGGCTGGCGCGCCATGCAATGTCGCCCCACCAGACGTTGCGGCGCCCAAGCGCACCCGGTCGTCATCGAAACCGGTGCGGTTGGTGGCCGGCGTGGATGAAGCCGGCCGCGGCCCACTCGCCGGCCCGCTGGCGGTCGCCGCCGTGATCCTCAATCCGCGCCACAAGATCGAAGGCCTGGACGACTCCAAGAAACTCACCGAGGCCCGCCGCGAAGCGCTCTACGCGCAGATCGTCCAGCGCGCGCTGGCCTGGCACGTGGTGCTGGTCGAGGTGGATGAAATCGACCGCATCAACATCTTCCAGGCGACCATGGCCGGCATGTGTCGCGCCGTCGCCGGCCTGAAGGTCGCCGCCCATGAGGCCTGGGTCGACGGCAACCAGTTGCCCAAGGCCCTTCCCTGCCCCGGCAAGGCCATCGTCGGCGGCGACGCGTTGAAGCCTGCGATCAGCGCGGCGTCGATCATCGCCAAGGTCACCCGCGATCGGCTGATGTGCACGCTGGACGTGCACCATCCCGGCTACGGTTTCGCCAGCCACAAGGGTTATTCCACTCCCGAGCACCTGGCTGCGCTCAGGCAGCTCGGCCCCTGTGCGCTGCACCGCCGCAGCTTTGCGCCCGTGAAGCTGCTGGTCGACCAGGGCACCCTGTTCTGACATACGATGACGCGACACGCCGGGGGCGTGACGCGGCTGACGTTGCTCGGGGGAGAACCGCATGCTTCGCAAGATCGCATTGGCCCTGCTGGGGCTGGCGCTGGGTTTTGGCGCCCACGCGGACGTCAAACCAGGCGAGCCTGCGCCGGCAGCGCTCGGCTCGGACCTGCACGGGCACGCGCTCGACGTGCGGGCTCTGCACGGCAAGGTCGTGGTGCTCAGTTTCTGGGCCACCTGGTGCGGCTACTGCATGAAGGAAATGCCGGTACTGGCGAGCCTGCAGAACGTCGCGGACGAAAAGCACCTCCCGCTGCAGGTCGTGCTGATCAACTCCGAGGAAGATCGCGACGTCTTCCGCCACACCAGTGGCGTGCTGCGCAGGCAGGCGCCGGGCGTGCTGGCCACCTGGGACCGCCATGGCGAGATCGGCAAGCCCTACGGCGCCGACCGCAGCATTCCGGTGATGGTGATGCTGCGCCGGGATGGCACGGTGGCGCACGTGCACGTCGGCTACGGAGAGGACATGCTCGACAGCCTGCTCGCCGAGATCAATGCGCTGCTGCAGGAACCGCGGGCCGCTGCAAAAGGCTCCTGATCGCGTTGCCGGCCTTGGGGCCGACCGCCCGCGTGACCGGGCGCGACAACGTGCTGCGCACTGCAAAAAAATAGGCCATAGGTCTATGCAACTTTTCGCGGAAGTGGAGCATCCTATCCACATGGAAAGAGGGCCATGCGGCCTCTTCCAGCGTTCGCACGGACGCCGTCGTCCTCCACCGCGGAAGCCCCTCCGCAGGAGTCGTGCCATGTTGTCGCGCTTCTTCCACGTGCGCTCTGCGCTCAAGCCTTTCGCCGCGCCATCGGCCAGCCCCACCGTCGAACCCGGCGAGGCTCGCCCCGCCAGCGATCCCTTCTACCACCACGTCGACTACGACCGGCATTCGCTGGAGACCAGCGGCTTCGACCATTACGTCGAGTGGAACGAGGACGACGAGCGGTTTTTCGTCCATTGAGCACGGCCGCGAGTCCTGTCCCGCTGTCAAGCTTGTGGGAAGCGGGCACCGCAGCGTAGCCTTCACGGACTAACCCGGGGAATGCTCCCGAGTCCTTGATGTCCGCACGCTTCGTCCACTTCCACCTGCACAGCGAGTATTCGCTGGTCGACTCGACCATCCGCATCAAGGCGTTGGTCGATGCATGCGTGCGCGAAGGCATGCCGGCGGTGGCGCTCACCGACGACAGCAACATGTTCGCGCTGGTGAAGTTCTACAAGGCGTGCAGCGGTGCAGGCATCAAGCCGATCGGCGGTTGCGACCTGTGGGTCGGCTCGCCGGACGATCCGCGGCCGTGGCGACTGACGCTGGTCTGCCAGAACCGCGAGGGCTACCTCAACCTGTCGCGCCTGGTGTCGCGGGCCTGGCGTGACGGCCAGCTCGGCGGCAAAGCGCTGATCGAGGCGAACTGGCTGACCCCGGACGCCACCGCTGGGCTCATTGCCCTGCTCGGGCGCGAGAGCGAAGTCGGCCGCGTCGCGGTTAGCCAGGGCGTGGATGCCGGCCTAACGCGGTTGCAGCCCCTGACGCGACTGTTTCCCGACCGCCTGTATCTGGAGCTGACCCGGTGCGGCCGCGAAGGCGAGGAAGCCTGGAACACCGCCGCGCTGGCGCTGGGCGATGCGCTCGAGCTGCCGCTGCTGGCCAGCAACGACGTGCGCTTCCTCAAGCAGGACGACTTCGAGGCCCACGAAGCGCGCGTGTGCATCAACCAGGGGCGCGTGCTGGCCGATCCGAAGCGCCCGCGCGATTACTCCGACCAGCAATACCTGAAGTCCCCGACGCAGATGGCGGAGCTTTTCGCCGATCTGCCCGAGGCGCTGGAGAACACGGTCGAGCTTGCCAGACGCTGCAACCTCGAACTGAAGTTCGGCACCTATTACCTGCCCGACTTCCCGGTGCCGGAAGGCTACGACCTCGACAGCTACATACGCGAGACCGCGCGCGAGGGCCTGAAGGAGCGCCTCGCCGCCAACCCGCTCGCTGCCGGCTACACGCTGGCCGACTACGAGGCGCGGCTGGAACGCGAGCTGGACGTCATCATCGAGATGGGATTTCCCGGCTACTTCCTGATCGTGGCCGACTTCATCAACTGGGGTAAGCAGAACGGGATTCCGGTCGGCCCGGGCCGCGGTTCGGGCGCCGGCTCGCTGGTCGCCTGGGTGCTCAAGATCACCGACCTGGACCCCCTGCAGTTCGACCTGCTGTTCGAGCGCTTCCTGAATCCCGAGCGCGTGTCGATGCCGGACTTCGACATCGACTTCTGCATGGACCGGCGTGACGAGGTCATCGACTACGTCGCGCGCAAGTACGGCCGCGAGCATGTCAGCCAGATCATCACCTACGGCTCGATGGCGGCCAAGGCGGTGCTGCGCGATTCCGGCCGCGTGCTCGGCATGGGCTACAACGCGGTCGACAAGATCGCCAAGCTGATCCCGCCGCGCCCGCTGGACCTCACGCTATCGGACGCGCTCGGCCGTTCGGAGAAGTCCAGGAAGGAACCCGACCGCGTCGTCAGGGAGTTCTGCGAGCTGTACGAGCAGGACGAGGAAGCGCGCACGCTGGTCGATCTGGCGCTCAAGCTGGAGAACCTCACCCGCAACGTCGGCAAGCACGCCGGCGGTGTGGTGATCGGGCCCAAGCCGCTCACCGAGTTCGCGCCGATGTACTGCGAACCGGGCGGCGCCGGCATGGTCACCCAGTACGACAAGGACGACGTCGAGGCGGTTGGCCTGGTCAAGTTCGACTTCCTTGGGCTACGCACGCTCACCATCATCGACTGGGCGGTCAAGGCGATCAACGCACGGCGCGCGCAAGCCGGCGAGGCGCCGCTGGACATCAGCGCGTTGCCGCTGGACGACCCCGCGCCGTACGAGCTGCTCAAGAAGGCGCAGACGGTCGCGGTGTTCCAGCTCGAATCCTCCGGCATGCAGCGCATGCTCAAGGACGCCAAGCCCGACCGCTTCGGCGACATCGTGGCGCTGGTGGCGCTCTACCGCCCCGGCCCGATGGACCTGATCCCCAGCTTCGTGGCGCGCAAGCACGGCCGCGAGGACGTCGAGTACCCCGACCCGCGCGTCGAACCGATCCTGAAAGAGACCTACGGCATCATGGTCTACCAGGAGCAGGTGATGCAGATGGCGCAGATCGTCGGCGGCTACACGCTCGGCGGCGCCGACCTGCTGCGTCGCGCGATGGGCAAGAAGAAAGTCGAGGAAATGGTCAAGCACCGCGCGACCTTTCGCGAGGGTGCTGCAAAAGACGGGCTGCCCGGCGACAAGGCCGACGCCATCTTCGACCTGATGGAGAAGTTCGCCGGCTACGGCTTCAACAAGTCGCACGCGGCCGCCTACGCGCTGGTGTCCTACCAGACCGCGTGGCTTAAGGCGCACTACCCGGCCGAGTTCATGGCCGCGACCATCTCCTCGGACATGGACAACACCGACAAGGCGGTGACCTTCCTGGACGAGTCGCGCGCGATCGGCCTGACCATCCTGCCGCCGGACGTCAATGCGTCGGACTTCATGTTCGTCGCCGTGGAGTCCAAGGTCATCCGCTACGGCCTGGGCGCCATCAAGGGCGTCGGCCAGGGCGCCTGCGAGTCGATCGTCGAGGAACGGCGTCGTGGCGGCCCCTACAAGGACCTGGCCGACTTCTGCCGGCGCGTGGACTCGGCCAAGCTCAACCGCCGCGTGCTCGAAGCGCTGATCCTTTCCGGCAGCCTGGACGCCTTGGCGCCCAACCGCGCCAGCCTGATGCTGCAGCTGCCCGACGCGATCAAGGCGGCCGAGCAGCACCTGCGCGACAAGCAGTCCGGCCAGAACGACATGTTCGGCGCGCTGATGGGTAGCAGCACACCGGCGGTGCAGATCGATCTGCCGACCGCGCCCGAGTGGCCGCTGGAGCAAAAGCTGCAGGGCGAACGCGAGACGCTTGGCCACTACCTTTCCGGCCACCCGACCGACCCGTGGCGCGAGGAGCTGGCCCAGCTGTCCACCTGCCCCCTGGGCGAGATCGCCGACCGCTACCAGCCGCCGCGGCCGCGCAAGAACGACGGCGAGGAAAACCGCTTCCGCCGCGGGCCGGACACACCCTGGACCGTTGCCGGCATGGTGACAGCGGTGCGCAAGCGCGGTGACAGTGACGCCTTCGTGCGGCTCGAGGACGGGACCGGCATCATCGAGGTGAGCTTCTTCGGCGAGGTCTACCAGCAGGTCGCGCCACTGCTCACCCGCGACGAGATGCTCATCGTCGAGGGCGGCCTGCGCATCGACGACTTCTCCGGCGGCGGCTTCCAGTTGCGCGCCCGCGGCGCCATGACCCTGGCCGATGCCTGTCGCCGCCACGCCCGTGCGCTCAGGGTCAAGCTCAACGGCATCGGCCCCGGCTTCGAGCAGGAGCTCAAGCAGACCCTGGCCGGCTACCGTGGCGGCCGCGCCACGGTGATCCTGCACAGCTACCACAACCGCACCGCCCAGGCCGACCTGGAGTTGGGCGAGCAGTGGCGCGTGGAAGCCATCCCCGACCTGCTGCGTGCGCTGCGCGGGCTGTCGTGGGTGGAAGCGGCGAAGCTCAGGATCGTCAAGTCCGAAAGCTGATCCTGCTCTCTTCCGGGCATGGATGAGGGCCCACCCCTCCTCCCGGCGGGCAAGGGTGGCGTACCGCTAAAGGCGACGCCGGGCCCATACGCCCCCGTTCCCGCCTTTGCACCTACCCCGGCTATACTGGCCCGCTCAGCGTCACGAATCGCCTGCGAATGAACCCTAACTTCCTCGATTTCGAACAACCGCTCGCCGAACTGGAAGCGAAGATCGAAGAACTGCGCCACGCCAGCCATGGCCAGGCGTTCAACATCGACGAGGAAGTCGCTCGCCTGCGCGAGAAGCTCAAGGTCAAGACCGCCGAGATCTTCCGCAACCTCAACTCCTGGCAGATCACCCAGCTCTCGCGCCATCCGGCGCGGCCCTACACGCTCGACTACATCGGCGTGATCTGCGAAGAGTTCCAGGAACTGGCCGGCGACCGCGCGTTTTCCGACGACGCCGCCATCGTCGGCGGCCTGGGCCGCATCAACGGCCGGCCGGTGATGATCATCGGCCACCAGAAGGGCCGCGACACCAGGACCAAGGTGCGCCGCAACTTCGGCATGCCGCGCCCCGAGGGCTACCGCAAGGCGCTGCGCCTGATGAAGATGGCCGAACGCTTCGGCCTGCCGCTGCTCACCTTCATCGACACCCCCGGCGCCTATCCCGGCGTTGGGGCCGAGGAGCGTGGCCAGAGCGAGGCGATCGCCCGCAACCTCCTGGAAATGGCCGACCTCAAGACCCCAATCGTCTGCACGGTGATCGGCGAGGGCGGTTCCGGCGGCGCGCTGGCGATCGGCGTGGGCGACCGCGTCAACATGCTGCAGTACGCGACTTACTCGGTGATCTCGCCCGAAGGCTGCGCCTCGATCCTGTGGAAGAGCCAGGACAAGGCGCGCGACGCCGCCGAGGCGCTGGGCATGACCGCCCCGCGCCTGCACGAGCTCGGACTGGTCGACAAGGTGATCCGCGAACCGCTGGGCGGCGCCCACCGCAACGCACGCTCGATGGCGGTGCGCCTCAAGGCGGTGCTGATGAACCAGCTCGACGAGCTCGAAGCGATTGCCGCGCCGGAACTGCTGGAGCAGCGTTACCAGCGCCTGCGCAGCTACGGCGCCTACGCGGAATAAGTCCATGACCGGCGTGCGCGGTCTCGCCCATGCCAACCTCCGCGCGCCCGAGGCCATGATCGAGCGCCTGCGCCGCTTCTACATCGACGTGGTCGGCCTGCACGAAGGCCCGCGACCAGCGTTCCGCTCCGGCTCGCGCGGCCATTGGCTCTACGCCGGCGAGACCGACGTGCTGCACCTGACCGTCGCCGGGCCGGGTGATGCGGTGCCCGCGCGGACTGGCCACCTGAATCACCTCGCCTTCGCCTGTACCGACCTCGACGCCACCCGCACGCGCCTGGACGCAACGGGGCTGGCTTACGAGCTCGACGAGGTGGACGAACTGGGGCAGGTGCAACTTTTCCTCACCGACCCCAGCGGCCTGGACATCGAGCTCAACTTCGGCCGCTGATCCTTTAGACGACCGGGGTGCCCACGGCCGCGCACAGGGGCGCGCCTACAAAGAGCTACGCCCGCCCACGGTTTACTATCGGGGTCCGTCCCGAAAGGCATCGCCATGGCCGACCACGCCAAGCTCGCCGTATTGATCGACGCCGACAACGCCCAGCCCGGCCTGGCCGAGGGCCTCCTCGCCGAAGTGGCCCGTTACGGCACCGCCCACGTCAAGCGCGCCTACGGCGACTGGACGGACAACCACCTGCGCGGCTGGAAGGACCGGCTGCTGGACCTGTCGATCCAGCCAATCCAGCAGTTCGGCTACACCAAGGGCAAGAACGCCACCGACTCGGCGATGATCATCGATGCGATGGATCTGCTCTACACCGGCCGCTTCGACGGCTTCTGCATCGTCTCCAGCGACAGCGACTTCACGACGCTCGCCCGGCGCATCCGGGAATCGGGCCTGACCGTCTATGGCTTTGGCGAGCGCAAGACACCGGGACCGTTCGTCGCTGCCTGCGACAAGTTCATCTACACCGACGTGCTCGGCGAACCGGACAGCGACAACGAGAAACCCGCCGAACCCTCGCAGCGCATGAACACGCAGGAGCTGCGCCAGGACGCGCGCTTGGTCAACCTGCTGCGCAACGCCATCGAGGACGCCGCCGACGATACGGGCTGGGCGGGCCTTGGCGCCGTCGGCAGCATGGTCAGCAAGCGCGCGCCGGAGTTCGACTCGCGCAACTGGGGCTACGGCAAACTGAGCGGCCTCATCGGAGCGATCGGGCTGTTCGAGACCGAAGACCGCCAGCTCGGCAACGGCAAGCACATCTACGTGCGCAACAAGAAGAAGAAACCGTCCGGCCGTGAGTAGCCCGCGTACGTTGGCCGACACGCTCAGCCACGCCCTCGACCGCCATCCGGACGGAGCATTGTGCGTCGCCTTCAGCGGCGGGCCCGATTCGACCGCCCTGCTGCATGCGTTGGCCGCATTGCCGCAGGCGCGCGTGCGCGGCCTGCGCGCGTTGCACGTGGACCACGGGCTGCATTCGCAAAGCGGCGCCTGGGCCACGCAGGCGGCGGCGTTCTGCGCATCGCTGGATATCGACTGCCAGGTGCGCAGGGTGGAGGTCGCACGCGCCAGTGGCGAGGGCCTGGAAGCGGCCGCACGGCACGCGCGTTACACCGCTTTTGCCGACGCACTGTGTTCCGGCGAATGGCTTTTGCTGGGACACCACCGCGACGACCAGGTCGAGACGGTGCTGCTCAAGCTGCTTCGCGGTGCCGGTCCGCAGGGGCTCGGCGGCATGCGCGCGATTCGGCCGCTGGGTCGTGGCCGCCTCTGGCGCCCCCTACTGGACCTGCCTCGCGAGGTGTTGCGCGCCTATGTCGAAGCCCGCGCGCTGGTCTGCGTCGACGATCCGTCCAATGGCGACACCAGCCTGGCGCGCAATCACCTGCGCCACGAGATCCTGCCGCGCCTGCGCCGGCACTGGCCGCACGCCGCCGATTCCATCCTGCACAGCGCCGCGCTCTGCCGCGCGGCGGATGAAAGTTTGCGAGCGCGTTGGCTGGAGGCTTTCACCGCGCTGCACGACCCCGCCAGCGGCAGCCTCGATGCCCAAGACTGGCTCGCCCTCGACGCCGCCTTGCGCGAGCCGCTGCTCGACCATTGGCTGCACACTCGCGGCCTGCCCGCGCCGACCGCTGCGCAGCGCCGGCAGATCGAGCACCAGTGCCACGCTCGCGCAGGCCGGCAGCCGTGCGTGCGCTGGCCCGGGGCCGAGCTGCATATCTGGAAAGGCAGGCTATGGGCGCATGCGCCGCGGCCATCGTTCGATCCGCGCTGGGATGCCTGCTGGCTGGGCGAGCCATTGATCCTGCCCGACGGCGGCCAACTCTTGCTCGCGCCGAGCCGCCGGCTGCCCATGCCGCTCACCGTGCGACTGCGCCAAGGCGGGGAACGGATCAAGCCCGCCGGCGACCGCCACACGCGCGAACTGCGCGACCTGTTCCAGCAGGTGGCGCTTCCGCCGTGGCAGCGCGAAGCCTGTCCGTTGGTTTATGCCGGTGACCAGCTGGTTGCAGTGGCCGACCTGTGGTGTACGGCACCGGGCGCGGAGTTGTTCGAAACGCTGGGCGCCCAGCCACGCTGGATCCGAGCCGGCTGAGCACCGTTCCGCCCATGCAGGGAGCCACTCGTTGACGATGTTTTTTCATACCGGGCCACCGATGGAGCATCGCGCGCAAGTGGGCTTCTACAAGGAAATTGCGAGCTTTGGATCCGCTCCAGACATTGATTCCAACCCCCTGCTGCGCTAGCGTTGCGGCCCATGGCCAAACCCGCTCCCGCTCCCGCGGAAACCCCGTCCGTCGCCGACTTCGAGCATTCGCTGGACGAACTCGAGCAGTTGGTGGCGCGCATGGAAGGCGGCGAGCTGAGCCTGGACGAATCGCTGGCCTCCTTCGAGCGCGGCATCGGCCTCTACCGTCACTGCCAGCAGGCCCTGGACAAGGCCGAACTGCGCGTGCGCCTGCTGCTCGATCCCGATGCGCCCGACGACGCCGAACCCTTCGAATCCGACCTCTGACGCGCCGCTCCAACTCGGCCCCCGGCTGCTCGCGCTGACCGCGCGCGCCGATGCCGCGCTAGCGCGCGTACTGCCGTCCGAACGACAGCCGCCGCTGCAGCTCCACCGTGCCATGCGCTACGCCGTGCTCGGTGGCGGCAAGCGGCTGCGCCCGCTGCTGGTCTATGCCGCCGGCCACGCGCTGGGCGCGGACGGAATCGAGCTGGACGCTCCCGCCTGCGCGGTGGAGCTGATCCACGCCTACTCGCTGGTGCACGACGACCTGCCAGCGATGGACGATGACGCTCTGCGCCGCGGGCGGCCCACCTGCCACATCGTCTACGGCGAAGCGATGGCGATCCTGGCCGGCGACGCCCTGCAGGCGCTGGCTTTCGAAATCCTTGCCCACGACCCGCACGCCGGCACCGACGCCGCGCGCACGCTGGAGATGTTGCGCGTGCTCGGTCGCGCCTGCGGCGCCGAAGGCATGGCTGGCGGTCAGGCGCTGGACCTTGCGGCCGTGGGCCGCAAACTCGCCCTGGATGAACTCGAACACATGCACGCCTGCAAGACCGGCGCGCTGATCCGCACTGCCGTGCGGCTGGGTGCCCTCGCCGCCGGCGCGGAGGCGAGCGCGCTCGATGCGCTGGACCGCTACGCGGGCGCCGTCGGTCTGGCGTTCCAGGTGCGCGACGACATTCTCGACGTGGAAGGCGAATCGGCCGTGATCGGCAAGACCGCCGGCAAGGACGCGGCAGCCGACAAGCCGACCTTCTCCTCGATCATCGGCCTGGAGGCTTCGCGCGCGCGCCTGGCCGAGCTCACAACCACCGCGCTGCAGGCCATTGCTCCGTTCGGCGATCGGGCCGTGCTGCTCCGGGAACTGGCGCACTACGCAGCCAACCGCTCCCACTAGAAAGACTGAGGGAGCGCATCGCTGCGCTCCCTCAGGCCATTCGGCGGGCCGGAGCCGCGCGTGGGGTTACTTACTTGATCAGTCGCAGCGTGAACGGATAACGGTACCGCTCGCCTTCGTTCGCCTTGATCGCGGCAATGATCGTAAGCACCAGCCAGGCGATGCCGACCAGGATGCCGACCGGCACCGTAAGCAGCGCGCCGAAGCCGAAGGTGACCAGCGTAAGCAGCAACAGCGCCACGCCGACGATGGCCAGGGTGATGTTGAAGTTCAACGCCTCCTTGGCCTGGTCGTCGACGAAGGGCATGGTGTCCTTCTTGATCAGCCAGATCACCAGCGGGCCGATGAAGCAGCCCAGGCCGGCGAATGCGCCGGTGAGCAACCCACCCACCAGCGCGGACAGATGCGCGAACAGCGCCCACTGGCGCTCCTCGTGGCTGGGCATGCCGACCGAATCGATCGGCTCGGGCGGCGGGACCGGCTCGCCCGAAGGCGGCGGGGGCGGGACGACGGAATCGGGTGGAACGCTCATGCCAGGCTCCTCTTTCCTTCGATGACGCCGGCCTGTCGCCGGTGCGGCGATGCTAGCAAAGCCACGCCGCCACGCCATAGGCCAAAGCTACTGGCCGCCGACGGTCATCCGGTCGAGCAGGATCGAGCCGGTCAGGATCTGCGCCCGCCGATCCACGTCGCTGCCTACGGCCACGATGCCCGCGAACATGTCGCGCAGGTTGGCGGCGATGGTGATCTCTTCCACCGGAAAGGCGATCTGCCCGTTCTCGACCCAGAAACCCGCCGCGCCGCGCGAGTAGTCGCCGGTCAGCGTGCTCACGCCTTGCCCCATCACCTCGGTCACCACAAGGCCGGTGCCCATGCGCCGGAGCAGCGCGGCGAAGTCGTCCGGGCCGGACTCGACCAGCAGATTGTGGATGCCGCCAGCGTTGCCGGTCGACTCCAGCCCCAGCTTGCGCGCCGAGTAGCTGCCGAGGATGTAGCGCGCCAGCACGCCGTTCTCCACGAGTGCGCTGTCGGCGGTGGCCACGCCCTCGGCGTCGAACGCGCCCGAGCCCATGCCGCGGGGCAGGAACGGACGTTCGACGATGTTCAACCATTCGGGCATCACCCGCTTGCCGGCGTGATCGAGCAGGAAGCTGGCCTGCCGGTACAGCGCGCCGCCGCTCACCGCGCTGACCAGGTGACCGATCAGCCCGCGTGCGAGCTCCGGCACGAACAGCACCGGGCACTGTCGCGTGCCCAGGCTGCGCGAGTTCAACCGCGCCAGCGTGCGTTCGGCCGCCCTGTCACCGAGCGCCTGCGCGCTCATGAAGTCGCTCGCGTCGCGCACCGAGTCGTACCAGTAATCGCGCTGCATGCCGTCGCCCTCGCCGGCGATCAGCGAGAGCGAGAGCGCATGTCGCGTGGCACGCTCGCGACCGACGAAACCGTGCGAGTTGGCATATACCGACAGGGTCTGGCCCGCCTGCACCGCGGCGCCATCGGAGTTGGTGATGCCCGCGTGCGCGCGTCCGGCCGCCTCGATCTGTTGGCCCAGCGCGATCGCCTCGGCCGTGTCGACCTGCCAGGGGTGCCACAGGTCCAGATCGGGAAAGCTCTTCGCCATGCGCGCCGGATCGGCCAGCCCCGCGGCGGGATCCGCCTCGGTGTAGCGCGCGATCGCGCAGGCCTGGTCGATCGTGGCCTGGATGGAAGCCGGGTTGAGGTCGGCCGTGCTGGCCGTACCCTTGCGCTGGCCGAAGTACACCGTCAGGCCAAACCCGCGGTCGCGCGTATGCTCGACCGTCTCCACCTCACCCAGGCGGACGTTCACGCTGAGGCCGCTGTCGATGCTCGCCGCCACCTCGGCCGCACTGGCGCCCGCGGCGCGCGAACGGCGGATCACGTCCTCGGCGAGCTCGGCCAGGCGGTCGAGTTCCTGATGGCTGGTGTCGGCGGACAAGGCGACTGCACTCACGGGGCGTTCCTTCAGGCAGGTAGAATGGGCGGCGACATACGCACGACTTCCGGAGATGGGGTCGCCCCTGCCCGATCAAAAGGAGCGCGCATGCCACCGGTCCCCGGCGTCTACCGACATTACAAGGGCCAGCGCTACGAAGTGCTCGGCGTCGCCCGCCACAGCGAAACGCTGGAGGAGCTGGTCGTGTACCGCGCGCTATATGGCGAATACGGCCTGTGGGTGCGGCCGATGGCCATGTTCAGTGAAACCGTCACGATCGACGGCGAACCGGTGCCCCGCTTCGCGCTGGAAACGCCCAGCCAACCCGATCCCATGGAGAGCCAGTGAGCCCCAGCCGCAGCCGCAACCAGACCGAACTCGACGAGCAGGACTACGGTCCCAGCCGTACCCAGCAACGCCGCGAGGCGCTCGCCGTACTGGCGCTCGCCAACCAGCTGGTCGAGCTGCCGCCCAGCCGCCTGGCCAAGCTCGACCTGCCCGAAGACGTGCGCGACGAGATCGCCAACGTGCGCCGGATCAGCTCGCACATCGCGCGCAAGCGGCAGTTGGCGTTCCTGGCCAAGAAGATGCGCCGGCACGAGGACGCGGTATTCGACAGCGTGCGCGCCGAACTGGGCGAGAACCGCGAGCGCCAGCGCCAGGAAACTGCCGCCATGCATCGCCTGGAGGCGCTGCGCGAACGGCTCCTCGATGACGACGAAGCCGCCGCCACGCTGATCGCCGAGCATCCTTCCGTCGACCGCCAGCACCTGCGCTCGCTGATCCGCCAGGCACGCAGCGAGCGAGCGGCGAACAAGCCGCCGCGGGCATACCGGGAGATCTTCCAGTTGCTGAAGGATTTGCAGCAGGAAGATGGCGGCGATGAGGGCGAGGACGTCGAGGACTGAAGCACCCGCCGCCCTGACCGAGACGCCGAGGCGAGCCCCAGCCCCTCACCCCAACCCTCTCCCCGGTGGGGAGAGGGAGCATGTCTTTCGCAAGCGCCAATTTTCCAGCCACCCGCTTTCGCCGCGCGAGCAGGCTAGCTCTGCGCTTTTAGCTCTGCGCCTTTGCTTCCCGGGTCCCCTATGGCGCGGCGGGCGGGTGGTGGATCAGCCCGAAGGGTGACCGGCAGGACGCCGGCCAGTTTTTCGTCGGGACAGGAGTCCCGTCGAAAAACCCCGCCGCCCGCACGCGTACCCGAAGGGCGCGCCATCGGGGTGCCCTTCTCTTTGGTTACTTTCTCTTGGGCAAGCAAGAGAAAGTGACTCGGGCGCCGCGGGCGTCTGAAAGCTCTTCGCCCTGAGCTAAAAAGCTCTTCGCTCTAGAGCGACCGCCTCGGTGAAACCAGCAAGTCACCGAACAACAGCCCCGCCACCAGCGAAATCAACAGCGTGATCAGCAGGATGAAACTGTCCATGCCCAACGTGGTGTCCCGCTCGAACAGATAGGACACGCTGCGAAACCCCACGCTGCCCGGCACCAGCAGGATGATCCCCGGCTCGCGGATCACCGCCCCCGGCCGATGCATGTACCGCGCATAGAGATTGGCCAGCGCCCCCAGCAACAACCCGCCGAGGAACACGCCAAACGGCGCCCCCGGAATCGCCCCCGACAGCAATCCGCCCCAGCGCGTGGCCAGGTAACCCGCGCACACCGCCACCACGACCACCGCCCAGTCGCGCCGCGCCGCACGGAACAGGATCGCAAAACCCAGCGCACCGACCAGTAGCGAGGGCCAGTCCATCCAGCGCGGCAATGGCGCCAACGCGTAGCTGCCGGCGTCGATGCCGAACGCCGCACAGACCTGGCTCGCCGCCACGGTGCCGAAGGTGAGCTTGAGCAGGGTCGCGATCGCCCCGCCCATGCGCGCCATGCCCGAGGTCAGGTGCTGGCTGGAAATCTCCCGCACCGCCGTGGTCAGCGACATGCCCGGGATCAGCACGATCAATGCCGCGAGCACCACCGACTTGATCGCCAGCGGCACGATGAAGGCGCTGACCAGGATCGCGCCGGCAGTCGCCACCAATGCGCTGATCGCCTCGCTGGCGGCGGCCAGCCGCGGCCGCGTCGCCGAAAGCACGGTAATCAACCCGATCACCAGGCCGATCGCGCCTGCCACCACCAGGTCGGCCCAGGAACTGTGCAGGAACAGCGCCGCGACGCTGGCGGCCGACAAGCCGTAGCTGCCGACCACGGCGGCCTGGGCGCGCCGTGTCTCCGGCCGGCCCAGGTCGCGCAACAGGCGGAAGCCTTCGCGCAGGCCAAGCTCGCCGGCGATGGCGCGGTCGGCGATCGCGTCGGCCTCGCAAAGGCGCGCCAGGTGCACGTCGCCCGGCGGCAGCCGCATCACCTGGGTCACCTGGGCCAGCCCTTCCTCGCTCTGGCTGGGGTCGGCGAAGGAAATGATGATCGCGGTCGGACTGGACCACACGTCCGCGACGAGCGCCAGCCGCTGCGCGGCAGCTGCGATGGCTATCTCCAGGCGCGCCGCGGAGGTGCCGTACTGATGCAGCCGGCGCGCCAGCTCGACCAGGAAGGCGATCCGCGTATCGACTGGCGCCTGCGCCGCGCCGGCGATCAATCCGTTCATGCGGCGGGCCGCACCTGCAGCGTATTGCCATCGACGCCGACCACCTCGACGGTGGCACCCAGCGGCAGGTCCGGACCGTTGACCAGCCATTCGCCATCGCCCACGCGCGCCTTGCCGCGTCCATTGACGATCGGCTCGATCAGCACGTAGCGCCGACCGACCATCTGCGCACCCCGGCGGTTGAGCCGCTCGCCGGTGGATTCGGTGCGCCGGAGCTTCGGTCGCAGCATCCAGGCGTAGACCGCGCAGGCGAGGAAGGCCAGCACCGCGAAGGCGATCGCCTGCCCCAGCAGCGACAGGCCCGGCACCAGCCAGGCCAGCACGCCGGTGGCCGCCGCGCCGATGCCGATCCACAGCAGGAAGTAGCCCGGCAGGGCAACCTCCAGCCCGATCAGCAGCAAGGCCAGCAGCCACCAAAGGTGATGCGCGGAAAGTAGGGACATCGATGGAACTCCTGCCAGGTCCTCGGGATGAGCCGTCGCGCGGGTACTTCGACTCCGCTGCGCCACGCCCGGAACGAACGGCCGCGAATCTACCGCGGCGGCGGTACGACCTTGGCCGAGCCCTGCTGCGACAGCGCCTCCTTGGCCATCTCGGCGATGCCCGCGAGCGAACCGATCACGCCGGTCGCTTCCATCGGCAGCAGCAGCATCTTCTGGTTCGGCGAGTGCGCGATTTCCTTCAGCGCCTCGACGTATTTGTTGGCGACGAAGTAGTTGAGCGCGTTGATGTTGCCGCTGGCGATCGCGTCGGACACCATCCGGGTCGCCTCGGCCTCGGCCTCGGCCAGGCGGATGCGCGCCTCGGCTTCGCGGAAGGCGGCTTCCTTCTTGCCCTCGGCGGCCAAGATCGCACTCTGCTTCTCGCCGTCGGCCTTGAGGATCGCCGCCTGCTTGAAGCCCTCGGCCTCCAGGATGTTGGAACGCTTCTCGCGCTCGGCCTTCATCTGCTTGGCCATCGAATCGACCAGGTCGCGCGGCGGCGCAATGTCCTTGATCTCGATGCGGTTGACCTTGACGCCCCACGGGTGGGTGGCTTCGTCGACCACGCGCAGCAGCTGCGCGTTGATGGTGTCGCGCTTGCTCAGGGATTCATCCAGGTCCATCGAGCCCAGCACCGTGCGGATGTTGGTCATCACCAGCGCCAGCGACGCCTGCTCCAGGTTGGCCACCTCGTAGGCGGCCTTGGCCGCGTCCAGCACCTGGTAGAAGACCACGCCGTCCACGCGCACGACCGCGTTGTCCTTGGTGATGACGTCCTGCGAGGGCACGTCCAGCACCTGCTCCATCATGTTCATCCTGGCGCCGACGGCCTGGTAGAACGGCACCAGGAAATGCAGGCCCGGGCTCAGCGTGCGCGTGTAGCGACCGAAGGTCTCCACGGTCCACTCGTAGCCTTGCGGCACGATCCGCACCAGCTTGGCGATCACGATGATCACCAGCAACACCAGCACCACGCCGATTATCCAGCTGCCCATGGCCCCCTCCTGTGGTTGAGCGACCAGTATAGGCGCGCGATGCCTGCAGGGCGCGCCTGTGCGCGCCCGCGGGCCGGTCCAGAACCGGCGCGCTCCTACTGGTTTCTTGCCGGCAGCAGCAGGCTGACCCGCAAGCCGCCATCCTCGCGGTTGGCCAGGGTGATTCGCCCGCCGTGCGCCTCGGTGATCTCGCGTGCCAGCGCCAGTCCCAGGCCGGTGCCTGCGCGCTTGGTCGAATAGAACGGCAGCAGCGCCTGCGCCAGCACCGTCTCGCTCATGCCGGGACCGCGATCGGCCACCTCGATGCGCCAGTCGTGGCCGACCTGCGCCAGCGCGAGCGTCACGCCGTCCTCGGCACCGCCTGCCTCGTGCGCATTCTTGATCAAGTTGATCAGCACCTGCTCGATCTGCGCCTTGTCGAACCAGCCAGGCTCGGTCGGCACCGGTCCGGCCAACTGGAACCGGCAGTGCAGCGCCAGGCTGTCCAGGAACGCTTGCCAGTCGATCGCCTGCGGCTGCGGCGCCGGCAGCTTGGCGAAGCTTGCATAGCCGGCGATGAAGCCGTGCAGGTGGCGCGCTCGCTCGCCGATGGTGGCGAACACGCCGGGCAGCCGCGCCAGGTCACCGCGCCGGGCCAGTTCCGCACCCGAATGCGCCAGCGAAGAGATGGGTGCCAGCGAATTGTTGAGCTCGTGGCTGATCACGCGGATCACCCGCTTCCACGTCGCAACTTCCTGGCGCGACAGTTCGCGCGTCATGCGGCGCAGCGAATACAGCTTGTGCGGCCGCCCCTGCAGGCGGAACAGCCGCTGTGACAGGTGGAACGTTTCCTCGGCGCCGTCCATGGGCACGCTGAGCAGCGCATCCTCGCCGCTCTCCACCGCCCGGCGCAGCGCCTCGGGGACGTTGAGCAGCAACTCGCCGAAATCCAGCCCATTGAGGCTGCGCCCCTCGTTGAACAGATGCCTCGCGGCGATGTTGGCGTAGGCGATGCGCCCCTGGGCGTTGGCCAGCACCAGCGACACGGGCGTGTGCTGCACCACCGTGTCCAGCAACAACTCGCGCTGCACCAGGTGCTGGCGTTGTTCGCGCAAGGTCTGGCCCAGCGTGTTGTGCATGCGGATCAGGGCACCGAGTTCGTCGCGCCGGTCGGCCGCGATCGAGAAGCTGAAATCCCCGTCGCGGAAGCTCGCCACCGCGCCTTCGAGCGCACGCAGCAGGCGGCGGATCGGCGACATCACCTGCCCGCCCAACCAGAACGCCAGCGGCAGCATCACCAGCATGGTGGCGAGCAAGCTGCCGGAGATGCCCGGCCAGGTCGGCAGGTGAACGCCTAGGCGCGGGTCGTGGCGCAGCCACGCCAGCACCTGCGGCATCGGCCACTGGGTCAGCCCGGCGTAGACCAGCGCGCCGCTGAGGCTCGCCAGCATGAGCAGCCCGGTCAGCCGGACCTGCAGCGATCTCAGTTGCATGCGAGGCTCCTGCCCCGGGGCAGGTGCGTCAGTGGCACGCAGGATCCATCGGCGTCTGCGGGCAGTTGACTGCCGGACGGCCATTGCGATCCATCGTGCCCATGGTGCCGACAGCCGCATTGCCCGAGTGCTGCTGCGCCGCGTTGCCCATGGGTTGGGTATAGCTGTCGCGCTCCTTGAACTTGAAGTGCGATGCGGACTTCTTTTCCTTCAGTGCGGGAGCGGCATCGGCCCGGTAGCTCGCCGTGGAGGCCGGCGCCGGGGTGCTCCAGCTGTCGCTGGCCTGGCTGGAGGGTGGCACCGCCTGGGCGTGGGCCCCGGCAGCCGCCAGCAGCGAGGCAAGCACGATGATCCGGATATGCATGGTTCCTGCTCCTTGGGGACTGGCGCGATCATCCCGCGCGCCCGTCGTACCGGCAACCGCCGTCATGCAGTGCTGGACGGGATTCAGCCCGCCGCCCCTCCACGCCACGGCGGACCACGGTGGGCCTCCAGTCCACTCTGCCGCCTGGCGACGTCAGCTGGTCGCCAGCCCGTAGCGCTCCATGCGCCGGTACAGCGCCTGGCGCGACAGCCCCAGCGACTGCGCGGCGCGGCTGACCACACCGTCGGCGCGGTGCAGCGCGGTCTCGACTGCCTCGCGACTGGGCTCGTCCAGGTTGCGCGCCACCGTCGGCGTGTGCTGCGGCAGGTTGAGCAGTTGCGGCGTCACCACCCCGTCGGTCGCCAGCAGCGCGGCGCGTTCGATTGCGTTCTTCAGTTCGCGCACGTTGCCGGGCCAGGGGTAGGTCGCCAGCGCCTCGCGGGCGGCGTCGCCGAGCTCGGCGCGCCCGTCGAGGAAATACTCGGCCAGCGGCACGATGTCGTCGGTGCGCTCGGACAGCGGCGGCAGGTTCACCTCGATCACGTTGAGGCGGTAGTAGAGGTCCTCGCGGAAGGTGCCGGCGCGCACCATGGCCTTGAGGTCGGCATTGGTCGCCGAGAGCACGCGCACCTTGACCTGCCGCGTGCGACCCGAACCCAGCCGCTCGAACTGCCCGGTCTCCAGCACGCGCAGCAGCTTCACCTGGCCGGGCAGCGGCAGGTTGCCGATCTCGTCCAGGAACAGCGTGCCGCCGTCGGCCAGCTCGAAGCGGCCCTCGCGCGCCTTGTTGGCGCCGGTGTAGGCGCCGGCGTCGGCACCGAACAGTTCCGCCTCGATCAGCTCGCCCGGCAGCGCGCCGCAATTGACCGCCACGAACGGCCCGTTCCGCACCGGCGAGTTTGCATGGACGATGCAGGCGATGCGCTCCTTGCCTGCGCCGTTGGGGCCGGTGATCAGCACCGGCACGTGCGAGCGCGCCACCTGGCAGGCGAGCTCGAGCGTCTGCGCCATCGCGTCGGAGGCGAACACCAGCCCGTCCAGCTCGTATGTCTGGCGCAGCACGTCGCGGCGCCGGCGGCGCTCGCGACGGGTGCGGTTGACCTCGCGGGTGGATTCGGAAAGCTCCAGCAGGTTCTCCACCGTGGCCAGCAGCTTGGTGTCGTCCCACGGCTTGGCCACGTAGTCGGCGGCGCCCGCCTTGACCAGCTCCACCGCGGTTTCCAGGTGGGTCCATGCGGTCAGCAGGATCACCGGCAGGTCGGTGTGGCGCTGGCGGATCGCGCGAAACAGCGCCACGCCCTCCTCGCCCGAGGTGGTGTCGGCGGTGAAGTTCATGTCCTGGATCACCACGTCGACGAGTTCGCGGTCCAGCGTCGCCAGGCCCTCCTCCGGCGTGATCGCGATCAGCGGGCGGATGTCGTGCAGCGAGAGCAGCAGCGACAGCGCCTCGCCCACCGCGGGGTTGTCATCAATGATCAGGACGGTTCGCATTTTTTTCCTGCACATGCCGGCATGGATGCATCTCCACGCCAAAAGGTTGCCACAGGTCCGCCAAAGGGGAAGCCACTTGCCCTTCAGACCGACCGCGTGGCCACCACCGGCGGTACCGCCGCCGCGCGCAGCGCTGGCGCCAGCACGGCCAGCTGGCCCAGGCCCCACAGCACCAGCGCGCCGACCGGCAGGTAAAGCACCGGCAGGCGCGGGAGTTCGTATCGGGTCATCAGCAGCAGGTTGATGCCGAACGCGAGCGCCATGCCGAGCGCGATGCCGAAGCTGACAATCAGGAAGTTCTCGGTCTGGAAATAGTTCAGGATGTCGCCGCGGGTCGCGCCCAGCGCACGCCGCACGCCGATCTGCTTGCGCCGCTGCGCCACCCAGAAGCTGGTCAGGCCGACGATGCCCAGCGAGGTCACCAGCAGCAGCGCCACGATCACGCCGACCAGCATGCCGGCCATCGCGCGATCGTCGCGGAAATAGCGGTCGCGAAGTTGCGGGATGGTCTGGCTGCCGTGGCTGTCGACCACGACTTCCGGTGCGACCTTGGCAATACGCGCACGCGCGTCCCGCAACACCCGGTCCAACTGGTCCGGCGCCGCACGCAACAGATAGACGCCGGCCAGATTCTCGCCGGGCAGTGCGGGCACGAACACCGACCACTCGCGGGTTTCCGGACCACCCTCACCGCCCGAGGGCCGGGCCAGGTGATCGAGCAGACCCATCACGCGAAATGGCCGGTCGGCGCACCAGATAACCTTGCCGAGCGGGTCGGCGCCGGGCCACAGGTATTCGGCCAGCGCGCGCGTCACCAGCACCGGGGCGCCCTTGGGCAGGAAGTCGACTACTGGCCGCATGTCGGCTTCCTGAGGCGCGCGTCCCGATACCACGCGCGCGCCCAGCGCCTCGAAGCTGCCAGGGCCGCCCACGTAAAAGTCGACCACGCCGGCGATGTCCCGTGCGTCCCGGCTGAGCTTGATGCCAGCGGTGCCGGCGTGGTCGCCGAAGGGTACGGCGTTGATCACGCTGACCGACTGCATGCCCTGGATCGTGCGCAGGCCGTCGAGCACGCGGGCATTGAGGTCGGTCGACTGCGACGGCTCGAATCCGGTAATGGTCAGCTCCGCCAGCGAACTTTCCTGGATGCCGCTCTGCATGCGCATCTGCTGCAACCGGTTGGCGATCAGGAAGCAGGCATTGCACAGCACGCCGCAGGCGAGCGCGATCTCCAGCACGATCAGCAGCGTGGCCAGGCGATGGCGGCGCAGTGCGGCGAGGACAGGTTGTATCTGCATGGTTCCTTCGGGCTCCCTTCAGGAGTGCGGCTGCGGGCAGCGCATCAAAGCGTTTTCAATTGCAGGCCGGGTGTCACCCGGCTCGCGCGAAGGGCTGGCACGAGGCCGGCGAGCAAAGCGGCGAGCACGGCCAGCACGAAGGTGGCGAGGAACATGCCCGCGTCCAGATGCACCAGATCGGCATACTCGACCGGCTGGCGGCGCACCAGCCACAGGCCCGCCAGGGTCAGCAGCCAGCCGCCGAGGCCACCGAGCAGGCCGATCATGCCGGCCTCCACGAGACACTGGGCGAATACCGCGATGCGGCTCGCGCCCAGCGCACGGCGGACACCGATCTCGCCGCTGCGCCGCAGGAACTTGGCCAGCAGCAGGCCGACCGTGTTGAACAGGCAGACCAGCAGGAACGCGAACGCCAGCACGACCTGGAGCCGCACGTCGCTGGGTACGACGTGGTTGAAGTCCAGCCATTGCATCAGGTCCATCATCCGCGTGTTGTCGGCATGCACGAAACGGCCGAGCGCCTTCTGCTGGGCGGCATAGTCGGCCACGAAGCGGCGGTAGCTGGCGACCTTCGCCGCATCGTTCAGCTGCACCCACAGGGCTACCCAGACGCACGGCGCGGTCTGCAGGTGCTTGAGCGCCTCGAGATCGCCCCAGCAGGTGAACACGTTGAATTCGTTGCCGGCGACATCCTGCGCCGCGCTGAAGGGCATGAAGACGTCCTCCGGCTTGGCATAGAAGGAAGCGGTCCGGCCCTCCGAGAAGCGCCCTCCGGCAACGTCGTAGAACTGTGGCGAAGGACGCCAGGGCGCCAGCACGCCCACGATCCGCACGTCCGAATTCTTCAACCGCAGGGTCCGGCCCACGCTGTTGGCGCCGCCGAACAGCCTGTTGTTGAGGTCGGTGGAGATCACGGCCACGCGCGTGCGCTGTGCATCATCGGCCGGCGTCCAGGCGCTTCCGTAGATCAGCGGCGCGGCGAACATCGGGAAGAAGTCGCTGCTGGTCGCGAGCACCCGCGCCATCTGCGGCGGCAGGTTTACTCCCGGCGCCCGCATCTTCAGCGAGCTGGTCGCGATCAGCGCCTGGCGGTCGGCGCGATGCGCGCTCCACAGGTCCACCGCCGAGCGGTAGTCCATCACGTCGCGCGGCTGGCTGTCCGGCGTGGGGCTGTCGGTCGGATCGACCTGTGGATAGAACAGCGTGGCGCTACGGCCCGGCATCGGGTCGCCGGACAGCAGATGCATTACCGTCAGCGTGGTCATGCTCGCGCCGATGCCGACGGCGATCGCCAGCACCATCAGCGCAGTCAGCATCTTGTTGCGCTTGAGGCTGCGCAATGCAAGATCGAAGTAGTAGCCAAACATCCGCGTGTTCCTCCTGCTTTTCCTCTGCTCCCTCTCCCACCGGGGGAGAGGCGCGAAATCACACGCTGCGCGTGGCCACCACCGGAGGCACCGCCGCCGCGCGGATCGCCGGGCCGAGCACCGCCATCTGCCCGATCAGCCACAGCGCGATCGCGCCCACCGGAAAGTAGTAGGCGGGCAGCCGTGGCAACTCGTAATGCAGCATCAGGAACAGGTTGATGCCGTACGCCAGCACCATGCCCAGCGCGATGCCGATGGTCGCCAGCAGGAAGTTCTCGGTCTGGAAGTAGGTGAGGATGTTGCGGCGCGTGGCGCCCAGCGCGCGGCGCACGCCGATGGTCCGCCGCCGCTGCGCGACCCAGAAGCTGCCCAGGCCGACGATGCCCAGCGCGGTCACCACCAGCAGCGCCACGCACACGCCCGCGAGCAGGCCGGCCATGGCGCGGTCGTCCTGGAAGAATTCGGCACGGATCTCGTCCAGCGTCTTCTTCTCCAGGATGATGCGGTGCGGGTCGGTCTTGCGCAGCGTGGCCACGGCCGCGGCCAGCACGCGGTCGCGCTCCTGCGGCGCGGTGCGGATGACGTAGCGGCTGGCGTTGTCCGAATCCATTCGCAGCGGGAACACCATCGACCATTGCGCCGTGTCGTCGCCGCCGAACAGCGCCGGACGGATCAGCCCGGCCACCACGCCGACCACCCGCACCGGATCGCCGCCCAGGTAGATCGTCTTGCCCAGGGCGGACTGGCCCGGCCAGAGCTTCTCGCCGAGCGCGCGGGTGATGATCACGGTGGTGATCTTCTTGGCGAGCTTTTCGTCGCGGGCGACCAGTCGCATTTCCAGGTACTCGCCCGGCTCGAAATCGCGCCCGGCCACGAGCTGTGCGCCGAAGGTCTTGAGCAGGTTCTCGCCGAAGTACTGGGTGGCGTTGAGGGTGGCCTGCTTCTGCTTGGGATCGAGCTTGATGCTGGTGTTCCAGGAGCTGTTGGTGAACGGCACCTGGTTGACCAGCGCCACCGATGTCACGCCCGGAATCTGGCGCAGCGCGGTGAGGTCTTCCTGCGCGTGCGCCTTGGCGTCGGCGGTGTCGCCGATGCCGAAGGCCTGGACCTGGATCAGCTCGTGCTCGGCCACGCCGCTGACCATCTTCATGCGATCGAGCCGCTGGTTGATGAGGAACACCGCGTTGCAGACGATCGCGCAGGTCAGCGCGATCTCCAGCACCAGCAGCAGGGCGGTGATCTTGTGGCGGCGCAGCGTGGAGAGGATCGGAAGGATGTCCATGGGATGCTCCTAGTTGCTCTTCAGCTGCAGCGCGGGAGTGACCTGGCAGGCGCGCCAGGCGGGCAGCAACCCGGCCAGCAGCGAGGCGCCGACGGCCAGCAGGAAGGTCGCCAGCAGCATCGACAGGTCCAGATGGGCGAGTACGGCGTAGTCCGACGGTTGCTTGCGCACCAGCCACAGCCCCACCAGCGACAGCAGCAGTCCGGCGACGCCGCCGGTAAGACCGATCACGCCCGACTCGACCAGCAGCTGCATGAACACCTCGCGGCGCGAGGCGCCCAGCGCACGGCGCACGCCGAGCTCGGGGCTGCGGCGCAGGAACTTGGCCAGCATCAGGCCCACCGTGTTGACCAGGCACACCAGCAAGAAGCCCAGCGCCAGCCACGCCTGCAGCCGCACGTCACCCGGCACGACCTTGTTGTAGTCCAGCCAGCCCATCACGTCGGGCAGGCGCACGTTCGGCGGGCGCTGGAAGCGGCCCAGCGCCTTCTGTTCCTGCGAGTAGTGCACCAGGAACTGCTTGTAGGCGGCGGCCTTGGCCGGCGTATCCAGCTGCACCCAGAACTGCAGCCACACGCAGGGCGCGGTGTCCATGTGGTCGGGATCGGAGCCCTTGCCCCAGCAATCGGTCGAACCGTTGCGCCCGAGCTTGAGTTCGTAGGCGGTGGTCAACGGCAGGTACACGCCCTCGTCCTCGGCGTAGCTGCCGTTGTTGAGGTCGTAGAAATGCGGCGTCATGCGCCAGGTGTCCAGCACGCCGACGATGCGGAAGGCGACGTCGTTCATGCGCAGGGTCTGGCCGGTGCTGTCGCGGCCCTGGAACAGCTTGTCGTTGAGCTTGCGCGAGATCACCGCCACGCGCGCATGGGCCTCGTCGTCGGCCGCCGTCCACGCGCGGCCGTAGCGGATCGGCACCTCGAACATGGGGAAGAAATCGGCCGTGGTGTAGCGCGCATCCTCGAAGAACGGGTCGATCGAGGATTGCGCCGGCTGCAGCGGCACCGCGCCGCCGGTCATCAGCGCCTGCCGGTCGGCGCGCCCCGCACGCAGCAGGTTCATGCCGTCGGTCCAGGTCACCTGCACCGGCGGATCCTGGTCGGGCTGGTAGCCGTCCATGTCCTGCGGGTCCAGCTGCGGGTAATACAGCTGCGCGCTCTTGCCGGGCAAAGGATCGCCCGAAAGCACGTGCAGCACGGTCAGCGTCGTCATGCACGCGCCGATGCCCAGCGCGATGGCCAGCACCATCAGCGCGGTGAGGGCCTTGTTGCGCCTGAGACTGCGCATGGCCAGGTCGAGGTAGTAGCCGAACATTCCGGTTCTCCGTGGCTGGGGCCCTCTTCCGAGCGGAAGAGGGAAAAACTCATGCGCTGCGCGTGGCTTCCACGGGTGGCACCGCGGCGGCGCGGTGGGCCGGGCCGAACACGGCCACCTGCCCGAGCAGCCACAGCGCGATGGCGCCGACGGGCAGGTAGTACCAGGGCATGCGGTCCATTTCGTAGTGCTGCATCAGGTACAGGTTGATGCCGAACGCCAGCACCATGCCCAGCACCACGCCGGCACCGCTGAGCAGGAAGTTCTCGGTGCGGAAGTAGCTCAGGATGTGGCTGCGCCGCGCGCCGACGGCGCGGCGGATGCCGATCTGGCGGCGGCGCTGCGCCACCCAGAAGCTGGTCAGGCCGACGATGCCGAAGGCGGTGACCGCCAGCATCACCGCGCACACCAGCACCAGCATCCAGACCATGCTTGCGGCGCCGGAAAAGTACTCGCCGCGCATGTCGGGGAAGGTCTCGCCCTCGGCCACGGCGCCGGGCTCGAGCCCGGCCAGCACGTCTTCGGCCTGGCGCGCGACGCGGTCGCGATCGGCCGGCGCGCTGCGCAGCACGTAGTAGCCGAGCGCGTCGGTCGGCTGCATCGGGAAAAACGCCGCGTCGTAGATGCCAGGCAGGCCCGCACCGGCCTGCTTCGGGCGCAGCACGTTCGCCACCACGCCCACCACCTGGTACCAGTACCGGTCCACGTACATCTTTCGACCAAGCGCCGACTGGCCGGGCCACAGCCGTTCGGCCAGGCGCTCGTTGACGATGGCCACGTGCGTTTGCGGCATGAAGGACGAGCCCATCGAGGCGGTGGCGTAGTCCTCCGAGGTGAACATCCGTCCCTGCTTGAGGCGCATCCCCAGCGCGCCGTCGGCACCCTCGCCCAGCAGGTACACGTTGGAATTGATGCTGGCCTTGTCGGTCGGCTTCATGTCCGGCCGCGTGGTGAAGTTGCTGTTCCAGCCGTTGCCGGACAGCGGCATGGTGTTGACCACCGCCACCGCCTCCACGCCGTCGATGCGGCGCAGCGCATCGAGGTTGCGCGGGATCTCGCTGGCGGCGCGGCCGGGATCGGCACCGGAGAGCGTGACCACGCTCAGGCCCTGCTCGTCGATCGCGTTGGGCAGGCGGATCTCGCCGGCGCGTTCGCTGATCATGAACACGGCATTGCACAGCACGGCGCAGGCCAGCGCGATTTCCAGCACGATGAGCAGCGCCGGGATGCGGTGCTTGCGCAGGCTGGCAAGGATCGGTGCGATTTCCATGCGGAACCTCAGGCGCTTTTCAGCTGCGGTGCGGGCGAGACCACGCAGGCGCGCCAGGCCGGCAGCAGCCCCGCGACCAGCGCCGACGCCAGCGCGACGATGAAGGTGAAACCGAACATCGAAGGGTCCAGGCGGGCCAGGCTGGCGTATTCGGCCGGCTGGTGGCGGATGCCCCACAGGCCCAGTTCGGCGACCACCAGCCCCAGCAGGCCGCCGGCCAGGCCGACCATCGCCGCTTCCACCATGAACTGCCCGAAGATCGCGCCGCGCGTGGCGCCGAGGGCGCGGCGCACGCCGATCTCGCGCGAACGGCGCAGGCACTTGGCCAGCAGCAGGCCGATGGTGTTGGTCACGCAGATCAGCAGGAAGCCGAAGGCAAGCCCGGCCTGCAGCCGCGCGTCGTCCGGGACCACGTTTTCGTTGCGCAGCCACTGCATCACGTCCGGCAGCGCGGTGTCGGTGCGGTGGAAGCGGCCCTGTGCGATCTGCTCGCGCACGTAGCCGTCGAGGAAGCGCTTGTAGTTGGCCACCGCGGTGGCGTCGGTCAGCTGCACCCACAGGCCCAGCCACATGCACGGGGCGGTTTCCAGGTGCTCGATGTCGGCCGCTTCCCAGCAACTGATGTTGTTGGGATCGAGCTGTACCGCCCGTGCCGCGCGTAGCGGCAGGAAGGCGCCGTCGCCCTCGCCGTAGCTTCGGCCGATGTTGATCGCGTAGAAGCGCGGCTGCGGCGAGAAGTGGTCGAGTACGCCCACCACGCGAAAGTCGTGTCCGTTGAGGCGCAGGGTGCGCCCGACGCTGTTGGCTCCGCCGAACAGCTTCTGGTTGAGGAAGTCGGCGATCACCACCACCCGCGCGCCGGCGGCGTCGTCATCGGCGCTCCAGGCGCTGCCGTAGCGGAACGGCGCGCCGAGCATCGGCAGGAAGTCGGCCGTGGTCATCACCGCGTCGCCGAAGAACGGCCGCCCGCCCGCATCGCGCGACTGGATCTTGGCCGAGCCCAGCGCCACCAGCGCCTGCCGCGGCGCGCGATGCGCGTCGAACAGGTTGTTGGCGTCGACCCAGGTGAGGTTCTCCTGCGGCTTGCTCGTGCCCGGGATGTAGCCGTCCTTCGGATACGGGTCGATCTGCGGGTAGTACAGCTGCGCGCTGCGGCCGGGCAGCGGATCGCCCGAGAGCAGCCGCAGCACCGTCAGCGTGGTGATGCAGGCGCCGATGCCCAGCGCCAGCGCCAGCACCATCAGCGTGGTGAGCACGCGGTTGCGGCCGAGGCTGCGCAGTGCGAGGTTGAGGTAGTAGCCAAACATCCCAGGCTCCTGGCCATGCTCCCTCACCCCCCGCGGGGAGAGGGACTCCAAGTCAAACGCTGCGCGTAGCCTCCACCGGAGGCACGCGCGAGGCCTTCACCGCCGGCGCCAGCACCGCGCCCTGCCCCAGCAACAGGAGCATCAGCACGCCGGTGACCAGGTACAGCGGCGACATCGGCTGCGAACCCATCCGGATCACCAGCCACACGTTCATCGACACCGCGAGCACCACGCCCAGCAGCACGCCGCCGAGGGTGATCAGCAGGTTTTCGGTAAGGAAGTAGCCGAGGATGTCGCGCTGGCGCGCCCCCAGCGCGCGGCGCACGCCGATCTGCTTGCGCCGCTGGCCGACCCAGAAGCTGGTCAGGCCGACGATGCCCGCGGCGGTGATCACCAGCAGCACGGCGCTGACCACGCCCATCAGCACCGCCATGCCGTAATCGGCGTCGTAGGCGCGCTGCCGGACCTGGGCGAAGGTCATCACGCCGTCGTCCTTCGGGATCATCCGCAGGCGGCTTTGCGCATACAGCGCATCCGGCGCTTCACGCATGGCGGCGGCGAGCTGGCCGGGCCGGGCGCGCACCAGGTAGAAGGTGCCGGGGCCGGTGAGCCGGGCCGGCACCAGCACGGCGTTGTAGGCGTAGGCGTTGGCCCAGCTGCCGGTCATGTGCGCCTGCAGCGTGTCGGTGATGCCGATCACGGTGGAGGGTGCATTGTCGGACGAGACGTAGATCGTCTTGCCCAGCGCCGAGCCGTGCGGGAACAGCCGGTGCGCCAGGTCCTTGCTGATGAGGATCTGCCGCGCGAACAGCGGGTCACGCATGCCCTGGCTGCCGATCTCGTCCGGGCGGAAGTTCCGGCCGGCGATCAGGCGCGTACCGAGCGTGGCCAGGCTGTGGTCGTCGGAGAAAAAGATGGCCGTGTCGGTGGTCATCTTCACCTGGTCGGGGCTGAGGCGCACGAAGTTGTCCCAGCCCGAGCCACGCAGCGGGAAACTGTTGGACGCACTCGCATCCTGCACGGCGGGTAGCCGGCGCAGCGCCTCCAGGTCGGCACGCATGCGCGCGTCGGCGTCCTGCGGCGAAAGCTTCTCGGGCCAGTCGCTGCGGATCACCAACAGGTCCGACTCCTGGACCCCGCTGGGCCGATCCATCCGCACCAGCCGCTGCTGGATGATGAATAGCGCGTTGCAGACGATCGCCAGGGTGAGCGCGATCTGCAGTGCGATGAGCGTGGTGCCGCCCTTGTGGCGGCGCAGTGCGACGAGTATGGGTTTGATGTGCATGCGGGGGCCTCGTCAGTTCGACTTCAGCTGCCAGGCCGGCTGCACTTTGGCCGCGCGCCAGGTGGGATAGAGCGCGGCGGCGACCGTGGCCAGCACGGCAACCAGCAGCGTGAGCGCCATCAACGACAGGTCCAGCCGGGCGAGCCGCGCAATTTCCGGCGCGAACAGCAGGCCCACGCCACCTACCCCGATCGCGGTGAGCAGCACGCCGAGCAAGCCGCCCGCGGCGCCGACGGTGCCCGCTTCGATCAGGAACTGGCGGTAGATCTCGCGCCGCGGGGCACCCAGCGCACGCCGCACGCCGATCTCCGCGCTGCGGCGCATGAACTTGGCCAGCAGCAACCCGATCGTGTTGACCAGGCAGATGACGAAGAAACCGAGCGCCACGATCAGCGAGATGCGGCTTTCCGGAGGCACCACGTTTTCGAACGCCAGCCAGTCCTGGACGTCGCGCAGGCGCACGTTCGGCGCCCAGCGGAACCGCCCGGCGCGTTGCTGCTCGGCCGCATAGCCTTCCAGGAAGTTGCGGTAGGCCGATACCTGCGCGGGCGTGTCGAGCTGCACCCACACCGGGATCCACGAACACTCGCCGCGCAGCCAGCCTTCGCGTCCGGTGTCGCCGCTGGTGTTGGGCGCACCGCCGCAGTTGTTGCGGCCATCGGTATCGATCGCCAGGTCGTCGGCGCGGTTGAACGGCATGTAGATCTGCGGCGCGTCGTCGAAGGCCGAGCCATCGAACAGGTCGAAGTAGCGCGGTTTGGGATCCCAATGACGCGTAACGCCGACGATGCGGTAGGTATGCCCGCTGAGGTCGATCTCCCTGCCGACGCTGTCGGCGCCGGCGAACAATTGCTCGTTGAGCTCGTGGCTGAGCACGATCACGCCGGCGCGGCGGTCGTCCTCCTGCGCCGACCACGCCGATCCGTATTCGAAGGGCACGTCGAACATGCCGAAGAAATCGGCGTTCGTGGCGTAGCCGATCGCCTTGAGCGGCAGGTCGCGGTTGCCCGCGGGCAGCACCGCCAGGGCGATCGGGTAGAGCAGCGTCTGGTGCGGCGCCTTGCGCGCACGGATCAGCGCGTTGGCGTCGGTGTAGGTCAGCGCCTCGGGCGGTTCGCCATCGTTGTTGTACTGCGGGCCTCGGTTGTCGATCAGTGCGGTGTACAGCCGCGAGGACTTTTCCGGAATCGGGTTGCCGGAGACCACCCGGAACACCGACCAGGTGATCATCGAGGCGGCCACGCCGAAGCCGATCGCGATGACCATCAGGGCGGTCAGCACGGGGTTGCGGCGCAGGCTGCGCATGCCGAGTTGGAAGTAGTAACCGAACATCCAGGGGTCCTGTTTGCTCCCTCTCCCCCCGGGGAGAGGGTTGGAGTGAGGGGTCGGGCGGAGCGAGGGCGTCCACGCCGATCCCGAGTTCCAATCCCGCTTTCGATGGAGTGCCGGGCGAGCCCCGCCCCTCACCCCAACCCCTCTCCCCTGAGGGGAGAGGGGCTCGGAATCACACCGAGCGCGTCGCCTCCACCGGCGGCACGCGCGAGGCCTTCATGGCCGGCGCGAGCACCGCGCCCTGCCCCAGCAGCAGCAGTGCGATCACGCCCGCCGCGACGTACAGCAGCGACAGCCGCTCCATCTCGAAATGGCTGACCATCCACAGGTTCATGCCGATCGCCAGCGCGGCGCCCAGGATCACGCCGCCGGCGCCGATCAGCAGGTTCTCGGTAAGGAAGTAACTGAGGATGTCGTGCTTGGTTGCGCCCAGCGCGCGGCGTACGCCGATCTGCTTGCGCCGCTGGCCGACCCAGAAGCTGGTCAGGCCCACGATGCCGGCGGCGGTGATCGCCAGCAGCACCGCGCAGACCACGCCCATCAGGATGGCCATGCCACGGTCGCTCTTGTAGGCCTGCTCGCGGACCTGGGCGAAGGTGCGCACGCCACGTTCTTCCGGGATCACGCGCATACGGTTGGTCTTGATCAGCAGCGCCGGCACCGCCTTGGTGAGGCGTTCGAGCTGCCCGGGCTGCGTGCGTACCAGGTAGCTGCCGAAGTTGCCGGTGAGCAGGCGGGGAATCAGCATCGAGTTCTCGGCGAAATTGTTCGCCCAGGAACCCGTCCAGGGCACCTGCAGCCGGTCGACGATGCCGATGATGGTGCTCGGCTTGGTCTGGCCGGAGTGGTACAGCACCTTGCCCAGGGCATCGCCCTTCGGATAGAGCTTGTGGGCCAGTTCCCGGCTCACGATCACTACCGGCGTGGTGGTGAATTCCTTGGCGTCGACCCAGTCGATCTCGTCCGGCCGGAAGTTGCGGCCCGCCACCAGGGTCAGGCCCATTGCGGCCAGCGCATGGTCGTCGGTGAAGTAGAGCGTGGTGTGCGCCATCTCCTTCTTCGCTTCCGGCGTGATGTTGATGCTGGTCGACCAGCCACCGCCGCGCAGCGGGTAGGAGTTGGACATGGTGGCGTCGACCACGCCCGGCATCCGGCGCAGCGCCTCCAGGTCGGTCTTGCCCAGCGACGGCGTCGCCTTGTCGTCGGCGCCCACCCAGCGGTTGGCGACGGTCAACAGGTTGGTCTCGATCATGCCGGTCGGACGGGAGAGGTGCTCGGTCCGCTGCTGGATGATGAACAGCGCGTTGCACACGATCGCCAGGGTCAGCGCGATCTGCAGCGCGATCAGGACGGTGCCGGCCTTGTGGCGCTTGAGGGCGGCGAGAATGGGCTTGATCTGCAGCATCGTCGTCGCTCCTTTAGTTGGACTTCAATTGCCAGGCCGGCTGGACCTGCGCGGCCCGCCAGGTGGGATAGAACGCGGCCAGCAGGGTGGCCAGCACCGCCGCGACGATGGTCAGCGCGACCAGCGAGCCATCCAGCGTGGCCAGCCGAGCGATCTGTTCGTCGAACACCCAGCCCACGCCGAGCACGCCCAGGCCGGTCAGCACCAGGCCCAGCGCACCGCCGGTCAGGCCGACGGTGCCGGCCTCGATCAGGAACTGCGCGTAGATCTCGCGGCGCGAGGCACCCAGCGCCCGGCGCACGCCGATCTCCGGCGAACGGCGCATGAACTTGGCCAGCAGCAGGCCGATGGTGTTGACCAGGCAGATCAGCAGGAAGCCCAGCGACACCAGCAGCGAGATCTTCGATTCCGGCGGCACGACCTTGTTGAAGTCCAGCCAGTCGGTGACGTTGCGCAGGCGCACGTTCGGCGCCCACTTGAAGCGGCCGGCGCGCTGCTGTTCGGCGGCGTAGCCGGTGAGGAAGCGCTTGTAGGCATCGGCGTCGGCCTTGGCCGGAAGCTCGGCCCAGTACTCGATCCAGATGCATTCCGAATGCAGCCAGTTGTCCCAGCCGGTCCCCGGGGTGTCGTTGCAGTTGTTGTTGCCCGCGGTGGTCATCTGCAGGTCGATGGCGCGGGTGAACGGAATGAACAGGCCGATCGGATCGCCGAAGCCGCCGGTGTTGACCGGGTCGAAGAACAGCGGCTGCGGGTCCCACTCGCCGATCACGCCAGTGATGCGGTAGTCGTGCCCGTCCAGGTTGATCATCTTGCCGACACTGTTCTTGCCGTTGAAGAGCTTGTCGTTGAGCTTCTTGCCGATCACCACCACCGCCGCCCGCGCGTCATCCTGCGCCTGCGTCCACGGGCCGCCGTAGAGGAACGGGATGTCGAACATGGCGAAGGCGTCGCCGTACCAGGCGTAGCTGTTTTCCTCGATCGGCAGGCGGCTGGCGTCGGCCGGGATCACCGAGGGCGCGATCGGGTACAGCGCGGTCTGGCGCTTGGCCTTGTGCGCCTGCATGAAGGCCATGGCGTCGGTGTAGGTGATCGCCGAAGGCGGCTCGCCCTGTTCCAGGTCCTCCGCCTTCCAGTTGGCGATCTGCACGGCGTAGAGCTGGTCGGATTTCTGCGGGATCGGATTGTTGGAGGTGGCCCGGAACACCGAGTAGGTGATCATCGAGGCGGCCACGCCGAAGCCGATGGCCATCACCATCAACGCGGTCAGCAGCGGGTTGCGGCGGAGACTGCGCAGGCCAAGCTGGAAGTAGTAGGCGAACATGTCGGGGTTTTCCGGATAGGTGAAGTTGCCGCGCCCGCTCCCTCTCCCCCGGCCAGGCCGGGGAGAGGCTCCATCGCCAGGATTCAGGCGTCGGCGACGCGCGCGTTGTGCGCGTGGAAGCGCGGCTCCTCGGACAGGTCGACCACCTGGCCGTCGATGATGTGCACGTTGCGCTGTGCGCGGGCGGCCAGCTCCGGATCGTGGGTCACCATCACGATGGTGGCGCCTTCGCGATGGATCTCCTCCAGCAGCTCCATCACGCCGCGGGCCATCTGCGTGTCCAGGTTGCCGGTCGGTTCGTCCGCCAGCAGCAGGCGGGGCGAACCGGCCAGCGCGCGGGCGATCGCCACGCGCTGCTGCTGGCCGCCGGAGAGTTCGGCCGGGTAGTGCTTGGCGCGCGAGGCCAGGCCCACGCGCTCGAGCGCGTCCATGATCCGCTGCTTGCGCTCGGCGCCCTTCATGCCGCGGTAGCGCAGCGGCACTTCGACGTTGTCGTAGACGTTCAAGTCGGGGATCAAATTGAACGCCTGGAAGATGAAGCCGATCTTCTCGTTGCGGATCTTCGAGCGGGCGTTGTCGTTCAACTGGCTCACTTCGATGCCGTCGAGGTGGTAGTGGCCACCGGTGAAGGTCTCCAGCAGGCCGGCGATGGTCAGGAAGGTGGTCTTGCCCGAACCGGACGGACCGGTGACGGCGACGAACTCGCCTTCCTTCACGTCGATGTTGAAGTCGCGCAGGGCGTAGGTCTCCACCACTTCAGTGCGGTAGACCTTGGACAGGTGGGTCATCTTGAGCATGGTTACGTCCTTCGGTGGTGGTGGTAGTTCGTGCAGGGAACGGAGGATGGGGAACGGGTAGATGCATCTGCGGCGTCTGGGGTTTCACCGCCCGGAGGTTTCCACGGCAAGGAGGCCGCCTCCGGATGCCACTGCTGCCTGTTCCCCATGCTCCGTTCCCCGCCTTGCGTCAGTCGCTGATCGCGACCTTGGCCGCATCCTTGAAGTTGTCGGTGCCGGAGATCACGATCCGGTCGCCTTCCTTCAGGCCATCCAGGATCTCGACCTTGTCGATGCTGCTGGCGCCCACGCGGATCGGCTTCTTCTCCGCGATGCCCTCGTGCACGACGTAGGCGAAGTTGCCGCCGGACTCGTCGACGAACGAGCCACGCTGCACGGTCAGCACGTTGTCGCGCTTGTCGAGCAGGATGCGCACCGACAGGCGCTGGTTCTGGCGCAGCTGCTTGGGCGTGTCGCCTTCGAAGCGAAGCCGGGCGGCCACCTCGCCATTGACCACTTCGGGCGAGATCGCGCTGACCAGGCCCTTCCAGGTGTGGCCGTTGCCGGTGATCTCGCCTGCCATGCCGATGCCGAGGTCGCGCGCGAAGCTTTCGGGCACCTGCATCTCCACTTCCAGCGCGGAGAGGTCGATCACGCTGAGCAGCTTGGCGTCCTTGGCCACGGTCGCGCGTTCGGCGATGAACAGCTGGCCGACCTGGCCGTCCACCGGCGACTTGACGTTGAGGTCGTCGACCTGGCGCTCGAGGTCCTTGACCAGGAGCTCCTGGCGCTCGTGCGCAAGCTTCTTGGACTTGATGTCGAAATTCAGGCTGTCGTTGTCCATGCCCAGGTCCGCCTTCGCGTGCTGGGTGGTCAGCTTGGCCTTCTGCAGGGTGTCCTTGGCGCGGTCCACGTCCATGCCGGAAACCGCGCCGAGCTTGAACGCCTTCTCGTTGCGGGCCAGGTCGCGCTCGGCCGCCTGCTGGTCGATCAGCGCGTTGTCGTAGGCCTTCTGCAGCGAGGAGCGCTGCTTGCGGGCGTCGATCTGCGCGCGCTGGTATTCGACCTCCATCGCATCGGCGTTGGACTCTTCCTGCAGCAGCTTGTTGGTCAGTTCGGGGCTGTCGACCACGGCCAGCACCTGGTCTTTCTTCACCGTGTCGCCCGCGTGCACCTTGAGCGTGACCGCGCCACCGGAGGTGGCATAAAGCGTGGGACTGACGGCCGCCACCACCTTGCCCTCGGCCGCGATGTCGCGCACGAACAGGCCACGTTCGACGGTGGCGAAGGAAAGCCGCGAGGCGCTCACCGAAGCGTCGGCCGAGAACAGCCGCATCGCGGTGGGCAGCGCAAGGGCCAGCGCCACCAGCACGGCCAGGCCGATGCCGCCGATGAGCAATTGGCGCTTGCGGTTGGGTTTGACCTCGACCAGGCGGTCTTGAGCGGAGGTGTCGCGAATCATCGGGCGGTCCTGACCTGAAGTGACTGGGGCTGGTTGAGCAATCGCCGTGCCAAG
Source organism: Frateuria sp. GZRe12 (assembly GCF_051900535.1). Taxonomy (NCBI): domain Bacteria; kingdom Pseudomonadati; phylum Pseudomonadota; class Gammaproteobacteria; order Lysobacterales; family Rhodanobacteraceae; genus Frateuria; species Frateuria sp. GZRe12. The sequence continues at coordinate 1,148,786 of NZ_JBHZGI010000001.1, forward strand.
TCGGGTCGGAGCCGCGCAACCCTTGTGGTTGCTGGCTCTTCGCAAGGACACACTGGACGTGTCCGCTGTCCGCGGACACCGGCACGGACAGACGGACAAGTGGCCGGACAGGTCGCGGCACGGGGGACTGGATGCTTTTTCACCTGTGCGGCCTTTCTCCCCACGGAGAGCGTTGTGAGGGGCCGGGGCGGCTCGCGGGGATGCCCGTGGTAGCGCCGTCTTGCTTGTGGCTCTTGCGGGAATTTTCCGCGACTTGGCTCGCCTGCCGCGGGCTTCCGATCGCCTGCCGGCGCTCGGGTCACTTTTCTGTGCGGGCCCAAAGAAAAGTAACCAAAAGAAATGGCCTGCTAAGCCCGGGGTGGCTAAAAAGCTAGGTGCCTTCTCGTCTTTGCCTGGCCGACCTCTTGCTCTTAGAGGAGCTGCCGCCGCTTTACCGCGGGCGCTCGGAGCTTGAGGCAAGGGAAGCAACCAGCGGGTTGGCGATGTCGGCGCTGAGGGTTACTTCACTCATTAAACAGCCAGTCGCCGCGGTTTCGCCAACATGGATGCGCAATCAAAAAGCGAACGCACGATGTGCCGTCATGCTTGATCGATTCCGTCCATCGCCCTGGCGTCAGAACCGGCGGATCGCTCTTAAAAGGGAAAAAATCGGTAGCCGCTCCACGCCGCCGCAAATCCACCCTTGCCCCAACTCCCGAGCGCCCGCGGTAAAGCGGCGGCAGCTCCTCTAAGAGCGTGCGACCCACCAAACAAGGCGAGGCGGCGCCTAGCTCTTATCCCTCACCGGGCTTAGCAGGCCGTTTCTTTTGGTTACTTTTCTTTGGGCCAGCAAAGAAAAGTGACTCGAGCGCCGGCAGGCGATCGAAAGCCCGCCGCAGGCGAGCCAAGTCGCGGAAACCCTCACGAGAACCACAAGCAAGACAGCGCTCCTGCGGGCATCCCCTCGAAGCCTCTCACCCTACTGCCTGCTCGATCCGCTGCTTCATCGCCGCGTCGATACGCGGGACCAGCTCCAGCGCCGCGAGGTTTTGCTCCAGTTGCTCGCGCCGGCTCGCCCCCAGCAGCACCGTGGACACGTGCGGGTTGGCAAGGCACCAGGCAAGCGCAAGCTGGGCCTGGCTCACGCCCAGCTCCTGCGCGATCGGCGCCAGGTGGCGCACGCGCTCCACGCGTTCGCGCCCGGACCCCAGCACCGTCTCGCGCAACCACTCGTAACCAGGCTGCGCCAGCCGCGAATCATCGGGAATGCCGTCGTTGTAGCGTCCGGCCAGCAGGCCCGAAGCCAGCGGCGACCAGATCGTAGTGCCCATGCCGAAGCGCTCGTACAGCGGCGCGTACTCGCGCTCGACGCGTTCGCGGTGCAGCAGGTTGTATTGCGGCTGTTCGGCCACCGGCGCGTAGCAGTGGTTCTCGCGCGCGATGCGGTGCGCCTCGGCGATCGCGTCGGCCGGCCATTCGCTGGTGCCCCAGTAGAGCACCTTGCCCTGGCGCACCAGCGTGTCCATCGCGGCCACGGTTTCCTCGATCGGCGTGTCCGGGTCGGGGCGGTGGCAGAAGTAGAGATCGAGGTGGTCGACCCGCAGGCGCTCGAGCGCCTGGTGGCAGGCCTCGATCACATGCTTGCGCGAGAGCCCGCGCTGGGTGGGCCTGGGATTGTCCACGGCCCCGAAGAACACCTTGCTCGACACGCAGTAGCTGTCGCGCGGGAAGCGCAGGTCGGCGAGCACGTCGCCCATCAATCGCTCGGCCTCGCCGCGGTTGTAGGTCTCGGCGTTGTCGAAGAAGTTGACGCCCCGATCCCACGCCAGCGCGAGCAACTCGCGCGCTTGCGAACGCCCCACCTGCCGGCCGAAGGTCACCCACGCGCCGAAGGACAGCGCGGACAATTGCAGGCCGGTGCGGCCGAGGCGGCGGTAGAGCATGGCGGAGTCTCCACGAGCGAAAGTACCCATTGTCGCCGACTCGACCTCAAGATCCCGTAGGAGCGCACCCTGTGCGCGATCGCCGTGCGCGACTGTCCATGCGATCGCGCAGGGTGCGCTCCTACAGGGTGATGGCGATCAGTGCCAGCACGATCGCCGCGTAGGCGCCGGCCACCGCGTCATCGATCATCACGCCCAGCCCGCCCTTCATGTGCCCGTCCAGCCAGCCGATCGGCCAGGGCTTCCACACGTCGAACAGCCGGAACAGGCCGAAGCCCACGACGACCATCCACCATGGCGCCGGCAGCAGGAGCAGCGGCAGCAGCGCGAGCCATTGCCCGACGAACTCGTCCCACACCAGGCTGCGGTGATCGTCCACGCCGAGCGCGCGCCCAGCCACGTTGCAGGCCCATATGCCGAGCGCGAAGGCCAGCACCAGGACCAGCACGTACAGCGGCAGGGCGAGATGGCGCAACGCCAGCCACGGCAGGAGGGCCGCCAGCGACCCGAACGTGCCTTGCGCCACTGGCGCCAGGCCCGAGCCCAGACCGCAGGCGAGCCAGCCGGCGGGCGAGGCCAGCAGGCGGCGGCGCTGGTCGGGAGTGAGTTTCTTGCGGTCGGTCATGGGGGTTCCGTGGGTTGCGGCGTTCCGGCAGGCGCGGCGTTCGCGTCTAGGGCCCGAAATGATCCCAGCCGACGCGCGTGACGGCCAGTGGAGCACCGCCGACTGCGCGCACGCCCTGGCCTTCGACGATCGCACCGATGCGCGTGGCATGGCCTCCCGCCGCCGCCAGTGCCGCCTGCATGGCGCCGATCGAGGCGGTCGGCACGGTGAAGCACAACTCGTAATCGTCGCCGCCGGACAGGGCCAGCTCGCGGGCGGCGGCATGGCCGAACACGCTGTGCAGCGCGGGCGACAACGGCAGCGCGTCCAGGTCGAGTTCGGCACCGACGCCGCTGGCGGCGCAGATATGGCCCAGGTCCGCGAGCAGGCCATCGGAAACGTCGATGCAGGCGCTGGCATGCGCGCGCAGCGCCACGCCCGTGCGCACGCGCGGGGTCGGGCGATCCAGCCGCTTGCGCAAGCTGCGGTGCAACTCGTTTTCCGGATCGAACGGCACCCTTCCCTGCACCAGCCGCAGGCCGCCGGCCGCGCTGCCGAGCGCGCCGGTGACGAACACCGCGTCTCCCACGCCGGCGCCGCTGCGTGTCAGCGCCTGTCCCGGCGGCACGAAACCGTGCACCGCCACGCTCAGGCAGAACGGGCCGCGAGTGGTATCGCCGCCGACCAGCGCCACGCCATGTTCGCGCGCCAGCTGCGCGAAGCCTTCGGCCAGGCCGTCGACGAAAGACGCGTCGCCTCGCGGCAGGGTCAGTGCGAGCAACGCCCAGGCCGGCGTCGCGCCCATCGCGGCAAGATCGGACAGGTTGACCGCGAGCGCCTTCCAGCCGATGTCCCGCGGCGCGGTGCCATGGGGAAAATGCACGCCTTCGACCAGCGTGTCGATCGCCACCGCCAGTTGCTGGCCGGCCGGCACCGCGAGCACCGCCGCGTCGTCCCCGATCCCCAGCCGCACGTCCTCGCGCGCCAGTACGGTGCGTTCGCGGATGCGGTCGATCAGGCGGAATTCCATGGCGTGGCCGTCGGCTTTGGAACGCGCAAGCAGAGCATCCGCGCGCCCGCGAATGCAAGCCTTGGCGCCCGCCAACCCATGCCGAATGGCAGGGCCGCGGCGCGCATCGGGCTGGCTAGAATCGGGGCTTCTCCCGGGAGACGACACCATGCGACCTACCCTTCTTCGCCGCAGCCGCACCCTCGCCGCCTCGATCGGCCACCAGCGGCTGCTGCCATTGCTCGGCGGCCTCACCCTGGTCTGCGCCGCCGCGCTGGCGGACACGCCCGCCTCCCACGGCGTGCTGGAACCGGTGCACGCCTTCTTCGACGCCATGGCGCGCCATGACAAGGCAGCCATGCGCGCCCAAGTGCTGCCGGCCGGCACCGCCACGCTGATGCGCGACGGCAAGCCGGTACAGCTCACGCTCGGCGATTTCGTCGACCACGTGAAGCCGGGCAAGGAGCGCATCGAGGAGCGCATCGGCAAGCCGCAGGTGATGGTCGACCACGACCTGGCGGTGGTGTGGGCGCCCTACACCTTCCTGCTCGATGGCAAGCCGCATCACTGCGGCACGGACGTGTTCAACCTGGTGCAGGTGGATGGGCAGTGGCGCATCGCGGCCATCGCCGACAACAGCCGCAAGTGCGAACCATGAGGTGAGTGCCCGTAGGCTTCAGCCGGCCACTCTCCCAGCCCCAGAGCGGGTGGGTTGAAGCCAACCTACGAAACTAGCGGGCGCCCTTCTCGGCCGCGCGCAGCTCGCCCGCCAGCTTGTCCAGCACGCCGTTGACGTAGCTGTGGCCGTGGTCGGCGCCGAAGCGCTTGGTCACTTCGATCGCCTCGTTGATGACCACGCGATAGGGCACGTCGAGGCGGTACTTCAACTCGTAGGCGGCCAACCGCAGCGCGGCGCGCTCGATCGGATCGATCTGCTCGACCTCGCGATCCACGTAAGGCTTGATCGCTGCGTCGAGCGTGCCGACGTTCGCCTCGACGCCCTGCAGCAGGTCCTCGAAGTACTCCTGGTCGGCCACTTCCATGTCCTGCTCGTGGCGGAACTGGTCGATGACCGACTTCATGTGGCTGCCGGACAGCTGCCAGGCGTACAGCGCCTGCAGCGCGCGGCGACGGGCGCGCGAACGGGCGGCCAGGTCGATGCCCTGCGGACCGCTCATCACAGTTTCCCGTACAGGTTGGCCATCTCCAGCGCGGCCAGCGCCGCGTCGGCGCCCTTGTTGCCGGCCTTGGTGCCAGCGCGCTCGATCGCCTGCTCGATGCTGTCGGTGGTCAGCACGCCGAACGCCACCGGCACGCCGGAAGCGTAGGCGGCCTGGGCCAGGCCCTTGGCGCACTCACCGGCGACATAGTCGAAGTGCGGCGTCGAGCCGCGGATCACCGCGCCCAGCGCGATTACCGCCGCATAGCGGCCCGAGTTGGCCAGCTTGTGCGCGGCCAGCGCGATCTCCCAGGCGCCCGGGACGCGGACCAGGTCGATCGCCTCGTCTTTCACGCCGTGGCGCACCAGTGCGTCGCGCGCGCCAGCCACCAGTGGCTCGACGACGAAGCCGTTGAAGCGGCCGGCGACGATGGCGAAACGACCCGTGGGCGTGGCGAAGTCGCCTTCGATGATCTTCATTGCGAATCCTTGGGCAGACGAAAAGCCCTTGCGGGGCCGGGTATTTTACGGGTTTGGGGCGTCGATATCTCCTGCAGGAGCGCACTTGTGCGCGACCGGGGTGCATCCGGGTCGCGCACGGGGTGCGCTCCTACAGGGGCAGGTGCGGGTAGCCGGTGCACTCCAGGCGCGCCTCGCCCCCCTTCACCTGGAGCCGCGCCAGGCTGCCGAACGGCAGCGTGAGCTGGCGCGCGGCATGGCCATGCGGCAGGCCGTGGATCACCGGAACGCCGGCCATCCGGGCCAGCTGTGCGAACGCCGCATCGAGGTCGTAGCCGTTGTCGCGCGGGCCCGGGCGGCAGGCGTGGAAATCGCCCAGCACCAGCGCACGCTGCCTGCCCAGCACGCCGGACAGGTGCAGCTGATAGAACAGCCGCTCGATGCGGAACGGCGGCTCGGCCAGGTCCTCGACGAACAGGATGCCGCCGTCGATGGCCGGAAAATACGGCGTGCCGAGCAGGCTGCACAGCACGGCCAGATTGCCGCCCCACAGCGGGCCTTGCACATCCAGATCGGCCTCGCCGGCGCCGACCCAGGTGGCGATGCTGGTGTCCGTGCTCAACGTGCTCCAGAAATGATCCCAGGTGAAGGTCGGGCAAGGCTCGGCGCCGAGGTCCGCCAGCAGCGGACCGGCGAAGCTGCGCACGCCGCACTTCGCATACAGCGCCAGCTGCAGCGCAGTGAAATCGCTGTGGCCGACCAGCGCGAGGTTCGAATCGGCCAGGCGCTCGCGCAGCGCGCCGTAGTCGAGCTGGCCGAGCAGGCGCGCGGCGCCGTAGCCGCCACGGGTGACCAATGCGATGTCCGGCAGCTCGTCGAGTGTGGCCAGCGCGTTGATGTCGCCCGCACGCTCGGCCTCGCTGCCGGCGAAACGCAGCTGCGCACGCTCCAGCACGTCCAGGTTCTCCACCGTGCAGCCCGCCTCGCGCAGGCGAGCCACGCCGCGCATCATGGCGGCCGGATCGTGGGCGTAGCCGGAGGGGGCGATCAGGCGGATGCGGGCGTTGGGCATGGGCTTGATGGCGATGGAGTACGGATCATCCTAAGGCATGGGGAGCCTGGCGGCCTCACACGTACTGGACCACTTCCAGATCGAACCCGGCCAGGCCGACGAGCTTGCGCGGCGTCCCCATCACGCACAGCTTGTGCACGCCCAGGTCGGTAAGGATCTGCGCGCCCAGCCCGAGCTGGCGCCATTCCTGCTGCTGCGCGTCCTCCGGGGCGAGCGTCGCGGGCTGGCGCTTCAGCCGGGCCAGCAGTGCATCGGCCGTGTCTTCGCCAGAAAGCACCAGGAGCACGCCGCGTCCCTCGTCGGCAATCCGTCGCAACGCACTGGTGACGGTCAGCCCGAGGTCCTCGCGCGTCAGGTGCAGCACGTCCGACAGCGTGTTGCGCACGTGCACGCGAGTCAGCACCGGCGTGCCGTCGTCGACCGTGCCGCGCAGCAATGCGTAATGCAGGCCGTGGCGAATGGCGTCGCGGTAGGCGACCAGCCGGAACGGGCCGAACTCGGTGTCGACGTCCTCCTCGTGCACGCGCTGGATCGTCTTCTCCGTCTCCAGCCGGTAGCGGATCAGGTCGGCGATGGTGCCGATCTTCAGGCCGTGCTTGGCCGCAAAGACTTCCAGTTCGGGGCGGCGCGCCATCGAGCCGTCCTCGTGCAGGATCTCGATCAGCACGGCCGAGGGTTCCAGCCCCGCCAGCGCGGCCAGGTCGCAGCCGGCCTCGGTGTGACCGGCACGGGTGAGCACGCCGCCGGGCTGCGCGGTGAGCGGGAAGATGTGGCCCGGCTGCGAGAGATCCTGCGGCCTGGCATCGGACTTGACCGCCACCTGGATGGTGCGCGCGCGATCGTGCGCCGAGATGCCGGTGGTCACGCCCTCCGCCGCCTCGATCGAGACGGTGAAGTTGGTGTGGTAGGGCGAGGTGTTGTCACTGACCATGGGCCGCAGGCCCAACTGGCGCGTGCGCTGCTCGGTGAGCGTCAGGCACAGCAGGCCGCGCGCCTCGCGGACCATGAAGTTGACGTCCTCCGGCCGCACCATCTGCGCGGCCATGACGATGTCACCCTCGTTCTCGCGGTCCTCGTCGTCGAGCATCACGACCATGCGACCGGCGCGGAGGTCTTCCAGGATTTCGGGGATGGTGTTGAAGGACATGCGTGCAATCCGTGTGTGTTGCCCTCTCCCGATTGGAAAGGGCCTGGGGGTCAGGCGAAGCCGTGCTGCTTCAGGAACGCCTCGTCCAGCCGCGGCGCCTGGCCGCTGCCGATCAGCCGTTCGACGTAGCGCGCGATCACGTCCACCTCGATGTTCACCGCATCCCCCGCGCGCCTGGCGTGGAAAGCCGTGTGTGCCACGGTGTGCGGGATCAGGTTCACGCCGAAGCGGGTGCCGGCGACCTCGTTGACGGTGAGGCTGGTGCCGTCGATGCAGATCGAACCCTTGGCGGCGATGTAGCGCGCCAGGTCCGGCGGCACCTCGAAGGTCCAGCGCTGCGAGCGCGCGTCGGGGGTGATAGAGACCACCTTGCCCACGCCGTCGACGTGGCCCGAGACCAGGTGTCCGCCCAGCCGGTCGGCCAGCCGCAGCGCCTTTTCGAGATTGACCGGATCGCCGGCCTTGAGCCCGCCCAGCGTGGTGAGCGACAGCGTCTCGTTGGACACATCGGCCGCGAAGCCGCGTTCGGCGAGTGATATGGCGGTCAGGCAGACGCCTGACACGGCGATCGAATCGCCCAATTGCACATCGGAAAGATCGAGCTGGGCGGTATCGACGTGCAGGCGCACGTCGCCACCGCGCGGCTCGAGGCGCGCGATGGAACCCACGGTCTGGATGATGCCGGTAAACATCAGCGCACCCTCCGGCCGGAGGCGGCTGCAAAGCAAGCGACGAGGGACATGAAACGTTCTCCGCATGGGGTCAGCGAAAAACGCCTCAAGGCATGAGGCCGACGCACCGCCACGGCCTTTCGGCCACGCAGCGATGCGGTCTGCCGTCTTCTTTCATCCGGACTGTGGACCGCCCCGGATGACCGGAGCGGCTCGACCGTCGGCTCCGGCATCGGACCGGATCTGCTGACCCCTCGCATGGCGAAGGCGCTCGCGGGCTCGTGTCCTTACATCCATCCGGACACCTACCGCCGGTGGGGAATTCCACCCCGCCCTGAAGACGTTCGCCGGCAACGCCGGCGGGCGAAGTCTAGCAGCACCGGACCCCTCAGGCCTGCGCCAGCGCACCGGCCAGGTGATCGATCAGGCGACGCAGCGCCGGCGTGCGGTCCGCGCCGGGCAGCCACAGCAGGTGGATCGGAAAGGACGGCAGCTGCCAGTCCGGGAACAGGTCCACAAGACGCCCGTCGGCGACCAGGCCATCGGCCATGTAATCGCCCTGCAGACCGATGCCCACGCCGGCGAGCGCCGCGTCGCGAATCGCCTGCGCGTCATTGCAGGTCAGCACCGGGTCGATGCGCACCGAGCGCCGCTGGCGCTGCCGGCTGAACGACCACAGGGTTCCGCGGCGGTAGCCGCTGAAGGCGATGCAGCGGTGCGCCTTCAGGTCGGCCGGATCGCGCAGCGGCGGCGCCGCGGCCAGGTATTCGGGCGAGGCGCAGGCAAACAGGCGCATCGTGCCCACCCGGCGCGCCACCAGTTGCACGTCGGCCAGCCGCCCCAGCCGCACGGCCAGGTCCACCCGGCCGGCCACCATGTCCACGTAGGCGTCGTCGTAGGTCGCCTCGATACGCACGCGCGGATGCTCGCGCATGAAGTCGGCCAGCAGCGGCGCGACGCAATAGCGGCCGTAGTTGGCCGGCAGGTGCACGCACAACCGCCCGGCCAGCTCGCCATCCGACGGGCGCAGGCCGGCGGCGAGGTCGGTCATCACCGCTTCCATGTGCTGCCATTGAACCAGCAACTGCTCGCCGCGGGCGGTCAGCGCCATGCGCCGGGTCGTGCGCAGGAACAGCCGCGCCCCGACCGCCTCTTCCAGCGCCGCGATGCGCCGGCTCAACACCGACGCCGTGCAGCCGACCTCCAGCGCCGCGCGCGAGAAATTGAGCCGCCGCGCGGCCGCGGCGAAGGCGCGCAGTTCGCGCAGGCGGGTCGGCGTGAGGTCGAAGGATTGATTCATGTACTGAACAAAAGATCACCCATTCGTGTGGATTATCGCAAGTCGTCGATGGCGGGACCATGGCACCCATCCCCACCACGGAGTCACCGCATGCGCGCCATCCAGCTTTCCGCCTTCGGCCTCGACCAACTGCAGCAGGTCGACCTGCCTGCCCCGCGCCCCGGCCCGAACCAGGTGCTCGTGCGCATGGAGGCCGCCTCGCTGAACTTCCGCGACTGGATGCTGGTGGATGGCCAGCTGTATCGGGGCGTCACCCTGCCGATCGTGCCGGTGTCCGACGGCGCGGGCACCGTGGTGGAGGTCGGCGAGGCGGTGACCCGCTTCAAGCCCGGCGACCGGGTCACCACGTTCTACAAATCGCGCTGGATCGCCGGTGCGATGCGGCCGGAGTGGGAAGGCGCCGAGATCGGCGGACCGGAACCGGGTGTGCTGCGCGAACTGGCCTGCTTCGACCAGTACTCGCTGGCGCGCGCACCTGGTCATTTGAGCAGCCTGCAGGCCGCCACGCTGCCGATCGCCGGCCTCACCGCCTGGCAGGTGCTGGAAACCGCCCGCATCACCACCGGCCAGACCGTGCTGCTGCTCGGCACCGGCGGCGTGTCTATGTTCGCGCTGCAGTTCGCGAAGTTGCGTGGCGCGCGGGCGATCGTGCTGTCCTCCAGCGACGACAAGCTGGAGCGCGCGAAGGCGCTGGGCGCGGACATCGGCATCAACTACGCGAAGCACCCGCAATGGGGCGCTCTGGTGCGCGAAGCCAGCGGCGGCGCCGGCGTGGACGCGGTGGTCGAGACCGTCGGCGCGGCCACCCTGGCGCAATCGCTGGAGGCCGTGCGCATGCATGGCTTCATCGGCGTGCTCGGCTGGCTCGGCGGGATGGAGGCTACGTTGCCGCTGTCCAACGTTGTGCTCAAGCGCGTGCGCATCCAGGGCATCTCGGTCGCGCCGCTGGAGGAACACGAGCGGATGGTCGCGGCGATCGAGGCCACCGGTCTGGAGCCGGTGATCGACCGCGTCTACGGGCTCGACCAGGTGCGCGAGGCGTTCGAGCACCTGGTCGCAGGCCGGCATTTCGGGAAGCTTGCGATCGACTTCAACGCATGAGAAGGCGCCAATGAAGGCGCTGCGCTCGACCGCTCAGGGAGTTCAGCCCGCCGCGCGCAGGCGCAAGCGCAAGTCCTGCCCCACCATGCGCTGGTCGAGCACCTCCAGCTGCCAGCGGTCGGCCATGGTGGCCAGCGGGGGCAGTTCAAGCAGCGGCCGGGCCTGATCGCCCAGCAGCACCGGCGCGACGTAGAGCAGCAGTTCGTCGGCGAGCCCTTGCGCGAACAGCGCACCGCACAGCGCCGGGCCGGCTTCGACGTGGACCTCGTTGATCTCGCGCCGGGCCAGGGCGGCGAGCGCGGCCGCCAGGTCGAGGCGGCCGGCGTGGCTGGCGACGGGCAGTCGCTCGACCTTCGCGAGATGGGGCGCGACGGGCGCGTCCGCCGCATGCACCAGCAGGGTGGGCGCCGCCGCATCGAGCACGTGGCTGCCCACCGGCGTGCGCAGGCGCGTGTCGAGAACCACGCGCCAGGGCGGCACCGGCGCCCCGGCCTCCCCTTCCACGTGGCGTACGGTGAGGTGTGGATTGTCGGCCAGCACCGTGCCACTGCCGGAAAGGATGGCGGAGCTTCTCGCGCGCCAGCGCTGCACGTCGGCGCGGGCGGCTTCGCCGGTGATCCATTTCGACTCGCCGTTGGCCAGCGCCGTGCGGCCGTCCAGGCTCATCGCCAGCTTCACGCGCACCCACGGGCGGCCACGCTCGATGCGGCTGAAGAAGCCGATATTGAGTTCGCGCGCCTGCTCGCGTAGCAGTCCGCTTTCGACCGCGATGCCGGCCGCGCGCAGCTTCGCGATCCCGTTGCCGGCCACCTGCGGGAAGGAATCTTCCGCGGCGATCACCACCCGCGCCACGCCGGCGGCCACCAGCGCATCGGCACACGGCGGCGTGCGGCCGAAATGCGCGCAGGGCTCCAGCGTCACGTACGCGGTGGCGCCACGCGCCGCCTCCTTCGCTTCGCGCAGCGCGAATACCTCGGCATGCGGCTCACCGGCGCGCTGGTGCCAGCCGGTGCCGACCACCCGTTCGCCGTGCGCGATCACGCAACCTACGCGCGGGTTGGGCTGGGTGGTGCAAAGCCCGCGCTCGGCCAGGCGCAGCGCGTGCGCCATGTGCAGGTGGTCGATGCTGGTGAACGCTTCGGTCATGGCGTCGCTGTCGCAGGGTGGGTTTCAGCCACCGCTTTTTCCGCATCAGGCCGTTGGCCCAAGCCCACCCTACTTCGGTCCACGCTTACCTGGCAGGCCGCTTGCTGCCGCCGAGCAGCGGCAACTGCAGGGCATCGAGCCCAGGCAGGTCGCGCTCGAGCTTCTCGATCTCCTCGCGGAACGCCTGCACATCCTCGAACTTGCGGTAGACCGAGGCAAAGCGCACGTAGGCGACCTGGTCGAGCTTCTTCAACTCGCGCATCACCAGCTCGCCGACCTGGCGCGAAGGGACTTCGCGCTCGCCGCTGCGGCGCAGGTCGTTGATGATCTCGCGCACCGCGTGGTCGACGTCGTGGCTGGCGACCGGCCGCTTCTGCAGCGCGCGCTCGAAGCTAGTGCGCAACTTGCGCTCGTCGAACACCTCCCGCCGCTCGCCACTCTTGACGATCGCGGGCAGTTTCAGCTCCGCCGTCTCGAAGGTGTTGAAGCGCTCGCCGCACTGCGGGCATTCGCGACGACGGCGCACGGTAGCGCCGTCCTCGGTCAGCCGCGAGTCGATCACGCGGGTGTCTTCGTGCTGGCAGAAAGGACAGTGCATCCGGTGCCGGTCAGCCGTAAACCGGGAAGTTCTTGCACTGCGCCTCGACCTGCGCGCGCACCCTGGCGATCACCGCCTCGTCGCCCGGCGCGTCGAGCACATCGCACAGCCAGTTGGCCAGGTCCACGCAGTCGGCTTCCTTGTAACCGCGGGTGGTGACGGCCGGGGTGCCCACGCGCAGGCCCGAGGTGACGAAGGGCTTCTGCGGATCGTTCGGCACGGCGTTCTTGTTGACCGTGATGTGCGCCTTGCCCAGCGCCGCTTCCGCGTCCTTGCCGGTGACGCCCTTGCCGATCATGTCGACCAGCATCAGATGGTTCTCGGTGCCGCCGGAGACGATCTTGTAGCCGCGCTCGATGATCGTCTTCGCCATCGCTTGCGCGTTCTTCACCACCTGCGCTTGGTAGGCCTTGAAGTCCGGCTCCAGCGCTTCCTTGAAAGCCACCGCCTTGGCCGCGATCACGTGCATCAGCGGGCCACCCTGGATGCCGGGGAACACGATCGACTGCAGTTTCTTCTCGATCTCCTCGCCCGCTTCGCCCATGGCGTCGCGGCTGGCCACGATGATGCCGCCACGCGGGCCGCGCAGGGTCTTGTGGGTGGTCGAGGTGACCACGTGTGCGTGCGGCAGCGGGCTCGGGTAGACGCCGGCGGCGATCAGGCCCGCCACGTGCGCCATGTCGACGAAGAAGTAGGCGCCGACCGAGTCGGCAATCTGGCGCATGCGCTTCCAGTCGACTACCTGCGAGTAGGCGGAGAAGCCGCCCACCAGCATCTTCGGCTTGTGCTCGTCGGCGAGGCGCTGGACCTCGTCGTAGTCGATCAGGCCGGCGTCGTTCACGCCGTACTGCACGGCATTGAACAGCTTGCCGGAGATGTTGACCTTGGCGCCGTGGGTGAGATGGCCGCCATGGGCGAGCGACATGCCCAGGATGGTGTCGCCCGGCGAGAGCAGCGCCAGGTAGACCGCCTGGTTCGCCTGCGAGCCCGAGTGCGGTTGCACGTTGGCGTAGGTGGCGCCGAACAGCTGCTTGACGCGGTCGATGGCCAGGCGCTCGGCCACGTCCACGTACTCGCAGCCGCCGTAGTAGCGCTTGCCGGGGTAGCCCTCGGCGTACTTGTTGGTCAACACCGAGCCCTGCGCTTCCATCACGCGCGGGCTGGCGTAGTTCTCCGAGGCGATCAGCTCGACGTGGTCTTCCTGGCGACGCGCTTCGTCGGCGATGGCCTTGGCCAGCTCAGGGTCGAAACCTTCGATCGTGCAATCCTTCGGGAACATGCGTCGCCTCGGCGTTCTGGGAGCGGGGGAATAGCCGAAAAGTGTAGCCCTCGTGGGCATTCACGGCCACTGCGGGTGCTTGTGGCGAGTTTGCGTACGATGTACCGTACGCTGCACGCTACCCTAGGGAATCCCCCGATGACGCCTGTCCGTCGCACGCCTGCCATCGCGCGCCGCCTTCGCCGCCTCGTGGCGGCCGCCCTGCTGTCGATCCCGCTGGCGCTGTGCGCCGCCACCGTCGAAGGAGTGGGCATCCGGCCGATCACCTTCCCGGACCCGGTCAACCAAAGCCACACACCGGGATTCGTGTTCTACCCCGCGTCCGAGCCGACGCACGGCACGACCACCTTCGGCCCGTACGACGTTGCCGCCAAGCCCGGTGCCGCAGCCGCGCGCGGCGCGTGGCCGCTGGTGGTCATCTCGCACGGGCATGGCGGCTCGGACCTGGGCCATCACGACCTTGCCAGCTACCTCGCGCGGCACGGCTTCGTCGTCGCCACCTTCGAGCAACCCGGCGACAACTTCCACGACCAGAGCGGGTCGGCCACGTCCAGGGTGCTGGTGGGACGCGCCATCGAAGTGCGCACGGTCATCGACACGGTGCTCTCGGACGCGCGCTGGAAAACGCTGGTCGATCCGGCGCGCATCGGCGTGGCCGGTTTTTCCGCGGGCGGCTACACCAGCCTGCTCGTCGTGGGCGCCAAGCCGCGATTCGATCTTTTCATCGGCTACTGCCACCGCCACCCGGACGACATGGAGACCTGTGGCCCGGCGAAGCAGCTCACGCCCGAGGCGGCCGAAGCCTACCTGGCGGATATCCAGCACGACATCGGCCGCTGGGGCGACACCGCCGACCCGCGCGTCAAGGCCGCCTTCGTGATGGCGCCGCTGTCGCTGATCTTCGACAAGGCCGGCGCCGGCGCGATCGATCGGCCGGTCGACCTCTGGTATGGCCAGCACGACCAGGTGCTGTTGCCCCCGGAAAACGCGCTGCACCTCGCGCCGCTTGTTCCCACCCTCGCTCACGTCAACGAGGTGCCGAAGGCGGACCACTGGGTCTTCCTGGCCCCCTGCTCGGCGGCGCTGGCGAAGAGTGCTGGCGAGATCTGCAAAGACCCGCCGGGCGTGGACCGCGCAAAGGTGCACCAGCGCATCAACGCCGACGCCGTGGCCTTCTTCCGCAAGACGCTGGGCACGCACTGACATGCCCAAGGCGCTCAGCGAGCAGGACGCGGAAGCCTTCCGCGAACGCATCTGCCAGGCGGCGGCGCGGTTGTTCGTCGAGGAAGGCCCTGCCGCCGTCAGCATGCGCCGCATCGCAGCCGAGCTCGGCTGCGGCACGATGACGCCTTACCGCTACTTCGCCAGCAAGGAGCAGATCGTCACGGCCGTGCGCACGCGGGGCATGCACCGGTTCTCCGAGGCGCTGGAGCGCGCGCTGGACACGCCGGGAGATGGCCGCACGCGCAGCCGCGCGGTGCGCGATGCCTACGTCGCCTTCGCCCGCCGCGAGACGGCCACCTACCGGCTGATGTTCGAATATCCCGAGCCCCGCCGCGACGACCCGGCCTATCGCGAAGCCCACGCGCGCATGTGGCGCACGATCGCCGCCCACGTCGAGGTGCTGGTGGCCGAAGGCGCGGTGGAGGCCGACGCGCCGCTGCTGGGTCACCAGATCTGGGCGGCGCTGCACGGCGCGGTGATGCTGGAGATTGCCGGTTTGTTGCCCGAAGGCTTCGACGCCGCCTCGTTGCATACCCGCACCGCCGGCACGTTGTTCGAAGCGGCGCGGCCCGGCCGCGCTCAGTCCTGATCGGCGCCTTCCCTGCGCCGGTGCAACGCCCAGACCATCACGTAGCTGATCACCATCAGCAGCAGCCACGACCCCAGCTTCGACACCGGCACCATCGACCAACCGTGGCGCTGCGCCGGATAGAGCCAGGCGCGGCTGAATGTGCCCACGTTCTCCGCCAGCCAGATGAACAGCGCCACCAGCACGAAACCCAGCAGCAACGGCATGCGCCGGTGCACGCGGCGGATGCGGTAGTGCACCCGGGTGTGCCGGAACAGCCACGCCAGCGCGGCGAACAGCAACACCCGGGCGTCCGGCAGGTAATGGTGGGTGAAGAAGTTGAGGTAGATCGCCAGCGTCAGCGCCGCGGCCGGGGCAAAGCCCGGGTGGCCGGTGAAGCGGAAATCGAACAGCCGCCAGGCGCGTGCGATGTAGCTGCCGACCGAGGCGTACATGAAGCCGGAGAACAGCGGCACCCCGCCCAGGCGCAGCAGCGAGGGCTCCGGGTACGTCCACGAGCCCACCGCCGTCTTGAACAGTTCCATCAGCGTGCCGACCACGTGGAACAGCGCGATCACGCGCGCCTCGCGCGGACTCTCCAGCCCGCTCGCCAGCAACGCCAGCTGGATCCCGACCGCCGTCAGCGTGATGAAGTCGTAGCGCGCCAGCGGCGCATCGGGCGGATACCAGCGCCACGACGCCAGCAGCAGCGTCACCATCAACCCGCCGAACAGGCAGGCGGAGGCCTGTTTCGCCCCGAAGCAGAGGAATTCGTAGGCAAAGGTCGCCGTCCGCCCGCGCCGGGAGACCCGCTGGCCGACCCACCGTTCCAGCCCGCGCCAACCACGCCGCCTGCCCCGTACGCCCCCGATCGCTTCCATCGCCCGCTCCCGAGCCAAAACGCCGAGCCTCAAGGGGAAAGCGGCCCGCCGCGTGGCAAGACGCGGCCCGATCGGCGATAATTGGCGGTCATTTCCCCGCCTTTCTCTGTCGGACCGCTCCCGCGGCCCGCGGACGCCCTTAGGGAGCCGAAGCATGCAGTACATCTACACCATGAACGGGGTCAGCAAGATCGTTCCCCCGAAGCGCCAGATCATCAAGGACATCTCGCTCAGCTTCTTCCCCGGCGCCAAGATCGGCCTGCTGGGCCTCAACGGTGCGGGCAAGTCCACGGTGCTGCGCATCATGGCCGGCGTCGACAAGGACTTCCAGGGCGAGGCCCGCCCGCAGCCGGGCATCAAGGTCGGCTACCTGGCGCAGGAGCCGCAGCTCGATCCGGACAAGACCGTGCGTGAAGTAGTCGAGGAAGGCGTGCACGAGATCCTCGATGCGCAGAAGCGCCTGGAAGAGGTCTACGCCGCCTACGCCGAGGAAGGCGCCGACTTCGACGCGCTCGCCAAGGAGCAGGAGAAGCTGGAGAACCTGCTCGCCGCCAACGACGCCCACGCGCTGGAACGCCAGCTCGAAGTGGCCGCCGACGCGCTGCGCCTGCCGCCGTGGGACGTCAAGGTCGGCCCCCTGTCCGGCGGCGAGAAGCGCCGCGTGGCGCTGTGCCGCCTGCTGCTTTCCAAGCCCGACATGCTGCTGCTCGACGAGCCGACCAACCACCTGGACGCCGAGTCGGTCGAATGGCTGGAGCATTTCCTGCAGGACTACCCCGGCACCGTGGTGGCGGTCACCCATGACCGCTACTTCCTGGACAACGCCGCGGAGTGGATCCTCGAGCTCGACCGCGGCCGCGGCATTCCGTGGAAGGGCAACTACACCGAGTGGCTGGAGCAGAAGGACGCCCGCCTCAAGCAGGAAGCCCAGCAGGAGAAGTCGCGCCAGAAGGCGATCGAGAAGGAGCTGGAATGGATCCGCTCCGCCGCCAAGGGCCGCCAGTCCAAGGGCAAGGCGCGCCTGAACCGCTTCGAGGAACTGAACTCGGTCGAGTACCAGCGCCGCAACGAGACCAACGAGATCTTCATCCCGCCGGGCGAGCGTCTGGGCAACGAAGTGATCGAGTTCAAGAACGTCAGCAAGTCCTTCGGCGACCGCCTGCTGATCGATGACCTGTCGTTCAAGATCCCGGCCGGCGCCATCGTCGGCGTGATGGGCCCCAACGGCGCGGGCAAGTCCACGCTGATGAAGATGATCATGGGCAAGGAGCAGCCCGATTCGGGCGAAGTCAAGCTCGGCCACACGGTCAAGCTCGCCTACGTCGACCAGTCGCGCGACGCGCTCGATGCGAAGAACAACGTGTGGCAGGAAGTGTCCGGCGGCTCGGACATCCTCACCATCGGCAACTTCGAGATCCAGTCGCGCGCCTACATTGGCCGCTTCAACTTCAAGGGCACCGACCAGCAGAAGATCGTCGGCAACCTCTCCGGCGGCGAACGCGGCCGACTGCACATGGCCAAAACCCTGCTGCAGGGCGGCAACGTGCTGTTGCTCGACGAGCCGTCCAACGACCTGGACGTGGAAACCCTGCGCGCGCTGGAAGACGCGCTGCTGGAATTCCCCGGCTGCGCGGTGGTGATCAGCCATGACCGCTGGTTCCTGGACCGCATCGCCACGCACATCATCGCCTTCGAGGGCGACTCGCACGTGGAGTTCTTCCCCGGCAACTACAACGAGTACGAAGCCGACAAGAAGCGCCGCCTGGGCGACGACGCCGGCCCGAAGCGCGTGAAGTACAAGAAGCTGGCCTGAGCGAATAGCCCCTGCACGCGGGGCGCCCTGTTCCCTCTCCCCTCCGGGGAGAGGGTTGGGGTGAGGGGCCGCTCTAGCGCGGCAGCACCATCAAGCAAAAAAACAACTACACACCCAACGAGGAACCCCCGTGCACTTCATGCAGTCCCTGCACCAGGCATGGCAGCGCAACAACTCCCTCGTCTGCGTCGGCCTCGACCCCGAGCCGGCCAAGTTCCCGGCGCACCTGCGCGACACTCCCGACGCGGTCTACACCTTCTGCCGCGCCATCGTCGACGCCACCGCCGACCTCGTCTGCGCCTACAAACCCCAGATCGCCCACTTCGCCGCCCTGCGCGCCGAAGACGCGCTCGAACGCCTGATCGCCCACATCCACGAAGCGCACCCTGGCATCCCGGTCATCCTCGACGCCAAGCGCGGCGACATCGGCTCGACCGCCCAGCACTACGCCACCGAAGCCTTCGAGCGCTACCAGGCCGACGCCGTCACCCTGAACCCCTACCTCGGCCGCGATTCGATCCAACCCTTCCTGGACCGCGCCGACAAGGGCGTGATCCTGCTCTGCCATACCTCCAACCCCGGCGCCGCCGACCTGCAGGACCTGATCGTCGAAAGCACCAACGGCGAACGCCTGCCGCTCTACCAGCACGTGGCCCGCACCATCGCGCGCGACTGGAACACCCACGGCAATTGCGCGCTCGTCACCGGCGCCACCTGGCCCGAACAACTGGCGCAAGTCCGCGCCCTGGTCGGCGACATGCCCCTGCTCGTCCCCGGCATCGGCGCGCAGGGCGGCGACGTCGAGGCCGTCCTGCGCCACGGCCGCACGGCCGACGGCAGCGGCCTGATGATCAGCTCCTCGCGCGCCATCCTCTACGCCGGCAACGGAGAGGACTTCGCCAGCGCCGCCCGCAGGGCCACCGAAACCCTGCGCGACCAGATCAACCTCTGCCGTTGAGTGTGCCTGGGCTTCGTCCTGCGCCACCCTCCGGACTCGCCCGCGCTCTCACCGCCGATCCGCCATTCCACCGCGAGCAAGGCCTACGTCGGCCCAAGGGCATGGCTGATGGCACGCTGATGTGGAGCCCCTAATCTGCCGGCTCGCCAAATGGACAAGGAGCGGAGATGGCAGGCAGGCACTGGGTGATAGCGGGGATCGTCGTGGTCGCAGGCATGTTCGCCATGCCACCACGGGCACGTGCCCGGGACCAAGACACCGTAATGGCGATCATGCCGGTCTTCGGCCAGCTCGTGGCCTGGCGCATGCCGACAGGCTTCCATCGTGCGAACGAGGAAACACAGGGCACCCACTACCGGTTCGAGGCGCTGCGCAACAAGGAAACCGGCGAGGGCTGGTCGCAACGCATCACCCTGGAGGCCGAGGCCAGTGCTGCCTCAGACATGAACCGCACGCCCCTGGACGTCGCAAGCGATATCGCAACCGGATTCAAACAGCGCTGTCCGGACTCCTACTACGGCATCGAGCTGGACCCTCCCGCCGTCGACGGCTACGAGGCCTATGCAGCCGTGGCCGGCTGCGGCCAGTTGTCGGGAGGCAAGACGGCGCACGCCGAGACTGCGTTGATCGTGGTCGTCAAGGGCGCGCACAGCTACTACACCTTGCAGTGGTCCGAGCGCGACCGTGCGCAGGCAACGCCACCGCGGATCGATGCCGACCTCTGGTCCGGTCGCCTGAAGGAGCTGCTGCCCATCACACTGTGCGACGAGGTTGCCGGGGAGAAGCCGCCCTATCCCTCCTGCGTCGCACGCATCAGGGCGCATACCGGTCCAGCGACAACATCGGCCCGCCGCAACCACCGATCGACCGATACGGCCGAGGTCGAGGCCCGCTGGGAAGCCATCGGGTTCACGATCACCCTCCAGCACTACCTGTCCACGCTGGCCGCCGCCTGTGACGCGCTGCCTGATGCGGCCGCACAGCCCAAGGGCCTGCTCCAGACGTGGCAGGAGCGCGGCCGGAACGGGTCATTCCTCGACGCCAGCCGGATGTACCAGACCGCGCTGGTGACCGCGGTACAGAAGTCCAATGGCGAGGAAGCGGCGCAACGCATTCTTGCCAACCAGATGGCACTGGTGCGACAGCAGGGGGACGATGAGGCCAGCAAGCTCCTCGGTGACGACCTATCGCGGCGGGCCGAAACCTGTCGCCAGGTCCGGGCCGACCTCGCCGCGGGGCAATACGATATCGGCCGGGACCTGCCGATGTACGCCACACTGGACACCCTGGTCCGGGAGCTGGACGGGGGCGGCGGCGGCTTGTAGGCATGCGGCATGCACTTTCTGCCTGCCGGGCACCCGCAGAACGCATGCACAGCGAGCGGCAACAAAAAGGCACCTGACTCATGGCCACAGACCTTTCCTTCATCGAATACATCGTCGAGCAATCCGGGCTCGATGACCGCATCACCTTCAAGCGGATGTTCGGCGAGTACGGGATCTACATCGACGGAAAAGTGGTCGCATTCGCATGCGACAACAGCCTGTTCGTCAAGTCGGCAAATGCCACCGCGGAGCTGACGGCAAGCCTGCCGCGCCGCCCGCCCTACCCCGGTGCCAAGCCCTATCCGGTCGCGGACGAGTTGCTGGACGATTCGGACCGGTTGCAGGCGTTGCTGCTGGCCACCGCGAATGCCATGCCCGAGCCCAAGCCGAAGAAACCCAGGAAAGGCCGGGAGTAATCACGACATCGCGGGAAGGGGCGGTCAGTTTGCCGGGTGGCACAACGAGCGCCACGCCAGTCCGCTGTCAGAACTGGTCGCTCGCCGGTACCCACGAACTTGAACTGCTCGGCGGCACGCGCGCGGGCGGAGGCGCCGGCTCGACACCCTCGCAACCGGGCGGCAGCGGACCGCCGCTGACGCGCGCTGCGGCGCATTGCGCCGCGTTGTCCAGCTTGATCGGCGCCGCGGGCACGGCGGTCGACGTGGCTTTCGCCGCGCTGCTGGAGGCGGTGGGATCGAGCGATTTCACCGGCGCCAGGTTCAGGCGCTTGTAGAGATCCGGATCCTTGGCGGCCTTCGCGGGCGGGTCGCCGCCGCAGCCGAACAGCGCGATGGGAAACAGCGGGCTGACCTTGCAATTGAGCCGCACGCCGCGCGGCAGGTGGAATGTGTGCTTGATGGTGGTCTTCTCGACCGCGTGGCGCAGGGCGGTATCGATGGAGCTCTCGCCTTCGGGCGCCCAGTCGTCCTCGAAGCGGGTTGGCTTGTAGCCGATGTCGGGTGCGCGATGGTCCATGATTTGGGTGTCGCCGTGCGGCTTGAGCTGGATGTAACTGCCCAGCCGGCCCCGCTGGGCGCCTTCGGCGGCACCCGGTTGCGCCTTGCCTTGCTTGCCTTCGCCCTGCCCCTTGCCTTGGCCGGTTTGCGGCGCAGGTGCGCCGTTCGCGCTCGCGGTTTCGGATGCACCCTCGCGGGCGCCGGGGGTACCGGTGTCGCTGCCTTGCGGCGTGGCCTCGGGGGCGCTGGCCGGTGCGTTCTCCTGCGCGGTGGCACTACCGGGTTCTGTGGCGGCGCTCTCCCCGGCGGGGGTTGACGGTGCGGCGGCTTCGGCCGATGCCGGCTCGGTCGACGGCGTGGTCGCGATCTGCGGGCGGGCCAGGATGACCGGGGCCGCGGACGAGGTCGCCTTGGGTACGTCGATGGCGGGCGCGGACGGTTGGGGCACCGCCGGTGCGGCCGTCGTCTCCAGAGGTACGGCAGAGAGTTGCGGTTCGGCGAGCTGGATGCTGGGCGCCTGCACGCGCGGGCGTTCGCGCGGCACGAGTGGCGCGGGTGCGCTGACCTGCGGCGCCAGGTTGATGGTCGGCGCGGCCTGCGCCGGCAGCGGGATGGCCTCGACCTGGGGCGTGGCCGGCGCGGCGGGCGGTTGTGGGCGGACCAGGTCCACGGTACTGGGTGGCAAGGCTTTCGGCGGCGCGACCTGGTCGAGCGCGATGCTCGGCGTCGCGACCGGCGGGGTCGCTTGGGCGGGCACGGCGGGCATCGCCAGCGAAGGCGGCGTGGGCATCGGCCGGTTGCCTTCGGCCTGCGGCTTGCGCACCGGCTCGGGCTGGAACTTCGGTGGCACCGGGCGCACCGTCGGCGGCGTGGCCAGGTTGATCCGTGGCGGCGTGCCAGCCAGCGGCACGGGCGCGAGGTCCTGCGTCGGCTGCGGACGCGGCAGCGTGAGTGGCGGGGGCGGCGCGGCGGCCTTGGCAATCTGGATGGTCGCCTTCGGTGCGGTGATCGTGATGACCGGCGTGTCGGGTCTGGAAGGCGTCGGCGTCGGTGTCGTGCTGGGTGCGCGCCGGGCCTGCACCGCCGCGGTGGTGCGGGTGTTCCCGCGGTGGCGCGGCCCGATCCGCTTGGGCGGCGTGCCGCGTACGGGCGGCGGGGGCGGCGGCTCGGGCTTGTCGATCAGGCGCACCTGCAGCGGCTCACTCTTGTGTTCGGGCTCCTGCAGATCGTAGGCGGGCCCGAGGATGGCGCCGAACAGCACCATGAGGTGCACCAGCAGCGTGCCGGCCAGCCCGGCGATGCGCAGGGCGCGATCGCGTGGCCGCTCGGCACGTCGACGACGGTAGACGATGGCTTGTGCCGCCGCCTCGCGTGGCGAGCGCAGCATGAGGACCGGGTGCGCTTTGGCGGGCGAGTCGCTCGGCTTGTCCGCGGGTGGCAGGGGCATGGGCAAAGTGTAGCTTGCGGGGTGGAAGGGCCGTGCGCGGTGAACGGGATCCAGCGTTCGTTTGGAAGCGGCTTGGGGACGGTGGCCTTTCCCGGGGGTCGGAAATCATCACAGGTCGCGGGATGGGATCCCGGGCAAGGCGCCTCAGGGCTTGCGGCAGTGCGTCGGCGGCGGCTTGCCGGCTTGCCGTGCTTCATCGCATTCGGCATCGACTGCGCGCGCGGGCGTATCGACCGGGCAGCCGTGCGGCAGCGGCTTGCCGGCGCGGTAGAGGGCGATGCATTCGGACAGCTTGCGCCTGGGCGGAGCCAGTTCCTTCGCCAGCGGGGCCGGCGCCATGTCGAGCCGTTCGTCGCCATCCTTCTTCGAGGGCGGCGCGGGCGGCATGGTGCAATCGGGCGTGGCGATGCCGAACAGCGTCCTGCACTTGAGGTGGATGCCGTGCCCGAGGTTCACCGACTTGTGCTCGTTCGTGTGGGTCGCCCTCAGCGCCCGGCGCACGGCCTGGCCGGCGAGGGTCTCGTTGGACGACGGGAAATATTCCTCGAAGCGCGTGGCCTTGTACTTGATCGGGTTGTCGTGGCTCATCACCTGGCTGTCACCCTGCGGCATGCGCTGCACGTAGCCGGGTATCGGTGATGCGGTGGTCGCCGCGCTTGCGGGGAGCACGGGCTGGCCGGTGCGGTCGTACAGGCGTGGCGTCGTGGGAGCCGGGGCGGTGGCCGGCGCAGGCAGGCTGACCGTCATCGCATCCTTGCGTGGTCGCTCGCGCGAGGGGGACGGCGGTCGCGTGGGCAACGGCGGTTCCGGCACGGCGGGTGGTGGTGCGGGTGACGCCGTGCGTGGCCGCGCGATCAGGCGCACCTGCAAGGCACTGCCCAGCCGCGCCTGGACGACCTCGCGCGTGGGACGAGGCTGCATCTCCCACCATGCGACGATGGCGAACAGGACGTGCAGCCCCAGCACCAGCGCAAGCGCGAGACGGAAACGCCAGGGCTCGCGCGGCGGCGTCCGCTCGCGCCAGGCGCGCAGCAGCGCACGAGTGTCCTCGTCCAGCGGCGCCAGTCCTGGGCGTGGCGACGGGGCGAGCCAGCGATGCGGTTCGAGCTGCGGCGGGGAAACGATGGAAGGAGTTCCTTGCTTGGGGAAGCAGGCCGTCAACGCGCCCGCCTTCGCAAGACCGTCACGTTTCCAAGGGGTTCCCGCCCGCATTGCCGCTTGACCGCGCGGGCGGATCGCTCAAGGCTACACAGGCGGCACCCGCCGCACCCCGCCATGACCGCCCCCGCCCGCACTTGCGCGCCTGAGGACGACCATGACGGCCCGCCATCGTCAGCCGCCATGCGCGGCCTCGTGCGGCGCCGTTCATGCCGATGCGAGTCCGCGCCCTGCTCAAGGAGGGACGTCTCGTGTCGTACAGCACGGAAAACATCCGCAACATCGCGCTCGCCGGCCATGCCGGCACCGGCAAGACCACGTTGTTCGAGGCCCTGCTGCATGCCGGCGGCGTCATCCAGACGCAAGGTTCGGTCGAGCGCGGCAGCACCCAGTCCGATACCGACGCGCAGGAGAAGGCGCGCGGGCATTCCATCGACAGCGCGATCGCGAGCATCGACCGCGACGGCTGCCACATCAACCTGATCGACACGGCCGGCTACGCGGATTTTCGCGGCGCCACGCTGTCCGCCTTCGCGGCGGTGGAGACGGTGGCGATCGTGGTCAACGCCATCAACGGGATCGAGCACGGCACCCGCCGCATGATGGAGCGGGCGCGGGAACGCCGCCTGGCGCGCGTGCTGGTGGTCAACAAGATCGACTTCGAAGGCGCGCGGCTGGGAAAGCTCGTCGATGCGTTGCGCGAGGAGTTCGGCCCCGAATGCCTGCCGGTGAACCTGCCCGCCCAGAGCGGCAAGCTGGTGCTCGACTGCTTCTTCCACAACGAGGGGGCCACCGACTTTTCCTCGCTCGCCGCGGCACACCAGCAGATCGTCGACCAGGTGGTGGAAATCAACGAAGCCACCATGGGCGCCTACCTCGACAGTGGCGAAGGCGCGCTCAGCCGCGAGCAGTTGCACGACGCGTTCGAGCAATGCCTGCGCGAGGGTCACCTGGTGCCGATCTGCTTCGTCAGCGCTCGCACCGGCGTGGGCGTGAATGAGTTCCTGGACGTGGCGGGGCGCCTGCTGCCCAATCCGGCCGAGGGCAACCCGCCGCCGTTTGTCGATGGCCAGGGCGAGGCGATCACGGTCGATGGCGATCCGTCGAAGCACGTCATCGCCGACGTCTTCAAGATCGTCAATGACCCGTTCGTCGGCAAGCTGGGCGTGTTCCGCATGTGGCAGGGCACGATCCGTCGTGACACGCAGCTGTTCGTCGACGATGCGCGCAAGTCCTTCAAGGTCGGCCACCTGTTCCGCCTCAACGGCAAGGCGCACGTGGAGATCGACCAGGCGATCCCCGGTGACATCGCAGCGGTGGCCAAGGTGGAGGAGATCCACTTCGATGCGGTGCTGCACGACTCGCACGACGAGGACGGCATCCACCTCGCGCCGATGGACTACCCGCAGCCGATGTTCGCCCTGGCGCTCGCGCCGCGGCACAAGGGCCAGGAGCAGAAGCTTTCGCAGGCGCTGGCACGGTTGGCTGAAGAAGACCCCTGCCTGCGCATGGAACACCACAAGGAGTTGAACGAAACCGTGGTGCGCGGACTGTCGGAGCTGCATCTGAAGGTGATGCTCGAGCGCATGCGCGAGCGCTACGGCGTGGAGGTGGACACGCACCCGCCGCGCATCGCCTACCGCGAGACCATCGCCGCGCACGCGGACGGCCACCACCGCCACAAGAAGCAGACCGGTGGCGCGGGGCAGTTCGGCGAGGTGTTCCTGCGCGTGGACCCGCTCGATCGCGGCGCCGGCTTCGAGTTCGTCGACGAGGTCAAGGGCGGCGTGATCCCCAACCAGTTCCTGCCGGCGATCGAAAAGGGCGTGCGCCAGGCGATGGAGCTCGGCGCCGTCGCCGGCTATCCGATGCAGGACCTGCGCGTGACCGTGTACGACGGCAAGTACCACCCGGTGGATTCGAAGGAGGTGGCGTTCGTCAGCGCGGGCAGGAAGGCGTTCATGGATGCGGTCGGCAAGGCGCGGCCGATCGTGCTCGAGCCGATCGTGGACGTGGAGGTGGCCATTCCCGAGGCCAGCGTGGGCGATGTCACCGGCAGCCTGGCCGGGAAGCGCGCACGCATCATGGGCACCGATACGCAGCGCGGCGGCGAGTTGCTGATCCGGGCGCAGGCACCGCTGGCGGAGTTGACCGACTACCCGACCGAACTCAAGGCGATGACCGGTGGGCAGGGGCGATACAGCCTGGATCTGTCGCACTACGAGGCGGTGCCGCCGCCGGTGCAGAGGCAGCTCAGCGAGGCGTGGAAGCCGCATGTGGAGGAGGACTGAAGTCCGGGGCAGGGGCTCCCCCATCCGCCTGTCGGCACCTTCCCCCGTGGAACGGGGGAAGGCTCGCTAGCCGTATCGCCTCACGCATGATCCTTCCCGCGCGCGCGGGGAAAGGTGCCCGCAGGGCGGATGGGGGGAAGCCTTGCGGGAAGCCTCACCGACTCAAGCCGCCAACGCCTCGATCACCGCATTGGCAAACGCCGGGATGTCGTCCGGCTTGCGACTGGTGATCAGGTTGCCGTCGCGCACCACCTCGCGGTCTTCCCATTTCGCTCCGGCGTTTTCCAGGTCCTGCCTGAGCGAAGGCCACGAGGTCACCTTGCGCCCGTCGACCTGTCCGGCGTTGATCAGTGTCCACGGCCCGTGGCAGATCGCCGCCACCGTCTTGCCGGCTTTCGCGAACGCCTGCACCAGCTTGACCGCGGCCGGCTGCGTGCGCAGCTTGTCGGGATTGATCACGCCGCCGGGCAAAACCAGCGCATCGAAGTCGGAGACGTCGACCTCCTCCAGCTTCATGTCCACCGGCACGCTGCCGGCCCAGTCGCCACCCTTCCAGCCCTTGATCTCCTTGGCGTCGCCCGGCGCGATCACCTGCACGTCGGCGCCGGCCTCCTCCAGCAGGCGCTTGGGCTCGGTGAGCTCCGAATACTCGAAACCGTCGGTGGCGAGCACGGCGATGGCGCGGCCGTTGAGCTTCTTCGATGGCGTCATGGCGATCCTCCTGCGAATGAAGCAGGGAGGATGGCGCCTCGTGCATGCGCAGGACGTCTTGCGCATGTCATCCGGGTGTTAGTACCGCTTCTGCAGGAGCGCTGATCAGCGCTTGGGCTTGAGCAGCGTCCCGGTGCAGCCGGGCGTGCCGCAAAGGCACTGCCAGAGCTTTTTCAGCCGCGCGGTGTAGGGCACGTCCAGCACGATGCCGTAGTCGTAGGTCAGTTCCTCGCCGGGCTTGATGTCGCGGATCGCCTCGATCAGCACGCGGTCCTTGCGCGGGTCGCCGCCTTCGCTTTCCTCGACCACCGCGCGGCAGTTCGGCGCGCAGCTGTGGTTGATCCAGCGCGCGGTGTTGCCCTTGCGGTTGGCGTCGATGATGTAGTCGTCGTTGAGCGTGAACAGGAACGTGTGGCCGGTCTCGCCGCCGTCGCCGTACATGTCGTCGGCCTCGGCGTGGGTCATCAGCGTGCCCTTGTACTCGACGATCTCCTCGCCCTTCTTGATCGGCGCGGTGGCGAACACGCCATTGCCGTGAATGGGTGAGCGGCGGGCAACGTAACGGCGTGGCATGCGTGGGCAACCTTGGGGCGAAAGACGCTGATGATGCCTGTTCGCCGCGTACGGCGAAACCGGGCGCGGCCGTGATGGCCACACTTGCCGCGGCGGCTGACGCGAAGCGGCCGGCTGTGGTTAGAATCAGGAATTCGAACGATCGTTTGGAGAACCCGCGATGCGTTTCCTGCGCTGGATCGTCCCGCTGTCGCTTGCCCTGGGCCTGGTTGCCTGTGGCCCGCCCCGCAAGAGCGTGTTTCCGCCCACCGTGAACATCCAGCAGCTTCAGCTCCAGCCCAGTGGCGCCTGGCGGCTGACCGTGCGCATCCAGAACAACAGCTACGGCGGCATGGACTTCACCGGGATGGACGCGCAACTGGCGATGGGTGACGGCGTGCCGGTGCGCGTGCATGGCAGCTTCGAACGCGACATTCCCGCCTTCGCCGGCGACTCGGTGCAGATCGACGTATTGCCGACGCTCGCAATGAGCAAGGCCCTGGCCGCCAGCGCCGCCAAGGGCAGCGCCGGCGCCCTGCCCTACACCCTTGCCGGCAGCGTGCGCGCCAAGCCCGAGCAGGAGAAGGACCCGCGCGATTTCGACTTCTCCGGCAAGGACTGGCTCTCGCCCGCGCCGGGCATCGCCAATACCTGGCGCTGACCCGACCTTGGACACCTACCGCGACGGTGGCCGAAGCCCACGTTGCGCAACGCCACGCCCCAACGTTTTCTCGAGGAATACCCGATGACGATCTACAAGGCCCCGCTCGACGACATGCGCTTCGTGCTGCACGACCTGTTCGGCGCGGAGGCCACGCTGACCCCGCTCACCGGCGGCGAGGGCCACACGCGCGACCTGCTCGATGCAGTGCTGGAGGAAGCGGCGCGGTTCAACGAACAGGTGCTCGCTCCGCTCAACGCTTCCGGCGACGCCGAGGGCTGCCACTTCGACAAGGCCACCGCCACGGTAACCACCCCCAAGGGTTTCAGGGAGGCCTATCGCACCTACGTCGAAGGCGGCTGGGCCGGACTCACGATGCCCGAGGCGATGGGCGGACAGGCGCTGCCGGAAGTGGTCGGCGTGGCGATGAAGGAAATGCTCGACTCGGCCAACCTCGCCTGGGGTAACTATCCGCTGCTCAGCCAGGGCGCGGCGCATGCGCTGCAGCTGCACGGCGACGACTGGCAGAAGGAGGTCTTCCTCAAGCCCATGGTCGAGGGCCGCTGGTGCGGCAGCATGTGCCTGACCGAGCCGCAGGCCGGGTCCGACCTCGGCCTGCTCAAGACGCGTGCGGAACCGGCCGCCGACGGCAGCTACCGACTTACCGGCACCAAGATCTTCATCACCGCCGGCGAGCACGATCTCACCGAAAACATCGTGCACCTGGTGCTGGCGCGCCTGCCCGACGCCCCGGCCGGCAGCCGCGGCATTTCGCTGTTCGTGGTGCCGAAGTTCAAGGTCGCACGCGACGGCGCGATGGGCGAGCGCAACGCAGTGGCCGCCGGTGCGATCGAGCACAAGATGGGCATCCACGGCTCGCCCACCTGCGTGATGAACTTCGATGGCGCCGAGGGCTGGCTGATCGGCCAGCCGCACAAGGGCCTGTTCGGCATGTTCACCATGATGAACGCGGCGCGCCTGGCGGTCGGCGTGCAGGGCATCGGCCTGGCCGAGCGCGGGTTGCAGAACAGTCTCAACTACGCGCGCGAGCGCCTGCAGGGCCGTGCGCTGAGCGGCCCGGCCTACCCGGACAAGCCGGCCGACCCGCTGGTAGTACACCCGGACGTTCGGCGCATGCTGCTGACCCAGCGCGCCATCGTCGAGGGCGGCCGCGCGCTGATGCTGTACGCGGCGCTGCAACTGGACATCGAGGAACGCGCCACCGACGAAGGCGCGCGCGCGAAGGCCGGCGAGCTGGTGGCGTTCCTGATCCCGATCGTCAAGGGCGTGCTCACCGAACTGGCGCAGGAGAGCGTCAAGGAAGCGGTTCAGGTCTACGGCGGGCACGGCTACATCGCCGAGAACGGCGTGGAGCAGTTCGTGCGCGACGCACGGATCATCACGCTGTACGAGGGCACCACCGGCATCCAGGCAATGGACCTGCTGGGCCGCAAGATCATGCAGCTCAAGGGCACGGGGTTGCGCCACTTCCTGGAGGAAATCGGCGGCTTCTGCCGGCAGCACGCGGCCGATCCGGTGCTGGGCGAGTTCATCGCGCCACTGTCGAAGGCGGCGAAGGAATGGCAAGCGCTGACGATGGCGCTGGCCGAGCGCGCGCAGGCCAACCCGGAGGAACTGGGCGCGGCCGCGGTGGATTACCTCTACTACTCCGGCTACGTGGCGCTGGCCTACATGTGGGCACGCAGCGTGGCGGCGGCCGAAGGCAGCGGGCAATCAGCGGCGTTCAAGCAGGCCAAGCGGGACACCGCGCGGTTCTACTTCGCGCGGATGCTGCCGCGATGCGCGATGCATCGCGCGGCGATAGAAGCGGGCGTGGCGAGCATTCCCGCGCTGGCTTGAGAGGACGTAGTGGGCTTCGGCCCACTATCCCATTGTCGCGAGGTCGCGGTGGGCTGGAGCCCACCCCGCCTCAGTCGCGCCAGATCAAACTCGCGAAGCGACCGCTGTCGGCTCCATCCCGTCGATAGGAATAGAAGCGTTGGTCGGCCAGCGTGTCGAAACCACCGCCGTGGATGCGCGTGACGCCCGCGGCGGCGAGTTTCAGTCGCGCCATGCTCGCCAGGTCGCAATGCCAATGGTTCGGCCGCGTCGACGCGAAACAGGCGGACGCCGCCGGGTTGCGCTCGACGAAGGCGGCGCGCACTTCCTCGCCCACTTCGTACGAACCGGCGCCAATGCACGGACCCAACCATGCCAGCAGGCGCGCCGGCGGGGTACCCATCGCATCGATCGTGGCTTCCAGCACGCCCGCAGCCAACCCGCGCCACCCCGCGTGGGCTGCGCCGATGCGCGCGCCGTCATCGCTGCAGAACAGCACCGGCAGGCAGTCGGCGGTAAGGATCGCGAGCACCGTGCCGGACAGGTGCGCCACCGCGGCATCCGCCTGCGGTTCCGCGGCGCTGGCGAGCGGACCCAACTGCGCCACGGTGGTGCCGTGCACCTGTCGCAGCCAGCGCGGATCGGACGGCAGCGCGAGGGCGTGGCGCAGGGCGTCGCGGTTGCTCGCCACCGACTCGGCGCCGTCGCCGCTGCGCAGGCCGAGGTTGAAGCGTGCGTAGGGACCGGTGGAGATGCCGGGCCCATGGCGGGTGGTCACCGCCGCGTGCACGCCGCGTGGCGCAGGCCAGTCGGGGAGTATCCAGGGTTCGGTCATGGGGATGGCCGTCACGGGGAGCTTCAAGCATAGCGCGGGGACAGCCAGCACACGGCGGACGGGTGATAGCCCGTTCCAAGCGGAGTCGTGATTGGCGGCGCGAGCCTGGAACTCAGGGCTCGCGCTGCTCCAACGCATCGGCCCGCAGCGCGGCGATCAACGCGTCCATGTCCGCCGGTCGCTTCGCCTCGAACGCGAGCGCCTCGCCCGTCACCGGATGTTCGAACGCCAGCCGCTCGGCGTGCAGCGCCTGGCGCCGGAAGCCGCGCAACGCCGCCACCAGGTCCGGTGTGGCGGCCTTGGGCAGGCGCAGGCCGGTGCCATACAAGGGATCGCCGACCAGCGGGTGGTGGATGTGCGCCATGTGCACGCGGATCTGGTGCGTGCGGCCGGTCTCCAGGCTGCACTGGATCAGACTGTGCGCGCGGAAGCGCTCGCGCAGCCGGTAGTGGGTGATCGCGCGCTTGCCGTCCTCCTCGTCGCGCACCGCCTGCCGCAGGCGGTCGCCCATGTGCCGGCCGATCGGCGCATCGACGGTGCCGCCGGCCACCAGCGTGCCGAGGACCACCGCCTCGTACTGCCGCTCCACGTCGTGGCGCGAGAGCATGTCCACCAGCGCGGTATGCGCGGCCAGCGACCTGGCCACTACCATCAGGCCGGAGGTGTCCTTGTCGAGCCGGTGCACGATGCCGGCACGGGGCAGCTCGGCCAGCTTTGGATCGTGGTGCAGCAGCGCGTTGAGCAGGGTGCCGGCCGGGTTGCCGGCGCCCGGGTGCACGACCAGGCCGGCCGGCTTGTCCAGCACCAGCACGTGCTCGTCCTGGTGCACGATGGTGAGGTCGATGGCCTCCGGGACGCTTTCGACCTCGTTGGCCAGCTCGGCTTCGACCCGCACCTGTTCGCCACCGCGCAGCAGTTGCCGCGGCGGGGCAACGGCGCCGTCCAGCGTCACCGCGCCGGCCTTGATCCAGCTGGCCAGGCGCGAGCGCGAGTAGTCGGGGAACATCTCGGCCAGCGCCTGGTCGAAACGCCTGCCCGCCGCCGACAGCGGGACCTGGGCGGCGTGCCGGATGACGGTCATGCCGCCCTCCGCGGGTGGCCGGCGGTTTGGGCTATCATCCCCACGATCACATCCATAAAAATTTCCCAATGCGCGTATTCTTCAAATTGCTCGCCGTGCTGGCCCTCGGACTTTCCCTGGGCGCTTGCTCGCTGTTCGGCCACAAGCGCGAGACCGTCGACACCATGTCGGTGGAGAAGCTCTACGCCACGGCCCACGACGATGTGATGAACGGCGACTACGCCGCCGCGACCAAGGCCTACCAGCGCCTGATCGCGCGCTTCCCGTCCGGCGACTACAACGAGCAGGCGCAGCTGGAGCTGGCCTATTCGCAGTACAAGGACAACGAGCCGGACGACGCGTACTCGACGATCAACCGCTTCATCAAGACGTATCCGACCCAGAAACATGTCGATTATGCCTATTACCTGCGCGGCCTGATCAATTTCGGTCGCACCAGCGGCGTGATCGAACGCTACATCTCTCGCACGGGCTCGCAGGCGCGCCGCGACCAGGCGTACAACCTGCAGGCGTTCGACGACTTTTCCGAGCTGGCCCGCCGCTTCCCCGACAGCGCCTACACCACCGACGCCCGCCAGCGCATGATCTACCTGCGCAATATCCTGGCCCAGTACGAGATCAACGTCGCCGAGTTCTACCTGCGCAACGAGGCTTTCGTGGCCTCCGCCGATCGCGCGCAGTACGTGGTCGAGCACTACCAGCAGGCCCCGCAGACCGGCGACGCGCTTGCCATCCTCGCCCGCAGCTACATGGCCCTGGACCAGAAGCAGCAGGCCGAGAACGTCCGCAAGGTACTGGCGCTCAACTACCCGGACCATCCGTACCTGACCGATCCGAAGTGGCCGCATGCGCCCTCGACGTTGCGCAAGCTGATTCCCTTCTCCGGGCATCATTGAGAAAAAGGGCCGGCGCATCGCCGGCCTTTTTTTGAGGTGTGGGTTGCCAGCAACGCAAGGCGGATTGCGTTCGTTGCAGGATGCACGTGTACGCGATCGCCGGAGGTGGCCGTCGCGCACGAAGTGCGCTTCTGCAGATATGTCCCCGCCAAGGCATGAAACCGCGCAGCCCGTGACGAAGTGGCATCGCGTCCGGGCTTCCTGCAGGAGCTACTTCCAGCCGGAGGTGATGGGGTAACGGCGCTCGCGGCCGAAGGCACGGGTGGTCACGCGCGGGCCCGGGGCGGCCTGGCGGCGCTTGAACTCGTTGCGCAGTACCAGGCTGGACACCCGGCGCACGGTATCCGGGTCGAAACCCGCGGCAGCGATGTCGGCCTGGGACTGCTCGTCCTCGATGAAGCGCTTGAGGATGGCGTCGAGCACGTCGTAGGGCGGCAGCGAATCCTGGTCGGTCTGGTCCTCGCGGAGTTCCGCCGAGGGCGGGCGGTCGATGACCGCCGGCGGGATCACGCAGCCGGTCTCGTTGCGCCAGCGCGATAGCCGGTACACGACAGTCTTGTACACGTCCTTGAGCGGCGCGTACGCACCGCACATGTCGCCGTAGAGGGTGGCGTAGCCGACCGCCATCTCGCTCTTGTTGCCGGTGGCGAGCAACAACTGGCTGTGCTTGTTGGAGAGGCCCATCAGCATCACGCCACGCGTGCGCGACTGCAGGTTCTCCTCGGTCGTATCGGCGGCCTTGCCGGCGAAAGCGGGCGCGAGTGCGGCCAGGAAGGTGCGGTAGGTCGGCTCGATGTCGATCACGTGGTAGGCCACGCCCAGGCGCTCGGCCTGCTCGCGCGCGCCCTCCAGCGAGAGCTTCGAGGTGTAGCGGGTGGGCAGCATCACCGCGGTGACGCGGTCGGCGCCCAATGCGTCGACCGCTAGCGCCAGCGTCAGCGCGGAATCGATGCCTCCGGAGAGGCCCAGCAACACGCCGGGGAAGCCGTTCTTGTCGATGTAGTCGCGGATGCCGCGGGTGAGCGCCGCATAGAGCACGGCCTCCGGGCGCGTGTCGGCGGCGATCGGCCAGTGGTCGGCGACCAACGTGCGGGTCGCCGGGTCGAACGTGGCCCACAGCAGTGCGTCGACGAAGGCGGGCGCGCGCGCGGCGATGGTGCCATCGCCGTTGACCAGCATCGAGGCGCCGTCGTAGACCACCTCGTCCTGGCCGCCGACCAGGTTGAGATAGACGATGGCGCAGCCGGTTTCCTTCGCGCGCGCGGCAAGCAGCGCCTCGCGGGTGGCCTGCTTGGCGTCGTCCCAGGGCGAGGCGTTGATCACCACGATCAGTTCGGCGCCCGCCTTTGCGGCCTGTGCCGCCGGCTCTGGCTCCCAGATGTCTTCGCAGACCAGGAAACCCACGCGTACACCGTTGACCATGCCGGTGGCGCTGGCGTGGCCCGGGCGGAAGTAGCGCTTGTCATCGAACACGCCGTAGTTGGGCAACGCCTGCTTGTGCGCGACGCATTCGATGCGCCCCTCGCGCAGCAACGCGGCGGCGTTGTAGACCTCGCCCTCGCTGTGCGGGAAGCCGACCAGGGCGGCGACGCCGTTCGTGCCTTCGGCCAGCGCGGCGATCGCCTCGTTGCAGGCCTGCAAAAAGCTGGGGCGGATCAGCAGGTCCTCGGGCGGGTAGCCGCTGATCGCCAGCTCCGGGAAGGCGACCAGATGCGCATCGCCAGCATGCGCCTGGGTCATCAGTTCGCGGATCTTCGCGGTGTTGGCCGCGACGGCGCCGACGGAGAAATCGAACTGGGCCAGTGCGAGGCGGAGCTGGGTGGTCATGGGGCAAAGGGGTGTTGGGGGACCGCCATGATAGTGGGGGCAGGTCATCGCGACGCCAACGCACTTTTGGCTCCCTCTCCCCTCCGGGGAGAGGAAGCTTTAAAAGCAAAAGGCCACGCGTGTGCGTGGCCTTTTGCCGTGCGCTAATGCGCGCCCTTACTTCATCAGCTTCGCCAGCGTCTTGCCCAGGTCGGCCGGCGACTTCACCGTCGTCACGCCCGCCTTCTCCAGCGCCGCGAACTTGGCCGCCGCGGTGCCCTTGCCGCCGGAGATGATCGCGCCGGCATGGCCCATGCGCTTGCCCGGAGGGGCCGACGCACCGGCAATGAACGACACCACCGGCTTGGTCACGTACTCGCCGATGAACTCGGCCGCGTCTTCCTCGGCGCTGCCGCCGATCTCGCCGACCATGATGATGCCCTCGGTCTGCGGATCGTCCTGGAACATCTTCAGGCAGTCGATGAAGTTCAGGCCGTTGATCGGGTCGCCGCCGATGCCGATGCAGGTGGACTGGCCCAGGCCCTCGTTGGTGGTCTGGAACACAGCCTCGTAGGTCAGCGTGCCCGAACGCGACACGATGCCGACCTTGCCCGGCTGGTGGATGTGGCCCGGCATGATGCCGATCTTGCACTCGCCCGGGGTGATGATGCCGGGGCAGTTTGGGCCGATCAGCACGGTCTCCGGATGCTGCGCCAGCACGTTCTTGACGCGCAGCATGTCCAGCACCGGAATGCCCTCGGTGATCGCCACGATCACGCGGATGCCCGCGTCGATCGCTTCCATGATCGAGTCGGCCGCGAACGGCGGCGGCACGAAGATGACCGACGCGTCGGCGCCGGTCTCGGCCACCGCTTCTTCCATCGAGTTGAAGACCGGCAGGCCGATGTGCTGACTGCCACCCTTGCCCGGCGTGACACCGCCGACGACCTTGGTGCCGTAGTCGATGGCCTGTTCGGCGTGGAAGGTGCCCTGCTGGCCGGTGAAACCCTGCACCAGCACCTTCGTATTCTTGTTGACCAGAACGCTCATGCTTGTTCGCTCCTCACTTCGCGGCGGCCACGGCTTTCTGCGCCGCGTCGTTGAGATCGTCGGCCGGCGTGATCGCCAGGCCGGAATTGGCCAGCAGCTCGCGGCCCTTCTCCACGTTGGTGCCTTGCAGGCGCACCACCACCGGGATCTGCAGGCCCACTTCCTTCACCGCGGCGATGATGCCTTCGGCGATCAGGTCGCAGCGCACGATGCCGCCGAAGATGTTGACCAGGATGGCCTTCACCTTGTCGGAGGAGAGGATCAGCTTGAACGCCTCGGTCACGCGCTCCTTGGTGGCGCCGCCGCCGACGTCGAGGAAGTTGGCCGGCTCGCCGCCCGCCAGCTTGATCACGTCCATGGTGGCCATCGCCAGGCCCGCGCCGTTGACCATGCAGCCGATCGAGCCGTCCATGGTCACGTAGTTGAGGTTGTGCTGGACCGCCGCGGCTTCGGCCGCGTCTTCCTGGCTCAGGTCGCGCATGGCGACGAGTTCCGGATGGCGGAAGTCGGCGTTGTCGTCGGAGTTGACCTTGCCGTCGAGCGCGGCGAGGTTGCCGTCCTCGAGGATCGCCAGCGGGTTGAGCTCCACCAGCGACAGGTCCTTCTCGTTGAACAGCTTGTACAGGCCCAGCATGATCTTGGTCAGCTGGTTGACCTGCTTCGGATTGAGGTCCATCGCGAAGCCGAGCTGGCGGCACTGGTAGGGCTGCAGGCCCTCGACGAAGTCCACCACGATGGTGTGGATGTCCTCGGGCGTGTCGCGGGCGACCTGCTCGATGTCCACGCCGCCGTGCTTGGAGGCGATGAAGGAGACCGACTTCGAATCACGGTCGACCAGCACCGAGAGATAAAGCTCTTTCGCGATATTCGTGGCGTCGGTCACCAGCACCAGGTTGACCGGCAGCGCGCGGCCGGCGGACTGGTAGGTCGCCATGTTGGTGCCCAGCATGCCCTTGGCGGCAGCGCGCACGTCGTCGAGGCTCTTGCAGAACTTGACGCCGCCGGCCTTGCCGCGGCCGCCTGCGTGGATCTGCGCCTTGACCATCCACTGCGAGCCGCCCAGCGCCTTGGCGGCGTCGACGGCGGCATCGGGGGAGTTGGCAACCTTGCCCGGCGGGACGGCGATGCCGTACTGCGCGAACAGCTCTTTGGCCTGGTACTCGTGGAAATTCATTCCTATACCTCGAGCGAACGGGGAAACGTATCGGGCCGCACGCGCGCTAGGCAGCGTGGGCGCGGGAGAGGGTCGGACGGCGGCTTTCAGCACGCTGCCGGCGTGCAGTGCGCGCTGCCCTGGAGTCAACCGGGCGCGAATCGCGCAATACGGCCGGGCATTTTCGCGCAAAGGCGGTCGTGATGGAAAGTGCCGCCTGGGCCGCCCCTTCCGTGCGCCACGCCGCTGGCAGCGCCCGCCGGCCTGTCTATACTCGGACGAACGCCGCGCCGAAGCCGTCAACGTGCCAGCCATACCCCCCGCCGAACCGCCCGTTTTCCAGCCCGCCCGCCCGGCCGCGATGGCGATCCGCCATGAACTGTTCTTCCTCAACTACTTCCGGCTGGCGCAGGCACTGGTCTACACAGGGCTGGCGCTCAGCTCGCCGCGGCTGACCTGGCCGACCGTCGACCAGCCCCTGCTGGCCTACGTGGTGATCGGGGTCTACCTGCTGTTCGCGGTCGGCATGCTGGTGCAGACCCGCAACGCCATGGCCAACGCACGGATGGTGGTCTCCGGCGCGCTGGTGGTGGACATCATGGTGGCGGTGCTGGCCGCCTGGCTGATCCACGACGCGCGCATCGGCGTCGCGATGATGCTGGCGGTGAACCTCTCCACCGGCGCGCTGGTGCTGCCGCTGCGGCTGTCGTGCTTCTTCGCGGCGCTGGCGACGCTGGGCATGCTGGGCCATACCTTGCTCGCGGAGGCGCACGGTGACGGCGACCTGCTCGAATCGGGCCTGCTGGGCGTGGCCTACTTCGCCACCACCACGCTCTGCCACGTACTCGGACGCCAGCTGCGCGCCACCGAAGCGTTGGCCGAACAGCGCAGCCTGGACCTGGCCAATCTCTCGCAGGTCAACGAACTGATCATCCGGCGCATGAAGACCGGCGTACTGCTGGTGGACGACGCCAACCGCATCCACCAGTTGAACGAGTCGGCGTGGATGCTGCTGGGCAATCCGCCGGCCGACCAGCGCGACCTGGGCAAACTGGCGCCGGAGCTTTCGCGCCGCCTCTACCACTGGATGACGTCGGGCAAGCTGGACGAGACCGCCACGCAGCTGGCCGACGGCGTGCCCGAGGTGGTGCCGCGCTTCACCCGCCTGGCGCCCAACGACGATTCCCACGTATTGATCTTCCTGGACGACACCTCGCTGCTTTCGCGCCGTGCGGAAGAATTGACCCTGAGCTCCCTCGGGCGCCTGTCGGCCTCGATCGCGCACGAAATCAGGAACCCGCTCGCAGCGATCCGCTACTCGGCGCAGCTGCTGGCCGAGTCCAAGGAGCTCGCCGCCGGCGATGCGCGCATGGTGGAGATCATCAACAACCACTGCGTGCGGTTGAACGAGATCATCGAGAACATCCTGCAGCTCTCGCGGCGCGAGCGCTCGCGCCCGGAAACCCTGGACCTGGGCCGCTGGGCGAACGGTTTCGTGGAGGAATACAAACAGGGCAACGACATCGGCGGCGACTCGCTGCGCGTGATCACCGGCTCGATGGCGGTGGCCGCGGTGGCCGATCCGCAGCAGCTGCAGCAGGTGGTGTGGAACCTCGTGCAGAACGCGTTGCGCTACGGCCGCATGCCGGGTGAACCGGCGCGGGTGATGGTCGTGGTGCGCCAGGGCGAACACAGCGTGCCGATCCTGGAAGTGATCGACCGCGGCCCCGGCATCGCGCCCAAGGTGGCCGCGCAGATCTTCGAACCGTTCTACACCACGCACGAGTACGGCACCGGCCTGGGGCTGTACCTGGCCCGGCAGATGAGCGAGGCCAACCAGGCTTCGCTCGAATACGTGCGCGTGGCCGGCGGCGGCAGTTGCTTCCGGCTGACCCTCACGCCACCTGCAAGGCATCCGGCCGACGGCGGCGAACCCGCCTGACCCCCCGACTTCCTTTCCCCACGGGGAGAGGGCGCAAAGCGTGAAGCTCGCACTCACGCCATTTCTTGGCCCGGAGCAGAGCACAGCGCCGCCAAACTGCTATACCCTTCCATTGTTACCGCCTGCCGAAGAGAACCATGCCCGCACAGACCGTCCTGGTCATCGACGACGAACGCGACATTCGCGAGCTGCTCACCATCACGCTTGGCCGCATGGACCTGCAGGTGGAAGCGGTGGGAACCGTGGCGGAGGCCCGCCGGGCGCTGGGCGATCGCAGTTACGACCTGTGCTTTACCGACATGCGCCTGCCCGACGGCACCGGCCATGAGGTGATCGAGCTGATCGCCGCCACCCACCCGGACATGCCG
The DNA here is from genome assembly GCF_051900535.1 of Frateuria sp. GZRe12. Taxonomy (NCBI): domain Bacteria; kingdom Pseudomonadati; phylum Pseudomonadota; class Gammaproteobacteria; order Lysobacterales; family Rhodanobacteraceae; genus Frateuria; species Frateuria sp. GZRe12. The sequence continues at coordinate 1,187,768 of NZ_JBHZGI010000001.1, forward strand.
GTGGCGATGATCACCGCGTACGGCAACGTCGATGCGGCCGTCAACGCGCTCAAGGCCGGCGCCTTCGACTTCGTGTCCAAGCCGGTCGACATCCAGATGCTCCGCCGGCTGGTGCGCACGGCGCTGCAGCTGGCGGAGGAACGCAAGAGCGGCGGCGCCGCCACGGCGACCGGCGCGGCTGGCCGGTTGGTCGGCGATTCGCCGGCGATGCAGCAGGTGCGCGCGACCATCACCAAGCTCGCGCGCAACCAGGCGCCCGTGTACATCGCCGGCGAATCGGGCGTGGGCAAGGAACTGGTGGCGCGACTGATCCACGAACAGGGTCCGCGCGCCAGCGGGCCGTTCGTGCCGGTCAACTGCGGCGCGATCCCGTCGGAACTGATGGAGAGCGAGTTCTTCGGTCACAAGAAGGGCAGCTTCACCGGCGCCGGCGCCGACAAGGAGGGCCTCTTCCAGGCCGCCCATGGCGGCACGCTATTCCTCGACGAGGTGGCCGAGCTGCCGCTGCACATGCAGGTCAAGTTGCTGCGCGCGATCCAGGAAAAGGCGGTGCGCCCGATCGGCGCCCGCGAGGAAGTGCCGGTGGACGTGCGCATCCTCTCGGCGACGCACAAGGATCTGGCCCGGCTGGTCGAGCAGGCGCAGTTTCGCCAGGACCTGTTCTATCGCATCAACGTGATCGAGCTGCGCGTGCCGCCGCTGCGCGAGCGCCGGGGCGACGTGCCGCAGCTGGCCGCCTTCATCCTGCGCTCGCTCGCCGCCAAGAGCGGCGGCGCGCCCGGCAGGCTGAAGCCGGACGCGCAGCAGGCGCTGGAGGAATACGACTTCCCGGGCAACGTGCGCGAGCTGGAGAACATCCTCGAACGCGCCATGGCGATGTGCGAGGGCGACACCATCGGCGCCGACGACCTGATGCTGCCGCAGCGACCGCTGCGCCAGCCGGAGCCGGTCAATGCCGCCCACGCGGCCATGCACGCGCCGCAGCCAGGCGCCCCGGTCGCCGCGCAGCCGGCCGTTCCCCACGCCGCGGGCCCGGGTAGCGGCGTGCCGCTGGACGACTACATCAGCAATCTCGAACGGACGGCGATCATCAAGGCGCTGGAAGAGTCGCGCTACAACAAGACCGCGGCGGCGAAGAAGCTCGGCATCACCTTCCGGGCGCTGCGTTACAAGCTCAAGAAGCTCGGCATCGACTGACATTTTTTTGCGCCCCCTCCGCGGAGAGGGCCAGGGTCGGCGGCCGGGGCTTCGCGGGGGAATGTGTTCCAGGCGAGCGAGTAGACCAGCCCTCCCCAAACCGAGGGCCCTCCCCCAACCCTACCTTCCCGCTGCGCCGGGGATGGAGCGTTATTCCCCCGCCTCCTGCCCGCCCAGCGCCTGCCGCATCGTCCGCAGCAGTTGCTGCGTGTTGATCGGCTTGTCCACCAGGTACAGCCGATCCAGCCGGGGCAACTCCTCCAGGTCTGGCGGTGCCTCGGGCCTCGCCAGCAGCAGCACCGCTCGGCGATAGCCGTGCTCGATCAGGGCCGCCAGCGTGCGCACGCCGGTGAACAGGTTCATGTCCGCGTCCATCACCACCAGATCGGGAACGCCGTGCGCCTCGATCCACTGCAGCGCCGCGGTGCCGCTCTGGCTGGCGTGCGGCTGGTAGCCGTAGCCGTCGAGGACGTCGACCAGCAGCGAGAGTGGGCCCGCTTCCTCCACCACCACCAGCACGCGCTCGGCCTCGCCCATCAGGCTTTCGGCCTGTTCCTCCTGCGCCGCGGCCTCCACATCCGTGTCCTCGATCGGAATATAGAGGTGGAAGGCGGTGCCCTTGCCCCGCTCGCTGTCCAGGCGCATCACGCCGTTGTGGCTGGCGACGATGCGCTTGCAGGAAAGCAACCCCAGGCCGGTGCCACTTTCCTTGGTGGTGAAGAACGGCTCGAACAGGTGTTCGCGCACCTCCGGCGACATGCCGGGACCGGTGTCGGCGACCGTCAGGCGCAGGTAACGCGTGGCATGGGCTTCTTCGCCGGGCAGGAAGAAGTTCCCCGCCAGTTCGCATTCGCACGCTTCGATGCGCAGCTGGCCGCCAGCCTCGCCCATCGCCTGGATCGCGTTGAGGCAGAGGTTGAGCAGGGCCTGCTGCAGTTCGGTGTGGTTGCCCTCGAAGGCCAGTTCTCGATCGCCGATCTCCACGTCCATCTTCACCCCACGCGGCACGCTGCCACGCAGCAGCAGCCCCAGCGCGTCCATCAGCGCGCCCACGCGGACCTGTTCGGCGCGCCGCGCGCCGCGCGCGAAGGAAAGCATCGACTGCACCATCTGCAGTCCGCGCCGGCCACAATCGCGCACCAGCGCACCGAGGCGTGCCAGGCGCGGATCGTCCTGGTAGTCCTGCAGACTGTCGCCGGCCAGCAGCAGCGGCTGCAGCAGGTTGCGCAGGTCGTGGCTCAGGCCTCCGGCGAGCATGGCCAGGCTCTCGAAGCGTTGCGCGCGGATCAGTTCTGCCTCCGCGCGACGCTTGGCGCGCAGCGCCTCGGCCTCCGCCAGCGCGCGGCGCACGGCGCTGGCCAGGCGGGTGGGATTCTGCTTGAGGATGTAGTCGGTGGCGCCGTTGCGCAGCGCTTCGACCGCCGCCTCCTCCCCGAGCGTCGCCGAGACGTAGATGAAAGGCAGGTCCTCGTCGTGCTGGCGCAGCAACTCCAGCGCGCGCTGGCCCGAGAAGCCGGGGAGGCTGAGGTCCGACAGCACGATGTCGGGCTGGAACTCGTCAAGGCACGCGGTGTAGCCAGCCTCGTCGTCGACCAGGCGCACCTGGTACTCGATGCCATCGGCGTCCAGTTCAGCCTGGATCAACTCGGCATCGATCGGGTCGTCCTCGACCTGCAGGATGCGGATGGTGGGCAGCGGGCGTGTGGTGGCGTTGGGCATGCAGTCTATTGCGCTCCTGTTTCGTTCCGTCGTCCAGCACCCGAAGTCATTCGTGCTCCGGCAACTGGTTGAGCACGGCCCAGAACCGGCCCAGCGTCCTCACGGCCTCGAAGAACTGGTCCACGTCCACCGGCTTGATCACGTAGGCGTTCACACCCAGGTCCCAGCTGCGCGCCAGGTCGCTCTCCTCGCGCGAGGAAGACAGGATCACCACCGGGATCAGATGCCACCGCTCCTCCTCCCGCAGACGAGTCAGGACCTCCAGACCGTTCATGCGCGGCATCTTGATGTCGAGCAGGATCACCGATGGGTCGACGTCCTCGCGACCCTGCCAGGGACCCCGGCATTGCAGGTAGTCCAGGCAGTCGACGCCGTCCTCCACGTGTACCACGGGGTTGGCGAGATTGGCTTCGCGCAGCGCGTCCATGGCCATCTCGGCATCGGCCATGCTGTCCTCGACCAGCAGTACCGGACCCAGGTGACGATTGTTCATGACACAAGCCTCGTGGTGCGCGCTTCGGCCAGTTCGGTGGCCGGCAGCGAAAAATGGAAACTCGCACCGCGTTCGGGTTCGGCCTCGGCCCAGACCCGGCCGCCATGGCGCGCGACGATGCGGCGCACGTTGGCCAGCCCGATGCCGTTGCCGGGAAACTCGGAGGCGCGGTGCAGGCGCTGGAACACGCCGAACAGCTTGCCGGCGTACTCCATATTGAACCCCGCGCCGTTGTCGGCCACCGTGAAGATGTATTCACCGTCGCGGTCACGGTTCACGTTGATGGCGATCTGCGCCACGTCGCGCCGGCCGGTGTACTTGACCGCGTTGCCGATCAGGTTCTGCCACACGGTGCGCAGCATGTTCTCGTCGCCGATCACGATCGGCAGCGGGCCGATGCTCCACTCGATGCGCCGCTCGCCTGCCTCCGACTCGGCCAGGGCACGCGCCTCGTCGACCAGCGACTGCGTGTCCACGGCCTGCAGCCTGAGCGCGCCGCGCCCCAGGCGCGAGAACACCAGCAGGTCGTCGATCAGCTGCGCCATGCGCGTGGCGGACGTGGAGATGACATCCAGATAATGGGCGGAAGTCTCGTCCAGGTGCTCGACCAGGTGGCGCTTGAGCTTGCCGGTGAAGCCGGCGATGTGGCGCAGCGGCGCGCGCAGGTCGTGCGACACGGAATAGCTGAAGGCCTCCAGCTCGCGGTTGACGTCGGAGATCTGTGCCACCTTGCCTTCGAGCTGGCGATTGAGTTCCTTCACCTGCTGCTCGACCAGGGCGCGCGCGGTGACGTCGCTGACGGTCAACAGCAGCACTGGCTGTTCGCCCTCGTGCTGCTGCAGGCGGCGCGCATTGACCATGACGTGACGGTCGATCCCGCCCACGGTGCGCTGGACCAGCTCGTAGTCCCACAGTTCGCGATCGTGCAGCAGCACGTCGCGCAGGCGCTGCAGCAGGGCGCCGTCGGTCCATGCGCCCTCGCCCACCTCCTGCAGCGGACGCAACTCGCGCTGTTCCTCCTGCGGCGAGCCATACAACTCGCTGAAGGCGGTGTTGACCAGCAAGGTGCACAGCTGCGCGTTGAGCAGCGCGATCGGCTCGCGCACCGCCTGCAGGATCATCTGCGCGCGACGCACCGCCTGGCTTTCGCGCGTCTCGGCGCGCATGCGGCGGGCGATCTGGCGTTCGGACACGAGCACGATGATCGACAGCAGCACGACCTGCGCGATCGAGGTGATTCCCAGCACCAGCGTACTTTCGAACGCGCTGCGCCGCGCATGCGAGCGGCGTTCCATCAGCACGGTGCCCTCGTTGCGCACGACCGTGTCGATCTGCTCGTCGATCGGGAACAGCGTGCCGGCATCGTGCAGCGCCGCGACCGCGCCGGCGCGGTCGCCGTGCTGGATACGCGCGAGGGCCTGCTCGAGCAGCGCCAGGCGGCCGTTGACCACGTTGCCCAGGGCGCCGATCGCGGCCTGCTGGGTCGGGTTGTCGCGCGTCATGTCGCTCAGCTGGCCGAGCAGCGCGGGCACGTCATTGCCGGCCTGGTGTGCCCTGTCGACCAGGCTGGGCTCCCTGGCGCCCTCCAGCAGGCGGAAAATCGCCGCCTCGCTGCTGCGGGTAACGTAGGCGATCCGGTAGGTGAGCGACTTGACCTCGGAGGAGTGCGTGACCAGCTGGCCCGCCTCCATCGCGTCCTCGTGGCTGGTGCGCGTGGCCAGGTAAGGCAGCAGCACGATCACCAGCACCGCGCACAGCAGCCCGACCATGCGCCAGCGCGGCACGCGCCAATGGTGCAGGCCGCGGCGAAGCTCGGGCAGCAGGGCGCGATGGCGGCTGGGCATGCGGGGAGGATTCCTCACGGCGCGTCGACCAGACGGAGCTTACGTCCTGTCGCCCCCGGCCGGTAAACGTGTAATGAAAGCCTACGGCGCGTTATAGGCGGGTGACGGTGGGCTCTGCTTTCGCTCGCCGACAGGAAGCGGCCTCAAGAACGCGCACCTCTACGCGTGTCTGGCTCGCCAGCGCTGCGGCTGCCCCTCCCCGGGAGGGGAGAGGGTTCAAGAGCGCTCAGGCCTGCGGGATACTTGGCGCCACACGTGCTCCCGCAAAGTGTCTGGCCAGCCCGCGCCCGGTTCTTCTTTCTCCAGACAGGAGAAGGTCACGGATGTACCGGCTGCGCCTGCATGCGGAAATGCAGTTCGCCGCCGGCAAGGATCTGCCCGTGTTGCAGGAAGGGCTTGCCCAGCGGCTTGCCATTCAGGGTGACCTCGCCGACGTAGGGATGCGCGTCGTCCAGCGGCGCGGCGCTGACGGTGAAAGCCTTGCCGTTGGTCAGGTGCAGCGTGGCCCGTTCGACGAACGGCCGGCCGATGGCATAAACGTCGCTCGCGGGCGTCACCGGATAGAAACCCAGCGCGGTGAACACGTACCAGGCCGACATCTGGCCCAGGTCGTCGTTGCCCGAGAGCCCGTCCGGACGCGCCGCATACTGGCTGTCCATGATCTGCTTGAGTCGCTGCTGCGTCTTCCACGGCGCGCCGGCGTAGTCGTACAGGTAGGCAATGTGGTGGCTGGGTTCGTTGCCATGGGCGTACCAGCCGATCAGGCCGGTGATGTCCTCCACGTGCTTGAAGTGCGCCGGGTCGACCTTGGCGTCGAACAGCGCGTCCAGTTTCGCCACGAACTTCGCGTTGCCGCCCATCGCCTCGATCAGGCCCGGCACGTCCTGCGGCACGTACCACGAATACTGCCAGGCGTTGCCTTCGGTGAAGTCGCTGCCGTAGCCGGCGGCCGTCGGATCGAACGGTTCCCGGAACTTGCCGTCGGCCAGGCGCGCGCGCATGAAGCCGGTCGCGGGATCCCAGGCGTTCTTCCAGTTGCCGGCGCGCTTGTCGAAGGTGGCGGCGACATCGTTCCGCCCCATCGCCCTGGCCATCTGCGCCAGCGACCAGTCGTCGTAGGCGTATTCGAGCGTCTTGGAAGCGCCCTCGGGTTCGCGGTCGATCGGGACATAGCCGAGCTTCATGTAGTCGGCCAGGTGGCCATAGGGCGCGTAGGTGGCGCTGGCGACCATGGCGTCGAGGGCCTTGCCCGCATCGAAGCCGCGCACGCCCTTGATCCAGGCGTCGGCGATCACCGGCACGGCGTGGTAGCCGATCATGCACCAGGTCTCCAGGCCCTGGTACGCCCACACCGGCAGGATGCCGAACGGGCTGGCCTCGCGCGCTGCGATGAGCGAGCGGACGAAGTCGCTGCTGCGTTCGGGATCGAGCAGCACCATCAACGGCTGCTGCGCGCGGTAGACGTCCCACAAGGACCAGGTCGAGTAGAACTCGTAGCCCTTGGCCTGGTGCACCGCGTGGTCGGGGCCGCGGTACTCACCGTTGGCGTCCATGCTGAGCGTGGGCGAGAGCATCGCGTGGTAGAGCGCGGTGTAGAACTGCCTGCGCACGGTCGCCGGCGCATCGACGTCGACCACCGCCAGCACCTTGTCCCAGGCAGCCTTCGCCTGCGCGCGCCGGGCATCGAAGTCCCAGCCGCTGCCGTCCGCGTCCAGGTTGGCGACCGCGTTGGCGGCGCTGACCGGCGAGATCGCCACCTTCACTTCCAGCGGCTTGACCAGCGTGCCGAAGTCGAACACGCCGACCAGCGCGCGGCCGTTCTGCGCGTCGTGGTCGACCGGCTGGTTGCCCGGTCCCTTGAACCCCTTGTAGGCGACATCGTTCTCGCGATCGTACAGCGTGCGAGCGGTGACCGGCTGGTTGAAACGCATGGCAAAGCACAGCTCGCGCCCCGGCGCCCAGCCGCGCGTGGTGCGGCAGCCGGTCACGGTGCCGTCACCGGCAGCCTGCAAGTTCGACCACAGCACCTTGCCCGGGTAGTCGTAGATGCTCGGGCGCAGGTCCAGCAGCAGGTGCGCGCTCTTGCCCGCGGGGAAGGTATAGCGATGCCAACCCACGCGGCGCCCGGCGGTGAGCTCGGCGCGGATGCCGTAATCGGCCAGGGTCACGGCGTAGTAGCCGGCCTGCTCGACCTCGGTGGCGTGGTCGAAGCGCGAGCGGTAGCCGCTACCGGGCTTGGCCGGGTCCCCCGGTTCCAGCTTCACCTCGCCGGCGACCGGCATCACCAGCACATCGCCCAGGTCCGAATGGCCGGAACCGGAGAAGTGCGTATGCGAGAAGCCCAGGATGCTGTCGTCGCCGTACTGGTAGCCGGCGGCCCACTTGTAGGCGTGCTTGAAGTCCGGCATCGCCGTGTCGGGCGAGAGCTGGATCATGCCGAAGGGCACCGTGGCGCCGGGAAAGGTGTGGCCGTCGCCGCCGGTGCCGATGCGCGGATCGACGTCGCCCGCGTGGCCGGTGGCGGCGAGCGCGAGGCCGGGCGAGAGGGCCAGGGCGAAAACCAGGCGGGAAAGGCGAAGGGCCATCTGAAAGGCTCCGTTTGGATCGTTCCAAATCCCAACGCTAGCAGCGCGCGCCGCGTAGCGCATGTTGCGCTGCGTGAAGCCGCTGGTGTCATGATCGGCTAGATTTGGATCGTTCCAAACCGCTTATTCCACCGGGTGCCCAATGGACAGCAACACCCCGCTCGGCCGCAAGGTCACCGTGAGCGACATCGCCGCCGGCTGCGGCGTCTCGCGCGCGACCGTCTCACTGGTGCTGCGCGGCAGCCCGCTGGTCAACAAGGACACCCGCGCGCGCGTCGAAGAGGAACTGCGCAAACAGAACTACGTTTACAACCGCGCCGCCGCCAACCTGCGCCGACGCACGTCGTCGTCGATCGCGCTGGTCATCAACGAACTGGCCAATCCGTTCTTCGCCGAATTCGCCGCGGGCGTGGACGACGTGGTGGGCGAGGCGGGAATGGTCACGTTACTCGGCTCGTCCAGCGAATCGCCCAAGCGCGAGCAGGCGGTGCTCGGCTCGCTCATCGAGCACGGACCCGGCGGCATCATCCTCTCGCCCGCCGAGGGCAGCGACGCCAGCCACGTGCTGGCGGCGGTCGGCGCGCGCACGCCGCTGCTCGTATTCAACCGCGAGCTTACCGGCGAACAACCCGAATACGCCCACTGGGATTCGCTGGCGCTGGACAACCAGCAGGGCGCGCGCGAGGCCACCGCGCACCTGATCGGGCAGGGTCACCGGCGTATTGCGTTTTTCGGCGGCCACGGCGATTCCTCGTCCTGTCGCCAGCGCCGCGCCGGCTATCGCGAGGCGATGAAGGCCGCCAAATTGCCGGTGGACCCGCACTGGGAAGTCGAATGCCTGCCCACGCGCCTGGATGCGGCCCGCTGCGCCGAGGCGCTGTTCGCGGCCGGGCCCGCGCCCACCGCGGCGGTCTGCTACAACGACGCCGTGGCGCTGGGCCTGATGCACGGACTGGCCGAACGCGGACTCACGCCGGGACGCGACTTCGCCCTCACCGGCTTCGACGACATCGCCGAAGCAGGGCTTTCCACCCCTTCGCTCACCACGCTCGCCGCCGCGCCACGTGCGCGCGGTCGACAGGCCGCGCAGATGCTGCTCGAGCGCCTGCGCGACCCGGAAGCCGAAACCCGGCGCATCGTCGCCCCCGTACGCCTGGTGATCCGCGCCAGCAGTTGCCCGCCCACCGCCTGACCAGGACTTAAGGAGTCCCCATGGCCATCATGCAAGCCCCCAACCGCCCACCCGCCGCACCGGCGGACGCGCCGCGCGAGCACTACACGACGTACCCGGCGGCGCTCGCCGTGGTTACCTCGATCTTCTTCATGTGGGGCTTCCTTACCTGCCTGAACGACATCCTGATCCCGCACCTGAAGGCGTTGTTCGAGCTGAACTACAAACAGGCGATGGCCGTCCAGCTAACGTTTTTCGGCGCCTACTTCCTGATGTCGCTGCCGGCAGGACGATTGGTCGCGCACCTGGGCTACAAGCTCGGCATCGTGGCGGGCCTGGCGATCGCGGGCCTGGGTGCGGCGGGATTCTGGCCGGCGGCGGGCATGCATTCGTACCTGGCGTTCCTGGGTGCACTGTTCGTGCTCGCCACTGGCATCACGGTCCTGCAGGTAGCGGCCAATCCTTACGTGGCGCTGCTCGGGCCCGAGCGCACGAGCTCCAGCCGGCTGACGCTGGCGCAGGCGCTCAACTCTTTTGGCACGTTCCTGGCCCCGCATTTCGGCGGGCTGTTGATCCTGTCGGTGGCGGTGAAAAGCTCGCTGGAGGTCACCCAGCTCTCGCCCGCCGAACAACTGGTCTACCGGGCACAGGAGGCGCAGGCGGTGCAGGGTCCCTACCTGGGCCTGGCCATCGCGCTGTTCGTGCTGGCGGTGCTGGTGTACCTGTTCCGCCTGCCCACGCTTGAGGAAGCCACCGAACAGGCCGACCGCGGACACCACACGCTCCTCGATGCACTGCGCATCCCGCACGTCCTGTTCGGCGTGATCGCGATCTTCTGCTATGTAGGCGCGGAGGTGGCCATCGGCAGCTTCATGGTCAATTACCTGTCGCTGCCGCAGATCGGCAACATGCACGAGACCACTGCCGCGACCTACGTGTCGTACTACTGGCTGGGCGCGATGATCGGCCGTTTCGCCGGTTCGTGGCTGATGACACGCTACTCGCCGCGCGCGCTGCTGGCCTTGTTCGCCGCGATCAACATCGCGCTGCTGGCGGTCACCATGAGCACCGCCGGCATGACGGCCACCTGGAGCATCGTGGCGATCGGCCTGTTCAACTCGATCATGTTTCCGACCATCTTCACGCTGGGCATCGAGCGGCTCGGGCCGCTGACCGAGAAGGCCTCCAGCCTGCTGATCATGGCCATCGTCGGCGGCGCGGTGATCCCGTTCGCCCAGGGCGCACTGGCCGACGCGATCGGCGTGCAGGCCGCCTTCATCCTGCCCGCCGTGTGCTACGCCTACATCGTGTTCTATGGCCTGCGCGGTTCGCGCATCGTCGGCGCGCCGCTGGAGGACCGATGAGCCGTCCCATCCTCTGCTTCGGCGAGGCGCTGATCGATTTCCACGCCGAGGGCGCCGGCGCGAACGGCTTTCCGCGCGCGTTCGTGCCCTTCGCCGGGGGTGCGCCGGCCAACGTGGCGGTGGCGGTGGCGCGGCTGGGCGGCATGGCGCGCTTTGCCGGCATGCTCGCGCAAGATCCGTTCGGCGATTTCCTGCTCGACAGCCTGCAACGCGCCGGCGTGGGCGTGGGCGACGTGGCGCGCACGGACGAAGCCAACACCGCGCTGGCCTTCGTCAGCCTCGATGCGCGCGGCGAGCGCAGCTTCAACTTCTACCGGCCACCTTCGGCGGACCTGCTGTTCCGCCCCCGGCACTTCCGTGCGGAGGCGTTCGACGGCCTCGCCGTCTTCCATGTCTGTTCCAACAGCATGACCGACCCGGACCTGGCCGAGACCACCCGCGAGGGCATGCGTCGCGCGCAGGCCGCCGGCGCGCTGGTGAGCTTCGACCTCAACCTGCGCCCGGCGCTGTGGCCGCGCGAGTCGAACCCGCGCCCGCTTGTGTGGCCGGCGCTGCACCTGGCGGACGTGGTCAAGCTGTGCGCCGAGGAGTTCGCCTGGCTGGCCGAGGACGGCGCGCTGCTCAATCGCCTGTGGCGCGGTCGTACGCGCCTGCTGGTGGTGACCGACGGCCCGCGGCCGCTGCGCTGGTTCCGCCGCGACGGGAGCGGTGAAATGCCCTGCCCGCAGGTCGAAGCGGTCGACACCACCGCCGCCGGCGATGCCTTCGTTGGCGGCCTGCTGTACAAGCTCGCGACGCTCGGGAACGCGGACGCCTTCGACGTGTTGTTGCGCGACGAGCCGGCCCTGCACGAGATGCTCGCCTTCGCCGCCGCCTGCGGCGCACTCACCGTCACCCGCCAGGGCTCGTTCACCGCGATGCCCGGTGCGGCGGAAGTCGACGCCTTCCTGGAATCACACCGATGACCACCCTGCCCGACTTCCGCAGCGAGAGCTTCCTGCGCGAGCACATCGCCCGGACCATGGCGTTCTACCACCCGCGCGCGATCGACCCGGCCGGCGGCTTTTTCCACTACTTCAAGGACGACGGCACGATCTACGACCGCAGCCATCGCCACCTGGTCAGCAGCACGCGTTTCGTCTTCAACTACGCGCTGGCGGCGATCGAATTCGAGGACACCGATTACCTCGAAGCCGCGCGCCATGGCCTGCGCTACCTGCGCGACGTGCACCGCGACCCCGTCACCGGTGGCTACGCCTGGACGATTGCCGATGGTCGCCCAGACGATCGCACCAACCACGCCTACGGCGTCGCCTTCGTGCTGCTGGCCTGCGCCAGCGCACTGCGCGCGGGACTGGTCGAGGCGGAACTGTGGATGGACGAGACATGGGCGCTGCTGGAGAAGCACTACTGGGACGCGGCGGCCGGCCTTTACCGTGACGAGGCCGACGCGAACTGGCAGTTCTCCTCCTATCGCGGCCAGAACGCCAACATGCACATGTGCGAGGCGATGCTGGCTGCCTACCAGGCCAGCAACGACGTGCGCTACCTCGACCGCGCGCTGCTGCTGGCCGATCACATGACCCGCCGCCAGGCGGCCAAGGCCGGTGGCCTGGTGTGGGAACACTACGACGCCGACTGGAATGTCGACTGGGACTACAACCGCGACAACCCGCGCCACCTGTTCCGCCCGTGGGGTTTCCAGCCCGGCCACCAGACCGAGTGGGCCAAGCTGTTGGTGATCCTCGAATCGCACCTGGCCGAGCGCGGCCGCGAGGAGCGCTGGCTGCTGCCGACTGCCCGCCACTTGTTCGACACCGCGCTGATGCGCGCATGGGATCCGAAGCATGGCGGCATCCACTACGGCTTCGCGCCCGACGGAAGCATCTGCGATCCGGACAAGTACTTCTGGGTGCAGGCCGAGTCGCTGGCCGCCGCGGCGTTGCTGCATGCCCGCACCGGCGAGGCGGTGTATGACCAGTGGTACGAGCGGCTGTGGACTTACGCGTGGCAGCATTTCGTCGACCACGAGCACGGCGCGTGGTACCGCATCCTCACCCACGACAACCGCAAGTACGACGACGAGAAGAGTCCGGCCGGCAAGGTCGACTACCACACCATGGGCGCCTGCCACGAAGTACTGGCACTGATCCGCGCGGGCAGCCAACCGTAAACAGGGGATTTTCGATGAAGGCACTTGCAGTCTGCATGACCGGCGCGCTGGCGCTGGCTACCACCCTCGCCGCGGCAGCCGATGCGCCGCGCTACGATCCGCTCCAGACCTTCGCGCCGTTCGTCTACCCTGATCCGGTCAACGCCTACCGCTCGGCCGACGGCAAGCCCGGCCCGCTGTTCTGGCAGAACCGCGCCGACTACACCATCGAGGCCACACTGGACCCGGCCAGCCGCCTGCTGACCGGCCGCGAGACGATCACCTACACCAACCACAGCCCAAGCGCGCTGGACGTGCTCTGGCTGCAACTGGACCAGAACCGTTACAGGCCCGATGCGCGCGGCGCTTTCACCAGCGAGTTTCCGACCGAGTTCACCAACGGCTACCAGATCGCCTCGGTCCAGGTGGAAGATGCCAGCGGCCGCCTGCAACCGGTGAAATGGGTCGTCTCCGACACCCGCATGCAGCTGCGCCTGCCCGAAGCGGTCAGGCCCAAGGGCGGCAGCGTGCGCGTGCACATCACCTGGAGCTTCACCGTGCCGGGCGAATTCGGCGGCCGCATGGACGTCAACGCCAGCAAGAACGGCGACATCTTCGAGATCGCCCAGTGGTACCCGCGCCTGTGCGTCTACGACGACCTGCGCGGCTGGGACACCGCGCCCTACCTCAACAGCGAGTTCTACCTGGAATATGGCGACTTCGATTACAAGGTCACCGTGCCCTCGGACATGATCGTGGCCGGCTCAGGTGAGCTGCTGAACCCGCAGGACGTGCTCACCGCGACGCAGATCAAGCGCCTGGACGAAGCCCGCCACAGCGACAGGACGGTGATGATCCGCACGCCCGCCGAGGTCACCCAGCCGTCCAGCCGCCCGAAGCAGGGCGGCACGCTGACCTGGCACTTCCGCATGCACGACACGCGCGACGTGGCGTTCGGCGCATCCAGGGCGTACGTGTGGGACGCCGCGCGCATCAACCTGCCGCACGGCAAGACGGCGCTGGCGATGTCGGTCTATCCGGTCGAGAGCGAATGGAGCCGCGCCACCGAGTTTCTCAAGGCCTCGGTCGAATACTTCTCGAAAGAATGGTTCGCCTATCCGTGGCCGGTGGCAATCAATGAAGCCGGCACTGCCGGCGGCATGGAATACCCGGGCATCACCTTCGACCACAAGCGCGCCAAGGGCGGCGGCCTGCACGGCCTGATCGCGCACGAGATCGGCCACACCTGGTTCCCGATGATCGTCGGTTCCAACGAGCGCCGCCACGCCTGGATGGATGAGGGTTTCAACACCTTCGTCGACATCTACGAGGACGAGGCTTTCAACCACGGCGAGTTCGCACCCAAGCGCGACGGCGAATACGCGCCGCACAAGGGCAACCCGGCCGACGAGATCGCCCAGGTGATCGCCGATCCGGACGCGCCGGCCCTGCTCAACGGTGCGGACGAGACGAGCGAGAAGTACCGCCACCCGATCAGCTACTTCAAGAGCGCCTTCGGCCTGGTGCTGCTGCGCGAACAGATCCTGGGGCCGGAGCGGTTCGACGACGCCTTCCGCAAGTACATCGCCACCTGGGCCTTCCACCATCCTTCGCCGTCGGATTTCTTCCGCTTCATGGAAAGCGAATCGGGCGAGGACCTGGGCTGGTTCTGGCGCGGCTGGTACCAGCACAACTGGACGTTCGACATGGCGGTACGCAAGGTCGAGCCGGTCGATGGCGGCTGGTCGCACGGCGCGGCGGTAACGGTGGCGAACCTGGACCGGCTCGTCCTGCCGAACACGCTGCGGCTGACCTATGACGACGGCAGCACGAAGGACGTGCGCGTGCCGGTGGAGACCTGGCAGCAGCATCGGCAGTACGTGGTGCGGGTGACCGGGTCGCGCAAGGTGGTGTCGGTGGCGCTGGATCCGGAACACGGGTTGCCGGAAGCCGACCGCTCCAACGACGTTTTGAAGGTGAAGTAGCCGGCAAATCGCCCGCATCCGCCTGTCGGCACCTTCCCCCGTTCACATGGGAAGGTGCCCGAAGGGCGAACGGGGGAAGCCTCCCTTCAGCCCTTCGGCAACCGCTGCTGCAACTTCGCCATCCCGTCCCACGGATCGGCCTTCAGGCTTTTCGCCCGCTCCAGCGCCGCTTGCATGCCGAACGCAGCGCCGCTCGCAACCTTCCCCAACTCTTCCCACCGCAGCGGCATCGCCACCGGCGCGCCGTCCCGCGCCCGCAGCGACCAGCTGCACACGCTGGTCGCCCCGCGCGCGTTGCGCAGCCAATCGATGAAGATCTTTCCTTCGCGCTGCGCCTTGCTCGCCGTGGCGATGTAGCGATCGGGCGCACGCTCGACCATCGCGTCGGCCACCCGCTCGCAGAAGTCTTTCACCGTTTGCCAGCCAGGCCCGCGCCGGAACGGCACCACCACGTGCAGTCCCTTGCCGCCGCTGGTGCGCACGAAGCTCGTCAACTGCATCCCGTCCAGCAGGTCGCGGATGCCGCGCGCCCCTTCCACCACCGCTTCCCACGCGACACCGGGGGCGGGGTCCAGGTCCAGCACAATGCGGTCTGGCGAGTCGGGCTTGTCCACCCGCGAACCCCAGGGATGGAACTCGATGGTGTTCATCTGCACCAGCTGCAGCAGGCCCTTGCGGTCGCGGATATAGACGTAGTCGTCCTCGCCACCGCCCTTTTCCTCCAGCGGGATGGGACGCACGCTGGAGCCAAGCTTGGCGGCGTGGTGCTTCTGGAAGAAACACGCGCTGTCGGTGCCGCCGGGGCAGCGCACCATCGACAGCGGCCGGTTGATCAGCTCGGGGAGGATCCAGTCGGCGACCGCCGCGTAATAGGCGGCGACCTCACCCTTGGTGATGCCGTCGTCCGGATAGACCACGCGCGCGGGATGGGTGATCCGGACGCCATCGACGTCGACGGGTGTGTCGGCGCGCGACCGGCTGCTGGAAATCCCGGTGGATTGTTCGCGTGCGCTCACGTGTTTCGCCGCCTCGTGTGTAGGAGCGCACCTGTGCGCGACCGTGATGTCTCCCAGTCGCGCGCGGGTGCGCTCCCGCCGGGAGTCATCCGGCCTTGCGCCCCTTGCGCGTGGCAGTGGCTTTCTTGGCGGGGCTCTTGCGCGAGGCCTTCTTGGCCGCCGGTTCGGCCTTCTTGGGCGATGCCTTCTTCGCCGCGGGCTTCTTCTCCGCCTTCTCCTCGTCCTTGCCCTTGGCCGGCGTGCGCTGCTTGCCCTCGATGCTCTTCTTCAAGAGCGCCATGAAATCGACCACGTTGGTGGTGGCATTGGCGTGCGCGGGCTCCTCTTCCTCCAGCGTGGTGGTGACGCCCTTGCTCTTGAGTCGCTGCTCGATCACCGCGGTCAGACGCTCGCGGAACTCGTCCTTGTATTTCTCCGGCTCGAACTTGCCCGACATCGACTCGATCAGCTCGCCTGCCATGTCCAGCTCACGGTCGCTGATGCGGTACTCCGAGGCCGCCTTGTCCGGCAGCGCGTATTCCTCGGCGTCGACCAGTTCCTGCGGGAAGCGCAGCAGGACCAGCATCAGGGCCTCGTCCTGCGGCATCACCGCGCAGAGGTATTCACGGGTGCGGATCACCACCCGCGCGATGCCGATCTTGCCGGTGCGCTTGAGCGTCTCGCGCAACAGAACGTAACCCTTCTCGGCCTTCTTGCCCGGCACCAGGAAATAAGGCTTCTCGAAGTAGGCGGGGGTGAGCTGGCCGGCATCGATGAAGGTGTCGATCTCCACCGTTTCGTGCGCCTCGGCGGCGGCACTGCGGATGTCCGATTCCTCCAGCACCACGTAGTTGCCCTTGGAATATTCGTAAGCCTTGACGATGTCCTTCCAGGGCACCTCTTCGCCCGATTCGGCGTTGACGCGCTCGTAGCGCACCGGCTGGTTGTTGCGCTGGTCGAGCATGCGGAAATGCAGGTCGACCTTGCGCTCGGCGGTCATCAGGCGGATCGGGACGTTCAGCAGCCCGAACGACAGCGTGCCGGTCCAGATGGGGCGAGCCATGGCCTACCTCCATAAGTGGCGGGGCCTGGAGGTTTGACACGCGGCGCGTGCATGAAACGCCAAGGTTTCCCGCTGGCACCCACGCCAACGATCCTCCAGACTTGGCCTGATGAGCGCCCCGCCCGCCACCGCCCGCCTGCTTGCCTGCGCCGCCCTGCTGTGCCCGCTGGCGGCCGGCGCGTCGGAGCACCGGTACCACTACGACACGGTGCACAGCCAGATTCTCTTCAGCGTGAGCCACGACGGTTATTCGCGCCCGTTCGGACGGCTGCACATCGCCCGCGGCTGGCTGCGCTTCGACCCGGACGACTGGAGCCATGCCGCCACGGCCCTGGACATCGACCTGGCTGGCCTGGACATGGGTGACGACGACTGGAACCAGGCCGTGCTCGAACCGCGTTTTCTGGACGCGGCCAAGGCGCGCTACGCCCATTTCGCCAGCACCTCGGTCGAGCGCAAGGACGACAGCCACGGCGTGCTGCATGGCGAATTGACCCTGCGCGGCGTCACCCGCCCCATCGACATTCCGTTTACGTTCAACCGCCAGGCGCGCACCATCTTCGGCCTGCACACCGTCGCCGGATTTTCCGCCACCGCCATGCTCGACCGCACCGATTTCGGCATGACTGCCAACCAGGGCTCGATCGGCCAGCACATTTCCGTGTGGCTGGAGATCGAAGCCATCCGCGAGGACCGCAAGCCGGAGAGCACCGATGCTGCGCAATGACGAGTGGCGCTGGGGCGCCGTCGCCAAGTTCTTCCACTGGACGATCGCGGTGCTGATCCTGGGCAACGGCGTGTTCGGCCTGCTGATGGACCTGGCCCGATCGCCGATGCAGAAGGTCAACTGGATGGCCCTGCACAAGTCGATCGGCCTGACCGTGCTGGCGCTGTTCGTGCTGCGCCTGCTTTGGCGCGCGTTCAACCGGCCGCCACGCGAACTTCCGGCACCGCGCTGGCAGCTGTGGGCCGCGCGCGCGGTGCATGCGGTGCTGTACCTGCTGGTGGTCGCCCTGCCGCTTTCGGGCTGGTGGTTCAACTCGGTGCGAGGTTATCCGCTGCAGTTCTTCAAGCTGTTCAACCTGCCCGCGATCGCGGCGAAGAACCCCGACCTGCGCCGGCTGTCGCACGAAGTGCACGAGTACCTGTTCTGGGTCCTGCTGCTGGTGCTCCTCGCCCACGTCGGCGCGGCGCTCAAGCACCACGTGTACGACAACGACGACGTGCTGCGCCGCATGTGGCCGTTCGCCCGCCTCCGCCTCGGCTCCAAAGGAGATGAAGCATGATCCGACCCGCCTTGGCGCGCCTGGCTGCGCTGCTGCTCGGTCTCGCCCTGCCCATGGCCGCCTCGGCGACCGATTACCGCGTGCTGCAGGACCAGAGCACGCTCGGCTTCACCGCGACCTTCCAGGGCGCGCCGTTCCAGGGCAGCTTCGCGCAGTGGCATGCGGCGATCCGGTTCGATCCGGCGCACCTGGCCGGCTCGAAGTTCGACGTCACGGTGGACACCACCAGCGCCAGCACCGGCGATGCGGATCGCGACGGCGCGCTGCCTGGTGCAGATTTCTTCAACGCGACCCGTTACCCGCAGGCGCATTACGTGGCCACCGAGTTCGTCCAGGCCGGCTCGCACGTGATCGCCCGCGGCCAGCTGACCCTGCGCGGCGAGGTCCATCCCCTCAACCTTACCGTGACCATCACCCCACAGCCGGGCGGCACCACGCTGATGGACGTCAGCGGGACCCTCCAGCGGCTGGCTTACGGCGTAGGCGGCGGCGAATATGCCGATACGTCGGTGATCGGCAACGACGTGACCGTCAACGCGCACCTGGTGCTCGCCCCGAAATAGAGCCCCTGCCTGAAGCCACGGGAGCAGGGCGTGGCTAGCCGCCCACAAGCGCCCGCACGGCCGCCGCGTCGAACGGCCAATCCAGCTCCCGCCCGTCCCGCGCATCGCGCAACACCGGCACCCGCGTGCCGTAGCGCGCCTCCAGCGTTTCGTCGTCATCCACCCACACGCTGTCGAACTCCGGCGCCCGCGCCTCGGCGAGTACGGCGAGCGCCTGGTCGCACAGGTGGCAGTAGTCGCGCTGGTAGAGAACGAGGTCGGCCATGCGGCGGCGAATGGACTGCCAAACGTGAAGGGGGCGCGTAGAATAACGGGTTCTCCCCGTTCACCGCAGCGCACCCATGGCCGTCAGCGTTTTCGACATCTTCAAGATCGGTATCGGACCGTCGTCCTCGCACACGGTCGGACCGATGCGCGCGGCTGCCCGTTTCGGCGAACGCTGGCTGGAAGAGAAGGGCGTGCTCGAGCGCGTCGCCCGCGTGCGCGCCGAGCTCTACGGTTCGCTGGCGATGACAGGCCGGGGCCACGGCACCGACAAGGCGGTGCTGCTGGGCTTCGAAGGCCACCATCCGGACACCATCGATGCGGACCTGATTCCCGACATCCTGGCCCGCATCCGCGCCGACGGCCGGCTGCGCCTGCTGGGCAGGCACGAGATCGCCTTCGACGAGAAGGCGGACCTCGTCTTCAACAAGCGCCAGAAGCTGCCCTTCCACACCAACGGCATGCGCTTCACCGCCTACGACGCTGCCGGCAACGAGCTGGCCACGCGCGACTACTATTCGGTGGGCGGCGGCTTCGTGGTCAACCAGGACGAGGCGGCCGAAGACCGCATCGTCGCGGACACCACCGTGCAGCCCTACCCGTTCTCCAGCGGCGACGAACTGCTCGCGAGCTGCGAGCGCCACGGCCTGACCATCGCCCAGCTGATGATGGCCAACGAGAGCGTGTGGCGCCCGGAAGCGGAAACCCGCGCCGGCCTGCTCACCATCTGGAAGGCCATGGCCGACTGCGTCTCGCGCGGCCTGCGCTCCCCCGGCACCCTGCCCGGCGGCCTGCACGTCGCCCGCCGCGCGCCGGCGATGGCCGAGGAGCTGCGCAACCAGCCCGAGGCGGCGCTCAAGGACCCGCTTACCATTCTGGACTGGGTCAACCTCTACGCACTGGCCGTCAACGAGGAAAACGCCGCCGGCGGCCGCGTGGTGACCGCGCCGACCAACGGCGCCGCCGGCATCGTGCCCGCCGTTGGCCACTACTACCTGCGCTTCTGCCCCAAGGCGGACGAGAACGGCATCGTCGACTACCTGCTGACCGCCGCCGCCATCGGCATCCTCTACAAGGAAAACGCCTCGATCTCCGGTGCCGAAGTCGGCTGCCAGGGCGAGGTCGGCGTCGCCTGCTCGATGGCCGCCGGCGGCCTCACCGCCGCTCTGGGCGGCAGCATCTGGCAGGTCGAGAACGCCGCCGAGATCGGCATGGAACACAACCTCGGCCTCACCTGCGACCCCATCGGCGGCCTGGTGCAGATCCCCTGCATCGAGCGCAACGCCATGGGCTCGGTCAAGGCCATCAACGCCAGCCGCATGGCGCTCAAGAGCGACGGCAAGCACCGCGTCAGCCTGGACAAGGTCATCAAGACCATGCGCGACACCGGCCGCGACATGAAGGACAAGTACAAAGAGACAAGCCGCGGTGGGCTCGCGGTCAACGTCATCGAGTGCTGACCGCCTGATCGCCCTGCCCTGGAAGGCCAGGGGCGGAGCCCACCGAAACCCATCGAGTAGAACGGTGCACGTCCGCACCGCGTAAAGCATCCGTGCTGGCCCACCAGCCTTCCGTTGGTCCGCTTCCGGCCATGAACGGACATCGGACATCTGCCAAGCCGCACCCAGCGGCATCGGCTTTGACGCGTAAATAGTGGTTAGCCGAAGACCGCTGCCTGGGCTTGCCCCGATAGGTGCGGCGGGGCAACCCACAGTGGCACGCGAATTTGCACTTGGACACCTGAAGGCGGATAACGTCGCTCGACCTTGCCAGTACTTAGCAGCCCCATATCGATCAACCGCGAGCCGAAACCCTTTCGGATAGGTAGTGCGACGATGGGGCCGCCCGCCTCGCACCAGAACATCAGCAGTTCGTCTGCTTCAATACGCCAGCGCAGCGTGACGCTGCCCTGCGGCACTGACAGCGCGCCGTACTTGACGGCGTTGGTGTCCAGCTCATGCAGCACCAGCGATAGTCCCACGGTCGCCTTCTGGCCCAGCTGCACCTCAGGACCGTCGAGGTCTATTTGGCGACCGTAAACCGCCAGCAGCGCCTCGGCCGTCGTGCGAATCGATGTGGCGCTCCAGTATTGCCGTTGCAAAACACTGTGGGCCGCGGACAGCGCCATGAGCCGCGCATGAAATGCTTCCTTCTCCTCGGCATGGGTAAAGGTGCGCGAAGCGATTGCCTGGACCGAGGCCAGTGTATTTTTTAGCCGGTGTGCGAGTTCGTTCCGAAGGACGTCTGACTCGATCCGGGCGCGCACTCAAACGGTCGTTTCCATGACCGTATCCATGAAGCCACCGACGCGTCCATCGGCGTTGTGCGCGACGCGGGACTGGATGAGACGGTGGCGCGCATGGCAGTCGAGGCGCGCGAAAACCAACTGGCGCGCTTGAACCACATTTGGGACCGCCAAGCCGGGCGACGAGCTGGGCGGGCCCAAGCGTCGCGGTCGCGACGTCGGCGATTGGACTCTTCGACGAGCGCGAGCAACCGCGTGATCGTGTCTTGCTCGTAATCAGTCACCGTAATCCACAGCGTGGGAAGCGCCCGGGTTAAGTCGGCACGGACATCCCGTTGGTATACCCCGCCAGGGCGCTTGTCGAAGGATCGTAGGGCCACGTAGGAACGAACGCCGGTGGTCGCGGCAACGACAGGATAGCGGTCCATCAGATCCGGTGTCAGATCCTGCACAGCAACGTACAGGTCATAGTCGTTCGTGTACTGCATGTTCGTTCTCGTGCCCGGCACACGCCCGTTTCAAAGAGTTTTCCTACGGCTCGAGCTATTCATACCAGATCATTCGCGCTGTCTTCGACTCGACCTCACGGCGCGGATTGCACTCGATCTCAGGTTGGCTGTAGATGATGGCGGCGGTTCGGTGCTCGCTTCCACCTCGGTCGGTGGCTCTTGGCGAGCACCGTGAGGGCACGCCGCCACGACGCGAGCATATGAACTAGCGAGCAGCCTTGCAGACGGAGTGGGTTACGGCGGTACCGTCCCGGCACCTACTTGGTCACCACCTCGCGGTGCATAGGCGCCAGCTTGGCGAGCAGCTTGTTTTGAGCGCGGAAGGGAATGCCGTGTTTGTCCATCGCCTTCTGAAGGTCTTCCACCAGCGCATTGAACTGACTGCGCCGGATGTCCAAACCGCGATGCACTTGCTCCATGTTCTTGCCCGTGTAGGTGCAGGGGCCGTCGAGAATGACGCAGAACTGGTCGACCAACTCGCCTTTGACATGCGCCCGATCGACGTTGGCAAAGAATGGGCGCGTGCGTGGGTCGGCCATCAGGTTGACCATGAAATCGTCGATCAGTGCGGTCAGGCCCGCCTTGCCGCCGAACTCGTCGAATACCGGTTTGAGCGCCGCGTCGCGCGGCGCTGGGTTGGCTACCGGATGAGTGACTGATGGGGCGACCTGTGCCTGCGCGACACCGACAACTAGAGTAAAGAACAGGGGGAGAAGCGTCTGTTTGATCATGGCGTGTTCCTTAGAAGCCGAGTTGGACAGAGGCATAGAGGCCGCGCTGGCGATCCTTGATCACGATGTTGCCGAGGTTGGCGTAGGCCAAGGTCAGCGAGACGTGCTTGGTCGGAGCCCAGGCGACGAACGCGTCGTACCAATCGTCTTCCTTGGCAATGCCCAGGTTGTCCGGCTTCGCGCGGTACTCCGCGCCGATCGCCCACTGGCGACCGAGCAGGTAAGCCACCGAGGTTTCCAGCTCGGCCCGGTACTTATCCTGCCTGTCACCCCCGAAACCCAGAATGCCGATCTGGTTTGCCTTGGTGAAACGCACCGTGGCGTCGACCAGCAGGCTCTGTGCCAAAAACAGCTTGGTCGCGCTGATGTAGTAGTCGGTGCCTTGCGACCGCTTGGCACCGACAAACTTGACGATGGCGTCTTGATTGTTCTTCTTGTACTGGGCACCGATCGCCACCTGCGGCAGCCAGCTGTCTTGCTCGAGAACCGCATCGCCGAACAGCCGGACCTTCACACCGTAGACGTCCTGCCGGAAGGTGAAGCCGCGACCGAGCCCCAGCGCCGCGCCCACTTCTTCGGTGTTGAAGCGCTGCTGCGCGTAGGAGAGCTCCATTCGGTTGTATAGGCCAACCATGACGCCGGCGTCGTCCAGGTGGTAGTCGGGCAGGCTCACGCGCGTGTAGAAGGCGTTCGCGCCGATCTGGTCACGCGTGCCATAACCTCCGATCACCGCCCATGGCGTCAGGCCGCCTCCCGCTGCACCCTCCACTTGGCTGACGCCGCCAGTAAGGAGCAGTTTGCCACCGGTCCCAGCCCTGTCGGCCATCGCCAGACCTGGCAGCGCCAATGCGGCGAGCAGCCCTGAGCCGAGCACGGTGGCCCGGATCCGATTTTGCTTGTGCATGAAGTCCCCTGTGTTGGCGCACGAACGCGCTGTCGGTAGCGTTTACGGCTGCATGGTGAAATTGGATGCGCCTGCATTAATCGCCAGGTGCCACGTGCCGTTGACCCCGTCACCGCGCTTATCCGTCCCGGCGACATCGCTGGCGTATCGGTACAGCGGATGGCCGTGCCAAGCCCACTGGCGACGGCCGTCGACGCGCGTGATCACACTGAATCCATTTGGCGGTGACACGGCGGCCGGCGCCTCAAAGGGCGGCCAGACAACCGCACACGCCCCCGTGCAGACGCTCTGCCCGTCGGTTACATCAGCGTCATAGACGTAGAGCGCGCGCCCGCTGCCGTCGATCAACCATCCTTGCCCGTTACGGCCTGGCAGCGTCTGGGCGGCGACTGCCGTCACGATCGCGAGCGCGCCGGCCACCACGCCTAGCTGCCTGTACTTGTCCATGTCCCATCTCTAAGTCGCAGTCGATTGCTGCCTGCCCTGTACGTGCCAGGTGGCGGCGCGGATGCGTGGAGGCGTGGATCCCTGTGTCTGGCTAGCGATGTGCCTGCTGCGACGAAGCCTGAGCGAGCGGCTGACACCCTGCAGTGCAGGCGAACGGGATCGCGGGAGTCCCTCGATCTGTGTTCACCCCCCTACCACCGCCCTTCTGGGAAGGTATACCGATCCTAAGGTTGACGACTCGCCCGGGTAATGCCGTGCGGTCGTACATGCCGCCCGCGTTGATGACGATCCGCGTCAACCATTCATCAGACACAAGGAGAACTGGCTATGCGCACCATGCATCGCATGCTGTTTGCTGTGGGCCTAATGCTGCTGGCCAGCGCCGCCATGGCACAGATTCCCACGGGCGAAGGCACGCTCGATCGACCCGACGGTGCTCGAATTCACTACCAAGTGTCGGGCCACGGGCAACCGATTTTGTTGATTCACGGGTATCCGCTATCGGGCGAGTTGTTTGCAAAGAACCGAAAAGCGTTGGAGCAGCACTACAGCGTCATTACGATAGACCAGCGCGGGTATGGGCAAAGCACGGCACCGGACGCCAATGCGACCATCAAGACCTATGCACAGGATGCACTGGCGCTGCTGGACAAACTCCATGCCACGAAGGCGATCATTGGCGGGATGTCGATGGGCGGTCCCATCGCTCTGGAAATGTACCGTGAGGCGCCGCAACGTTTTGCCGGCCTTATCCTGATCGACACGACGGCCAAACCGGCTGGCCCGCCGGAAGCGGGCCTGTGGAATGGCGTGGTCACACTCGTGCAGGACAAGGGCGTGGGCGCGCTGCCGATGGTGCTGACCAAGGACATGCTCACCGGCCAAACCCGACTGCACGATACGGCGCTTGTTCAAACCCTGAACGCGATCGTGCTGAAGGCGTCCAAGAACGGCGCCCTGGCCGGCGCCAAGGCGCTGGCCAATCGCCCCGACTCGCAGCCGACCTTGGCGACGATCAAGGTTCCAACGTTGGTTATTGTCGGTGTCGAGGACACCATCTATCCCACCGATATGGCCAAGGCGATGCAGGAGGCGATTCCTGGTTCTCAGCTCGTAATGATTCCTGGCGCCGCTCATGCCGCGGTGATGGAACAGCCGGCTCAAGTGAATGAGGCGATCCTAAGCTGGGCCCGGCGGATCCAATGGTGATACCGGGTCGCAAGAGGGCTCTAGCGCTGTGCCCACGCGGCGGCGCTAGAAGGTCGCGCTCTCGGCGGGCCCCGTCCGTTCGAGTGCCGTCCCAGAGACTGGAGAGCTCAGGACTCGGCATCTAGGTTTCAGCCAAGGGCGGGTGCGCACGGCTAGCATCCATTGCGCGACCCCTTGCGTGCCGATGGGAACGCGGCGCGCCACGCTTCAAGATGGGCGGGACCCAAGAGTGACCACGAGCAAGTTCGGCGAAGCAGCAAACGCCATGCGCGGTCCATTAGGACCCGCGATGCATGATTGGTCTGTCCAGATGGCGGCAGTGGCGTATCGGCGCGACCATGACAGCTTCATGCTCATTTACGACTATTTCGCGCCGCGCGTACGTCGTTATCTGCTGAACCACGACGCGGGAAGCGCTTTGGCTGAAGAGCTGACACAGGAGGCGCTGTTGCGCGTGTGGCAGCGCGCACACCAATACGACCCCAACCGAAGCAATGTGGGAACGTGGCTATTTCGCATAGCCCGTAACCTACATCTGGATAGAGTGCGGAAGGAGCCTGGCTGGTGCGCGACCCAGGTATATCTTGAGGACCTGGACGACGCAGCTGGTGATCGGCGGTCTACCCAAACCGAGCTATACGCAGACGAGGCCATCATTCATCAAGCTATCGAACAGTTGCCACGTATCCAGGCGCGCGTGATTCACATGTCCTACTTCGAGGCCAAGAGCCAGCAAGCGATTGCCCGGGAACTGGGCATGCCATTGGGAACGGTCAAGTCCCACTTGCGCCGCGCGTTCCTCAAGTTGCAAGCCGAACTGACAAGGAAGCCATGAGCCCCCGACACCACTTGAGTGAAGCCACGCTGCTGAGTCATGCGGCCGGAGCGCTTCCTGCCGCACTGGCGATTGTCGCGGCAACGCACCTGAGTTTTTGTGGGGCATGCCGCCGTCAGTTGCGCTTGGCTGAACGCATCGGCGGTGGACTCATGGCGCTCCAGCATGAGGCCACGCCCCCAGGTGCACGCGAAGCCATGCTGGCGCGGCTCGATGCATCGCCTGACCTCGAACCTGCCATTCAATCCAACGACGTGGCCATCCATGCCAACACGTTGCCGGCGCCATTGCACCCGTACTTCGGTCGCTCGTTGGACCGATTGGCTTGGCGTTGGATGGGCCCGGGGATGCGATGGGTCCGCACCCGGGTGGGTGAGGGCATGGTGCTCATGCTGCGTATTGCACCGGGCAAGGGCCTGCCGAAGCATGGCCATCGAGGCGGCGAACTCACCTGTGTGTTGCAAGGCGCTTATGAGGACGAATTTGGCCTTTTTTCCCCTGGCGACGTGGCGGATCTGGACAGTCATGACTGGCACCGGCCGCTCATGGCGTCAAACGTTCCCTGCATCTGCGTCGTCGGACTGGATGGAGGCCTGACCTACGAGGGATGGTTCCCAAGAGTATTGCAGCCTCTGCTAAAGCTCTGACCCATGGCCTCGCAAGTGCTCTCTGACATAGGGCAGTTCGCACGTAGGTCGCTGGCTGTGGCCGCGGCCTGGCTTGGACTAGCGTTACAGAGCTATCCGCTCAACTTGGAAGCAAAGTGCCGAAGCCGGGGATCACCAGATCGAAGGCACGTTGCACCAGCCATAGCGCGGCCACCAAGCCGATGAGCAACGAGCCAACGCGCAGCACGCCGATGCGGTAGAAGCGTGTGCGCCTCAGCAAGTACGCCAGCGGCAGGAAGGCAAGCACAATCGACTCCTGGCCAATCTCCACGCCAACATTGAAGCCGCCCAACGAGGCGGCCATTGCCGCGGGCGGCAGCTGCAGCCCGGTGAGCGCGCTCGCGAAACCCAAACCGTGGACGAAGCCGAAAGCGAAGGCGATCAGCCAGGTGCGCTGGCGCACGATCGGATAAAGGTTGTTGAGTGCGGCTACCAACACCGACAGCGCGATGCCCGATTCGACCAGCCGGCTGGGCAGCGAGACGATGTTGAGTACTGCCAGCGACAGCGTCACCGAGTGGGAAACCGTGAATGCCGAGACGATCTTGAGCACGTCCAGGAATACCGGCCAGAGGCCCGATGCCGCTTCCCAGCGGTAATGCGGTGGTTGGCCGGCCAGTGCCATCAGCGTGCCGCTACCCTCGGCGACCACCGCCCCTTTGCCCCAGCCATCGTCCATGCGGCGGCGAACCAGCACCGCCGGCAGCAGCAACGACAGCAGGAACAGGATGTGATCCAGACCAGTCCAGATGTGCCACACGCCGTCGGTGACGAAGCTGGTGAATTCGCTCCAGCGATCGGGAGTGCGCAGGTTGAGCGTGGCGGTCGGCCGGTCGGGGCCGAGAACGGCACCAGCGGTCCGCTCGCCGGCATAAAAGGTGACGATGCCCCGATGATAGGGGTCGAGGTCGGCCATCAGGCGGTAGATCACGCCCAGCGTGCTCGGAATGTTCTTGTCGCACAGCGCGTCGAAGCGCAGCACCGCGTAGGCCCCATCGGTGTGCTCGTCGATCAGTTGCGCGGTGGGCGTGAGATCGCACTGCAAGCCGTCGCCGGTGATCGCCAGCCGCTGCAGGGCGTAACGTTCGATCGCCGT
Source organism: Frateuria sp. GZRe12 (assembly GCF_051900535.1). Classification (NCBI taxonomy): domain Bacteria; kingdom Pseudomonadati; phylum Pseudomonadota; class Gammaproteobacteria; order Lysobacterales; family Rhodanobacteraceae; genus Frateuria; species Frateuria sp. GZRe12. The sequence goes on from NZ_JBHZGI010000001.1 coordinate 1,215,093, forward strand.
GCGCCGCGACTGCACCTCGCCCCAGGTAATGGCACCGTTGTGATCGCCATCCAGGCCGATGGCGAAGTCCAGGTCGCGCAGCGCAATATCCCATTGCCCGTGGAGCACGTGGTCGTTGGCGCGGTCGGTGCGCAGGCTGAGGTAGGCGTCGCTTTCCTTGTGCGCGAACGCCACCGACGGCAGCCAGGCAAAGGCGAAGGCGAGCACGAGCACGAGCAGTACCAGGCGGGCATTCATGGCTTGGCTCTGGGCGCGGCCTGCGCCATCGCGTCGCTGCGTAGACGCGCGACCAGCCGGTCGATCGACGGATCGCTCAGGTGGGTGCGCTGGACGAAGTCGAGCGCCGGCTGTGCCGCGGCCGGCTGGTCGGCAGCCAGCGCTGCCTCCAGGTAGATCCGCACGTCCTGCGGCGCACGCTGCACGGTCCAGTTCTGTTGAGCCAGTGCCAGGGCGCGTGGGGCGTCGTGCTGCACGTGCAGCGCGAAGCCGGCCTGTTCGCGCTGGAACACGTGACTGCCGCGCGCATCCATCGCGGCGAAGCGCGCCGCCATGGCGGCGGCGTCAGCCTTGGCCTGCGGCAGGCCGAGTGCGGTCTCGGCGTAAACCTGGCGCAGGAACGAGGTGTCCGACGCCGAGTCGCCCTGCAGCAGCGCGAGGACGTCGCGCGGGCGCTGTTCGTCCAACAGGAAGTCGGCATAGTCGGCGAGCAGGAAGTTGTCGCCCGGGGTCCACTGCAAGGCTTGCTTGAAGTGCTGCTCGGCCAGCGCGGCCCTGTCCAGGCGCATCGCGGTATCGGCCATCAGTCCCTCGATCCACGCGCGGATTTCCGGTGGCGCCTTTGGACCGGGATCTTCCACCAGGCCGAGGAGCGCATAGGCCTGCGGGGCACGACCGGTCAGCATGCGCAGCGAGGCGGTGCAGATCATGCCCATGAAATCACCGCCAGTGTTGGCCAGCTTTACGCAGGCGCGGTTGGCCTCATCCATGTCGCCCTGCACCATCGCCACGGTGGCCAGCGTCAGCCAGGCCTGGGCGTTGTTGGGTTCGCGCGCGAGGATCGTGGTCAGTTCCTGCCGCGACGCCTTGAAGAAATGCCGGCTCTGCTGCACGGTCGCATGCACCAAGGCGACGGGGATCGGCGGCAACGGTCGCCGCATCCAGGGATCGATCACAGCCATCGCGCGGCCGAGGAAGCGCGCATCGCCGGTGCTGCGCGCGTAGTCGACGTAGGCCTGCGCCAGCGTCACGGCACGCTTGGCATCGTGCGGATGCCGTTGCAGGTCTAGGCGCAGTTGCTCGAAGCGGCGCACGCGCGGATCGGTGGTCGGCGGCACCTGCTGCAGCACTACGTCAGGGCTGGCCGGAATGTAGGGGGCGCGGGTCTGCGCGGCACATAGCGCCGGCAGCCACGCCAGGATCAGGAACAGCCACGGCACGCCCCCTAAGCGGCGACATGCCATGGCAAACCCGCCCGCAGTCAGGTGCCGCGCAAGCGACCGACCAGCGGGCGGGTGCGTGGCCATCAGTTCGGGTCCACGCCATTGCTGCCATTGGGCGAACCGGGCAGCGGCGGCATCAGGTACGGGAAGTGATCGAGATAGGTATCAGCGGCGTTCTCGTCACCGGTGACGACCTCAGTCGCCGCGGTCGCTCCCGGCGAGCGGGCGCCATCGGTGAAGGGCGCTCCGTTGTTGGGATCGGCGGTCTGCGCGCCGCAGTTGCCAGCGACGCCGCACAGCGCGCCCTCGGCCACGCGCAGTTCGATATCGACCACGTCGTCATACGGCCGTCGGCCGTTCGGGAAACCGGCCAGGTCGCCGCCCAGCACGCCCAGGTCGTTCTGACTCTGCGGCGGGGTCGCCGGGATCGAGGTGTTGAGCCGCTGCATCTCCGAAGGGGTGACGTGGGCCGGTTTGTTGAGTCCCGGCACGCCGGTCAGGAACACCGTGACCAGGTCGTTGCGCGGCGTGTGCGGGATGGCCGTGCTGAACAACGCGTTGAGGATGACCGGCAGCGACGGCTTGGTGACGTAAGTCAAGAACTGCGCATCGTTGCACGGCACGCTGTTGTTGAACTTGTCCTTGTCCTTCAGGCCGATCACCAGCTCGTTGACCAGTGGCATCCCCAGGCGCGAGACCTGCGTGAGGTGCGAATGCGCCGAGCCACTGTCGCCTTCACCGTGCGGGTTGATGACCCGCGTCTGCGGAATGCTGGCGGTGGTCCAGCCGCCGATGATGTGGTTGCTGCTTGAGCGTTCCAGGCAGGTCGACGGCATTTCCAGCGCCAGCGTGGTCACGTTCTTGCCCGTGAGCGGATTGCGCGCGCCATCGCGCGGCCCCAGCGGGTTGGTGTTGACGAGGTCGAATACCTCGCCCACGTTGACCACAAAACCTTCCTTGCGCTGCCCCACGAACACGCGTCCGGGCATCGAGCAGCCCGGGACCACCACGTTGTAGACGTAGCTGTCCGCGTAGCCCTGATAGTCGGCGATCGACTTGTTGCCGATGTTGTCCACCGGCTGGGTGAACATCGGCGCGCTGCCGGCGTTGTTGACCACCGGTTCGAACTTGCCATGGCCCTTGCGCACCGACACGGTGTAGCTGTCGATGCGGTTGAGTTTGCTCTGGTCGGCGGCCGATACCGGGCCGAGGTTGAGCAGCGGTACGGACGTGTAGGTTCCGGTCCCGCCGTACACCTTCAGATCCTTGTACTGGTGCTGGAACTGGAAGCGAAAGGTCAGATCGGGTTTGCCATCGCCGTTGTTGTCGACGTTGATGTCGTAGGCGGCCTGGTCGCTGAGCGGGAAGAAGTTCGGCCCGCCGGTCGGGTCCTGCAGTGGGTTGTAGTTGGCCAACAGGGTCACGTAGCCGGAGCGCTGCGGCTCGTAGCTCATGAACATGTAGAAATCGCTGGCGTCGACCTGCGGCATCGTGCTGATGAACGGTGCCTCGCGGTGGCTGGAAGCCAGCGCGGCGGCAGGAACGATCAGCCCGAGACTCAGGCACAGGCACAGGGGTTTGAGTTTCATAAGGTGTCACCTCATCGCATCGGTGCGGAAAAGCCGTGTTTCATGCAGGCGTTGCGCCCGCGATCACGGCACGTGGCTGCCGTGCAGCCCCATGAATTCCTTGCATCCACCAGAACGCGATGCTTCGACGTGGATGGCCCCGCCACCACACTTCGCCCGATAGCCCCCTCGCAACCCTCGGCTTCCTGCACAAGGTGAAAGAGGTACGCGCACGGGAATGATCGGGATGCACGCCGGTACGGCCGAGTTAAGCCGTAGTTCACCAGCGTGAGGAGGGCTTCACGACCGTCACCACCACGAGGCCTCATCGAGAACGCTCGCTCGTGCGTATGTCGAAGCCTACCTTCGATGCTTTTAGGCGCGAATACCCATGAGCACGGCCTTGGTACTTCTGCGGCGCGACTTGCGACTGGCCGACCATGCTGCCCTTCTGGCTGCCTGCCAGGGGCATGAGCAAGTCCTGCCGGTTTACGTACACCAGCCACGCGATGGGCTGCCTTGGACGCCCGGTGCAGCCAGCCGCTGGTGGCTTCATCACAGCCTGGAGGCACTGGACCGCCAGTTGGGTGCTCAGGATGGACGGCTCCACCTGGCGATGGGCGAGTGCCTGCCTACTTTGCTGCGGCTTGCCAGAACGTGCGGCGCCCGCACGGTCTACTGGACCCGCCGCTATGAGCCGGCGGCCCGCGCTGAGGATATGCAGCTGGAGGCCGCCCTGCGCGCGGACGGGATCACCGTCGAAAGCCATCCAGGCAACCTGTGGTGTGAACCATGGCAAATCGCCACCGCGCCGGATGCCCCTTACCGCGTGTCCACCCCCCTACTGACGCAAGCTGCGCCCGCAGTTGCAGCCACACCCACCGCTGCCCGCGGCCCGCGCGAAGGCCTGGGTTTGCCTGGCCGGCAGCGTGCCGGTGCACGCGTTCGGTCTGCTGCCGGCCAAGCCGTGGACCGGTGGCCTGGCCGACACCTGGCGACCGGGCGAAGCCGGCGCACAGGAAGAACTCGAGCTGTTCGTCGACGACGCCTTGGGCGACTACGCCCGCGGCCGCGATCTGCCGGCACGGCACGGTACATCGCGTCTTTCGCCGCACCTGCATTTCGGCGAGATCACTCCGCGGCAGATCCTCCACGTGATCACGGAGTGCATCGCCCGAATGCATTCCGACTGTCGCCCGGACCCGGAGCCTTATCTGCGTGAGCTCGGCTGGCGCGAGTTCGCCCATCACCTGCTTTACCACTTTCCGCACACGCCCGAGGCACCGTTCGACCGGCGCTTCGATCGCTTCGGCTGGTGCGAGGACGGATCCGCGTGGCCCGCTGGCAGCAGGGACGCACCGGTGTGCCACTGGTCGATGCCGGCATGGTGCTTGATCAACTGGCGGCCGACTACGAATTTGAGCAGGCGGGGCAGGAGCTCACACGCGCCCGCCAGCTCAGTAAGAGCCTTGTGACCGCCGAACGGGCGGCGGCGTGCGAATACGCAGAGGCGCGCCGCCGTTCGATAGCTCTTCGGTTCGTCCTGGACGCCTTCAACGGCAAGGTCGACAGCATCCTGACACGGGTCAAGAGCGACAACGTAGGCACACTGGAGCAGCAAATTCGCGATGCTTTCGGTTTCGTCAACGAGCACGGAACCGCGTTCCGGAATGCGGCAATAACGCCTGCCTACTTGGATGCCCGCCTGAGCGAGCTCAAATGGGCCTCTGCGGTCATCGTGCTCAGGGATCGCGACAAGGAAGAGCAGCGGCGGGCCCCCGAGCATATCCGTGAGGAGGAGCGCGCCAGGCGCGAGATCGAGCGTGCGCTACGGGATGCCGCGAAGGAAGAGGAAACCCTGCAGCGCGCCACGGAGAAGGCGCGGCGACAGGTTGAGGCGGCAAACGCTGACGAGAGGGCGGCGCTCGAGGCCCAGCTTGAGGCCCTGCAGAGCAAGTTGGCCGAGGCTGAGGCGCGCAATCAGCGAGCTCTATCGATGGCGCAGCAGACCAACGCTGGGCACGTGTACGTCATCTCCAACGTCGGGTCGTTTGGCGAGAACGTCCTGAAGGTCGGCATGACGCGGCGGCTGGAACCGCACGACCGCATCCGCGAGCTAGGGGACGCGAGCGTTCCATTCGGTTTCGACGTCCACGCGATGATTTGGTCGGAAGACGCCCCAGCGCTTGAGCACGCGTTGCACAAGTAATTCGTCAAGGCTCAAGTAAACAAGGTCAACCCCCGCAAGGAGTTCTTTCGGATCCCTCTGGGCGATGTTCGCGCGTGCGTCGAGCACATGGGCCTTAAGGCGATCTGGACTCTCAAGGCCGAAGCGGCACAGTTCCGCGAGACCTTGGCAATCGAATTAGCTTTGGCCAAGAATTCACCGCAGGCTGTCGACTGGTTGAGAACCCAGCTGGCGTGGGAGACCCACAACAGCGAACAGGACAACGAAGAGGAGGCTGTTAGCTTGGCTGCGGACTGACCGGCCCGCCTCGACCTCAACGCTGACCCGCGCTCTCGTCAGGAGCAGGTGCGCCAATTCCCTGTGCGAGGTGGTACTCCAACGGAGAAAGGCTGCGCTCGAGGGACTTGTGACGTGCGGTGAGGTCTGCTTCGGGTCGGAAGCGGACAAGCGATCTACGAACGGGATGCGGCGTACCCCGCAGGCTGCCTAAAAGGTGCTCCCCGGCGAGAACAAGCCCGATGGACCAAGCAATTCATTTTCATCCGAAGAGATCGTGCGTCGTTCCGGTGGCCGCGATGGGTCGAGGCTGACCCGCAGGCTCCCGCAGCTCTCACTGCGCTGCCGATGGCGTTCCCCGCTGCGGTGCCCGCCTCGGACGCCTCCGGAACATCGCCCCAGGCAAGGTCCCACGGCAGGCCAGGCGGATTACTGCAATGCGGCATGCATGCCTTGCCGGCCGATGCTACCTTGCCATATAGATCGATCTAAATGGCAGACCATCGTGGGCCATCCGCACCTGTCTCCAAGCGCATCCGCTTGCGCCACGCGCGTTGCGACCACCGTCGTTCGCGGGGCGGTGCCCTGATGCCCCCGCCTGCCGCCGCCCTGCTCGAAGTCGCCGCCAATTCGGTCGCCTCCGCGCTGGCCGCACAGGATGGTGGCGCCGGGCGGGTCGAGCTGTGCGCAGCGCTGGAGCTGGGGGGCGTGACGCCTTCCTACGCGGAGATCGCCACGGCGCGCGATCGGCTGACGATTCCTCTGTACGTGCTCATCCGCCCGCGCGCGGGCGACTTCCTCTACAACGACTTCGAGTGCGAGGTGATGCTGCGCGACGTCGAGGCCTGCGTGGCGCTGGGGTGCGATGGCGTGGTGCTCGGCGTGCTGGATGCCGAGGGCCGGGTCGACCAGGCGCGCTGCCGGGCTCTGGTCGATGCGGCCGGGCGACTGGGCGTCACGTTCCACCGCGCCTTCGACATGGTCGTCGACCAGGCGCAGGCGCTGGAAGCGGTGATCGGGCTGGGCTGCGAGCGTGTGCTCAGTTCCGGCGCGCGGGCGAGTGCGATCGAGGGCGCGGCGGCCTTGCGCGCATTGGTGGCGCAGGCGGCCGGGCGGGTGGTTGTGATGCCCGGTGCAGGCGTCCATGCAGGCAACATCGCGGCGCTCGTCCGGGCGACAAACGCGAGCGAGTTCCACGCTTCGGCGAAGCGTGCCTTGCCGTCGGGCATGCGCCATCACCAGGCAGGCCTGGAAGACATGGCCACAGGCGAGTGGCGCAGCGACAGAGCGGAAGTGCGCGCGATGGTGGCGGCGCTGCAGGATCTGGCCGCGCGCGAAATTCCGGCCTCGACCTAGCGGTCATGACGATCGCGCTTCCGTCCACCCGCACGCGCATGACGCCACGCCTGGCCTGCATCGCGGGTGCGCTGGTGCTGTTGGCGGGCCCGGGTCGTGCGGCACCGGCGACGCAACTTCTCGACCAGGGTTGGCAGGTCCGCCTGGCGCCGGGCGATGCCCGCGAGGCGGAGCACCCGCAGGCGGCACATTGGCTCGCTGCCACGGTGCCGGGTGCGGTGCAGACCGACCTGATGGCAGCCGGCCTGGCGGCCGATCCTTTCGTGGGGCGCAACGAGGCGGCGATCCAGTGGGTGGGCCTGTCCGACTGGGTCTATCGCACCCGCTTCGACGTCGACCCGGCCACGCTGGCACGCCGGCATGCCGAGCTGGTGTTCGAGGGGCTCGATACCTTCGCCGAGGTCTACCTCAACGGGCACAAGCTGCTCGACGCGGACAACATGTTCCGCCACTGGACGGTATCCGCGAAACCCTGGTTGCGGGTGGGCGCCAACACGCTGGAAGTTCGCCTGCACTCCCCCATCGAGCGCCTGCAGCCGTGGCTGAAGCGGCAGCCGTACGCGTTGCCGGGCGAGTTCGACTCGGCCTTCGGCGACGAGCCCAAGGGCCTGCAAACGGCGAACTACGTCCGCAAGGCCGCCTACCAGTACGGCTGGGACTGGGGCCCGCGCATCGTCACCGAGGGCATCTGGCAACCGGTGCATTTGGACAGCTGGGATGGGCTGCGCGTGGCCGGTTTCCATGTCGCGCAGAAACATCTGGGTGCGCAAGCCGCGCAGCTGGACGTGCAGCTGGATGTCGATGCGGACCACGACGCCCCGCTGCCGGTGGAAATAAGCGTATTCGGGCCGGATGGCCAGCCGGTCGCCCGGCAGGTTGCGGATGTCGAAGTGGTTGCGGGCCATCACCGCGTTGTCGTGCCGGTAACGATCGCCCATCCGAGGCGGTGGTACCCGGTCGGGTATGGCGCGCAGGACATGTACACGGTGCGGGTGCGGCTGGACGATGGCGGCACGCCTCTCTATGAAGGCTCGCGCCAGGTCGGCCTGCGCACGGTCGAGCTTCGGCGCGACAGGGACCGCTGGGGCCGCAGCTTCGCGTTCGTCGTCAACGGCGTCCCGATCTTCGCCAAAGGCGCGAACCTGATCCCGTTCGACAGTTTCCCTACCCGCGTGACTGACGCGCGCATGCGCCAGACGCTCGAATCGGCGCGCGCGGCCAACATGAACATGCTGCGCGTGTGGGGTGGCGGCTATTACCTGCCCGACGCGTTCTATGCGATGGCCGACCGGATGGGCCTGATGGTCTGGCAGGACTTCATGTTCGGCGGCGCCATCCCGCCGCGCGATGCGGCGTTCGTGGCGAATGTGCGGCAGGAGGCGGCGGAGCAGGTCGAGCGCCTGTCGGACCATCCCTCGATCGTGCTCTGGTGCGGCAACAACGAAGTGCAGAGCAGCTGGTTGTCGTGGGGCGACCGCAAGGCGCTGCAAGCCTCGCTCGCGCCCGCGGAAAACGAACGCATCAAGCAGGGCATGCGCGACCTCTTCGGCGACGTGCTGCGCGAGGTGGTCGCGCAACACGATCCGGACGTGCCGTATTGGCCAAGCTCGCCCAGCCAGGGCGGCGACGGCTTTGCCAACAGCCTGGACGATGGCGATTACCACTACTGGGACGTGTGGTCGGGCGAGGCGAAACCGGCCACCGCCTACCTGGACGTGACGCCGCGCTTCCAGTCCGAATATGGCCTGCAGTCGTTCCCCGACCTGCGCACGATCCGCGCGTTCGCCGGCGCGGGACCATTGCAGGCGGATTCGCCGGTGCTGCGCGCGCACCAGAAGTTCGACGGTGGCAACGGCAACCGGCGCCTGCTCGACTACGTGCGGCGCGAATACGGCGAGCCGAAGAATTTTCCCGCGCTGGTGTACCTGAGCCAGGTGATGCAGGCCGACGGGATCGCGCTCGCGGCCGAACACCTGCGCGCGGCGCGCCCGCGGTCGATGGGCTCGCTGTACTGGCAGCTCAACGACCTGTGGCCCGGCGTGACCTGGTCCAGCATCGATACCTACGGGCGGTGGAAGGCGCTGCAGTTCCGTGCCCGGCGCTTCTATGCGCCGCTGCTGGTGGCGGCGCTGCGGCACGAAGGGACCACCACCGTGTCGCTGGTTTCCGATCGCACGACCGCGCTCGACGCCCGATGGCGGCTGCGACTGATGGATTTCGCCGGCAAGGTGCTGCGTGAGGCGTCCCACGATGTCACGCTGGCGCCGCTGGCCAGCACGCAAGTCGCCCGATACAGCGACGCGCAGTTGCTCGATGGTGCGGACCCGCGCGCCACCTTCGCGGTGTTCGAACTGATCGAGGACGGCAAGCCCATCTCCCGCAACCTGGTGTTCTTCGCCCTGCCGAAGGACCTTCGGCTTCCGCAGCCGCATGTCCACGCGCAACTCACCCCGTCAGCCACGGGCTACACCCTGACGCTTGCCGCCGATGCGCTGGCGCGCGACGTGTGGGTTTCCTTCGGCGATCTCAATGCCGATCTGTCGGACAACAGCTTCGACCTGCTGCCGGGCGAGCCCGTCACGCTGGACGTGACCAGCAAGGCTTCGGCGGCAGCGCTCCGGCAAGCCCTGCAGGTGCAGGACCTTGCGCATGCCATGGGAACCCCGCCATGACCACCCGCCGCGACTTCCTCAAACTGCTCGGCACCACGGCCGCCGCCGGCGCCATCGGCAACGTCGCTATGGCTCGCACTCCCGGCAGCTACGCCAGCAAGCGCCCGCCTTCGGGCAAGCGACGCTTCACCAGCGACGCGGTGGAACGCGAGCTGGCGCGCGTGCAGGCACTGGTCGGTGATCCCAAGCTCGCCTGGATGTTCGCCAACTGCTACCCGAACACGCTCGACACCACGGTCGAGCTGGGCACGCTGGAAGGCAAGCCGGACACGTTCGTGATCACCGGCGACATCGAGGCGATGTGGCTGCGCGATTCCTCCGCGCAGGTCGCGCCGTACCTGCCGCTGGCGAAGCAGGACCGCGCATTGCAGCGGCTCTTCCATGGGCTGATCCAGCGCCAGGCGCGGTGCATCCGCATCGATCCCTACGCCAACGCGTTCATGCCCGATCCGCGTGCGCAACCGCTGTCGTGGGCTCGCCAGGACCAGACCGACATGAAGCCGGGCGTGGGCGAGCGCAAATGGGAGATCGATTCGCTGTGCTGGCCGATCCGACTCGCGCACGGCTATTGGCGGGCGACCGGCGACGCGGCCCCGTTCGACGATGACTGGCGCGCGGCCATGCGCGTGGTCGTGAAAACGTTCCGCGAGCAACAGCGCAAGCACGGCCACGGCCCGTACCACTTCCAGCGAACCAGCGACCGACCCACGGAAACGCAGGCGCTGGAAGGCTACGGCAACCCGACCCGGCCCAACGGCATGATCCATTCGGCGTTCCGGCCCTCGGACGACGCCTGCCTGTATCCGCTGTTCGTCCCGGCCAACCTGTTTGCCGTGACCTCCCTGCGCCAGCTCGCCGCGATGAGCCGCGCGATCCACCGCGACGCCAGCTTCGCCGACGAATGCACTGCACTGGCCGATGAAGTCGAACAGGCCACCCATCGCGACGGCCGCCTGCAGGATGCCGCAGGCGACTACTGGGCCTACGAGATCGACGGCTACGGCAACCGGCTCTTCATGGACGACGCCAACGCGCCGGGCCTGCTCAGCCTGCCCTACCTCGGATGCTGCGCGACGGACAATCCGCTCTACCGTCGCACCCGCGAGCGCGCCTGGAGCGGACACAACCCGTATTTCTTCCGCGGCAGCGCGGCCGAGGGCATCGGCGGGCCACACGAGGGGCTGCGCATGATCTGGCCGATGGCGATCACCATGCGCGCGCTGACCAGCAGCGATCCGACCGAGATCCGCCAGTGCCTGCGCTGGTTGCGCGATACCGACGCGGGCACCGGCTTCATGCACGAAGCGTTCGACCAGGACGATCCGGCGCATTTCACGCGAGCGTGGTTCGCCTGGGCCAACAGCCTGTTCGGCGAGCTAATCGTCAAGCTCGCCAAGACGCGGCCCGCGCTGCTGCGCAACCCGTGAATCCACTTTCCACCCCAAGGCCGGCATCCGTGGTGCCGCCCACCGACCCACAGGAGAACTCGACATGGTGACCCGCAGACACTTCCTGCAAGGCATGGGCGCCCTGGCCGCACTGGGCGGGGCCGGCGCATTGCCGGGCTTCGCGATGAGCCGGCCGGGCGTCGCCCGCTCATCGATGGGCGCCGGCGAGGGCGTGTCACGCTACGTCGACGTGTTCGTCGGCACCGGCGGGCATGGCCATACCTTCCCCGGCGCCGCGCTGCCCTACGGCATGGTGCAATTGAGCCCCGACACCAACGACGCCGGTTGGGACGCCTGCTCGGGCTATCACCAGCGCGACGGGTCGATCATGGGCTTCTCGCACACGCACCTGTCCGGCACCGGCGCCAGCGACATGCTGGACGTGCTGGTGATGCCGGCCCAGGGGCCGGTGTTGCTGCAACCGGGCGAGCGCGGGCTGCCGGACAAGAACTACCAGTCGCACTTCGACGAAGCGGCGTTCGCGAGCACGCGGTTGCCGCCCGATGCGGTCGGCAAACCCGGCCATGGCTACCGCTCGCGCTACGACGGCGAGCAGGCGCGGCCCGGCTACTACCGCGTGCACCTGACCGACCACGACATCCTGGCCGAGCTGACCGCCACGCTGCGCGCCGGCCTGCACCGCTACACGTTCCGCGGCCAGGGCGACGGGCATCTGCTGGTCGACCTCGCGCACGGCTACCACGACGACGCCAAGGTGCCGTCCAAGGTAAGCGATGCCACGCTCGAGCTGATCGGCGACGACCTGCTGGTCGGCAGCCGGCGCGTGCACCAGTGGGCCAATGGGCGCTACATGCATTTCGCCATTAAGCTCTCGCGTCCGGTCGCGCGCACCACGCTGTACGCCGAGGACGCACCGCTGCCCACCGGCTCGCGCAAGGTGCACGGCAAGCACCTGAAGGCGGCGCTGCATTTCACCGACGTGGCGCGCGAGCCACTGCTGGTGAAGGTCGGCATCTCTGCGGTCGACATCGACGGCGCGCGGCGAAACCTGGAATCCGAAGTCCCCGGGTGGGACTTCGAGGGCGTGCAGCAGCAAGCTTCCGACACCTGGGAACGCGAACTCTCGCGCATCCGCGTCGACAGCCCGTCGGAGCCGGTCAAGCGCACCTTCTACAGCGCGCTGTACCACACCATGCTGGCGCCCACGCTGTTCAGCGACGTCGACGGTCGTTATCGCGGCATGGACCTGAAGGTCCACGAGCTGCCGCAGGGTCGGCACAACTACAGCACCTATTCGTTGTGGGATACCTACCGCGCGTTGCATCCGCTGCTGACGCTGTTCCAGCCCGCGCGCGTGCCCGACCTGGTCGATGGCCTGGTGCGGATGGCGGCGGAGAGCCCGGACGGCCCGCCCGTGTGGCCGCTGCAGGGCGTGGAAACCGGCTGCATGATCGGCTACCACTCCGCCGTGGTGATCGCCGAGGCCCAGGCCAAGGGTTTCACCGGCATCGACTACGCCAAGGCCTGGCCGCTCTACCGCAAGCGCGCGATGGAGGATGACTACCGGGGCCTCGCGTACTACCGCAAGCTGGGCTTCATCCCCAGCGACAAGGAATGGGAGGGCGCCAGCAAGACGCTCGAATACGCCTACGACGACTGGGCGATGGCCAGCCTGGCCGAAGCGACGGGTGCGCACGAGGATGCAAAGCACTTGCGCGAGCGCTCGCGCAATTACCGCAACCTGTTCGACAAGAAGCTGGCGTTCGTCCGCCCGCGTGGCAGCGACGGAAAGTGGCTGGAACCGTTCGATCCGCGCGCCATGGGCCACGGCGACAAGTGGCGCGACTTCACCGAGTCCAACGCCTGGGAAGCGACCTTCCTCAACCAGCACGACCTGTACGGCTACATGCCGCTGTTCGGCGGCGAGCAGGCGTTCGAGCGCAAGCTCGACGAGTTGTTCGAAACCAGTTCGGCGCTGCCGGGCGACGCGCCACCGGACATCGCCGGCATGGTCGGCCAGTACGCGCACGGCAACGAACCCAGCCACCACGTGGCCTACCTGTACGCGTACACCGGCGCGCACCACAAGACGCAGGCGCGCGTGCGCATGCTGCTGGAAAAGATGTACCGGCCCGAGCCGGACGGACTGGCCGGCAACGAGGACTGCGGACAGACCAGTGCGTGGTACGTACTGGGGGCGCTGGGGCTGTATGCGGTCGATCCGGTGAGCACGAACTACGTGTTCGGCAGCCCGATGCTCGATCAGGCCGAGGTGATGCTGGCCGGCGACAGGAAGCTGGTGGTGCGCACGCACGGCAACGGGCCGGACAAGCCCTACATCCAGGCGGTGCGCTGGAACGGCAAGCCATGGACGAAGAGCTGGATCAGCCACGCGGAGCTGGCCGCCGGTGGCACGCTGGAGTTCGAGATGGGGGCGACACCCAATCTGAAGTTCGGCGCGGCCCCGGCGGATCGGCCGCCGTCGTTCGGGCAGGCGGCCCCCGCCTCGGAGAGCTAGTTCCGGCGAGCGGGCTGGGGTAGGCGTCTCGGCTGCGCCTGCGCTCGCTGCGAACGGAAATAGGAAGCCCCTTTCCGGGAGAGGGGTTGCAGGTGAGCGTTCGGTATCGCCAATCGGCACGCTCGGCCCGAACCCTCTCCCGGCCTTCGAGCCGGTACCGAGGAGAGGGACGCAGACATCTCGCGACCACAACCGGACATCCGGACGTCCACAAACCATGTAGCCGCCGCCGCAGGTGACATGCCCGGCCCACTTTGCGACCATCACCGCTTTGGCGCTCAGCGCCTGGCAGACACAGGGGCCCTCGATGGCGAACCAGACTTCCATCCGGCGTGACGTCGGTCCTTTCGCACTCATGTTCACCGGCCTGGGCTCGATCATCGGCTCGGGCTGGCTGTTCGGCGCGTGGAACGCCGCCAAGCTCGCCGGCCCCGGCGCGATCTGGGCCTGGGTGCTCGGCGCGGCAATCATCCTGTCCATCGCGCTGACCTACGCCGAGCTGGGTGCGATGTTCCCCGAGTCCGGCGGCATGGTGCGCTACGGCCACTATTCGCACGGCTCGCTGGTCGGCTTCATCGCGGCGTGGGCGAACTGGATCGCGATCGTCTCGGTGATCCCGGTCGAGGCGGAAGCCTCGGTGCAGTACATGGCCGGCTGGAAGTGGCAATGGGCGCAGGATCTCTACCACGCCGTGCCCGGCCAGCACGGCGAGCTGAGCCAGCTGGGCGTGGCGATCGCCGGCGTGCTGGTGATCGTCTACTTCCTGCTCAACTACTGGAGCGTCAAGCTGTTCGCCCGCTCCAACAGCCTTATCACGCTCGTCAAGCTGATCATCCCGGCCGCCACCGGCGTGGCGCTGATCGCCAGCGGCTTCCATGGCGAGAACCTCGAGGTCGGCGCGACCGGCGGCAGCCACGCCAACGATTTCGCGGCGATCCTCACCGCGGTGGCCACCGCCGGCATCGTGTTCAGCTTCAACGGTTTCCAGAGCCCGGTGAACCTGGCCGGCGAGGCACGCAACCCGGGGCGCAGCATCCCGTTCGCGATCATCGGCGCGATCCTGCTGGCCACGGTGGTCTATGTGCTCCTGCAGATCGCCTATCTCGGCGCGGTGCCGCCGGACCTGCTGGCCCAGGCCGGCTGGCGGGGCATCAACTTCAGTTCGCCGTTCGCCGAGCTGGCGGTGCTGGTCAACCTCAACTGGCTGGCGATCCTGCTCTATGCCGACGCCTTCGTCAGCCCCAGCGGCACCGGCATGACCTACACCGCCACCACCGCCCGCATGATCTACGGCATGGAGCGCAACGGCACGCTGCCGCGCATCTTCGGCCGCATCGATCCGAAGTCCGGCGTGCCGCGTCCGGCGATGTGGCTGAACCTGGTGGTGTCGTTCCTGTTCCTGTTCTTCTTCCGCGGCTGGGACTCGCTGGCCGCGGTGATCTCGGTGGCGACGATCATTTCGTACCTGACCGGCCCGGTCAGCGTGATGACCCTGCGCCGCACCGCGCCGGAACTGCACCGCCCGTTCAAGCTGGCCGGCCTTCCGGTCATCGCCGGCATCGCCTTCATCATGTCGGCCGAGTTGCTGTACTGGGCCAAGTGGCCGCTGACCGGCGAGATCATCCTGCTGATGGTGGTCGCCCTTCCGGTGTACTTCTACTACACCGCCAAGCACGGCTGGCACGAGTTCGGGCGGCACCTGAAGGGCGCGTGGTGGCTGATCGCGTACCTGATCACGCTGGCGGTGGTGTCGAAGATCGGCAGCGCCAAGTTCGGCGGCCTGGACTACATCCCGTACGGCTACGACCTCGCCGTGGTCGCGGTGATCGGCCTGGTGTTCTACCTGTGGGGCGTGGCGTCGGGCTGGCGCACGCCGGCGATCGAAGCCGAGCGCGAGCAGGCGGCGCAGCATCCCGATGCGCTGCAGATCCCGCCGGACGAGGAAGAGGCCGAGAAGATCACCGGCCGCTGATCGGAACCTGCGAAACCACCGAACGCGCGGCGACGAGCCGCGCGTTTTTTATTGCCCCAAGGCGGCGCTCACACCCTCCATACGCATGGCTTACGGGGTACGCGACACCATTCCGCATCGCCCCTCGCGGGCACCACCTGCGGAGCACTCCGATGGCAGAGCTCGATAGCGACAAACGGGATGACCTGTCCCGCGGCAGTTTCGCCTTTCCCGACCAGCGCAAGGAGCCGCTGGAGGACGCCAGCCACGTTCGCAACGCCATTGCGCGCTTCGACCAGGTCAAGGGCGTCAGCGACGACGACCGCGATGAGGCGTGGAAGCGCATCAAGGCGGCGGCGAAGAAGTTCGACGTGGAAGTGAGCGAAAAAAGCTGGCGGGAGCTGGGCAAGAAGTCCTGATCGACGGCCATCCCGGCGTGTTTCGCCCAGGAGGGGTCAACCTAGCTCACGGGCGCCAACCGCCAGGGCATCGCCAAGCAACGCCTGCGCGGTGACTTCCGGCCCCGCCCCCGGGCCCTGGATCACCAAGGGCTGGACGTTGTACCGGGTGGTAGTGAGGGCGAACTGATTGTCGGTGCCAGACAGCCGCGCGGACGGATGCGCGGGCGGTACCTCGACCAGCCCGACGCGTGCGCGGCCGCGCGGGTCGAGACGGGCCAGGAAGCGCAGCACGTTCCCGCGCGCGGCGGCCTGCGCGTGGCGCTCGGCGAATGGCGCGTCGAGCTCGGACAGCCGATCGAGGAATGTGGCGGTGTCCACCTCGCGCAGCGCAGGCGGCACCAGGCTTTCCACCTCCACCTCCTCGCTTCCCAGCGCAAAGCCGGCATGCCGGGCGAGGATCAGCAGCTTGCGCGCGACGTCTTCGCCGGACAGGTCCGAGCGCGGATCGGGTTCGGTGTAGCCGAGAGCGCGCGCTTCGGCCAGCAGTGCGGAGAATGGGCGGCTGCCGTCGTACTGGTTGAACAGGTACGACAGGGAACCGGAGAACACGCCCTCCAGCGTGAGCAGGCTGTCGCCGCAGACACGCAGCCGACGCAGGGTGGAAAGCACCGGCAGCCCCGCGCCGACGGTGGCCGCGTCGCCATAACTCGCGCCGTGGGCGAGCGCCGCCTGCAGCGCGCGCCAGCCGGCCAGCTCCCCACCGGCCAGCGCCTTGTTCGCGGTGACGACGTGGTAGCCCTGCGCCAGCCACGCCGCGTGCCGCGCGGCGAGTGCCGCGCTGGCCGTGGCGTCGACGATCACCCTGACCGGCGCGCCGCTGGCATCCAGCGCGGCGAACAACGCAGCGTCATCGCGCGGTCCGCCCTCGCCGCGCAGCTGCTCGCGCAGGTTGCGTTGCGCGAGCCGCCGCGGGTCGGTCTGCTGGTGCCGCGAGTTGGCCGCGCCGACCAGCCGCAGCGCCGCCGCCGCCGGCGTATCGAGCAGCTTGAGCAACGCGCCGCCGACCACGCCGGTGCCCAGCAGAACCACGGCGATGGCAGGGGATGGACGCGGACAGTCGGCCAGTACCGCACTCATGCGCTCACCCGGCGTTTGGACGGCTGAACGGAAGCCGCGCGGTCGAGCGCGCGCGCAAGGTCGAGCAGCAGGTCGTCGCCATCCTCGATGCCCACCGAGACGCGCAGCAGCGTGTCGGCGATGCCGGCGTTGCGGCGTGCCTCCGGCGCCATCGCGGCGTGGGTCATCGAAGCCGGATGCGCGATCAGGCTCTCCACGCCACCGAGCGATTCGGCCAGCGAGAAGAACGCAAGCCCATCGACCAGTGCCGCGACGCCCGCCTCGTCGCCGGCCAGCTCGAAGCTCAGCATGGCGCCGAAACCCTGCTGCTGGCGCGCCGCCAGCGCGTGCCCGGGATGGCCCGGCAGCCCGGGGTAGTGCACCGCGCTCACCGCGGGGTGCAGCGCGAGGAATTCGGCGATGCGCAGCGCATTCTCCTGGTGCTGGCGCAGGCGCACCGCCAGCGTGCGCAGGCCGCGCAGGGTAAGGAAGCTGTCGAACGGCGCGCCGGTCAGGCCCAGGCAGTTGCCCCACCACTTGAGCTGGTCGGCCACCGCGGCATCACGCGCCACCACCGCGCCACCGACCACGTCGCTGTGGCCGTTGATGTACTTGGTGGTCGAGTGCACCACCACGTCCGCGCCAAGCGCCAGCGGCTGCTGCAACGCCGGCGAGAGGAAGGTGTTGTCCACCACCAGCAGCGCGCCGACGGCGTGCGCAGCCTGTGCGACGTGGCGGATGTCGGTGATCCGCAGCAGCGGGTTGGAGGGCGTCTCCACCCAGACAAGCGCCGGCTTGCGTGCCAGACCCGCGGCCAGCGTGGCGGCGTCGGTGAGGTCGGCGAAGGCCAGCTCGAAGCGGCCCTTCTTCGCCCAGGCATCGAGCAGCCGCCACGTGCCGCCGTAGCAGTCGTGCGCCGCAAGGACGAGGCCACCGGCGGGCACCAGCTCCAGCGCCAGCGCGACCGCCGCCATGCCGCTGGCGGTCACTACCGCGCCGGCGCCCAGTTCCAGTTCCGCCAATGCGTTGCCCAGCAGGTCGCGCGTGGGGTTGCCGCTGCGCGAGTAGTCGTACGGCCGCTTGCCGCCCAGTCCGTCGAAGCTGTAGTTGGTCGACAGGTGCAGCGGCGGCACGATGGCGCCGTGTTGCGTGTCGGTTTCGATGCCGGCGCGCACGGCGCGGGTACAGGGGGCCGATTCGCTCATGGGGAATGCTCCGTGGGGTTTCAGGCCAGCGCGGCGCGCAGCAGCGGCGCGAGCTGGTGGGTTTCCTTGAGGAAGCCGTCGTGCCCATAGGGCGACTCGAGGACTTCCAGCGTGGTGGGGCCATGCAGGCGCCGCTGCAGTTCGCACAGATCGGCCAGCGGCACCAGAAGGTCGGAGGCGAAGCCGACCAGCGTGGCAGGCGTGGGAATGCGCTCGGGCGTGACGTCGTGCAGGTCGATCGATTCGGACAGGGCGAGGAAGCGGCCGGCATCGAAGCGCTCGATGAAGCGGCGGCCCTGGTGCTCCAGGTAGTCCTCCACCGGCAGGCGGAAACGGCCGTCGCGGAATTCGGGCGCACCGGCGAACCGGCGGCCGAACTCCTCCCGCCCGCGGTAGGTGGTGACCGCAAGCTGGCGCGCCAGGCCGAGGGCCTCGTCCGCCTGCCCGCTGGCGAGGCCCAGCCGCACGATGCCGCGCTGCACGCTGCGCTGGGCCGACGCCAGCGGGTGCGGGCGATGGGCGCCGGCCAGCACGACCAGCCGGTCCAGCGCGCGTGGATGACGGGCGGCAAAGGCCAGCGCCACCATCGCGCCGTAGGAGGCGCCGACGAAAGCATGCGCGCGGTGGATGCCCAGCGCGTCGAGCAGCGCGGCCAAAGCATCGGCCTGGTCTTCGCTGGAGATCGCCTCGACACCCAGGTCGCCAGGCGCCAGCCAGTCGATCGAGAGCACGCGGCAACGGTCCAGGTCGACCGCGGCGCCGGCGTCGACCAGCGCCTGCCACCAGCCGCCCGAACCGTCGAAGGCGGTGACGTCACGGCTGGCCGAGATGCCGCCCTGCACGATCACCGTCGGCGCGTCGGCAGCGCCGCACCAGAGGTAGCGAACGTCGACCGTGTGCGCGCCGTTGCCGTACTTGGGCGAAAGCGTCAGCCGCCGCGTGCTGCGCTGGGCGGTGAGCCCACCTGCGCGGGCGTCCACCCGTGGCGGTGCGGCGGCGGGCGATACGGGCAGGGGCAGCGGCTGGGCGGTCATGCGGTTCTCCGTGGCATCGCCTGCGGGAACCGGAAAGGTCGCCGTCCCCCGCCGACGGTTGCACGTCGGCGACGAACCACGCCCATCTCTCGGCGGCGCCAAGCGCCCCGCAGGAATTGGCACCGTCGCGGGAACGCTTCCCGCAGGTTGCCCCGGCATCAAAGGGCCTATCCCTCCGCCGGTCTCGATGAGTGGGGCGATTCTGGGGCTTGTCCGGGCGAACTGTCAATAGACGTTTAGACGTCTGGATGTCCTTAAGGCTAGATAAGCGCGGCGAAGTTGCGCCCTCTCCCCTGCGGGGAGAGGGCTGGGGTGAGGGGTCGCCCTGGCGGTAGACCAGCTACAGAGCGAGATAACGGAGCATCCTCACCGTACGAATGGGCTTCCCCGCGAGCCCCAGCCCCTCACCCAACCCTCCCCCCCGGCGGGGAGAGGGCTCGAGATCGCGCATGCTGATGCCCTCTCCCCGGCAGGAGAGGGCTCGGGATCGGGCGTATGCTGACATCCCCTCCCCACCCAACCCGAACATGACCGCCGCACTTCCCGCGCTGCACGAGCAGCTTCGCCAGGATGGCTTCGCCTTCGCCGCCGCCGGCACCATGCGCGACCTGCTCGATGCAGCCTCCCTGCCCGACTGGCAGGATTTCGCCGCCAGTTGGAACGACCTCGCCCCGGATGCCTACCTGGCCTCGACCGGCCGCCATCGGCGCCGCCGCCACGCGGTGTTCTCGGCCGACGCGCAGGGCGTCCACCGCGAGGCGCACCAGCCGCACTACCAGAGCAAGACCTACAACACGCTGCAGGGCGACATCGAGCGCTGGTTCGAGCCGATCGTTGCCGATGGCCCGACCCTTCGCCGCATCCTCGATTTCTGCCACCGCTTCTTCGGCGCGCTCGCACCGCAGGTGGTCCGCTGGCATCTGGAAGTGCATCAGTTCCGCATCGAGGCGCGCGCCGAGGAGGCGGGCGAGCCCACGCCTGAGGGCGTGCACCGCGACGGCGTGGACTACGTGCTGGTGCTGCTCATCGATCGCGCCAACATCGAAAGCGGTACCACCACCATCCATGATGCCGACGGCCACCTGCTCGGCAGCTTCACCCTCACCCACCCGTTCGACACGGCGCTGGTCGACGACGCCCGGGTGTTCCACGGCGTCACCGCCGTCACCCCGGTCGATCCCTCGCAGCCGGCGCACCGGGACGTACTGGTGGTGACCCTCCGCGCCGCCGCACGGCGTAGCACATGAACCGCGAAGCGGTCGGCCGGCGCTACGACGCGGCGCTGATGCAGCGCGCCCGCGACCGCAGTTGGGCGGTACTGCAGGCCATCCGCCAGGCGATGCAGCCAGGCATCGGCGAGGACGAGGCCAAGGCCATGGCGGCCCAGCTGTTCGTGGAGCATGGTGTCGAGCGCCTGTGGCATCCGGTGATCATCCGCATCGGCGCGAACACCACCAAGACCTATCGCCAGCGCTCCGATCCGAGCGTGCGGCTTGCCGAGAACGACATCTACTTCATCGACCTCGGACTGGTGTTCGACGGCCACGAGGGTGACGTGGGCGACACCTTTGCCATCGGCAACACGCCGCAACACCAAGCCTGCGCCGAGGCCGCCCGCACATTGTTCGACGAGGTGGCCCGAGCCTGGCGCGATGATGGCCTGAGCGGCCGGGCCCTGTACGCCTTCGCCACCGAACGCGCGCAGGCGATGGGCTGGCGCTTCAACCACGCGATCAAGGGCCACCGCCTGGGCGATTACCCGCATTCGGTGCACAAGGGCGGCGACCTCGGCGCGCTGGAAGGCAGGCCTTCGCCGGGGTTGTGGGTGCTGGAGATCCAGATCGCCCACCCGGCCGAGCCGTTCGGCGCGTTCTACGAGGATTTGCTCGGCGCCTAGCGCTTCGCTCCGTGCTAAACAAGGCCCATCGCCCTGGGGCGAAGGGCCTCGCCTCGCGCCAGCGTGCGCCGCTATTTCAGGATGAGCTCGCGGATCAGTTGGCTGCCGAGCAGCTCGCGCATCGATTCGCGGTCCATCATCGCCTTGTCCTGCGCCTCCAGCGAACCCATCACCTTGGCGCGGATGGCATCCGCCTCGTCGGTGCGATCGAGCGCCGCCATGTTCGGATAGGTGACGGCCAGGATCAGGTCCGCGTCCTGCGGCGTCCGCGGCTGCGCCTCGTAGACCGAATAGCCCATGATCAGGCCAGCCTTCTTGCTGGCCTCCATCGCGGTCTTGTAGGGGCCGTCCAGGTATTTCATGTAGTTGTTGAACTGGCCCGGCTTGATCTTGATGAAACTGACCTGCCTGACCGGCCCCTCCCTGTAGGGCTTGGTCTCTTGCGCGAAGGTCGAACCCATCACTGCGAGCAGCATCAACGACGCGAACAACATGGCGACACGTTTCATGGCCCACCTCCTTCAAAGGGGCGCGCACGCGTATGCGGCGCGCGCGCGACGCTACGCCCGCGCGATGTTGTGACGCGTGAACTGCGCGTGTGGTCAACGGGGTGCCGGGCAGGTGGCCTGGCCGATCCGGCTACAATGTGCGGTTCGACTCCCGCTCCGACCGCCCGCATGTCCACGCACGCCCAAGAAACCCGCCGCCGCCGCACCTTCGCCATCGTCAGCCATCCTGACGCGGGCAAGACCACGCTGACCGAAAAGCTGCTGCTGTTCGGCGGCGCGATCCAGATGGCAGGCAGCGTCAAGGGCCGCAAGGCCGCACGCCATGCGACCTCCGACTGGATGGCGCTGGAGAAGGAGCGCGGCATCTCGGTCACCTCCTCGGTGATGCAGTTCCCCTACGAGGGCAAGATCGTCAACCTGCTCGACACGCCGGGCCACGCGGACTTCTCCGAAGACACCTACCGCGTGCTCACCGCGGTGGACTCGGCGCTGATGGTGATCGACTGCGCCAAGGGCGTGGAGGAGCGCACGATCAAGTTGATGGAGGTGTGCCGCCTGCGCGACACGCCGATCATGACCTTCATCAACAAGCTCGACCGCGAAGGCCGCTCGCCGATCGAACTGCTCGACGAGGTCGAGTCGGTGCTCGGCATCGCCTGCACGCCGGTGACCTGGCCGATCGGCATGGGCAAGCGCCTGAAGGGCGTCTACCACCTGCTGCTGGACGAGGTGCACGTCTACGAGCCGGGCAAGAACTTCACGCGGCAGGACTCGACCATCTTCAAGGGCCTGGACGCGCCCGGCCTGGAAGCGGCGGTGGGTGCCGAGATGCTGGCCGAACTGCGCGACGAGCTGGAGCTGGTGCAGGGTGCCTCCAACCCGTTCGTGCTGGAGGATTACCTCGCCGGCAAGCTCACACCGGTGTTCTTCGGCTCGGCGGTGAACAACTTCGGCGTGCAGCTGCTGCTGGACTTCTTCGTCGAGCACGCGCCCAGCCCGCGACCCCGTGGCACGCTCGGCCGCGCGGTGACGCCCGAGGAGGAAAAGCTCACCGGCTTCGTCTTCAAGATCCAGGCCAACATGGACCCGGCGCACCGCGACCGCGTGGCGTTCATGCGCGTGTGTTCGGGCACCTACACCGCCGGCATGAAGATGCTGCAGACGCGCACTGGCAAGGAAGTGCGCATTGCCAACGCACTGACCTTCATGGCGAGCGACCGCGAGATCGTGGAGAGCGCCTATCCCGGCGACGTGATCGGCCTGCACAACCACGGCACCATCTCCATCGGCGACACCTTCACCGAAGGCGAGCCGGTCCATTTCACCGGCATCCCCAACTTCGCGCCGGAACTGTTCCGTCGCGCGCGCCTGCGCGATCCGCTCAAGATGAAGGCGCTGCAGAAGGGCCTGGCGCAGTTGTCGGAGGAAGGCGCCACGCAGTTCTTCCGCCCGCTGATGAGCAACGACCTGGTGCTGGGCGCGGTCGGCGTGCTGCAGTTCGACGTGGTGGCCTACCGGCTGAAGGACGAGTACGGCGTGGACGCCTCGTTCGATACGGTCGGCGTGGCGACGGCGCGCTGGGTGCACTGCGACGATCCGAAGATGCTGGAGGAATTCCGCGAGAAGAATGCGATGAACCTGGGCATCGATGCGGCGGGTGAATTGGTCTACCTGGCGCCCTCGCGGGTCAACCTGCAGCTGGCGCAGGAGCGCTGGCCGAAGGTGCGTTTCTCGGCCACGCGCGAGCACGCGGCCTCGGTCGAGGTATAGCCCACGTAGGATCGCACCTGTGCGGGATTGTCCCGGTCGCGCGCAAGTGCGCTCCTGCATGGCGCCCGGTTGACTTCCCGCACTGGGCCTGCGCCGCGACCGCTGCTAGCGTGCCCCTTCCAACAGGGGAAATCGCATGCACGGCTACCGTCTCGCCTTTGTCACGCCCACCCAGGCCCCGCGCTGGCAGCGCTGGCTGGTGTTCTCGCCGGTCGCCCGGCTGGTGTTCTTCACCGCGCTGCTGGTGGCCGCCAGCATGTTGTTCGGGCTCGTTCCGCACGGGCCGGCCGAGAGTCCGATCGCCAAGGGCCTGCGTGAGCTTGGCTTCCGCGCCGTGGCGCCGCTGCTCGCCTACCTGGTGCTGGTCAGGCTGATCGAGCGCCGGCCGGTGCGCGAACTGGCGTTGCGGCGCCTCGCGCCCGAGGGCGCGCTCGGGCTGGCCGCGGGCGCGCTGCTGTTCAGCGCCGTCGTCGGCAGCCTGTGGCTGCTCGGCAGTTACCGGATCATCGGCACCAACCCGGACGCGCACTGGCTGCTCGCGGCGCTGACGGTGGGCCTGGGCGCGGGCATCGGCGAGGAGATCATCTGCCGCGGCGTGCTCTACCGGATCGTCGAGGAAGGCCTGGGCAGCTGGACCGCGCTGCTGGTCTCGGCGCTGTTCTTCGGGGCGGCGCATCTGAACAACCCGGGCGCCACCCTGTGGGCCGGCCTGGCGATCGCCATCGAGGCCGGCATCCTGTTCGGACTGATCTACCTAGTGACCCGCTCGCTGTGGATCTGCATGGGCCTGCACGCGGCCTGGAACTTCATGCAGGGCACGGTCTACGGCATCCCCGTATCGGGCACCCGGGCGGATGGCTGGCTGGTCTCCACCCGCAGCGGGCCGGACTGGCTCAGCGGCGGCGTGTTCGGCGCCGAGGCGTCGGTGATCGCGCTCGTGCTGTGCACGCTGGTGTCCGCCATGCTGCTGGCGGTGGCGCTGCGACGTGGCCTGATCGTGCCGCCCAGCTGGCGCCGCCATAGCCCCGAACCGCGTTCCACTTCCCTACCCATGCCTACCCCGGGCAGCTAATCTGGTTCCATCGCCGGCGGCAGGCACCACGAGGTCGTGGCGGCAAGCACTCCACGGCCCTCCGCAACCACGGCGACACACGCATGCCGGCAGCAGTACCCGACGATTTCCAGCCCGATCCCTCACGTCACTCCTGGCTGGCCCACCTGCCGGTGCAGCGCAAGATGCTGCTGGTGATCGGCCCGCTGCTGATCGTGTTCCTGCTCGCCAACCTGGCCACGCTCTATTCGCTGCAGCAGCAGACGGTCAATCGGCGGTGGACCGAGCACACCTACCGTGTGTTGCTCGCCATCGATACGGTCAAGGACGCCATGCTGACCGCGCAGATCGGGGCCCGCGGCTACATGCTGACGCAGAGCACCACGGAACTGGCCGGATTCGAGCAGGGTGGCCGCAGCCTGGCCTCCGGGTTCAAGCTGCTGCGTACGCTGACCACCGACAACCCGCTGCAGCAAGCCAGGCTCGACCGGGCCGAGGCGCTGGCGACACGCTGGCAGCGCGAGATCGTCGCCTACGTCGTCACCCCGGTCGGCGGTGGCAAGCTCGACGCCGGGGCGCGCGAACGCATCCAGCAGGACTTCTTCGCCCACCGCACCGTCACCGCGCCGGACGTGACCGGCGTGCTGGCCCAGATGGCCGGCACCGAGGAGGCGCTGCTGGCCGAACGCAACGCGCGGCTGCAGCGGACGCTGGACCTCATGCGGGTGTTCAATGCGCTGGCCGCCGCGCTGTCGCTGCTCTACGGTGCCTACGTGCTGGAACTCACCCGGCGCATCATCACCCGGCCGCTGCACCAGATGACCACGCTGATGTCCCGCCTGGCGGCGCACGACCATTCGGTCACGATCACCCGCCAGGGTCGGCGCGACGAGATCGGCCAGATCGCGCGGGCGCTGGAAGTGTTCAAGCGGATGGCGATCGGCTCGAGCGAGCAGAACTGGGTAAAGAGCGAGATCTCGCGACTGGTCCAGCGCCTGCAGCAGCTCGGCACGCACCGCGACTTCGGCGCCGCCCTTGCCAGCGAACTGGCACCGCTGGCCCAGGCCGGGGTTGCTCTGTATTACGGCTACGACGCCGCAAGCGAGCGGCTGGACCTGCTCGGCAGCTATGGCCTGCGCCAGTCATGGGATCCGGCCGAAACCTACGTGCCAGGCGAGGGTCTGGTCGGGCAGTGCGTGATCGAGCGCAAGCCGATCGCCCTGGACGAGGTGCCCGAACGCTATCTGCGCATCCATTCGGCCGCCGGCGAAGCCCTGCCCGGCCACGTGCTGATCCTGCCCGTGCTGTTCCGCGAACGCCTGGTCGGCGTGCTGGAGCTGGCCAGCTTCAAGCCGCTGACGCCGTTGTGCCGCGAGTTCCTGGACGAGTTGCTGCCGATCGTCGCGCTCACCCAGGAAAACCTGACCCGCGCCATCGCCACGCAGGACCTGCTCGAGCAGACCCGCGAGCAGGCCGATCACCTGCGCCGCTCCGAGGAAGCGCTGCGCAGGCAGCAACAGGGCCTGCGCGACGCCAACGCCGCCTTGCAGACCAAGACGCGCGAGCTGGAGGAACAGTCCCAGCGCCTGACCGTTTCCGAGGAAGAGCTGCGCGTGCAGACGGAGGAGCTGCAGGCCTCCAACGAGGAGCTGCGCGAGAAGGGCGACATTCTCAAGCAGCAGAAGCAGGTGCTCGAGGCGCTGCAGCGCGAGACCGCGCAGAAGGCGCTCGAACTGGAGCGCGCCAGCCAGTACAAGTCCGACTTCCTGGCCAACATGTCGCACGAGTTGCGCACGCCGCTCAACAGCCTGCTGATCCTCTCGCGCAGCCTGGCCGACAACGACAGCGGCAACCTGGACGAGGAGCAGATCGAGTCGGCGCGGATCATCCACGACGCCGGTGCGAACCTGCTGCGGTTGATCAACGACATCCTGGACCTGTCCAAGATCGAGGCCGGCAAGATGGAGCTGGTCATCGACGAATTGCCGCTGCCGGTGTTCGCCCGCGCGCTCAAGCGCACCTTCGCGCACGTGGCGCAGGAAAAGGGCCTGGCCTTCGAAGTGCAGGTGGAGGAAAGCATGCCGCCGGCGCTGCACACCGACAGCGCGCGACTGGAACAGGTAGCCAACAACCTGCTCGGCAACGCGTTCAAGTTCACCGCTCGTGGCGGCGTGCGGGTGCGCATCGGCCATCCGGGGACGGAGACTCGCCTACCCCCCGCCCTGCTCGGCCAGTCGCTGGTGGCGATCGAGGTGAGCGACACGGGCATAGGCATTCCGGCGGAAAAGTTCGAGCGCATCTTCCAGGCGTTCGAGCAGGTCGATGCCGGAACCAGCCGCCAGTACGGCGGCACCGGCCTGGGCCTGGCGATCTGCAAGCGCATCGCCGCGCTGCTGGGCGGCGACATCGTGCTGCGCAGCACTCCCGGCGAAGGCAGCACGTTCACCGTGCTGCTGCCCGAAACCGCGCCGTCCGCTGCCTCCCCGCCCGTCACGGCAACCTCCGCGCATGCGCCAGCACCGGCGCCACGCACCCATACCAGCGCGTTGTTGCCCGAGGC
This sequence comes from Frateuria sp. GZRe12, assembly GCF_051900535.1. Classification (NCBI taxonomy): domain Bacteria; kingdom Pseudomonadati; phylum Pseudomonadota; class Gammaproteobacteria; order Lysobacterales; family Rhodanobacteraceae; genus Frateuria; species Frateuria sp. GZRe12. Next base: position 1,242,013 of record NZ_JBHZGI010000001.1, read on the forward strand.
GATCGACGACGACCGCGACCGGCTGGCGCCGGGCGACACGGTCATCCTGCTGATCGAGGACGACCCCGCCTTCGCCCGCATCCTGGCCGACATGATCCGTCGCAACGGCCACCGCGTGCTGGCCGCCGCCGACGGCGAGAGCGGCCTGGCGCTGGCGCGCGAATATCGCCCCACCGGCGTGTTGCTCGACGTGATGCTGCCCGGCATGGACGGCTGGACGGTCATGGAGCGACTCAAGACCGACGACGCCACGCGGCACATCCCGGTGCATTTCATCTCCGCCATCGACGAGGCCGGCCGCGGCCGGGAGCTGGGCGCCGTCGGCTTCCTCACCAAGCCGGTCAGTCGCGAAGCGATCAACGCGGCGTTCGAACGCCTGCTGCACTTTGCCGAAGGCAAGACGCGCCGGCTGCTGGTGGTGGACGACGATGCCGCCTCGCGCGCCGCCGTGCGTTCCATGCTTCGGGGCGAAGGGGTGGAAATCGACGAGGCCGATTCGGCCGAGGCCGCGCTGCACATGACGGGCGAGGCGAAATACGACTGCATCGTGCTGGACCTTGGCCTGCCCGGCATGTCGGGCATGGAACTGCTCGAGCACCTGGCCGCCACGCCCGCGGGCGTGCCGCCGGTGGTGATCTATTCCGGCCGCGACCTGAGCCGCGAGGAAAACCTCAAGCTTCGCCAGTACACCGACGCCATCGTGGTCAAGGGCGCCCGTTCGCCCGAACGGCTGCTGGACGAGGTCAGCCTGTTCCTGCATTCGATCCAGCACGCACCGCGCAACGCCGCGGAACAACCGCCGCCGGGCGAGGAACTGAAGGGTCGCCGCGTGCTGCTGGTGGACGACGACATGCGCAACCTGTTCGCACTGTCGAAGGTGATGCGCGGCTGGGGACTGGCGGTGACCATGGCGCAGGACGGCCACAAGGCGCTCAAGGCGCTGGAGGACAACCCGTCCACCGAGCTGGTGCTGATGGACATCATGATGCCCGGCATGGACGGCTACGAGACGATGCGCGCGATCCGCGCACAGGGCGAGTTCGCCGAGCTGCCGATCATCGCGCTGACTGCCAAGGCGATGCGCGGCGACCGCGAGAAATGCCTGGAGGCCGGTGCCAGCGACTACCTCTCCAAGCCGGTGGACATCGACAAGCTCGCCTCGCTCCTGCGCGTGTGGCTGCCACACTGAGCGCCGGTCGATGGACCTGATCGATCCCGCGCTGGAAAACATTGAACTGGAGCTGTTCGTGCGCGCGCTGCGCCAGCGGCACGGCTACGACTTCGGCCATTACGCGCCGGCCTCGCTCCGGCGGCGCGTGCGCCAGCTGGTGCACGCGCACGGCACCGGCACGATCAGCGCGCTGACCGGCCGGCTGCTGCACGAGCCGGAATTCGTGTTCGAGGTGATCGAGGGCCTGTCCGTGCCGGTCTCGGACATGTTCCGCGACCCGCCGGTGTTTCGCGCGTTGCGCGAACAGGTGCTGCCGCTGCTCGCTTCCTGGCCGCGCATCAACATCTGGCAGGCCGGTTGCGCCAGCGGGCAGGAGGTGTACTCGCTCGCCATCCTGCTGGAGGAGGAAGGGCTCTACGAGCGCTGCCAGATCTACGCCACCGACTTCAACCCGGCCGCGCTCAGGCGCGCGCAGGAGGGCATCTACCCGGTCCGCGTCGCGCAGGCCTGGTCGCGCAACTACCAGGAGGCCGGCGGCCGCCATTCGCTGGCCGACTACTACAGCGCGCGCTACGAGTTCATCAAGCTCGACCAGCGCCTGCGCCGCAACGTCAGCTTCGCCAACCACAACCTGGTCACCGACAAGGTGTTCTGCGAGGCGCAACTGGTGCTATGCCGCAACGTGCTGATCTACTTTGCCACCCCGCTGCAGGACCGGGTGCTGGGGCTGTTCCGCGACAGCCTCGTGCGTGGCGGCTTCCTTTGCCTGGGGCTGCGCGAGAGCCTGGACTTCGCCCCCAGCGCCGCCGATTTCACGGCGCTCGATGCCGACCTGCGCATCTACCGCCGCAACGTGTTTTCCGCTTCCGATGGCGCGGCTTGAGGCCATCGTGATCGGCTGTTCGGCCGGCGGCCTGGGCGCGCTCGAGCCGTTGCTGCGCGCGCTCGCGCCGCCGCTCCCGCTGCCGGTGATCGTCTGCAGCCACAGCGCCGAGCCGGGCACCGGCCTGCTCGTACCGCTGCTGGCGCGGTACACGCGGCTGCCGGTGCGCGAGGCGCGCGAGCGCTGGCCGGTCGAGGCGGGGACCATCCACCTGGCGCCGCCCGGTTATCATCTGCTGATCGAGCGCGACCGTTGTTTCGCCTATTCGGTGGACGAGCCGGTGCACTACTCGCGCCCCTCGATCGACGTGCTGTTCGAGAGTGCCGCGGACGCCTACGGCGCCGGCCTGGCCGGCGTGATGCTGACCGGCGCCAGTCCTGACGGCGCGCAGGGCCTTGTGCGCATCCGCCAGGCCGGCGGCCTGGCCATCGTGCAGGAGCCGGCCGATGCGCTCGCGCCGGCGATGCCGCAAGCCGCGCTCGACCAGGCCGGCGCCGATCACTGCCTGCCCCTGGCGCGGATCGCGCCGCTGCTCAACGAACTGGCTCACCGCGAATGAACGACACGACGCGACCGAAAATCCTGGTGGTCGACGACACCCTCGCCAACCTGGTGGCGATGCGCCGCCTGCTGGCCCACGCCGGCGCGGACCTATACGAGGCCGGCAGCGGCAACGAGGCGCTGGCGCTGTGCCTGGACCATGAGTTCGCGCTGATCCTGCTGGACGTCAACATGCCGGACATGGACGGCTTCGAGGTGGCCTCGCTGCTCACCGAGGCCGACCAGATGCACGAGACGCCGATCATCTTCGTCACCGCCGCCTATGCGGACGATCTCAACCGGCTCAAGGGCTACCGCTCCGGCGCGGTGGACTACATCGCCAAGCCGATCAACGACGTGATCCTGCAGTCGAAGGTGCGCGTGTTCCTGGAGCTCTACGGCGCGCGCGTGAAGCTGGAACAGACCCTGGAGGAACTGTCCGAGCGCAACCACCAGCTGCAGCAGGAGATCGCCGAGCGCGAGCGCGTCGAGGCGCAGGTGCGCCATCAGGCGACCCACGACATGCTGACCGGCCTGCCCAACCGCGTGCTGTTCCATGACCGCCTCGGCACCGCGCTTGCCCATGCGGTCGAGGGCGGCCCGGGCTTCGCGCTGGTGTTGCTGGATATCGATGGCTTCAAGGGCGTGAACGACCGCCACGGCCATCCCGCCGGCGACGCGCTGCTGCAGGCGATCGCCGCGCGACTGAAGCTCAACCTGCGCGCGGGCGACACAGTGGCGCGGTTGGGCGGCGACGAATTCGCGCTGATCGTGGGCGAGATGGAGGAGCTTCCGGTGCTGCTGCGCCGCTGCGAGGAACTGGGCGCCAGCCTGGCCGAGCCCTACCCGCTGGTGTCGCCGCAGGGGACTTTCGAGGCCCGCGTCAGCGCGAGTATCGGAGTGGCGCCGTGGAGCGCGCAGGTGGCCAGCGACGAAGCGCTGATCCAGGCCGCCGACCGGGCGTTGTACCGCGCCAAGGGCGACGGCAAGAACCGCTGCGTGCTGGCGGACTGATGCATCGTCCGCGCCGTTGGCGCCAGGTCGACTGTCAGGCCGTGGCGGCCCGGCAGTGCGCGTCGATGTAGTCCTGGTGCGACGGCATGGCTTGGGCGCTCGCGGCGATGGTCCGGCGCACGCGCTCGACGAACGCGACCAGGTCCGCCTCGGGCACCTCGTCGACGATGGGATGGTAGCCGCGCGGCAGGATGCGCTGTCCAAGCATCACCTGCACCCAGCTCGGCAACGCGAAGAAGTCCTCGCCGTTGCGGAAATAGCGGCCGTCGGCCCGGAACAGCTCGATCGTCTCGCGCAGCGGATCGGGGATGGCCATCGTGCGGCAGTGGTCCCAGAACGGCGTGTCGTCGCGTTCGGTCGCGTGGTAGTGCAGCACCAGGAAATCGCGTACGCGCTCGTGCTCGAACGCGGACTCGCGGTTGAAGCGATCGGCCAGCATCGGGTCGAACCCGCGCGTCGGGAACAGGCCGAGCAGGCGCTGGATGCCCGACTGCGCCAGGTAGATGGCGGTCGATTCGAGCGGCTCCATGAAGCCACCGGCCAGGCCGACCGCAACGACGTTCTTGTCCCAGAACCGTCGGCGCCTGCCGGGGGTGAAACGCAGCGGGCGCGGCTCGCCCAGTACCTTGCCGTCGAGGGTCCCGAGCAGTGTCGCGGCCGCTTCGTCGTCGCTGATGTGCCGGCTGGCATACACGTAGCCATTGCCGGTGCGGTGCTGCAGCGGAATCCGCCATTGCCAGCCCGCCGCGCGCGCCGTCACGCGCGTGTACGGCGTCAGCGGCCCGGCGCTCTCGCAGGCCACGACCATCGCGCGGTCGCACGGCAGCCATCGGCTCCAGTCTTCGTAGCCGGCCTTGAGGGTCTTTTCGATCAGCAGGCCGCGGAAGCCCGAGCAATCGACGAACAGTTCGCCCTCGATCCGCTCGCCGCCCTGAAGCACCACCGCTTCGATGAAACCGTCCTCGCCGCGCTGGACGACGTCGACGATGCGGCCTTCGATCCGCTGCACGCCGCGGCGTTCGGCCAGCTCGCGCAGGTAGCGCGCATACAGCCCCGCATCGAATTGGTAGCCGTACGCGATATCCGCCAGCGGCGAACCGGGCGGCGCGTCGGCCACCTCGGCCGTGAACCTGTCCTGCGGCGCCGCGACGGTCGGCAGCGAGAACGCGCCGATGTCCGGGGCGCGGCCGGCGAGAAACAGCTTCAACCAGTACTGGTGGAACGGCAGCGGACCCAGCGAACGGCCGATCGTGCCGAAGCCGTGCACATAGCTGTCTCCGATGCGCCCCCAGTCGTTGAACTGGATGCCGAGCTTGAAGGTCCCTTGCGTCCGCGCGACGAAGTCCGCCTCGCGGATGCCCAGCACCTGGGCGTTGAAGGTTTTCATGAACGGGACGGTGGACTCGCCCACGCCGACGATGCCGATCTCCTCCGATTCGACCAGGCGGATGCGGGTGCCCTTGCCCAGGTAGGTGGCCAATGCCGCCGCGGCCGTCCAGCCGGCGCTGCCGCCGCCCACGACGACGATGGTGCGGATGCGGTTGTCGTCCATCGCTGCTGCCCGGAGTGAGATGCACATAAGAAAAACGGCAGTGCCGGGGGAGTACAGGCGACTGCCGTTGGAAGGTGCCCGTGCCTTGCGGCACGGGCCAAAGGCCTCCCTAGAACTTGTACGTCAGGCCCATGTACACGATGCGGCCGGCATAGCCATTGGAGTAGAAGCGGGCCTTGGTGTCGTTGCCCAAGTGCGAGCGCGACTCCTCCTTGGTGAGGTTGAGCACCGACGCGGTGACGCTGAACGCCTTGGTGATGTTGTACGCGGCGTTCAGGTCGATCTGCTGGTAGGGCTCTTCGTAGACGTTCAGGCCGTTGACCAGGCCGTCCACTACTTCGCCGCGGCGGTTGTACGAGGCGCGCGCCAGGAACCGCTCGGTTTCGTAGAACACGGTGAAGTTCGCCTGGTTCTTGGCGCTGCCGACCAGCGGCGACTTGCCGATCTCGGTGCCGTCCTCCAATGTGATCGCCGCCTCGTTGGTCTTGTTGTAGGTGTAATTCACCTGGAAGCCTAGGCCGAAGTCCAGCGTGTGCTGCGCGTACAACTCGACGCCCTCGGACACGCCATCGCGGCCGCCGGCGGTGGTCGAGTAGTTCTGCACCGTCACGCTTTCGCCGCCGACGTCCAGGGACACGTCCTGCACCACCGGCACCGAGAAATTGCTGACGTCCTTGCGGAACACGTCCACGCCGAGCACCGAGCCGGGATGGAAGTACCACTCCGCGCCCAGGTCGTACTGGGTCGCCTTGTACGGCTCCAGCTGCTTGTTGCTGCCCGCGCCGTACCAGCCGACCTCGTCGCCGCCGCCGATCAGGCGGCGGTCGTTGACGTATTCCTGGCTGTAGTACTGCAGGCCGCCCGGGGAGGCGATGTCGTTGTAGCTGGGGCGCGAGATCACCTTCGAGGCGGCGCCACGCAACACCAGGTCGTCGGTCAGGTCGTAGGCGACGTTGAAGCTGGGCAGCACGTCGGTGTAGGTGCGGTCGAGGGCACTGACCACGAACGAGGACACATGTCCGGTGGCCGGGTTGGTCTGGCTGTCCGGCAGCGTGGTGAAGCCGCTGACGCAGCCGGAACCGTCGGGCGCGCCGGCTGCCGGCAGGTTGCCGGTCTGGCAGGGCGCCGGATTGCCATCGGGGCCGTCGAAGAAATAGTCGTTGTAGTAATCGACCTGGTCGGTCGAGTCGGCATGCTGACGGGTGCGCGCCAGGCGCACGCCGACGTTGCCGCGCAGGCGTTCGGTCTTGAAGTTGAGCTGCACGTACCCCGAGTAGATCTTCTCGCCGACGTTGTAGATGAAGTTGTCCTCGTTGCGGGTCTGCATCTCCCCGTAGTTCTGGTTGAGGTAGGCAACGTAGGCGGGGTAGTTGATCGCCGGGAACGAACTGGCGTTGATGCCGCCAGCGAGGTTGCCGAGCGACTGGCCATACAGGAACTGCGGCTGGAACACGGAGGCGGTGGGATCGCAGCCGTTCTGGAAGCGGTTGTCGTAGTCAGCCGGGTCTGTGCCCTGGCAGACCCAGTAGTTGTTGCCCGTGCTGCGGTGGGTGCCACCGTTGCGGTACTTAACGCCGAACTGCAGCGAGTCCATCCAGTCGCCGTAGGCGTGCCAGGTGAAGTCGGCCTGGGCGTATTTCTGCTTGGTTTCGTTGCGGGTCCAGGAGGATCCGGTCGAGCCCAGATCGACTTCGCCGATGCCGTTCAGGAGGTTCGCCATCAGCTGCGGCGAGAACGTCATCGTCGGCGTGCCGGCCAGGCTCCAGGAGCTCATGGTGTTGCCGAGGTCATAGTCGCCGGTCGCGTTCTGGCGGCGCGGCTTGATCGGTACCGAGATCTGCAGCTGCGGGCCTCCGGTGGCCCAGGTGCGGCCGGCCTTGACGCTGGCGTCGAAGGACTCGCCGACCCATTCGGCGCCGAAGTCCGCGGTCTGCGACAGCGCGCTCTCGTGGTTGTAGCTGCCGGTGATCTGCGGAGTCGGGATGCTGCAATCGTCCGGACCGAAGCCGCCGGTGTTGGTCAATCCGCCCGCGGCTGCCTCGTCGCCGCTGCAGTAGTAGGTCTTGCCCGGGTGCACCGAGTAGTCGGCGCCGGTGACGATGGTGCCGCTGGGGTCGAAGGTCAGTCCGTCGAGCATGCGGCCGCCCGGCCAGTTGCCGTCACCGGCATAGCGGGCGAGGTTCCATTCCGGAATCTTCAGCGTATTGGTCTGGGAATCCTGCGACAGGTCGAAGCGGAAGTAGTTGGCCGTAAGCGTGAGGTTGTCGACCGGCCGGAACTGCAGGGTCACCTGCCCGCCCTTGCGCTCGCGGTTCTCGTTGGTGACGTTGAGGTTCACGGAGGTCGGCATCATGAAGTTGCAGTAGTAACCGCACTCCGTGGGCCAGCCGTCCTGGAAGGTGCCGGTGTAGGGATGGTTCTGGTCGTTGAAGCCCGACTGGCCCCACCAGTAGGACGTCATGCCCGACGGCTTGCCGTTGACGTCGGTGGCCGGGTGCGCGTCGTAGTCGTCGCCGTACCACTGCCAGTTCTCGGTGCTGGCGCCCATGGTGCGCGTGGTGCGCTTCTGGCTGGTGTAGCCGACCAGGAAGCCGAAACGCTCGTCCTTGTCGTGCCAGGAGTACTGACCGGAGAACTGCCCGTCCGTCTTCTTGGTCGTGTCGGCCCACGTGCCTTCGGCGGAAACGAAGCCGCTGTTCGCCTCCATCTCCAGCGGGCGACGCGTATGCAGGATCACGGTACCGCCGATGCCGCCCTCGTCGATGCGCGCTTCGGGCGTCTTGAACAGCTCGGCGCTGGAAAGCATGTTCGACGGCAACAGCGTGTAATTGAACGAGCGCGTCGGGTCACCGTTGGATTCGGCGGTGGCGACGTAGTTACCGTTCAATTCGGTAAGCGTCAACTCCGAGGACAGTCCGCGTACGCTGACGTTCTTGCCCTCGCCGCCATCGCGCGAAATGATCACGCCGGGCACGCGCTGCAGGGCATCGGCCACGTTCTTGTCGGGGAACTTGCTGACGTCCTCGGCGGTGACCACCTCGACGATCGCGTTGGCTTCGCGCTTCTGGTCCAGGCTTTTCTCGATCGAGTAGCGGTAGCCGGTGACCTGGACCTTCGATAGTGATACGGCCTGGTCCGGCGGCGCTTTGGCGCCTTTGCCGGTGTCGGCCTGGCTTTGCTGGGGCTGGCTTTGCTGGTCTTGCGTCTGCGCGTGCACGTTGCCGCAATAAAGCGCCGTCAGAACCGCAGCGGCCAACAGCGTGACCGGCACGAATGGGCTTTTCATGGTTCCCCTCCCGAGAGAATTTGGATCGTTACAAATTCAGAGCAAACTGCATCCCCTGCGCTCGATCTGGACCCGCCTTGCCACCTGCTCCCGACCTGGACGGTTTAGATCGATCTAAATATGGTGCCGCCGAAACATAGCCCAATTTTCCGGCGATGTAATGCTGCGAGACAGCAAGGCAATGAGCTGCGGACGCACGGCGGTGCCGCGTCCGGTTCGGCGCATGAGAGACAGCCAGAGATAGCGTCCCCGCCGGGCGAGGCCGACGCCACGCGGTTGGGGTGCTGCGGGGACGATTGTGCGACGTGATGGAAAACCCAGAGCCGCTTAGCCCTCCCCGATAGGGAGGGCTTCGCCGCTGCTTATTGTGACCTGTCGATTCAAGGGAGGGCCGGGATGGGTGCTGAGCCCACCCTGGAGCGTCAGGCCACCGCTACCGAACGCGGCTTGTGGTCGGAACGGGTCACCTTCGCACCCAGTTCGGACGGATCGAAATCGTCCACCGAGATGAACTCGAATACGCCTTCGTGCACACGCCTGAGAAGCGCGGCCTCGGCCTCGGTGATCACGCCTTCGCGCACCGCCTCGGCCAGCTGGCCTTCGTAGTCGTGCGCCTGCAACTGGCCGGCCTTCAGCGCCTTGCCGAACTTGCGCTCGACCGGCTCGGCGGCGATCACGTCGGGCAGCAGTGCATTCATGCGGCCGATGGTGTTGTTCGGCGTCGGAGTGAGGTAGACCCAATCGATCAAGCGGTCGCGCGCCTCGCCCGGCGCGGTCAGGATGGCGGCCACGCGCCGGCCCAGGCGATCCGACGGCGGCACTTCACGACGGCCGAACGGGAACACCAGCACGCGCAGCAGGAAGCCGACCGGCTTGACCGGGAAGTTGCGGATCGCCCCGTCCAGCGCCATCTGCGTGCGCCACATGCACTCGTGGAAGGCCCAGGCGAGCAGCGGACGGTCCGCTTCCGGACGGCCAGTGTCCTCGTAGCGCTTGAGCATGCTGCTGGCGATATACAGGAACGAGAGCACATCGCCCAGGCGCGCCGAGAGCTTTTCCTTGAACTTCAGCTTGCCGCCCAGCACGCCCATGAACACGTCGGCGCACAGGGCCAGCGCGGCCGAGTAGCGATCGAGCTTGCGGTAGTAGCGGCGCGTATAGGCGTCGCCCGCGCTGTGGCCGATCGACGCGCCGGTGATGCCGAGCACGAAGCTGCGCACTGCGTTGGAAATGCCGAAGCCGATGTGGCCGAACAACAGCCGGTCGAAGGTGCGCAGCTTCTCGCCGTAGTCGGCGATGGAGAGCGCCTGCATTTCCTTGAGCACATACGGATGGCAGCGGATCGCGCCCTGGCCGAAGATCATCAGGCTGCGCGTCATGATGTTCGCGCCTTCCACGGTGATCGCGATCGGCACGCTCTCCCAGCCGCGCGCGGCGTAGTTCTTCGGGCCCAGCTGCACTGCCTTGCCGCCGTGCACGTCCATCGTGTCGCTGGCGACCTGGCGTGCCCATTCGGTGGCGTGATACTTGGCGATGGCCGAGGTCACCGCGGGCTTCTCGCCGCGGTCGACCGCCGCCGCGGTGGCGCGCGAGAGCGCCGCGGTGGCGTAGGTCAGGCCGCCGATGCGCGCCAGCGCTTCCTCCACGCCCTCGAAACGCGCGATCGCCAGACCGAACTGCTTGCGCATGCGCGCATAGGCGCCGGTCGCCGCGGCGGAGGCGCGCATCGCGCCGGTGGCGTTCGATGGCAGCGAGATGGCGCGGCCGACCGACAGCACCTCGACCAGCATGCGCCAGCCGTGGCCAGCCATCTGAGGTCCGCCGATGATCGTCGACAGCGGCGCGAACACGTCCTTGCCACGCACCGGGCCGTTCTGGAACGGGATGTTGAGCGGGAAGTGGCGACGGCCGACTTCCAGGCCCGGGGTCGTGTGCGGCAGCAGCGCCAGCGTGATGCCCAGGTCCTCGGTCGGCCCCAGCAGGTGCTCGGGGTCATACATGCGAAAAGCCAGGCCGATCACCGTGGCGATCGGCGCCAGCGTGATGTAGCGCTTGTCGAAGTTGAGCTTCACGCCCAGCGTCTCGACACCGTCGACCACCTGCTTGCAGACGATGCCGTAGTCGGGAATCGAGGTGGCGTCGGAGCCCGCGTAGGGGCCGGTCAACGCGAAACAGGGGATCTCCTCGCCGACGGCCAGGCGCGGCAGGTAGTGGTTCTTCTGCTCATCGGTGCCGTAGTGCAGCAGCAGTTCGGCCGGCCCCAGCGAATTGGGCACGGCCACCGTGGACGACACCGTGGCCGACGCCGTCGACAGCTTCTGCAGTACCGCCGAATGCGCCAGCGCGGAGAACTGCAGGCCGCCGTACTGCTTGGGGATGATCATGCCGAAGAACTTGTTCTTCTTGATGAACGCCCAGACCTCCGGCGGCAGGTCCGCCAGTTCGTGGGTGATCTGCCAGTCGTCGATCATCGCGCACAGCTGTTCGACCGGGCCGTCGAGGAAAGCCTGCTCCTCGGTGCTGAGCTCGGGCTTGGGCTGCGCAAGCAGTTGCTTCCAGTCCGGCATGCCAGAGAACAGTTCGCCCTCGAAACCGACCGTGCCGGCCTCGAGCGCGGTCTGCTCGGTGGCCGAGAGCGTGGGCGTGGCGCGGGCGAACATCTTAAGCAGTGGCGCGCTGACCTGGCGCCGGCGGAAGGCCGGCATCAGCAGCGGCACGGCGATCAACAGCTCGATCACGAGCAGGACGATCATCGTCGCCCAAGCGCCGGTCAGCACGCCCACCACCAGCGTGGCGGCCACCGTGGCGATCGCCCAGGTGCGCAGGCTGGTGCGGTGGTAGGCACAGGCACCGGTCGCCACGATCGCGGCCAGCAGGGTCAGGAACACGGACATGTCAATGCACCTCTTGCGGAATGGTCGGGCGGGCAGCGCCGTCCGTGTAAACATCTTCGATGAAAGCGGCGATTTCGCGCGTAAACGCGTCATTGGCGTCGCCGGCCAGCATGTGCGTGGCGCCGGGCACTTCCACATGGCGCGCGTGCGGCACCAGGTTCAGGAACTCGGCCACGGTCTCGCGCGAGACGACGTCGCTGCGTTGCCCGGAGAGCAGCAGGACCGGCACGTCCACACGGGCCGCCGCGGCCAGCAGGCGTGGCTGGTAGCGCTCGCTTTCCCGCACGACACCCGCCAGCATGGCCGGGTCCCAATGCCAGCGCAGGCGACCGTCGTTGCCTTCGCGCAACAGCGGTTTGAGCTGCTCTTCGCTCTTGCGCTCGCGTCGTTGCGGCAAGTAGGCGGCGATCTGTTCCGCCGCTTCGGCGTAGCCGGCGAAGCCGTCCGGGTGGGCCTGCATGAAGGCCAGGATGCGTTCGACTCCGGCGGTTTCCCAACGCGGCGTGATGTCGACCAGCACCAACGCGCGGAACGGCGCCGGGCGGGCCTCGCCCGCCAGCACCAGCCCCAGCAAGCCGCCCATCGAGGCGCCGACCAGTACCGGCGCCTCGGGCTGCGCCAGCGCCAGCGCATGAAGGTCGCTGGCGAACTGGTCCATATGGTAGTCGCCGCCAGCGACGCGGCCGCTCTCGCCATGGCCGCGGCTGTCGAAGCTCACGCAGCGGCATCCCCGCGCCGCCAGCGCGTCGGCCGCACCATTCCAGGCGCCGCGGGTCTGACCGAAACCGTGGGCGAACAGCAGCGACCGCACACCGGCACCGTTGCGTGTTTCAACCGCCAGATGCAGGCCATCAGGGGCGTAAAAGCGATCATTCGAAACCATACGCGTGAGTATGGTTTGGCCCGCACGCGAGGTCAACTGCCGCGCTCCTTGCAGAAGTCCACGTGGTGCCGCTCCCCGGGCATCGAGGGCAGGACCATCGCCCGCTAGCGGGCTTCGACAAGGCCGGAGCGACTGTCGCGCCCGCCTGTCGCGGCCCTGCCCACAAGCGCTACCATGCGCAGATGAACGCCAGCAGCAAGCCCGAACGTACCCGCCTGTCCGCCGAAAACTGGGAGGACGCCGCCCTGGATCTGATCGCCGAGCAGGGCGTCGGGGCGCTGGCGGTGGAGGCCCTGGCCCGCCGGCTGGGCGTGACCAAGGGCAGTTTCTACTGGCATTTCCGCACCCGCGAAGCGCTGCTGCAGGCCGCGCTGGAACGCTGGGAGCAGTACGGCGAGCGCGAGGTCATCGCGCAGATCGAGTCCATCGCCGATCCGCGAGAGCGCCTGCCCGAGCTGTTCCGTCGCGTCGCCCACGAACTGCGCCCACACCGTGTCTACGCGGCGCTGCTCAAGGCGCTGGATCACCCGCTGGTGGTGCCGGTGATGGCGCGCGTGTCGCAGCGGCGCACCGAATTCCTTGCCACCGCCTTCCGCGAGGCCGGCTTGCCGCCGGTCCAGGCGCTCAACCGGGCGCGGCTGACTTACGCCGCCTACGTCGGCTTCCTGCAACTCAATTTCACGCTCGGCCTGCCCCGCATCAGCCACGAGGACTTCGACGCCTACGTGGAACACATGATCGCGACATTGATTCCGGCCTGATAAACCTCTCGGGGGCGGTTGCGCGCGTCTGCGCGCGCCTTTTGCTGCACTCAACCTTGCAATACCAGTGCACGCAAACTAGCGTTTCGGAAACCTTTTTTCCTAAGACCTTAGAAGAGGACATCATGGCCAGCAAGCTGGAAGCGCTCGAGCGCTGGGTGAACGAGGTGGGCGCGCGCACGCGGCCGTCGAAGATCCATTGGTGCGACGGCTCGGAGGCCGAGTACCAGCGGTTGGTCAAGGAAATGCTGGCCGACGGCACCCTGATCGAGCTCAACCAGGAAACCCACCCGGGCTGCTACCTCCACCGCTCCAACCCGTCCGACGTGGCGCGCGTGGAGCACCTGACCTTCGTCTGCCACAAGAACCAGGACGACGCCGGTCCGAACAACCACTGGATGGACCCGGCCGAGGCGCACGCCAAGATCGACGCCTTGTTCGACGGCTGCATGGAAGGCCGCACCATGTATGTGATTCCGTACTGCATGGGCCCGATCGACTCGCCGCTGTCGCGCTGCGGCGTGGAGATCACCGACAGTCCCTACGTGGTCGCCAACATGCGCATCATGACGCGCATGGGCAAGGCCGCGCAGGAGCGCATCGAGCGCGAGGGTACGTTCGTCAAGGGCCTGCACTCGACCGGCGAGCTCGACCCCGAGCGCCGCTTCATCATGCACTTCCCCGAGGAGCGCACGATCAAGTCCTACGGCTCCGGCTACGGCGGCAACGCACTGCTGGGCAAGAAGTGCCATGCCTTGCGCATCGCCTCCAACCAGGCCCGCGACGAGGGTTGGCTGGCCGAGCACATGCTCATCGTCGGCCTCGAAAATCCCAAGGGCGAAACCCGCTACGTCGCCGCGGCCTTCCCGTCGGCTTGCGGCAAGACCAACCTGGCCATGCTCATTCCGCCGGAGGGCTACCGCAAGGACGGCTGGAAGGTGTGGACCGTGGGCGACGACATCTGCTGGATGCGCCCGGGCGCGGACGGCCGCATGTACGCGATCAACCCGGAGGCCGGTTTCTTCGGCGTGGCGCCGGGCACGAGCACGGCGACCAATTCCAACGCGCTGAAATCCATCTCGCGCAACACCATCTTCACGAACGTCGCGGTCACCGCCGACAACCAGCCGTGGTGGGAAGGCCTGCCCGGCACGCCGGTCACCGACTGGCAAGGCCGTCCCTATGACGCCGCCAATGGTCCGGCCGCACACCCGAACTCGCGCTTCACCGTGAGCGCGAAACAGTGCCCGACCTGGTCGGAGAAGGCCGAGGACGCGCAGGGCGTGCCGATCGACGCGATCGTCTTCGGCGGCCGCCGTCCTTCGCTCCTCCCGCTGGTGATGGAAGCGCGCGACTGGGCGCACGGCGTGCTGATGGGCGCGGCGATGGGCTCGGAAACCACTGCCGCTGCCACCGGCGCGGTCGGCGTATTGCGCCGCGACTCGATGGCAATGAAACCATTCTGCGGTTACCACTACGGCGACTACTTCGCGCACTGGCTGTCGTTCGACAAGCCGGGCATGAAGCTGCCGAAAGTCTTCCACGTCAACTGGTTCCGCAAGGGCAAGGACGGCAAGTTCCTTTGGCCGGGCTTCGGCGAAAACCTGCGTGTGCTGGAATGGATGATCCAGCGCGTCGATGGCATGGCGCGTGGCGTGGAGACGCCGATCGGCATCGTACCGGCCGAAGGCGAGTTGAAGCTGGAGGGCCTGAACCTGCCGCGCGGAGCCGCCAGCGAACTGCTGGACATCGACACCGCGGGCTGGCAGGCCGAGCTGGACGCCATCGGTGAGTACCTGGCCAGCTTCGGCCCGCGCATGCCCGAACGCCTGCGCCAGGAGCAGCAGCGCGTGGCCAGCGGCCTGTCCACCGCCGAAACCGCGCCGCGCGCCGCCACGGCCTGATGGCATCAAACCCCTCTCCCGTCGGGAGAGGGGTTGGAAGGGCGCGCCCGATCCAGCCCAGCTGCGCATCAGCTCCTCTCCCCGCCGGGTGAGGGTTTGAGTGAAGGACCACCCTCGCGAAAGCGTCTGGACCGATGCAAGCCAAAGCGCAGCCCGCCAGGCAGGCGCCAAACCGTGACAATCGCCCTCGCCCGCCTCTCGCTCCGAAGCGGAGCGGGTGCGCCTTCTTAAACGTTCCGCCACTTGCGTGCATCCAAGCTGGCAAGATGGATGCCGCCTGCCTCGCCACTGGAAGTCCGATGCCGCCACCGCCTGTCGCGTGGTCCGACGCCGACGACGCGCGCGCCGCGGCCAGGGGCGATCGCCAGGCGTTCCAGCGGCTGTATCGCCAGCACGTCGACCGCATCTACGGCGCGGTCTACCGACTGGCCGGCTACGACCACGCGCGCGCCGAAGACTTGACCCAAGACGCGTTCGTGCGCGCCTGGCAGAAGCTCGCCGACTTCCGCTACGAAAGTGCCTTCGGCACGTGGCTGTACCGGCTGGCGGTGAACGTGGCACTGATGGACATCCGTTCGCGCGGCGCGCAGCCGGTCGGTTTCGTCGGCGAGGACGACCTGCCCGACCCGGGCGAGGTGCCCTTCTGCGCCGCCGAGCGCGAGGAGCTGGAACGCGCCATCGCCAAACTGCCGCCCCGCGCCCGCGCGGTGCTGGTCCTGCACGACGTGGAAGGCTGGCGCCACGATGAGATCGCCAGCGAACTGGACATGGCCGTCGGTACGTCCAAGGCGCAGTTGCATCGGGCCCGCGGCCTGCTGCGCCGGATGCTTGAACCCGGAGAACCGTCATGAACGAATTCGAATGGCGTCGCCAGCTGCGCGAATTGCGCGCGCCGATCGCACCGGCCCACGATCTGTGGGCGCGCATCGACGCCGCGCTGGAACCGACCGCGCCGGCGCGCAGCAGCTCGCGCCCGGGTTGGCTACTTGCCGCCAGCTTCGCCGGCCTGAGCCTGCTCGCCGTGTCCCTAAGCACGCGCCAGGGCCAGCTGCTCGACCACCCGCAAACCGCCACGGCCACCGCCCAGGCGCCGTGGAAGCCGGACGACCCGCGTCTGGCCGGCGCGGCAATCGAACTGGACGCCGCGCGCCTGGAACTCAGGCAGGCGCTGGAACAGGCGCCCCATTCGCCGGCATTGCAGCGACTCCTGTCGCGCACCCACCAACAGCAATCGCGGCTGCGCCAGCTTGATCAGCAGGCCGGCTGAGAACACCGTTCAAGGAGTCAACCCATGAAAACCGCTCGTTACCTTCCCCTGTTGCTCACCCTGTGCATCGGCCAGGCGCTTGCCGACACGCCGATCAACCTGCGCCACCCGGCAAACGCCGACGCGCGCATCAACGTGAGCAACGTCAAGGGCCAGGTGACCATCACTGCCTGGGACCGCAACGAGGTGCAGGTTACGGGCACGCTCGGAGACGGCGCGGCTCCACTGGTCATCGACGGCGACAACGGTGACCTGGAAATCAAGGTCAAGCCCAAGGGCGACGGTTCCAAAGGCTGGTTCAACTGGAACGGCGACAATTCCATGGGCGATACCACGCTCGACTTGCACGTTCCCAAGGGTGCCTCGCTCGACGTGGAAGTGGTCAGTGCACCGCTGGGCATCGACGGCATGGATGGCGGCGACATTTCGGTCAACTCGGTCAGTGGCCGCGTGCGGATCAACGCCCGCACACCCGACCTCTCGGTCGAAAGCGTGAGCGGCACCGTGCAGCAGTCCGGCCACGCCGTGCGCGCCGACCTGCAAACGGTCAGCGGCGACATCCTCGCCCCTGCGCTGGGCAGCCAGGCCGAGTTGCAGACGGTCTCCGGCCGCATCCAGGCGAGCGGTGGTCCGTGGCAGAAATTCGACCTGAGTACGGTCTCCGGCGACGTGCAGCTCAACGGCGGCCTCGCCGACGACGGCAGCATCGAAGTCGACAGCATGAGCGGCGACGTGCAGATCCAGGTGCCCGCCAACCTGTCCGCATCGATCCACGCCAGCAGTTTCAGTGGCGACCTGCGCAGCGACTTCGGCCAGGCCATCGAGCACGACCATGGCCCTGGCAGCGAACTCAACACCGAGGTCGCCGGCAGCAAGGGACGCATCCATGTGGAAACCTTCAGCGGTGACCTGCGCATCCGCAAGAAGGAGTGAGGTTTGCGGCGCCGCGGCGGAAGGACCTATGGCTTTTCCGCCCGCCTCTCCCGCAGCGACCCAACGCCACCTGCGGCTGGCTTTCCAGATGTTGGCAGCTTCGACGATCCGGTGGCGTCGTCTGCCATGCTCGGCGCGTATGGGGGAGTCGAAACAAAAAGGCCGTCGCATGCGACGGCCTTTTTCCGTGTTCGGTGAAGGCTTACAGGTCCTGGTGATACTGCACGTACGGCGTGCGCGACTGGTCGGGCTCGGGACCGGCCGGAGTAGGCACCGAGGCCCCCGACGACCACAGGTTCTGCGCACCGATGCTCAACTCACCCTGCCATGGCAGCCGCAGGGTGACGCCCAGGTCGATGCTGCTCCAGCGCTTGTCGCCGTAGTAACCGCCCGGCAGCGTCGGCTGCATGGTGCGACCGACGAGCATGCCGCTCAGCGGACCGTGGTCGACGCCGAAGCTCAGCGCCTTCTGGTCCAGCGAGTTGACACCCAATTCGTTGCCCGGCAGCAGGCGGATCCGGCCCACGCTCGCGCCCAGGTCGATGCCGCTCTGCCCGCCGACCGCCACGCGGCCACGTGCGTTGAGCTGGGCGCTGCTGTCGAAGTCGGGCAGGCCATTGACGCCCGGCGTGGCGCCGGGCAGGACGCGCGGCAGGCGCTGGTCGGGCGTGCTGTCGGCGCCTACGCTCACGCCCACGCTATAGCGACCGAGATTGTAGGTGGCGCCAATTTCGCTGCCGACCACCCGCGGACCGCGGGCCATTCCGTTGTGTTCGCTCACGCCGGCGTGGATCTGCAGATGCGGATCCAGTCCGTACTGCAGGTCGGTCGAAGTCACGTTCCCGGCATCGACCACGGGGAACGACAACGAGGCATCGGCACGCTGGCTCGAACCAGCCGGCTGCGCGGCAGCCTTCAGCATGAGCATGTGGCCATCGCGGTCACGCCACATCGGCACCACGACGCCATAACCGAGGTCGACCGCCCGCCCCGTTACCGGATGCAACAGCTCCTGCGCCTGCGTGTTCCCAGCCAGCGACTGGCCTGCCGCGGCGAGCGGCATCAGCAAAGTCAGGAGGGGCAGGATGCGGCGCATGGGTCGATGATATGCAGTCGGAAGGTGACAGGCGGGCGTATGCCATTCGTTGGGGACAGTATAGCTCCTTTACGTTTACCTAACACCCCATCGCAGGGGATCGGCCGCTCAAACGGTGAACCCAGGCACATATCCCATGCCCATGGACCCCGACGTGAAAACAGGGTTCCCCGCGGTTAAAAAATCAGTCAAATCGGACTCCTACAAAGCCCGCTGCGCACGATATAGTCACGCCACGGCCCTGCCACGGAACCTGAGAAGCGCCATGAACCCGGCTCCCCCCACCCGCGAGCCCACGACCTTCCCGGCCGACCGGGAAGTGTTGCATCGGGCGGTCGAGCGGCTGTTCGGGGCACCGGATGCGGGCAGCGTCGCGGCCGTCTGCGAGACATTGTTGTCGGACTGGCACGTGCGCGCCCGGCTGGGATGGCGCCAGCTCGGTGGCGAGGAGGTTCCCGCCACCGCGGGCCGGATGGAACTGGCCGAAGACCCCCAGGGACTGCGCATACTCGTGCTGGAACCCGAGGTGCCGCTGTCCGAACCGCTGCGCGAGCGGCTGGCCTGGTTCGGCCGCCTGGCCGGCACGCGGATGCGCCAGCAGGCCGAGACCGCGCGGCTGTACGAGGCGATTTCCCGCCTGGCGCTGGCCGAGCGGCTGCAGCGCGCGCTGTTCGCGATCGCCGAACAGGCCGGCACCGAACGCAACATGGCCGAGATGATGCGCTCGCTGCACGCCATCGTGGGCAGCCTGATGTACGCGGAAAACTTCTACATCGTGCTTTACGACGAAGCCACCGACAGCGTGCGCTTCCCGTACTACGCCGACGCGGCCGATCGCGACCCGCCCTCGCCCGAGCGCAGCGTGCCGCTGTCCGACCTTGAGCACAGCCTGACCTGGAACCTGCTCAAGGGAGGGCGGGCCATGATGGGCTCGATCGAGGAGCTCAACCGCACGGTACCGGACCGCCTGGTATTGATCGGGCCGGACTGCGAACACTGGCTGGGCGTGCCGCTGCTGCGCGAGGCCAAGGTGGTCGGCGGCATCGTGATCCAGAGCTACCGCGCCGATACCCAATACACCACGCAGGACCGTGAGCTGCTCTGCTACGTGGCCCAGCACGTGCAGACCGCACTGGAGAAGCGCCAGGCGCAGGCCGAGCTCGAACGGCGCGTGGCCGACCGCACGGCCGCGCTGCGCGAGGCCAATCGCGTGCTTCGCCAGCAGGTGCTGCAGCGCCAGCGCGGCGAGCGATTGCAGGCGGCGCTGTTCCGCATCGCCGAGCTGGCCAGTACCTCCGAGGGCCTGGACACGTTCTACTCGGCGGTGCATCGGGTCATCGGTGG
Organism: Frateuria sp. GZRe12; assembly: GCF_051900535.1. Lineage (NCBI taxonomy): Bacteria > Pseudomonadati > Pseudomonadota > Gammaproteobacteria > Lysobacterales > Rhodanobacteraceae > Frateuria > Frateuria sp. GZRe12. The sequence continues at coordinate 1,261,541 of NZ_JBHZGI010000001.1, forward strand.
TCTGCTGTACGCACGCAACTTCTATATCGCGCTGGTCGACGAGGACAACGGGCAGCTGACCTTCCCCTACTCGGTCGATGAGGTCGACAACGTCCCTGCCCCGCGCCTGCACGGTCGCGGCGCGACCGAGTACGTGCTGCGCCACGGCAAGCCACTTCTGGCCGACTCGGAGCAGCTGGAACGGCTGACCGCATTGGGCGAGATCCAGCGCCAGGGCACCCATTCGCTGTGCTGGCTCGGCGTGCCGCTGGTCTGGGGCGAAAAGGTGATGGGCGTGCTGGCGGTGCAGAGCTACACCCCCGAGCACACCTACAACGAGCGCGACCAGGAACTGCTCACCTTCGTCAGCTACCACATCGCCAACGCCTTGCAGCGCAAGCATACCGCCGAGTCGCTCAAGCAGGCCTACGCCGGGCTGGAGCGGCGCGTCACCGAACGCACCCGCGCGCTGGCGCTGGCCAACCGCGACCTGCGCGAACAGATCGCCGAGCGCGAGCGCGTGGAGCGCCGGCTCAAGTACGAAACCCTGCACGACTCGCTGACCGGCCTGCCCAATCGCACGCTGCTGCTGCAACGCATGGAGCAGGCACTGGAGCGCTATCGCAGCGAACCGGACGAGGGCGGGTTCGCGGTGCTGTTCATCGACCTGGACCGCTTCAAGGTGATCAACGACTCTGTCGGCCACCTGGTCGGCGACGACCTGCTTTTCCAGGTCGGCGGGCGCATCCGCGCCTGCCTGAAGACCCGTGACGTGGTCGCGCGACTCGGTGGCGACGAGTTCGCCGTGTTGCTGGAGGGCATCGTCGATCCTGGCACCGCCGTGACTGTCGCCGAGCGCGTCATCGGGGAGCTGCAGGTGCCGTTCCGGCTGGGCGCCAAGGAGATCTTCACCTCCGCTTCGATCGGCGTGGCCCTCCCCGGCCCGCACTACCAGAAGCCGGAGGAACTGCTGCGCGATGCCGACGCGGCGATGTACCGCGCCAAGGACGAAGGCCGCCATCGAGCGGCCGTGTTCGACGACCGGCTGCGTCGCGAGGCCCTGTCGCTGCTCGAGCTCGAAAGCGACCTGCGCCGCGGCCTGGCGCGTAGCGAATTCGTGCCCTTCTACCAGCCCATCGTGGCGTTGGAAGACGGTCGCGTGGTGGGCTACGAGGCGCTGCTGCGCTGGCACCACCCCGACCGTGGCCTGCTCGCACCGGGCGAATTCCTGATCATCGCCGAGGAAGCCGGTTGTGCCGAAAGCATCGACTGGCAGATCTTCGAGCAGGTCTGCGCGCAGGCGCCGGCGCTGCTGGGCAAGGACGGCTTCGTCAGCATCAACGTCTCCGGCCGCCATTTCCGCCTCCCGGACCTCGACGCGCGCCTGCTCGCGCTGCTGGCCGAGCACGGCCTGCCGCCGCGGCAGGTGCGCATCGAGGTGACCGAACGCGCGCTGCTGGATAACCCGGCGCAGGTCAAGCGCATCCTTGAGAACATGCGCAGCCGCGGCGTGCGGGTGGCGCTGGACGACTTCGGTACCGGCTATTCCTCGCTGAGCTACCTGCACCAGTATCCGTTCGAGACGCTGAAGATCGACCGCTCCTTCATCACCGAACTGCCGCGCGAAGGCGAAAGCCAGGGCGTGGCCGTGGTGCGCGCGATCCAGGTGCTGGCCGATTCGCTGAACATGCTCGTGATCGCCGAGGGCATCGAAGAAGAGCACCAGCGCCAGGCGCTGATGCGGGTCGGTTGCCGCTTCGGGCAAGGCTTCCTGTTCGCCCGCCCGCAGCCGATCAGCGTGTGGTTGCCTGCCGATCCCACGCCAGCCGTGGCGTGACGGACACGATGGCGGCGTAGGGGTGGGTTCGGCCCACCGCAGGCCGTGACGATGGTGGGCTGAAGCACCCTACCGGTTTACTGCGAAGTCGTGGACGTATCGGCACCGACCCCGCCGCTGAGCACGTGTTCGGCATCGATGCGGTCGAAGGTGTAGCGCTGCGCGCAGAACTCGCAGATCACCTCGATCTCGTCATCGCGCGCCGCCAGCGCCGCTTCCACTTCATCGCGCCCCAGCGAGCGCAGCATCGACTCCACTCGCTCGCGTGAACAACTGCAGCCGAACGCCAGCGGTCGCGGCTCGAACAGCCGCACCGTTTCCTGGTGGAAGAGCCGGTACAGCAACTTCTCCGGCGCCGTGGCCAGCATTTCCTCACGGCCCAGCGTGCCGGTCAGGTGCAGTACGCGGTTCCAGGCGTCCTCGTCCTCGGCCGCGCCGTGGCCGCCTTCGTCCGGAAGCTTCTGCAGCATCAGCCCGACCGCGTGCGCGCCGTCGGCCGCCAGCAGCAGGCGTGCGGGCAGCTGTTCTGACAGGCGAAAGTAGTTTTCCAGCGCGCCGGCCAGGTCCGGCTGGCTGAGCTCGACCAGGCCCTGGTAGCGCTGGCCGCGCTCGGCGTGGCCGATGGTGATCGCCATGACGGCGCCCGGCAGCGCGGCCAGATCCAATGGTTCGGGCAGCGGATCGTTCCACCGCGCCAGGCCGCGCAACCGTCCCTGATCGCTGCACTCGGTGAAAAGCAGGCGCAGCGCGCCGCCGCTCTTGAGCTCGATCGACAACGCACCATCCAGCTTGATGTTGCCGGTCAGCAACGCGCTGGCGGCCAGGCTTTGGCCGAGCAGTTCGCGCAGTGGCGCGGGGTAGTCCGCGCGCCCGGCGACCTCGCGCCAGGCGGCGCCCAGCCGCACGAGCACGCCGCGCACGCCGGCGCGTTCCAGCACGAAACGATGTAGCACGTCCTCGACAAGCACGGTTTCCACAGAAGATGACCTCGACACGGGGAATCGGAAGAAGTGGGGTCGGCGCCGGCGCGGGACAATGGGCCGCTTATACTCCCCAGGATCGCTACCGAAGGTCGACGCCAAGACGATGCCACCGCTGCGCACCGCCCTCCGCCGCCTGCTGCGCCCGCTCGCCATTTTGGCGGTGTCGTGGTTCGCGTTGTCATGGCTGGTGGTGTTGGCGCTGCGCTTCGTGCCGCCGTGGACCTCGGCGGTGATGATGGAGCGGCGCGTGGGTGCACTGCTGCATGGCGAGCACGATCTCCGGCTGCAGCAGCATTGGGTGCCGTGGGATCGCGTCTCCCCGTATGTGCCGCTGGCGATGGTAGCCAGCGAGGACCAGAAATTTCCCTTCCACCACGGCTTCGACCTGGAACAGATCCAGGACGCACTGGACGATGCCGACGACGGCAAGCGCCTGCGGGGCGCCAGCACCATCAGCCAGCAGGTCGCCAAGAACCTGTTCCTGTGGAACGGCCGCAGTTTCGTACGCAAGGGACTGGAGGCCTACTACACCGTGCTGATCGAATTGACCTGGCCCAAGCGGCGCATCCTCGAGGTGTACATGAATATCGCCGAGCTAGGCGACGGCATCTATGGCGTGGGCGCGGCGAGCGACGCGTACTTCCACGTGCCGCCGGCGCGACTGGGGCCAGCGCAGGCCGCGCGCCTGGCCGCCGTACTGCCCAGTCCGCGCCGCCTGCATGCCGATCGTCCCAGCGCCTACGTCCAGCGCCGCACGCAATGGATCCAGCGGCAGATGCAGCACCTGGGTGGGCCCGGCTATCTGGACGCCAGCCACCCCCCGCGCGTGCGCCGAGGACACTGAGCCATGAGCGAACTGACCGTCGTCGTCCCCGCCTACAACGAGGCGGCCGTGCTCGATGCCTTCCACCAGCGCCTGGGCGCCGTGCTCGACACGCTGGACCTGGACAGCGCCGTGCTCTACGTCGACGACGGAAGCACCGACGGCACCTGGCGGACGATCGAGTCACTGCTGGCCGGCGACCGGCGCGTGCGCGCGCTCAAGCTCTCGCGCAACTTCGGTAAGGAGGCGGCGCTGACCGCGGGGCTGGACCACGTCACCAAGGGCGTCGCCGTGGTGATCGACGCCGACCTGCAGGACCCGCCCGAGCTGATTCCCGAGCTCGTGGCACAGTGGCGCGCCGGTTTCGATGTGGTCTACGCCACGCGAAGCGCACGCGCCGGCGAGACGCGGCTCAAGCGCTTCACCGCCGCGGCCTTCTATCGCGCGATGGAGCGGGTCTCGGACACCCCGCTGCCACGCGATACCGGCGACTTCCGCTTGCTCTCGCGCCGCGCGCTGGACGCACTGTCGAGACTGCGCGAACGTCAGCGCTTCATGAAAGGCCTGTTTGCCTGGATCGGCTACCGCCAGACGGCCGTGCACTACCAGCGCGAACCGCGCCACAGCGGCCGCACCAAGTGGAACTACTGGCGGCTGACCCAACTGGCGATCGAAGGCATCACCTCCTTCTCCAGCGCGCCGCTGCGGCTGGCCACCTGGGTCGGTCTGGGCTCGTCGGTGCTGGCGTTCGGCTACGGCGTGTGGGTGCTGACCAAGTCGCTGATCTGGGGCGACCCGGTGCGCGGCTACCCGACGCTGATGCTGGTCATCCTGTTCCTTGGCGGCGTGCAACTGCTTGCGCTGGGCGTGATCGGCGAATACCTGGGTCGCAGCTATGCCGAGAGCAAGCAGCGGCCGCTGTATTTCATCGAGGAAGAGCGCCCGCACGACGACCGCCGCCCTGTGTAAGAACCAGTCGGGGGCGGCGCTCCACAAGGCGGCGTTGCGCGCGACGAGTTCCTACACGCCCTGCCGACGCGCCAGCGTTACACTCCGCCGCAGGCCGAAGAGGAGCACCGGGCATGCGTCAGGTAAGGCATCTTCTGCAAAGCAAGGGCAGTGACGTCTATGCGATCGCACCCGAGGCGCCCGTCCTGGACGCCATCCGGCAGATGGCCGAGCGCCGCGTGGGCGCGCTGGTGGTGATGAAGGGCGAGACGCTGTCGGGCATTGTTTCCGAGCGCGACTACGCTCGCAAGGTGATCCTGCAGGGCCGTTCCTCCGCGCAGACCGCGGTGGCCGACATCATGAGCGGCGAGCCGCTCACCATCTCGCCCGAAACCGACGTGTTCGACTGCATGCGCCTGTGCACCGAGCGCCGCGTGCGCCACCTGCCGGTGGTCGAGGGCGAGCGCGTGGTCGGCGTGATCTCGATCGGCGACCTGGTCAAGGCCGTGATCGACGCGCAGGCGGAGCAGATCGAGCAGCTGCAGCGCTACATCACCAGCTGACGCGTTTCCGCAGGGTTGGCTTAAGCCATTGATCTGTGGGGGGGCAGGTGTGTTGGGCTGAAACCCACCCTACGGCCACGACCGGGCTCAGTCCCTGGCCAGATCCGGCGCTCGCCCTGCGCGACGCGCCACCCAGGCGGACGTCGCCGCCACGCCCGCGCCGATCAGCCCCATGCCGCCGACGCCGACGCCCAGCCACGTCAGCACGCTCACACCGCTGGTCACCAGCACGTCGCCGAAGCGCCACACGGCGGTCTCGACGAAGTTCTTGCCCTTGTAGCGCGTCTCGCGCGGCACGCGGGTGTACAACGCATCGACCGCCGGCTTGGTCATGCCGTAGGCAAAGCCGCGCGTGGTCACCAGCATCACGGCCAGCAGCGGCACCGCCATCCCCAGCAGCCGCACGTCACCGGTGCCGAACACCGCGACCATCAACAGCAGGCCGATGTTGACCAGCGCCGGCACCACCAGGCCCCAGCCGGCGCCGAAGCGCACCATCACCCAGCGCGTCAGCGTCAGTTGCAGCAGGGCACCCAGCGCGTTCGTCGCCAGGTCCAGGTCGTTGTAGAAGGATGTGCGTGCGACGCGGTCGACGAAGTGCGCCTTCGCGTAATCGGCCATCAGCGCGTAGGCCAGCGTACCGATACCGTCGCCGAGCAGCATCAGCATCGCCATGTAGCGCAGGAACGGCCGCGACCACAGCTCGCGGATGCCGGCCCATAGCGAACCACCGGTGCCCTGCATGGCACGCCCGTCGCCCGCCTGCTCGTCGCGCGCGGACAGTTGCAGCAGCAACACCAGCGCCAGGCCCAGCGCCAAGGACGACACCAGGAGCAGTTGCGCCACGCCGAGCACGTGCAACAGCAGCCGGGTCAGCAGCGGTCCGAAGATCGCCCCGCCCATGCCACCGAGCGCGATCAGCGGAAACACGCGCCGCGCCTGCTGGCTGGCGAAGATGTCGGCCATGAAGCTCCAGAACAGCGACACCACGAACAGGTTGAACACGCTGACCCAGACGTAGAACACCACTCCCAGCAGGCGTGCGCCGATCCTTTCCTGCGCCAGGAACGCGGGAACGAACGCGACCAGGCAGAGGATGAAGAAGCTGTAGCTCCACGTCAGCAGCCGACGCCGCGATACGTGCGCGACAAGCCAGCCGAACACCGGCGTCAGCAGCAGCATCACGGCGAAGGTCACCGCATAGAACAGCGGCAGCGACTGCGACCCGACGGCGCCGCCCAACTGGTCGCGTACTGGACGGATGATGTAGTAGCCGGCCATCACCAGGAAGAAGGCCAGCGTGGACAGGATCAGCCCGGTGCGCTGGTCGGCGCGGGCGTTGTGGCGCAGGCTCACGGAGAGTCCAGCCTCAGGAGGAGCGCAAAAGCCTAGCATGGCCGCCGCGCCCGCTCTCGCCAACCGGACGCAACGTCTTTCCCGCGCATACCTACCGGCTGAACCCAGGCAGCCTGACGCCTGCCTGTTCACGTTGTAGAGGCAGGTCAAGTGGCCCACAATTCAAGAATCGCGCCTGCTCCAGGCCGGTTTTCTTCTCCACTTTCCATGGCTTTGCGCCGGACTCTTCCAGGCATGCAGCTTCGTACGCTTTCCCTGCTGGTCGCCGGCCTCCTGGGCGCAGCCACCACTCCTGTACTTGCCCGCGCCTCAACGCCGGCTTCACCACCCGCCCCCGCCCCAACCATCCAGTCCGCCCCGCAGTCGCTTCCGCCCGAACGAGTGAAGGAAACGCTGGAGGCGTACAGGCAGTGGCTCGGCAAGCTCGACCAGCGCAATTCGGTTGCCGGGTTGGCCACCGCGGTCGTGGTGAACGACAAGGTGGTGTTCGAGGGCACCATCGGTTACGCCAACGCGGCCGACAAGGAACCAGTCAAGCCCGACACGGTGTTCCGGCTGGCCTCGCTGTCTAAGGCCTTTGCCACTGGCCTCACCGCGGTCCTCGTGCAGGACGGCAAGCTCGCGTGGGACACGCGCCTGGTCAACGTGCTGCCGTTCTTCAAGCTCAAGAACGTGCCCGACACGCAGCGCGCCACCGTCGCCGACATCCTCGGTCAGCGGATCGGGTTGCCGCGCAACACCTACGACAACATGCTCGAGGACGACGTCCCCTACGAGCAACTGGTACGCAAGCTCGACCAGGTCGACATGACCTGCGGCGTGGGCAAATGCTACGGCTACCAGAACGTCGCCTTCAGCCTGATCGGCGATGTCGTGTACGCCATGACCGGCAACTTCTTCTACAAGCTGGTCGACCGCCGCATCTTCCTGCCACTGGGCATGTCCACCGCCAGCTACGGTCGCGCCGGACTGGAATCGAGCAAGAGTTGGGCGCGTCCCCACCGGCGTACCCGGCGCGGCTGGGTCCCCTTCGAGCCCAAGGAAAACTACTACCGCGTCGCCCCGGCGGCCGGTGTCAACGCCAGCCTGCGCGACATGGAAAAGTGGCTGGTCGCGCAAATGGGCGGACGCCCCGACGTGCTCTCCCCCGCGACGCTGGAAGTGCTGCACGACCCAGGCGTGCGCACGCCGACGGAACTGCACTCATCACCTTGGCGCAATGGCCGACTCACCTCCGCAGCCTATGCACTGGGCTGGCGGGTGTTCACCTACGGCGGCGAAACGTTGGTCTATCACGCCGGTGCGGTGGAGGGTTACCGCACCATGATCGGCTTCTTCCCCAAATACCACGCCGGCGTGGTAACGATGTGGAATGCCGGCGTGCCGACGCCCTCGGGCCTGATGCCGATGGTGTTCGACAGCCTGCTCGGCCTGCCGCACGTGGACTGGGCGGGTCTTGAAAAGAGCGCCCCCGATCGCCCGCGAAGGGCAAGCCCGAGGCGCCACCGTCGCCATTAGACGAAACCGGCGGCACGGCCCGACGGTGCTTGCACCGACCGCCTGATCGGCAGCTCGCCTGCCCGGCGCGGAGCCCAGTCGTGGCGATGCCCGCGCAAAAAAAAGGCAGCGCCAGGCGCTGCCCTTTCGTCCCTTGAGCATCGGCTCAGAGCTTGAACTCGATCTTCTTCTGCAGCTTCGCTTCCACCGGCGTGCCGTTGCGCGTGGCCGGCTTGTACTTCCAGCGTTCAACCGCGTTGACCGCCTCGCGATCGAACATGTGGCGCGGCTGCGCATCAACCACCTGCACGCCGCCGACATTGCCCTCGGTATCGACGGTGTAACCCACCAGGACCCAGCCTTGCGTGCGGGTACGCTGCGCCTGGGTCGGGAAGCGCGGCGGCACATACTTGGTCATCACCGGCTCGGTCGATACGACCTGTTGCGCCGCCGGCTTGTTCGGCTCGGCGGTGGCCGGCGTGTTGGTCGCTGCGACCTCGGTCGGCGCCTTTTGCTCGGACGGCTGCGCCTTCTGCTGGGTGGCGAGCTTGTCGGCGGCCGCCTTGTCCGCTGCGGCCTTGTCGGCGGCCAGCTGCTGCTGGCGTTGCTGCTCGAGCGCCTGCTGCTGTTCCTTGTCCAGCAGCTTGCGCTGGGCATCGAGCTTGGAGCGCAGGATCGTCAGCGTGTAGTTGGCCGGGTCGGCCTTCGCGAGAAGGTCGATCTCGCGCTGCGCCTCGTTGAAGTCGCGCCCGTTGATCGCCTGCTCGGCGCCGCTGGCTGCGAAGGGGAAGGTTTCGCGCAGGGCGTCGGTGGCGACCGGGTTGCCCGGCTGCTTCTCCAGCGCCTTCAGGTAGAACTCGAATGCGTTGTTGCCGGCTGGCGCAAGCACGCGATGGTCGTTCATCGCCTTGCGCGCCTCGGCCAGCAGCTGGTTCAAGTCCATCGCCTCGACGTTGGCCGGCGGCGCCACGGCAATCTTGTCGGTGGACACCGGGGTGGACGGATGGCCGCCGCCGTCCTGCATGACCAGCTCCTGGTGCGGCTGCAGGATCAGGAACCAGCTGGCCACGGCCAGCAGGACGAAAATGGCGATAACGGCGATCAAGGTGGGGCGGGCGGCCCCGCGCGCGTGCGCGCGCATCGAACTGGTACGGGTATCCATGGGACGTTCACCATTGGCTGGCATGAGATACCCGCGCTTTTTCCCCCTGTAGGAGCGGCCGTCCCCCTGGACGTGCGCGGCGCGAGTGCGCACAAGTTACCGCCAATGCGCCGTTGCGGCAAATGCGGGGATCCCCGGCAGACCTGTGTTTTCAGGCCCCTGAAACGAAGCGTCCCGGCCGGGGCCGGGACGAATCGCTCTTCGAAGTACCCTCCCTGCGCTGGGCACCGCAGGGAGAGAAAGTCGATACCGCTTGTTGGTCTTGTGGAAAAACTTACTTCTTGGCCTTGGCGGTCTTGGTGGCCTTGACCACCTTGGCCGGCGCGGCCTTCTTCGGGGCCGCCTTCTTGGCGGCAACCTTCTTGACGGCAACCTTCTTGACGGCGGCCTTCTTGGCGGCGGCCGGCTTCTTGGCGGCAGCCTTCTTCGGGGCAGCCTTCTTAGCAGCGACCTTCTTGGTCGCCGGCTTCTTGGCAACCGGCTTCTTCGCGGTGGCCTTCTTCACGGCAGTCTTCTTGGCGGGCGCCTTCTTGGCGGCCGGTTTCTTCGCGGTGGTTTTCTTGGCAGTGGCCATTCGTCTCAGCTCCTCATCAGTTGGCAGTGGTTGCCCAGTAAAAGCGTGCAGGAACGCCTCCACCAGCAAGTCGCTGTTGGTGGCGTGCCGAAGATTGTTCACCTGACGGCGGGTTCGCTCGTCGGAAAGCAGACGCAGGACATGCAGCGGAATCGACACGGTGATCTTGCGCACCGCGCCGGCCTTCTCGCCGTGATCGACATAAGGCGTTATGAATTTCGATGCTGCCATGTGGACCCGTTCCCCTGATCTGAAGCGAAAGCTATTCCTGAAGATTTCAACTGTCAATTGATTTCGACCAGAAAATTCAACCAGCCGGAAGCCCCTACGGGAGGCCGCAAAGGGCCGCGCGGCAAGGGTTGCCGGATAAATCAAGGCATTTACAAATGGACGTATAAACGCCTATACAAAATAACCTCGCAAATCGCCCGCACCCCGGAAAGCCTTATTCCATAAGGCTTCGCGCCATAGCGATGGTTTTGACACGTCGCGCAGAGCGCGCGCCGTAATGGCGCACCGGAACAGCCGCAAGGGGTGCGGCCGGAGCCCTCTTTCGAATGAATGGAAGTCGACCAGCGGCACGATCGGCGGCGATGATCGAACACCTCGGACGGTCCCGGATCGAACCTTCCGGGCGGCCCCGCAGATTCCGGCGAGCCGTTCGTGCGCCGCCGGCGGCGACGCACGATGGTGGACGTCAGTGGTCCTCGTTCTCGATCTGCTCGGCGTACGCGTCGGCATCGAGCAGTTCGTCCAGTTCGGCGCGATCGCTGATGCGCACGGCGAAAATCCAGCCGTCGCCGAAGGCGTCTTCGTTGATGGTCTCGGGCTTGTCGTTGAGCAGCTCGTTGACCTCGACGATCTCGCCGGACACCGGCGAATAGATGTCCGACGCGGCCTTCACCGATTCGACCACGGCCACGCCGGTGCCGGCCTGCACGCTGGCGCCGATCTCCGGCAACTCCACGTACACCAGGTCGCCCAGCTGGCGCTGCGCATGGTCGGAGATGCCCACGCGCACCACGCCGTTGTCTTCGACGCGGGCCCACTCGTGGGATTTGAGGAACTTCAGGTCGCCGGGAATCTCGCTCATGGTCGGGTCCAGTCGTTGTCGTGGGATGGGAGCGGCGATTCTAGCCGCTCCGGAGGAAACTCTATAAAGGGTGGCGAGCCTGGATCAGATGCCTTCGCAAGGCTTGCCGTCGCGCACGAACGGATACTTCACCACGCGCACCGGCACCTCGCGGCCGCGGATGTCCACCCGCACCTCGCCCGGCTCGCCGGCCGGGATGCGCGCGAACGCCACCGCCTTGTCGAGCGTGGGCGCGAAGCTGCCGGACAAGACCTCGCCCTCGCCGTTGGCGGTCAGCACCTTCTGGCCATGGCGCAGCACGCCTTTTTCGTCGAGGACCAGGCCAACCATCACGCGCGGTACACCGGCGCCCTTCTGCGCCTCGAGTGCCTTGCGGCCGATAAAGTCGCGGCCCTCGTCCAGCACGATGGTCCATCCCAGGTTCGCCTCCCATGGCGACACCGTCTCGTCCATGTCCTGGCCGTAAAGGTTCATGCCTGCTTCCAGGCGCAACGTATCGCGTGCGCCCAGGCCAGCCGGCTTGACGCCGGCTTCGGCCAGCGCCTGCCACAGGGCGACTGCCTGCCCGTTCGGCACAATGATTTCGAAGCCATCTTCGCCCGTGTAGCCGGTGCGCGCGATGAAAAGCGGGATGCCGTGGGGACCCTGCGCGGCGGCGGCGGCGAAGCGCCCGAGCTTCTCGATGCGCGGACGGTCGACCTCGTGCAGCAGACCGATCACCTTGGCGCGGGCGTTGGGGCCCTGCACCGCGATCATCGCGAAGTCGGGACGCTCCTTCACTTCCACGCCGAAGGCCTTGGCTTGCTGTTCGATCCAGGCCAGGTCCTTGGCGCGCGTGGCGGCGTTCACCACCAGGCGGAAATGCGCCTCGTCGAAGAAGTACACGATCAGGTCGTCGATCACCCCGCCCTGCTCATTGAGCATGCACGAGTACAGCGCCTTGCCCTGTACCTTGAGCTTGTCGACGCTGTTGGCCAGCAGATGGCGCAGGAACTCGCGCGTGCGCGCCCCGTGCAGGTCGACCACGGTCATGTGCGAGACGTCGAACATGCCGGCGTCGCGGCGCACGGCGTGGTGCTCCTCGATCTGCGAGCCGTAGTTGATCGGCATGTCCCAACCGCCGAAGTCCACCATGCGAGCGCCCGACGCGCGGTGGGTGTCGTTGAGTACGGTCTTTTCGGTCATGGCAGGGGTCGGCGGCGGAGGGAAAATCCATTATCGCCGCCGGCCCTCGGCAAAGCCAAGCGAGGAGAACGTCCCCGGATGCCCGATCAGTCCATGGCACCCACGCCGGCAGCCGTCGGCTCGTCGTCATGGGCAGCCACGATGTCCGAGAAGCCGAGGGCGAAGTAGTCGCAATCGGTCGTGGCATTGCCCTTGTCGACTTCGATGCGCAATCGGCGCCCACCGTGGATGGGCAGATCCAGCACCTTTCCGTAGTCCCTGTCGACGACAAAGCGCGGCATCACCGGCACGTCGTCCAGCAAAAGATGCACGCCGACGACCCCGGTATCGTTCCGCGCGAGGCACCGCCCCAACAAGTTGTCGATCCGCGGTACGAGGCTCATCGAGGCAAGCCCGGTCACATCGAATTCGGCCATGGCGACGTGGTCGCGCGAGGGCGCCAGCGTGATGCGCCTGCGGGCGTTGAGATGCACGCTGCCGGACCCGGATCGTTCGCGCAGCAACCTGGCGAACATGAAGGTGCTGGCACGCGCCGGAGGCGCCGCCGGCGCGATCCGCGAAGAGATCACGAAACCCGGCCGGCGTTCGCGACCGGCGGGTATCGCAACCGTGCCGAAGGCGTCGCTGAAATCCTGCCGCAGTTCCGGATCGGCTTTGGCCAGGCTGCGCAGCAGGCGTTCGCACTGGGGCGAGCGCAGGCGGATGTCCTGCACGCGATCAACCTTGCCCAGACTGGCCCAGCCGCCGCCCGGCGCAAGCCAGTCGAGAGCCAGTGCCTCCTTGCCGTCATCGTCGACGAACGGCGTGGCCTCGAAGACGCTCGCCCCGTTGCCATGCGCCCGCTGTATCCATGGCAGCTGCGCGCCTTTGGAAAGGATCTGCAATTGCGCGCTGCCCTTGTCGACAAAAACGAGCAAAGTCCGGTTCGGTGGAACTCTCGCGATCGGAAAACCGCCAAGCATCAGCGGCAGTTTCCAGCCACCCACATCGAGTTGATTCCCCTTGTCATTCCACTCGACAAGCGTGCCGCCTTCGCACACGGCCGGTGGCTCCCGTCCCTTCCACAGGGCATCTCGCAACACCGCCTGTGCAACGTCGTCGGCGGGGAGCGCCGCATCCGACGCGCGGGGGGCACTGCGATCGACGCCTGCCATGAAGCGGACGTTCGAATGGACACCGAGCAACGCGAGCACCGTGGGAGCGATGTCCATGTGATACATGCGCACCGGCCGATCGCCCTGGCCTGCGTTGAGGACGAACAACAGCGGCTGGCGCTGGTCATCCGGCGGATAGAGCGCCGAGGCGACGTTGCGCATGCTCACGTGATCGCTCATCACCACGACCACGTGTCCTTCCAGCCCGGCTCGCGCGATAGCTTGTCGATGAACCGGCCAAGCAACTGGTCGGAGCAATGGACCGCGTCGAGCATGTCGTTGCGGATGGCCGCGTATGGATCGCACCCGGGCAACAGGTAGCCCCTGGGCGGATGCGTGTCGACGGTGGACATCATCACGCTGAACGGCTTGCCTGACGCCTGGCCGCGGCGGTACTGGTCCAGCGCCTCGTCGAACAGGTCGCTGTCGTGCAGTCCCCAGCCCTCGCTCACCAGCTTGCCGCCGTGGCGGGCCTCGATCTGGGGTTTGCCAAGCGCACGGTTGAAGCCGTGCAGCCGGAAGAAGTCGTCCTTGTTGGCGAAGCTCAACGCCACGCCGCTCAGGAACGTCTGGTTATACCCGGCCGCGTGCAGGACATCGCCCAGGCACGCCAGCTCCGGATGGAAACTGCCGGCCGTGGTGTTGTCGTTGTTCGGCACGAAGCCAAGCTTGCCGAAATCGTCGCCGAACAGGCTGTTGATCAGAAACGGCGCGCCGCACTGCGAAGAGAACAGCCCGGCGATCGTATAGGTCACGCCAGGGAAGGTGGCGAAGCCGGAGAAATCGAGCCCTTGCCGGCGCAACCTGTCGATGTTGGGTGTCAGCCCGGGGAAGCGGCGGGCATCGGTGTAGGTACGCTCGACCGACTCCAGGTACACGAACACGAGGTTGCGCCCCGGCCTTGCAGTCACCTGCCCGGGCGGGCTCGGTTCCTCATCGAGCATCGCGCGAATGCGCTTGCCATAGGCCGAACGTGCGAGGGTCTCGGTCCGCCCGGCTTGGGCGAAGTAGCCATACAGCCGATGCGGGGCGGCATCGACCGTAACGGCCAGCACCATGAGCAGCAGCGCCGGCAGCCAGGCTTTCCTGCCGGCGATCCGACCAGCCGTCCCGCGCAGCATCCGCAGCGCGAGCGAGAAGACCGCCGCGAGCGCCAGGACGGTTCCGACGGAGGCCCACGGATAGGCCTCCATCGTCACCGGGACATTGCCGACGTTGACGTGCGCGAAGAAGCGATCGTTGAAGGAACTGCCCTGGATCACCCAGGACACGGCGTCGGCCGCGCACAGCAGGACGCCGCCCACATAGAGCGCCGCCGCGAGCACCGCACCCCACCTGCCGAGCGCACCGCCCACCAGCATGACAGCGACCGTCAGCGCCAGGCCGCTCACCGCGCCTTGCATCACCGCAGCCGCGCCGAAGCCCGCAACCGTCATTCCCAGCCAGACGCTGACCGCCACGAACGGCATCGCCAGGGCGGCCACCCGCGCCATCCGGACGCCGGGCCTCGTATCCATACAGAAATCCCCTGTTTCCAAATCCATCCGGACGTCGAGGCCGCGAATCACACGCCACCCAGCCGACACGGAGCGGGCGCCACGATACACGCCTCGACCGCCGGGTTCACGCGCCGGCGCGGGGTGGGCTGGTCCCGCTCTCTCGGACACCACAAAGCGAGGACAATCCTCGCACGGAGGTGTTCGATGGAGAAACGGCAGCGATTTACTGCTCAGTTCAAGCGTGAGGCGATCCAGTTGATGCGCCGGT